>NZ_JACSQS010000001.1:238927-514494 GCF_014836545.1 Stenotrophomonas lacuserhaii
TGGTGGAGCCAAGCGGGATCGAACCGCTGACCTCCTGCATGCCATGCAGGCGCTCTCCCAGCTGAGCTATGGCCCCACGTCGCTGAGGTGCGAAATCATAGCGATGGGTACTGGGGTTGGCAAGCATTTATTGCAGCTTTCTGCATGCCGATCCAGACACCCGGAAGCCGCTGCGAACGCAGCCGAAGTGCGTTGCTGCTCACCGATACCGAACCCAGGCGCATCGCCACCGCCGCGTACGGCCGAAAGCATCAGCAACACGCCTGTCTTCTCAAGGCAAAAGGCAGCGCAGCGGCGGTCGGTCGGTCGGTAACAGCTGTTGCCGCTCATAACGGCGGACGATATCGATAGGCACGCTGGCACGGCGTGCGGGTTGACCCCTATCCAGAGAGCCCTCCGAATGTGACCACCATCAACTCTTGAGTGAGGTCTAGAGCCCCTAGCCGCTGAAAAGCAAGGCTTCTGACGCAGTTTGCAGCTTTCTTCATAGCCTCGGCCTGTACGCGATTCCTAACCTGCAGCCACCGAAGAGCCACGCCGTCAATGGCGGCGGCTCTGTTCGCGGGAGGCAAGAGGAGGAGCTGATGGACGCAAACAAGAACGAGCTGACAGAAATCGCAGTAGTGGAATACCCGGGTGCTGACCCTTCGGCTGCATCGATGCTGGCCGAGATGGCGCATGTCGGAAACCGGCTGGCGCAGCAACAGGGTCGGCATACGGCCCGCATTCTGGTGTCGCGCTGGATCATGGCCAGCGATGGTGGCGGACCACAGCGGGTAGCCGGCGCGGAGATGCTGGATGCGACCGTGCCTGCGATCATCGCCCTGCCTGGGCAGGTCAGCCAGAACGGACAGATCCGTGATGAGACCGTGCTGCTGGACTGGTTAAGCGCCCACTACGACGGCGGAAGCCTGATGGCGGCGGTGAATGACGGAATCGGCGTGTTGTCACGCGCCGGACTGCTGGCTGGCCGGACGGTTGCCAGCGTGGACGCCACCCGCTTCCCGGGGCTGTCATCGCAGAGCGGAAGCTGGGTTCCCAGTGAACGGTTGCTGGTGGACGATGGCGACCTGCTGACCGTCACCGGATCCCAAGCGTGGCGATTCCTCGCCCTGCGCCTGCTTTACCGGGTGCACGGCCAGGGCGTGATGGCGGCGGTGGCTCACCAGCAGGGCATCGTGGTGCCTGCCGGCATCCAGCAGGACCTGGAGCGCTTCAGTGCCAACTTCGCCCATGGCGATCGCGACGTGCTCAAGGCGCAACGATGGCTGCATACCACGGCCGCGCGCGGTGCCACGCTGGGGGCGATCTGCCAGGCCTCGGGACTGGAGCCGCGCACGCTGCAGCGTCGCTTCCTGAAGGCAACCGGGCTGCGCCCGATCGAGTATTGCCAACGGCTGCGCATCGCCAAGGCACAGCTGCTGCTGCAACTGGGCGGAGCCATCGATGAAGTGGCCTGGGGCGTCGGTTATGCGGACCAAAGCGCATTCCGCCGTCTGTTCCTGCGTATCGTCGGCATGACCCCGGCAACGTACCGGCGCATGGTGGCCGGCAAGCAGCGCGCCGCGCAGTCAGGCCCGTCGCCGATGGGCAGCCCGTTCCGACCCGTCGACCGGCACGCTGCCTGAATGGAAACCTGTCCAGTGGGTTGCTGCGGCCGTGATGGTGAACGACCCTCGTTCCTGCTGAACCTGCCGGACAGGATCCGTTGAAGACACACCTGTGATGATGAGCCTGGGACCAGTGCCACTGCCGGTGGCACTGGCCATCTTTTTCCTGCTGCTGGCGTTGCTGGTGGCGCGCCTGTGGCCGCGCCCGCCCGGCGCGGCATGGCGGCCCGCCACTGCCTTGCTGGTGGACATGTTCCTGCTGGGGCTGCTGGCTGCACGGGGATTGTTCGTGCTGCGCGCCGCACCCTTGTACCTGACCGATCCCGGGTCGATCCTGCGCATCGGTGATGGCGGCTTTGACCCCATTGGATTCTTCGCCTGTGCCGTGGGCTGGGGCGCGTGGAAGCTGCGTCGGCACCGTTCACTGCGCCCGGCCGTCGTTGCCGCCGCGCTGTTCGCCACGGCCGGTTGGTGGGTTGCCACCGCTGGCCTGCAGCATTGGCAGGCAGGGCAGGTCAGCCTGCCGGCGATGGTGCTGCACGACCTGGGTGGCCAACCGGTTGCATTGGCCGCAGGGCAGGGCAGCCCGCTTGTGGTAAACCTGTGGGCCAGTTGGTGTGGGCCGTGCATCCGCGAGATGCCGGTATTGGCAGCGGCACAGCGAGCGCACCCGCAGGTGCGTTTCCTGTTCGTGAACCAGGGCGAGGATGCGGAGACGGTGCAGGACTTCCTGCGCGTGCATGCGCCAGGCCTGCAGGGCGTGCTGCTGGACGAGCCGGCCCGCACGGCTGAGGCGATGGGCGTGCAGGCCTACCCGAGTACCCTGTTCTTCGACCGCGAAGGCGAGCTTCGCGAACTGCACCTGGGCGAACTGACCGCTGCAGGCCTCGAGCACAAACTGCGTCGGCTACGGTAGCCTGCGCGGGCATTCAATCAGGAGTTGTCATGCTTTCCACGTATCTGCGCGCCGCACCAGCGGCGCTGGTGTTGCCGATCCTGCTGGCGGTGTCCGGCTGTGGCCAGGCGCAGGCGCCGAAAACCGCGGCTCAGGCAACGCCTGCCGCTGCGGGTGCCAGTGGGGACGCAACCGGCGTCCCGGCCCCGATCAAGGGCCTGCAGAAGCTCGGTTTCGAAGTGGTTTCAGAGTTCGAAGCGCCTGGCGGCCTGCGCGGGTTTGCCGGTGTGGTCAATGGCCAGCAGCCTGCCGCCGCTTACCTGACTCCCGATGGCAAGCATGTGGTGGTGGGCAGCCTGTTCGATGCGCAGGGCAATGACGTGGCGCGCGATCTGCTGACCGAAAAGGTGGCCGGGCCGATGACCGAGAAGATCTGGTCGCAGCTCCAATCCAGTGCCTGGGTCGCCGACGGCAAGGCCAGCGCGCCGCGCGTGGTGTACACCTTCAGCGATGCCAACTGCCCCTACTGCCACAAGTTCTGGGATGCGGCGCGGCCGTGGGTGGATGCTGGCAAGGTGCAACTGCGCCACATCTTGGTGGGCGTGATCCGCGAAGACAGTCCGGGCAAGGCAGCGGCCATCCTGCAAGCGGCCAATCCGAGCGCTGCCCTGCTGGAGAACGAGCACGCCTTTGACCGCGGTGGCATCAAGCCGGTGGCGATCAGCGCCGATGCGTCGCGCAAGCTGGATGCCAACCAGGCGTTGATGGTCGAGATGGGTTTCCAGGGCACGCCGGGAATCCTGTTCAAGGATGCTGAAGGGCACGTGCAGCGTCGTTCGGGGCTGCCGCAGGGCAACGATCTGGAACTGATGTTCGGGCCGCGCTGATTTTGTGCTGGTTTGCCGGGCCTGCGGCCCGGCACCCGCTTTTCAAGTTGAAGCAACGGCAACGTCAACGGCTGCAGGGCTGGTTGTTGGCGGGGCGGGGTGGCTGTGCAGGACACGGGTCCACGCCATCGCATTCGCGCTGTCGCTCCCTCGCTTTGCTGCGCAAACCGTGGGCCCCTCCTCACCAGCACCCACACCCCGCCGCTTCGCGGCCGCCCCTGACTCAGGGGCTCCCTCCACCCCACACGCTGCAGGGGCCTTCGGCGCTACCGCTTTTCTTCTTCTCTACGCGGGTGGCGGCCACCGGAACCTGTGAGAGGGCCGGGCGGGGAGGCTGTGCGGGGCCTTGAGCGGCAGGAGCCGCGAAGAGCTACATGGACGTACTTGCGCGTGCCCCGCATAGCCTCCCCGCCCGGCCTCAAGCACGTAGCCAGCTGTACGCAGCCACCCGCGAGGGGGTTCCACCCGTTCGACCCACCCGCCTACGGCGCCGAAGGCGTCCCCGGCCGCACGTAGAACGAGCGCCCGGTATCGTCCACGAACATCAGCTCGGGCGCGCCCTGCCACGAAGTCAGCATCGCGCCCGTATTGTTCTGGTGCTTGACCATCAGCGTGGCACCCCGGTCCGGGTTGGCGACCACCTTGAAGACTTCGGTGGCGCCGGTGGCATCGTCCAAGGTCAGGACAGCTTCGCCGCCGACGTCCGCGGTGCCATAGCCGCCGCGTTCGGAGCCGTCCGGGCCGAGCAGTACCAGGCCGGACAACGGGGCGCCACGCGGGCCCAGCGGCTTGCCGCCAGTGGTGGGATCGGGGACCGGGGCGCCCAGGATCAACCGCGCCTGGCCGTTCGCGTCGGTGATGATGAGTCCGCGGGCATGCAGCACCTGGTCGGGCGATTGCGCCCGCTGCTGGCGCCATGCGGTCCAGCCGCAGGCGGCCAGGGCGACCAGGGAGAGCGCGAGGGCGGTGCTGCTCAGGGCACGTGACATGGACGGATTCCTTCCTTGGATCGATCCACGACAATAGCCGATGCACGCGGCGTGCTCCAGTCGTCCATGCGACCTTCGCCGCATGCGACGGAGGTTGACAGCAACAAACCCCCTCGACCACTCTTCACCTGTTGGATTGCCTCGCAGTCCAGGAGCAGGTTGTCACGCCGGACGGAGGGGTCCGTGCGCAGGCCCGCTCCGCCCCGGTCCCTGCAGCATCGCTTCGGCGAGGCCTGTATGCGGGCTAGCGCTGCTCCCTTCGGCGGCACCCTTTCCAGGACCGACTGCGCAGGCATCGGGTTTGAAACGTCTGTCGATGAAAACGATTACAAAGCAGCTCTCCCTTTCCGCCGCCGTTGCGCTGGCGCTCTCCGTTCCGGCCTTCGCTGCCGATACCACGCCTTCCTTCACTGTGTTGGCGCTGGACAAGGCACCGCAGGCCGCCGATGTCGGTTCGCTGGCCACCCAGCTGACGTCGGTGCAGGCCGATGTGGTGACGGTGCTGGACGTGGAGCGTGCGGTCGGGGCGATCGATCCGCTGCAGACGCTGGCTGACCAGCTCGGCTTTGCCTACCGCTTTGTCCAGGCCGAGGTGGATGCCGAAGGCACTGCGCAGGGCCAGGTGATCCTCAGCCGTGTCCCGGTGCAGGCCGAGTCCGGTCCGGACCAGATCGGCCGGGGTTATCTGCGACTGGCCGATGACCGTCATGTGGTGGCGCTGTATGCGCAGGCCGGTGCGGATGCGACGGCGCTGCCGGCCCTGCTGCAGTCCTCGCGCCTGGGGGCGCCGGCGGTGCTGCTGGCGTCGCAGGCGGTGCGGGCCGACGGCTTCGCCGCAACCGCGGTGGACGGCGTGGCCAGCAACGGATTCGCTGAAGGCCGCGCCTCCACGCTTGACCTGCGCGATGGCGCGGGTCGCAAGCTGCAGGCACGGCTGCTGACCTTGCCGTATGCGCAGGGCGCGACGCCGCCGCAGCCGTGGATGGACACCACGCTGGGCGCCGATGAGCGCACCCGCCTGCTGTTGGGTGAGATGACCCAGGACGAAAAATTCCAGATGCTGCGCAGCTACTTCGGGCTGGGCAAGGACGGCGGTCCGCTGCCGAAAGGCGCGGTCGGTTCGGCCGGCTTCGTGCCCGGCGTGGCGCGGCTGGGCATCCCGGCGCAGCAGTCGGCCGATGCCGGCGTAGGCGTGACCAACCCCGGCGGCATCCGCAAGGGCGACTTCGCCACCGCGATGCCGTCCGGTCCATCCACGGCGTCCAGCTGGAACCCGCTGATCGCCTATGTCGGCGGCGCCACGATGGGGCGCGAAGCCTGGCAGCAGCGCTTCAACATCCTGCTCGGTGGCAGCGTCAACCTGCAGCGCGATCCGCGCAACGGGCGCAACTTCGAATACGCCGGTGAAGATCCGCTGCTGGGCGGGGTGATCGTGGGTGAGTCGATCCGCGGCATCCAGAGCCAGCACGTGATCTCCACGATGAAGCACTACGCGCTCAACGACATGGAGACGCGGCGCAACTTCCACAGCGTGCAGATCGGCGACCAGGCGATGCACGAGTCGGACCTGCTGGCCTTCGAGATCGCCATCGAGCTCGGCAAGCCGGGTTCGGCGATGTGTTCCTACAACAAGATCAACGGCATCTACGGCTGCGAACATCCGTACCTGATGAACCAGGTGCTGAAGCAGGAATGGAAGTTCCCCGGTTTCGTGATGTCCGACTGGGGCGGCGTGCACAGCGGCTCGAAGGCGGCGCTGGCCGGCCTGGACCAGCAGTCGGCCGGCGAAGTGTTCGACGCCACCACCTTCTTCGACCAGCCGCTGCGCCTGGCCGTGGCCGGTGGCACGGTGTCGCAGGCGCGGTTGGACGACATGGTGTCGCGCATCCTGCGCACGATGTTCCTGCACGGCAACTTCGACAACCCGCCGCAACACCAGCCGATCGACGTGGAAGCCGGCTATGCCGCGGCCCAGCGCACGGTGGAAGAGGGCAGCGTGCTGCTGCGCAACGAAGGCAACCTGTTGCCGCTGGCCGAGAGCGTGAAGCGCATCGTGATCATCGGCGGTCACGCCGACAAGGGCGTGATCGGAGGCGGTGGTTCGTCGATGGTGGGCATCACCGCCAAGGGCACCAACGCGGTACCGGGCGTGATGCCGACCACCTGGCCGGGTCCGGTGATCTTCCACCCGTCTTCGCCGCTGGAAGCGCTGCGCGCCGAGCGGCCCGATGCCCAGATCACCTATGTGGATGGCCGCAATCCGGCGGCCGCCGCGCGCGCGGCCGCACAGGCCGATGTGGCCCTGGTGTTCGCCACCCAGTGGTCGGCCGAATCGGTCGACTTGCCGGACATGCAGCTGCCCGACCAGCAGGACGCGCTGATCAGTGCGGTGGCCAAGGCCAATCCGAAGACCGTGGTGGTGCTGGAAACCAACGGCCCGGTGCGTACGCCGTGGCTGGCCCAGGTGCCGGCGCTGCTGCAGGCGTGGTATCCGGGCATCCGTGGTGGTGAGGGCATCGCCGCACTGCTCACCGGCAAGGTCAATCCGTCCGGTCGCCTGCCGGTGACGTGGGTGGTGGACGAATCACAGCTGCCGCGCCCGCACGTGCCGGGACTGGGGTTCAACCCGAAGCAGCCGGCGGTGGACATCTTCGATTTCGATATCGAAGGTGCCAACGTGGGTTACAAGTGGGCTGCAGCCAAGGGCCTGGTGCCGACCTTCGCCTTCGGCCATGGCCTGTCCTATTCCAGCTTCGCCTACGAGAACCTGCAGGTGAGCGTGGAAGGCCAGCGCCTGGTCGCCAGCGTGGACGTACGCAACACCGGCGCGCGTGCCGGCGCCGATGTTGCCCAGCTGTACCTGAAGCTGCCACAGGGCCACACCACGCCGATCCGCCTGGTCGGTTTCGACAAGGTCAGCCTGCAGCCGGGTGAGCAGCGCCGGATCCGCATCGAAGCCGAGCCAAAGACCCTGGCTGATTTCGATCCGACCGCGCGGGAGTGGAAGATTGCCGCTGGTGACTACCAGCTGCAGCTGGGTCGCAACGCGGCCGAGCCGCTGCAGGTGGTGGATGTGACGCTGCAGGACACCGTGGTTCGCTGATTGCGGTCAGGGAGGTGACGACCAACGGTCGTCACCCATCTGGAGGTCGTCACCCACTTGGAGGTCGTGACCCACCGGGCGGTCGTCACCCGCCCGGTTGCATGTCAGCCCGTGTTGTTCACAGCGGCGGGTAATCGGTGTAGCCCTTTGCACCGCCGCCATACAGGGTGGCCTGGTCGAGTTCGGCCAGCGGTGCGTCGCGGCGCAGGCGTTCGACCAGGTCCGGGTTGGCGATGAACGCACGACCGAACGCCACCGCATCGGCATAGCCCGATGCCAGCGCGGCTTCGGCCCGCGTCTTGTCGTAACCGTTGTTGGCGATCCATGCGCCGCCGAAACGCGAACGCAGGGCCGCGTAGTCGAACGGGATATTGTCCCGGTCACCGCCGGTGGACCCTTCGATGACGTGCACGAAGGCCAGCCCCTCGATAGCGTCCAGGCGTTCCACGGCGCGTTCGAACAACGGCTGCGGATCGCTGTCGTGGGCATCACCGGCCGGGGTAGTGGGGGACAGCCGCACGCCGGTGCGCGCCGCACCGATCGTGTCGGCCACTGCGCTGACCACTTCGAACAACAGGCGGGTACGGTTCTGGATGCTGCCGCCGTAGGCGTCCTCGCGCTTGTTGCTGCCATCGCGCAGGAACTGATCGATCAGGTAGCCGTTGGCCGCATGGACTTCCACACCGTCGAAGCCGGCTTCGATGGCGTTGTGCGCGGCCTTGCGGTAGTCCTCGATCAATGCCGGGATCTCGTCCAGGGCGAGCGCGCGCGGCGTGGACACGTCTTCGAAACCGTTGGCGGTAAAGGTCTTCGCATCGGCGCGGATGGCACTGGGCGCGACCGGCACCTCACCTTCCGGCAGCAGGCTGGTGTGCGAGATGCGGCCGACGTGCCACAGCTGCAGCACGATCTTTCCGCCGCGGGCGTGGACCTGGTCGGTCACGGCCTTCCAGCCCTGCACCTGTGCGCTGCTGTAGATGCCCGGTGTGTCCAGGTAACCCTGGCCCAGCGGACTGATCTGTGTCGCTTCGGCGATGATCAGCCCGGCGCTGGCGCGCTGCCCGTAGTACTCGACCGCCAGCGGCGTAGGGACGCGGTCCGGCAGGGCGCGATTGCGGGTGAGCGGGGCCATCACCACCCGGTTGGCGAGGGCGATCGCGCCCAGGCGTGTAGCAGAAAACAGCACATTGTCATCGGTTGGCATCAAGCATCCTTCGTTGGGGGAGGAAGGGCCGCATCAGGGCCCGTGCGCCGAGCATAGGACCTGGGTTGTTGCAGCGATGGGAAGGCCTGTTGCACGCGCCGTGGACGCATGTTGCGGGCGCGTCACGAGGCGCGGCGTAACGTTGCCGGTGATGGCTGGACCCCATCCAGACCAACGCAACAGGAGTCGAGCAGTGATTGATTACCAACTCAAGGGCAAGACCGCGATCGTGACCGGCGGCGTTTCCGGGATCGGGCTGGCCGTGGCGGAAATGCTGGCCGCGTCCGGTGCTGCGATTTCGGTATGGGACCTCAGGCAGGAGGCGGTTGACGCCACTGCCGAAGCGCTGCGTGGCAAGGGCGCAAAGGCGCTCGGCATCGCACTGGACGTTACCGACGAGACCGCCGTGGAAGCGGCCGTGGCAAGCACCGTGGCCGAACTTGGCAGCGTGGATATCGCGGTCAACAACGCCGGCATCGGCGGTCCGGCCGCGATCAGTGGGGACTACCCGGTGGAGGGCTGGCGCAAGGTCATCGACGTGAACCTGACCAGCGTGTTCCTGTGCCAGCGCGCGCAGATCCAGGCCATGCGCAAGGCCGGCCGTGGCGGCAGCATCATCAACATGGCCTCGATCCTGGGCCAGGTGGGGTATGCCGGTTCGGTGGCCTACGCGGCGGCCAAGCATGGCGTGGTGGGTCTGACCCAGACCGCGGCCTGGGAGCATGCCGCCGACCAGATCCGCATCAACGCGGTCGGACCCGGTTTCATCAGCACCCCGTTGCTGGAACAGATGGATCCGAAGGTACGGGCCACGCTGGAAGGCCGGCACGCGCTCAAGCGCCTGGGTACGCCTGAAGAGGTCGCCGCGCTGGTGGCCTGGCTGGCCAGCGATGCCGCATCGTTCGCTACCGGCACCTACTACGCCATCGATGGCGGCTACTTGGCACAGTAACCATCGGCTTTCACGGTCCTCGCACGGCATTCCGGCGACCTTCACGATTTGACCAAGGGAAGACGTGCGATGGATTTCAGCCAGGATATCTCCCTGCTGCTGCGGGTAGCCGCGGCCATGCTGTTCGGCGGGGTCATCGGGTTCGAGCGCGAACTGGGCAAGCATGCGGCGGGACTGCGCACGCACATGCTGCTGGCCGGCGCGGCGGCGCTGATCGTCGGGCTTGGCGATTCAGTGGCCGAGCATTTCCAGCAGGACCAGTATCGGGACCTGCTGCAGGTCGATCCGATCCGCCTGATCGAGGCGGTGGTGGCGTGCGTGGGCTTCATCGCCGCCGGCACCATCATCCGCGGTACGCGCGATGGCGAAGTCAGCGGCCTGACCACCGCCAGTTCGCTGATCATGTCCGCCGCGGTCGGCATCGCAGTCGGTATCGGCGCGTATGTGATCGCCAGCGGGGTGACGCTGATGTGCGTGGTGGTGCTGACCGTGATGCGCCGAGTCGAGAAAAAACTGTAAACCGGCGCATTCGCCGAAAGGCGAATTGCCTGGCGGCCCCGTTTGCGCTCACAGTCGGACATGATCATTTCCGCCTCCACCGACTACCGGGCAGCGGCGCAGCGCCGGTTGCCGCCGTTCCTGTTCCATTACGTGGACGGGGGTGCCTACGCCGAGCACACGTTGCGGCGCAACGTGGAGGACCTGGCCGGGATCGCGCTGCGCCAGCGCGTGCTGCGCGACATGTCCGAACTGGACCTGCAGACCGACCTGTTCGGCGAGACGCTGGCGATGCCGGTTGCGTTGGCGCCGGTCGGCCTGACCGGCATGTTCGCGCGGCGTGGCGAGGTCCAGGCCGCACGTGCGGCAGCCAGCCGGGGGATCCCGTTCACGCTGTCCACGGTATCGGTGTGCCCGATCGAAGAGGTGGCCCCGGCGATCAGCCGGCCGATGTGGTTCCAGCTGTATGTCCTGCGTGATCGTGGCTTCATGCGCAATGCGCTGGAACGCGCACAAGCGGCCGGGGTGACCACGTTGGTGTTCACCGTGGACATGCCGGTGCCCGGTGCGCGCTACCGCGACATGCATTCGGGGATGAGCGGGCCGAATGCTGCGCTGCGTCGCGCCGGACAGGTGCTGGCGCATCCGCGCTGGGCCTGGGACGTCGGCGTGCGCGGGCGCCCGCACGATCTGGGCAACGTCTCGGCTTACCGCGGCGATGCCACTGGGCTGGCCGACTATATCGGTTGGCTGGGCAGCAACTTCGATCCGTCGATCAGTTGGAAGGACCTGGAATGGATCCGCGAATTCTGGAAGGGATCGATGGTGATCAAGGGCATCCTCGACGCTGATGACGCGCGCGATGCGGTGCGTTTCGGTGCCGATGGCATCGTGGTGTCCAACCATGGCGGGCGCCAGCTGGATGGGGTGCTGTCGACCGCGCGCGCCTTGCCGGCCATTGCCGATGCGGTAAAGGGCGAGCTGAAGATCCTCGCCGATTCGGGCATCCGTAGTGGCCTGGACGTGGTGCGCATGCTGGCGCTGGGCGCCGATGCGGTACTGCTCGGACGCGCCTTCGTGTACGCCCTGGCCACCCATGGAGAAGCCGGGGTGGCCAACCTGCTGGACCTGGTGGCGAGGGAGATGCGGGTAGCGATGACCCTCACCGGGGCGCGTTGCATCGCCGACATCAGTCCCGACCTGCTGGTCCGCGCGGACTGAAGGCTGCCCCGGTGCTGCGATTACTCGCAGCGCACGGCGGTGATCACGTCCTGCTTGTCGATGAAGACGCGCAGGCGATCGGTTCGCAGGTCTTTGGTGGTGATCGTGCCGGGGCCGATCGGGTTGACCAGCCCGGCGCCGCTTTCGCGCGACAGCCGCCGCATGTTCGCCTCGTTCGCAGGCTGGCCCACGGCCCATCCCAGCGCGCTGGCCTGGCACTGGCCACTGCCGCGCACCTGCGGGCCCGGGCTGCTGGCACAGCCGTTCAGGGCCAGCGTGCCGAGCAGGGCGAGGGGGATCATCATGCCGTGGCGGGTATCCATCAGTGCGCTTCCACAGGGGCGGTGGAAGCACCATAGCACTGCCTGGCGTGATGGCCATGGTCAGTGTGGCAGCGCGCCCTGCAGGTAGCTTTCGATGACATAACTGAAAGGCCGCTGCGCGCTGTCGCGCAGCAGGGCACGCACTTCCAGCACGGTGGCGCCGGCACCCTCGCCGCGAGCGGGCCAGTAGGTTTGATCACGCAGGGTCTGGCGCTTGAAGCCGAGCGCTGCGACCACCCGGCCGAACGGTTCGTCACTGCCATCGAGCACGCTGTTCATCGCAGGCGTCAGCAGCGCGGGCACGTACCAGTTGTCCGCTTCGGACAGCACCCGCGGACCGCAGGCCAACTGCACGCGGCGGTAGCGCAGCGGCGTGCTGGCGTCGACCTGCAGCGCCCTGCGTACGTCGTCGGGCGCATCGCGCTGTACGCCCTGGACCCGTACCGCGCGGACCCGCCCCTTGTCGGCCAGGCCATGTTCGGCGCACCAGGCTTCCAGGGCCGCCGTGGCGCTGCGGCCGGCCAGCACACGCTGGTGCAGTTCCTCCACGCGCTGTTGCGGCGTTGCGGACGCCGTCGGGGCGTTCTGCCCGGTCTGCGCATCGGCCGCGGCCAAGGCGGCAACCGGCGCTGCCGCCAGCAGCGAGGCGGCCTGCCAGCGAAGGCGGTCGGTGCGGTCGAACGGGCCCATGGATCCTGCTGTGGTGGTTGCGTCAGCGCTAGTTTACCCGCTCCTGCGGTCGACCCGCTGCCGGGGCACCGGGCAGTGGCGTGGTGGATGCCACCGGCAACGGCGACCTGCTGCAGCGCGCGATGTTGATCGGCTACCTGTCCGGCTTCCATACCGACGCCGGGCTGCTGCTGGCGCTGGCCATGGTCACCACCCACGCCGCTGCGGTGCTCGGCTTGCTGGAACATGGGCTGCGGGAGGGCTTGCCGGCGACCTTCGTGGCGGTACGCGCCGATCACGGACCGGCAGCGGTGGCGGGCGTGCCGTCGGACCGCGTTTCGATGCGCCGGGGACGCTGGATCCTGCCCCCGCGCAGCGCCTGAGCAGGCCGGTCACCGCGTTTCGCTGTCGACCTGGCGCTTCAGCTCCAGCGCAAGTGCGCGCACGCCGTCGTCGGCGTTGTCACGGTAGAGGATGCCGATTTCGTAGCTGTCGATCACCGGCAGTCCGTGTTCGCCATCGATGATGCGATGGTCGGCGGTCACCGCACGACGTGGCAGCAGGCTGATGCCGATGCCATCGGCCACCGCGCCCTGGATGCCGCTCAGCGAGGAACTGGTGAAGGTGATCCGCCAGCGCCTGCCGAGCGTTTCGATCGCATGGATCATCTCATCGCGGTACAGCCCACGGGGGGGGAAGGTCACCAGCGGCAGCACGTCCTGGCCAGCGCTGGGCGCGGCCCTGCCGTCGATCCAGTGCATCGGTTCGGGCCAGCAATGCACGGCGGGCCGGCTGTTGCGGCGTTGCTTGACCAGCACCAGGTCCAGCTCACCGTGGTCGAAGCCCTGCGCCAGGTCCCGGCTCAGGCCGCTGCTGATTTCCAGTCGGACCTGCGGATTGCTCCGGTTGAAGGCGGCCAGCATGCGCGTGGTGGTCGGGTTGACGAAATCCTCGGGCACGCCGAGGCGCAGCGTCGTGGCCACCGTTGCACCCGCCAGCGCCTGCAGCAGTTCGTCGTTCAAGCCGAGCATGCGGCGCGCGTAGCCCAGCAGCGTCTGGCCGGCGTCGGTAGGCTGCACGTCGCGGTGACCGCGTTCCAGCAGGCGATGGCCGGCCAGCTGTTCCAGGCGGCGCACCTTCTGGCTGATGGTGGACTGGGTGGAGTGCAGTCGGCTGGCGGCCGCGGTGAAACTGCCGCAGTCGGCGACCATGACCAGGGCGCGCAGCAGATCCAGTTCAAACAATGATCTATTCGCCTGGTTCATCGCTGATATTCAGTTATTTTGTTTCCGCATGGATGAAGCGACTTCTACCATGCGCTGACGCGGTGTGCCAGCGCGCATACCCGACTTGATTCCCACGGCCTGCGCGCCGTGCAACCGGATGCCGCCCATGTCTGCTCGAACCGTCTGCCTGCTTGCCTTCGCCCTTGCCGGGGCCGGCGTCCCCGCTGTCCCGCTGGCCTCGCCGAAGGTCGCCGACGTGCTGATCCAGCACGCCACGATCGTCGACGTCGAAGCGGCCACGACCCGTCCCGGACAGAGCGTGGCACTGCGTGGCGAGGACATCGTCGCCGTCGGTGACGATGCCTCCATGGCCTCCCGATGGTCCGCCGCGCGGCGGATCGATGCGGGCAACCGGTACCTGGTTCCAGGGCTATGGGACATGCACGTGCACTTCGGCGGTGGCCCGGCCCTGATCGAGGAGAACAAGGCCTTGCTTCCGCTCTACGTCGCGCATGGCATTACCACCGTACGCGATGCGTCCGGCGACCTGCCGCAGCAGGTACTGCAGTGGCGCGGGCAGATCGCCAGCGGTGCGCTCGAGGGGCCGCGGCTGCTGACTTCCGGGGCCAAGATCGAAGGCCTCGAACCGGTCTGGAAAGGCACGCTGGAAGTGGGCAGCGAGGCGGACGTGGATGCGGCGATCGCGCAGCTGCGTCGCGACCGGGTGGACTTCGTCAAGATCACCGACAGTACGTTGAAGCCCGAGCTGTTCCTGTATGCGGCCAGCGCGGCGCGCAAGGCCGGACTCAAGGCCTCCGGGCACATCCCGATGGCCTTGACGGTGGAGCAGGCCGTCGATGCCGGCCTGGCGTCCATCGAGCACCTGGATTACGCGTTCAAGGCCGGCAGTCGGGAACAGGCCGCCATCGCCGCGGATTTCGGCGCCGGGCGGATCGACCGCGCGCAAGCCAACCAGCGCCTGGATGCCAGCTTTGATCGGGACACTGCGATGTCGGCCTACCGTGACTTCGCCCGTCGCGGCGTCTTTGTCACGCCCACGCTCAACGGCGGACGCATCCTGGATTTCCTCGACCAGGACGACCATCGCCACAATCCCTACCTGGCCTACATCGGGCCCGGGCTGCGCGCCACCTATGCATGGCGCGTGGATCGCGCCGCCAAGGCCACGCCGGCGCAGGTGCAGGCGCGCCACCGGCAGTACCACCAGGTGGCTGCGGTGCTGCCGATGCTGCAGCAGGCCGGGGTGACGATCATTGCCGGTACCGATGCCGGGTTCCTCAACGCATTCAACTATCCCGGCATCGGGCTGCACCAGGAACTGCAGTTGTTCGTGCGCGAAGGACTGACGCCGCCGCAGGCACTGGCGGCAGCTACCCGCGCCGGTCCGGCCTGGTTCGGCCAGATGGACCGTTACGGTTCGGTGGAAGCGGGCAAGGCCGCCGACCTGGTGCTGCTGGACGCCAATCCGCTACAGGACATCAGCGCCACCGAGTCGATCAACACGGTGGTGCTGCGTGGCAAGGTGCACGACCGCGCCGCGCTGGACGCGATGTTGCAGCAGGTGCGCAGCAAGGTGAAAGCCTGGGACGCGGCGCAGGGCGGCGCGCGCGTCGATTGAACCGCGTACCGCGGTTCACTTCGGGTGTTCAACCGCGATGAAGACGATGCTCAGCAGGCGGCCGTGCGGTCGATGGATGTCCGCCACGCTGTCGAGCATGAGCACCAGGACGTTGAGCACGATCACCAGCATCACCGCTGCTTCCAGACGGCGTGCCACGCGGCCACGCTCGGCGATGCGGCGCGCTGCATGCCGGAGGTGCGGGAGCGCGGGATTTGGCGGTCAGGACGGGCAGGGAGGGCAGGGCGGGCAGCTTGGTGGGTTGCGGCAGGGTGCGGAATACAAGAAACACGAAAAGGTGAATCCGCCGCCTTCGCCTCTTGGCCGGCGTTCATCATTGCCGCAGCGTGGAGGCAAGGAGGATCGCCATGCACGCTTCAGCCTGGTGGTTGGCGGTCGGCATCGGTGTCTGCTCGGCTGCCTTTGCAGGCCCGGTCCATCGGTGTGGCAGCGGCGCCGCAGTGCGTTACCAGGACGCAGCGTGCGCGGCGGGCGAGCCGGCGGTGCGGTGGACGCTCCCGGACAGCGCGGCAAGCGGGGAAACCGCGGCCGCAATGCCCGTTGCCCAGCCACGGCCGCCGCCCGTCAGCCGCAGGACGCGTCAGCAACGGCCGGGTCGGCTTGTGTTGATCCCCCTGCAACGCGATCCGCAGGCCTGCAGCCGCGCGCAGCGTGCACGCAGGAACGCCCTGCAGCGGCGACGCCGACGCGAATCCTTCGTCCAACAACGGCACTGGGACGATCGGCTGCGCGATGCCTGTCGATGAAGGTCCAGCGCGCTCGCCGTTTCAGTCGCGTCCTATGGGGATCGAGGACGGGTCCGACTAACGTGCAGGTCATCTCCAAGGAACCCTGTGGCAACCAGGAACGCCGCGCGCTGCGTGGATCCTGCCTGCCTGCACGCCCCCAGCATGATTGCCTGCCTGCGGCCCTTCATCTACCTGTCGCGCCTGCGTGGACGTGATCGACCTGGCGGTGACCTGCGCGTGGTCCATCGGCATACGCGGCGCCTGCTGCTGGCGGCGGGGATACTGCTCAGCATGCTGTCGTGCATCGCACTGGCGATCACCGTGGCGTCCTGCGTGCGTGCCAGGCAGCAGGACCATCTGCACGATTTCCTGCGCGCACGCGCAGCAGTGGACGCGCACCTGCTCCATGACCACGACCACTACGCCAAGCTTGCCCGCTTGACCGCCTACGCATGGCGACGGGGTACGGAAAGGGATCCTGCGCTGCAGGCAGCGGATCTGCGGCGTTACTTCGCCGATGGCCAGACGCTGCGGGTCAAGCAGGGAGCGGGTGCAGCCGTGCAGCTGGTGATTGGACGGGATACGCAGCGATGGCCCGCAACACGGCTGAGGCGCTACCTGGCGCTGTCGCGATCGATGTCGCTTCTTTCGCAGCTGGAGACCGATGGTGCAGCGGCTGCGAGCGTGGCTTACTTCCTCGATCCCAGCGGACACTTTGCCGTGCTCGACGACGGCCTGCAGGACAGTGCGCTGGCCCGTGCGCTGTCCGGCGCGGACCGTGATGCGCCATTCGGCCAGCTGCGCGCGTATGTAAGATCGAGCCTGCCTGGGCCTTTGGGCGGCAGCGTGGCGACACCGGGCCCGACCCACGGCGATCACCGCAACCGCATCGGCATGGCTGCCCATCCCCTCAGCGGAAGGCCGTCGCGGATCACCGCGTTTCCGGTCCATGACGGCACGCGCGCGGTGGGTGTGCTGGTGGCCTTCGAACCCGTCGCAGCGCTTGCCGGCCTGCTTCGCCAGGCAACGGCCGACAATCTGCTGGTGGTTGGCCCCGATGGCGAAGTCATCGTGGGTTCGCGCACGGACGCGCCCGTCGACCTGCTGCACGAATTGAAGGATATCCGCCGATGGCCACGAGCCGGCTCGGGCATCAGCGAGTACCTGCACGAAGGCAGGCTGGGGTTCGCTGCGCCGCTGGCGGGAACCGGCTGGTCGCTGGTCAGCCTGCTGGACGGGCGTGAACTGCTGGCCGAGGCACGGCGCGAGCTGGGCATCGCCGTGGCCGTGTGGGCGCTGGGCATGGCCACGCTCTGGATCCTCCTGGGATGGTTGGACCGACGCGTGCTCGCGCCGGCAGCGCATCGGTCGCGGCAGGTGCATGCCGATGAACAGCTGTTCCGCTCGCTGATCCAGATGACGCCGGCCGGGCTGTGCCTGATAGACACCGAAGGGGCGCAGGCGGTGGTCCAGAATGAGCTGATGCTTCGTTACGCGGCCGCGGCCGAGCGATGCGGCATGGACCTGTATGCCGCCCTGGTGGAGGGCCACACCCGCGCGCGCGGGGTGGGCGGTGAGGGCGATCCGGCGATCGCCGAATTCGAACTGTCTCATCCTGCAGCGGGCCGGGTCGCCGCGCGTCACTTGCTGGTCAGTGCGACCCAGGTCGTCCACGAGCAGCGCAGCGTACTGTTGTGCGTGCTGCAGGACCTGACCGCCCGGGTTGAACTGCAGGACCAGAAGGACCTGCTGCATGACCAGGCAGAATCCGCGCACCGCGCCAGATCGCGCTTCCTGGCCGCGATGAGCCATGAGATACGCACGCCACTGCATGGCATCCTGGGCCATCTGGAGCTGTTTGCGCGCTCGCGGCTGGACAACGAGCAGCACGCGCGCCTGCGTCGCATCACCCAGTCCGCCGATTCGTTGCTGCTCATCATCAGTGACGTGCTTGATCTGGAGCGCGCCGAGGCGAACCAGCTCGGGCTGCAGGTGGTGCGCTTCGAGCCAGCGGTGCTGATCGAAGGCGTAGCCCTGCTGTATGCGCCATTGGCGCTGGGCAAGGGGGTGGACCTGGACCTGCTGGTCGATCCGCTGCTGCCCAGCCACTGCACCGGCCCGATGGCACGCATCGAGCAGGTGCTGCGCAACCTGGTCGGCAATGCCATCAAGTTCACGCCTTCCGGCAGGATCGAGATCCGGCTGCTGCCATCGGCGCAGCCGGGAGCGCTGCGCTGGGAGGTCGCCGATTCGGGAATCGGGCTGACCGAAAGGCAGCAGGAGAATCTGTTCGAGCCTTTCATCCAGGCCGACGACTCCATTGCCGGCCGCTTCGGCGGTTCCGGCCTTGGCCTGTCGCTGTGCCGGCAGTTGTGCCGGCTGATGGGCGGGGACATCGATGTGCACAGCACGCCGGGGGTGGGCAGCGTGTTCGGTTTCGATGTCCCGCTGCTGCCTGCCGAACGTCCCTGCGAGGGAGGGCGGGGTGTGCTCTCAGGTCGCCGGGTGCTGCTGCATTCGACGGTGACCAGTTGGCGCGAAGAGCTGGCGCGGCGGCTGCGCCGATGGGGCGCCGAGGTCCTGGTGCTGGACACGTTGGGGCAGGCGGACAAGGCCGATGACAGCGGACCGTTGCCGCTGGTGATGTTCGAACGCAACCAGCGCGCTACCGGTCCAGCGCGGCACGCCGGGGTCGAGCGTATCGTCCGTGTGCGCAGTGACGGGCCGCTGCGGGCCGCGCTGCGCGAAGGGGTCTGGCAGGTGTCGGCTTATTCGGCCGCATCGCTGCTGGAAGCACTGCTGGAACCGGGACACACGGAGGACGGGTCGGTCGCGATGGATGGGTCGATGGCAACCCCGGCAGCGATCGGCTAGATTCGAGCCGCGCAGGTGCGCAAAGGGAATCGGCTTGGATACGTTGCCAACCAGTGTTGCATCGACCGTGCGGGGACGCTCACTGTTGCCGTCGCTACGCCGCCACCAGCGCAGGCTGTTGTTCGGCGGCGGGGGCGTGGTCAGCCTGTTGATCCTGGCGACCCTGCTGGTGGCCCTGTTGTCCGACGTGGGCGCGTTCCATGCAGCGCAGCAGCAGCGGTTCGCCGAAGCGCGCGCCTCGGTCGACTATTTCCTGTTCCAGCGCGACCGTGCCTATGCCGCCAACATCAACGGCAGCGAGGCCATGTGGAACGGGCAACAGGCACAGCTGCAGGCGCAGGGACGGCCGCTGGCAGACCGCTTCCTCGCCGCTGGCGGCCAATGGGTGGTGCGCGCGGAGGGACGTACCGCCGTGCCGTGGCTGGTACTGGGGGCGAAGGACAACCCGCTGCCACGGCCGCAGCTGGATGCCTACCTTGGCATCATGGTCGAGTACTCGGCCTATACCGCCGCTACCGTGACCGCCTTGCGTGCCTCTGGTCCGGTCACGATGTATCTGTACGAACCGCAGGGACGCCTGTTGGCGGTTGCCGGGGTTGCCGACGAGGCCCAGCTGCTGCGCGCGCTTGGGGTTGCCAATCGTGAAGAAGCCTTCGCCCGGTTGATGGTCGATGAAGAAAGGGCCCGGGCCATGCGGCCGCAGGTGGGTCCAGTGGAAAGTGCCGCCTCCGGCGGCCGCTTGATCTCGCGCTTCGATACCAACCCGATTACCGGCCAGCCGTCGCTGGTCGGCGTGCAGACCCTGCTGCAGGGGCGGGATCCGGCGTTCCGACGCATCGCCTTCGAGCCGGTCGAGACCATCAAGACGCGGCTGGATGAGCGCGTTTCCGGTGCCTACGCCGTGGTCACCCGCGACGGGCGCACGGTGCTGCGCAGTGCCGGCCTGGCGCGTGATGTCAGCCCCGCGCTGGCGCGGCGGATCGCCGGTGCCGTCCCGACGGGGGACGGCCGGCTGCATGTGGGGGGGCAGTTCATCGTGCATGGGCCGGTATATGGGGTGGACTGGACCGTCCTGCACCTCTATGACTGGGTTGATCTGTGGCACGAGAAAGGCACGCGGCTGCTGGGGCAGGCGCTGGCTGCGGCGGTGATCCTGCTGGCGTTGTGGCTGCTGCTGCTGCGGCTGGACCGTCGCGTGTTCACCCCCGCGCTGGCAGACGCCTCCCGCGTGTACGAAAGCGAGGCGTTGAGCAGGGTGATCATCGATACTTCGCCGGTCGGGCTGGTGCTGATCGACCCGTCCAGCGGTGAGCCGCTGGTGGAAAACGAGCCGGCCCGGCAAATGGCCGCACAGGGCGTGGCCGCGGACGGCCAAGCGCTTTACGCGGTGTTGTCCGGGCGCGCGCGTGACGCCGTTGCGGCCGACGGCGATAGCGCCCATGAGTTCCAGTTGAACGCCGAGGGACCTGCCCGGCATGCGCTGAAACTACAGGTGGCGATGGCCCCGGCCATGTTCCGCGACCGTCCCGTGTGGGTCTGTGCGTTGCGCGATGTCACCGCGCAGGCAGAGCTGGAACAGACGCTGCGGGTTGCGCGCAGCGATGCCGATCGCGCGCGCGCGGCGGCCGAGTCGGCATCGCAGGCGAAATCCGCCTTCGTTGCCACCATGAGCCACGAGATCCGCACCCCGCTCAATGGGGTGCTGGGCCACCTGGAGTTGCTGGCGCGTTCGCCGATGCAACCAGCGCAGCAGGAGCGCGTAGAACGCATCCGGCTGTCGGCCGACGCCTTGCTCGGCATCATCAGCGATGTGCTGGATTTCTCCAAGATCGAAGCAGGCCAGCTGGACATCGACCCGGTGGCGTTCGAGCCGCGGCCGCTGATCGAACAGGCTGCGCTGTTGTTTTCCGCACAGGCCCAGCGCAAGGGGGTGAAACTGTACTACGCGCTGGATCCGGCGCTGGACAGCGTGTTCCTGGCCGATGTGCAGCGCATCCGCCAGGTGCTCAACAACCTGCTGGGCAATGCAGTGAAGTTCACCGAGTCCGGCAGGATCGTGGTCAGGGCCGCGCTGGTGGAGCGCCCCACCGCGCCGGATCCTCTACTGCGGCTGCAGGTGGTGGATTCAGGCATCGGGCTCGCCGAAGACCAGCTGGGGCAGTTGTTCCAGCCCTTCCAGCAGGCCGATGCGAGCGTCTCGCGTCGCTACGGCGGCAGCGGGCTCGGGCTGGCGCTGTGCCAGCAGCTGGCGCGCCTGCTGGGCGGCAGCATCGGCGCGGAAAGCACGCTGGGCGTGGGCAGTGTGTTCACCCTGGAGGTACCGGTGCAGCGTGCCGGGGTGCCCGTCCGTCCCGCTGCAGTGCTTGCCGGCCAGCGCATCACGCTGCTGTCGGCCGCGGCGGAATGGCGGCTGGAAATCGGCGGGCTGTTGCAGCGGGTGGGGGCGGACGTGACGGTGCTGGAGCAGCCGCCACTGGAGCCGGTGGCCAGCGAGGGCGCCACGCTGCTGCTGTTCGGCGAGCGGCGCGCGTGGAGCGCCGATGACGAGGCGGCACTGGTCGCACGCCACCGCTATGTGGTGCGTGCCTACGCCAATGGACCCCTCTCGCCGCAGCAGATGGCCGATGGGGTGCATGTCAGCTGCTATGCAGGACAGTCGCTGCTGCGTGCGCTGGGCGCGCTGCACGGCGCTGTTTCGCCCCTGCCGCCCGCACCGCCGGCGGCGGCCGTCAGCGCGCGCGGCAGGGTGTTGCTGGTGGAAGACAATCCGATCAACCGCGAATTGATCCAGCAGCAGCTGGAAACACTTGGATTTACCGTGGACACCGCAGAGGACGGCAAGGAAGGGCTGCTGGCGTGGCGCCAGCATGAGCACCTGGCCGTGCTGACCGACATCAACATGCCGGTGATGGATGGTTACGCGCTGGCGCGTGCGCTGCGGGAACGCGCGGCTTCGCTGCCGATCCTGGCGATAACCGCCACCGCACTTGCCAGCGAGCGCGAGCGCTGCCGCCAGGCCGGCATCACCGACCTGTTGCTCAAGCCGCTCAATCTGGAGACGCTGGGTCGCGTGCTGCTGCAGCATCTCGGTCCGATGCCCGGCATTGCCGTGGAGGCTGCCGTGCGGCCTGCCAGGCCGGCCGACGTCGCCCCGCCGGGCGGCGGGATGGTACTCCCGGACCACCTGCGCCGCACGTTCGTCAACAGCTCCAGGGACGACCTGCAGCGCATCGCGCGTGCCCGCGCCGATCAGGATCAACCCGCCCTGCTGGATCGGGTACACGCGCTCAAGGGCGTGCTGATGATGCTGGGGCAGCGCGGGTTGGGGGAGCGCTTCAGCGAGATCGAAGCGCAGTTGCGCGAGGGCGGACCGGTGGACGCCGCCGCGCTGGATGGGGTGATCGAAGCGCTGCAGGTGCTGGTGGACCAGCAGGCGGCGCAGCTTGGCGCAGGCTGAAGCGGCCTGCGCGGATCGGCTCAGCTGGCGGCCCCCGACAGGCCCAGTTCGACGGCGTATTTGAACAGGTCCGCATCGCGCTCGATGCCCAGTTTGGCCATTCCGTTGACCTTCTGCGTGCTGACGGTCTGCTTGCGGCGGCCGAGTTTTTCGGCAATGGCGTTGACGCTCCAGCCGGCCACGAACAGGGTCAGTACCTCACGCTCGCGTGGCGACAGTGCCAGAGGGGGGCGCTGGGTGCCGCGCGAGGGCAGCAGGGGGGCGATGCTGGGCGAAAGATACCGGCGCCCTACGTGGGCGGCGGTGATCGCAGCGGCGATGTGGCTTACGTCATCGGCCTTGCTCAGGATATGGCTGATTCCCGCTTCGAACAGCGTCTGCACGATCGCGGCCTGGTCCAGGCCCGTGAACACCACGATCTGCAGTTCCGGATAGCGCTCGCGCAACAATTGCAGCAACGGCAGGCCATCGCCATGGGCGCCGCCCGGCATGGCGTAATCGGTGACCAGTACGTCACAGGCTTGTGCATCGAGCAGCGCTATCAGTTCGGTAGAATCGGCGGCGGATCCCACATGGACCAGGGCCGGGATCGAATCAAGGGCGGACTCGACGGCCATCCGGATCAGCGGGTGATCGTCTGCCACGACGACGTGGATCGAATTATCGGCCATTCAGGACTCCAGCTTTCGTGGTCAGCCCCTGCAGATAGGGGGCGCGGCGCAACTATATGACAGCTTCGATTGAAGGTGGCATATAGTTCCCGGAATACCCTCAACCCATGGGCCGATGACGTGCCACTTCGCATAGCGATCGCCGATGACCACCCCGTGCTGCTGGCCGGGATCACCCATCTGCTCCAGTCCGAGGCCGACATTGAGGTCGTGGGCGTGGTGAAGGACTCCACCGCCCTGGTGGCGCTGGTCAGCGGGCACGGGGTGGATGTGGTGGTCACCGATTTTTCGATGCCGCATGGGCAGTACGGTGACGGCATCGCCATGCTGCGGTTCCTGCATCGCCGGTTCCCGCAGACCCGGCTGGTGGTGCTGACCGGGATGGAGAGCCCACTGGTGCTGAACAATATCCTGGCGGCGGGCGTGGAATGCATCGTCAGCAAGAGCGATCCGATCGAGGAAGTGTTGCCGGCGCTGCGGATGGCGTGGGCGCAGCGCGGCTATCTGTCGCCGCAGGTGCGGGCGCGCCTGGTGCCGGAAGCCGGGGCGGATGACGAGGGCCAGCAGTTGTCCAAGCGCGAGAAGGAAGTGCTGCGCATGTATGCCGAAGGGCTTTCGGTGATCGAGATCGCTGCCCGCATCGGACGCTCGCGCAAGACCATCAGCACGCAGAAGGTGTCGGCGATGCGCAAGCTGGGGCTGGCGACTGACGCCGATGTGTTCCAGTACGCCATTGCCCATGGCCTGGTGAATGCCTCGCAGCAGGCCCGGGCGAATGCGGCCGAAGCGGAGTAGCGTTTAGTCCGGGTCCGATACGCGGCGCGTGCGCATGCCTCTATGGTGGCATGCAATGTCGTGGATCAACCGGTGCCGATGTGCTGCCCCTTCCACCCGCCCCTGTCGTGCTGATGCTGGCCCGGTTTTCCGATCTCGACGCGAAAGGGCAGGCTGCCTTCCTTGATGCGCTCAATGCGTATCTGTATGCCTCGCCGCAACAGCGCAGGCGCCTGCGCGATGCCTGGCGCCTGCACGACTACGGTGCATCCTGCGCGGACGACCCGCCCTGCAACGACCCGCCCGGCCTCGGCTGACCCTCGATGGCGCCGTGCAGCGCCATCGTACGGGCCAGCACGGTCGGATCAGTCGACCTGCGGGGCCGACGTCGGCGACGGCGGCGGGGTCGGCGTGGGCAGCGTGGTTTCCGGATTGCCCTGTTGCAGCTGCAACTGCTGGATGCGCTGCTGCAACGTGCCGAGCTGGCTGTTGCTGCTCTGCAGTTCGGTGCTCAGGCTGACCGCCTGCTGCTGTGCCTGCTGCAGCGCGGTGCTT
The DNA here is from genome assembly GCF_014836545.1 of Stenotrophomonas lacuserhaii. Classification (GTDB taxonomy): domain Bacteria; phylum Pseudomonadota; class Gammaproteobacteria; order Xanthomonadales; family Xanthomonadaceae; genus Stenotrophomonas; species Stenotrophomonas lacuserhaii. The sequence continues at coordinate 263,224 of NZ_JACSQS010000001.1, forward strand.
ACCTGCAGCGACTGCGCGCGTTCCTGTTCCACCTGCGCCTGCAGGGTGCGCAGGCGCTCTTCGTTGAAGCTGACCAGGCGCTCGGTGTAGCGCTTGCCCGCATCCAGGCGGATGGTGTCGATGTTGACCTGCGCCAGCTGCTCGGTCTGCTGCACGAACGTGCGGTAGACGTGGTCGGCATTCTCCACCGAATCGGTCTTGATCACGCGCCAGAAATTCTTTTCCTGGAACAGCGCCACGTAGTAGTTCAGCGTGCTGGGATTGAACAGCAGGCTGGCACCGTAGTTGCCGTTGTAGGTGGTGCGCAGCTCGGTCAGCTGCTTGGCGTCCATGAGCTGGCGCAGTTCGTCGACCGAATTGCGCGCTACCGGCGCGGTGCGTTCGGTATCCGGCATCGGCGTGCGCTCTGCGCGCGCGGCATGCGCTGCCGGCACCGAAAGGATCATCGCCAGTGCAGCCGCCACGACGCGCGTGCGTCGAATGGGCGCTGCCGTCCCTGAGTCATGTCGCATGTATGGACCACCCACGAGTGGATTGTTGTTGATGTCGATAGTTCCCCGAACGCAGTCTAGCATGCGCGATTCCGTCGCCAATGCCACCGGTGTCGCATTCAGTACACCAGCTGCGCGCTGTTGCACTGGATAGACTGCACGTGCACATCGGTGCGCCCCAGTTCCAGCCCGAGCACAGTGGCCAGGGTGGTGGTGAGCAAGGTGCCGATGCCATTGAGGGCAGGCTTCAGTACGTCCAGCACCGGCTTGAGCAGCGTGCACAGAAGGCCCCTGCAGCTGACCTGGTTGCCCGGCGCGGTGACGCCGCTGCCGAGGTAGGCATCGAGCACGCCTTCCGGTGCGGTCTGCAGATAGGAGGCCAGGTTCTTCTGCACGCAGCTGTTGTAGCCGACCAGGTTGCTGATCAGGCTGTCGCAGCGGTTGATCAACAGGCCGCCGGTGAGCGATCCCAGCAGGCCGTTGAGCACGCCCAGTCCCTCGCCGGTGACGGTGGCCTTGAAGCCGTCCCAGACCGGGCCGGTCCTGAAGCAGGTGTTGAGGCCGAGAAGGTTGCATGCATAGGGGACGCCGTTGGCCAGCTGCCACTCGGCGAACGGTTCGATGCCATTGTGGGGTTGGGTGCGGCGCAGGAAGGTCACGGTGTCGTTGACGTTGTAGCGCCCGCCGCCTGGATTGGCTGCCTTCAGCAGCTGGTCGGCCAGGTTGTCGGCGGCCTGGCTGGTGTTCATGCCGCTGTTGGCCGGGCTGAGCAGGTTGGACAGCACCCGCAGCAGCTCCTCGACGATGCGGCTGACGGCATCGCCGATCAGCAGCGGATTGATCCGGGTGGAGGCGGTCTCGCCCGCGGCGAGGGTGACCTGTTGGCTGTCCTGCAGCGCGTCCAGGCTGAGTTTGTCATTGATCAGTGACGCGCCGAGCAGGGTGATCATCTGCTCGTTCTGCAAGCTGGTGCCGCACACGTTGCGGGTGGAGAAGCGCTCCGCTTCGGCGACCTTGCCCACGCAGCTGCGCAGTACCGAGGAATCCACCCGGATGGTCGCGGTAGGACGTTCGGTGGTGCACTGGAGCGACACCAGCGTGCCCATCGCGTTGGTCACATCGGCGTGCACCGGCAGCTTGACCCGGATGCCGAGGTTGCCGAGCAGCTGGCCCAGTCCCAGGCCCAGGATGCGGATGCCGTTGGTGTCCACGTCGGCGACCACGCGCACCTGCGCGTTGTAAGCCGTCGCGCCCACCCCGCCGATGCCGATCGACGGCGGTTCGACCACGCCGGTTCGCACGCTGACCGCATCGCCGAGCAGGTTCAACTGGTTGATCGACACGCCGCGGCCGTCACTGGCGATGGTGATGCCGGTGGTCAGCAGGTCCAATGCGCTGACATCGGCCTGCAGTGCACTGGAGGCTGACCCATCCGGTGCAGTGACCTTGGCGAACAGGCCGCTGCCGCTGGCGTCACTGCCCAGCTGCACGGCCAGTGCGTCCAGATCAAGTTTCGTGGCGAGCGCGTTTCGCAGCAGGCGGAGGTCGGCGCCGGCCACGCCACTGCGTGCGAGGACGCTGGCGGTGGCATCGACCAGCCGTCCGAGCGAGACCTTGTGCGCAGCCAGCAACGCGTTGAAATCGCCGATGCTGATGTTGGCATCCACCGGGATGCCCAGCGCCTGCAGCAGCCCGCCAGGGGTAACGCGTGCCTGGGCCAGCCCGTCATAGCCGAGCAGGGTGGTCTGGTCCAGGTCCACGCCGACCAGTTTCAGCGTGCTGCCCAGCGGGGTGTTGCCATCGACCCGCAGCAGTTGCGAGCCGACGCTGAACACCGCCGTGGGCGCGCTGCGCTTGGCCACGGCCTGTGCACTGATCTGCGGCAGCGATGCGTTCTGGCCGAAGAACGGGACCACGCTGCGGCTGGCGGACACCTTGACGGCGTTGAGCGGATGGCTCGCCGAGACGCCCGCCACGAAATGATCGAGGGCAGGATGATTGGTGTTCCAACTACCACACTGGATGGCCAGGGTGCCGGCAAAGCGGTTCTGTCGTTCGGCGTTGTTGCGTGCCGCGCTGTTGTCGCTGTAGCTGGCGTTGCACAGGTCCAGGCGTTGCGCACCGGCGATCGCCGAAAGGTCGGCGACCTTCTGCGCGTCGCGCTTTGCCCAGTACAGGTAGCCGATCTCCACCAGGCCGAGCATCGCCACCAGGCCGATCATCACCAGCAGCATCGTCACCGACATGGCGCCGCGCTGCCGGTGTGGGAAGCCGGGCGTGCACGGACGCGGCATGCTCAGTTGCTCCCGCCCGGTGTGCTCTGGCCGACCGTGTTCTCGAAGAACTCGGGGATGTCATGTTCGAAGCTTTTCAGGTAGCGCGCATAGCTGGCGTGGGCCTGGTCACCGAGCACCGGCAGGCCGCGTCCGCCCTGTGCGCCCGATGCCTGCAACCGCAGCAGGTGGCGGGTGGCATCGCCGGGTTCGGGACGCGCTGCGCGCTGCGCCAGGGGCGCGGCGGGGGCATCGACGTAGCGCGGTGGCGGTGGCGGTGCGGCATGCTGCAGGCCGGGTTGCGGCGCAGCGCGGGTCGGGGCGGGGCCGAGCGCTGCAGGGCGGGCTGGCGCCGGCGCGGGTGAGGTGCCGCCGAGCATGCGTCCGGTGACCGGCGCCTGCTGCGCGTGGGCGAGGCCAGCGGCCAGCAGCAGCGACATGGCCAGCCCGCGTGCAAGGATCAGGGAACAGGTCATCGGGTGCTCTCCGTGGCTGGGGTGGGATGGCCGAAGCGTTCGAGCATGGTGGCCGGCAGCGTTGGATCGCCGCGCTCGGCACTGCCTTGGACAACGGCCGAAACCGCGCGGGGATCAACAGGTACGCGGCGCGGCACGCTGTCGGCACGCCCGGCAGCCGCTGCGGGGGCGGGTGGGGTCTGCGCGGGCGCTGCGGCTGCGGTCGCGACGACCGGTCTGCGCTGGCGCAACGCAATGGCCTGCCGTTGCACTTCGGTGCGGGTGGTCTCGCTGACCTTGCCCTGCTGCATTAGGCGTTCGGCGGTGCCGGTGTCGCCGCGCAGCAGCGCCCACACCGCCAGGTTGGCGACCGCGCGGGCATCGTCCGGGGCCAGCTCCAATGCCTGTGCGAGCGGGGCGCGGGCCTGCTCCAGCTGGCCGGCACGCAGCCGCGCATAGCCCAGGTCGCCCAGCACGGAGGTGTCCAGTGGGGTCAGCTGGGCGGCGCGTGCCAGTGCGGCTTCGGCCACCGCATCCTCGTCGCGCTGGGCGGCAATCAGGCCCAGGCCGTGCCACGCCGCTGCGGCCTGCTCGCCACGGGTCAGTCCGTCATAGAGTGTGCCGGCGGCATCCAGCTGGCCGGTGTGGCGCAGCGCATCGGCCTGTAGCAGGCGCAGCGCGGCACTATCGCCGTGGCGCTGGCGGAATGCCTCGATGTGCGCCAGAGAAGCGTAGTACGCGCCCTGTTTCTGCATGCGCCGGATCAGGTCGAGGTAGGTGCCGCGGGTATCCACCGCGTCGGCACCGGGTTCGGCGAGGCTGGGTGCAGCCTGGCGATAGCCGCCCACGGTCTGCGAGCAGGCGGCGAGGGCGAAACAGCAGACAAGGATCAAAGGCCGCAACATGGGCGTTACATCCGGGTAAGGGTTGAGGCCAGCGCCATCAGCGCCGGACCGGAAAGCACCAGCATCAATGCCGGCAGCAGGGTCACCATCATCACCACGGTCATCTTCACCGAGAGCTTGCCGACCTTTTCCTTCAGCGCGTGCCGACGCTGTTCGCGCAGCCGCACGCTGAACTGCTTCAACGGTTCCTGCACCGCGCCGCCGTGCGCATGGACCTGCACGATCAGCTGCACCAGGCTGCGCAGGTCTTCGTCGTCATAGGCTTCGGACAGGCGCCGCAGCGACTGCGGACGGCTGCGGCCCAGGCTGTAATTGACATTGGCATCGTGGATTTCCTGGCCGAGCACCGGCAGCGCCGGACGCAGTTTGTCGCCCAGCGTCTGCAGGCTCTGGTCCATGCTGAAGCCCACGCCCTGCAGCAGGCGCAGCAGGTCGATCAGCATCGGCAGTTCGTTGCCGACGCGCCTGCGCCGTCGTCCGGCCCAGACGCCCAGCACGACCTTCGGCAGCAGCAGCCCGGCAGCCAGTGCGCCGAAGCAGGTCAGCAGGCCGGCCATGCCCTCGACAGGGGCAAGCGCCAGGACCAGCAGCAGTACCGACAGCGCCAGCAGCAGCCGCAGTGCCAGGTACATGGCGGTGCCGCTGCGGGTGTTCCAGCCGCCCAGGTCAAGCAGCATGCGGTCCTCGCTGGCCAGCAGTGCGCCTTCGATGCGGCTGCCGCTGAACTGCGCACCGAATGCTTCCAGCCATGCCCATCGGCTGCGTGCGGCGGGCGGCGCGGCTGGCGTGGCCGCACCGCGCGGTTGCAGAGCCGTTTCCAGGGTGGCTTCGCTACGCTGCAGGCGCGCGCCCTGCACCCAGTACGCCACGCCGAACAGCGCGATACCGGCAGCAAGCAGCACAAGCGCCAGGATCCACAGCATGGCCGGGCTCATCGGTCTGGTCCTGCGGCGTCCGGGGTGCGGTTCATATGGATTTGGCCAGCCGATACAGCAGGAAGCCGCCGACCAGCTCCAGTCCCAGCGCCGCCAGCAGGATCTTGTGGCCCTGCGGCTCGCGCAGCATCGGTTCGAAGAAGCCCGGGCTGACCAGCGCCATCATCAGTGCGCTGATCGGCGGCAGCAGGGCCAGCACCCAGGCGGACATCCGGGTTTCAGACGTGGTCGCCTTGAGCTCCTGCTGGGCCTGGTCCAGGTCTCGCATGAAATCGCTGAGCCGCTGCAGGACCTGGTCGGAGCGGCCGCCGATGCGCACGCACACGCCCAACACCACCGACAGCACCTCCAGCGCTTCCACCCGCCATGGCGCGGCCGCCTGGGCCAGTGCACGGTCCAGATCCATGCCCCCGCGCGCGTTGCGCAGGGTGGTGTCGAGCAGCTCGCGCAGCGGTGCCACGGTCTGCACCGAGGCGGTCTGGAAGGACATCTGCAGGCTGTTGCCCAGTGCGGTGAGACGCACCAGGTTGTCGAGGAAATCCGGCAGCTGGCGGATCAGCTTCTGCTGCAGCTTGCCGATGCGCCGCTGCAACAGCAGCCATGCGACCAGCATGTACAGCAGCAGGGTCAGCGGGAAGGCCCAGCCGGTGCCCAGCCGCATCGCCGCAAAGCCGGCCAAGGCCAGTCCCGGCACCAGCGCCAGCACCGGCGCACGCCAGCCGGGTTTCATCCCGGCGCGCAGCAGGGCGGCATCCCACGGCAGGGAGGGGCGGCCGGCCGCCGTTGCCTTGCCATCGACGGCGGCAGGACCGGCGAGCGCGGCCGGCGCCGCTGAGGGCGCCGCCGCGGTCGTAGCTGCCATCGACACGGCGCTGCGCTGCAGGCGCTGTTCCGCATGGCCGAGCGTGGCCTGCGCACGTGCGCGCCGCTGCGCGCTGCCCAGCAGCAGCATTGCGCCGGCACCGAGCAGCGCGGCAAGGCTCAGCAGCAGCAGGACGCTACCCACCGTCACCACGCCCCGGGGCTGAAGGAGTCGCGCAGCGCCTGCCGGAACGGCTCGAGCTTGTGCGAATGTGGATGGAAGCCGAGACCAATCCAGCGATCGGTTTCACGGCCTGCTTCGTCGATCTGCACCTCGTGGCGGAACATCTCCTGGGTGGAGATCATGTTGTCGCTGACGCCGGTGATTTCCGTGATGGAGACGAGCACGCGGCGTCCGCTGCCGAGGCGCGAGATCTGCACGATGAAATCGATCGCACTGGCGATCTGCCGGCGCAGGCTGTCCTCGCTGCCCTGGAACCCTGCAAAGCCGGCCAGCATCTCGATCCGGTACAGGCAGTCGCGCGGTGAATTGGCGTGGATGGTCGCCATGGAGCCGTCATGCCCGGTGTTCATCGCCTGCAGCATCTCCAGCACTTCGGCGCCACGCACCTCGCCGACCACGATGCGGTCCGGACGCATGCGCAGACTGTTGCGGACCAGGTCGCGGATGCTGACCGCGCCTTGTCCATCGGCACCGCCAAGCCGGCTTTCCAGACGCACCACGTGCGGATGGTTGAGCGAGAGTTCGGCGGTATCCTCCACCGTCAGCACGCGCTCGTTTTCGGGGATGTAATGCGCCAGTGCGTTGAGCAGCGAGGTCTTGCCCGAGCTGGTGCCGCCGGACACCAGTATGTTGCAGCGACCCAGCACCATGGCCTGCAGCAGCGCCTGCATCGGCTTGTCGAAGGTGCCCATCTGCAGCAGCTCCTCCGGCGTGTAGGGATCCTTGCGGAACTTGCGGATCGACACCATCGGACCGTCCACGGCCAGTGGCGCGATGATTGCGTTGAGGCGGCCGCCATTGGGCAGGCGCGCATCCACCATCGGATTGGAGTCATCCAGGCGGCGGCCGAGCGGGGCGATGATCCGGCGCAGGATGCGCAGCAGGTGGGTGTCATCGGTGAAGCGCTGGGTGGCGCGTTGCAGCCGGCCGCCCTGCGAGACGTGCACGTCCTTGTAGCCGTTGATCAGGATGTCTTCGATGGCCGGGTCGCGCAGCAGGTCGTCCAGCGGCCCGAAGCCGGTCAATTCCTTGACCAGTCCGGCAGCGACGTCCTGCATTTCCTGCTCGTTGATGGGGATGCGCCACTCCTGCACGAACGCTGCCGTTTCGCCCTGGGCCCAGCGGCTGACCGTGTCCGGCGCCCACGCGTCGATGTCGATCCGCTCATCCTCGATCCGGTTCAGCAGGTGCTCGTGCGCGGCCGACAGCACCTTCTGGTACTGGTCGGTCTGCGCGAACGGCGTCGCGGCAGGTTCGGCCGGCACCTCGCGGAACGGTGCATTCGGGAAGGGCATCACTTTGTCTTCCATTGCAGGCTACTCAGGGCGGAGGCGAACCGGTCGCGCAGTCCCTGCGCCTCCGGTGGGCTGGTGGTCGGGTCAAAACGGGCAAGCAGCGGCGCAAGCGCCCGCAGGTACGGATCGCGCGGTGCGTCATCGAGCAGCAGGCGGCCCTGGCTGGCACTGGCGCGCAGACGCGGGCGCTCGGGCAGGGTGGCCAGCAACGGCAGCCCGAAGCGTCCGGCAATCTGGGCGGCCGCCATGCCGGCCTCTTCATCGTTGCGGTTGACGATCAGCTTCAGCCGATCGCCTTCGCGCACGCCTGGCGGCAACTGCTTGAGCACCTGGTCCATCGATACCAGGCTGGCGATGGCACCATCGGTGACCAGCCAGATCTCATCTGCATGTTCCAGCAGTGCGCCGGGAATCTGCCGCAACGGCGTACCGCCCAGTTCGCACAGGACGCTGCAGAACAGGCCGCACAGCCGCTTGAGCAACAGGCCCGGATCGCTGGGCGGCAGCGATTCACTGCCCACGGCGCGATCCAGCAGTACCAGCCCACCTGGATGGCGGGCCATCGCGGTGCGCACCAGGGTGGCATCGAGCCGGCTGGCGCTGCGCAGGGCTTCGTCGTAGTGGAAGCGGCTTTCGATGTTGAGGTACAAGGCCACATCGCCCGCCGGTTGGCCCATGTCCAGCAGCAGCACGTCCTGGCTGTTGCCGGCCGCGCGCATCTGCTGCGCCAGCACGCACAGGTGCGCAGCCAGCGTGCTGGTTCCCATGCCGGGGCGCACGCCCAGCATCAGCGTCAGCGGAGCCTTGCGAGCCGCTACCGGGATCGGGGCTGCGGCAGGCGCGGTGGCGCGCCTGAGCACGGCCTGCACCTCTTCGGTATCGGCATCCAGGTCGACGAAGTCGCGCAGCCCGACGCGCAGGGCGGTGACCACGCCCTCGACCTGGTTGACGCTGGTGGCACCCACCGCGACCATCGCCAGTTCCGGGCGCAACTGGCGTATCTGCCGTACCAGTTCGGCCGACGCCGCCGCGCGCGCGGCATGGAAATCCAGCAGCACCAGCGTCTGGGGGCCGACCCGCAACTGCTGCACCGCGCCGGGGAAACCGGCGTCGTGGTAGGTCAACGGCCAATGCGGCGGCAACTTCGCCGCCAGCCGTGACAGCAGCTCCCGATCACTGGCGAACACGACCAGGTTCATCGGCAATCCCGACGAAGGCAGCTGGCGTGCAGTGGCGAAGGGCATGTGCTGGGTGCTCCGGTCATGGATCAGCGCGAGAAGCCGGGGACGGCGTCAGGCCCGGCCGGCCCGATCAGCCAGGATCCCCATACCGGCAGGTTGGCGCGCGCTTCGCGGTCACCTGGCAGCGGCAGTTCGGTATTGCGGGCCAGTGGCTTGACCAGCCGCGGCGTCACGATGATCACCAGTTCCTTGTCCTGGCGCTTGTAGTCCAGGTTGCGGAAGAACGAACCGATGATGGGAAGGTCGCCCAGCAGCGGCAGCTTGTTGACGGTGGAGGCCACGGTGCTGCTGACCAGCCCGCCGATGACGAAACTTTCGCCATCGCCGAGCTCCACCGTGGTATCGGCACGTCGGGTACTGATCGAAGGCACCTGGACGCCGTTGAGGGTCAGCGCGTTGCTGTAGTCCAGGTCGCTCGCTTCGGGCGCCACCTTCAAGGCGATGCGGTCGGCCGACAGCACCGTCGGCGATACCGTCAAGCCGATGCCGAACGGCTTGTAGGTGATGGTGGTGGTGCCCAGTCCCTGTGGCTCCAGCAGCGGCAGTTCACCGCCGGCCAGGAAGCTGGCGCTCTGGCCGGACAGCGCGACCAGCGTCGGTTCGGCCAGCACGCGCGCCATGCCATTGCTCTGCAGCAGGTCGATGTCGGCGCTCCACAGGTCCTTGCTGGAACCGAATACCAGCTTGAACGCCGACTGCAGCGGGGTGCTGCCGCTGTCCCCATCGCCGCTGGCCACGCCACCCGGGCGCGCGATGCCGTACGAGAAGGCGCCGTTCTGGTTCTGGAAGTTGATCCCGATCCGGCGCAGTACGCTGCGGTTGAACTCGACTACTTTCACTTCCACCTGGACCACGCCGCCGATGCCCACGGTGGATACATCGGCAACCCGGCCGTCGGCACCGGTCGCCGCCTCGGCGGCCTTGCGCGCCTGCGCATGATCCAGCAGTGACGGGCTGCTGCCGCTGAGCAGCGCGTCGTTGCCCTGCACGGTCAACGCGGGCCCGCCCTCGATGGCCAAGCCGCCCTGTACCGCGCTGCGCACGTCCACCTGCAAGCGTTGCGGTTCGGACTGGCCGCGCTGCCACAACAGCAGGGTGGTGGTGCCCGGTGCCTTGCCGACCAGCAGCGCCTGGCGGTTGCCGCGCAGCATCACCACGTCGGCCACGCCGGGGTCGGCGATGGCCACCCGTTCCAGGTTGGCCGGCAGCGTCCACGGCCGTTGTTCTCGGGTCTGCAGGACGAAATCCGGCTGGGGCTGGGCCTCCAGGCCGGGAGGGCAGGCCAGTGCGACGGCCAGCAGGGCCAGCAGCAGCGGGCGGCGGAACAGGCGAGGGGTGCAGCGATACGTCATGGTCGGTCTCGTCTCGTTCAGGGGGTGCCGCTACCACGGATGATTTCAATGCCGGCCGGCGCGCGCGGGACGCTGCTGCGGCGTGACGGTGCGGCGGTAGCTGCGACCGGCGCTGCACCGGCACGCACGCTGTTGCGGCCTGCCAGCGCATCGCCGTCCAGCCCGGCGTAGGCATCGTTTTCCGGTTGCGCCAGCGCGGCGGCGCGTTCGCCTTCCAGGCCACGTGCCGCGGCCAGTACCGGCCGGGGCAGGGGGAACAGCGAGGGGTCCGCGATGCCGGTATCGGCAGGATTGCGCAGGGCAAGGAACAACTTGCCCTGCTGCGCGCCGAGCAGCAGGCGGTTGGCATCGGCAACCGGCACGGCCAGCACCGCACTGCGCGCAGGCGCCTCCGGCGTGCCTGACGACGACGCGCTGCCGGCCGCGCTGGAGCCGCGGATGTCGGCTGCACGCGGATCGCCTTCGGTGCTGGCAGTGGCCCCGCCTTCGCCCTGTGGCGATGGCGGCGGCGGGCGCAGATCGTGTGCGCCGTAGCTCAGCACCCGCAGCCGCGACAACAGCAGGCGTGCCTGCGCGGCCTCCTGCTCGCCGTAGCCCTGGCTGCCCTTCAGGTTGAGGAACACATCGACGAAATCGCCGGGCAGGATCCGGTTGCCGGCGGCCGCCAGTTCATCCACCGGCACCGCCAGCGCGCGCTCGCCCGGACGCAGCTGCAGCGAGAAGCCCTGCGCCAACAGGCCCTGCTGCAGCACCGTGCCTTCAGGTACGTCCTGGGTCGGTACAAGCCCGACTACGCTGACCACGTCCAGGTAGGCACCTGCCGGTGGCTGCGCGCGGCGGGCCATGCGCACCTGGCCTGGCTCGATCGGAACGCCTGCGGCCAAGCGGCCGCCGGCCTTCACCACCATGACGCCCTGCGGTGTTTCGCTGGCAGTCAGGGCAGGCGCGGCATTGGGTGCCTGCGTTGTCGCGGCACGACGGCCGATCACGAAGGCAACCACGGCCAGCAGCACGGCGAGGGCGATCAAGGCGATGGCGGCGATGCGGGTGAACTTGAGCATTGAACGTCTCCTTGCGCCTTTCAGTTGCTGCCCAGGTCGAGCTGGGCGACGGCGGTGCTGCTGATGGGTCGATCCAGCACCCAGCCGTACAATTGGCCGGTGCCTGGAAGGAACGGGGTGGCGCGGTAATCGAAGCTCACAGACACCTGCATGCACTGCGCATCTGCCAGCCCGGAACACGGCGCCGCCGGGGAGACCACGATCGGTGCGCTGCTGGCGCTGCTGCAGTCCGGTGTCTGCGCGGCATAGGTCAGCAGCCATTGCATGGAGCGCCGCGCGGCTTCACAGGCCGCCACCCGGCGCTGCTCCAGCGGGGCGAAGCGCAGTGAGGCACGCGCGCCTTCCGAAGAGGCGGTGGCCAGGGTCTGCTGCACCGCCATCAGCATCACCCCGGTGTAGGTGAGCAGCAGCAGTGGGATCAGGCCGAACATCAGCATGAAGGCATATTCGATGGTGACCACGCCGCGTTGCGTGTTGCGCGTTGCGCGTCCGATGCGTTTCATGGCGCGGTCCCCCACAGGGTCCAACCGGTCCAGCCGATGCTGGTCAGGCCAAGATACGCGGCATACGGAATGCCTTGCCGGCCGCCGCGCGCCTGTTGCACCTGATGCAGGGCAGGGGCCAGCACGCGGTGCTGGGTGAGGTTGTGCTGCAGCAGCGTCAGCGGCAGCGGAAGATGCAGGCGCAGGCTGCGCCAGCCGTATACCGCCACCGCGTGCACGCCGGCCAGCAGGCTGGCGCCGATCCAGACCGGCAGCAGCGCCTGCCACCCGAGCAGGAAACCGAGCACGGCGAAGAACTTGACGTCACCGGCGCCCATCCAGCGGATGACGTAGAAGGGAAGCAGGCTGCACAGGCCCAGCAGCAGTCCGGCGGCATGCGGCGCGGCATGGGCGATGCCGTGGTGCATGGCCTGCCAGGCCAGCAGCAGCGTGCCCAGCAGCAGTGCGCCCAGCAGCCAGCGGTTGGGTACGCGTCGTGCGTACAGATCGCTGGCGATGACCCGCATGCTCAACGTGGTTGCCAGCATAGCGAACAGCAACATGTGGCCTCCCTTTCCCTGGAAACGATGCGGGCTTGCAGCTAGCCGCCGCCCCACGCTGCAGGCCGGAGCGTGCAGCGATGGGCTCCACCACCCCGCGAATGGCGGGGAGTCAGGCGGGCGGGGTGGTCGCGGTGGTGACCATGCCCGTCAGGGCGTCGAAAAGGGTTTCGAAGAAGTCCCGGATCGCCGGGCCGGCGACGGCGACCAGGGCGCCGGCGACGAGCGCCGCCAGCAGGCCGTATTCCAGCGCGGTGACGCCGTCTTCTTCTTTCAGGAACGTGCGGATCGATGCATTCATGACGGTTTTCTCCTTATACCTGTCAACGGTTGCATGGCAGTTCCTCTGGATTAACCGGACGTGGCCGGGGTGATAATCAAAAGGCCATGCGAGGGCGCGGCCGACTTAATGCGGCCGTGGATACAGGTGGCAGGTTCCAAGGATCAAACACCGCGCCGCCGCCACCGGCGCCGTCGCTTCCATAGATAGTGGGATGTGCGTCACATCGCCACGTTTCCCCCGGGTAGCCAGATGTCCCCCGGCCAACCACCGTGTTCGTACTGTGCCGTAGTTTCACCCAGCGGCTACATCAATCAATACGCAAATTCGGCACGAATTCGAAATCGGCCGGCCTGCGGTGGCCGTTACCGTGATCATTTCCGTTTGGATCGTATTAAACCAAGCCGGGCATTCGATGGGCGACGGAAAATTGACGCCCGCCACTTAACCGTTAATGTGACGACCGCCACGGAGTTTAGGCAGGTTTACGGCCAGAGATAATCAGGCATACTCGGCGGCAAGAAATGCAAAGGGCTGCAGCAACCGCAGGAATGTTGCTTTCGCAGGCCGCCGTACGGAACCAGGAAAAGGGGGGTCGTCACTGTCATGGCAGATGGTGTGGGAAGCGAGAGCACGGATGGGTTGAGGCCGATGGACCTGGCCACGCTGGGCAACGTGCTGCGCGTGTGCGAGGTGGAACTGGTGCTGCTGGATGGCAACGGACCGCGCGCTGCAGTGGATGCGCGGGTACAGGATGAAGCGTTGTTCTGCCACGCGGTCACCGGCTTCCAGGCACGTGGCCGGTTCATGCTGCCTACCGACTGGGCCCTGCTGGGCTACGTGCATGCATCGGACCCGGCCCTGAGCTGGTGCCACGGTGTGCCACTGACCGCAGGCACGGTGTTGACCGTGTTGCCGGATGGCATCAGCGAGTTCGCGCTCGGCGCAGGCACGCGCCTGACCCTGGTGATGGTGTCCGCGGCGCGGCTGCAACGCAAGCTGGCCGAACTCAGCCTGCGCAGCATGCCACCGTCCGGCCAGGCACTGAATCTGTTCTCGATGGCAGAACATTCGCCGCTCGCCAGCCACTATCGCCAGCTGCAGGATGCACTGGCGGCAGGCGACACTGCGGCAATGGCGGCCGAGGGCAGCGAGCGACTGCTGCACGAGCACGTGCAGGCACTGCTGGCGGCCGGACCGGGCGAGCAGGCGATGAACACCCGTGCGCGGCGTACCCATTACCTGATCGTGCAACGGGCCGAGAACTTCATGCGCCTCAACCTGCGGCGCAACATCTACATGAACGAGATCTGTGACGCGGCGGGGGTCAGTGAGCGTGGCCTGCGCTATGCGTTCGAGGATCTGTTCGGGATCTCGCCCAACCGCTACCTGTCGATGCTGCGGTTGTGCGCGGCGTGCCGCGGATTGTCGATGGCCGACGGTGGCCGGCGGTCAGTCAAGTCGATCGCGCTCAGCTGCGGCCTGTGGGATCTTTCGCGTTTCGCCGACAACTATCGCAAGGTGTTCGGCGAACTGCCACGCGACACGCTGATGCGCGCACCCGGTGCGCCAGGGATCGTCGGGCAACCTGCCTGATACCTGTGCGCGACGCGCGCAGGACCCGCTTGCCGAATTGGTGCATCGCGCTGCCGAATCTGGTCGAGGTCTTGCCGGAATGCGCGCTTGCCCTGCCGGAATGAAGTGCCCCGCCACCATTGCACGCGCTGAAATAGGAGTCACCTGCCAGCAGGCAGATCTCTGACTCACGAAGCGTCGTCCACGGGGGACTGAACTCATGAATCGTATTTTCCGCTTGGTGTGGAGCAGGCAGCTGCGCGCCATGGTCGTGGCCTCTGAACTGGCCACCGGCGCCCACGGCGCCTCCTCGCTCATCGATCAACGTGCCGCGCTGCCGGCCCCCGCGCTCCTGGCCGTTGCCCTGGCACTTGCCTTGTGCGCCGGTACCGCAACCGCTTCGGAGAACAACCAGACCCTGCGCGACCTGCAGGCACTCGCGGCCAAGTACACCCAGCAGGCCCCGGTCAAGGTGGACGCGGACGTGGCGCTGGCCGCCATCGCCGGGCAGCCTGCGGGCAATGCCTTGGCCAACGTCGATGCCAGCGTTTCGTTGGGGGTTGCCCGCCGCCTGCCGGTGGTTCGGCATGTACTGCCGGCGAAGGTGGACGTCGTAGCTGCTGTGCGCACGCCGAACGTCGCCAAGCCTGCACCGTCAGTTGCCGCACAGCTGGGCGTCAATGCGGCAGTGGGCGCAGCGGATGCGCCTTCGGGCACGCTTGCTGCGATCAACGCCTCGGTCGATGCCGGCATCGCCGTCGCACCGACCCCGGCCTCGCTGGTGCAGGCAAAGCTGGCTACCGCAGTGGACGCGGAGGTCGCGGGCAGCCACGCACTGGATGCGAAGGTTGCTGCCGAAGCAGCCGTCCGCCTGGCTGCCAAGGACGAAGAACGGATCGCCACCGATGCCGCGGTCAGCGCCGCGCTGGATACCGGCGTGGCCGGTGGCGTGGGCGTGGGGGGTGAAGCCCACCTGCTGGCGGTGGCCGACCGCAATCCGAAGCTGGCCACCCAGGCGACCGCCGCAGCGCAGGCCAGCGGGCTCAATCTGGGCAGCGTGGTCGGGGGTGTCGGATCGCTGCTGGATGGCGTCGGCAACGCGGTCGGCGGCCTGGTCCAGGGCGACCTGGGCGGGGTCGTCGGCGGGGTCGTGGGGGGCGTAGGCGGACTGGTCGGTGGCGTAACCGATGGCCTCGGCCTGTCATCGCCCTCGGCCATCCCCCCGACCAGCCCGAAGGCGCCGCGCCCGGCCGATCCCAATTCCGGCCTGATCATCGGCAGCGGTGGCCTGGTCGGCACCCTGTCCACGCTGGTCGGCCCGACCGCGCAGGGCCTGCTCGGCGGCGATGGCTACGTCCGCAACGGCAACCTGGCCGTCAACAGTGCCAACGTGCAGCAGACCTATTCGGTCACCAACGTGCTCGGCCTGCCGGTGGTCAACCTGACCCCGGTCGGCACCCTGCTCAACGGATTGGGCGGTGCCACCACCGGCGGCAGTTCGCACCTGACCCTGATCGGCGGAGTGACCTCGGACAGCTACATCTACAACATCAACAACGGCGACCCCAATGGCCTGCTCGGCCTGGTGCTGCCGGGCCAGGCGCCGGACTGGGCCGCCTCGTGCCTGAATGTGCTGGGCGCCGTATCGATCGATTGCTGGGCGGTCAACCCGGCCCAGGACTACCAGGTGCTGGTGGGCGATGGTGCGTATGCCAATGGCTCGCGTGAAGTGGTGATCGGCGCCAACGCCAGCCACCGGCTGCCGATGCAGGATGCCAACCTCGCGTTCCCGGGCATTGACGAGAACGATCCGACCGATCCGACCGGGGTGCCGACCGCCGACTATGCCGCACGCATGGGCCATTCGGTGATCGTCGGCGACAGCGCCAGCGGCACCGCCAACGGCCAGGTGCTGCTGGGTGCCGAAGCCACGTCCGACAAGGCCAACAGCGTGGCGCTGGGCTACCGTTCCAGCGCGCTGCGTGGCGCACAGGCCAGCTACAACGCGTATGGCCTGGACACCGCGCAGGTATCCAGCGGCGAAGTGTCGGTGGGCTTTGCTGGCGGAGAGCGGCAGATCAGCAACGTGGCCGCCGGCAGCCTGGGCACCGATGCGGTCAACGTCGCGCAGCTGCAGGGTGCGGTCGAGCTGATCAACGATGTCGGTGTGATGGCGATCACCTACGACGACGATGGCACCGGCGCGCCGGACTATCGTCGTGCCACCCTGGGCGGCGGCACCGGTACCACCACGCTGGCCAATGTGGCCGATGGCGTGGATGCCAATGATGCGGTCAACGTGGGTCAACTGCAGGCGGTGGAGCAGGGTGCCGTGCGCTACGACGTGGCCGCCGACAACAGCATCGATTACCGCAACGCGACGCTCGGCAATGGCAGTGGCACCACCCGGCTGGGCAACCTCAGCAATGGGCTGGTCGCGGCAGGCAGCACCGAGGCCATCACCGGCGCCCAGTTGTCGTCCACCAATGAAGCGCTGGTGGCCTATTTCGGTGGCACCACCGCGTTCGATCCGGCCACCGCGCTGTTCACCGCGCCGGCCTTTGCGATCACCTCGGTCGCGGCCGACGGCGTGCTGGCCCCGGGTGTCTATGACAACGCCAGCGATGCCTTCGCAGCGGTGGATGGCTCTCTGGTCAACCTCAACACCCAGATCAACGACATCCGCAACGGCGAAGCATCGCGCTTCTTCAAGGTCAACTCGGCCGGCGTGGATGCTGCTGCCGGCGGCCTGGAATCGATCGCCATCGGCGGTGGCGCCAGCGCTACGGCGGCCGACGCGGTGGCGATCGGCTCGGGCAGCATCGCCGACCGCGATGGCACGGTGTCCATCGGCGCCGCCGGTGCCGAGCGCCAGCTGGCCAACGTCGCCGATGCGACAGCGGCCACCGATGCGGTGAACCTGGGCCAGCTGCAGGCTTCCGAACAAGGCGCGCTGCGCTATGACATCGCCGCCGATGGCAGCGTGGATTACAGCAGCGCCACGTTGGGCAGCGGCACCACCGCGACCACGCTGAGCAACCTTGGGGCAGGCGAGGTATCGGCCACCAGCAGCGAGGCGATCAACGGCGCGCAGCTGTTCGGCAGCAGCCAGTCCGTGGCCACCCATCTGGGGGGCGGTGCCGGCGTGGATGCCGGCGGCGCGATCACTGCGCCGACCTACACGCTCAACAACGTCGCCGTGGATGGCAGCCTCAGCAGTGGCGACTACAACGACGTGGGCAGCGCCTTCGATGCCGTCAGCACCTCGCTGGCCAACGTCGCCGACAAGACCGATACGGTCGACCGCCTGGCAGTGAAGTACGACGCCGACATGGCAGGCAACGCGAGCAACCGCATCACCCTGGCCGGTGACGGCACGGGCACTGCGGTGGTGCTGGACAACCTGGCCGACGGCAGCGTGACCGCCGGCAGCCGCCAAGCGGTCACCGGCAACCAGCTGTCGGCGACCCACCAGACCGTGGCGAGCTACTTCGGAGGGACCACAATGTACGACGGCGGAAGCAACACCTGGACCGCGCCGACCTTCCGGGTCTCCTCCATCGCCACCGATGGCACCGTGACCGGCAACGACTACGGCAACGTGACGGTCGCATTCTCGGCCGTGGATTCCTCGCTGCTCAACATCAACCAGCGCATCGACAACATCGCCGGTGGCAACCCGTTCCTGGCAGTGAATTCGGCCAAGGCCGGCGCCACCGCCAGTGGTGTCGATGCGGTGGCGGTCGGGCCTGAAGCCAGCGCAGCCGGAGCGGCCAGCGTGGCGATCGGCGATGGCGCCGATGCGTCGGCCGACAACAGCGTGGCGCTGGGCGCAGGCTCGGTTGCCGATACCGGGGCGCAATCCGGCTACACCGGCGCCTATGGGCTGGCCGGATCCAGCAGTTCGGCAGGCGAAGTGTCGGTGGGCAGCAGCGGCAGCGAGCGCAAGGTCACCCACGTGGCAGACGGTTCGGAGCGCTACGACGCGGTCAATGTCGGCCAGCTGCAGAACGGGGTGAACTACGCCATCGACGAATCCAAGAGCTACACCGACCAGCAGATCAACAACATCAACAACGGCACTTCGGGCATGTTCCAGGTGAACAACTCGCAGGGGCTGGCCAACCCGTCGGCCAGCGGGGCCAACGCGGCCGCCGGTGGTGCCGGTTCCAGTGCAGCGGGCGCCAATGCCACCGCGCTGGGCAATGGCGCGCAGGCACAGGCCGACAACACGGTGGCATTGGGTGCCGGCTCGGTCGCCGACCGTGACAACACGGTGTCGGTGGGCAGCGCAGGGGCGGAGCGGCAGATCGCCAACGTGGCCGATGGCAGCCAGGCCACCGACGCGGTCAATGTCCGCCAGCTGCAGGCCTCGCAGCAAGGAACGCTGCGCTATGACAACAACACCAACGGCACCACCAACTTCAGCAGCGTCACCCTCGGGCAGGCGGGCAGTGGGCCGACCCAGGTACGCAATGTCGCTGCCGGTACCGCCGGCACCGACGCGGTCAACGTGGACCAGCTGCGCAGCGGCATGGCGCAGACCCTGGACTGGTCCAAGGCCTACACCGATGAGCGCATGGACGGCTTCGACCGCAACCTGAAGCGGACCGATGACCGCGCTTCGGCCGGTATCGCCTCGGCGATGGCAGTGGCCTCCCTGCCACAGCCCAGCGAAGCCGGCCGCAGCATGGCGTCGTTCGCGGCGGGCAGTTTCAACGGCGAATCGGGCATGGCGGTCGGTCTTTCCGGCGTCTCCGATGGCGGGCGCTGGATCTACAAGTTCAGCGGTTCGACCAATACCCGCGGTGATGGCGGGGTGGCCGTAGGTGCCGGCATCCAGTGGTAAGCACGCCGGAGGGGCCGGTGCGATGCCGGCCCGTGCTGGCTCCAGCAATGACAGGGGGAACCTGATGGACACGACGAATACGCATTACCGGGCGCTGCGCGGCGTGCTGCTGCCCGCCCTGCTGGCCTGCATCACGCTGGCCGGCTGCCGCAGCCATGGCGCGGCGGGCGAGGCACCGGTTGCCGGCAGCCCCGCCGGCGAAGCGGTGAGCTTCCCGGAGCCCGGCAAGGCCGCGCTGAAGGAAGGCGTGTTCGCCGACCCGGCCGACCTGCGCCGCTTCGCACCGGGCATGAGCAAGCGCCAGCTCTACGCGTTGCTGGGCACGCCACACTTCAACGAAGGCATGTGGGGCGTGCGTGAGTGGAACTACCTGTTCAACTTCCGCACCCCGCAGCGCAGTGAGTACTTCACCTGCCAGTTCCAGGTGCGGTTCGATGGCAAGGGCATCGCGCAGGGCGGGTACTGGAAGCCGCAGTCGTGCGCTGCGCTGGTGGAACCGCCGCCGCCGCCCACTGCTGGTTTGCCCGCAGCGTTACCGCAGGAGCCGCTGCGGCTGGCTGCTGATGCCCTGTTCGCCTTCGACAGTGCCGAGCTGAGTGCCGCCGGCCGCCGTGCAGTGGACGGGGTGCTTGGCCAGGTGCAACGGGCCAGCGAGGTGCAGCGGATCGAGGTGGTCGGTCATACCGATCGCATCGGTAGCCCGTCCTACAACCAGACGCTGTCCACGCGTCGTGCCGAGGCCGTGCGCAGTGCGCTGGTGGAAGGCGGAGTGGCCAGCGGGACGATCCGTGCCGAGGGCCGCGGCGCTGCCGAACCGCTGGTGCAGTGCGACCAGCGCAGCCAGCCGGCGTTGATCGCCTGCCTTGCGCCGAACCGCCGGGTGCAGATATCCGGGCGTGCCCGGATCGACTGACGTTCTCTTTCGTGGGCAGCCTGCGGGCCGGCCCATTTCCCGTGTCCCCCTGGTTCCCCGGCACGCGCGGCAGCGTCTCCCCCGTCCAGCCCGCGCGTGCCGGTGAACCAGTTCTCTCCAGGCAGCATTGCATGAACGCCCAACTGGCGATGAAGACCTACACCACGATCAGCCTGTATGGACAGCTCGGCAACCATGCCGTGGTGCGTCTGCCGGGGCGCCGCCATCCCGGCCTGATCGTGCAGTCCGACACCGTGGCCGGCTTCATCGCGCAGCTGCAGGAAGCGCAGGTGTCACTCCGTGCTGGCCGCCTTCCACGCGCCGATGCGGAAATGGACCTGTTGATCGAGGTGCTGCAGGATTGGTATGCGCAGATCGAAGAGCGCCTGGCCGATGCCGGCGAGGCGATGGGCTGAGTCCAGCCGTGCGTGGCTGCGGTGCTAAAATGCGCGCTGATTTCCGTTGCCGCGAGACCGCCATGAGCCCTGTTGCCTTCTATCCCGTGGGATCCCCCGGCCAGCCCTGGGGCGAGGCCGAGCGCACGCAGTGGCGGGCACGGCAGCAGCGGCTGCGTCGCTTCGACCAGGACGTGTTGCCGCGCATCGAAGCGCTCGCTGGTTCCTTTGAGCCGGTGCAGTACGGTGCGCTGGACTACGCCGGCGAGACCTATCCGCTGCTGGCGCTGCGCAGCCCCGACTGGAATCCGGCGCTGCCGGCGGCACTGGTGACCGGCGGCGTGCACGGCTATGAGACCAGCGGCGTGATGGGCGCGCTGGAGTTCCTGGAACAGCATGCCGCCGCCTATGCAGGGCGCATCAACCTGCTGGTGGTGCCGTGCGTGAACCCTTGGGGCTATGAGCGCATCAACCGCTGGAATTTCGATGCCATCGACCCGAACCGCAACTTCCGCCAGGGCGCTCCGGCACGCGAGTCGACCGCGCTGATCGAGCTGGTGGCCCGGTCGAAGTCGCAGTTCGTGCTGCACATCGATCTGCACGAGACCACCGACAGCGATGAAAGCGAGTTCCGCCCGGCGGTGGCTGCACGCGACGGCAAGCCGTTCGTGCCCGGCCTGATTCCGGATGGGTTCTACCTGGTGGATGACACCGAAAACCCGCAGCCGGCGTTCCAGCAGGCGGTGGTGGCGGCGGTGGAGCAGGTGACCCACATCGCACCGGCCGACGAGGCCGGGGAGATCATCGGGTCGAAGGTGGTCTCGCGCGGGGTGATCGAGTACCCGCTGGTGGCGCTGGGCCTGTGCGCCGGCATCACCGGGGCCCGCTACACCACCACCACCGAGGTCTACCCGGACAGCCCGCGCGCCACCCCGGCCCAGTGCAACCGGGCCCAGGTCGTGGCGGTGACCGCTGCGCTGGACTACGTATTGGCTGCTGCGTGACGTAATCGACTGTCGGCTTCCGCCAGAAATCACGCTAAATGCTTGGTTTCTGGTGGCCTTCATCACGAATCGATGATGGGACCGTCATGATGGTACGGATACCCCCTGATTCGGAGCAGGTCGCTTTCATGGAAGCCCTGGAGCCTCAACATAACCCGGTGCGGACGCTGCGGCCTGTCTTTGCCATCGCCTCGCTCATCGTCGTGGCGTTCGCCGTGTTCGTCAGCGTCTACCCGCTGGGTGCCGGGCGGATGCTCATGCAGGCGCAGGACTGGGCCTCGTCCAACGTGGGCTGGTACTACCTGCTGGCGATGACGCTGTACCTGGTATTCGTGGTGGTCGCCGCGCTGTCGCCGTATGGCAGCATCAAGCTGGGCGCCGACCACGACGAGCCGGAGTTCAGTTATCTGTCCTGGGCCGGCATGCTGTTCGCCGCCGGCATCAGCATCACCCTGTTCTTCTTCTGCGTGTCCGAGCCGCTGACCCACTTCATGCAGCCGCCGCAGGGTGACCCGGCGGCAGGCGAAGCGGGGGCGCGCCAGGCCATGCAGCTGTTGTTCCTGCACTGGGGCCTGCACGGCTGGGGCGTGTTCGCGTTGGCGGCGATGGCGATGGCCTACTTCGCCTACCGGCACAACCTGCCGCTGGCGCTGCGTTCGGCTCTTTACCCGCTGATCGGCAATCGCATCAACGGACCGATCGGTTACACCGTGGATGCCCTCGGTATCGTCGCCACCGTGTTCGGGCTCGGCGCGGACATGGGCTTTGGCGTGCTGCATCTCAACGCCGGCCTGGCCAATCTGTTCAACGTGCCGCATACCCACGGCGTGCAGATCACGCTGATCGTGCTGATGATGGGCGCGGCGGTGGCGGTGGCGGTGACCGGCGTGGAAAAGGGCGTGCGCTGGATGTCCAACATCAACATGCTGCTGGCCATCGCGCTGGTGCTGTTCATGCTGTTCGCCGGCCCCACCCAGTACCTGCTTGGCACGCTGATGCAGAATGCAGGTGACTACCTGGGCAGCGTGGTGGGCAAGAGTTTCGATGTCTATGCCTACGGCGGGAAGCCGGGCTGGATGGGAAGCTGGACGGTGTTCTACTGGGCGTGGTGGATCGGCTGGTCTCCGTTCGTGGGACTGTTCATCGCGCGCATCTCGCGCGGCCGCACCATCCGCCAGTTCGTGTTCGGCGTGTTGCTGATCCCGCTGGGGTTCACCCTGGCGTGGCTGTCGATCTTCGGCAACAGCGCGCTGGACCAGGTGCTGCACCATGGGCAAACGCAGCTGGCGCAGCTGGCCATCGATGACCCTCCCACCGTGCTGTACGCCTTGCTGGAAAGCTATCCGTGGAGTCGGGCGGTGATCGCGGTGACGGTGCTGGTGAGTTTCGTGTTCTTCGTGACCTCCGCCGATTCCGGTGCGGTGGTACTGTCCACGCTGTCATCGCATGGCGGGGCGCCCGAAGACGACGGTCCGCGTTGGCTGCGGGTGTTCTGGGGCACGGTGACCGCGGTGGTCACCGCCGGGCTGCTGCTGGCCGGCAACATGGATGCGTTGAAATCCGCGGTGGTGCTGGCCTCGCTGCCGTTCTCGGCGGTGCTGCTGCTGATGGCGTGGGGGCTGATGCGGTCCTTCGCCGATGAGTCGCATCGCAAGCGGGCGCTGCAGTACCGGGCCTCGCCATTGGTGGGGGCCAGCCGGCACCACCAGGGCTGGCGCCAGCGGCTGGGGCGGGCGGTCAATTTCCCGGTGCGCGACCAGGTGTACCGCTTCATGGATACCGACGTGAAGCCGGCGATGGAGGCGGTGGCCGAGCAGCTGCGCGGGGATGGCTGGGAGGTTTCCACGCGGCTGGAAGCGGGTGACATGGAGCTGTCGGTCAATCATGGGGAGCAGCAGGATTTCCTGTACCGGGTGATCCTGACCGGCTACCGGGTGCCGTCGTTCGCCTCGCACCAGGCGCGCAACAGCCGCTACTACCGGGCCGAGGTGCATCTGTACGAGGGCAGCCAGGATTACGATCTGGTCGATTACAGCTGCGAGCAGATCATCAACGACATCATCAGCCAGTACGAGCGCCACGTGCAGTTCCTGCACCTTAGCCGCTGATTTTCGTGTGACGGCCAACGGTCGTCACCCACCGGGGCGGGAAGCGGACGGCCAGCGGCCGTGGTCGCCGCCGGTGATGGTCAAGAAACCGTCATACGGGTCGATAGAGAGGCTGTCCGCCCCCTTCCGAGTTCCGTGATGCGTACCGCTTTCCTTTCTTCACGCTCCACGCGTCCGCCCAGCGTGGCCCGGCGCCTGATGCTCGGCACCGGCCTGCTGGCCCTGGCCTGCTTCGGTTTCACCGCCGTGATCAGTTATTGGCGCAGCAGCGATGCATTGCTGGACAGCGCGCAGGCGCGGCTGCAGGACCTGGCCGGGCAGGAGGCCCAGCGGATCGCGGCGGAGATCGCGGTGGCCGCCGACACCGGCACGGCGCTGGCCAACAGTTTCAGCGTGCAGCGATCGCTGGGCAGCCTGGACCGGACGGCGGCCAACGAAATCATCCGCGCCCAGTTGCAGGCGCACCCGCAGTGGCTGGGCATGGGCACTTTGTGGGAGCCCGATGCCTTCGATGGCAAGGACGCTGCGTTCGTGGACAGCGAGGGCCATGATGGAAGCGGCCGCTTCATGACCTGGTGGGCCTGGCAGGACGGTACGCTGGTGCGCGAGGCGCTGCGCGATTACGAAAAGCCCGGTGAGGGCGATTGGAACCTCAAGCCGCGGGAGACCCTCGCCCAGGCCGTGGTGGAACCGTACTACTACCCGGTGGCCGGCAAGGACACCCTTATGACCACCGTGGCCACCCCGATCCTCGAAGACGGGCGCTACCAGGGCGTGATCACGGTCGACTTCACCTTGGCGGCGCTGCAGGCGCGCATCGCGGCGATGCGGCCGATGGAGGTCGGCCATGCGACCCTGCTGTCGCCTGCCGGTTCGGTGATGGCCAGCCGTAATGCGGATGAGGTCGGCAAGCTGCGTGACGATACCGGTACCCAGGCGATGCTGGCCGCCGTCGCCAAGGGCGAGACGATCGGCAGCCAAGCCCGCTTCAATGGCGAGGAGGAGCTGCAGGTGTTCGTGCCGTTGCGGGTAGGCTCGGCGCCGCAGGTGTTCGCCTTGGGCATCGCGGTGCCGAAGGCCCACGTGATGGCGCAGGCGCGTACGCTGCTGTGGGTGATCGTGGCAGTGGGCCTGTTCTCGGCCGTGCTGCTGAGCGCGGCCTTGTTCGTGCTGCTGCGGGCGCTGGTGCTGAAGCCCTTGGCCGAGGCCGAACGGGTGTCCGCGGCGGTGGCCGAGGGGCGCCTGGACAGCCGTATCAGCGTATCGCGCAATGACGAAGTGGGCCGCCTGTTGACCTCGATGGGGGCAATGCAGGACCAGCTGCGCGCGGTGATCGCCGCGCAGGCGGACATGGCCGGGCGGCATGACGAAGGGCAGATGAGCTATCGGCTGGATGATCGCGCCTTCCCCGGCGAGTATGGCCGCATGGTGGCCGGCACCAACATGCTGGTGGCTGGGCACGTGGACGTGCAGCGTCGGCTGGTGGAGGTCATGGCCTGCTACGCGGTGGGCGACATGAGTGCGGACATGGAGGAGCTGCCCGGTGAGAAGGCGATGATCAGCGCGGCGATGCGCGACACCAAGGCCAACCTGCAGGCGATCAACGCGCAGATCCTGCAGCTGGCACACGCTGCGGCAGCCGGTGATTTCACCCAGCGCGGTGATGCGACGCGCTTCACCCACGATTTCCGCAGCATGGTGGAGGGTCTGAACACACTGATGCACACAACCGACGGCAACCTGGCCGAGCTGTCCCGGCTGCTGCAGGCGATCGCCCGGGGCGACCTCACCGCGCGCATGCAGGGTGACTTCCACGGCGTTTTCGCCCGGATGCGGCGCGATGCCGATACCACGGTGGAGCAGCTGACGCGCATCGTCGGCGGCATCCAGCAGGCCAGCGCGATGATCAACAGTGCGGCAGGCGAGATCGCCGCGGGCAACGAGGACCTGTCGCAGCGTACCGAACAACAGGCCGCCAGCCTGGAAGAAACCGCTGCGTCGATGGAAGAGCTGACCTCCACCGTGCGCCAGAATGCCGACCACGCACGCCAGGCCAACCAGCTGGTGCAGGGTACCGCCGCGGTGGCGTCACAAGGGGGGGAGGTCGTCGCGCAGGTGGTGCAGACCATGACCGGCATCGAAGGATCGTCGCGGCGCATCGCCGAGATCATCACGGTGATCGACGGCATCGCGTTCCAGACCAACATCCTGGCGTTGAATGCCGCGGTGGAAGCCGCGCGTGCCGGTGAGCAGGGTCGCGGTTTCGCCGTGGTGGCCACCGAAGTACGCGCATTGGCACAGCGTTCGGCCACTGCCGCGCGCGAGATCAAAGGCCTGATCGATGATTCGGTCGGGCAGGTGGAGCAGGGCGCCCAGCTGGTGCGCCAGGCCGGCAGCACCATGCAGGACATCGTCACTTCGGTGCACCGGGTAACCGACATCATGGCCGAGATCTCCGCTGCCTCGCAGGAGCAGAGCGCGGGCATCGAGCAGGTCAGCCAGACCGTGGTGCAGATGGACGAGGCGACCCAGCAGAATGCCGCGCTGGTGGAAGAGGCCAACGCCGCGGCGCGCTCGCTGGAAGAGCAGTCACACGAACTGCAGCAGGCAGTGGCGATCTTCCGCCTGCGCGAAACTTCCACCCTTACGCAGCACGCCGCGCTCACCGCCGAGCCTGCGTGACGTCCCGGCGGTAGCGCCGAGCCATGCTCGGCGGAATCCTTGCGGCGTCACGGGCAAGAGCCGCCGAGCACGACGCGGCGCCAGCGGTCGCGGGATGCCGCGTTTACGGACGCAGCAGCACCTTGCCGGTGCGCCCACCGGCCAGGCTGGCTGCGGCCGCGTCGGCGATCTGCGCGAGCAGATAGACCGCCTGCACCGGCAGCTGCAGGCCACCGGCAGCGGCACGCTCAAACAGCTCGCCCACCAGGCGGCGCTTGTCCTCCACGGCCATCGCCTGGCTGACCTTGCTGCCCCAGAAGCCCTTCACCGTGGCCTGCTTGAAGATCACGTCACCGGACGGAATCTGCATCGGTTCGCCGGTCATCGAACCGAACGACACCAGCGTGCCGCCCTCGCCAAGCAACCCCACCAGATCGCCGCTGGCGCTGCCGCCGATCGAGTCCACTGCGGCGCGCGCCAGCCGGTCGCCGAGCGCGGTGCGCACCGCCTGCTGCCAGTTTTCGGAGGCGGTGGAGAACACGTTGGCGATGCCCAGTGCTTCCAGTTCGGCGACGCCGTCGTCGCGGCGGACCAGGTTGGCGACGTTGACCCCGCGTGCGCTGGCCAGCATCGCCAGCGTCTTGCCCACCGCACCGTTCGCGGTGTTCTGCACGATCCAGTCGCCCTTTTCCACGTGCAGGAATTCCAGCAGCATCAGCGCGCTGAGCGGCATTGCGATCAGCTGCGCTGCGGTCTCATCGTCGATCGCATCCGGCATCGGGATCACCATCCGAACCGGTGCGATGAAGGCTTCGGCCCAGGTTCCATGCACCGAAGCGGCGGCCACCCGCTGGCCTGGCGCGAGTCCTTCCACACCTTCGCCGAGGGCATCGATGATGCCCAGTCCCTCGCTGCCACCGACAGCCGGAAGGGTCGGCTTGTAACCATACTGCCCGCGTACCGTCCACAGGTCGTGGTTGTGGATCGGGGCGAGCACGGTGCGGATGCGCACTTCGCCGGGACCGGGCTCGGGCAGGTTCGTCTGGCCTTCGGAGAGAACAGAGGCGGGGTCGCCAAAGCTGGCGTGGAGGGCGGCGCGCATGCGGAATCCTGGTGGGGGGGGTGAGGTCCACAGGGTGCCACCGCGCGCGGTAACGGCAGGTCAACGGCATGGGGCAGCGGGGGCCGGTGGGTGACGGCCAGCGGCCGTCACTACCGGGTCGTACCCGGGTCAGCGCTTGCGGCGGAAGGCGGCCGGGGTGCGGGCGCCGACGATGATCATGCGCACCATCGTGGAAATCTCTTCGATCAGCTCGGCATCCTTTTCCGGCGGCTGGTCCATCGCGCTGGCGCCCATCGCGAACACCAGCCGGGTGATCGCCTTGGCGGCCAACTGCGGGGCGTGCAGGCGCACCCCGTCCATCGCGGCCAGCCTGACCAGGTCGACCTGCAGCTCGTCTTCGAAGTACTGCAGCTCGCGTTCAACCGCGTGCTTGAAGTCGTCCGAGCCGACCGCGCCTTCGCGCAGCAGCACGTGCAGCAGCTTGTCGTCGGCGCGCAGCTGTTCCATGAAGGTTTCCACCGACACCCAGACCACGCTGGTGGCCGACACCGTGGCACGGCGGCGGGCCTGGCCGATGATGGTGCGCAGCGAGCGCCCGGCCAGGTCGATCAGCGCGATGGACAGTTCGTCCATGTCACGGAACTGGCGGTAGAAGCTGTTAGGTGCGATGCCCGCCTCGCGCGCCACTTCACGCAGGCTGAGGGTGGACAGGCTGCGGTGCGGCCCGATCAGCGCCAGCGCCGCGATGATCAGATCCTCGCGGGTCACCGTACGGCGGACCGGCGTGGCGTCTTCGGGCGGAGGCGTGAGGATGGGGGGCATGGGGCAACCGGGTGGACCAAGCGTGAATCATACCTGATCCGGTTCGATATACACCTGTATACACAGCTGTGTGCGCGCACGTATAGTTGGATCCATGAACACTGCCGTCCGCCCTGCCATGGTTGATCGTCCGTCGCTGCTCTCGCCGCATCGCTGGCTGTCGCCGGCGCTTTTTGATTACTGGGCGGGGCAGGTCAACCGTCTGTGGACGCTGCGCCAGCCGCTGGCACGCCTGCTGCGGCGTGAGCCGGCCGGCGAGGGCGCCTGCACCCTCGTACTGCAAACCAACCGCCACTGGCGCGGTATGCAGCCGGGCCAGCACGTGACCCTCGGCATCGAAATCGACGGCCGTCTGCTGCATCGCAGCTACAGCCCGACGTTGCTCGGGCGCAACCTGCTGGCGATCACCGTCAAGGCCGTCGATGGCGGCCGGGTCAGCCAGTATCTGGTGTCGCAGGCCCGCCGCGGCAGTGTTTTCCACATCGGTGAAGCGTTCGGTGAGTTTTCGGTGCCGACTGCGGCTCCGCTGCTGCTGCTGGCCGCAGGCAGTGGCATCACCCCGATGCGCAGTCTGCTGCGCGCCCTGTCCGCGCGTCCGCTCGGTGCGCCGGTGGATGTTTATTACTGGGAGCGCAGCCACGCCGGCTTCAGCTTCCGCGAGGAGCTGCTGGCGATGGCGGCCGCCGATCCGCAACTGCAGGTGCGCCTGCTGGCCACGCGCGATGCGCAGGCGCCGGCGGCACGCATCGACAGCGTGGCCTTCGACAGCCTCGGCGATGTGCCGCTGGCGCAGCGCCACGTGCTGGTCTGTGGTCCGGATGGCTTCGTCGCTGCCGCGCGCAACCGCCTGCTGCATCACGTGGCAGGTTTCCAGGCCGAAGCCTTCACGGCGCCTGCGCCGCCAGCCGATGACCAGGGCGAGGTCCAGCTGACCCTGGCCCGAAGTGGCCGCACGCTGACCGTGCCACGCGGCAGGGCACTGCTCGAAAGCCTGGAAGCCCAGGGGCTCAAGCCGAAGCATGGCTGTCGCATGGGCATCTGCAATACCTGCACCTGCGTGCGCGCCAGTGGCGCCACGCGGCACCTGCGTACCGGCCAGGACCAGGATGAACCGGCGATGCCGGTGCGTATCTGCGTCAGTGCCCCGACCACCGACCTGGTCCTGGATCTTTAAAGGAAGCCTTTGCTGATGAGCCGCCCTGATCGTGCCCTGACCCCTGCTGAGCTGAACGCCTTCGGCGCCGAACTGGACGCGATCCGCGACCGCGTGATCGGCGAGCTGGGCGCCAAAGACACCCGCTACATCCGTCGCGTCGCCGCCGCCGTGCGCTGGTCCGGCGTGCTCGGCCGCCTGCTGCTGTTCGTTGGTGCGTTCTCGCCGCTGTTCTGGTCGCCACTGCTGTGGCCGGCGTGCATCGCCGGTACGCTGCTGCTGGCGCTGTCCAAGATCCTGGAGAACATGGAGCTGGGCCACAACGTGATGCACGGCCAGTACGACTGGACCGGAGACCCCAAGCTGGACGGCAACAGCTACGAGTGGGACATCGTGGCCACCAGTGACAACTGGCGCAAGACCCATAACTTCAAGCACCACACCTATACCAACGTGCGCGGCATGGACGATGACATCGGCTACGGCCTGCTGCGCATCTTCCCCGAGCAGCGCTGGCGCCCGTTCTACCTGCTGCAGCCGATCATCGCGCCGGTCTTCGCGCTGCTGTTCCAGTGGGGCGTGGCGATCCAGGACCTGCGGATCGGCCGTTGGCTGAAGGGCCGCATGACCGCCCGCCAACTGTGGAAGGAGACCCGTCCGGTGGGTGCCAAGATGGCGCGCCAGCTGGGCAAGGACTACATCCTGTTCCCGGCGCTGGCCGGCCCGTTCTTCCTGCCGGTGATGCTGGGCAACCTGGTGGCCAACGGCATGCGCAACATCTGGACCTACGTGATCATCTTCTGCGGTCATTTCACCGCCGATGCGGAAACCTTCCCCAAGGACTGCCTGCGCAATGAATCGCGCGGCCACTGGTACCTGCGCCAGCTGCGCGGCTCCTCCAACCTCAGGGGCGGCTGGGTGATCAACGTGCTGTCGGGCAACCTGAGCCACCAGATCGAGCACCATTTCTACCCGGACCTGCCGGCCAACCGCTATTCACGCATCGCCGTGGAAGTGAAGGACATCTGCCGCCGCTATGGCCAGCACTACAACACCGGCTCGCTGCCGAGCCAGTTCGGCCAGGTCGTCTGGCGCATCCTGCGGCATGCGTTCCCCAGCCGTCCGGCGCGCATGAGCTCCCGCGAGCCGGTGGCGGGCGCAGCCTGAACGGCCAGGGCCCGCGCTATGCAAAGCGCGGGCAATCGCTGAGAATTGCACGCATTGCGTTGTTTTCCGTAAAGGCGTGCGAGTGAACGTTGCGGTATCGTCCCCGGTCTCCATCGAGAGCCCATCCCCCTCGCCGCAGCCCTTGCCCGAGTCCCATGCCGCACAGATCGTCGCGGATGTCGGCGGGACCTTCGCCCGCCTGGCCTGGTCGTGCGGCGATGGGCGCACGCCACGCATCGAGGGCTTCCGGCGCTACCGCTGTGCCGACCATGCGAGCCTGTCTTCCATCCTGGCCGACTTCGCCGGCGAACGTGCAGGGCCGGGTTGTGGCGCGGTAGTGGCCATCGCCGGGCTGCTGCGCGGCGATGTGCTGGTCAACGCGAACCTGCCCTGGCCGGTGGCCGTCGAATCCACGCGCCAACAGGCAGGATTGCATTCGCTGCAGCTGATCAACGATTTCGAAGCGGTCGCGCTGGCGATCCCGCACGTGCGCGCCGATGCACTGGTCGCGCTGCATGGCAGCGGCGATCCGACCACGGCGTGGCCGGCGCTGGTGCTCGGGCCCGGTACCGGACTGGGTGCTGCGCTGCGCTTTGCCGATGGCGCGCGTCCGGTGCTGGCCAGTGAAGTCGGTCATTCGGCGCTGTCGGCCGGTACCGCACTGGAGCTGGACGTGCTGCGCCTGCTGCTGCAGCGCTGGGACCACGTCGACAACGAACGCGTATTGTCCGGCACCGGCATGCTCAATCTCTACCAGTGCTTGTGCCAACTGCGTGGCGCGAGCGCGCACTGGGACGACACCGAAGCGCTGCTCGCTGCCGCGCATCGGGGCGATGATCCGCTGGCGCATGAGACCGTCCACATGTTCTGCGGCTGGCTGGGCAGCTTCGTCGGTGACCTGGCGATTGCGTTCGGTGCACGCGCGGTCTACCTGGCCGGCGGCGTGTCGGCGCATATCGCGCCGTTCCTGCCGGACAGCCCGTTCGTGGCACGCTTCCTCAACAAGGGCGTACTGGCCAGCGTGCTGCAGCAGGTGCCGGTGTGGCGGGTTGAACATGGCGAACTGGGCGTACTCGGTGCAGCGGCGTGGAACGCCTCGGTGGCCCGGTAAAACGAGGCCACGGCGCCCGGTGGCACAACCTACAGAGGGATTCGCATGACCGATCGTAGAAGCTTCCTGCAGGCCGGCGCGTTGGCGGTCGGCGCTCTCGGACTGCCACGCAGCGCACGCGCGGCCGCGGCCGATGCCGGGCCCCGGGTGGTGTCGACCTGGGACTTCGGCGTGGGTGCCAACCAGGTGGCCTGGAAGACCCTGACAGCGGGCGGCAGCGCGCTGGATGCGGTGGAGCAGGGCGCACGCTGGGCGGAGAGCGAACTCTGCAACCCGACCGTGGGGCGCTGTGGCAACCCCGACCGCGACGGCAACCTCAGCCTGGATGCCAGCATCATGGACGGCGACGGTCGCTGTGGCTCGGTCGCTGCGCTGATCGACATCCTGCATCCGGTATCGGTTGCGCGCCGGGTGATGGAACAGACCCCGCACGTGATGCTGGTCGGGCAGGGCGCACAGGCTTTCGCGGTCGAGCAGGGTTTCCCGCGCGGCAAGCTGCTCACCCCCGCTGCCGAAAAGGCCTGGAGGGCGTGGTTGCAGACCGCAGAGTACGCACCGCAGATCAATGCCGAACGCCGCACCCTTCCTGGCGACAGCAGCAACCATGACACCCTGGGTATCCTGGCACGCGACGCACAGGGTCGGCTGGCCGGGGCGTGCACCACCAGCGGCATGGCGTGGAAAATGCAGGGCCGGGTGGGTGACAGCCCGATCATCGGCGCTGGCCTGTACGTGGACAACGAGGTGGGCGCGGCGACCGCATCAGGGGTCGGCGAGGAGATGATCCGCAACGTGGCCTCGTTCCTGGTGGTGGAGCTGATGCGCCAGGGCCGCAGTCCGGCCGAGGCCTGCCGCGAGGCGATCGCACGGGTGGTGCGCAAACGCCCCGAAGCCAGCCGCACACTGCAGGTGTGCTTCCTGGCGATGAATCGCGACGGCGAGGTCGGCGCCTACGCCCTGCATCGTGGATTCGTCTACGCGGTGTGCGATGCGCAACGCCAGGACGGGCTGCACGATGCCGACTCGGTGTACCGCACGGAGCAGGCCTGAGCATGCGCCGGCTGCTGGAGATCGCCGCTGATGGGGTCGGATCGGCGCTGGCCGCGCAGGCCGGCGGAGCGGACCGCGTGGAACTGTTCGCCGACCTCGCCTCTGGCGGCCTGACGCCCTCGCATGCAACGCTCGCGGTCAGCCGCGACCGGGTGCGCCTGCCCCTGTTCGTGCTGATCCGGCCGCGCGCCGGGGACTTCCTGTATGGCGGTTGGGAAGCGGACGTCATGCTGCGCGACATCCAGCATTGCCGTGCACTGGGCATGGACGGCGTGGTGCTCGGCGCGTTGACGGCCGAGGGCGACGTCGATGTCGCGCTGTGCCGCGAGCTGGTGGCGGCGGCAGGCGGCCTGCCGGTCACTTTCCATCGCGCCTTCGACGCGGCGCGCGACCTGCCCGAGGCGCTGGAGACGGTGATCGGGCTGGGCTGCGCGCGGGTGCTGAGCTCCGGGGGCCACGGCTCGGCGCTGGAAGGCGTGGATGTGCTGGCGGGCATGGTCCAGCGGTCTGCGGGGCGCATCGGGATCATCGCCGGGGCGGGCCTTGCCGCCTCCAACATCGCCGATGTCGCCCAGCGCAGTGGCTGCACCGAACTGCATGCCTCGGCGAAGGCGCTCAAGCGCAGTGCGATGCAGCACCACAACCGCGCTCTGTCCGGCCTGGCGCTGGATCATCAGCAGAGTGACGCCACGCAGGTCGCCGCGTTGCGTGCCGCGCTGGATGCGTTGCCGGACCGGCGCTGACGACGGCGTCACGGGCTGGACACTACGGTGTTTATCGTTTATCAATAAACACAGGGCGCTCTTCCGGCGCCTGTCTGCTGGAGGCCCCGTGCCAAGCCGTACCCGCCGCGCGCCTGATCCGCGTGGCATCTTCAAGCTGACCCATGCCGCCATCCACGCTGTCGTGGCGATGTGCTGGCTCGGCATCCTGGCCGCCCTGTGCGCGGTGCCGCTGGTGTTGCAGCGGCCGGCGCGGCTGCTCGATGCGGTCGACGCGTCGGTGGTGGCCGACCATGGCGATGCGCCGCACCTGCTGCTGCACTTCAGTGCCGGCCTGCTGGCCATCGTTGTGCTGCTGGCGCTTGGCCTGGTGTTCCTGCGCCACCTGCAGCGCCTGGTGCGTTCGGTGCGCGACCGGCAACCGTTCACCCGGGGCAATGTCACCCGCCTGCGCCGGATGGCCTGGCTGATGCTGGCGATGGAGCTGCTGTCGATCCTGATCGGCGTCTACGCCAGCTGGATGGGACCGCAGTTCGCCTGGATGGAAATAGGCGGCGGCATGTCGATCACCGGACTGGTGGCGGTGCTGATGCTGTTCGTCATCGCCCATGTGTTCGCCGTGGGCACTGCGATGCGTGAGGATCTGGACGGGGTGGTCTGATGGCGATCGTCATCACCCTGGACCGCATGCTGCAGCAACGCGGGATGACCCTGTCCGAGCTGGCCGGGCGCATCGACATCACCTTGGCGAACCTGTCCATCCTGAAAACGGGCAAGGCGCGTGCGATCCGCTTTTCCACGCTCGATGCGATCTGCCGCGAACTGCGCTGCACGCCCGGTGACCTGCTCGGGCACGATCCGGCCGCGGCCCAGGACGACGGCGCCTGATCCGGCAGCACCCGCACTTTCCCCTTCAATCACAGAAAAGAACCTACGCATGGAATGGCTGGCTGACCCCTCGATATGGATGGGGCTTGCAACCCTGGTAGTGCTTGAGATCGTGCTGGGCATCGACAACCTGGTGTTCATCGCGATCCTGGCCGACAAACTGCCCCCGCACCGGCGCGACCGCGCGCGGGTGATCGGCCTGACCCTGGCGCTGCTGATGCGGCTGGTGCTGCTGGCCGCGCTGTCCTGGATCATGAAACTGACCGAGCCGCTGTTCGAGGTGCTTGGCCATGATTTCTCGGGGCGCGACCTGATCCTGCTGGTGGGTGGCCTGTTCCTGCTGTTCAAGGGCACCATGGAACTGCACGAGCGGCTGGAAGGCCGTACGCACGAGGGCGGCGGCAACCGGGTATACGCCGGCTTCGGTACCGTGGTGGCGCAGATCGTGGTGCTCGATGCGGTGTTCTCGCTGGACTCGGTGATCACTGCGGTCGGCATGGTCGACAACCTGGGCGTCATGTATGCAGCGGTGACCATCGCGATGGCGCTGATGCTGCTGGCCAGCAAGCCGCTGACGCGCTTCGTCAATCGCCATCCCACCGTCGTGGTGCTGTGCCTGGGCTTCCTGCTGATGATCGGCTTCAGCCTGGTGGCCGAGGGCCTGGGCTTCAGGATCCCGAAGGGCTATCTGTACGCGGCGATCGCGTTCTCGATCCTGGTGGAAGGCTTCAATCAATGGGTGGGCTTCAACCGCGAGCGCGACCAGGCGCAGCTGCCGTTCCGCCAGCGCACCGCCGATGCGGTGATGCGCATGTTCGGGGTGCGCGATGCCGGCGCGCAGGAGGACGAGGGTGATCCGGCTGCTGGCGTCGGCGGGGAGCGTCTGCAACCGGTGGAGCAGGACATGATCCGCAGCGTGTTGACCCTGGCCGAACGGCCGGTGTCCAGCGTGATGACCGTGCGCACCGATGTGCAGTGGATCGATATCAGCCGTGGCACCGAAGATGTCATTGCACGGTTGATCGCCAGCCCCCACACCCGCCTGCTGGTCGCCGACGGCGACCTGGACCGCCTGCGTGGCGTGGTGCAGAGCCGTGACCTGCTGGCCAACCTGCTGCAGGGCAGACCGCTGCAGCTGGAGACCAGCCTGCGCGAGGCCCAGTTTGTTTCTTCCAACGCCAGCGCGCTGCAGGTGCTGGAGCTGATCCGACAGCATCCGGTGCCGCTGGCGGTGGTCGTGGATGAGTACGGCAGCGTGGAAGGGCTGGTGACCGCCAACGATCTGTTGGCCGCCATCGCCGGCGACCTCGCCGACACCCAGGATGAGCGTTATGGCATCACCGTGATCGCCGACCAGCAGTGGGAGGCCGACGGCGCGCTGACCCTGGACGACCTGCAGCGCATGGCCGGCATCCGCTTCGAGCGCAGCGGCGACTACCAGACGTTGTCCGGGTTGGTCCTGCATGCGCTGGACAGGATGCCGCTGGCCGGGGATGTGATCGAACACGCGGGCTTCCGGCTGCGGGTGCTCTCGATGGAGAAGCGCAGGGTGGGACGGGTGGCCTTGCAGCGCATTTCTGAACAAGTCAGCTGACGCCGGCCTTGGCAATGCGGAGCACACGACACGCCGCGTCGCGAGTCGCCTTGAACGTCTTCACGCGTTGAACACATTGCTGATTGCGTAATGTGAAGGTTGTCCGGTCGGGGAAGGGGAACGCACCGTACTGCGTTACGTCATACCCGGCTGGAATCCTTCCGGCCAGATGTCCATGCAATGGCATGCACTGCTGGCCCCACCCAGCAGGAAACTCCCATGGCGGCATTGCAGCAGCGCACCCTTGATCTCATCCGCAGCAACGAGGAACAGGTCCTCACGCAGTGGCAGCAGACCCTTGCCGCCGCGGGCCAAGGACAGGACAACCGCATTTCAAGCCACGAAGTGGATTCGCAGCTTCGTGAGTTCTGGCGGCTGTTCCTGCAGTCCGTCCCGGCCGCCGATGTAGGCAGCCTGCAGGGCCCGGAATGGCAGGGCCTGCGCCGCTTCCTTGAAGACCTGTCCGCCGATCGCGCGCGCAGGGGCTTCAATTCGTCGGAGACGGCGAGTTTCATCTTCTCGCTGAAGCGCCCGTTGTTCGCCCAGGTCCAGGCAGCCCTGGCAGCCGATCCGCAACAGCTGGGCGACCAGCTGTGGGCCATCTCCGAACTGCTGGACCTGCTCGGGCTGCAGACCGTTAAGGCATTCCAGAAGAGCCGCGAAGAGGTCATCCAGCGCCAGCAGGAAGAAATGCTCGAGCTGTCCACCCCGGTGGTGAAGCTGTGGGAAGGCGTGCTGGCGCTGCCGATGATCGGCACGCTGGATTCGCAGCGTACCCAGGTGGTGATGGAATCGCTGCTGCAGCGGATCGTCGAAACCGGATCGGAAATCGCCATCATCGACATCACCGGCGTACCCACGGTGGATACGCTGGTGGCCCAGCACCTTCTGAAGACCGTCACCGCCATCCGCCTGATGGGCGCCGATGCGATCATCAGCGGCGTGCGCCCGCAGATCGCACAGACCATCGTGCACCTGGGCCTGGACCTGCAGGGCATCGTGACCAAGGCCAACCTGGCCGACGCCCTTGCACTGGCGCTCAAGCGGACCGGCCAGACCGTGACCAAGGTGGCTGGCTGAGATGGATCGCATCCCGATCCTGCAGATGGGCGATCTGCTGTTGGTGACCATCCAGGTGGACATGCACGACCAGCTGGCGTTGACGCTGCAGGATGACCTGACCGACAAGATCCAGCGCACCTCCGCACGTGGCGTGCTGATCGACATCTCCGCGCTGGATATCGTGGACTCGTTCATCGGGCGCATGATCTCCACCATTTCCGCGCTGGCGCGGATCATGGATGCCACCACCGTGGTGGTGGGCATGCAGCCGGCGGTGGCGATCACCCTGGTGGAGCTGGGCCTGGACCTGCGCGGCGTGCGTACCGCGCTGAACGTGGAGCGCGGCATGAAGTTGCTGCAGCTGCCCGCAGGCGACCCATGATCGCCGAGAACGGATCCCTTCCGATTCGCATCGAGCAGGACGTGGTGCTGGCGCGGCAGGCCGTGCGGCAGCTTGCGGTCCGCTTCGGGCTGCGGCTGGTGGACCAGACCAAGCTGGTCACCGCCGCCAGCGAACTGGCACGCAACGCGGTGATCTATGGCGGTGGCGGCGACATGCACTGGCACATCGTCGAACGCGGTGTCCGCCGCGGCATCCAGTTGCAGTTCGCCGACCAGGGGCCGGGCATTCCGGACCAGGTGAAGGCGCTCACCGATGGCTGGTCATCCGGGTCCGGGATGGGCCTGGGCCTGTCCGGCTCGCGTCGGCTGGTCGATGATTTCGATCTGGACACGGCCGCAGGGCAGGGCACGCGGGTAACCATCACCAAATGGATCTGAATTTTTCCGGTCCGCTTACCCGGGTCGTGGTCGTCGAGGAAACCACCCAGGTCGGGCAGGCACGGCGCGAAGCGTTGCGCGTGGCCGCCGAAGCCGGCTTCAACGAAATCGATGCCGGCCGCGTCGCGCTGGCCGCCACGGAAATGGCGACCAACCTGTGGCGCCACGGTGGCGGCGGCCGCATGACCTTGTCGGTCATCGCCGGTGCCTGCGGCCAAGGGGTGGAGCTGTGCACCTTCGACCGCGGCCCGGGCTTCGTGCTGGCCCAGTGCCTCCAGGATGGGTATTCCACCGGCGGCAGCCAGGGCCTGGGCATGGCCGCCATCGCACGCCAGGCGCGGGTGATGGAGGCCTGGTCCGATGCGCGCGGCTCGATACTGGTGGTGCGGATCCATCCAGAGCGGGCGCCGCGCGATGCGGACCTTGCCTATGGTGCGGTGCGGTTGCCGATGAAGCATGAGCTCGCCTGCGGCGATGCCTGGCACCTGCGCGTGCAGGACCAGAAACTGGCGTTGACGGTGATCGACGGCCTGGGCCACGGCGCGCTGGCGGCGGAGGCCTCCGAAGGCGGAGTGCGTGCGCTGGCAGCGCTGCCAACCGCAGGTTCGGCCGTGGACGCCATCAACGACCTGCACGCCGCATTGTCGGGCTCGCGCGGCGGTGCGGCGGCGGTCGCCTGCGTTGCGCTGGGCAGCGGTGAAATCGACTATGCAGGCGTGGGCAACATCGCCGGCAGCCTGCTGATCGGCGATACCTCGCGTGGCATGGCTTCGATGCCCGGCATCGTCGGCGTGCAGTACCGCAAGGCGCAGGCATTCAGCCTTCACGCCCCCGCTGGCACGCTGCTGGTGATGCATAGTGATGGACTGCAGGCGCGGTGGAGCCTGCGCGATTACCCTGGGCTGCAGCATCGCCATCCTGCCTTGGTGGTTGCCGTGCTGCAACGTGATTTTGATCGTGGTCGCGATGATGTCTGCGTCGTCGCGCTGCGCGTGGGAGCCTTCCGATGAGCGTCACCGATCTGTCCCTGCAGCAGGAAATGGAGCGTCTCCGCGCGGAGAACGAAGGCCTGCGCGCTGAGCTGGACGAGACCAACCAGGGGGTGCTGGCGCTGTATGGCGAACTGGACCAGCAGGCCGAACAGCTGCGCCAGGTGTCCGAGTTGAAGAGCCGCTTCCTGTCCTACATGAGCCACGAGTTCCGCACGCCGCTCGGGTCGATCCTGAGCATGACGCGGCTGCTCGACGATGGCATGGACGGCGAGCTCAGCAGCGGACAGCGCCAGCAGGTGCTGTTCATCAGCAACGCCGCCAGCGAGCTGCGCGAGATGGTCGACGACCTGCTCGACCTGGCCAAGATCGAAGCGGGGCGTATCACCATTTCACCGGGCTGGTTCGACTTGATGGATCTGTTCTCGGCCTTGCGCGGCATGTTCCGCCCGTTGGTCGAAGGCAACGACATAGAACTGGAGTTCATCGCGCCGCCGCAGCTGCCGATGCTGTACACCGATGACAAGAAGCTGGCGCAGATCCTGCGCAATTACGTGTCCAATGCGTTGAAGTTCACCCCGCGCGGCCGGATCGTGGTCTCCGCCGAGCTGGAAGGCGATGCGGCGGTGCGCTTCAGTGTGCGCGACACCGGCATCGGCATCCCGCAGGAGATGCAGGCGGCGTTGTTCGAGGATTTCATGCAGGTCGATTCACCGCTGCAGAAGCGCCTGCGGGGTACCGGGCTGGGGCTGTCGCTGTGCAAGCGCTTCGCCGGACTGCTGGGTGGCCATGTCGGGGTCAACAGCGTGCAGGGCGAAGGCTCGGAGTTCTTCGTGGTGGTACCGGTGAACCTTGAAACCGCAGCAGAGGCCATCGATGCCGCACCGTGACCGCATCCTGATCGTGGATGACAACGTAGCCACGCGCTATGCAGTGCGACGGGTGCTGGAGCATCACGGTTTCCGCGTGGATGAAGCCGGGATGGGACAGGACGGGCTGGATGCGGTGGCGGTCAATGACTTCGCAGCGCTCGTGCTGGATGTGAACCTGCCCGACATGAGCGGCTTCGACGTGGTCCGCGAGCTGCGCGCACAACCGCGTACCGCGCTGCTGCCTGTGGTGCACGTGTCGGCGGCTTCGATCAGCACCGGGGACATGATCACCGGGCTGGACGCCGGTGCCGACGGCTACCTCACTCACCCGGTCGATCCGGAAGTGCTGCTGGCTACCTTGCGCAGCCTGCTGCGGGCCCGCCGCGCCGAAGATGCGCTGCGCGAGGCCGAGGCCCGTTTCGGCGAGATCTTCCGCCAGATCAACGCGCCCATCGCAGTGTTGAACGCCGACCTGAGCGTGCGCGATGCCAATGATGCCTTCGCCCGGTTGCTGGGCACCGGCATCAGTGGCGGCTCGCCCCTGGACCGGCTCGGCGGGGCAGGCGATTTCATCGATGGGCTGCGGGGGGCGCTGCAGCGGCGGGAGCGCTGGCAGGGCACCGTCGCCCTGCCCAATCCGGGCGGGACCCCGCGCATGACCCAGTGGCGCCTGACCCCGTACCAGCAGCCCGACCAAGGGCTGGTGGTGGTGGAAGACATCACCGCCCACCATGAGCGCGACCGCGAACAGCGCCGCGAACTGGCGTACCAGATTTCCGAGCGCGAGCGCACCGAAGCCGAGCTGCTGCAGGCGCAGAAGATGGACGCGCTGGGCCAGCTGACCGGCGGCATCGCGCACGACTTCAACAATCTGCTGACCACCATCATCTCCGGCCTGGACATGATCGAACTGGCGGCCGACAGCGGCAAGCTGGAGCGTCTCGGCCGCTACATCGATGCCGCGTCCAGTTCGGCCACACGTGCCGCGGCGTTGACCCAGCGCATGCTGGCCTTCGCGCGCAAGCAGCCGCTGGATCCGCAGCCGTTCGACGTGGCCCAGCGCGTGCATTCGCTGGAAGACCTGCTGCGGCGGACCATCGGCGAGAACATCGAGCTGGAGTTCGAACTCGGTGACGAACCGCTGGTGGCGCTGGCCGATCCCAACCAGTTCGAAAGCGTGGTGCTGAACCTGGTGATCAACGCGCGCGATGCGCTGGGTGGTAACGGCCTGATCCGCATCCGCGGCGAGCGC
The DNA here is from genome assembly GCF_014836545.1 of Stenotrophomonas lacuserhaii. Lineage (GTDB taxonomy): Bacteria > Pseudomonadota > Gammaproteobacteria > Xanthomonadales > Xanthomonadaceae > Stenotrophomonas > Stenotrophomonas lacuserhaii. Next base: position 303,629 of record NZ_JACSQS010000001.1, read on the forward strand.
ACCACGGTGGAAGGCGACTACAGCCTGGCCGCCGGCGACTACATCAGCGTGAAGGTGATGGACAACGGCAGTGGCATTGAAGCGCACCTGCTGAAGAAGGTCTTCGAACCGTTCTTCACCACCAAGCCACAGGGCGAGGGCACCGGGCTGGGCCTGTCGATGACCTATGGCTTTGCCCGCCAGAGCGGCGGCGTGGCACGCATCAGCAGCGAACCCGGGGTCGGGACCGAAGTGGAACTGCTGTTGCCATTGGGCGATGCGGCCAAGATCGAGGTGGCCGGTGAGCGCGGTGAAACACCGGTAGGCCGCTTCGAGCGGATCCTGGTGGTGGACGACACCGATTCGGTGCGCCAGATGGTGCAGGACATGCTGCGTGAGGCAGGATACGAGGTCATCGCGGTGGCCGATGCACGGCAGGCGCTGCGCGAACTGCGCGACGACGAGGGCATCGCGCTGCTGCTGTCCGATGTCGGCCTGCCGGGCATGAACGGTCGTGAGTTGGCCGATGCCGCTCGCGAGCTGCGTCCCCGCCTGCCGGTGCTGTTCATCACCGGCTACACCGAACGCGCAGCGGTGCGCAATGAGTTCCTCGGGCCGGGCATGGGCCTGCTGCCCAAGCCGTTCAACCTGTCCGAACTGCTGCGCGCGGTGAGTTTCGCCCTGCGGTGAGCCAGGCGCTGGTGCTTAAACGCCGCCTTCGCGCGGCAGTGGCGCGGGAACATTCAGCTGCCCGCCGGCCGCGACGTAAGCGGCCAGCGCTTCACCCTGGCTGAGCAGATGGCGGTTCATCGTCGCTTCGGCGGCAGCTGCATCCCGACGGCGGATGCAGTCCATCAGCTCGCGGTGTTCTGCCAGTGACTGCGCCATCCGGCCCGGCGTCAGCAGCTGGCGGCCACGGTGCATCTTCAGGATCCGGTGCAGGTCGTGGGTCACCCGGATCAGCCACGGATTGCCGGCGTGGGTCTGCAGGGATTCGTGGATGAAGTAGTTGTTGCGGTAGTACTCGGCCAGGTCGCCGGCTGCGGCCGCTGCTTCCATCGCATCGTGCAGGGCCTGCAGCTGGGCGATGCCGGCGTCATCGATGCGGCGCACCGCATCGTGCGCGCAGCGGCCTTCCAGCATCGCCATCACCGGGAACAGCTGGTTGAGGTCTTCCAGGGTGAGGCGGGTGACCCGGCTGCCACGCCCTGCATCGATCTGTACCAGGCCCTCGGCAGCCAGCAGTTTCAGGCTTTCGCGCAGCGGCGTACGGCTGATGCCGAGTTCCTCGGCCAGTGCCGGTTCGTCGATCCATTCGCCCGGTGGCAGGAGGTAATCGTAGATCTTCTGCCGCAGTTGTTCGGCCACCTCTTCATAGAGTGGCACGCGGCGGGCGCTTTTACGGGGGCCGGGGGCCAGGGGCATGGTCAAAGTGCAGTCCAGGTGGATGCATCAGTCTAGCGGGTGCACCGGGAGGTGACGACCAATGGTCGCCACCTCCCGGGCCGATCACATCCAGCCCGGTACCACGAACAGCAACCATGCCAGCAGCGGGCCGAAGGCCACCACCAGTCCGCTGTAGACCAGGAAGCGACGGAACAGTGCCTCGCGCTCTTCCTTCGCCGCCGACGCCACCACCAGCGCGCCATTGGTGGAGAACGGGCTGACGTCCACCACGGTGGACGACACCGCCAGCGCGCAGATCACGCCAGCGGCGCTGAGGTGACCCTGCATCAGGAACGGGACCGCCAGCGGGATCGTGGCGCCGAGCACGGCCGCCGACGATGCGAACGCCGAGACGATGCCACCGACGTAGCAGACCAGCAGCGCACCCAGCAGCGGGATGCCGATGGCCCCGACGCCGTGGCCGACGAAGTCGACCGCGCCGGCCTTCTGCAGCACCGCGACATAGGTCACCACGCCGCTGATCAGCAGCACGGTGGACCAGCTGATGCCATCCACCGCGCCCTTCTGTGCCGAAGGCGAGGCCAGCGCGATGGCGACCGCGACGGTGATCGCCACCAGGCCCACGTTGAGGTCATACACCAGCGCCGCCACGCCCAGGCCCAGCAGGCCCACCAGGGTGATCAGGCGGTCGCGGTTGATACGGACTTCGTCCAGTGCCTGCGGGTCATTGGACAGCGTGCCGCCGCCGGCACTGACCACCGCGCCATGGCCTTCAATGGCGAACTGGCGCGATGACGCCTGCACGCCGGCGACCAGCGGTTCTTCTGCCACCGCACGCCCACGACGCAGCAACGCGATGCCGCCGAAGGCGAAGAAGCAGATGAACGCCATCAGCAGGTTGAAGCCGAGGCTGGTCAGGAACACCGCCATTTCCGTGACGTCCAGTCCCGCCTTCTGCACCACCTGGTTGGTGATGCCGCCATACACGCTGATCGGCGAGAAGCCGCCGGCCTGCGCACCGTGGATCACCAGCAGGCCCATCATCAACGGGTTGATCTTGTACTGCTTGGCAAAGCGCAGTGCGACCGGGCCGATGATCGCCACCGCCGCCGGACCCAGCGCACCGAATGCGGTAAGCACCGCAGTCACGATGAACATCACCCACGGGATGGCCACGATGTGGCCTCTCACTGCTTTCACCGCCCAGTGCACCAGCAGGTCGATGGTGCCGTTCTTCTGCGCGATGGCGAACAGATACGTGATGCCGACCAGGGTCAGGAACAGGTCGCCGGGGAATCCGGCAAGGACTTCCTTGCCGTCCATGCCGACCCAGATGCCGCCGATGATGAACGCCAATGCAAAGCCCACGGCACCCATGTTGATGGGCAGGGCCGTGGCCACGATGAACATGATCACCAGACCGATGATCGTTGCGATTTCCGGACTCATGCGCCCTCCCGAGACACTTGGTTCGTTGCTTCCGATGGCGACCCGCCATCCAGGGGTAGTGCTTGGACTGCGTGGCCGATGCGTCCGCTCATGCGCGCGCGCAGGCCGTTTCCACCCATTCCACGACGCCCTCCAGCGTGTGGAAATCCTCCACCGATCGCGCCTGCAGCTGCGGATGCAGTTCGCGCGCGAGACTGCTCAATGCACTGCCGGGACCCAGTTCCAGGAACACCCGCGCGCCGCGTTCGACGGCCTGCTGCATCACGCCCTGCCATTGCACGGTGTGGGCGATCTGGGCGGCCAGGGTGCTGCGGACCTGGTCCGGCGTGGCCACGCGGCGACCATCGACGCCGGCCAGCAGCGGCAGCCGTGGGGCGTGCACTGGCGTGTCATCCAGCACCTGGGCGAACGCGGCGGCGGCCGCAGCCAGCAGCGGGGTATGCGCCGGCACGTGGACCGGCAACACCACGCAGCGCGCGCCGCGTTGTTCGGCGTCGGCCTGCACGGCCAGAAGGTCGGCACGCAGGCCGCCCAGCACGATGTGGTCGTCACCGTTGACGATGGCGACGGTCACGCCGCGCCAGGCGCACAGCGCCTCGATGCTGCCGCGTTCCAAGCCCAGCACCGCCAGCAGGCCGGCATCGGCGGGACTGGCTGCATCCATGCAGGCGGCGCGGCGCACGGCCAGCTGCAGGCAGGTCGCCGCATCGCAGCTGCCGGTCACCGCGTGCGCGGCCAGTTCGCCGGCGCTGTAGCCGGCAACCACCGTGGGCACCGGCAGGCGTGCTTTCAGCGCCAGCCAATGGCTGAGTGCGCCGGCGCAGACCAGCGGTTGTGCGATGGCGTTGTCGAAACGTGTGGGTCGGTTGGCGGCCTCGGTGGGCGCATCGCCGAGCAGCACAGCCGCCGCCGCCAGCAACGCGCAGGCATCAGGGTCTGCCTGCACGCGGCGGAACATGTCCGGATGCTGGCCGCCCTGTCCGGGGCACAGGATGGCCAGGCTCATGCGGCCTCCTGCTGCAGCAGGAACAGCGCGCAGGCCAGCAGGTCGGCGCTGCCGCCCGGGCTGAGTCGACGCTGTTCGAAGGCGTGGCAGATGCGTGCCATGTGCGCGGGGGCATCGCTTGCGCGCACGCCGCCGGCGTCCAGGAAGCCGCGTGCCTGCGCCTGTGCGAACGCCAGGCCTTCGGCGCCGCCACGATGCAGCAGGTTGAGATCATCGGTGACCGCGACCAGCTGCATCAACGTCTGCAGCAGGGCGGCATCGCGCGCCAGCCCATCGGCCAGCGCGGCGCGCAGCACCGGTACCGCCACCCCGTGCAGCAGCGGGAAGCCGGCGGCGGCCTGTTCGCGCACCCCCGGCACGGCATGGCGGACACGCGCACGCTGGCCGGGGCTGCCGGCATCCAGCGGCGCCTGCAGCAGGGCGTGGCGCCACCGGCGCACGCCGTCGCACACCGCATCGGCGGAGGGGGCAGGGCAGCCTTCAGCGTGCAGCCGCGCCGCCGAAGCCACCAGCAGGCCGAGGCTGAAGATCGCGCCGCGATGCGTATTGACGTTGCCGGTGGCGGCCAGCATGTCGCGCTCGGCGTGGATGCCGAGCTGGCGCAGCGGCGCGAAATCGGCGCTGGCGGCGGCCTGTGCGGCGATCGCCGTGAAGTAACCGCGCAGCGCGAACAGGCTGCGCAGGAAGGTGCCGGCATCCATGTCCTGGTGGCTGCCACGGCTGAAGGGAGTGACCAGTCCGGGCTTCGGGCTGCAGGCCAGTTCGGCGTGCAGCGCGACGATCGCAAGGCGACCGAGCGGACGCGCGCGCGGCACGGCCGTGGAAAGCGGGCGGGCCAGCGCACTCATGCGGGCAGCTCCGCGCCGGCAAGGCATGAACGCGCCGCCAGCCAGCAGGCGGCATCGCCCTTGACCAGCACCTGCGCGGCTTCGCCGGCGTACTCACGCCAGTTCACGGCCTGGGCCGCATCGAACAGCAGTTCGCCATCGGCACGCAGCCCGTGCAGCGCTTCCCAGTCCTGCAGCAGTCGGCAGACCTGCGATGCCTGGCGGGGTCCGTCAACCTGCCAGAGCAGGTCCAGGTCGGAGCCGGCATGCAGGTACTCCAGTCCGGTGATCGCCTGCCAGGCGTGGCTGCCAAACACGCGTGGAAACAGTGCCTGGGCCGCGCAGCGGTGCTGCAGCGCCTGCAGGGCCGGGCGCCACGGCGCCGACAGCGCATCGATGACCTCGGTCAACCGTGGCGGGGCCGCGTGACGGATGACCGCCTCGCGCTTGATCCGCAGTGACAACCGTTGCCGCCCCTCATCCAGCGGCAACGGCACGCCCAGCCGCAGCTGCACGCCGTCGACGGCCGGGTCACGCCGGGCGACCACCAGCGGCAGGCGCGCCTGCATCCACGCGCGCAGGCGCGGTTCGGCCTGCGGACTCAGCGTGGTCCACGTCGCCTGCGGGTCGATCCAGACCAGGTCGTGGCGATGCATTTCTCAGGCCTCGCCTGCGGCCACGGCGCGGGCGACGTCGTGCGCCAGCAAGCGACCGCCACGTTCCAGCCCGCGCTCGCGGCGCAGGTCCAGCCGTTGCGGTTCGCTCAGCGCGGCGGCCAGCGCGGCGGCCAGGTCACCCTGCCAGACCGCCTCCACCGCGCCCATGCGCACGTAGTTGTCCACGCCGGGTGCGAACACCGGCGAGCTCAGGCTCAGTGCCTGCAGCTTTTCCAGCGGTTGCTTGGTGACACGCGCCATCGCGCGCAGGTCCATCACCCGCACCTGTGCCTCGGGCAGGGCGAAGATGCGGTCGGCCATCAGGCCGAAAGACAGGAAACCGCCGCTGACCGATTCACCGTAGACCAGGCTGACCAGAGCGGCGCCGCGCCGGCGCGCCAGCTCCAGGCTGCGCGCCAGGTGGGCGAAGCAACCGTTGATGCCCAGCAGTTCATCGCGCCGCGCCAGCCGCTGGCCGGCGGTATCGACCAGCATCACGATCGGTCGTGTGGGATGGCTGCGGGTGCTGGCCAGCACGCAGGCCGACAGTGCCAGTGCATGGTCCACGCCGACCTCCAGCTTGTTGGCGGTACCGATCACCGTCACCTCGCCGGCGGCGGTGGTTGCCGTCCCGGTGAGCACGTCGTCATTACGTTCGATGCGATGGCCGGCGGGGAACAGCGCCGGCAGTAACTGGTCAAGGTTCATGGGACGCTCCGCGCGGCAACCGCGTCGAGGAAGGCGGCCGTATCGAGCAGCGGCAGCCGATCGGGATCGACGATTCCCTGGCGGGCCCAGATCTCCAACCCGTCACGGCAGTCGCCGTAAGCCGCGATCCGCGCTTCCAGCTGCTGCTGTGCCTGTTCGAGCGCGGCCAGCGGATCCTGGTCCGGGTCGCACGCGGCGATCGCGGCGACCGCGGCATCGGCGAACGCCTGCATGTGGTCGGCCACCAGCGCGGATGCCTCGCCTGTCAGGTAGCGGTGCTTGCCACCGGTCACCCGCCACACCAGCGCGCGATCGCGCGAGTCGAACTCTTCCACGCCGCGGACGGTTTCAATCACTTCCGGGCCTGACAGCGACAGACGGCCTTCCTCGGACATCAGCACGGCCGAGCAGCAGCGGGCGACGATGCCCATGCCGCCGAATGCACCATTGCCGCTACCCACCAGCGCGATGACCGGAACACCCTCGGCGCGTGCGGCAAGGACCGCGCGCATGATTTCGGAGATGGCGACCAGCCCGGCATTGGCCTCGTGCAGGCGCACCCCGCCGCTGTCCAGCAGCAACAACACTGCTTCCGGGCGCTGCTCGCGGGCGCGTTCCAGCAGGCCGGTCAGCTTGGCGCCATGCACCTCGCCCACACCGCCGCCCATGAAGGCGCCTTGCTGTGCAGCGACCAGCACCTCGCGCCCCTGCAGGCGCCCGGCACCGACCACGATGCCATCGTCGAATGCGCCGGGCACGTCCAGCTGCGCCAGATGCGGGCTGATGGTGCGGCGGCGCGGTCCGAAGAATTCGCTGAAGCTGCCGGCATCCAGCAGGCCCTCGATGCGCTCGCGCGCATCGGCTTCGTAGTAGCTGCGCTGGTTCATGCGGCACTCCCGCGTTCGGCAAGGGTTTCCAGCGCCTGCTGCAGGCGCAGGCTGACCACCGCCGGGGTGGCGCCGGCATCATTCAGTGACAGGCGGACATCGCGCAGCGGGTGGCGGGCGGCGAAATCGGCCAGCACCGCCTGCCAGACATCGCCGAAACCGCGCGCGGAGGTGATCACCTCGATCTCCATCGCGCCATCCAGGGGGGCCGGCTCGACCAGCACTTCCAGATTGCCGGAGGCGACCACGCCGACCAGCGCATGCAGCTCGGCGCTGCCAAGTTCCTGGGTGCCGGGAAAGCGATAACGAAGGGTTTCCATGCAGAGTGTCCCTTACCAGTTGCGGAAACGTTTGGGCGGGTCGTACAGGCCGCCGGACCAGTGCACCAGGTCCTTCACCGAGCGCGCGGCCAGCAGGTCGCGGCTGGCATCGCGGCTGCGCACGCCAAGGTCTTCGGCGCGGCGGATCACCCCGCGGTCGCGCAGGTTCTCCACCATCGCCTTGTCGCGCGCCATGCCGACGGCGGTGTAGCCGGCGACCCCGCGGATCGCCTGTTCGCGCTCTTCCGGGGTGCGGCACAGCAGCAGGTTGGCGATGCCTTCTTCGGTGAGGATGTGGGTGACATCGTCGCCATAGATCATCACCGGCGGCAGCGGCATGTTCGCCCGCTCGGCCAGTTCCCAGGCGTCGAGACGGTCGACGAAGGCCGGCGCCATGTGTTCGCGGAAGGTTTCCACCATCTGCACCACCAGCTTGCGTCCGCGCGGCATCTGGCCGGGCAGGGCAGCCTGCTGGCCGGCCTTCAGCCAGGCCGGACTGGCGTGGCGGCGGCCGCGGGCGTCGGAGCCCATGTTCGGCGCGCCGCCGAAACCGGCAATGCGGTCGCGGGTTGCGGTGGAACTGTTGCCCTGCAGGTCGATCTGCAGCGTGGACCCGATGAACATGTCGCAGGCATACAACCCGGCGGTCTGCGAGAACGCGCGGTTGGAGCGCATGCTGCCGTCGGCGCCGGTGAAGAACACGTCCGGGCGGGCCTGGATGTACTTCTCCATGCCCAGCTCGGACCCGAAGGAATGCACGGATTTGACGAAGCCGGATTCGATCGCCGGGATCAGCGCCGGATGCGGGTTGAGCGCCCAGTGGCTGCCGATCTTGCCTTTCAGCCCCAGCGACTCCGCATAGGTGGGCAGCAGCAGTTCAATGGCTGCGGTATCGAAACCTATGCCGTGGTTGAGGCGCTGCACGCCGTATTCGGCGTAGATGCCCTTGATCGCCATCATCGCCATCAGCACCTGGATCTCGGAGATCTGCGCCGGATCACGGGTGAACAGCGGTTCGATGTAGTTGGGACGCGGCGCCAGGGTCACGAAGTCGACCCAGTCGGCCGGGATGTCGACGCGGGGAAGCGTGTCGAGGATCTCGTTGACCTGGGCGATGACGATGCCGCCACGGAACGCGGTGGCCTCCACGATTACCGGGGTGTCCTCGGTATTGGGACCGGTGTAGAGGTTGCCGTGGCGGTCGGCGGCCTGCGCGGCCACCAGTGCGATCTTCGGGGTGAGATCGATGAAATAGCGGCCGAACAGCTCCAGGTAGGTGTGGATGGCGCCGATGTCGATGCGGCCTTCGGCCACCAGCCCGGCCAGCCGCGCGCCCTGCGGTCCAGAGAACGAGAAGTCCAGGCGCTTGGCGATGCCACGCTCGAACACGTCTAGATGCGAAGGCAGCGACAACACCGACTGCACCATGTGCAGGTCGCGCACCCGTTCTGGATTGACCTGGGCCAGCGACTCGGCAAGGAAGTCAGCCTGCTTCTGGTTGTTGCCTTCCAGGCAGACCCGGTCGCCCGGTTCGATGACCGCCTCGAACAGATCGGTCACGCGGGCGTGCGGCACCTCGCGCTGCAGTCCGGCCTCGGCGGCCCGCTGCAGCCGCTGTTGGCGCTGTTGCTCAAGGGTATTCCAGACACGGGTCATGCCACTGACCTTTGTAATTACGGAGTAATTACGACGCTATCACCGGATTCCCGACCCTGCAAGCGCGAGTGCAGCAGAAATACCAGCGCACTCGAATCACTGCGGATGCGTATCATCCGTATCTTTGACCCGCCGCCGGAGTCCTGCTTGACCTCTCTTCACCCGATCAGTCCGATGGGCCGCGTGTTCGCGTGGACCGCTTTCTTCGAAGCCCTGACCTGGGCAGGCCTGCTGCTGGGCATGTGGCTGAAATACGGTCCGCAGACCACCGAGTCGGTGGTCTGGCTGTTCGGCCGCCTGCATGGGGTGGTCTTCATGGCCTACGTGGCGGTGACCGTGGTGGCTGCACTGCGGCTGCGTTGGCCGTGGTGGGCGACCCTGCTGGCGCTGTTGGCGGCGGTGCCGCCGCTGGTTACCCTGCCGCTGGAATGGTGGTTCCGCCGCCGCGGATTGTTGTCGGCCCAGCGCTGAGGCGCAGCCGCTCAGCGCACCGCGCGCGCCGCGATGCCGACCAGCAGCAGGGCGATGGCCACCAGGACGAAGGCGGTCACCAGGCTGCTCAGCTGGGCCACCAGCCCGACCAGTGCCGGACCGGCCAGAACGCCGGCATAGCCCAGCGTGGTGACCGCGGGAATCGCAAGGCTTTCCGGCATCGCCTTCTGGTTGCCGGCCAGGGTGAACAGCACCGGCACGATGTTGGCGCAGCCCAGGCCGACCAGCGCATAGCCGATCAGTGCCATCGGCAGCGCGCTGGCGAAGGTGGCCAACAGCAGGCCAGTGGCTGCCACCGCACCGCCGATCAGCACCGCACGCTGCTGGCCCAGCCACGCCACAGCGCGATCACCGAACAGGCGGGTGACGGTCATCGCGACCGAAAAGACCAGGAAGCCCAGGCCCGCACGGCCCGCCGGCACACCCTGCACCTGGTTGAGGAACACCGCGCTCCAGTCCAGCATCACGCCCTCGCCGAGGAAGGCAACGAAGCACAACACACCGATCAGCAATACGATGCCGCGCGGGATGGCGAACATCGGCGCATCGCCGGGCGCGCGCTCGCTACGCCAGTACGGCGCGGCCACCAGCACCACCGTGGCCATCGCCGCCACCAGCAGGCAGGCGCCGACCCACGGCGCCACGCCGAGCGCGAGCAGGCCGGTCATCGCCGCCGCGCCGATCGCCCCGCCGATGCTGTAGAAGGCATGGAATCCGGACATCATCGGGCGCCGGGCATCGCGCTCGACCATCACCGCCTGCAGGTTCATGACGCAGTCGCAGGCGCCGATGCCTGCCCCGAACACGAACAGGGCCAGCGCCAGGCTTATCGCCGATGGGGCGAGGGACAGCAGCGGCAGGGTCAGGCCGGCCATCAGCAGGGTCACCAGCATCACCGCGCGGCAGCCGAAGCGGGCCGCCAGGGCGCCGGCCACCGGCATCGCCAGCAGCGAGCCGGCGCCCAGGCAGAGCAGGGTCAGGCCGAGGCCGCCTTCATCCAGGCCGGTGCGTGCCTTGGCGAAGGGAATCAGCGGGGCCCAGGCCGCGATGGCGAAGCCGGGCAGGAAGAACACAGCGCGCGTGGCATGCTGCTGCCGCGCGCCAACGGGGAAGGAGGCTGCAGACATCGGTAGGCTCGGTAGGGGAGTCAGATGGAAGGAGCGGCGCTGACGATCACGTCCAGTCCCTGCAGGCGCAGCGCATCGACCAGCGCGGCGGGCGCATCGGCTTCGACAAGCAGCACGTCAACCTGCTCGCGCGAGGCGATCCGATGGCTGGCGATCGCGCCGAGTTTTTCGTTGCTGACGACCACCACCACGCGGTCGGCGCAGCGCACCAGTGCACGCTTGAAGGCGGCTTCCTCGCCGTCCACCGCCCAGGCGGTGCCCTCGCTGTCGATCGCGCAGGTGCCGGCGAAGCAGACATCCACGTGCAGGCCGGCGAGGCATTCCATCGCCTGGCTGCCGAGCACCCCGCCGGAACGCCGGTCCAGGCGGCCGCCGATCAGGCTGACCTCGATCCCCTCGCGCGCCATCAACAGCAGGGCGATGTCCGGTGCGTTGGTGACCACCCGCAGTTGCAGATGACGCGGCAACATCGCGGCGATGGCGCTGTTGGTCGATCCGGCATCCAGCGCGATGAGCTCACCGTGGCGGACCAGGCCGGCCGCCTGCTCGGCGAGTGCCCGCTTGCGCGGCAGGTCCTGCTGCTGGCGCTCGGCCAGCGGCGGGAAGGTCGGGGTGAGTGGCAACGCACCGCCGTGCACGCGCCGGCAAAGACCGCGCTGGGCGAGGTCGCGCAGGTCGCGGCGGATGGAGTCCTCCGACACGCCGAACTGCAGCGCCAACGGCGTGGCAAGGACGCGGCCGTGTTCGCGCAGCAGCTGCAGGATGGCCTGCTGGCGCTCGCCGGGCAGGGTGTCGGTAATGCTCATCGGAGTGGTGCCGCAGGCAACGGGGAGGGCATGGGCGGGCACGCGGTCTGGGCGGATTGTCATCCTATCGAGTCGATGCGCGTTCGTGCAATAGCGTGCATCATCGTGCATACGTATTCACTGACCTGCTGCGCGTCCGCTGCCCGTGCCGCGATCAACCGCGCCCTGCAACGCGGGGCGCCGCAACGTGATGCGCGCGAAAGTCATCCCATCGCGACGGCACGACCGGTACGCTGCAGCGCATGATGGCGACGGGAACCGGAAGGATGGTCAACGCATGGTGGTAGGACGGAGTGGCGCGATGGTCGATGGGAGCGCGCCTGCGCTCGGGGACAGCTTCGGCCGTCGTTTTCCTTACCTGCGCCTGTCGCTAACCGAGGCCTGCAACTTCAGCTGCAGTTACTGCCTGCCCGATGGCTATCACGGCGAAGCCGGCCCGGGGTTTCTTGGCGTGGCGGAGATCCAGCGGCTGGTGCGTGGCTTCGCGGCACTGGGCATGCACAAGATCCGCCTGACCGGCGGCGAGCCCAGCCTGCGCAAGGACCTGGAGCAGGTCATCGAAGTGGTTGCCGCCGTCCCGGGCATCCGCAAGGTGGCCATCACCACCAATGGCACGCTGCTGCCCCGTCGGTTGCCCGGCTGGCATCGTGCCGGCCTGACCGCGCTCAATGTCAGCATGGACAGCCTGCGGCGCGATCGTTTTCATGCCCTGACCGGCCACGACCGGCAGCCGGAAATCCTGCAGGGCCTGCAGATGGCGCAGGCACTGGATATTCCATCGGTGAAACTCAATGCGGTGCTGCTGCGCGGGGTCAACGATGACGAGCTGCCGCAGTGGATGGACTTCCTGCGCGAGCGACCGGTCAGCGTGCGCTTCATCGAACTGATGCGCACCGGCGACAACGAGGCCTACTTCCTGCAGCACCACCGGCGCGCGGACGAGGTCATCAGCCAGTTGCTGGAGGCCGGCTGGAGCGAGCGCCCGCGTTATCCCGATGCCGGGCCGGCGCGCGAGTTCGGCCATCCGGGGCACCGTGGCACGGTCGGCATCATCGCCCCGTACGCCCGTGATTTCTGCAGCAGCTGCAACCGCCTGCGGGTGACCGCGCGTGGTGACCTGCGGCTGTGCCTGTTCGGTGAGTTCGGCGTGCCGCTGCGCCCGCTGCTGCAGTCCGACGACGACTTCGACGCCCTGCTGGCCCGCATCACGACCCAGCTCGGGTTGAAGGCGGCCGGCCACGGCTTGCACCAGGGCCAGACCGGGTTGATCCCGCACCTGGCCTCCATTGGAGGATGAAAGACAGCATGAGTGGTGAGATGAGCGCGGCCTTCCACATGGCCGATGTGCGTGACAAACGGATCACCCGACGCCGCGCGGTGGCGGTCGGCGAGCTGTTGGCCGGCCCGCTGGCCTATCCGATGATTCTCGAGCGCCGCCTGCCCAAGGGCGATGCGCTGGTGATGGCAGAAATTGCCGGGCTGCAGGGCGCCAAGATGGCATCGGCGCTGATGCCGCTGTGCCATCCTCTGCCGCTGGAACTGGTGCGCGTGCACTGTGCGCCGGTGCCCGGACGACACGCCATCCGCGTGTGGTGCGAGTGCGCCAGCGAGGCCCGTACCGGTGTGGAGATGGAAGCCTTGGCGGGGGTCAATGCCGCGCTGCTGACGCTGTACGACCTGACCAAACCCGTGGAACCGGCGCTGGAGATCAGTGGCGTGCGGCTGCTGTTCAAGGAGGGGGGCAAGCGCGGGGTATGGATCCATCCGCAGGGCCTGGATGCGCAGGAAACCGAACGCTTCGCGCCGCGTCCGCCGCTGCAGCTGCAGGGCGCGCGCAGTGCGGTGCTGACGCTGAGTGATCGTGCCAGCGATGGCCGCTATGAGGATCGTTCCGGGCCGGTCCTGGTGCAGGGCCTGCAGGCGTTGGGCGCGGAGGTCGCGTTCGCCGAGGTGCTGGCCGATGGCATCGAACCGCTTGCCTCGCGCCTGCGCGCGCTGGCGGCCGAGGGCGTGCAGCTGTGCCTGTGCACCGGCGGCACCGGACTGGGGCCGCGTGACCTGACTCCCGAAGCGCTGCAGTCGCTGGGCGGCCGGCGGGTCGAGGGACTGGCGCAGATGCTGCGCGCGCTCAGTGCCCAGCACACACCGATGGGCTGGCTCAGTCGGGCCGAGGCGGTGCAGCTGGGCGGCATGCTGGTGTTCGCCCTGCCGGGCAGCCCGCGCGCCGCCGCGCAATGCCTGGAGATGCTGGCGCCCTTGCTGGGCCATGCCCTGGCGATGGTGACGGGCAGGGGGCACGCGTGATCGCCTATGCCGAGGCGCTGCGCATCGTGCTGGAGGCGGCACCGTTGTTGCCGGACGAGCCGGTCACGCTGGACCAGGCGTGCGGCCGCACGCTGTCCGCGCCCGTTTACAGCCCACAGTGCGTTCCTCCGTTCGACAATTCCGCGATGGACGGCTTCGCGCTGCGCCTGGACGGATCCATGGCCACGGCGGGCAGTGAATTCGATGTGTTTGGTTGGCAGGCCGCCGGGGATGCGGCAAGCGTCGCGGGCAACGGGGCATGGGAGATCATGACCGGTGCACGTCTTCCGGATGGCCTGGACAGCGTGGTGCCGGTGGAGCAGGTGGAGATCCTGCGCAGCGAAGGCGGACGCCCGCTGCGGGTGCGCCTGCGCGCCGACGTAGCGCCTTTGCAGTTCGTGCGCCTGCGCGGCCAGGATGTGCAGTCCGGCGAACAGGTGCTGGCAGAAGGTGAGTGCCTGGACCTCAATGCGCTGAGCCTGCTGCATGCCATCGGCGCCGGGCAGGTGAGGGTCAGGACGCGTCCGCGCGCGGCCGTCATCGCCACCGGCAAGGAGCTGGTCAGCCAGGCCGGCCAGGCACTGCAGTCCGGACAGATCCGTGACAGCAGCCGACCCGCGCTGATCGCCCGGCTGCAGTTGGCCGGTGCGCAGGTGGTTGCCGATGCGCTGGTGGGTGATGAGGTGGCCGCCTTTGATGCGGCGCTGGACCAGGCGCTCGCGGCCGGCGCACAGGTGCTGGTGAGTACCGGCGCGGTGTCTGCCGGCCGCTACGACTTCATACCCGCCGCGTTGCAGGCGCGCGGGGCGCACATCCTGTTCCACAAGGTGGCGATCCGCCCGGGCAAGCCGGTGCTGTTCGCGCGGCTGCCCTGCGGCGCGCTCTATTTCGGCCTGCCGGGCAACCCGGTATCGACCGCGGTCGGCCAGCGCTTCTTCGTGGAGCCGCTGCTGCGCGGCATGCTCGGCCTGCCGGCGGAGATTCCCTTGCAGTTGCCGCTTCTGGCTGCTGCGGAAAAACCGGAAGGCCTGCGCTTCCATGCGCGTGCGCGGGTTGAGATCGATGCCGGTGGGCAGATGGGCGTGCGCGTGTTGGCCGGGCAGGAATCGTTCCGGCTGACGTCTTCATTGCGGGCCAACGCGTGGGCGGTACTGGACGAAACAGGTGACCATGCCCCGGCCGGAACCCGGGTGCAGGTGATGGGCTGGGGCCACGCGACGCCCCTGCAGTTGAATGGAAAGGAGCAGGCATGAGGCAGGTGACGGTGCAGTTGTTCGGCGCGTTTTCCGAACTGGATCCCACGCGCGAGATCGCGGTGGAGGTGGCCGGGGGGCGGGTGGCGGATCTGCGCGCGGCGCTGCAGGCGCTGCTGCCGGTGCGCTGGCCGGCATTCCGCGCTGGATTGCTGGAGTATTCGGCATTCTCCGACCAGCAGCGCGTCCTGCGCGATGATGACGCCCTGCCCGATGACGGGCGCGTGGCGATCCTGCCGCCGGTGAGCGGAGGATGAGCATGGCAGAGCAGGACCAGTGGATGATCGTCGACCGCGCCAACGCGGCCATCGACGCGGCCGAGGCTATCGCCTTCGTGTCCGATCCCGGCTTCGGCGGCATCGATGTGTTCATCGGCAAGGTGCGCGACCTCAACCAGGGACGCGCCGTACTGGGCATCACCTACGATCTGTTCGACCCGCTGGTAATGGCCGAGTTCGAACGACTGGTCGGTGAGGTCCGCGGGCAGTTCGGGCCCCGTGTGAAACTCTACGTGGCACATGCCAAGGGCCGTCTGGCAGTGGGCGATACGGCGGTGGTGGTGGCCGCCGGAACACCGCACCGCGACGAGGCCTTCAAGGCCTGCCGCGCGCTGATCGAAGCGGTCAAGCACCGCAGTCCGATCTGGAAACAGGAGCACTACCAGGATGGTGACAGTGTCTGGAGCGAAGGCTGTTCGCTGTGCCACGTCGCCGAGGCTGCCGGCCCCGCCTCGCCGCCCCCCGCAGCATGAAAGAGACCTGCCAGATGAAAGCCTGGATCACCGCGTTGCTGCTGCTCGCCGCTGCGCCCCTGGCGAGTGCGGCGGACCTGACCGTATCGGCCGCCTCGAGCCTGACCGAAAGCTTCCGCGACATCGCAACCGCCTACCAGAAGGCACATCCGGGCACCCGGGTCGACCTGAACTTCGCCGCCTCCGGCGTGCTGCTGCAGCAGATCGCGCGCGGTGCCCCGGTGGACGTGCTGGCATCAGCCGATGAAGCGACCATGGACCAGGCGGTGAAGGGCGGCCACGTGGACCCGGCCACGCGCCGGGTATTCGCGCGCAACGCGCTGTGGGTGATCGTGCCGCCGGACAGCCGCCTGCCCCTGACCGCG
Organism: Stenotrophomonas lacuserhaii; assembly: GCF_014836545.1. Classification (GTDB taxonomy): domain Bacteria; phylum Pseudomonadota; class Gammaproteobacteria; order Xanthomonadales; family Xanthomonadaceae; genus Stenotrophomonas; species Stenotrophomonas lacuserhaii. Next base: position 319,622 of record NZ_JACSQS010000001.1, read on the forward strand.
TTGCAGTCACTTGCGCAACCGGCGGTCACGCGGGTCGCCATCGGCAACCCGGACAGCGTGCCGGTGGGCCGCTATGCACGCGCTGCGCTGCAGTCCGCCGCACTGTGGACGGCCGTGCAGCGCAAGGTGATCACCACCCAGAACGTGCGCCAGTCGCTGGACTACGTGGCGCGCGGCGAGGTGGACGCGGGTTTCGTCTATGCCACCGACGCGCAGGCGATGCCGGGCCGTGTCAAGCGTGCGTTCCAGGTGCCGGTCAGCGCCGGCATTACCTATCCGCTTGCGGTGGCCTCGCACAGCAGCAGGGCGATCGAAGCGCAGCGCTTCGTCGCCTTCGTGCAGTCGGCAGCGGGCCAGGCGATCCTGCGCCGGCATGGCTTCAGCTCGCCCTGATCGATGGACCTGGACTGGAGCGCACTCGGGTTGTCCCTGAAAGTGGCCGGATGGGCCACCGCGATCAACCTCGTGCTGGGTGTGGCGCTGGGCTGGTTGCTGGCGCGCCGCCGCTTCCCCGGGCGCGAACTGCTGGACACACTGCTGACCCTGCCGATGGTGCTGCCGCCGACCGTGCTGGGCTATTACCTGCTGGTGCTGATTGGCCGCAATGGTCCGCTCGGGGGGTGGCTGCAATCCAGCTTCGGCATCAACCTGGTCTTCACCTGGCAGGCGGCCGTGATCGCCGCTGCGATCGCGGCCCTGCCGCTGGTGTTCAAGCCGGCCCGCGCGGCCTTCGAAGGCGTGGACGGGCAACTGGAGCAGGCGGCGCGCACGCTGGGCGCCAGCGAGGCGGCGGTGTTCTTCCGCATCACGCTGCCGCTGGCCTGGCGCGGCATCCTGGCGGGCCTGTTGCTGGCGTTCGCCCGCGCGATGGGGGAATTCGGCGCCACGCTGATGGTGGCGGGCAGCATTCCCGGGCGCACCCAGACCTTGTCCATCGCCATCTACGAAGCGGTGCAGGCCGGCCAGGATGGGCGCGCCAATGCGCTGGTGCTGCTCACTTCGGCGGTGTGCATCGTGGTGCTGCTGGTCGCGGCCCGGCTGGTCGGTGGACGACGCAGGGAGGTCCGCGATGTGGCTTGACGCGGACATACAGCGCCACCTGCATGCCTCGGGCGAACATTTCCGGCTGCAGGTGCACCTGCAGTGCACGCAGCGCCGCGTGGTGCTGTTCGGTCCCTCCGGGGCGGGCAAGAGCCTCACCCTGAAAGCAATCGCAGGGTTGCTCAGGCCTGATGCCGGTCGCATCGTGCTTGACGGGCAGGTGCTGTTCGACGCCGAAGCGGGGATCTGCGTGCCCGCACGCGCTCGCCGGCTGGGTTACGTTTTCCAGGATTACGCGCTGTTCCCGCACCTCACCGTGCGCCAGAACGTGGCCTTCGGCGTGCAGCGCGGATGGTGGAACGCACGGCGCGGCAACCGCCATGCCGAGGTCGAGCACTGGCTGCGCGTGCTGCGCATCGACCGTCTTGGTGAGCTCCTGCCGTCGCAGATTTCTGGCGGGCAACGGCAGCGCGTCGCGCTTGCCAGGGCGCTGGTGACGCGTCCCCGTGCGCTGTTGCTGGATGAACCCTTCGCTGCATTGGACCATGATCTGCGTGCGCACCTGCGCATCGAACTGCAGGCCGTGCTCGAGCAGGCCGGCATGCCGTTGTTGCTGATAAGCCATGATCCAGAGGACGTGGCCGTGTTCGGTGAGCAGGTCCTGCATCTGCTTGACGGCCGTCCGGCAGCGGCCGGCGAACGCGCTTCAGCGCCGTCGCGCTGAGCTGCCGGTCCGGTAGCGTGCAGGGTCGCAGGGATCGCGCAAACCGGCGCGCACACGGCGCCCGGCGCGCTGACCACGACGCGCGAATCTGAAATCTTCAGACAATCCGTGCGCGAATGCGTCGCCGCGCACTGCGGCGCTACCGGTAAGCGGTACGTGGCGATACCCGCCGCTGAAGCTGTTCAGATGATCGGCTCATGCGGCGATGTTCGTCGCACATCACGCGATGTCACAAAGACAACGCAGCGATTTCACGAAGGTTTGATTGATCGCAGGTATAGATTCACTGCAAGAGCTTCGCCAGCGTCCCCCACGCCCGCGCCGACTTTCCCTTAAGGCCCCGCTGCTTCCTGGCGGCTGGGCACGCCATTCTGCACGCCCTTCGAGCTACCTGATGAACACCATTGCCCCATTCAGTCGTCCGTCGCCGTCACCTGTCGCGCGCAAGGCGAGCCAGCGCCTGCGCCGGCGCGATGTGCGCGGCAGGTTCGTTCCCACCCTGGCCTCGATGGACCGCGGCGAGCCGGTGCTTTTCGTGGTGTCGGAGATGGCGGACTTCATCAAGGCCGGCGGCCTGGGTGATGTCGCCGCCTCGTTGCCGCGCGCACTGCGCAGCGCCTGTGATGTTCGGGTGTTGATTCCGGGCTACCCGGAAGTCCTGTCACGCCTTCGTTCGATCGAAGTGGTCGGCAGCGTGGCGCCGCGGGGTCACCTGCCTGCCTGCCGCATCGGGCGTGCACTGCAGACCGACGGGCTGCCGATCTATGTCCTGTTGAACGGCCCGTTGTTCGATCGCGAAGGGTCGCCCTACGTGGACGCCGCAGGCAAGGAATGGAAGGACAACGCGATCCGCTTCGCGACCCTCTCGCACGCAGCGGCGGAAATCGCCGCCGGCCGCACCGGGATGGACTGGGCCCCGGGGCTGCTGCACCTCAACGACTGGCCCACCGCGCTGGCCGCTGCCTACGTGCGCTGGGACGGCACCGAAGTGGCCACCTTGTTGACCATCCACAACCTGGCCTACCAGGGTTTGTTCCCGTATGCGCTTGCAGAAGCGCTGGGCATCCCGGCCGAACACCTGGAGGAAATGCATTTCTTCGGACACATGTCCTTCCTGCAGGCCGGCATCGTCAATGCCACGCGCTTGAACACGGTGAGCCTGCACTACGCCGAGCAGATCACCGCGCCGGCCGATGGCTGCGGGCTGGACGCGCTGTTGGCGCGGCGCGCCGCGCGCGGGCACCTGAGCGGCATCGTCAACGGCATCGATGCAAGCTGGGATCCGCGTTCGGATGCGCACCTGAGCGCGCATTTCAGCGTGCAGCAGTGTGCCGGTCGCGCCGCCAATGCGGCGAGCGTGCGGCAGGCGTTCGGCCTGCGCGACAGTGAGGGTCCGTTGTTCGCGGTGGTCAGCCGTCTGGTGCACCAGAAGGGACTGGACATCACCTGCGACGTCGCCCCGCAGATCATCGCCGCCGGTGGCCAGCTGGTGGTCATCGGCGGCGGCGAGCCGCAGGTTGAAGAGCAGGTGCGCGCCCTTGCGCGGCGCTTCCCGGGGCAGGTCGGTGCCTGGATCGGTTTTGACGAACAACTGGCGCGCCAGATGTTCGCCGGTGCGGATTTCCTGTTGATGCCCTCGCGGTTCGAGCCGTGTGGGCTCAGCCAGATGTATGCACAGCGTTTTGGCTGCCTGCCCATCGCCCACGCCACCGGCGGACTGGTGGACACCGTGGACGACGGGGTGACCGGGTTCCTGTTCCACGAGCCCACCGCCAACGTCATGCGCCGCTGCGTCGAGCGTGCACTGCGCACCTTCCGCATGCCCAGCCTGCTGCGTTCGATGCAGCGCGCGGCGATGCTGCGGCCCAGTGGCTGGGACATCGCCGGGCGGCAGTACCTCGACCTGTATCGGCAGGCACGGGTGGCTGCATGATGGAGGGTCAGCGCGTGCGGGAGTCGGCCATCGCACAGGAACCTGTCCAGACGACGGTGACAGAAACGCTTCCGGACGCGCTGCAGGCGCTGTCGCGGGGTGAGCCGGCCGATCCCTTCGCCTGGCTGGGCGTGCACGGCGACGGCAACGGCGGATACCTACTGAGAACGCTGCTGCCGGGAGCGCTGGCCGTCCATGCGCGGCTGCCGGGCGAATCCACGGAGCGGGCCATGGCCGCGGCAGCAACCTGCGATGGTCTGTTCCAGCTTGCCGTCGCCGGCCTTGGCCGGGCGAGCCTGCGCATCACCTGGCCCGACGGCGAGCAGCGGCTGGAGGATCCTTACGGGTTCTGGCCCGTGCTGCCGGATGACGTGCTCGATGGCGTGCGCGCGGGTGACGGCGAAGCCATGCGCGCGCTCGGAGCGGTTCCCATGCAGGTCGACGGCGTCGACGGGGTGCGGTTCGCGGTTTGGGCGCCCAACGCGCGGCGGGTCGCCGTGGTGGGCGAGTTCAACAGCTGGGACGGCCGTCGCCATCCCATGCGCCTGCGTCACGATGCGGGCGTCTGGGAACTGTTCCTGCCTGATATCGCTGCCGGTGCGCGCTACAAGTTCCGCATTACCGGGGCAGATGGGGAGGTGCTCGCCGACAAGGCCGACCCCATGGCGCGCTGGGCCGAGCTGCCCCCGGCCACCGCCTCACGGGTCGCCCCCGCGGCGCAGCGCGTATGGCAGGACAGCCAGTGGATGCAGCAACGCAGTGCCTGTACGCACGCGCCGTTGTCGATCTATGAAGTACATGCCGGCTCCTGGCAGCGCGACGGCGCAGGCCACGAGCTGGACTGGGACGCGCTGGGCGACCGGCTGATTCCGCACGTCCAGGCGCTTGGCTTCACCCACATCGAACTGTTGCCGGTGAGCGAACATCCCTTCGGCGGTTCGTGGGGCTACCAGCCGCTGGGCATCTACGCGCCGACCGCGCGCCACGGCACGCCGGGTGATTTCGCGCGCTTCGTGGAACGCTGCCACCTGGCGGGAATCGGCGTCATCGTCGATTGGGTGAGTGCGCATTTCCCCAATGATGCGCACGGCCTGGAGCGCTTCGACGGCACCGCGCTGTATGAGCACGCCGACCCCCGGGAAGGCTTCCACCAGGACTGGCACACCCTGATCTACAACTACGGTCGCAACGAAGTGGCGGCCTACCTGATCGGCAGCGCGCTGGAGTGGATCGAGCGTTTCCACATCGACGGCCTGCGCGTGGACGCGGTGGCTTCGATGCTGTATCGCGATTACAGTCGCAACGACGGGGAGTGGGTGCCCAACGAGCACGGCGGGCGTGAGAACCTGCAGGCGGTGGCCTTCCTGAAACAGATGAACGCCACGCTGCGCGGACGTTTCCCGCAGGTGATGGTGATCGCCGAAGAATCCACCGCCTGGCCCGGCGTCACCGCCCCGGTGGAGCAGGGGGGGCTGGGGTTCACCCATAAATGGAACATGGGCTGGATGCACGATTCGCTGCGCTACATGCAGCATGATCCCGTGCACCGCCAGCATCACCACAGCGAGATGACCTTTGGTCTGGTGTATGCGTTCTCTGAACGCTACGTGCTGCCGCTGTCCCACGATGAGGTGGTGCACGGAAAAGGGGCCCTGCTGGCGCGGATGCCGGGCGATGACTGGCAGCGCTTCGCCAACCTGCGCGCGTACTACGCGCTGATGTGGGCCCACCCGGGCAGCAAACTGCTGTTCATGGGCGGCGAGTTCGGTCAGAGCCACGAATGGAACCACGGTCAAGCGCTCGACTGGGAGCAGGCCGCACGCCCGCTCAACCAGGGCCTGGCACGGTTGGTCGGTGACCTCAACCAGCTGCTGCGCCGTCATCCGGCGCTGCACCGCGACGAGCAGGATGAGCGCACCTTTGAATGGAGCATCGGCGATGACCATGCCAACAGCGTGTTCGCCTTCGTGCGCCACGATCCCCAAGGGGTGACACCGCCCTTGCTGGTGGTCAGCAACCTGACTCCGCTGCCCCGCCATGGCTACCGGGTCGGTGTTCCGCGCGCGGGGCGGTGGCGGGAGATCCTCAACAGCGACAGCATGTTCTACGCCGGCAGCAACGTCGGCAACGGCGGCGCGCTGGAAACCGAGCCACAGGCGATGCACGGTCAGCCGCATTCGCTGCAGCTGACCCTGCCGCCGCTGGCCACGCTCTACCTGCAGGTGGATGCATGACGGCAGCGGTAAGGGAGCGACTGGGTGCATGGCCCCTTGGGGACGGCCGTTACCGTTTCTGCCTGTGGGCGCCCGACGCACGTGAGGTGGCGCTGGTGCTGGATGGCGAAGTACACGCGATGTCGCCGGGCGAGGACGGTTGCTTCCGCGTGGAGGCCACCGGCAGCAGCGGGACACCTTACCGGTTCCTGATCGACGGCCAGGCGCAGGTGCCCGATCCTGCCTCGCGCTGGCAGCCGCATGGCGTGGAAGGCGCCAGCGCGCTGCTGCCCGACGATGGCCATGTGTGGCAGGCGCGCTGGGAAGGCCGGCCGTGGCAGGAACTGATCATCTACGAGGTGCACCTGGGGTGCAGCGGGGGCATTGCCGGCCTGAAGGCACAGCTGCCTGCGCTGGCGGCGATGGGCATCACCGCGTTGGAGCTGATGCCGGTGGCGCAGTTCCCCGGCCGACGCAACTGGGGCTATGACGGTGTATTCCCCTATGCACCGGCCGAAGCGTATGGGCATCCGGATGAGCTGAAGGGGTTGGTCGACGCCGCCCACGCGCACGGCATGGCGGTGCTGCTGGACGTGGTCTACAACCATTTCGGTCCGCAGGGAAACCTGCTGGCCAGCTACGCATCGGCGTTCTTCAACGACCAGGCGCCGACACCCTGGGGCGAAGCCATCGACTTCAACCAGCCCCAGGTCAAGCGCTTCTTCGTCGACAACGCGCTGATGTGGCTGCAGGAATATCGCTTTGACGGTCTGCGGCTGGATGCGGTGCAGGCGATCACCCCGAACGCGTTCCTTGGCGAGTTGCTGCAGGCCATCCGCGCCGGCTGCGCCGACCGGCCGCACGTGCACCTGGTACTTGAGAACGAGCGCAACCAGGCCTCGTGGCTGCGCCAGGGGTACCAGGGGCAGTGGAATGACGACCTGCACAACGCACTGCATGTAATGCTCACCGGTGAGTCGGAAGGGTACTACGCCGACTATGCCGGGCGCGCCCCGCAGTTGCTTGCGCGGGCGCTTTCGGAAGGATTCGCCTGGCAGGGCGAGCGCAACCACAAGGGCGAACTGCGTGGCGAGCCGAGCGCCGATGTGGCCCCCCAGCATTTCGTGATCTTCGCCCAGAACCATGATCAGATAGGCAACCGGGCGCTGGGCGAGCGACTGGTTTCGCTGGTGCCCGCCGATCACGCCCGTGCCGCGCTGGCGCTGGTCCTGCTGGTACCGATGGTCCCGCTGCTGTTCATGGGTGAACCGTGGCAGGCCAGGCAACCGTTCCTGTTCTTCACCGATTACCTGCCGCCGCTGGACGAGGCGGTGCGCGAAGGCCGGCGGCGCGAGTTCGCCGGGTTCGCGGCATTCGCCGATGCCGACCAGCGGCAGCGGATTCCCGATCCCAATGCGCGCTCCACCTTCGAGGCGTCACGTGTCGCCCTGCCTGCGGCCGACGATGCGCAGGCCGCTGATCATCTCGCCGTGTTCACCACGCTGCTGTCGTTGCGCCGCCGTTATCTGCAGCCCGGGCTTGCGCATGCGCGCCCGCTGGGCGCCCGCGTGCTGGGCCCCGGTGCCGTGCAGGCGGGCTGGCAGCTCCCCGATGGCCAATGGTGGATCGCGCTGAACGTCGGCGAAGCTGCGCTGGGGCACGAACTTCCCGACGGGACACTGGTATGGCAACAACAGGACGCAGCGCCCGGGCAGATCGCCGCCGGCAGCGTGTGCGTGCATTGGGTGCCGCGATGAGCGAGCACGCGCTGCTGCGGCGCGCGGCGGAGGCCGGCCTGCAGGTCCGTTGGACCGACGTGGCCGGCGTCGAGCGGGAGGTCGCGCCGGATGTGGTCGAAGCGGTGCTGAGGTCGCTGGCAGACAGTGCCGGAGCGGGAGGCGCCGCGCCGCCTCTGCTGACCTGCGTGGTCGGGCACACGCTGTCGGTGCCCGGCGCGGGCAGCGGCGACGCCCACTGGGTTGCAGAAGACGGCACCGCGCATCCAGCGCGGCAGACAGGGGCAGGGCAGTGGCAGGCGCCCCCGACGCCCGGCTATTGGCACTGGGCCCAAGGCCCGCGCCTGCAGGCTGTGGCGGTGGCGCCGCAGCGCAGCTGGTTTCCCGCACCAGATGCCGGTTGCCGTCACTGGGGCGTCGCCGCACAGGTCTACAGCGTGCCTGGAACCGGGGACGGCGGGATCGGTGACAGTGGCGGCATCGCAGAATGGATCCCGCGCCTGCGCGCGCACGGGGCCACGGCGATCGCGCTTTCGCCGATCCACGCCAGCATGCCGATCCGCAGCGGCTTCAGTCCCTATTCGCCGAGCGACCGGCGCTGGCTTGAGCCCCTGCACGGCGCCCCCCTCCAGCAGCTTCCCGAAGCCGCCGCGGCGGTACGCGCAGCGGATGCCGACCTCGATGCGCGGCTTGCCGCGCACGAAGCCGATGAGCGGATCCGATGGGCCGAGGCGGCCGCTGCCAAGTGGCAGTGGATCGGCCGTTTGCCGGCCTGGCTGCAGACCCATCGTCCCGGACAGTGGCGGCAGATCGAATCCGAACTGAGGGCCGGTGGTGCGCCGTTGGCCTCATGGGCTGCCCAGACCGCGGCGTTGTCGCGCAGCCCGGCGTCTGTGCAGGCGTTTGGCCAGTGGCTGGCGCAGGCCAGCTGGCGCAAGTTGCAGCACGGCGCGCGCCAGGACGGGATGGCGATCGGCCTGATCGCCGACCTTGCGGTGGGATTCGATCCGGCCGGTGTCGAGGCGCAGGACAACGCAGGTGCCGTGCTGCAAGGCCTGGAACTCGGCGCGCCGCCGGACGCGTTCAATCCGCATGGCCAGGCGTGGGGCATCACCGGCTATGCGCCCGGCGCGCTGCGCGCCCAAGGCTACGCGCCATTCATCACCCTGCTGCGTGCAGTGATGGCGCAACGCGGCGGCGTCCGCATCGACCATATCCTGGGGCTGCTGCGGCTGTGGGTGTTGCCGCGCGGCGCAGGTGCCGGGCAGGGCATCTATCTGCGCTACCCCTTCGATGACCTGCTCAACCTGCTGGTACTTGAGTCCTGGCGCAACCACTGCGTGGTGATCGGCGAAGACCTGGGCGTGGTACCGCCGGGCATCCGTGATGCGCTTGCCGCGCGCGGCGTGCTGGGCATGGAAGTGCTCGCCTTCAACCGCGATGAGCAGGGCTTCCTGCCCACCGCGCAGTGGCGGAAATCGGCCGTGGCGATGTCCTCCACCCATGATCTGCCGCCGGTGGCGGGCTGGCTGCAGGGCCGCGACCTGCAGTGGCGCAGGCAGCTGGGCTGGAACGACGAGGACGCCGACCAGACGCAAACGGTACGACGCCAGGCCGAGGTCCAGCAGCTGGCTGCACGGGCGCAGGCCGAAGGCGTGGACAGCGGAGACCTGCAGCGCGATGCGCTGGCACTCACCGCGCGCGCACCGTCCGTACTGGCCCTGCTGCCGCTGGAAGATGCCACGGCAAGCATCGAACAGCCGAACCTGCCGGGCACCGTGGAAGCGCATCCCAACTGGTGCCGTCGGATGGCGCCGCACGGTGATGCCGCAGCGATCGAAGGACGGCTGGCGGCCTTCGCTGCACAGCGCAGGCAGGGAGCCACTGCATGACAACACTGCGCGCCACCGTTCGCCTTCAGCTGCACGCCGGCTTCGATTTCGATGCGGCCGCTGCCCAGGTCGACTACTTCGCCCGGCTTGGCATCAGCCACCTTTACCTGTCCCCGATTGCCAGCGCCGTGCCGGGTTCGACGCACGGCTATGACAATGTCGATCCCACCCGCATCAGCCCGGAGCTGGGCGGCGAGCAAGGCTTCCATCGACTGTCCGATGCCGCCCGACAGCATGGGATGGGCATCCTGCTGGACATCGTGCCCAACCACATGGCGGTGCATCCTGCCAATCCGTGGTGGAACGATGTGCTGCGCAATGGCCGGCGCAGCGCACACGCAGGTTGGTTCGATATCGACTGGGACGCCCCGGAATGCGACGGCAGGCTGTGGCTGGCGGTGCTGGACAGGCCGTTGGCTGCCGCCCTTGCGGACGGCGCGCTGCATCTGGACATCGGTGGAGAAGGGCCCTGCCTGCGCCACCACGATCTGGCACTGCCGCTGTCGCCGCTGAGCTATCCGGCGCAGGCAGAAAGCTGGCCCGGTTGGATCGCGCGTTGCCAGCGCAGCCTTCAACGGATGCAGGATGTGCTGCAGCGGCAGGCGTATCGCCTGGGCTGGTGGCGTACCGGCGCCGACCATACGAACTACCGGCGCTTCTTCGACATCGATGGCCTTGTCGCGCTGCGGATGGAGCTCCCGGAGGTCTTCGACGCCGTCCACGCATTGCCGCTGCGCCTGGTCGCCGAGGGCCATGTCGACGGTCTGCGCGTGGACCATGTCGATGGATTGGCTGATCCGCGGGGGTACCTGGGCCGGCTGCGCAGCGGCCTGGATCGGGCTGCCATAGCGTCCGGTCGGCCCGCCGAGGCGATCACCCTGCACGTGGAGAAGATCCTGGCCGATGACGAAGCGCTGCCCGCCGACTGGGCCTGCGACGGAACCACCGGCTACGATTTCATGGACCAGGTCGGGGCGCTGCTGCACGACAGCGAAGCCGGACCTGCCCTGCACGCACTCTGGCACTCGGTCAGCGGTGACGCCCGCAGCTTCGACCAGCACCAGCAGCAGGCGCGACTGCAGATGCTGCAGGGTTCGCTGCGCTGCGACTTCGACCGGCTGCTGCGGCTGCTTGACGCCCAGCGGCGGGCCGATCCCGCCGCGGCCGACATCACCGGCGGCATGCTGGAACGGGCCCTGCGGGTGCTGTTGCAGCATTTTCCGGTCTACCGCACGCATGGCCTGCGCTCGGCAGCAGATCGGGCGTGGCTGGCGCGTGCCGCCGACGCCGCCGCCGCCCAGTTGGGGGAAGGTGACCGCGCCGCGCTCGAGCAGCTGTGTGTCTGGTTGTACGGGAATCCCGCCGTGCTGACCCGGTTTGAACAGCTGACCGCACCGCTGAATGCCAAGGCCGTTGAAGACACCGCGTTCTATCGCTACGGGCGGCTGCTGTCGCGCAACGAGGTCGGCAGTGATCCAGGCAGGCTGCACCTGCCGCTGGAGGAGTTCCTGCTGAGGGCGCGGCAACGCGCGCAGCAGTGGCCGCGCGCGTTGCTGGCGGTGGCAACGCACGACCACAAGCGCGGTCCGGACGCGCGCTGTCGTCTGGCCGCGGTGAGCTGCAACCTCACGCACTGGTCAGCCCGGTTGGCGCAGTGGCACGAGCTCGCCACGCAGGCCGGTCGACCCTGTCCGCTGCCGGGTGCGGAGACCCTGATGCTGTGGCAGACGTTGCTGGCAAGTTGGCCCCTGCAGGCTGAACGCGTGGATGCCGGCTTCATCGGCCGCGTTGACGGGTGGTTGCAGAAGGCCCTGCGCGAAGCAAAGCAGGTGAGCAGCTGGAGCGATCCGGATCGCGCGCTCGAACAGGCGGCATCGGACTGGCTGGCATGGCTGGGCAGCAGCCCGCAGGCGGCGCCGCTGCGCTCGGCACTGGACGCGTTCGTGCACGCCATCGCACCGCACGCCGCGCGGCTGGGGCTGGTGCAGCTGGCGTTGCAGCTGTGCTGCCCCGGGGTACCGGATCTGTACCAAGGCAACGAAGGCTGGGACACCAGCCTGGTGGATCCGGACAACCGACGCGAGGTCGACTACCTGCAGCGGCGCGCATGGCTCGGCTCGCCGCCAGACTGGCAGCAGGCCCTGCAGGAGCACTGGAGCGGGGGCAGTGCCAAGGCGCTGCTGCTGGCGACCCTGCTCCGTCATCGCGCTGCGGTGCCATCGCTGTTCGCCGATGGCTCGCTGACGCTGCTGTCTGCCACCGCCGGCGCGTGGGTCCTGTCGCGCCAGCTCGGTGACCACCAACTGCTGCTGGTGCTCGACACGACGGCACGGCTGGAAACGCCCCTGGCGCCGGGCACGCTGTTGCGCGAAGAGGATAGCGAGCGCGCCCGCGTCGGCCTGCCCGCGGGCCACTGGCGCAGCCTGCTGGACGCGCGCCGCTGCGAGGGTGGGGATGACATCGAGGCCGATGCGCTGCTGGACGGGGCGCCGCTGGCGATATGGGTATTGGACAACGGAGAGAATGATGGACGCTGAGGAACGCAAACGGCGTACGGCCGCGCTGGCTCACCAGATCTGGGAGGCCGAAGGGCGTCCGGACGGCCAACAGGTACGCCACTGGCAGATGGCCGAGCGCCTGGTGCTGGCCGATATCGAAGCCGCCCATGGCAAGCAACCGGAGGAGGCAGCCGTTGGCGCTCCGTAAATGGACGCAGACCTCGCGCGTGCGCGAGGGTCTGCCGTATCCGCTGGGTGCAAGCTGGGACGGACTGGGCGTCAATTTCGCACTGTACTCGCGGCATGCCACCAAGGTGGAGCTGTGCCTGTTCGATGCCCGCGGGCGCGAGAAGGAACGCATCGCCTTGCCCGAGTACACCGACGAAATCTGGCACGGCTACCTGCCCGATGCGCGTCCCGGCCAGCGTTATGGCTATCGGGTGCACGGGCCCTATGCGCCGGACGCGGGCCATCGTTTCAACCCGAACAAGCTGTTGCTCGACCCGTATGCCAAGCAGATCGTCGGCGAGCTCAAGTGGGCTCCCCACCTGTTCGGTTACACCATCGGTCACCGTGACCGCGACCTGAGTTTCGACCGCCGTGACAGCGCCGCCTATATGCCGCGTTGCGCGGTGGTCGACCCTGCTTTCAGCTGGGGCAATGAACGCGCGCCCGCCACCCTCTGGGACCGCACGGTGATCTACGAAGCACACGTGCGCGGACTCACCATGCGCCACCCGTCGGTGCCGCAGGACGAGCGGGGCACGTTCTCGGCGCTGCGCCATGATGCGCTGGTCGATCACCTCACGCACCTGGGCGTGACCGCAGTGGAGCTGCTGCCGGTGCACGCCTTCATCGATGACCAGTACCTGCTGGATCAGGGCCTGCGCAACTACTGGGGCTACAACTCGATCGGTTTCTTCGCACCGCATCCGCGTTACCTGTCGCAGGGCACGGTGGCGGAGTTCAAGCAGATGGTGGCACGCATGCACCATGCCGGGCTGGAGGTGATCCTGGACGTGGTCTACAACCACACCGCCGAAGGCAACGAACTGGGCCCGACGCTCTCGTTCAAGGGCATCGACAACACCAGCTATTACCGGCTGGGCGATGACCGGCGTTACTACATCAACGATACCGGCACCGGCAATACCTTTGACCTCACCAATGCCGGTGCGCTGCGCATGGTGATGGATTCGCTGCGCTACTGGGTGACCGAAATGCGCGTGGATGGATTCCGCTTCGACCTCGCCACCATCCTCGGGCGCGAGAAGCATGGCTTTGATCCGTCCTGCAGTTTCCTCGACGCGGTGCGGCAGGATCCCGTGCTGAGCCAGGTCAAGCTGATCGCCGAGCCGTGGGACATTGGTCCGGGTGGTTACCAGCTGGGTGCCTTCGCGCCGGGCTGGGCTGAGTGGAACGATCGGTTCCGCGACACCAGCCGCGCGTTGTGGCGGGGCGATGGCGGCCAGCTTCCCGGTTTCGCCGCACGCTTCACCGGGTCGGCCGATCTGTTCGACCATCATGGGCGGCGCCCCTCGGCGAGCATCAATTTCATCACGGCCCATGATGGATTCACGCTGCACGACCTGGTGAGCTACCAGCACAAGCACAACCTGGCCAACGGAGAAGACGGACGCGACGGGCACGACCACAATCTGTCCAGCAACCATGGCGTGGAGGGCGAGACCGACGACCCGTCGATCCTGGCCCTGCGCGCGCAGCAGATGCGCAATCTGCTCGCCACGCTGCTGCTTTCGCAGGGCACCCCGATGCTGTTGGCGGGCGACGAGTTCGGCCATACCCAGCACGGCAACAACAACGTGTACTGCCAGGACAACGAGCTGGCCTGGATCGACTGGGAGCGCGCCGAGCAGCCCGCCGCGCAGGCGCAGGCCGCCTTCGTGCGGCGCCTGTTGCTGCTGCGCCGCCGCTACGGACTGCTCCGGCGCAACCGGTTCCTGCGCGATGCCGGGCAGCACAGCGGTGACATCCATTGGCTGACGCCGGAAGGCCACCGCATGCAGGAGGCCGACTGGCACGACGGCGAGCGCAGGGCGTTGACCATCGTGCTGGACGGTCGCAGTCCGGCGCCGGCGCACGCGTCCGGCCGCAACGTCAGCCTGGCCCTGCTGATCAATACCGGCGGCTCGCCGCAGGTGTATCGGGTCGCCCTGGAAGGCATGGATTTCCGCAAGGTATTGCTGCAGACGCCCGAGCTGCCGCTGCACCAGGATGACGAGGGGCTTTGGGAACTGCCCGGCCACAGCCTGTGCCTGCTTGCAGCCAGCAGCAGTTGAAGGCGGTGGGCAGGTGGCGCATCCGGCGGACGCGCCACCTGCCCGCAAACGGTGTCAAAGCGCAACAAACCATCCCGTCACGTTCCGTTGCGGTGCACTGCGTCCATCATCGTGCTGTATTCATGGCGCCGCGATGTGGCGGGGCTACTCCTGGAGGCAGTGTGTGACGGTGACGAACGTGGACAATGGCGGGCTGGCGGGCAAGCGGATACTGGTCGCCGAAGACGAATACAACATCGCCATGTTCCTGGTGGAATATCTGCAGATGAAGGACGTCGACGTGGTCGGTCCTGCCGGAAACCTCAAGGCGCTCGATGCGCTGCTGGACGCCCAAGCGGTGGACGGCGCGCTGCTGGACATCAATCTCGGCGGGGAGCTGGTATATCCGCTGGCGGACCGCCTGCGCGATGGCAACATTCCCTTCGTGCTGACGTCGGGTTACGACGACAACGTACCTGAGCGCTTTGCCGATGCCCCGCGCTGCGGCAAGCCCTACCGCCTGGAAGCATTGACCCACGCACTGGAACAGGCGCTGCAGGCACGCCACGTGCCCGGCAGCAGCTGACTTGGCCATGGCCAGCCATCTGAATCCGCGCCTTGCGCCGCAGTCCGGCCGTCCGGTCGATCATGCGGGGTTGATGGGCACAGGCGTCCGCGGCGGGATGCGCGAGCGCATCCAGGCCCATGACTGGGCGGGCTCACCGCTGGGGAGCATGGATGACTGGCCCCCGCACCTGCGCGCCTGCGTGGACCTGATGGCTGCCCACGGCTTCCCGATGATCGCGCTGTGGGGCCCCGACCTGCTCCAGATATACAATGATGGGTACGCTGAAATCATGGCGGAGAAGCACCCGGCCGGGCTGGGCCAGCCGACGGCGGAATGCTGGCCGGAAGTCTGGCACATCAATGAACCGCTCTACGAAGAGGTGTGGCAGGGCAGGACCCTGACATTTTCCGACAAATGCTATCCCCTGCGCCGCCACGGCCGCTTGCAGGATGTGTGGTTCACCATCACCTACAGCCCGATGCGCGACTGCGATGGCTCGATCAGCGGCGTGCTGGTGACCATGTTCGATACCAGTGCCGAGCACGTGGCGCGGCTGGAGCGCGAGCGTACCGAGCGGGAGCTGCGACAGACCAATGCCGCGTTGCAGGCCAACGAGGAGCGGTTCCACCAGTTTGCCGCCGCTTCGTCCGATGCGCTGTGGATCCGCGATGCCGACAGCCTGGACACCGAGCTGCTGAGCACCGCCTTCGATGCGGTGTACGGGCTGCGCCCCGGGCAGGCATCAGGCGCGCTGCGCTGCTGGGCGGCGCGCGTAGTGCCCGATGACCGGCAAGCCGCCATTGATGCGGTAACCGGAGTGCGCGATGGCCTGCCGCGCGTCCATGAGTTCCGCGTGCAGCGCGAGGACGACAGCCGGTTCCGTTGGGTGCGTGACACCGTTTTTCCACTGTTCGACCAGCAGGGACGGGTCAGCCGGATCGCCGGCATCGCCCGCGATGTCACCGAAGAACGACGCTGGGCCGAGCATCAATCCGTGCTGGTGGCCGAACTGCAGCACCGGGTACGCAACATCATGGCCACCATCGGCTCGATCACCCTGCGCACCCGCGAATCGGCAACCAGCGTGGATGACTACGCGCAACGCCTGTCCGGCCGGGTGATGTCACTGGCACGTACGCAGGCCCTGCTGACCCGCGCCGGCAACGTAGGCATCGATCTGCGGGGCCTGCTCAACGACGAGCTCTCTTCTTCGTCCTACGGCGCGCAGCGGGTCGTGCTGCACGGACCGACCGTCATGGTGCCGCCGAAGGCGGCCGAGGTGATGTCGCTGGCCATCCACGAACTGGCCACCAATGCGTTCCGGCATGGCGCACTGCGCGACCCTGACGGCAGGCTGGAGGTCAGCTGGCAGGTGCGCGAGGACCCGCAGCAGCAGCGCTGGGTCGACCTGCACTGGGTTGAAACCCATGCTGCACGGCCCGGTTGGGAACCGCCGGCCCGCCGCGGCTTCGGCACCTCGCTGATCGAAGACCGGATTCCGTATGAGCTGGAAGGCGAGGGCCATCTGCAGGTGGCTGAGGAGGGGACCGAGGCACGCATCTCCTTCCCGTTGCGGCATCGCGACAGCATCCTGCAGACGGACGCGCCGCAGGGCACGGCCATTGCCGGTGGTTCGGTCGATCTGGGCGACGCCGGGCTGCTTGCCGGTCATCGCGTCCTGGTGGTGGAGGATGATTTCTATCTCGCCCATGACACCGCCACTGCGCTGCGCAGCGCCGGCGCCGTGGTGCAGGGACCGTGCTCGACCCTGCAGGCCGCGCTGCAGCGGCTGGATGGCGGCGGGGTGGATGCGGCGGTAATCGACATCAACCTCGGGCAGGGTGCCGAGACCGGAGTCATCGCTGCCCTGCAACGGGCAGGGCTGCCGTTCGTGGTGGTCACCGGCTATGACGAAGGGGCTGCCTCGCTCGAAGCGGGTCGCTTCGTGCGGCTGCAGAAGCCGGCTACGCCGGCAGGAATCGCCCGCGCGCTTGCGCGTCTGGTGCACGCCGGGACGGCCTGATTCCCTGATGCGCGGAATCCTGAAACGCCGCCTCGCCTGCCTTGCTCGAATACCCCGGCGCCGCCGTCACGGGGCGTTCCCGTAACGCAGGCCAGCGGGCGGCGATGCTGGGACGGGGGCAGACGGCAATGCTAGCCTTTACTCCCCCTGCAATGCTGCCCCGCCCATGGATTACCGGCTTTTCCTGTTCGACCTGGACGACACGCTGCTGGATTTCCGCGCATCCGAACGGCTCTCCTTCGCCCGTACGCTGTCCAGCCTCGGTGTCGAAGCGGCGGTGGACCCGCTGTATGCCACCTACCAGCAGTGCAACCGTGCGCTGTGGGAGGCGCTGGAGCAGGGAAGGGTGGACAAGGATTTTCTCAAGGTCGAGCGCTTCGGGCGCCTGTTCGCCGCGCATGCCATCGACGCCGATCCGGCGCGCGCCGGCCAGGTCTACCTGGATTGGTTGCCGCAGACGGTGGTACTGGTGGATGGTGCACGCGCCGCCTGCGAAGCGTTGGCGGCGATCGGCGAGATCGGCATCATCACCAACGGCATCGAGCAGGTGCAGCGTCGGCGCATCGCGGTATCCGGGCTGGCCGACCTGATCAGCTTCGTGGCGACGTCCGAAGCCTGCGGCCACGCCAAGCCGGACGTGCGTTTCTTCGCTTACGCCACCGCCATGGCCCGTGCTTTCCAACCGCAGCGCACGATCATCATCGGTGATCGGCTGGAAGCGGACATCCTGGGTGCCAACCGCTTCGGGATCCACAGCTGCTGGTTCAATCCGGACGCTGTTGCGCTCACCGGCGAGGCCCTGCCGACCTGGCAGGTTGAAAAGCTCAGTGACCTGCCCGCCGTGCTTGGTGTGAGCTGAACCCTCGGCCGGGCGCGGCGCTGCGCCTGCTTCTGCGCAAGGATGCACGGCACGCACACGCCGGCATTGCAGGACGCTTACATGGCAGCCTCTACGGTGGGGTTTCACGCCGTAGCGCACCACACAGAGGAAAGACCATGACCGAGCACGCTCCCATCCCCGAAGGCACGTTGATTGTTGTCGCCGACGGCGGCTCGGCCCGCGTTTTCACCAATGTCGGCAGCAAGACCGAGCTCAAGCTCAAGCAGCAGGACGAACTGGTGCTGCGCGACGTCAGCCAAGCCGGCGTCTCCGGACAGGGGCCTTCCGGTGCGGTGCCCAAGGACATGAGCATCGCCCAGCTCAACGAGGCGACGTTCGCCAAGCAGCTGGCCGAGCAGTTGAACGATGATGCCCTGAACAACCGCTACACCCACCTGGTGCTGGTGGCCGATCCGCAGACACTTGGCCGGATCCGTCCGCAGCTGCACAAAGAAGTGCAATCGCGGCTGGTGCGTGACCTGGCCAAGGATCTCACCAACGCACCGCTGGAAGACATCCAGCGCGCACTGGGCTGAGTCATGACAATGCCTGCAGGAACGCCGCAACCGGAGCCACTGCGATCGGCTGTAGATGCCAGCGAGGGCTGGCTTCTGCTTGAGTTCGGAGCGACATGGTGCGGTCACTGCCAGGCCGCCAGGCCGGTGGTGCAGGCGTTCGTGCAGGGTCATGCGCTTGACCACCTGTGGGTGGAGGATGGCAAGGGGCGCCCGCTTGGGCGCTCGTTTGCGGTCAAGCTGTGGCCCACGCTGATCCTGCTGCGTGACGGGCAGGAGGTGGCGCGGGTGGTCCGTCCGCTGCGCGAGCAGGACCTCGCGCCGCTGCAGAATGCGATGGCGGTCTAGCAACAACGCAATGCAGCATGAACGACGCGCGCGGCGATGCTAGGATCAGGTTTCCTGAATCGATCTAAATGCCGCCCATGCCAAACCGTGCGAAGCGTCGATGGATACTTCTTGCTGCCGCAATGCTGCTGGGCTCAACGGCAACAGCGGCCGATGCTGCCAGCGTGGGTGAGCGCGCCTTCGCTGCCGTCGATCCGTTCATCGGCACGGCGGGAGAGGGGCATACCTATCCCGGTGCCACCGTGCCGTTCGGCATGGTGCAGCTGAGCCCGGACACCCGCATCCAGCCACGCGAAAAGGCCTATGACTGGGCCGCCGGTTACCGCCACGACGACACCAGCATCGTGGGCTTCTCGCACACTCATTTCTCAGGCTCTGGCCATTCCGACCTCGGCGATGTCCTGCTGATGCCCTACACCGGCGAGCCCGGGCTGGAACGCGGCGACCCGGACAAGCCGCGCAGTGGTTACGCGTCGCGCTTCAGCCACAAGGACGAGCGCGCCGAGCCGGGCTATTACGCAGTGAACCTGGACGACTACCGCGTACGCGCCGAGCTGACCGCGAGCGAGCGCGTCGGCGTGCACCGCTATCGTTTCCCGGCAGGGGAGCAGGCCAAGGTGCTGCTGGACCTGCGCACCAGCCTGTACGACTACCCCGGAAAGATCCTGTGGTCGCGCCTGCGCGTGCATGCAGACGGCACGGTAACCGGCTTCCGCGAAACCCGGGGCTGGGCACCGGGGCGCCAGTTGTACTTCGCGATGCGTTTCTCGCGTCCGGCCACCGGGCATGCGCTGCACAACACCGAAACCGACATCGCCTACAAGGGCTTCCCGCCGCCGGGGCACGGCTCGCCGCTGCAGCGGGCACAGGTGGAAGGCCGCCAACTGGTGGCGACCTTTGATTTTGGCAAGCTCGACGGTCCGCTGGTGGTGAAGGTGGCCATTTCCTCGGTGAGCGAGGCAGGTGCAATCACCAACCTGGATGCCGAGGTGCCGGCGTTCGACTTCGACCGCGTACGCGCCGATGCGAAAAAGAAGTGGATGGAAGCGCTAGCGGTGGTGGACATCGAAGCGCCGTTGCCGGACCGCCGCAGCGCTTACACCGCGCTGTACCACTCGCTGCTCGGGCCGACCCTGTCGATGGACGTGGATGGGCAGTACCGTGGTCCGGACAATGCGGTGCACCGTGCCGAAGGGTTCCGCCACCATTCGACGTTCTCGCTGTGGGATACCTATCGCGCCCTGCATCCGCTGCTGACCCTGGTGCAGCCGGAGCAGCGCAACAGTGATTTCATCAATTCGCTGATCGCCCACCAGGCGCACAGCCCCTACGGCATGCTGCCGGTGTGGTCGTTCCATGGCCAGGAAACCTGGTGCATGATCGGCTACCACGCGGTGCCGGTGATCGCCGATGCCTACCTGAAGGGCATCCGCGGCTTCGATGCCGACAAGGCGCTGGAGGCGATGGTCGCCACCGCCAATTACGGTCCCTACGACGGCATCGCGCAGTATCGCGAGCTGGGGTGGGTGCCGATCGACGAGGAAGGCGAGGCCGCCAGCAAGACGCTGGAGTATGCCTTCGACGACTGGACCATCGCACGCATGGCGCAGGCGATGGGTCGCACCGAGGTCGCCGCCGAGTTCGGCAAGCGCGCGGGCAACTGGCGTCATGCGTTCGACAAGGAGACCGGCTTCATGCGCGCGCGCAAGCGCGACGGCAGTTTCCGCACCCCGTTCGATCCGTCGGCCAGCGGCTATGGCACTGATTACACCGAAGGCAACGCCTGGCAGTATTCCTGGTACGTGCCGCAGGACGTGCAGGGCCTGGCCGATGCACACGGCGGCAGTGACGCGCTGTTGAAGCGGCTGGACCAAGTGTTCGAGGCCAAGGTCGACCCGGCCGTGTTCGAGCACATGGAAGACATCACCGGGCTGATCGGCTGGTATGCGCACGGCAACGAGCCCAGCCACCACGTAGCCTACCTGTACGCCCATGCAGGCCAGCCGTGGCGCACCCAGGCACGCCTGAAGCAGATCATGGACACCCAGTACGCCGATCGCCCCGATGGCCTGGCA
Organism: Stenotrophomonas lacuserhaii; assembly: GCF_014836545.1. Lineage (GTDB taxonomy): Bacteria > Pseudomonadota > Gammaproteobacteria > Xanthomonadales > Xanthomonadaceae > Stenotrophomonas > Stenotrophomonas lacuserhaii. Next base: position 340,347 of record NZ_JACSQS010000001.1, read on the forward strand.
GGCAATGACGACCTCGGCCAGATGTCGGCGTGGTATCTGTTCACCGCGCTGGGTTTCTATCCGGTGGCACCGGGCAGTGGCGAGTACATCATCGGCCGGCCGTTCCTGCCCAAGGCGACCTTGAACCTGCCCAATGGCAGGGTCTTCACCATCGTCGCCGAAGGACTGACGGCAGGACACGGCTACATTGCCTCGGCCACGCTCAACGGCAAGCCGCTGCAGCGTGCGTTCCTGCGCCACGACGAGATCATCGCCGGGGGCGAGCTGCGATTCGTGATGCAGGCCGAACCCAACACCGCATGGCCCGGAAAAAACGCCGAACGGCCGTATTCGATGTCCCGCGCGCTGCAGCAGTAACCGGCGCACCGTGTCCGGGTAGCGCCGACCCGTGGTCGGCGGAACGCCCCCTCCAACGGCCCGCTGCGCTCGCCGACCATGGGTCGGCGCTACCGCTTTTTATTTTTTAGTACGCGGGTGGCGGCGCCCGGACCCTGTCAGAGGGGCCGGCGGTGGGGCTGGGCGGGGGCGTTGAGCGCCATGGATGGCGCGAAACGAGGCCCGCAGGAGCGGCTTCTGCCGTCCCCCGCACAGCCTTAGCGTCCGGCCCCGCCCGTCATCGCCGACGCAGAACGGGTTCGGCATCAGGTATCCAGCAGCCCCAGCGAACGCGCATGCGCCAGGTCCTGCGGGGTGTCGATGTCCAGTTCCAGCCCGCCTGCCGGCAACAGCAGCAGCGCATCGTCGGCGAGCGCCCGCAGGCGGGCACGGAAGCCCGCATTCGACGCGTCTTGCGGCAACGCGCTGAACCAGTCACCGGGCACCACCGCAGGCACGCCGGCCAGCCCCTGCAGGCGGGTAGCTGCGCAGCCGGAGCGTGACCGGCGTGAACCCTCCAGCAGGCGCTGCAGGTGCGCGGTCGAAAGCGCCGGCTGGTCCGACATCAGCACCAGCACCTGCGCATGGCCGGCCACGTGCGATGCAGCAGCCTGCAGGCTGCTGGCCATGCCGCTGGCGGCGTTTTCGTTGATGACCCTCTCGTACGGCAGGTCCTGGAGTGCGGCCTGGTACGCAGACGGGTTGCTGCCCAGCACAACGATGAGGACCTCCGGGCCGGTCTCCAACGCGATGCGTGCCGCACGGTGCAACAAGGTCTCGCCGTCGCGGCGCAGCAGCTGCTTGGGCTGGCCCAGCCGCGTGCTGCTGCCGGCGGCGAGCAGCACCACCGCATGCCTACCGCGCTCACTCACGTGGGCGCCACGACACCATGGCGCCACGATTGCAGCTGGGCGGCAATGCTCAGTGCGATGGCGTCGGGGCCGCGCCCCCCCAGGTCCAGCCCAACCGGCGCATGCAGGCGTGGCTGCAACGCGTGCCGGGCGGCATCAGGCAGCAACGAGAACAGGTCATCGCGGCGCCGGGTCGGGCCCAGCAGGCCGATGAACGGCACGGGGCAGGGTGCCAGCGCCTCCAGTGCCTGCAGGTCGAGTTCGAAATTGTGATGCATCACCAGCACGACATCGGGCACGGCGGGGGCATTGGCCAGCGCGGTCGAGGCAGCCAGTGGCTCCACCTCTACCGGGCTGCGGGCGCGCCACGTTGCGCGCGGGTCCGCTACCCGGACCTGCCAGCCGAGGCCACGCAGCGTTGGCCACAGCGCCGCCACCTCGGGACCGGCGCCGAGCAGCAGGGCGCGCGGTGGCGGCATCCAGCGCAGCGACCACAGTCCCTGCGGCGCATCGAAACCACAGCGATCGGCGGGAAGGCGCTGATCCACCGCGACCTCTGCACAGCCGATGCGCGCGCCGCCGCCGGCATCCACGTCGAGCCGCATCGGACCCTCGCCACGCAACCATCCCTGCAGCACCGCGGCGACCCCAGGCAGCGCGGACAACGGCAACAGCAGCAGGCGCTGGCAGCCGCGGCAGCCCACCGCGTTACCGGAGAACAACGCGGAATCGTCGCGGGTATCGATCTCCATCCAGCCGATGCGGCCGCTCGTGGCGCACTCCCGCGCCATGCGCTCTATCTCCGGCTCCAGGCAGCCGCCGCTGAGCCAACCGACGTGCGTGTGTTCGCCGAACAGCACCAGGGTGCCGGCCCGCGCGTAGGTCGAGCCTTCGGTCTCCAGCACCACCGCCAGCGTCACCGGCTGGCCAGCGGTGCAGGCAGCGGCCGCGGCCTCCACCACGCGGGCCATCCCGGCATCGGGTACGTCCACTACCGGGCTGGCAGGCAGCCGGGTCATGCGATGTCCGGCAGTCCACCGAGCAGCTTGTCCAGCGTGATCGGGTAGCTGCGCACGCGCACGCCGGTCGCGTTGTAGATCGCGTTGGCCACCGCGGCGCTGACACCGCACAGGCCCAGCTCACCCACGCCCTTGGCCTTCATCGGCGAAGAGATCGCATCGGCTTCGTCCAGGAACACGACCTCCTGGTGTGGGACATCGGCATGCACCGGCACTTCATAGCCGGCCAGATCGTGGTTGACGAAGAAGCCCAGGCGGGTATCGACGGCAAGCTCTTCGGACAGCGCCGCGCCGATGCCCATCGTCATCGCACCGATCACCTGGCTGCGCGCGGTCTTCGGATTGAGGATGCGGCCGGCGGCGCAGACGGCGAGCATGCGGCGGATGCGGCTTTCGCCGGTGGCCACGTCCACGCCGACTTCCACGAAATGTGCAGCGAAGGTGGACTGCTGGTATTTCTCTTCCAGGCTGGCGAACTCGATGCTGTCTTCGACCACCAGGTCACCATCGGCGGCGGCCTTGCCCAGCGCCGCCGACCTGTTGCCATCGCGGACCTTGCCGTCGGCGAACGTGGCGCTGTCCGCGTCGTAGCCGAGCTTGCCGGCAATGGCCGCGCGCAGCTTGGTACACGCCGCGAACACGCCGGCGGTGGCACTGTTGGCGCCCCACTGGCCGCCCGAGCCGGCCGAGGCCGGGAAGCTGGAATCGCCCAGCTTCACCGTGACCTGGTCCAGGCTCACGCCGAGCATTTCCGCAGCGGTCTGGCCGAGGATGGTGTAGCTGCCGGTACCGATGTCGGTCATGTCGGTTTCCACGGTGACATGGCCCTTGCCGTCCAGCCGCACCCGCGCGCCGGACTTCATCACCAGGTTGTTGCGGAAGCCGGCGGCCACGCCCATGCCGACCAACCAGCGGCCATCGCGGCGCTGGGCTGGCGCGGCGGACCGCTTGTCCCAGCCGAAGCGTTGCGCGCCCTCCTGCAGGCACTGCACCAGCTGCCGCTGCGAGAACGGCCGTTCGGGGTTGGACGGGTCCACCTGGGTATCGTTGCGGATCCGGAATTCGACCGGGTCCAGCTTCAGCTTCTCGGCCATTTCGTCCATGGCGATTTCCAGCGCCATCAGCCCCGGTGCCTCGCCCGGTGCGCGCATGGCGTTGCCTTCGGGCAGGTCCATCGTGTGCAGGCGCAGGCCGGCCAGTCGATTGGCGCCGGCATACAGCAGCTTGGTCTGCTGTACCGCCTCTTCCGGCGAGCCTCCGGTCAGGTTGCCCGACCACGATTCATGGCCGATCGCGGTAAGCGTGCCTTCGGCCGTGGCACCCAGCCGGATGCGCTGCACGGTGGCAGGCCGGTGGGTGGTGTTGTTGGCGATCAACGGCCGCTGCAGCGCCAGCTTGACCGGGCGCTTGGCCGCACGCGCGCCGAGCGCTGCAAGCACCACGTCGGAGCGGATGAACAACTTGCCGCCGAAGCCACCGCCGATGAACGGCGACACCAGCCGTACCTTGTCCTCCGGCAGGCCGAGCGTGGTGGCCAGGTCCTTCTTGCCCCAGGCGATCATCTGGTTGGAGGTCCACACGGTCAGCTGGTCACCCTCCCAGGCCGCCAGCGAGGCGTGCGGTTCCATCATCGCGTGCGACTGGTCAGGGGTGTGGTACGTGGCATCCAGCGTCACCGGTGCATCACCGTAGGCTTTCTCGAAGTTGCCCACGCGTGCATCGGGATCGGTGTCCTGCAGCTTGTTTCCGGCCTTTTTCGCAGCGTCCAGGTCGAACACCCCCTTGCTGGGGGCATAACGGATCCGTACCAGGTCTGCGGCGGCGCGCGCCTGCTCGAAGGTTTCGGCCACCACCAGAGCCAGTGCCTGGTGGTAGTGGTCGACCTGCGGGCCACCCAGCAACGGGGCGGTATTGCGGTCGCCCTTGTGCAGGGGGCCGGCGTTGTCGGCGGTGACGATGGCGAGCACGCCGGGCGAGGCACGTGCGGCGTCGAGGTCCATCGCGCTGACCCGTCCCTTGGCGATGCCGGCGCCGACCACGTAGCCATAGGCCGGCGATGCGGCGACGTCGTGCCACTCATACGCATAACGGGCGTGTCCGGTGGTCTTCTGCGGGCCGTCGATGCGATCCAGCGGCTTGCCGACCACCTTCATCTGGTCGATGGGATTGGTGCCTGCGGGGGTATCGAATTTCATGGATCAGCTCCTCGCCTGCAGCAGGACCGAGGCCAGCGTGCGTTCGGCAAGCTGTACCTTGAACTGGTTTTCAGGACTGGGCGTGGCGCCCTGCAGCAGGTTGCCGACCACCGCACGGGCGCCCTGCGGCAACAGCGCGTCGGCGGCATCGCTGCGCCATGGCTTGTAGGCCACCCCACCCAATGCCACGCGGCCGCTGCCGTCGGCCTGCAGCACGGCGGCGACCGAAACCAGCGCGAACGCGTAGGACGCGCGGTCGCGCACCTTGCGGTAGATGTGGGTACCGCCCAGTGGGGCAGGCAGGAGGGCCGCGGTGATCAGCTCATCCTTTCCCAGCACCGTCTCGATGTGCGGGGTCTTTCCCGGAGCGCGGTAGAAATCATCCAGTGCGATGCGGCGCGTGCTGCCGTCGGCGCGCACGGTCTCTACCGTTGCATCCAGCAGCATCATGGCTACGGCCATGTCGCTGGGATGGGTGGCGATGCACGAAGGGCTGGTGCCGATCACCGCCAGCTGCCGGCTGACGCCGCCGATGGCTGCGCAGCCGCTGCCGGGCAGGCGCTTGTTGCAGGGCTGGGCGGTATCGTAGAAATAGGGGCAGCGAGTGCGCTGCAGCAGGTTGCCGGCGGTGGTGGCTTTGTTGCGCAGCTGTCCGGACGCGCCTGCGACCAGCGCACGGGTCAGCAGGGCGTAGTCGCGGCGGATCCGGCTGTCGGCGGCCAGGTCGGTGTTGCGCACCAGTGCCCCAATGCGCACGCCGCCGTCCTCTGTGGCCTCGATCGTATCCAGCTTGAGCCCATTGACGTCGATCAGATGGCTGGGGATCTCGATCTCCAGCTTCATCAGGTCCAGCAGGTTGGTGCCGCCGGCGATGAAACGGGCTCCCTGGGTGCGGGCGGCGGCCGCGGCGGCTTCGGCCGGGGTACGCGCGCGTTCGTAGGTGAAGGCTCTCATGCGCGCTGGCCTCCGACGTCTTCGATGGCTTCGATGATGTTGGAGTACGCACCGCAGCGACAGAGGTTGCCACTCATGCGCTCGCGTATTTCTTCAGCGCTTGCCTCGCTGCGCCCGGTCAGGTCGGCGGTGACATGGCTGGGGATTCCCTGCTTGATTTCCTTCAGTACCGCAACGGCCGAGCAGATCTGCCCCGGCGTGCAGTAGCCGCACTGGTAGCCATCATGTTTGACGAAGGCGGCCTGCATCGGGTGCAGGTCATCGGGTGATCCCAGACCCTCGATGGTGGTGATCTCGGCACCCTCGTGCATCACCGCCAGGCTCAGGCAGGCATTGATGCGACGGCCGTCGACGATCACCGTGCAGGCGCCGCACTGGCCGTGGTCGCAGCCCTTCTTGGTGCCGGTGAGGTGCAGGTGCTCGCGCAGCGCGTCCAGCAGGGTGACACGCGTATCCAGCTTCAGTGCGCGCACCCTGCCATTGACCTTGAAAGCCACCTCGGTGGTGACCGGCGCGCGCGCGGGGGCGCCGATTCCAGGCACGTCAGCCATGGCGGAAGGGGCGACCAGCACCGATGCCGAGCCCGCGCCGAGCTTGAGCAGGGTGCGCCGGCTGAGCGCGAATTCGGGAGGGGTATTCATGCAAGGCGGATCCTCTATGGCGGGTGCAGGCATGGCTGAGGGGATCGCGGCGCTCCGATCCAGGCAGGGCGCCGAGGACTCCAGCATGGCCGCAGCGAAGTAGTCAGGGGGTGAACCGACGCCCGGAGGGAGAAAGGAGCAGAGCCCGCGGCGTCACCGACCCGACGCAGGTGGCGGGCGCGCTGCCCAGGCTTTCAGCAGTGGCAGCGGATCGTAGGCGCCCTGCGCGCCATAGATGCCCCAATGCAGGTGCGGCGGCGTGCCTTTCGCATTGCCGGTATCCCCGACGTAACCCAGCAGCGTGCCCGCATCGACCACCTCGCCGCTCGCCAGCCCGTCCCGCCAGCCATCCAGGTGGGCGTAGTAATAACGTTCCCGCGCAGGCCCCTGGATCCAGACCTGGCGCCCGCCCAGGCCGCCCTCGCGCACGTCCATCACGATGCCGCGGGTGGCGCTGCGCACGGCGGTGCCGCGTGCGGCGAAGATGTCCACCCCGGCATGGGTGCGATCGGCGCCGCGCGGGGCACCGAAGGTGTCGGCCACCTGGCGTGCGCGGACGCCTTCGACCGGTACCGGCAGGGCGGTGGGCGCGGGCATCCGCGAGATCTCCCACATCGCGCGCGGCACAGCGGCCCAGCGACTGTTCCAGAGCGCACCGCCGGCCACGATCAGCACGGCGATCCAGATCACGCGCAACAGCCAGCGGCGGAGTTTTCGCGCGGGCGACGGCCCTGCAGGTGCGGCGGGATCAGTCAAGAGGCAGGCCGGTCGTGGAGGACGGTCCAGCATGCCAGCGGCGGCATCAACGATGCGTGGCCGCCGACGGGCTGATCGGACCTGCCGCACGCCGGGCGGGCCGGTCAACCGGCGCGTTCTTCGTCCAGGGTGCCACGTACCGCCCGTGCCAGGTCGATGCGGGTGAACGGCTTGGGCAGGATCGCGATGTTCCGGCCAAGCTGGTTGTTGGACTGGTGGTCGCGCGGATACCCCGAAGTGAACAGGATGCTCAGCGCGGGCTTGCGCTGGCGTGACTGGCGGGCAAGCTCCCAGCCGGTCATGCCGGGCATCACGATGTCCGAAAACAGCAGGTCCACGTCCACATCGGGACGATCCAGCAGGCGTAGCGCCGATGGCCCGTCATGCGCTTCCAGGACGCGGTAGCCGAACTGCCGCAGCGCTTCAACGGTATAGGCCCGCACGTCGTCGTTGTCTTCGGCCACCAGGATGATTTCATCCCGTGCCTCGTACTCGGCATAGCCATTGTCCTCGGCCAGCCGCGGGCCCGGCAGCGGCAGGCTGGAACGCGGGAACAACATGGTGATCACCGTGCCGCTGCCGGGGGTGGAATCCAGTTGCACGTGGCCACCGGACTGCTTGACGAAGCCATACACCATCGACAGGCCGAGACCGGTTCCACGACCGACTTCCTTGGTGGTGAAGAACGGTTCGAACACCCGGGCCATGGTGTCCGCGTCCATGCCATGCCCATCATCGCGCACCCGCAGCACCGCGTACTGTCCGGGCGGGACGTCCGGATTCTGTTCGGCGAACTCCTCATCCAGCACGCTGGTGCCCGTCTCCAGCATCAGCGTACCGCCGTCGGGCATCGCATCGCGCGCGTTCACCGCCAGGTTGAGGATGGAAGCTTCCAGCTGGCCCGGATCGACCTCCACGCACCACACATCCGGCGCGGTCGCGATCTCCAGCCTGACCAGTTCGCCGAGCGCACGCTGCAGCATGTCCTGCATGCCCTGCACCTGCTCGTTGAGGTTGACCGCCTGGTTCAGCAGCGGCTGGCGGCGTGCGAAGGCCAGCAGGCGCTGGGTGAGGCTGGCCGCGCGCAGCACCCCCTTCAGTGCGTTGTCCAGCGGACGCGAAACGGGGGCTGCCTGCTCGCCGAGGCGATCGGTCAGCAGCTTGGCATGCTCCACGTTGCCGGCAATAACGGTCAGGATGTTGTTGAAATCATGGGCGATGCCACCGGTCAGCTGGCCAACCGCCTCGATCTTCTGGCTCTGCCGCAGCGCCTCTTCGGCCTGCCGGCGCGCGGTGGTTTCCACGGCTTCGGAGACCACGGCGGTGACCGTCCGGTGGTGATCGAGCAGCGGGCGGAAGGAGAACTCGAACGAGCGGGTGCCGGTGGGCAGCTGCAGCTCCAGTTCCTGCCGGGATTCGTTGCCGGCGGCCGCCGCCTGCACGGCGCCGTGTACGGCGGTGGCCGCATCCGGGCTGCCCGAAAACCAGGCTGAGTCCCAGAACAGCCGGCCGCTGACATCGCTTTTCTCTGCCAGGATCGCCGCCAGCGAGGCCCGGTTGGCATCCAGCACGCGTCCCTCCGGGCTGATCAGCACCTGCAGCTGGAAGCTGGATTCAAACACGGCCTGCAGCCGGCTTTCGCTTTGGCGCAGGTCGGCGGTGCGCTGCTCGACCTGCTGTTCAAGCGATTCGTTGGCATCACGCAGCAACAGCTCGGCCTGCTTGAGATCGCTGATGTCGCGGGCCAGGGTGTAGTAGCCGGCCACCTGGCCATCGGCGGCGATCTCCGGGACGCCGTCGAGCAGCACATGGCGTGCACTCCCGTCGGCGCGCGGGACCTCCAGCTCGAAGCTGACCCGTTGACCCTGCAGTACCTGCTGCAGGTGGGGCAGGGCGGCATCGAACATGCCCGGGCCGGCCACGTCACTGATCTGCAGGCCGATCATCTCCGCTGGCGGCCGTCCGTGCCAGGCCTGGTAGGCATTGTTGGCGAATCGGTACCGATGGTCCGGGCCCAGGTGGGCGATCAGGGCGGGCATCGAATCGGTGATCAGCTGCAGGCGGTCACGGCTCTGTTTCAGTTCCACCTCGGCCCGGCGAAGCTTCTCTCTGGCCTCCGCTTCACGGATGGCGCGCAGGATGGCATCGGGGAGGCGCTGCAGGCGCTGCTTGACCACGTAGTCGCGCGCGCCGCGGGTAAGCGCCTGCACGGCCAGTTCTTCGGTCAGGGTGCCGGAGACGAAGATGAAAGGCAGCTGCGGCACCCGCTCGCTGGCCAGGGTCAATGCGGTGTCGCCATCGAAGCCGGGCAGGACGTGGTCGGCAAGGATCACGTCGTGCCGATCACCATCGAGCTCGGCGAGGAACGCCTCCCGCGTCCACACGCGCTGGATCACGAACGCCATGCGCGCGCGGGACAGCTGCGCTTGGATCAGTTCCGCATCGAGCGCACTGTCCTCGAGCATGAGGATGCGGATCGGCGCATCCCGGGGCGTTTCAGTCATTCGTGCGGCCTTGGCCTGGCGGGCGGATGGGATGCGGCGGCGGATTGTTGGTGATGCCCCAGAACATGCCCAGACCCTGGATGGCGTCGAAGAATTCCTTGAAGTCCACCGGCTTGACGACGAACGCATTGACGCCCAGCTCGTAGCTGCGCACCAGGTCCTGCTCTTCGCGCGAGGACGTCAGCATCACGATCGGGGTGCGGCTGAGGTGGCGGTCACCGCGTACCTCGGCCAGCACTTCCAGGCCGTTCAACTTGGGCAGCTTCAGGTCAAGCAGCACGACCACCGGGCCCCCGTGGTTGAGGTCCTTCCAAGCGCCTTCGCCGCGCAGGTACTGCAGTGCCTCGACCCCGTCGCGCACATGGGTGACCTGGTTGAGCAACTGGCAGCGCGCCAGCGCATCGAGGGTCAGCTCGGCGTCTTTCGGATTGTCTTCCACGAGCAGGATCGGTCGCAGGTCCCTCATGCAGTACCTCGTTGGGAATACGGTAAGGTGAAATGGAGCGTAGCGCCGACGCCCGGCTCGCCTTCGGCCCAGGTGCGGCCGCCGTGCCGGCTGACGATGCGGTGGACGTTGGCCAGCCCGATACCGGTGCCTTCGAACTCGTCGGCGTGGTGCAGTCGCTGGAAGACCCCGAACAGCTTGTCGACATAGCGCATGTCGAACCCGCAGCCGTTGTCGCGGACATGGAAGACGTGCTCGCTGCCGTTGTCTTCGTGGCCGATTTCGATGGTCGGCTCGGCGCTGTCACGGGTGAACTTGATCGCATTGCCCAGCAGGTTCTGCCATACCAGCCGCAGCATGCTGGAATCGGCCTCGACCCGCGGCAACGGTGCGATGGACCAGGTGATGCTGCGCCCGCCGGTTTCCATCACCAGGTTGCGCCGCACGTCTTCCACCAGCGTGGCGACATCCACGCTCACCAGGCCCATGCTGGAGCGGCCCATCTGCGAGAAACTGAGCAGGTCATCGACCAGCGTACCGGCGGATTTGGCCGATTCCACGATCGTGGCCAGGAAGCGTTTTTCGGTGTCGGTCAGCTTGTCCGCCGCCGAACTGCCCAGCAGTTCGGAATAGCCGACGATGTGGCGGAAAGGCGCGCGCAGGTCGTGGCTGACCGAATAGGAAAACGCCTCCAGCTCCTTGTTGCTGCGCAGCAGCTGTTCATTGAGTTCGGCCATTTCCTCGGCCTTGCGCAGCACGATATCCACGATGGCCGTGCGCAGCTCGATCGCTGCGTCGCGGTCCACGTCCTGCCAGGGCGTGGACTGCTCGCGCACCGTTTCCTTCCATGCCTCGAAGGACAGCCGCGGCGAGAGCCTGCCGTCGACGGCGGCCTTGCGGGGTTCGCCGCCCCAGCGCACCGTGCGCATGACTTCGGCGCGGAACCACAGCACGAAACTGTCGTGCAGCTGCGAGATTGAAATGGCCATGACGCCGCTGGCTAGGTCGGCGAAGGCCGCCGCTTCCGGCCAGATCGCGGGCAGGGCATCGGTGTGGAACACGTCCTCGGCAGGGTGATGGCGGGTCAGCCAGTCCACCAGCGCGTTGACGTCGGTCTGGCCCGGGGTCTGCCCCAGCAGCACGCATTGGCCGCGGTGGACGATCGCCGCGCCGGTGGCGCCGGTGAGGTCCAGCAGGCTTTTCTGGTCGCGACCCAGCGCCGCCATGAAATCTTCGTCGCCGGCCATCCGCCCGAGCAGGCGGACCTGGATGGCGCGCCGCGCGATGCGCTCCTCCACCGCCAACGCGCGCTCCTTCAAGGCGATCTGCAGCGAAAGGATCTGTCCGATGAACTCACACGCGGTGCGCACGTGATAGGGCACGCGGCGCGGCAGCTGGTTGTGGCAGGACACCAGCCCCCACAGGCGGCCTTCTGCCAGCAGCGACACCGACAGCGAGGCGCCGGTGCCCATGTTGCGCATGTACTGCAGGTGCACGGGCGAAACGCTGCGCAGGACCGCCAGGCTGAGGTCGGTGGGGGCGGCGTCGGCCAGGCCTGCACTGCGCAGCAGCGGCACCGCCCGGTAGTCGTTGTCGGCGATCAGCCGCACGCGGTTGCGGCGATAAAGTTCACGTGCCTGCGCCGGGATATCCGATTCGGGGAAGCGCAGGTCCATGTAGGACGGCAGCCGGTCATTGCGATCCTCGGCCACCACCGCGCCGTTCCAGTCCTTGTCGAACTGGTAGATCAGCGTGCGGTCGAAACCGGCCAGGTCGCGCACGTGGCGCGCACCGATCTCGCACAGCGAAGCGATGTCCGGAGCCACCTCGACCTCGCCCATGAAGCGGCGTATGTGGGGGTACAGGTCTTCCAGGGAGCCGGGTTCGCCGTCGACCGGCTCTTCCAGTTCGATGATGAAATGGGTTTCGCTGCGGTGCGCCAGCGCATGGTGGCGACCGGACCGCCCCAGCTGGACCGAGCCGAGGAACACCGTGGATTCCGGTGCCAGCAGGTCCAGGTGTCGTCGATAGGGCACCAGCGCGCCGCCGAGTACACGGTCCAGGTGCTGGTCCAGCGGATCCCCGAAGTCCTCCAGCACCTGCGCCTGGCTTACGGCGCGTTCCTGTACCCGCATCGACAGCGGGTCCACCACCAGCAACAGCCCGTACGGCTGGATTGCCCCGGGCGTATGGATCGGTTCACGCGCGCAGCTGGATAGATCCAGGTCGACATCAGGGGCGTCGTTCATGGGAACTCCTCGGTAACGAACCTGCCCACGGCAGCGAAGGCAGCGCGTGCGCCGTCCTCCACGTGCCGTTCGTCCGCCGCGGGCAGCGCGATGGCATTCAATGCAGTCGTGAAGTGGCGCCAATGGGCCGCAACGCCCCCGGCAGGAGGAGCAAGATGGCGTGCGCCGAAGGCCCGGTCCACGCCCAGCGGGGCAGCCAGCTTGTAGATCACCGCGCCGCCCAACGCGGATCCCTCGGCCACGTACAACCAGCCCAGCGCGGCGGGCAGGGGCAGGGTGGCGGGCAGCACCGGGACCGGCGCAGGCAGGGGCGACTGCAGGTCGGAAAGGTCGCGGCTGATCCCTTCCAGCCGGCGCCGGGCAGGCAGGCCGGGCAGCAGCGGTTGCAAGGCCGGTGCGGCGTAGAGACTGTCCACGTGCTGGTGCAGGCGGTGCTGCACGCGCAGGAAGGCGGCGAAGCGTTCTCGGCTTTCGAAGATGCGTTGGGCCATGATGCGCTGGTCCAGCCGCTCGTGCGTTTCATGGGTGGCGCGTTTCAGGCGCTCGGCACGGGTAGGCGGCAGGGCCGGGTCAGGTACTGGCATCGACGACGACGGGCAGGATGCACGATGGGGGAGACGCTGCAGAATATCAGACCGCCCGATGGCCTCGTGTCAACGGAATTTCATCCGTTGCGGTGATGCACCAACGGCCCGCTGCGCTCGCCGACCCTGGGTCGGCGCTACCGGTCTACATCAGCCCCAGGGTCACCAACGCGAGCACGAGGTAGCGCATGGCCTTGGCGATGAATACCAGCGGCAGGAACACCCGCAGCGGCTCGCGCATCACGCCGGCCGCCAGCGTGATCGGGTCGCCGATCACCGGAGCCCACGACAGCAGCAGCGACCAGCGCCCGTAACGTCGATACCAGGCCTGCGCGCGTTCCAGCCGTGCTGGCGATACCGGGAACCAGCGACGCCCCTGGAACCGTTGCACCTGCAGGCCGAGCCACCAGTTGACCAGCGATCCCAGCACGTTGCCGGCGGTCGCCACCGCGACCAGCAGGACCGGATCGCCGCCTTCCAGCAGCAGGGCCACCAGCACCGCCTCGGACTGGGCGGGCAGGAGGGTGGCGGCGATGAGGGCGGCGAGGAACAGGCCGGACAGGGAAAGCATGCTTCATTCTACGGCGGCGGTGTCCTCGCGCGGCTTTCAGCCCGCCCGCGCCATCCTGTGCCGGTCCATCCGCAGCAACCGAGGTGCCGCATGCCCCGTTCGCGCACGCTGACGATCGCGACCTTCAACGTCAACGGCATCAACAGCCGTCTGCCGCACCTGCTGGCGTGGCTGGAGCAGGAACAGCCGGATATCGTCGCCCTGCAGGAACTGAAGGCGACCGACAGCGGGTTCCCGATCGCCGCCATCGAAGGCGCGGGCTACGGGGCGATATGGCAGGGCCAGGCATCGTGGAACGGCGTGGCCCTGCTGGCCCGCGGCAGCGTTCCGGTGGAGAGTCGCCGCGGCCTTCCCGGCGCACCAGCGGATACCCAGGCGCGCTATATCGAGGCGGCGGTGCACGGCATCGTGGTGGCCGCGCTTTACCTGCCCAACGGTAATCCGCAGCCGGGGCCGAAATATGACTACAAGCTGGCGTGGATGCAGCGGCTCGCGCGGCATGCCCGCACCCTGGTGAAGCTGGAGCATCCCGTGGCCATGCTCGGTGATTTCAACGTCATTCCCACCGATGAGGATGTGTACGACGCCGCTGCCTGGAAGAAGGATGCGCTTATCCAGCCGGCGGTGCGCGAGGCCTACCAGAAGCTCCTGGCGCAGGGCTGGACCGATGCACTGCGGTCCTGTTCCGGTGAGCAGCGGGTGTATACCTTCTGGGACTATTTCCGCCAGCACGCGCAACGCGACCGCGGCCTGCGCATCGACCACCTGCTGCTGAATCCGGTGCTGGCGCCGGGACTGGTCGAAGCCGGCGTGGACCGTTGGGTGCGCCTGCAGGAGAAGGCCAGTGACCATGCGCCCACCTGGGCCAGGATCAAACTGCCGGCGGTGCGCCGAGCTTCCTGATATCGGCCAGCAGCAGCGCATGGGCGGCCTCGCGCGCTGCCCCCTCGCCCTGGCGCAGCACCCACGACGGATGCACGGTGACCAGCGCCGGGGTGCCGTCATGCAGGGTGTGCCACTGGCCACGCCCTTCGCTGAAACGGAACGCGGCGCCGAGCAGCGCCGAGGCGGCCGTCGCGCCCAGGCACACCACCGTATCCGGACGCACCTGTTCGATCTCACCTGCCAGCCAGGAACGGCAGGCCTGCACGTGCTCGCGGTCGGGGCGCTGGTGCACGCGGACTTTGCCACGGCGCTGGAAGCGGAAGTGCTTCACCGCGTTGGTCAGGTACAGCGTGGTCCGATCAATGCCGGCCTCGGCGAGCACGCGATCCAGCAACTGGCCGGCCGGACCCACGAACGGTCGGCCGCTGAGGTCCTCGCGATCTCCGGGCTGCTCACCGATCAGCATCACCCGCGCATCGGCCGGTCCTTCGCCGAACACGGTCTGGGTGGCCGGCTCCCACAGCGCGCAGCGCCGGCAGGCGGTGGCGCGGTGCCGCTGCGCAGTGAGTGAATCGGGAAGGGCCTCGGCGGCGCGTGCGGCGGCTGCCGACGGCAGCAACGGTGCCTCGGGAATCCGGCGCTGCGGCGCCAATGCTTCGCGCGCATGCATTTCCTCCACGCGCGTACCGGCATCGCGCACCAGCCGCGGCAGCAACGTAGCTTCGGGCAGGTGCTTCCAGTATTTCACCGGCATCTCCTGGCGCATCATCCGCTCATTCAACCGCGCCGGGTTGAAGATGCTGGCGTAGTAGGTGCGCCACAGCTCCTCGCGTGAATCATCGGCCGGGGCATCGCTGCGCTGCGCACCGGGGCCGGCGCTCAGTTGGCTGCCATCCCAGTACGCGCTGCGCGAGGGTGTCAGGATGGCCCAGCGCATGCCGGCGAAGCGGCGCGCGAAAAATGGCGCGACCCGGTCCACGATGTGGTGGTCCGGTTCGAACCAGGCGATGAACGCATCGTCCTCGCCGGGCACCTGGCGGAACCGCACGAAGGCCTTCATCTTGTGCGAATCACGGCGTACCGCCTGCGCCAGCGCATTGGCGCGCAGCACATCGGCATCGGCGGGGTTGGACAGCACCTCGCGCTGGCCATGGGCGATCCGCCACAGCAAGCGGTACAGCAGCGGCAGGCGCTGCGGATCGCGGTGACACAGCACGCTGGTCGCCAGTTCCAGGAAGGCCTTGGACACGCGTGCGGGAGCGCCGCTGTCGCCTGACGTCGCCGCGCCAGCAAGCGCCGGCGCGTCCAGCAGCGAGGCCTCGGTGCCCTCCAGCCAGTCGATCTGTTCGGGTGCCACCGTTGCAGCAAGCCCCTGGCGCGCGGCCGCCCGCCAGGCATCCAGTGACCACGGCGGATCGATCCGTGCCGACCAGCGCTGCATCTCAGCTGGCAAGGCTTTCGCCGAACAACGAACCCTGCCGCGGCGGGGGCGCCAAGCTGGCACGCAGGCTGGCAGGATCATCCAGCCGACGGTGCGGATGGTGGTCCAGCAACTGCACGAACGGGAGCAGCTTGCGCATCGGCGCGCGCAGCCGCGCCACGTCGGCGACCCGCAGGCGGCCATGGCGGCGCGCCATCAGCACGCGCTTGACGTTGCGTACGCCCAGTCCCGGCACCCGCAGGAGCAGTTCCTTCGGTGCCAGGTTGAGGTCCACCGGGAACTGCTCGGGATGGCGCAGCGCCCAGGCCATCTTCGGGTCGATGTCCAGGTCCAGCATGCCGTCCTGGGTAGTGTCGGTGATCTCTTCGATACCGTAGCCATAGAAGCGCAGCAGCCAGTCGGCCTGGTACAGACGGTGCTCGCGCTGCAGCGGCGGGGGCTGCAGCGGCAGTGCCTTGCTGGCATCGGGAATCGGACTGAAGGCGGAATAGTAGACCCGACGCATGTGGTAATTGCCGTACAGCTGGTCGGAGGTGGTCAGGATGTCGCGGTCGCTGGCACCGTCGGCACCGACGATCATCTGCGTGCTCTGACCGGCAGGCGCGAACTTCGGCGCGCGCTTCTGCGCGCTGCGGTGCGGGGTGGCCACTACGGAAGGACGAGCGCGCTCCTCCTTGGATTCCTCGATGCGCCAGCGCAGCTCACCCATCGCGCCGCGGATGGTAGGCATGGTCTTTTCCGGCGCGAACGCGGCAAGGCCGGCTTCGGTCGGCAGCTCGACGTTGATCGACAGGCGGTCGGCGTACTTTCCCGCTGCCGCCAGCAGTTCCGGCGAGGCCTCGGGAATGGTCTTGAGGTGGATGTAGCCGGCGTAGCGGTGTTCCTCGCGCAGTTGGCGCGCCACTTCCACCATGTGTTCCATCGTGTAGTCGGCGCTGCGGATGATCCCGCTGGACAGGAACAACCCCTCGATGTAATTGCGCTTGTAGAAGTCCAACGTCAGCGCGACGACCTCGGCCACGCGGAAGCGGGCGCGCGGCACGTTGCTCGATACGCGGTTCACGCAGTAGGCGCAGTCGTAGATGCAGAAGTTGGTGAGCAGGATCTTCAGCAGGGAGACGCAGCGGCCATCCGGGGTGTAGCTGTGGCAGATGCCGGACCCTTCGGTGCTGCCGATGCCACCGGACTTTTTCGAGTCGCGCTTGCCGGCCCCGCTGGAGGCGCACGAGGCATCGTACTTTGCCGCGTCGGCGAGGATTTCGAGTTTGCGCAGGGTTTCCATGGGGCCACGCTAGGGAGGGCGCGTCTCAGGCTGTGAGACGGACAGCAGGGGCAATCTGAAGGCTTCAGGCGAGGATCCGCAGCGCTTTCAGCTCCGTTAGCAGGAATACTAACAGGTGCCGACTGTCATCTGTGTGTATGCGCCGGCCGGCAGACTGTCGGGCCCCGCAGCTCACAGGTCACTCCACGTGGCATTCTCCCGCAGGCCCCGTTCCGCCTTGTTGTTGTTGCTGGCGCTGGCCGCCGGCGCCTCCGCCGCGCCTCCGGTGCTGCGCATCAACGATGTGCTTGCCGTCGGCACCCACAACAGTTACAAGCTGCCGATGCCACAAGCCCGACTGCAGGCACTGGCAAGCCAACAACCGGGCATGGCCCAGGCGCTGGACTACGCCCACCGTCCTTTGGTCGAGCAGCTGCAGCATGGGGCGCGCCAGATCGAGCTGGACGTCAATTTCGATCCGCAGGGCGGCCATTACGCGGCCGGATCGGCCGACCCGGACCTGCAACGGCCGGGCTTCAAGGTGCTGCACATGCCCGGGCTGGACAATGCCAGCAGCTGCACCAGACTGCTGCAGTGCCTGCGACAGCTGCGCGCGTGGTCCGATGCGCATCCCCGGCACGCGCCGATCCTGCTGCTGGTCAACGCCAAGGATGACCAGAACGCCCGGCTGGGTGGCATTGATGCGCTGCGCTTCGATGCGGCGGCGTTCGACGCGCTGGATGCGGAGATCCGCACGGTGCTCGGGCCGGAGAAACTGATCGTGCCCGATGACGTGCAGGCCGCCTACCCGACGCTGCGCGAGGCGGTGCTGGCGGGAAACTGGCCGGCGCTGGAGCAGGCGCGCGGCCGCTTCCTGTTCGCGCTGGACGAAGGTCCGGAAAAGGTGGCGCTGTATCGGGGCGATCGCCGTTCATTGCAGGGCAGGGTGTTGTTCGTCAACACCGATGCCGATTCACCGGCCGCTGCGTACATGACGCTCAACGACCCGATCGGCCAGGCGGGCCAGATCCGCCGCGCCGTGCAACAGGGTTTCATCGTGCGTACGCGTGCCGATGCGGAGACCCGTGAGGCGCGTACCGGGGATACCCGGCGGCGCGAGGCGGCACTGACCAGCGGGGCGCAGTATGTATCGACGGATTACCTCTGGCCCGATCCGCGCTTCGGCACGGATTACCAGGTTCCGCTGCCGCAGGGGGCAGCGGCGACCTGTAATCCGGTGCGCGCAGGCCACTGCGGCATGGCCGATCTTGAAGCACTGCCTTGAACAGCAACCGGTTCAGGGCACCATCGCGGCCGAGTTCACCAAGCCTACGGCAATTGCCACGCCTGCCGAAAACCAGCCGGCGCTTTCGTTGCCGGCGTCGATCTGGTCCGGTCCGCGACGGGTGATGATGGCGCGCGAGATACCGAAGGCCAGCATCTGCATCACCGCCGCGATGGCCGCCCAGATCGCGGCATCGACCAGCGACACCGAGTGGCTGATCACCGAATTGATCGGCAGCGCCAGGCCGACGAGGGCACCGGCCATGCCGATGCCAGCCGCTTTGTTGCCCTGCCGGATCAAGGTGATTTCCTTGTGCGGGGTGATCAGCGCGACCAACGTGATGGCCAGCAGCAGGATCAGCAGGCCGATCCCCATGAAGGCGGCGAAGGCGAGGAACGATTGACCGGTGATGACATAGTTCATGGCAGTCCTTGGAGCATGTCGGGGCAGGGGACCACGCTACCGCATCGTTGCAACGAATGCGCGCGATCGTGATCGCGGACGCAGCGTGCGCGCAGGGCGTCGATGCGCTGCCTGCCTGCCCATGACATCGCCTGCACGGGCCGCAGCAGACTCTTGCGCGTCCCAGGCCGCACTTCCGCCGCCTGCCCAGCGAGCAGACCATGCGCGATACCGTACACGCCCGTTATGCCACCCCCTCGCGCGTCCGTGAAGGCCGACCGTTCCCCCAGGGCGCCACCTTCGACGGCAATGGCACCAACTTCGCGCTGTTCAGCGCGCACGCCACCCGGGTCGATCTGTGCCTGTTCGACGACGCCGGCAACGAAGAACGGATCGAGCTCCCCGAATACACCAACGAGGTCTGGCACGGCTACCTGCCGGACGTCAAGCCGGGCCAGCGTTACGGCTATCGCGTGCATGGCCCGTACGCGCCTGCCGAAGGCCATCGATTCAACCACCACAAGCTGCTGCTTGATCCGTATGCGCGGGAGATCGAAGGCGACCTCACCTGGAGCGATGAGCTGTATGGCTACACCATCGGTCACCCCGATGCGGATCTCAGTTTCGACGAGCGCGACAGTGCGCCGTTCATGCCCAAGGCCGTGGTGGTGCACGACGACTATGACTGGGAAGATGACCAGCGCCTGTTGACTGCCTGGAACCAGACCCTGGTCTACGAAACGCATGTGCGCGGCTACACGATGCGCCATCCCGAGGTCGCCGAAGCAGCGCGGGGCACCTGTGCCGGCCTGGCACACGAGGCGGTGCTGGATTACATCAAGGGGCTGGGGGTCACCGCGGTGGAACTGCTGCCGGTACAGGCCTACCTGGATGACAGCCACCTGCTGGAGAAAGGCCTGCGCAATTACTGGGGCTACAACACGCTGGCCTTCTTCGCGCTGAAGAGCCGCTACCTGGCCAGCGGACACCGCGACGAGTTCCGTGACATGGTCAAGGCGATGCACCGCAAGGGCCTGGAAGTGGTACTGGACGTGGTGTACAACCACACCGCCGAAGGCAACCAGCTGGGTCCGACGCTGTCCTTCAAGGGCATCGACAACGCAACCTACTACCGGCTTGCCGACGACAAGCGCTATTACATCAACGACACCGGCACCGGCAACACGTTCAACCTGAGCAACATGCAGGCGATGCGGTTCGTCACCGATTCGCTGCGCTACTGGGCACAGGACATGCACGTTGATGGCTTCCGCTTCGACCTGGCGACCATCCTGGGCCGGGAACCGAGTGGGTTCGACCAGCGCGGCGGGTTCCTGGACGCCTGCGGGCAGGATCCGCTGCTGTCGCAGGTCAAGCTGATCGCCGAACCGTGGGATTGCGGGCCGGGCGGTTACCAGGTCGGGCGTTTCCCGCCGGGGTGGGCAGAATGGAACGACAAATTCCGCGACAACGCGCGAAGCTTCTGGAAGGGTGACGAGGGCATGCTGGCCGAGTTCGCCACGCGCTTCACCGGATCGGCGGACCTGTTCGATCGCCGTGGTCGTCGCCCGTGGTCATCGGTCAACTTCATCACCGCCCACGATGGCTTCACCCTGCATGACCTGGTCAGCTACAACGAAAAGCACAACAGTGCCAATGGCGAAGGCAACCAGGACGGGTCCAACCATGATGGTTCATGCAATCACGGCGCTGAAGGCGAGACCGATGACGCGGCGATCAACGCACTGCGCGAGCGGCAGATGAAGAACCTGCTGGCCACGCTGCTGCTGGCGCAGGGCACGCCGATGCTGCTGGCCGGCGATGAACGTGCGCAGACCCAGGGCGGCAACAACAATACGTATTGCCAGGACAACGAAACCGCATGGATCGACTGGCAGCGGGACCCGAGCGAAGGACGGCTGGCGGAGTTCGTGCGCGAACTGACGGCACTGCGCCGCCGCTACCCGATCCTGACCCGTGGCCGCTACCTCAACGGGCGCTACAGCGAAGAAGCCGGGGTCAAGGACCTGACCTGGCTCAATCCGAGCGGGGCGGAGATGCAGGAGCCTGACTGGAGCGATGCCGGCGCGCGATCGGTGGGCCTGGTGCTGGAGGGCAAGGCGCAGCATTCCGGGGTGCGCGAGCATGCCAACGATGCCACCTTGTTGATCCTCATCAACGCATGGCACGAAGGGGTGTCCTTCAAGCTGCCCGATGACGCGCAGACGCCGCTGCACTGGAAGCTGATGGCGTCCACCGATGAAGCGCTGGATCGCGAGTCGGTGCCCAAGGGCTCAACCGAATTCCTTGCCCCGCCGCGCAGCGTCACCGTGTTCGAATGCCGTAGTTGACGGCAGGACGGGCAAGGGGGCGTACAACGCCCCCTTGCCGCAGGGGCGATCACACCAGCTGCGCGGTGGGCTTGTGCGTGGCCAGCCAGATCGCCTGCCACAGTCCGGAAAGCCCGATCAACGCGTAGACCGCACGCGGCCACGGACTGTCGATACCGCAGGCGAGCCCGATCAGGTCGATCTGGAACTGGCCCTGCAGGCCCAGGCAGATGGCACCGAACAGCACCATGATCATCGTCGCGATGTTGAACGCTCGCACTGCATTGCCCCTGGTTGACTCGTTGGTATCGGCATGGTGGCGCGCGTTCCGTGCGAGCACCGTGATCGCGCGCTTCACGCCCCCTCAACCCGGGCCTGCACCCGCACTGCACGCCGGGCTGCCTATGCTCTGTCCATCCCTTCGTCCTGGCAGACACTCCGCATGGTCCCCACTTCCTATTGGCGCAAGAGCTGGGGCACCTTCGTGCGACCCAATACCGGGTCGTTCGATATCCGTGATGTCTCCTGCCTGCAGGAGCCGACCTCGCTGCGGATCGTCCACCTGTACCGCATCGATGCCTGCTGCCAGCGCTGCGACCGCGCTTTCTCGGCACGCGACGGCCATGGCATGTCGACGGTCACCGGTGCGCGCGTGCTGACCTGCCCGGGATGCTCGGCAAGCCAGGCGGTATCCAACCGTGAGCTGGCGCGATTCTCCGCCTCCCACGCGGGCACCGCAATGGCAGCGCCAGGGCCGATTGCCGAAGTCGCTTGAGCGCGCCACCGTGAAGAATTCCTTGCGCGTCCATCACACCGCCGCACAGAGGGCTGATGGACACTGTGCGCATGAGATGTGTTGCCGATGCCATGAACCGCCCCGACACCCGCACCCGCACCGAGAACGGCGCAGCACCCAGGATCCTGGTGGTCGAAGACGAGCTTGAGCTGTCCACGCTGCTGCAGACCATCCTGGTGGGGGAGGGATACCAGGTCGAGCAGGCCTATTCCTTGTCAGATGCGCTGCATTCGCTCGACGAAGAAGCGTTTGATGCGGCTGTACTCGATGTCGAGCTTCGCGACGGGCTGGTGTTCTCCGTCGCCGATCGCTTGAAGGCGCGCGGAATTCCGTTCTTCTTCCTGTCCGCGGTTTACCGCGGGGTAGTGCCGGTGGCGCACCGTGACGTGCCGTTCCTGGGCAAGCCTTATGAACTGGACGAACTGAAGGGTTACCTCGCTGAGAGTCTGCGAAGCGCTTCATGAGTTACCAGGCAGTGGGAGAAGCGTGGGCAGCCGTGCGGCGTCACACGCTCTAGCAGGCGGCGATGGCAACCTGTCGGCCGTCTTTCACCGTCTCCCAGGAGCACACAGCCATGGCGTCCAGCCCCTTCCTTCATCCCGTGCGGGCGATACATCCCGTGCATGCCGCCGTGCTCGGTGGCGTGCTTCCGCTTTTCCTCGGAACGCTGCTGGCGGACTACGCCTACTGGAGCAGTCATGAGATCCAGTGGAGCAATTTTGCTGCGTGGCTGCTGATCGGCGCCATGGTGATGACCACGCTCGCCCTGCTGTGCGGCGTTGTCGGCCTGGCCCGGCATCGTCACGGACTGGCTTACGTGGTGGTGCTGGCGGTGACCTGGGTACTGGGTTTCTTCAATTCGCTGCACCATGCGCGTGACGCCTGGGCGGTGATGCCGGCCGGCCTGGTGATGTCGCTGGTAGGTACGCTGTTGGCGCTGGTGGCGACCTGGATCGGCCTGTCCACCCTGCGCGCGGGAGGTGTCCGATGAGCCGCCAAGTGATCACGATTCTCTCGGTCTCGGTGCTGGCTGCCGCGCTCGCCGCCTGCAGCAACAAGGCCCCGCAGGTGGACCAGTACGGTGCCACCCCGGAGATGCCCGCGCCCAAGCGCGACCTGATGCCGGACATGACCATCGCCAAGCCGACCGCGTGGGGCGACAGCGTCCCGACCGTGCCGGCCGGTTACCGTATTTCGGCCATCGCCAGCGATCTGGGCATTCCGCGCCAGACCCTGGTGCTGCCCAACGGTGACATCCTGGTGGCGGAAGGGCGGGGCGGCAACGCACCGAAGCTGAAGCCGAAGGATGTCATCGCCGGCAAGATCAAGGCCAAGGGCAACACGGCGGTGAAGAGTGGCAACCGTCTGACGCTGCTGCGCGATGCCGATGGGGACGGTGTGTATGAAATGAAGACCGTCTTCGCCGACAAGCTCAATGCCCCGTATGGCCTGGCGATGATCGGCAACGTGCTGTACGTCGCCAACCAGGATGCGCTGGTACGGTTCGACTATGTCGAAGGGCAGACCCGCGCCAGTGCGGCGCCGGTGACGGTCACCGCGCTGCCTTCGGCGATCAACCACCACTGGACCAAGTCACTGACCGCGAGCGCCGATGGCCGCCATCTGTACGTGGGCATCGGCTCCAACAGCAACATCACCGAACGCGGCATGGCCGCCGAAGTGGACCGCGCGGTGGTGTGGCAGATCGACGCTGCGACCGGCGCCCACAAGACCTTCGCCACCGGCCTGCGCAATCCCACCGCGCTGGCGATCCAGCCGGGTACAGGCGCGCTGTGGGCGGTCGTCAACGAACGCGATGAGATCGGGCCGAATCTGGTGCCGGACTACCTGACCTCGGTGAAAGAAGGCGCGTTCTACGGCTGGCCGTACAGCTATTGGGGCAAGAACGTGGATGATCGTGTGATGCCGCAGGATCCGGCGAAAGTGGCCAGTGCCATCGCGCCGGATTACGCGTTGGGCTCGCACGTGGCTGCGCTGGGCGTCTCGTTCTCCGGCCCGACCATGGGCGCCAAATTCGCCGATGGCGTGTTCGTCGGCGAGCACGGCAGCTGGAACCGCAATCCGCCCGTGGGCTACAAGGTGGTCTTCGTGCCGTTCCGTGACGGCCGCCCGGCCGGTGAACCGATCGACTTCGTCTCCGGCTTCCACGGCGAAGATGGGCTGACCCGTGGCCGCCCGGTGGGCGTGACCGTGGATCCCCGCGGTGCGTTGATCGTTGCCGATGACCTGGCCAACACGATCTGGCGGGTGACGCCGGATACGGTTGCTGCCCCGGCTGCACCGGCGGCGTCACCGCCGGCACCGGTCACCCCGTAAGCCAGCTACGTCCGTGCCGGGTGATCCCCGGCGCGGACGGCGCTCAACCCAGCGCCGCGCGTACGCGCGTGGCCAGCTCGTCCACGCTGAACGGTTTGCCGATCAGCTGCACGCTGGGATCCAGCACGCCGTCCTGAACGAGCGCGTTCCGGCTGTAGCCGGTCGCGAAGAGCACTTTCAGCTCCGGTCGGCGCCTGAGTGCCTCGTCGGCCAGTTCGCGGCCGTTGACTTCCGGCATCACCACATCGGTGAACAACAGTGCGATCGCCGGGTGCGCATCGAGCAGCTTGAGCGCGGCGGCGGCGCCGTCCGCGGCCAGCACCGGATAGCCCAGTTCGGTCAGCGCGTCGATGGAGAACTGGCGCACGCCCGGCTCATCTTCCACCACCAGCACCAGCTCCTGCCCCCCGGACGACGCCACCGGGGCATCCTCCGCAGTGGCGGGCGGCGCATCGAGCACCGCCATCAGGCGCGGCAGGTAGAGCATCACGGTGGTGCCCTGGCCGACGCGCGAATCGATGCGCACGTGGCCGCAGGACTGCTTGACGAAGCCGTACACCTGGGAAAGCCCCAGTCCGGTCCCCTGACCGACCTTCTTGGTCGTGAAGAACGGCTCGAAGGCCTTGGCCATCACCTCTGGTGGCATGCCGCTGCCGTTGTCGGCGACGGAGATCAGCACGTAGTCGCCGACGGGGACGCCGCCGGCTTCGGCGCATTGCTGCGCGCAGTTGGCCGTTTCCACCGTGAGCCGGCCGCCTCCGGGCATGGCATCGCGCGCATTCACCGCAAGATTGAGGATCACGTTCTCCAGCTGGTTGGCGTCGGCGAAGGTCGACCACAGGTCGGCGGCCAGCACCGTCTGCAGGCGCACGCTGCTGCCCAGCGAATGCACCAGCAGGTCCGACATGCCCGCCACCAGCCGGTTGGCATCCACCGGAACCGGCTGCAGCGGCTGTTGGCGGGAGAACGAGAGCAGCCGCTGGGTCAGCTGCGCGGCCCGGCGCGCGCCATCGATCGCCATGTCGATGTAGCGCTTGGCACGCGGATCCTGGTCGCCCAGGCGTGCCGCCAGCAGGTCAAGCGGCCCGATGACCGTGGCCAGCATGTTGTTGAAGTCATGTGCGATGCCGCCGGTCAGCTGGCCCACGGCCTCCATTTTCTGGCTCTGCCGCAGCGCGTCCTCGGCGCGCGTGCGCTCCTGTACCTCCTCCAGCACGCGGGCTTCCAGATGCTCGTTCAGCTCTTTCAGGCGGGCCTCGGCCAGCCTGCGCTCGGTGACATCGATGGCCACCCCCAGTACGCGCAGGCAGCGGTCCCCTTCGAACAGCCCGCGGCCTTTGGCGGCCACCCAGCGCAGCACGCCGTCCTCCCGGCCCACCGTGCGGTATTCCACGTCGTAGAGCGCGCGCACGGCCGGGTCGGCGGCGGCGGCAAAGGCGGCGGTGGTCGCCTGCCGGTCATCAGGATGCAGGCCGTCGTAGAAGTCCTGCAGGGACACCTCGACCTGCCCGGAGATGCCGAACATGGCCTTGGTGCGTGGCGGCCAGATCAGCACGTTGTTGACCAGGTCCACGTCCCAGAATCCCATGTCCCCGGCTTCGGTCGCCGAGCGCAGGCGCTCTTCGCTCTCGGCCAGGGCCGCCTCGGCGGCCTTGCGCGTGGTCAGGTCGAGCATCGCGCCGATCATCCGATGCGGCTCGCCGGAGGGACCGCGCAGCACCGTACCGCGATCCAGCACGGCCGCATAACTGCCATCGGCACGGCGGAAGCGGTACTCGCCCGACCAGGCCGAGCTGCTGCTGTCGATCACCGCGTGGATGGCTGCATCCACCCGGCCACGGTCGTCGGGATGGATGTGGTCCAGCCACCATTGCGCGCTGGTGGCAGTGACCGCATGCCCGAACAGCGTACTCAACGCCTCGTTCCAGATGACGTGGCCATCGGCCATCCGCCAGTCCCAGATCGCATCATTGGTGGCCCGGGCCGCGAGCCGGTAGCGCTCCTCGATTTCGCGGTGCTGGGCTTCGGCGGCCTTGCGGTCGGTGATGTCCAGCGAGGTACCGACCAGGCCGACCACGGCGCCTTCACCATCGCGCAATGGCGCCTTGGTCGACAGCCAGAACGCACGGCGGCCATCGGGGAAACTGATTTCTTCTTCGACCTGTTCACTGCGGCCGCTGGCCATCACGCGCTCGTCGGTGGCCATCACCGCTGCCGCCTGCCCGGGATCGCCCAGCAGCTCGGCATCGGTGCGCCCGACATAGTGCTCCGGCGGCATGCCGATCAGTTCGGTGGTGCCACGGTTGCCCATCAGGATACGGCCTTGGCGGTCCTTGGCGTAGACCACGCCGGGGGCGGCCTCGACGAAGGAACGCAGCAGGGTCTGCGCCTGGTCACGTTCGGCTTCAAGCCGGCGCCGCTCCTCGATATCGATCAGCACGCCGGGGAAGTCGATCGCGCGACCGTGCGCATCCAGGTCGACACGGCCGGCCGCCTCCAGCCAACGGTACTGTCCGTCCGCGCCGCGCGTCCGGAACTGGTGGACATAGCGCCCGCCGCGGCCAACCGCCTCGGAGATTGCCTGCTGCAGGCCGTCCCGGTCATCAGCGTGCACGGCGGCCACCACCTGGTCCAGGCGCAGCTCGCTGCGTGCCAGCGCCGGATCCAGGCCGAAGGCCCGGGCGAGGGCATCATCCACGGCGAGTCTGTCGTGCGCGACATCCCAGAACCAGGTGCCCACGATCGCCCCGGCGGCGAGCGCCAGTTTGACCCGTTCGGCGTCACGCGCCACCCGGTTCGAATTTCCGTCTTCAAGGTTCAAGGTGTTCTCACGGCGGGGCGCGGGGATGACGTGGTTGGCCGCATAGATTATCGCCGCCGCCCAGCGCTGGGAACGTGGCTTGCTGAAGCTGATCAGGATGTCACCGGCGCAGCGCCTTCACGCCAGCGCCGCCTGCGGCCTGCGGGTCCCCTTTGACGTGTGGCACAGTGGCGGCGCGGAAGCATCCACAACGTCAAGGAGATCGGAATGAGCGCGAAAACGATGATGCTGGTGCTGTGCCTGGCCGCGGCGGGTTCGGCGATGGCAGGCGGCAGTGCCCGGTTCGGCAACAAGCTGGTGAGTACCGGCGACGGGGCAGGCAAGGTGACCCAGGTGGCAGGCAAGCCGGACCGGGTGATCCAGCTGGAAACCGACTACAGCGGCAACGTGGGCGAGCGCTGGGAATACTACAAGGCGCAGAAGACCGTCCAGATCATTTTCCGCGATGGCAGGGTGACCGAGGTCAACGAGCTCTACAACTGATTGGCCAGCACGCCCTGAATCGATCTAAACTCGGTCGAAACCACCTTGGGAGGGCAGGGCATGGCAAAGATGAGGGCAATAGTGGGCGCCGCGCTGGTGGCTACCGCAGTGTTCACTGCAGCGGCCGCTCCGGCTGCATCGGCGACATCCGGCAACCCCATCCTGCCGGGCTGGTATGCCGACCCGGAAGCGGCGGTGTTCGGCAACACTTACTGGATCTTCCCGACCAGCTCAGCGCCGTATGCCGAGCAGACAGGATTCGATGCATTCTCCTCGCCCGACCTGGTGCAGTGGACCCGGCATCGCAACGTACTCACCACCGACGCGATTCCGTGGGCCAGGGAGGCGCTGTGGGCGCCCTCCGTCCTGGAACGCGATGGCCGCTATTACTTCTTCTTTTCCGCCAACGACATCAAGAGCGACCAGGAGCTTGGTGGCATCGGCGTGGCGGTGGCCGACCGGCCTGAGGGTCCTTACCGCGACCTGCTGGGCAAGCCGCTGATCGGCACCTTCCATAATGGTGCCCAGCCGATCGACCAGTTCGTGTTCGAGGACGATGACGGCGCCTGGTACATGATCTACGGCGGCTGGAAGCACGCCAACATCGTGCGCCTGAAGGATGACTTCACCGGCGTGCAGCCGCACGAGGATGGCACGCTGTACAAGGAGATCACCCCCGCACCGGAATACGTGGAGGGCTCGCTGATGTTCAAGCGCGGCGGCCGCTACTACTACATGTGGTCCGAGGGCGGCTGGGGCGAGCCGGAGTACTCGGTGGCTTACGCCATCGCCGACAAGCCGACCGGACCGTTCAAGCGGATCGGCAAGATCCTGCAGCAGGATCCCACCATCGCCACCAGCGCCGGCCACCATTCGGTGATCCACGCGCCGGGCTCGGACAACTGGTACATCGTCTACCACCGTCGCCCGCTGGGAGAGACCAGCCGCCATCACCGCGCCACCGCGATCGACCGGATGTACTTCGATGAAAAGGGACTGATCCTGCCGGTCCGGATGACGATGGAGGGCGTGCCGGCCGAGCGGCTGGACGCGCGCTGACCGCGGTTGTCCCGCGCACGGTGGACGTGCTGCCGCGCTTGGTCGGCGCTCCAGTGCGGTCCATCGCGTGCTGGGTGGTTTCGTCGGATGCCACTGGAGTGGCCGGGGCGCCGCGTGCAGTCTGCCGGTGTACGACCTACCCGACACGACAAGGAATGTTCGATGCCACTCCGAGCCCCACTGCTTTGCTTCGTGTTTGCCTGTTCCCTGCTGTCCAGCGGCGCGCTGGCGGCCGACGCCAGTGAACCGGCCGATGACGCGTGCGCGCTGGCGTCCCGGCCCCTGCGCGCGCCAGACCTGCAGGTTCCCTTCGACATCGTCGACGGCCGCATCTATCTCCAGGTCCAGGTCAACGGGCGCGGACCATTCCGCTTCGCCGTCGATACCGGGGCAAGCGGCATCGGCCGCGCCGACTCCCGCCTGGCTACCACGCTCGACCTGCTCCTGCACGGCCAGGCCACCACCTCCGATGGCGTGTCCAGCGCGAGCGTGCAGACGGTCCGGATCGACTCGCTTGCCTTGGGCGCGGTGGTCCGGCGCGACGTGGAGGTCATCACACGCGACTACAACGCACACAACGCACCGGAGGCGGCGTTCATGGGGATACTGGGTCGTGGTTTCTTCGGTGACGGCCTGCTGGTCATCGACTATCCACGGCGCATGCTGTCCTTCAGCCGCACCCAGCAGCTTCCCACCCAAGGCCCGAATGTACTGCGTTATGAGCAGGCCTTCCGCGTGCCGGTACGGATCGGCAGGGAGCAGGTGCTGGGCCAGCTCGATACCGGCGCCAATGTCAGCTTCGTGCTGCCACGGGTGCTGTATGACACCGTTTCCGCAAGACCCCTGGAAGCAGCCGGCCGCTCGCGGTTGACCAACAGCCAGGTCGAGGCGCAGCGGGCCACCGTGCAGGGGCCGATCGAGATCGGCCAGCTGCGCCTCGCCGATGTGGAGGTGCGCGTGTCGGCGAAGTATCCCGAGCTGCTGATTGGCGCACATGCCCTGCAGCAGGCCGTTGTGCTGATCGACCAGCGGGCCAGGGCGGTGGCCATCTGCCGGTAAGCGCGCCGTGGCGGAGGCCACCCGCGGCCTTCATCCGTCTGCGCCACCGCTCAGCAGCAGCCGCGCCTGCGTCCCCCAGCCACCTGTCAGCACATCCGGCCTGCCGTCGCCGTCCAGGTCGCCCTGGCCCATGCTCCAGCTGCGCCCCACGGTGATGCCCGGTACGACGGCAAGCGTGACATCCCGGAAGTGGCCCTTGCCATCGTTCTGCCACGCACGTAGTTGCAACGGCACGAACCCAGGCACCTGGATCGCGCCGACCAGCAGGTCCAGGTGGCCATCGTGGTTGAAGTCGACCACGGTCCCGGCCCAGCTGGAAAACGTGTGCGCGGGAAGGCGCTCGGCAGTCTCATCGCGGAAGCGGCCATTGCCATCGTTGACCAGCAGGCGCGTCTGCGGATCCTTGTCCCAGGCGGCGTTGTTGCTGGTGATGTTGAAGAACACGATGTCCGGGCGGCCATCACCGGTGAGGTCGGCCACGTGCACTTCGCGGGTTTCCATCGGCACCTTCAGTTCCAGCCGATGCGACTGGTCGCTGAAGCGTCCGCGTCCGCGGCCATCGTTGATCAGCAGGCGATTGGGGTGCGCCGGGCTGGCCAGCACCACGTCAAGGTCGCCGTCGCCATCGATGTCGGCCAATGCCACGCCTTCTGTCTGCGCGTCGCCCTGCGGCAGATGGGTCGCGCTGGCATCGATGAAATGGCCGGGTCGTTTGGGGTCGTTGAGGAAAAGAAGACTGCGCGACGCCCGCGCAGGCGCCCCGGCGCCATGGCCGGTCTCGCCGGTGCTGCCGATGAAGATGTCAGCGCGCCCATCGCCATCCACATCGCCCACTGCCAGCCCGTTGCCCTGGCTGCCGGCTGGCAGGCGCTCACTGGCATCGGTGAAGCCGCCCTTGCCATCGCCGAGGAACAACTGGTGCACCTCCTCGGATTCGCTGATGAACACCATATCGGCGTGGCCATCGCCGTTGAAATCCGCAGTGCGTACATGTTCGTTGTCACGCATCGTGCGGCCGAACGCATCCGGAACGTAGCGCAGCTTTCCGGTTCCATCGTTGAGGTAGAGCCGGTTGACGCCGTGTTCCACCGAGACCACCACGTCGCGGTGCCCATCGCCGTTGACGTCGACGAATACCGAGTCAGTGGAATGCAGGCTGGGCGCGGTCGGTACATGGGTCGTGGTGGCATCCACGAACACCGAAGAGGGGGCCTCGTTGATCACCTCGAAGGCGTCCGTGACCGGGTCGCGCGGCCCTGCGCGCTGGGCGGTGGCGTGCGCGTCGGCCAGCACCGCCAGGCTGGTGGCCAGCAGGGGAATCGAAAACCGTGTCGGCATCGGGGGCGCTCCGGGTGCAGGAACCAGCCTTGAACCTAACCGCAAAACGGGCGCTTCTGCAAAACTGCCCCGGCATGCCACTATCATGCCCGCACGCGGCCTTGGCCAACGGAACGTATTTCAATGTCTGACATGCATCTGGTACTGCAGGAACTGTTCAAGGTCGGCCGGCTGGAGCGCCGCGAGATCACGCTGGTCGCCGCCCCGCGCACCTTCCCGATCTGGGATCGCGTGGAGAAGCTGCTGAAGATCAAGGGTCCCGAGCCCCGGACCCTGACGCGCCACATGTTGTTTGATCTGTACCGGCTGTTTCCGCAGCTGAAGGGTGAGATCGAACTGACGCGTTACATCTACACGCTCGGCACCTTCAAGCCAGCCCGGGTGCCGGCCGACGGTTACCTGCTGGCGCGGCGCTCGGAGGTCGATGGCAGTGTCATCGCGATGTTCCATGCCCCCGCCGAACAGGTGCAGCAGGCGTGGACGGACACCTTCGCGCCCGATGCCCCCGGTGCCTACGTCTCGCGGTTCATCGCGCCGGCCCTGCGCGACCCGCTGCTGGCGGCGTACGGGGTGCCCGACGATGGCGGCAACGAGTGCTTCCACGAGCTGCACCCCTACGTACTGGGCCACCGCGCGCATTACCTCAAGACCTACGGCGTGGACATCGCGCCCGGCCACGCGGCAGACGACTCGACGGCGTGACGGGTCACGCCGGTCCGGCGTCCGGCGGCATCTTCTTCACCCGTTTCCGGTGGTCCTGCACGTTGTCTCCGGCGATGCGTTTCTGCTCGGTGCCGGTCACCGTATGCAGCCTGCGGTCGTTGCCGGTCACCGCCTTGGTCGCCACGGCCGTCTCGCGCTCGAATGCATGGGACTTGTCCGTGTTGCGGTAGTAACGGAAAAGCGTCCAGTACAGCGCCGTCGCGCTGGCCGGACCCAGCGCAAGCAGCGCCACCAATCCACCCCCATCACTGCTCATAGCGTCATTCCCAGGAACCAGAGGACTGCACCCTCGACGATCGTGCCTACGCCCAGCGCCGCCAGCAGCAGCTTCCAGTGCTGTACCGGCACGCTGCCCATGGTTTCACCCGTGCGCCCATTCACCGCGATGTAGTGCAGCATGCCCTTGCCACGCTGGCGGTACGAATACAGCCAGACCGGCACATACATTGACACCCAGCGCGACCCATGCACCTCGACTTTTTCCATGTCCCAACGCACGCCGCGGTCGTAGCGCCGCACCGACTGCTCCAGCCTGGAGCGGGCGATCGACAGCAGCTGGTCCTCCAGCCGCGGTCGCAGCTGTTCGATGTCCACGTCCCGCTTTTCCGATGAATACCCCACCAGGTAGGACGCGTTCCACTTCAGCGCATTCTTGGTGTCGAAGGGCAGGATGGTGTTGATGATGTTGTTGGTATTGGTCTGTATGTCCAGCCGTCCACGCCGGGCCGAAGACTCCAGCGGGAGGTCGTCGACGGTGAAATCGAGCTGGCGCTCCACCTGGTAGACATCCGCGTCGTAATACGTTTTTTTGTTCTTCTCGGTGCCGCGGGTATAACGCCGCGTCTCGATCTCGCCGTTGCCCACCACGCTGGCGCTGGCGCTGCTGTCCACCACCATGTACGGCAGGTACACGCCGATGACGTTCTCCGGCGTGAACTCGGTCTTGAAGGCCTTCAGCGCGAAGAAGCGCCGCTTGTCCACGAACTGGCGGATGCGCGCCACCGCATCGGTCTTGCTGACCTTGAACGGCAGCACCGCGTCGGGCACGGCACCGTTGGCCACCTGTTCGTTGACCCCGAACACGTGACGGCACCAGTGACAGCGCGCGGTCATGCTGCTTTCGGTATTGATCGTGACTTCCGCGCCGCAGCCGTTGCATTTGAAGCTCATCAGGCTGGCCGCACCGGCGTCGATGTTCCGCGCGCCGGAGGCGATCACATCGCCACGCAGCTCCTCGATGCCCGTGCCCAGCCCGAAGGCCTCCTCGATCCGGTCGCCGTGCCATTCGTTGCGGCAGTACTGGCAGACCAGCACATCGGTGCCGAGCGCGTGGCGGATATCGCTGGATCCACATTTCGGGCAGCGATTAAGTCCGTCCTTCAGCTCCGCAGCAGACGTGTCCAGGGCGATGGGATCCGGCGCCAGCAGTTCGTCACGGATCGGCGGGGGCAGGGTGGAAGGGTCCACCCCGAAACTGCCGGGCAGCGGCGGCATGTCCTGCGGCGATCCCGGGCCGGCAGGGGAAACCGCCCCGGGCAGGGGCGGCGGCTTTCTGGGGTTGGTCATCGTGGCGTCGCCTGGCGTCTTACAGCCCCAGCGCCTTGGCTTTCAGCTTGTCGTAGTCATCCTGGGTGATCAGGCCGAGATCGAGCAGTTCCTTCGCCTTCTTCAGCTGGGTCACCGTGTCATCGGCAGCCGCGGCGGCGGGCGCGACCGGCTGCTGCAGGCTGCCGGCGCCGAACATCCCCGAGGCCATGCCGACGCCCACCAGCCCGGCGGCACCGCCGCTTTCGCCGGCGGACTGGATACCCTGCGCCACGCTGGCCTGCAGGTTGGAATTGCCGCGTGCACCGGCCAACGCATCGGCGCGCTGCACGGTCTTCAGCAGCTCACGGGTGTTGGCGTCGTACTCGATGGAAACGATCGCGGTCTTGACGATGGCCAGGCCACGATCGGACTTCCACTGGTAACCCTGCTCGACCGCGCTGGACAGGCTCTGCGCGAAGCCGAGTGAATCCTGCTGCAGCCTGCTGATGCGGTTGCCCTTGCCTGGATCGTTGGTATACAGGCTGAAGGCCGGCGCCAGCGAGCCGACCACCTCGTTGAACAACTGGCTGGCTGCCGCATTGTCCAGGTCGGTGAAGTCGAAAACCTGGCCGGGCTGCAGGTAGCTTGCCGGAACGAAATTCTTCACGAACAGGATCGGATCCACGATCTTCAGCGTGTACGAACCGCGGGTCACCGCGCCGACCTGGGTGCCGAGGAAGCCGTCATCCCAGTAGATTTCCGACTGGGTGCCGAAGCGGTTGTCCGGCAGTTCCTTCAACGACACGAAGAAGGCTGCCTGCTGCGATCCCGGCTGGCCGCCGAACTTGAAGCGTTCCCAGCTCTGCCGGATCAGCGAACTGACCAGGCCGTCGCCGGCGAAGATCGACTGCGAGTTGATGTCATCCGATTCCCAGATGTAGCCGCCCGGCTCGGCGACGAAGGCGGTGACCGCGCCGTCCTGCAGCAGCAGCAGGCCATAGCCTTCGGGCACGACGATCTTCGAGCCGTTGCTGATGATGTGGTTCGACGCGCCGGTGTTGGAACCGCGCCCGGCATTGGTGCCACGCGGCGCCGCGGCAAACAGCGCTGCGGTGGAGGGCAGGCCGTTCGGCACCGTGTAGAAGTCCTTCCACTGGTCGGCCAGAACACCGCCCACCGCACCTGCCACCGCCTGTCGAAGACCCATGACAATTCCCTGTTGTTCGTGGACAGGCACCACGCCCGTCGTGCTCGTCCGACTATATCAGCCGGTGCACCCGGGCGACACGCGCCGGCATCAGGGCAGGTTGCACTGCATCTTGCCATCCACGTAGTAGGGCTTGGGCACGTTCGGGTTCTCGCTGGTCTTTTCAAACACCACCTCGAACGAGGCCAGGTCCGGCGTCCCCTTGCGATCGGTGCAGGCGGCCTGCAGCTTCTGTTTGACGGCGGCGATGCCGGCTTCGCGATTGGCCCCGTCGGCGCTGTTGGTGAGGTTGGCGACTTCGGCGAAGGCGGCCGGGGAGGCGCCGAGCAGGCCGGCGGCGATCAGGGACAGGTGCAGCTTCTTCATGGACGCTCCTTGTGGTGGTGCGGGCGATCGGTGCCCGGCCAGCAGGATAGGGCGGCGGGGTTAAGGTCCCGTGGAGTGCCGGTGCCTACGGGGATCTCGGCTAGACTGCCGGGCAGTCGCGCTGCGGAGTACGCAATGCCTTCCACGGTGATCGGGGCTGCCGCCCGCCAACTGGTGCAGGAAGAATGCCTGGCAATTGCCAATGCGTTGGCGATGCGGTCGGATATCCATGTGGGCGTGCACAGCGCCCGCAAGGCGATCCGGCGACTACGTGCGGTGCTGGCCCTGTTTGCAACCGACGAACAGCCACTGCAACGCAGCGACCGTGCGCTGCAGCGGCTGGGTCGTGGTCTTTCGGCGCTGCGCGATGCGCATGTGCTGGTGGACACCGCGCAATCCCTGCAGGCCGGCGCTCCCACCTCCGGCTGGGCCCCTGTCATCACGCATCTGGGAGCCCGCCGTGACCGCCTGCTTCAGCGCGCCCGTGCGCAGGATCCCGGCTTCCAGAAGAAACGGCGCGTGGTGCGGCGCGTCGGCCTGGAGCTGGATACGCAGAGCTGGGAGTTGGTGCGCAAGGCGGATCTTCGACGGGCGTTGGCCCGCAGCCGGCGAAGGGTCGAAAAGGCCGCCGCGCGTGCCCGCCGCAGCGATGATGCGCAGGCGCTGCATGACTGGCGCCGCAGGGTGCGGCGGCTGCGCATGCAGCTGGAGGTGATGGCCCGGCTGGACGGCGGCCTGGTCAAGGGTCATTCCGGCAGCGACGGCGGGAAACAGGCCAAGGGGCTGCACAGGTTGAGCGATGCGCTGGGCCGGGAGCAGGACCTGCGCCTGCTGCGCAACCACGTGCGCGCGATGCGTGGGCTGCAGGACAAAGCGGAGCTGATGGCGCTCGCGCGATGACAGGGAACCGGTAGCGCCGAGCCATGCTCGGCGAGCGCAGTGGCAAGCAACAGCGTGACGACCAACGGTCGTCACCCACCCAGGGCGGGCGCTGACGGCCAGCGGCCGTCACTACCGGGGCACGACTTACCAATCGGTAGGTGCGTAATCCTTCAGGAACTGCCCCCACACATGCTCGCCTGTGTTGAAGCCGTGGATGATCGGGTCAACGATACGCGCAGCGCCATCCACGATGTCCAACGGTGGATGGAAGCGCTCTTCCTGCACTTTCTTGGCTGCGATGTCCGCCGGATCTTCGTCGGTCACCCAGCCGGTATCCACGCTGTTCATGTGGATGCCGTCGTTCTGGTAATCCGCCGCCGAGGTGCGGGTCATCATGTTCAACGCCGCCTTGGCCATGTTGGTATGCGGATGACGGGTGGTCTTGAAGTTGCGGTAGAACTGGCCTTCCATCGCCGATACATTGACGATGTGCTTGTCACGCTCGGGCGTGGCCAGCATCAGTGGCTTCAGCCGTGCGTTGATGATGAACGGCGCGATGGCGTTGACCAGCTGGGTTTCCAGCAGCTCGACCGACGGCACTTCGGCCATCAGCAGGCGCCAGGAATTGCGACCCCGCAGGTCGACCTGCTGCAGGTCCTGGTCGAGCCGGCCTTCCGGGAACAGATGCTGCTGGCCGACCAGCTCGTCTTCCAGCAGGGCCACCTGGGACAGCTCGGCGGCGCGGGTCAGGCCATCGGCACCGTTGAGTCCCCGTTCCTGCACGGCCGGAAGCGCGATCGCCGAGGCGTCGCTCAGCAGCTCGGCGCCACGCAGGCCCTCGTAGTGGCCTACCAGCCTGCGCACGGTTTCGGGCAGTTCGTGCAGCGCGGCCGTTTCGCCGGCCATCATGTGCGCATAGAACTGCGGCGGCCGGCGCACCGTCTGGCAGGCATTGTTGATGATGAAGTCCAGTCGCTTGCGGGTGGCCAGCAGCTCGCTGCAGAAGGCTTCCACGCTGGGGGTGTGGCGCAGGTCCAGGCCGTACACCTGCAGGCGATGGCCCCATACCGCGAAATCCGGCTCTTCGGCGTAGCGGGCAGCGGAATCACGCGGGAAACGCGTGGTGACGATCAGTTCGGCGCCGGCGCGCAGCAGCTTCAGGCCCGCCTGGTAGCCGATCTTGACCCGGCCACCGGTGAGCAGCGCGACACGGCCGCGCAGGTCGGCGGTCTCGGTGCGCTTGGTGAAGTTCAGCTCGGCGCAGGCCGGGCACATCTGGTCGTAGAAATGATGCAACTGGGTGAACTTCTGCTTGCACACGTAGCAGTGGCGCAGTTCGGGCGAGTGCACCGGCTCGGCAGCGGCTTCGGCACCTTCCCCGTTGCGTGCGTCATGCAGGCCGGCCGCGTGCGGCGGGAAGTAATTCGGGGTGCTGAAGACGGGCTTGCGGCGCAGGGTGCGGATGCCGGTCTGTTCCAACAGTGCTTCAGCCTTGCGCACCTTCTCCTGGTGGCGGACCTTGGCCTGCTGTTTGAGCATTGCCCGGCGGGCCTTGGGTTCGGGGTGATACACCTTGGCCACCACCTGGTGCAGGCGCACGCGGTCGGCTTCGGACAGCGCATCCAGCACGCTGCGGTCGGCCTCGATGGCTTCCAGCAGGTCCAGCGCGGCGCGCAGGCGGTCAGTCAGGGGCTGGTCTTCGGCCACGGGCGCGGCGGGTGGGGCAGTGGTAGTCACATCGAATCCGGAAGAAACGGCACGAGGCCTGGAATGGACAGCAGAGCGGTGACCGGCTCGATGCGGGTCCATGCTGTTGCGGGCCGGGCATGGCCCGGGTGGGGGCCATTGTCCCCGATTGGCAGGGGCGGGCGCCACTTCCATGAGCCGGCCGCCAATGGCGGCGCCTTCACGCGGGATCGGTGAAGCTGAAGCCCGACCCAACCAGCGGCAACGGCATGACTCAGACGGCGATCAGGTGCCGCTCCATCCTCAGTGAGGTCAACCTCGGCGACGCCTCGCATGGTGCTCGACCCGGGGTGGACCCGCGCATGGTGCGCGACCAGGTGCAGCAGCGGCTGGCCGAGCTGTTGCCGGCGGGTCCGGACGGCGATCGGGTCTGCACTGCGATGCGCGAGTTCATGCTCACGGCCGGGAAACGGATGAGGCCGGTGTTGATGGTGATGGCGGCGCGCGGGATGGGCCACGCCGACGACGCAATCATCGATGTGGGCTGTGCGGTGGAAATGGTGCATGGCGCTTCGCTGATCCTCGATGACCTGCCCAGCATGGACAATGCCGAATTGCGACGGGGCCAGCCGACCGTGCATCGCCAGCATGGCGAGGACGTGGCGATCCTGGCTTCGGTCGCGCTGTTGAGCCGAGCGTTCCAGGTGCTGGCGGAGCTGGAAGGCGTTCCAGCACCGTTGCGGAGCGAACTGCTGGCGACGCTGGCGGCGGCGGTCGGCAGCCAGGGCCTCGTCGGTGGCCAGTTCAACGACCTGCATGGCAGCGAGGGAGCACGCGATGTCCAGGCCGTCCAGCGCACCAACGAACTCAAGACCGGCGCGCTGTTCAGCGCAGCGCTGGAGATGGCCGCGATGACCGCCGGCGCCAGTGCGCGCGCTCGCGCGCTCGCACGGGACTGCGCCGTGCAACTTGGGCAGGCCTTCCAGCTGCAGGACGACCTGCGCGATGGCGACGACAGTGCGCTGTCCGGCAAGGACGGCGGAAAGGATGCGGGCAAGTGCACGCTGATAACGCTGCTCGGGCGCGAGGAAGTGCAGCGCCGCCTGCAGACCCACCTGCAGCGGGCGTTCGCCCTGCTGGCAGAGCTTGATGGCCAGCATGACGACCTGGTCGCCTTCGCCCACCAGCACTTCCGCAGCACATGAGTGTCCCCGTCGCCAAGGGCGTGCCGCAGAGCGAGCTGGTCAAGCGCAAGAATGACCATCTGGATATCGTGCTTGATGAAGCGCGCGCGTGGCAACGCGCCGAAACAGGCTTTGCCGCCTACCGTTTCGAACACTGTGCGCTTCCCGAGCTTCATCTTGATGCCATCGACCTGCGTACCACGCTGCTCGGCCGACCGCTGCGTGCGCCGCTGCTGGTGAGCTCGATGACCGGTGGCGCGCTGCGTGCAAGCCGGATCAACCTGCATCTGGTGGAAGCAGCACAGGAGCTGGGCATCGCGCTAGCCGTAGGTTCCCAGCGGGTTGCGCTGGAAACCGGACTGGACCACGGCCTGACCCACGAGTTGCGCCGGCGCGGGCCCGACGTACCCCTGCTTGCCAACCTGGGCGCTGCGCAGCTGCGCGGGAAGGGCATCGCATTGGCTCAGCGCGCCGTGGAGATGATCGACGCCGACGCGCTGATCGTGCACCTCAACCCCCTCCAGGAGGCCGTGCAATCCGGAGGCGACCGTGACTGGTGCGGGATACTGGACGCGATTGCGGCGGTGACCGCCGCGCTGTCGGTGCCGGTGGTGGTTAAGGAGGTCGGCGCTGGAATATCCGCTTCGGTGGCCAGGCAGCTGGTACAGGCCGGGGTGCAGGTCATCGACGTGGCCGGAGCCGGTGGCACCAGCTGGGCGGCGGTGGAGGGCGAACGGTCTCCGGATCCGCTCGGCCGGGAAATCGCCATGGCCTTCAGCGACTGGGGCATCCCGACGGCGCTGGCGCTGCGTGCCACCCGTGCGGCGCTGCCATCATTGCCGATCATCGCCTCCGGCGGCATCCGCGACGGGATCGATGCCGCCAAGGCGATCCGTCTTGGTGCCGACATGGTCGGCCAGGCCGCTTCCGTACTGACCAGTGCGCTGGAGTCGACCGATGCGGTGGTCGATCACTTCCGGGCGGTGATCCGCCAGCTGCAGATCGTCTGTTTCTGCACCGGCAGTGCCGACCTGGCCGCGCTGGCGCGCGCGCCGATGTTCTTTGATGGCGAACTCCTGGATACCCCGCCTTGAGCCACGTCGGAATCATCGCACCGCCGTTTCCCAGCCACTGGCGCGCCATGCAGGCGCTCGGCCGTGGCCTGCAGCGGCAAGGGCATCGGGTGACTTTCTTCCATCAGCAGGATGCGGCGCGGCTGTTGTCAGACCCCGCCCTCGGGTTTGTCGCGCTGGGGAAGCAGACGCATCCGCCTGGATCGCTGGATGCGGTCCTGCGGCGCGCGGCCAACCCGGGCTCTCCCTGGGGCCTGAAGCGGGTCATTGCCGACCTTGCGCGGACCACGGACATGTTGTGCCGCGAGTTGCCGCAGGCGTTGTCGCTGGCTGGCGTTGACGCGTTGGTCTGCGATCAGATGGAGGCCGCCGGTGGCCTGGTCGCCGAGGCACGGCAGATGCCCTGGGTGTCGGTTGCATGTGCACTGCCGGTCAACCGCGAGCCGGGGATTCCGTTGCCGGTGATGCCCTGGTCCTGCTCCCGTCGTCCACGCGATCTTGAGATACAGGCCGCCAGTACACGCGTATACGATCATCTGATGGCGCCGCAGCGGCGGGTGATCGAGCACCATGCGGCCGCCTTCGGACTGTCCCGGCGCGGCGCCCTGCATGAGTGCCTGTCGCCGTGGCTGCAGATCAGCCAGACGGTGCGCGATTTCGATTTCCCCCGCACCGTCGGCGGCGACGAGCTGCAGCATGTGGGGCCGCTGCGCGAGCCGATGCAGCAGGAGTTCGACAGCAGCGGGCTGTCTGCCGGGCGACCCTTCGTATTTGCGTCGCTGGGCACCCTGCAGGGCCAGCGCGAGCGCACGTTCCAGCGCATAGCGCAGGCGTGCGCAAGCCAGGACGTACAGCTGCTCATCGCACACTGCGGGGGCTTGAGCACCCGGCAAGCGCAGGCGCTGCGTCGTCCAGGACAGGTCTGGGTGACCGACTTCGCCCCGCAGCAGGCGGTGCTGGAGCGGGCCGATGCAGTGGTTTCGCACGCCGGCCTGAATACCGTAATGGAGGCGTTCACCGCCGCCGTGCCGGTGCTGGCGCTGCCCATCGCCTTCGATCAGCCCGGCGTGGCCGCACGGCTGGTGCACGCTGGCGCTGGCCTGAAGGTGTCCCCCCGGTGGACCTCCTCGCGTGAAATGGGGCGTGCGCTGCGGCGCCTGCTTGACGAGCCGGCGTTCGGCGCCCGTTCGGCCCAACTGGGGCAGGCGGTCCGCCAGGCCGGCGGCACCGACCGGGCCGTCGCGCTCATCGAAGGGGTGCTGCGCAGTGGCCCCCCCGGCATTGCGCACGTCGCCTGATGCACCACGATTACGACCTCATCCTGGTGGGCGGTGGCCTGGCCAACGGGCTGATCGCCCTGCGCCTGCAGTCGCTGCGGCCGCAGTTGCGGGTGCTGCTGCTGGAAGCTGGCGACCGCCTGGGCGGCAATCACACATGGTCCTTCCACCAGCACGACCTGGAGCCATCCCAGTGGGCGTGGGTCGCCCCGCTGGTGTCGCATCGCTGGCAGGGGCAGCAGGTCCGGTTTCCCGGGCACCGCCGGCAGCTGCGCGCCGGCTACGCCAGCATCCTCACGGAAACGTTCGACACTTGCCTGCGTGAGCGCCTGGGCACGGCGGCGTGCTGTGGCAGCCGGGTGGTGGACATCGGCCCTGGGCAGGTCCGCCTGGCCGATGGACGCACGTTGCACGCCGGCGCGGTCATCGACGGCCGCGGCCCTTCGGCGACCCCGCACATGACCCTGGGCAGACAGGCTTTCCTCGGCCAGGTCGTGCGCACCGCGGTCCCGCATGGGCTGCGCTTCCCGATCATCATGGATGCGGACGTAGCGCAGGGCGAGGGGTATCGGTTCGTGTACACCCTGCCGTTCGCCGATGATCTGCTGCTGATCGAAGACACCCATTACGTGGACGGTGCGGGCCCGTCGGCGGCGCAGTTCCGCGACAACATCGCCGATTACGCGCGCGCGCAGGGCTGGGAAATACAGCAGGTGCTGCGCGAAGAGCAGGGCGTGTTGCCAATCACCCTCGCAGGGGACCTCAACGCCTTCCATGACGCGCTTGATGGCCAACCCAGCGTGGGTCTGCGTGCCGGCCTGTTCCACCCGACCACGGGCTATTCGCTGCCCGAAGCCGTGCGGCTGGCCGAGCACGTGGCGCAACTACCACGGCTGGATGCGCCGTCGCTGTCTGCCTCCCTGCAGCGCTACACCCGCCAACGCTGGCAGCAGCAGGGTTTCTTCCGGATGCTCAACCGCATGCTGTTCCTGGCCGGCCCCGCCAACCGGCGCTGGACGGTCATGCAGCGCTTCTACTCCCTGCCTGAGCCGCTCATCGAACGTTTCTACGCCGGCAGGCTCCGCTGGGCCGACAAGCTGAGACTGCTTTCCGGCAAGCCGCCGGTGCCGCTGCTGGAGGCGGCTCGAGCGGCGCTTGCTTCGCATGCTTTTCTGCAAAGGAATTCCTGAATGCCCATGCCCAAACGCGCCGTCGTCATCGGTGCCGGATTTGGTGGACTTGCCCTTGCCATCCGCCTGCAGGCCGGTGGCTGCCAGACCACGCTGCTGGAAAAACGAGACAAACC
This sequence comes from Stenotrophomonas lacuserhaii, assembly GCF_014836545.1. Classification (GTDB taxonomy): domain Bacteria; phylum Pseudomonadota; class Gammaproteobacteria; order Xanthomonadales; family Xanthomonadaceae; genus Stenotrophomonas; species Stenotrophomonas lacuserhaii. The sequence goes on from NZ_JACSQS010000001.1 coordinate 382,219, forward strand.
CGGCGGTCGCGCCTATGTGTATGAGGACGACGGCTTCACCTTCGATGCAGGACCCACCGTCATCACCGACCCCTCCGCGCTGGAGGAGCTGTTCACCCTGGCTGGCCGCAGGATGTCCGACTACGTCGAGCTGCTTCCGGTGGATCCGTTCTACCGGCTCGGCTGGGAGGACGGGACGCGGTTCGACTATGTCAACGACCAGCAGTCGCTGGAACGTCAGATCCACGCCCTGCAGCCGGACGATGTCGAAGGTTACCGGCGCTTCCTGGCGTACTCGCGCGCGGTGTTCAAGGAGGGGTATCTCAAGCTTGGAGCCGTCCCGTTCCTGTCCTTCCGTGACATGCTGGCAGCCGCACCGCAGCTGGCGCGCCTGCAGGCATGGCGCAGCGTCTACGGCATGGTGTCCCGCTTCATCAAGGACGAGCACCTGCGGCAGGCGTTCTCGTTCCACTCACTACTGGTGGGCGGAAACCCGTTCGCGACCTCATCGATCTATACCCTGATCCACGCGCTGGAGCGCGAGTGGGGAGTGTGGTTTCCACGCGGGGGAACCGGCGCACTGATACGCGCGATGGTGCGCCTGTTCCAGGATCTCGGCGGCGAGTTGAAGTTGAACGCCGATGTGGCCCGCATCGAGGTGGAGGCCAACCGTGCCTGCGCGGTGACGCTGCAGGACGGGGAGCGGATCGAGCTGGACATGCTGGCATCCAATGCCGATGTCGTGCATACCTACCGGCAGTTGCTTGGCCACCATCCGCGTGGCGTCGCCCACGGCAGGAAGCTTGCCGGAAAGCGTTCCAGCATGTCCCTGTTCGTGCTGTATTTCGGCCTCCGGACGCGTCACGAAGACCTGCGCCATCATACCGTCTGCTTCGGCCAGCGATATCGCGGCCTGATCGATGAGATCTTCAACGGCGACAAGCTGGCCGACGATTTCTCGCTGTACCTGCACAATCCCTGCGTCACCGATGCGTCGCTGGCGCCGTCCGGGTGCAGCAGCCTGTACGTGCTGGCACCTGTACCGCACCTTGGCAACGCTGACATCGATTGGGACGTGGAGGGGCCGCGCTACCGCGAACGGATATTCGACTATCTGGAAAAACACTACATACCCGGGCTGCGGAAAGACCTGGTGACCAGCCGCTTCATGACACCCTTTGATTTCCGCGACACGCTCAACGCGCACCACGGCTCGGCATTCTCGCTGGAACCGGTGCTCACCCAGAGCGCCTGGTTCCGTCCGCACAACCGCGACAGCACCCTGGCCAATCTCTATCTGGTCGGTGCGGGCACGCATCCCGGCGCCGGGGTGCCCGGCGTGGTGGCATCGGCCAAGGCGACCGCGGGCCTGATGCTGCAGGAGGCGGGGCAGTGACCGATGCGCTCGAGCGCCAGGCGCGCGTGACCATCAGTCGGGGTTCGAAGAGTTTCGCCGTTGCATCACGGGTGTTCGATGCACGCACCCGGCGCGGGGCGACCCTGTTGTACACCTGGTGCCGCCACTGCGACGACGTCGTGGACGGGCAGGTCCTCGGCCATCGCGACGTCCCGGCGTCGGCTTCGGATACCGGCGAGGCGCTGGCCGAACTACGCCGGTGCACTGCGCTGGCCTACCAGCAGCCCCTCCTGCAGGACCCACCCTTTGCCGCCCTGCAGGAAGTGGTTCGTACGTTTGCGATTCCGGCCCGGCATGCGCAGGCGCATCTGGACGGCTTTGCAATGGATGTGGCGGGACGCGAGTACCGCACCTTCGACGACACCCTGGAGTACTGCTATCACGTTGCCGGCGTGGTGGGCATCATGATGTGCCACATCATGGGGCCGACCGAGCCTGCCGTGCTTGACCGCGCCGCCGACCTGGGACTGGCGTTCCAGCTGAGCAACATCGCGCGCGACGTGGTGGAGGACGCCCAGGCAGGGCGTTGTTACCTGCCCGTCGACTGGCTGGAACAGGCGGGGTTGAACCCGCGCAACCACGCCGATCAGGCGCACCGGCAGGCGCTGGCGGGCGTCGTGGCGCGTTTGCTGGAATCGGCCGAGACCTACTACGCTTCCGCGCTGAAGGGGCTGCCCGCCCTACCTGCGCGCTCTGCCTGGGCCGTGGCCACCGCGCACGGCATCTACCGCGAAATCGGCCTGCACGTGCGCGCCCTCGGGCCTGCGGCTTGGGACCAGCGGGTATCCACCTCGACCAGCGACAAGCTCCGGCTGCTGCTACGAGGCGCATACCAGGCGCGCGCTTCGCGCGGTGACGGGGTCGCTGCGGCGCAGGGCAGGCCGGCGACTCTCTGGCAGCGGCCCGGGCGCGCCTGATGGCCGCAGCATCGCACCGGCACGCCTGCCTGGGATCACGACCGCGGTTCGCGCGTCCTGCCCACGCGGCCGCCGTGCAGGCGCTGCAGCTCGCGCTTCAACCGGTCCACCGGCGGCGCCCACAGGAATCCGAACGACACGCAGCCCTCGCGGCCCTGCACCGCATGGTGCATCCGGTGGGCCTGGTAGAGCCGTTTGAGGTAGCCGCGGCGCGGCGCATGGCGGAAAAGCCAGCGCCGATGCACCAGGCCATCATGGGCGATGAAATAAAGCATCCCGTACCCGGTCATGCCTGCGCCGACCCATTCCAGCGGATGCCAGCCGCGCGTGCCGAGGTAGATCAGCACGATGGCGATCGCGGCGAACACGACCGCGTACAGATCATTTCGCTCGAAGCGTCCCGTGCGTGGCTCATGGTGCGACCTGTGCCAGCCCCAGCCCCAGCCATGCATGACATGCCGGTGGACGAGGGCGGAGAACACCTCCATTCCCGCGAGAGTGGAGAGAAACACCAGCGTATTGACCAGAGGACTCACGGTAGGCAGGCGGCAACGGGACAGAGAGGCCACTCTAGCAAACGCCCATGCGAGGCCAGTGAGGGAAGTGCAGCGCCCTGATGAACAGGCCCGATTCCACCGCCGGCCACGACTATCCAGGGCGCCCTGATGCCTGGCTGCGCGCCTGTTTCGAACAACGCACCACCGCCACCGCCGCGCTGCTGGCGGTCCACCTGCTGTGGCTGCTCGGCGCCGGGCGCCCCTGGGGATGTATCGGCGGAGACACCTTCGCCTGGCAGCCCGGATCCGGCGTTGCGCACAATTCGCAGCATCTGGCGGACTGGTATGCCCTGCTGCATGGCGGCTTCGGCATCGGGCTGGCCTGGGCGCTGCGCACGCTGAGGCCGCGCTGGCAACGGCAGGACGCCTGGCTGGTCGCGTTGGCCTGCAGCACGGTGTGGGAGGTCGTGGAAAACACGCCCTTCGTCATCTCGCTGCTGGACAACACGACCAACATGGCGCCGGATTACAGCGGGGACAGCGTCGTCAACTCGCTTGCCGATACCGGGTGGGTCCTGCTGGGCTTCTGGTTGGCCTGGCGTATGCCGGGGCGATGGGCACTGGCCGTGATCGTGCTGCTGGAACTGACGGTGTCGCTGGCCATCGCGGACGGGTGGGTACTCACCGCATTTCGCCTGCTCGCCGGCCTGCTCGGGCGCGGCGCGGTGGCGCTGGCAGGCTGAGGCGCCGCGTTCAACGTCCGGGCTGCTGCGCTGCCCCTTTCTTGTCCACGTGTTTGCCAGGTTCCTGCGGCGTATCGGGATTGCCGTTGCGCGACAGCCAGATGCACGACGGCCCCACCATCGCCAGGATGCCGATCACCACGATCAACAGGAGCTTGGTACTCTTTTTCATGCCACTACCTGCGTCCAGACTGTGCCCAGAGAATAGGCAGGGCAGCGTCAGTCTGGTGTGTTCGCGGCATGCCCGGCGCGGACGCCGGATGGCGCCCGCCCGGCCATGCAACCTTACTTCGGCATCAGTACGGTATCGATCACGTGGACCACGCCGTTTGACTGCATCACGTCAGCGGTGCTGACCGACGCCTTGCCTCCCTTGTTGTCCACAATCCAGAGCTTGCCCTGGTGCAGCTTGAAGGTCAGCGGCTCCCCTTGCACGGTGGAAAGCGTGGCGGCCCCGCCTTGCCGGGTAGCCGCCGCGGTCAATTCGGCGGCGGTGTGTTTGCCGGGGACGACGTGGTAGGTCAGGATTTTCGACAGGGTGGCCTTGTTTTCGGGTTTGACCAGCGTATCCACGGTACCGGCCGGGAGCTTGTTGAAGGCGGCGTTGGTGGGAGCGAACACGGTGAACGGGCCCGGGCCGCTGAGGGTTTCCACCAGGCCGGCAGCCTTCACCGCCGCAACCAGTGTGGTGTGGTCCTTCGACGCGCTGGCGTTCTCGACAATGGTCCTGGTCGGCTCCATCGGTGCGCCGCCGACCATCGGCGGATCGGCGGCAAAGGCGGGCGCTGCGATGGACCCGAGAACGACAAGGCCGGTAGCGAGGGCGAGCTTCCTGATAGTGGCTTGCACGGTGCGTCTCCTGTTCTTCCCTCGGATGAGGGGGTACTTCAGATACGCGGCAGACAGCACGCTGGATGCAGTAGCGTGCAACTTTCTTTTTCCCGCAGGCGCCGACCTCCCGCCACGGTCATGCTGCGACGCAGCGTACCGGCTCCGATCCACGGCCCACGGTCTACGCCGCGCAAGGGGTGCCCTGCGCATGGGAGCTTCGCCGTTGACAGCGTTGTCAATCCGGACATAGAACGTTCCTGCGTAGCGCCCGCGCGCCCCGTCCTGATTCGAAAGGAATTCGCCGATCATGAAGTCTCTGAAGCCCCTGCTGCTGTGCGCCGCCTTGGCACTGGCGTGCGGCAGCACCGCCCATGCGGCCACGCCCGCCGGCCAGATCCATCCGTCGCAGTGGCCGCAGCCGAGCTGGCCGCTGCCCGCCGACCCGGCCATCGAACGCCGCATCGACGACCTGATGGCGAAGATGAGCGTGGAAGAAAAGGTGGGCCAGATCGTGCAGGCCGACATCGGCAGCATCACCCCGGCGGAGGTCAGGAAGTATCGCCTCGGCTCGGTCCTGGCCGGCGGCGGGTCCGATCCGGGTGGGCGCTACAACGCCAAGCCGGCCGAATGGTTGGCGCTGGCCGATGCCTACTGGGAAGCGTCGATGGACACCAGCGGCGGCGGTCATGCGATCCCGATCATCTGGGGAATCGATGCAATGCACGGGCAGAGCAACGTGGTCGGTGCCACGTTGTTCCCGCACAACATCGGCCTGGGCGCGACGCGCAACCCGGACCTGCTGCGCGAGATCGCCCGCATCACCGCCGCCGAAACCCGCACCACCGGCATGGAGTGGACCTTCGCACCCACCGTTGCCGTACCCCAGGATGACCGCTGGGGCCGCGCCTACGAGGGCTATTCCGAGGATCCGGCGCTGGTCGCCAGCTATGCCGGCGTGTTCGTCGAGGGGCTGCAGGGCAAGGCCGGCGCGGCCGACTTCCTCGACGACCACCACGTGATGACCACGGTCAAGCACTTCCTGGGCGACGGCGGCACCACCAACGGCAAGGACCAGGGCGATACCACCGTCACCGAAGCGCAGCTGCGTGACATCCACGCCGCTGGCTACGTGCCGGCCATCGCGGCCGGCGCACAGTCGGTGATGGCCTCGTTCAACAGCTTCCACGGCGAGAAGATGCACGGCCACAAGCCGCTGATGACCGATGTGCTGAAAGGCCAGATGAACTTCGGTGGCTTCGTGGTCGGCGACTGGAACGGCCACGGGCAGGTGAAGGGCTGCACCAATACCGATTGCGCGCAGACCTATATCGCCGGCATGGACATGGCGATGGCGCCGGATACCTGGAAGGGGCTGTACGAAAGCACCGTCAAGCACGTCAGGGAGGGGGCCTTGCCAATGGCGCGGCTGGACGATGCAGTGCGCCGGATCCTGCGGGCCAAGATGCGCATGGGACTGTTCGAAAAGCCCAAGCCGTCCGCGCGTGCACTGGGTGGCAGGTTCGAACTGCTCGGCTCGCCGCAACATCGCGCCGTGGCGCGGCAGGCCGTGCGGGAATCGCTGGTGCTGCTGAAGAACCAGGGCGGACTGCTGCCGCTGTCGGCGAAGCAGCGCGTGCTGGTCGCGGGTGATGGTGCCGACAGCATGACCAGGCAGACCGGCGGCTGGACACTGACCTGGCAGGGTGACGGCACCAAGCGCGAGGACTTCCCCAATGCCGATACGCTGTGGGATGGGCTGAAAGCCCAGGTGCAGGCGGCCGGCGGAAACGCCGAGCTGGCGCTGGACGGTGCGTACAGAAACAAGCCCGACGTCGCCATCGTGGTGTTTGGCGAAGACCCGTATGCCGAGTTCCAGGGCGACCTGCCGGACCTGATGTTCAAGGGCGGCCGCTCGGGTGACCTGGAGCTGATCCGCAAGCTGAAAGCCGACGGCATTCCGGTCGTCGCGGTCTTCATCAGCGGGCGTCCGCTGTGGCTGAACCGCGAGATCAATGCCGCCGACGCCTTCGTTGCCGCATGGTTGCCGGGATCAGAGGGCGCAGGCGTGGCCGATGTGCTGCTGCGTGGGCCCGATGGCAAGCCCCAGCATGATTTCAGCGGCAAGCTCAGCTTCTCTTGGCCGCGCCGCGCCGATCAGTACGCCAACAACGTGGGCCAGCCGGGCTATGACCCGCAGTTCGCGTTCGGCTACGGGCTTACCTATGCAGACAAGGGCGACCTGCAGCCGCTTGCTGAAGAGCCGGGCATCGACCCCACCGCCTCGCGCACAAGCACATGGTTCGACCGCGGCGTGGCTGCGACCGGGCTTACGCTGCGCCTGACCGGCGCCGATGGGGAGCCGATGGATATCGTGCATCCCAACGCCACCACGGCGGACGGCTCGGTCGCCATGACCGCGATCAACACGGAGGTGCAAGAGGGCGGGCGCCAGTTCAGTTTCGCCGGGAACGGGTTGATCGAACTGCGGGCCAATGCACCGCTTGACCTTGATCGCGAAACGAATGGCGACGTTTTCGTGATTGCAACGCTGCGGGTCGATACGCTGCCTGCCGGTGCCCGGGTGAGCTACCTCGCGACGAGCGGGAAGACCACGCGCGGTGAGGTATCGATCAGCAAGGCGCTGACGGCGGCCAAGGTGGGCGAGTGGACCCGTGTGGGCGTGCCGCTGCGCTGCGTGCGCAGTGCCGGGGTCGACATGAAGCAGGTCGATATCCCGATGGCCCTGCAGGCCGGCAAGGGCGTGCGCCTGTCGCTGGCAAAGGTCGCCATCGGAACGGATTACGACCAGAAGGTGACCTGCGCCGAGTAATCGCACGTCCAGGTGATCGCCGACCAGAGGTCGGCGTGAACCTGTGAAGAGACACGGACCCGGCAGCGCCGAGCGATGCTCGGCGGCGCCTGCACGCTCAGGGGTTGCTGCGCTTCGCGCATCGCGTGATCAGCGCCGCGCTGCCCACCGCGATCGCATCTTCGACCGCGCCGGTGGGCTTCTGGCCATACCGTGCGATCGCGCGCATGCGCAGGTTGAAAGTGAGGTAGGCCATGCCGACCGCGGTCCCTGCGCCGAGCACCGCGCCCAGCCCGCGCTGGCTGCGTGGGGCAAGCGCGGCACCGGCCAGCATGCCGGTGGCCACGCGCGCGACCATCCCGGCGGGCACGATGCGATCCGGCGCGGTCTTCATCTTGTCGCCGAGAAGTTCACCGCCGGCCAACGCCAGCATGCCTGCCGACGCCAGCGGATTGCACAACAGCCGCGGCGCACCGTTGTCGGCAGGCAGGGTGCCGGTGCGCGCGGCATTGGTCACTGCCGCCAGCGGCGTCATCGCACGCATCCCGGCGACCGCGCCCATCAGTATCGAATGGATCAATGCCATGACGGCCTCCTTCAGGGACGGGGCGGCTTTTCGTAGTCGTCGGGGGTAGCGGTGTGTTCGGATTCCGGCATGTCCTTGTCCTTCCAGCGCGCATCCTCGTTGCGCAGTTTGTCGGGCGTGTGCGCCTTTTCCTGGTCGTCCACGTCGCCGGTGGGGTTCAACGGTAGCTTGCTCATCGGGGTCTCCGTGCAGCGTGCCTGCGTGCCGGGGACTGGCAGCATGGCCGTGCAGACGAACGATGCGCGCTGACAGGTGAGTGCGATGTCGCCTAGGTTGCACGTGCCCACCACATCGCGGTCACCAGCGGGTTACGGCACGGCGGTTATCACTGGGCCACCATAGCGTGAGGATCTCTCGATGCGTGCACTGACTTATCACGGCAGCAAAGACGTCCGCATGGACACCGTTCCCGACCCGGCCCTTGCCGCGTCCGATGACATCATCCTGCGCGTTACCGCCACCGCCATCTGCGGTTCCGACCTGCACCTTTACCACGGAAAAATCCCCGACCTGCACACCGGCGACGTGCTCGGCCACGAGTTCATGGGGATCGTGGAAGAGGTCGGCAGCGGCGTCACCGCGCTGCAGCCGGGAGACCGGGTGGTGGTGCCGTTCGTCGTGGCCTGCGGCGAGTGTTTCCATTGCCGGTTGGCCGAGCACGCCGCCTGCGAAACGACCAATACCGGCAAGGGCGCTGCGCTGAACCAGAAGGGCATACGACCGCCTGCCGCCCTGTTCGGCTACAGCCACCTGTACGGCGGCGTATCCGGCGGCCAGGCTGAATACGTGCGGGTGCCCAAGGCCAACGTCGGTCCGCTGCGGGTGCCCGATGCATTGCCCGATGAACAGGTGTTGTTCCTGTCCGATATTCTGCCGACCGGCTACCAGGCGGCGATCAACGCCGGGGTGAAGCCCGGTTCGACCGTGGCGATCTTCGGTGCCGGGCCGGTCGGCCTGATGGCGGCAGCGTGTTGCCGTCTGCTGGGTGCGGAAACCATCTTCATGGTGGACCATCTGGCGTATCGCTTGGCCTTTGCCGTGCAGACCTACGGGGTCACGCCGGTCAACTTCGCCCAGATCGAAGATCCCGCTGACTACATCATCACCCAGACCAACGGACGCGGCGTGGATGCGTCGATCGAGGCGGTGGGCTTCGAAGCAGAGGGAAGTGCGCTGGAGACCGCGCTGACCACGCTGAAGGTGGAGGGCAGCAGCGGTGTGGCGATACGCCAGTGCATCGCCGCCACGCGTCGCTGTGGCACGGTGAGCATTCCCGGTGTCTACGCCGGCTTCCTGCACGGATTCCTGCTCGGCGATGCGTTCGACAAGGGGCTCACGTTCAAGATGGGCCAGACCCACGTGCAGGGGCTGATGCCGGAACTGCTGGATCTCATCGGCGAGGGCGCGCTGGACCCGGGTGTGATCATCACCCACCGCCTGCCACTGGAGGACGCCGTCCGGGGTTACGAGTTGTTTGACCGCAAGGAAGAAGACTGCCGCAAAGTGATCCTGGTGCCGTGACATGCAGGAACACGCTACGGCCTTCGCCCGCAACCGGCCGGCGCCCTCGCTGGTATTTTGACGCCGTCTTGGCGCGACCTGCGGAAACTTCAGCATCATCGTGGCAGAGGAGAGGGGTCATGGCCCAGAAAAGCAGGATCGCACCGGCGCCGAAGGTGCGGAGGGTCGAAGTGATGCCGTTGGACGAAGGCGAAGCGGTGGCGGTGATCGAGCTGGAATCGGCGCCTCCGGCGCATTGGCTGGAGGCGTTGCAGCGCGAGATGCGCTTCACTGAAGGGCTCGAATCGTCTGCGGCGAAGGTGGACGGCTGCCATGTCTACCTGCTCGGACTGGAGCCGGGCCTTGGCAGGGCCACGCGGCATGTCGGCCGTTTGCTGGCCACGGTCCCGGCCGTGGCCCGTTGAGCGAACGAGTCCTCAGGGGCCGGGACGCTCGCGCCGGCGCCGCTCGTACAGCTTCAGGTCCGCGCGGTTGATGGTATCGGCGACGGTCTCCGCGGCGCGGCTGATGGCGCAGCCCGCAGAGAACCGGATCGGTGCCTGGCTGGCATGCTCGGCGTAGCTGGCCTCCAGTGCCTGCAACCGCTCCAGGTTCGCGCCGGGGACGAACACCAGGAACTCGTCGCCGCCGAGGCGGACCACGACTTCGCCCGGCTGCAGACGGGCCGAAAGGAACTCGACGAAGGCGATCAGGACCGCGTCACCCTCGGCATGGCCAAGCTGATCATTGACCTCCTTGAAGTGGTCCAGGTCGAACACCAGGCAGCCCCACGCGCTCAGCTGGTCGTGCGCCAGTTCGCCCAGGTAACGCCGGTTGAAGCAGCGCGTGAGCGGATCACGGATCGCCAGCTCCTGCAGCTGGATCTCCTGCAGGTGCTGGGTGGTGACGTCCTGCGCGTGGCCCAGCACGTAGGGAGGATCGGCTTCGTTGTCGAGCACGTTGTGGTACATCCAGAAGCGCCGTGAACCGTCTTCCGCCACCAGCTCCATCACGCCGGAATCGCTCTGGTTCTCGATGATCCGGGCCAGGTAGTCCTGCAGTTGGCTGCGCTTTTCCAGCGGGATGATCGCGGCAAGGGAATGACCAATGACCTCCGCCTCCGGTCGTCTCAGCGACAACGACGCGGCCGGGTTCAGCGAGGTCACCACGCCTTCCAGCGTGTGCGTGCAGATCAGGCCCATGCTGTGCTGGAACAGGCGGCGGTAGCGTGCTTCGCTCTGCGCCAGTGCCTCCAGCGCGGCACGCTGGGCCGTCACGTCCTGGATCGCGCCGATCAGGCGCGTCCCCGCGGCGTCCGTGGTGCGGCGCCCCACGATGTGCAGCCACGCTTCGCGGTTGTCCTTCGGCCTGGTCTTCAAGGTCAGGTCGATCGGCGAGCCGGTCGCAGCGCAGGCGTCCATCGCCTCTTCAAGCTGCCTGGCGTGTTCATCCAGATAGAACGCCAGCGCGTGGCGCAGCGACGGGGCGTCGCCTTCCTGCACGCCGTGCAGCACGTGTGTTTCGCGGGTCCAGGCCAGTTCGCCCGTTGCCAGGGAGAGCTCCCAGCCGCCCACTTTTGCGGCGGTGTTGGTCTGTTCGAGGAACGCCTGGCTGCGCTGCAGCCGGGCATGCAGGCTGACCGCTTCCTCCATCCGCGTCAGCAGCATGGCGCGCTGTTCCATGCCGCGCGCGGCGGCCTCGGCCAGTCCCCTCAGGGCCTCGCGCTCATTCGGCCTGAGCCGTCCCGGCTCCGGGCTCAGCAGGCACAGCGTGCCCACCCGGCTGCCAGCGCCGGCCTGGATCGGTACGCCCACGTAATGCCGCACGTTCGGCGCGCCCACGACCAGCGGATTATCCGAGAAACGCGGGTCCCGCGTCGTATCTTCGATCTCGAACACGGCATCGGAGTCGATCGCCCACGTGCAGAACGAAATGTCGCGGGGTGTCTGGCGCATCCCGTCCAGGCCGACCTGCGACTTGAACCATTGCCGCTCGCCGTCCACCAGCGAGATCAGGGCGATCGGCATGCCAGCCATCGCACAGGCCGCACGCGTGAGCGCGTCGAAGAACGGCTCCGGGTCGGAGTCCAGGATGCGCAGCGAATCCAGGACCGACTGGCGAACGTCCTCTGTCATCGGACACCTCCAGAAAGTGGATCTGCGCGGCGCCCGGTGCGCCGCAGGCACAGTGTAGTAACCGCCGACGTCGACCCGGGTGAACGACCTGCGCCGACGTTGGCTGCTCAGCCATCGCTGCATGCGACGCGCTGTGGGATCGCTCAACGCCGACCCTCGGGCGCCTGCGCACGGGCAGCCCAGCGTCGGCACCGATGGTACTCGTAGACCCCCGGCACCACGCTCAGCAGCAACCCCGGCACCAGCGCGAACGTCCACGTTGCAAGCGGGGCAGGGGACACCGTGAAGGCGGCCGCAGTGGGGACGTGATGCGGGGACAATAGCGGAAAGCCGATCGCCCCCAGTGCGATCCATGGCGCAAGATCCAGGATGCTGTGCACATGCTGCTCGAGGGGAATGATGTCGCGCGTGGGATAGGCGATGCGGGTATCCCAGTATCCCGTCAGCGCATGCAGGCAGGTCATTGCCAGCAGCACGAACCACAGCGCAGGCGTGTCGGCGAACAGCAGCCACAGTACGGTAGCGGTACCGAGCAGGACGATCTGCAGCAGATGCAGCGAGGATTCCCGAAGCCCTGAGGTGGCCTCGATGTGGCTGCGCCGGTGCAGCAGGAAGTCCGATGCTCCGGCGACCAGCCAGACCAGGTACAGCGCATGCCATACGGTCACCCGAGCGGGGTCCGCTGGTGGCGCAAGCACTGCCGCGAGCGCGCCGCAGGCGGTGCCGATCGACACGATACTGTCCATGAGCAGAGTGGCCTTCCGGATAGGGTTCGGAACGTTGACCTTAACGTCGTGCGCTGCAGACCCGCGTGGCGGCGGCGTGAGGAAAATGAGGGCGCTGGTTGATGCACCGGTGACGCTGCCGCTACGTGTTTCATGACCGGCGCGGACGATAGTGGCCGCAACCACCCTGTTTGATGGAGACGTCACCATGGATCACGAACCGCAGTTCCGAACAGCCACCCCGCGCGTGGTCCGCGTGGCGCTGGCTGACCTCTACGTTGGCGGCGACACTGCCGCCGTGGAGCTCGATGGCCATCCCTGCGACGCGTGGGCGCAGGCCCTGGCCAACAGCCTGGTGCAGGACCCCACGCTTCAGGGGGTGACAGCGGAGGTCGATGGCTGCTGGGTCCACTTCACCGGCGTGCGCAAATCCGCCGTCCCGCTCGCGCCCCGGCTGCTGGCGCTGGTGGCCGCTGCCGGCCAGCGCGTCTATGCGCCGCCGCTGCTACGGTCGATCAGGCAGGCTGCACCCAACGCGGCTGCAGCCGCGTAGGGCCCGCAGACATTCGCACCGGCTGCACGCCGCGCAGAGGTGACCTTAGCGCGCGCGCAGGTAGCGTGTGACGCGACTCCGCACCGGAAGCTGACCATGAGCCAACGCGCGCCCCGCATCCATACTGACCCTGACGCCATCCAGCGCCTGAAGGCGCTGCAGCTTCAACTCGATGCCGAACTGCTGGCCGAGCTACACATGCGCGATGGACGCGTCATCGTCGGAACCATCGTGGAGCGGCCGAACATCCAGCAGTTCATCGACGAAGAAGGCAATGAGGGAACCAACGGCCTCATCCGGCTAGATGCGGGGCAGGAACCGGTCCAATTGATCTGGCTGGACGAGGTAGAGCGTGTCGTCCGTATCGGGTCCTTCTGAAGCAGTCGCTATCGTCCAGCCGTGACGCCACGGCGGCCGCCGGCGGTGGCCACGGCAAGCTCCACCATCACCAGCGCCGCCAGGACCCAGATGAAGCTGCTCCTGCCGGCCGCCACGAGCAGCCACCCTCCCACTGCGGGGAACCCGAAGATGCCGATGAAGTAGGCCACCACGAACCAGGTCAGCGCCGCATGGCGGTCCTCCTGCGCCGATGCATTGACCGCCCACGTCTGGATGACCGGGTACAGCAGTCCGTATCCAGCGCCTGTCAGCACGGCGGCTGCCCCGTGGAATGCCGGATGCACCGCGCTACCGAGCAGGCACATCACGCCGGCAGCCAGACAGGTCAGCAGGCAGATCACCACCGTCCCGCGTGGCCAGGACGACAACCGGCGCACCAGCAACAGCCTCAACACCACGGCAGTGCCGGCGTGCAAGGCAAAAAACGCACTGGCACTGGCACCGGTACCCTCGGTGAGCGAACTCTGGAACGCCATGATGCCGGAGAACACGGCGCCGCCCAGGCCGGCCATCACGATGGGCCGGATCGCCCCCGTCGGGACGAGCGCGGTGATCTTCCGAGCCCATGGCCGGAGGCGGGGCGTTGCGGGTACGCGCGGCGCGCTCAGGCCGAAAGCGAACAGCAGGGAGGCCGCCACCAGCGCCGTCACCCCCACCCACAGGAATGCGGAAGAAAAGGCCAGTCCCGCGTTGTCCAGCAGTGCGGCAAGCACGACGGGACTGCCGCAGATCCCGGTCATCTGGAACGCGCTGAACCGGGTGAAGCCAGGGCCGCGTTGCTGGTCGTTCAGCCGCTCGGACAATGCCAGGGGCGCGCCCAGATAGAACATGCCCCAGCCAAGCCCGACCAACAAGGCTGCCAGACGGGGCAGGGATGCCGGATCGAGTCCCGCCAGGCTGCCCAGCAGCAGGTAGCCGGCCGCCATGGCGAGGGCGCCAAGTGCCCCCAAGCGCGCGGAATCGACCCGTCCTGCCCACCAGCCGACCAATGGCACGCCAACCAGGGTACCCAGCAGCGCCATGGTGAGGGTGGTCCCTGCGTCCAGCTCGCTGCCGCCCTGCGCGCGGAACCAGGACGCGATCAGAAACGTGGCGCCGTACCCGGCAGCGCTCAGCAGCGTGCCGAACAGGATGCATAGTGTTGACGAGCTGCGCATCTGTCAGGTGCCATGCCGTACTGAAGGCGCATCCGGCACGGCCGGTGCCATCGCCCTGAGCAGCGCCACGGCCTCCGCCAGGCGTCGGCCGACATAGCCGATTTCCTCTTCGTTGTTGAAGCGACCGATCCCTATCCGCACGCTGGACTGGATGCGCGATGCGCTGGCTCCCATTGCAAGCAGCACATGCGAGGGAGAGTGCAGCGCCGAGGTGCAGGCAGAGCCTGAAGACAGCGCGATATCAGGCAGCTCAAGCAACAACGAAGCGGCATCCACGCCGGCGAAGGAGATGTTCAGCGTGCCGGGCAGGCAGGCTGTCGGGTGACCGTTGATCGCGATATCCGGCACGTTGGCCACAAGGTAGTCGCGCAGCGTGCCGCGCAGCCGGCCCACCCTCGCCGATTCGGCATGCCTGCGCTTCACGGCGAGCTCGACTGCCCGGGCGAACCCGACGATGCCCGGCACGTTGAGCGTACCCGAACGCAGGCCACGCTCGTGCCCGCCGCCCACGATGAGGGGAGACAGGGCCGCGCGGGGATTGGTGGAATCGACATACAGCGCGCCGACTCCTTTCGGGCCATGGATCTTGTGGGCGGAAAAAGCCGCCATGCCGATGCCCATCCGCTTCACGTCCAGGGCGGTCTTTCCCAGGGCTTGCGTTGCATCGGTATGGAACACCACGCCATGGTCGCGGCAGATCGCCCCGATCTCTTCGGTTGGCTGCAAGGCCCCTGTTTCATTGTTGGCGGCCATGATGGAGACGAGCCGAGTGTCATCGCGTATCGCGTGCCGGACCGACTCCGGGGTCACCACGCCATCTTGCCCGGGACGCAGGCAGGTCACCGGAACGCCGCGGTCGGTGAGTCGCGCACAGGTGTCCAGTACCGCCTTGTGCTCGATCATCGAGGTGATGACATGGCGCTTCGACGCGCCGCGCAGGGCATCCAGCCCTGACAGCGCAAGGTTCACGGACTCCGTGGCCCCCGAGGTGAACACGATGTCGGTCGGCCTGTCGGCATTGATGGCATTGGCAATGGACTGCCGGGCCACCTTCACCGCGTCAGCTGCCGCCCAGCCGAAAGCGTGGCTGCGGCTGGCTGGATTGCCGTAGCAGGCGGTGAGAAACGGCATCATGGCCTCCAGCACCTCCGGATCCAGTGCGGTCGTCGCATTGTTGTCCAGGTAGATGGACGCGATATCGTCACGCATCCCGGCACCCCGACGAGGGGAGACGGCTGGTGTGCGTACAGGAGGCCGTACCGATGCGCGGCGCGATGCGCTCACCCCGGGTTACCTGGCCGCGATCGCCGACCAGGTTCAGCCTGATGCTTGTCGTGCTGCCGAGAAGATGGCTCAGCTGCAGGCCGCGAACGTAGGCAAGCCTTTCCGACCAGGCACTCTCTTCGAAGAACACTTCGAGCCATGTCGTGGCCTGGTCCGCGACACCGGCTGCCCGGACGAAGTACTCGGTGGTGATGGCCGCGCAGGTCAGTCGCCCGGTCGGCCCTTCGTCTCCTGCACGGGCCGGCGCGGTGTCAGCCTCATTGACGATCCTGCGCGCAAGCGCTTCGGGCACATCGCCGGTGGCGAGAAGATGGGAGAGATGCTGGCGCGCGGAGTCCTCATGGATGGCGTGGATGTCCTCGAGCGCTATCCCGCAACGCGCTGCAGCGGGCTGGAAGATGCTGCGTATGGTTGGATGGAGATGGCTCAGGCGCGGACGCCGTTTCTGCGAATGGGTCAGGCCCTCATCCAGGAACTGGGTGCGGAAGATGCCCTGGTGGTCGAACGCAACCGAAAGCCGAGGCTGCGGCAGGCCCTCGTCCACACATGCCCGGGCATGCCGCAGCGCTGCCTCGAAGGCATGGAGCTGTGCCTGCACTTCGATCACGTCGTCGCCGGTGCGCTGGACCCGGGAGTTCCCGGCAAGGAAACCGATGCAGGCAGGCGGCTCCTGCTCGCGGGTCTGCGGATGCCCGGCAGTGCCTGCTCGTTCCTGTACGGGTGCTGCTGGAAGCGGGCCTGATGACTCCATGCACTTCTCCTGAGTTGACTTGTCGAACCCGTGCGGGATACCGATGCACCTCATGCCGGATCAAGTCTAGAAACGCTCAAGGAATCCTCAAGAGGCGGTTTCGCCCGTACGCGACGCATTCGGCTGCCCGCCTGCATTGCAGGGGAGATGACAGCTGTCACTTGTGATCGTCGGGCTTCCAGCGAAGATGGCGGAATGATCGGAACGCCAGTCCGGCAACCGCGCCATCTCCTCAACGTGCCATGCAGATTCTCCAACCGTTCATTGCGCATACCCCGATCTGGGTCTGGGCGTTGCTGGCCTTCCTGGTGACGCGCGGCGTCATGGCCATGAAAGCGGGCGAAACCACGCTGGCGAAACTGGCGATCGTGCCGGCGCTTTTCAGCATGTGGGGGCTGTGGTCGATCAATCACCGCTATCCGGAATCCTGGTCGGCGTGGTCGTTGTGGCTGGCCGGTATCGCAGCGGGGGCATGCATCGGCTGGATGCTGCTGCGCCGCGTGCAGCTGCGCCTGGACTCGTCCACCGGGATGCTGTGGCGCCCCGCGGACTTCAGCCTGCTGCCGTTGCTGCTGGTTACTTTCGTGGTGAAGTACGGCTTCGAATCCGCACTCGCGATGTCGCCGGCGCTGGCCACCGACGGTGCGTTCCGTGCAGCGTATCTGCTGTTGCCCGGCGGCTTCACCGGCATCTTCATCGGCAAGTACTGCCGGTACCTCGTTGCCTCGCGACGGGTGGTGGCAGATGGGCGGGAAGCACCGGCGGCATGATGTAACCGACCCCGTTGACCGGCCTCAGTGCAGCGGCAAGGGCTGACCGCGCGACGCGGCGATCCGCGCCAGGCCACGCAGGCGAATCCGCAGCCAGACCACCGGCAGCCAGCACAGGGCCGCGATCACGAAAAGAGTGATCGCCCAGTACAGCCTCATCGATCGCTGCCCGCAAGGGTAGGCTGCAGACCCTGCAGGGCCGGCCCCTCCAGCAGCCCACCGGGCCGCCTTGCAGAGGCCGTCGCTTCACTTTGCCGCATCGGGCCGCGGCCTACCCGTGCCGCTATTTTGCGCCGGCGAGCTTCCCGATGAGGCGTGTCGGGAGGACAATGGCCGCATGTCTCCTCCCGATCCCCTCCGCAGCACGCTGCGGTCTGCCTTGTCGACAGAAGGCTGGAAACGGCGCGTTGCCCTGTGGGGCGGCGCGGTGGCGGTGGCCCTGGTGGCCATCCTGTTTGCCAAGGCCAGCGATGCCGCCTTCGCGCTGTTCCAGCGCATCATCGACCATTCCCTGTGGTGGGCGCTGCTGCTGACGCCGGGCATCTTCGCCCTGCTGGCGTGGTTGACCAGCGGCGTGCTGCGTCCCACCCGAGGCAGCGGGATTCCGCAGGTGATCGCCGCGCTCGAAAAACCAGAGGATGCGGCGTTCCGTGATGAAAACCTTTCACTGCGGGTGTCGGCCGGAAAACTGCTGCTGACCAGCCTTTCCCTGTTGGGCGGCGCCTCGGTGGGCCGCGAGGGCCCGACCGTGCATGTGGGCGCGAGCCTGATGTACAGCTTCGGACGCTGGTTCGGATTCCGCGATCCACGCGAACTCTCGCACTTCCTGCTCGCCGGTGGCGCCGCCGGCATCGCCGCTGCGTTCAACACGCCGTTGGCCGGCATCGTGTTCGCCATCGAAGAGTTGAGCGGGCGTTTCGAACATCGTTTCTCGGGCACCCTGCTCACCGCAGTAATTGTCGGCGGGGTGGTGTCGCTCGGCCTGCTCGGCAATTACACCTACTTCGGCCGCGTGGCCACGTTCCTGCCGCTGGGACAGGCGTGGCTGGCCATCCTGCTGTGCGGCACGGTCGCCGGCCTGCTGGGCGGTGTATTCGCCAGGCTGGTGCTGTTGAGCGTTTCGGGCCGGCCGCGCTGGCTGGGCCGGCTGCGCCGCGAGCATCCCGTGCTGCTTGCCGCTGCCTGCGGGCTGGTGGTGGTGGGGCTTGCCGCCGGCTTTGGCAACGGCGCGTTCGGCACCGGTTACGAGCAGGCACGTGGGCTGGTGCAGGGGCAGGCGGCGGTAGGCCATGAGTTCGGCCTGATGAAGCTGCTGGCCAACCTGGCGTCGTATGTCGCCGGCATCCCGGGCGGGCTGTTCTCACCGGCGCTGGCGGTCGGAGCGGGGCTGGGCCACAACCTTTCCGTGCTGATGCCATCGGTGGATCCAAGCGCGTTCGTGGTGCTGGGAATGTGCGCCTACCTCACCGGCGTTACCCAGGCGCCGCTCACTTCGGCGGTCATTTCCCTTGAGCTCACCGACACCAATGGAATGCTGCTGCCGATCCTGGCGACGGTGCTGTTGGCGCGCGGGGTGTCCGGGCTGGTCTGCCATGTGCCGATCTACCGTGGGCTGGCCGAGCAGCTGATCGGTGGCGAGCAGGCGGGAGGGCAGGCCGGGGCTGCGCAGCCGCCGCGCTAGAAAGAGCTTGGCGATGGCGCTGTTGCAACGCTACGATCGTCTCGCCGCGACATGGATGTTGACGTGATGGTTCGTGTGCTTTTCTGTCTTGCCCTGCTTTTCGTGCAACCCGTGGCCAGCGCCGAGACCGCATGGAACGGCACCAGCAGCCATTCCCGGGTGGTCGGTTCGGGCGACGTCCGTGATCCTGCGGGCGCGCGCCTGAGCCTGTCCTCCAGCGAGGCCGGGAAAGAAGGCTTCTTCGGCGCGATCACCTCGCTTGATGCCGCTCCTTACCGGGGCAGGGACGTAGTCCTGTCCGGCGTGCTTGGCGTGGAAGAGGGCACCGGCAACGGCGCGCTCTGGCTGCGCGGTGACCAGTCCGATCAAGTGCTCGTTTTCGACACTACGCGAGCAACGCCGGTGACATTGCCCGATGGCGAGCAGGAGCGGCAGCTCCGCTTGTACATCCCGTTGGCGACGACCAGCCTGAAGTTCGGTGCCACCATGACGGGGGTGGGGCGCATCCATGCCGCATCGCTCAAGCTGCACGCCGAGCCCCCGCCGGCGGGAAACGTGTCGGCGTACCAGGTGCTGGACGCCGCCATTTCGCACATCGAAAGCCGGGCCCTCAACCGATCGCGGGTTGACTGGAACACAGCGCGGGCACAGCTGCTGACTGATGATCTGAAGGGGTTGCCCGCAGGGGAAGCCTACCCGAAGGTCCGTGCGGCACTGGCAAAGCTCGGTGATCGGCACAGCTTGTTGCGGACCAGGAACCAGGCCGCGCAGGACAGATCAATCGCCATCGCCAGTGAGCCGCTCATGGCCAACGCGTCGGACGACATCGGCTATGTGCGGGTGCCCGGCCTGCGCGGAACGGACCGGCAGGCCACGCGCAGGTTTGCTGCCGACCTGTGCCAGCGCATAGAAGCGATGGCTGGAACGGTCTCGAAGGGAATGATCGTCGACCTTCGCGGCAATACCGGTGGCAACATGTGGCCGATGGTCAGTGGCCTGTTCCCCCTGCTGGGGGGCGGTCCCATCGGGTCATTCCGGGATGCCGACGGCAACATCAGCCCGTGGACCGAACGCGCGGCCGAAGGATGCGAAGTGGACATGACCATGACGCCGGTCGCGGTGCTGATCGGCCGCCGGACCGGCAGTTCCGGCGAAGCCGTGGCAACCGCATTCAAGGGCCGGCCACGGACGCGGTTCTTTGGGCAGCCCACCGCAGGGGTTGCCACCGGAAACGGCCGCATTCCATTGCCCGACGGCAGCGTGCTCGGCCTCACCCAGAGCAGCTTCCTTGATCGTACAGGCGAGCTGATCCCCGGCAGGTTGACCCCTGATGTTGGCGTGGAAGAAGGTCAGGATGCCATCGCACTCGCCCGCGCCTGGTTGCGCTCAGCATCGAAGTGATCCCGATCACCTCGAAGCAGGGGGTGGGCTGGCGGGCTGCCTCAGCCAGGCGACCCATGCAGAGAATGCAGGCGAGCGCTGCCGGCGATTCGGGTAATACAGTTGGTCGCCGGGCGCGTGCGACTACGCTCAGGGCCGTTGGTGATGACGTGAAAGACAGACAACGGGGCCAGGGCGGCTTCGTAGAAGCGCCGGGAGAACCTATGAAACCGCCACCCCAAGCGGACACCACGGGCGACGACTCAGCGTCATTTCATCGGCGATCCGGGTGATTCATCGGCGGCTTCTGTGGCTTGGTCGCAAAGGGATTGCCATGCCCCCGCGCGAATGGCAACTTGCAGCGGCGATAACGTCGACCTGGAGCCCCGCATGACCCCCGTTGCCCTGTATTCGGCCGATCCGGCCCGCGGCTGGCTGCCCTGGGCCTGGCTGACGCCGATCCTGATGATCCTGTTCAACGCGGTACCGGTGATCGCGCTGGACGGGTGGATGCAGTCGCAGCATTGGTCGACGCCAAGCGGCGATCCGATCGGCCTCGCTGGCTTGCATGCGCTGCTGTGGATCGGCTTTGCGCCGCCGCTGGCGGCCGTGCTCGCTTGGGTACGCTTCGTCGAAGGGCGCTCGCTGGCAAGTATCGGGCTGACCGGTCCGTCGCCGCTGAAAACCTTCCTGCGCGGACTGGCTGTTGGATTCGGCACGATCACGCTGATCGTAGTCGCGATCTGGATGGCTGGCGGCATGCAGGCGGCGGGCTTGGGGCAAGCCTGGTGGTCGCCCGTCAGTCTGCTGCACATCGGTCTGCTGCTATTGAGCTTCATGTTCCAGGCGAGCGTGGAGGAAGTCATCTTCCGCGGCTGGATGCTGTCGGTGGTGGCGCGCAAGACCAATATCGCGGTGGCAGTACTGCTGGTTTCGCTCGTTTTCTGCTTCCTGCACTTCAGTCCGCACCAGCCGCCCCGGGTCATGATCGGTACGTTCCTATTCTCGCTGTTCGCCTGCGCCTGGGCGCTGCGGACCGGCACTATCTGGGGCGTGATGGGCTGGCACACGGGGTGGAACTGGTTGCTCGCCACCGGCTTCGAACTGCCCGTCACCGGCATCGATGCGCACTTGCCGGCGCTGCTGGTGGCGCTGCGCCCGCAAGGCCTCGACATTCTGACCGGTGGCGCGGAAGGGCCGGAAGGCAGTTACCTGTGCAGCGTCTTCTTCGTCGCCGCGATCGCGTGGATCCAGTGGCGAAAGACGCGCGTAGCTCAGAACTACTCGCCGACCAGCAGGTAACGCCAGTGCCCGAGCGGCATCGCACCATCCTGGCATCGTCCTGTTGTATGCCCTCGGCTGGGTTCTGGTCGGCATCCGCAGCAGGCTGGAGACTCATGTGAACCTGCTTGAGGCTTCATTGGCTGAGCGGTCGGCGCGAGCGGGCGCCGGCTTGTAGTGGTTACAGAGCGTTCCACGCGTCACCATTCAGTTACAGGCTCAGCGTAATACCCCCGGCGTATAGTGGCTGCATCCTCACCGCAAGGATCGACGCTATGCAGAAGGGCTCGGATCTACTGGTCAAGGCGCTGGAAAACGAGGGCGTAGACCGCATCTTCGGCGTGCCGGGCGAGGAGAATCTGGACTTCCTGGAGTCACTCCGGAACTCGAAGATCGAACTCGTCCTCACCCGCCATGAGCAGGCAGCCGCCTTCATGGCCGCCACCCACGGCCGGCTCACCGGCAGGCCCGGCGTGTGCCTGGCTACGCTGGGCCCGGGCGCGCTGAACTTCTCCACCGGTGCGGCGTATGCCCATCTGGGCGCGTGGCCGATGATCCTCATCACCGGCCAGAAGGCGGTAATGAGTGCCAAGCAGGCGCGCTTCCAGATCGTGGATATCGTGGCGTCGATGAAGCCGCTCACGAAAATGACGCGGCAGATCGTCAGCCCGGCGTCGATCCCCGCCATGGTGCGTGATGCGTTCCGTGTGGCAATGGAAGAGCGGCCCGGGCCGGTCCATCTGGAACTGCCGGAGGACATCGCCGGTGAGGAAGTGGAGGATATCCCGGTCATCCCCGTCCATGCGCTGGAGCGGCCCATCGCGGCGCCTGCCGCGCTCGATCGGGCTGAAGCGGCCATCCTCGCGGCAAAGCGACCGCTGGTGATGATCGGCGCAGCCGGAAGCCGGCCGTGGCTGACCGAGGCGCTGTCCGCGTTCGTGGCGCGCACACGCCTGCCGTTCTTCAATACCCAGATGGGCAAGGGCGCCGTTACCGGCGGCTCCAACCTTTACATGGGCACGGCCGCATTGTCCGAAGGGGATTATGTCCACGAGGCGGTGGCCCGCGCCGACCTGATCATCGCCATCGGCCATGACACGGTCGAAAAGCCGCCCTTCCTGATGAAGAGCAGCGGCGGGCCGAAGATCATCCATATCAGTTTCCAGTCGGCCACGGTCGAGCAGGTCTACCACCCGGATATCGAAGTGCTGGGCGACATCGGCGCCTCGGTGGATGCGTTGGCGGAGCGGCTGGAAGGCCGCTTGGCTACCGACGAAGGCATGACCGGACTGCGGCAGAAGATCCTCGCCCGGCTGAATGATCGTTCCGAAGAAGACCGGTTCCCGATCACCCCGCAACGGATAGTGCACGACGTGCGCCAGGCGGTGCCGGACGATGGCATCGTCTGCCTCGATAACGGCATGTACAAGATCTGGTTTGCCCGCAACTACCGCACGCATGTGGCCAATACGCTGCTGCTCGACAATGCGCTCGCCACGATGGGCGCCGGCCTGCCGTCGGCGATGATGGCGGCGATGCTGTATCCACAGCGCCGGGTCATGGCGGTGTGTGGCGACGGCGGCTTCATGATGAACTCGCAGGAGATGGAAACCGCCGTGCGGCTGGGGCTCAACCTGGTCGTGGTGATCCTCAACGACAGCGCCTACGGCATGATCCGCTGGAAGCAGGCGGTGGATGGCTTCGAGGATTTCGGCATGCGCTTCGGCAACCCGGACTTCGTGAAATATGCCGAGGCGTACGGCGCGAAGGGCAGCCGGGTGACCGCCGTCGAGGAGCTGGTGCCGATGATCGAAGCGGCCTTCTCCGGTGGTGGCGTGCACGTGCTGGATGTGCCGATCGACTATTCCGAAAACACCCGCGTGCTGGTGGATGAACTGCGCAACCGCACGCCCGACGTGGGCTGCGCATGACCGCCCGTACCCTGGAAAGGAGCCCAACATGCTGACCGTCGTACAGGCCTTCGACCGCGCGCCCATCACGGAAATTGGATTCGACACCGCCGCGGCGCTGGAACACAAGCTCAGTGCCGCCGAGCGTGTCTTCAAGGATCGCGACGGCTGGCTGCCGCCGCACGAACGCATCGCGATCCTGCGCAGGCTGGCTGCGTTGATGGACGCCAAGCGCGACCACCTCGCCCTGCAGATCGCACGCGAGGGTGGCAAGCCGTTGCCGGACGCCATCATCGAAACCACGCGTGCCATCGATGGCGTCCACAACGCCGCCGACGAACTACGCAACTTTGGTGGTCGGGAGATCCCGATGGGTCTTTCAGCTGCGGCGGTGGGGCGCTGGGCATTCACCACCCGCGAGCCCATCGGCATCGTGGCGGCGATCTCGGCGTTCAACCACCCGCTCAACCTGATCGTGCACCAGGTCGCCCCGGCGATCGCCGTGGGGTGCCCGGTGATCATCAAACCCGCATCGGCAACGCCACTTTCCTGCTTCGATTTCGTGGCGATGGTGCATGAAGCCGGGCTGCCCGAGCCGTGGTGCCAGAGCTTTCTGCCGGAAGGCAACGACCTGGCCGAGGCACTGGCCACCGACAAGCGCGTTGCCTTCCTGAGCTTCATCGGATCGGCCAGGGTAGGGTGGTCGCTGCACAGCAAGCTGGCACACGGCGCCCGCTCGGCACTGGAGCACGGCGGGGTTGCGCCGGCCGTTGTCGACCGCAGTGCGGACCTGTCAAAAATCATCG
Source organism: Stenotrophomonas lacuserhaii (assembly GCF_014836545.1). Lineage (GTDB taxonomy): Bacteria > Pseudomonadota > Gammaproteobacteria > Xanthomonadales > Xanthomonadaceae > Stenotrophomonas > Stenotrophomonas lacuserhaii. The sequence goes on from NZ_JACSQS010000001.1 coordinate 406,330, forward strand.
AACCCATCGTCAAGGGCGGCTATTACCACGCCGGCCAAGTGTGCGTTTCCACCCAGCGAATTTTCGTCCATGACAGTATCGCCGACGACTTCACCGAGGCGCTGATTGCCCGGGTGGAACGGCTGCGTACCGGCAATCCCACCCTGGAAGACACCGACGTGGGGCCGCTGATCCAGCCCCGCGAGGCCGACCGGGTGGCCGAGTGGATCGACGAAGCCGTGAAGGGCGGTGCGAAGCTCGCCAGCGGCGGCAAACGGCTTTCCGAGACCACGCTGCAGCCGACCGTGCTGCTCGATCCGGCCGCTGATGCGCGGGTGACCACGCAGGAAGTGTTTGGGCCGGTGGTGGCGGTGTATCGATATTCGGATCTGGACCAAGCCATTGCCCGGGCGAACTCGCTGCCGACCGCCTTCCAGGCCAGCATCTTCGCGCAGGATATCGACATCGCCATGCGCGCGGCCAACCGGTTGGATGCCTCGGCGGTGATGATCAACGACGCCACCGCGTTCCGCACCGACTGGATGCCGTTCGCCGGCCGCCGCGAATCGGGCTACGGCACCGGCGGCATTCCTTACACCATGCGGGACATGTCGCAGGAGAAGATGATCCTGATGCATAGAAGCTGAGCGGGAATGCGCCGCCTTCACGCTACCTCTACTTCTCCCGGCATCAACTGAACGTCGGTCTTGGCACAGCCGAAAACGCCGCTATAGTCCGAACACCCCCGAAGAAGGAGATGGTGAAATGTTCCTCAGCAAACCCAATCTGACGACCGCACGCAACCTTGGTATCGCCCTCATCGCTGGTGTCAGCCTGAGCGCCTGCGCTACCTATAAGGACGACTTCGCACGCATCGATTCGCGCCTCGACCAGCTCGACGTGAAGGTGCAGGGCGCCGCACAGAGCGCCGAATCGGCCAACCAGTCCGCGACCCAGGCCAACCAGCGCCTCGACCAGATCGAAGGCCGCGTCCAGCAGCTCGAGCAGGCGCCGCGCCGCAAGCCGCGCGGTTGATCGCCCGACACGTTTGAACCAGGCACCGGTGGCCTGCACAGGCCACTGGTTTCCTCGGGAGCAGTAGAAACTGATTCAAAGGAAGTGTCCCATCCGTACTCATCCATCCTCCAGAATGCGGCCCGTTTGCGGTGTGCTGGCACTCGCGCTGGCGTTGGCGTGCACCGCACCGGTGAGCGCGAAGAACGCCGCCGCGCAATCCGCCGCTGCGGTCGACGAACTCCCGGAAGGCCAAACGGTGTCAGACACCGTGATCGAACTGGCCGGCTGGGTCGTTGCTTCCAAAGACAGCCAAGGCTACCCATTTGCGATCATGGACAAGGCGGCTGCGCAGGTCCTGGTCTTCGACGGGGAAGGCCGATTGCGCGGTGCCGCGCCCGCGCTGTTCGGGTCGGCCACCGGTGACCACACCGCGCCCGGCGTCGCTGGCCTGGCCCTGCGGGCCATCCCGGGACGTGACCGCACAACCCCGGCGGGTCGCTTCATCGGCGGCTACGGACCCTCGATCGATGCAGGGCGCGTGCTCTGGGTCGACTACGATTCGGGCGTCGCGCTGCATCCCATCACCACCGGCGTACCGTCAGAGAAGCGTGCCGAGCGACTTGCTTCGGCCTCGCCCGATGACAACCGCGTCACCCACGGGTGCATCAACATCTCGCCGACGTTCTACGAACAGATCGTCCGCACCACGTTCGAGCGCGGTGGCGTGTTCTATGTGCTTCCGGACAAAGCGTCGGTGGCCGAGACGTTTCCTGAGTTCGCACAGACGCGTGCCGCGATGAAAGACAGCGGCGAAAAAGCCGCGCGTTGATACGCGCGGCGCAGACACTCAACGCGCTTGCGCCCTCAGGCGTTCGCAGGTTTCCTTGGCACGCTGCAGGCCCATGCCCTCCGGCGAAGCGGGATCAGGTTCGCCGAGGGTGAACGCCTCCATCCGCGCATCATGCGCGGCGCGCACCTTGGGGGCAGCCAACACGGCGGCAAGCAGCTCGGGCAGCTCGACTTGGTCGCGCTGGCCAAGGAACGCTTTCAGCTCGGCGGGGGTGTAGACACTCGCCAGCAACTGATCGAATTCGGCCTGTTCGACAGGGTCCTGGATGCCCTCGGCTACCTGCCTCACGCCGGCTGACAGATGTGCCGCCATCGCGGCCTTGATCGCTTCGCGGCACGCGGGGGGATCGTCGGGAGCGGCGATACCTTCGCCGCTGCCAAAGGCACGCAGGAAGGCCTGGCCCTCTTCGATGACCTGCCTGGTCACGATTTCCGTGTTGACCTCGTGGGCCAGTTCCAGCGGCGTGGCAGCCAGCGCCGGCAGGCTGGCCAACGCCAGCAGCGCCGCGCCGGTCCAGCGCACGCGCCGGCTCCGCAGCCGTGTGCTGGGCAGCCTTGCAGCGGGGATGCCGTCTCGTTCTTTCATATCCAGGGGAGCGTCGCCATGCGGCGGGCAAGGATAGCGCATCGCCTGCGGTCTGCCGCCGCGACACCTCGTGCGTGCGCCTGTCTGTGAGGCGGCCGCCGGGCGGGCATGTGGAAACACTATTGACATGGTGGATGCGCACCGTCGGTACCTCGCAGGATGGGCGATGCAGGCAGTCTGCGCAGCGCGATGTAGCGCGCGGTGCTGCCGGCGCCAGTGCCATGTCACTGCGGATGCGCCGTTCCATCACGGGGCCACGACATTGCCGGCAAACGTCATTCCGAGCGCATTGAACGGGGCGCGGCGTCCTTCGATGGCGACGGCGCGGATACGGACGCACGCGTGACCAGCCGGTGCGCAAGCACCTGATTGACGGCCACGCGGCCAGCGGTGGGGGTGCGGCGGATCTGCCGCAACAGGATGTCCACCGCGCTGTCGGCCATGTCTGCCACGGGCTGATGCAGGGTGGTCAGTTCCGGCCACACCATCGTGGCGGCGGACGTGTCATCGAAACCAACGACGGAAAGATCGCCGGGCACCTCCAGGCCGCGCCGGTGCGCCACTGAAACCACGGCCGATGCCATGTCATCGTTGCTGGCGAAGATCGCGCTGGGGCGCTGATCCAGGGCCAATAAGCGTTCGGCTGCGTCCAGTCCGGAGCGGTAGGTGAAGTAACCGGGCTGGACAAGGGAGGCGTCATAGTCGATCCCGGCGTCAGCCAGCGCATCCCGGTAACCTTGCCATCGATGCGCGCTGGCGGTCTGGTTTGGATCGCCCTTGATGTAGCCGATGCGCGTGTGTCCGTGGGCCAGCAGATGCGACATGACGTCGCGGCTTGCTTGGCGGTCATCGATGCGTACGCAGGAAATATGATCGCTGAAATGGCTGGACGCGATGGAAACCACGGGAATGCCGGCGTCGACGAAGACATCGACAATGTCCTTTGTTTCGCACAGCGGCGGCGGAAGAATCACGCCCGAGACCGTGATGGAGAGCTGCCGTGCCGCCTCCCGACGCGCCTGGCTGTCCAGCTCATCCCAACTGGCAATCACCAGCTGCGCCGCTGAGCGGGTAGACCCGCGCAGCGCGCCGACCAGCAGCTCGCGCAGGTAGCTGGAGCTGGGATTGGTGTAGATCAACGCGATGCAGGTGTGCTGCGCGGCGGCCAACGCACTGGCGGCAGGGTTGGGCCGGTAGTCCAGTTCCTGCACGCTGCGCATGACCCGGTCACGGTTGCCTTCGCGCACGCCGGCATGGCCATTGATGACACGTGAAACCGTCATCGGCGAAACGCCCGCATGCGCGGCGACGTCATCGATGGTGACGGCGCTTGCCTTGCGACGGACCGCTTTTTGGCTGCTTTTCAAACAATCAACTCCTTTGCTGCGCTGCATGATGACAAGCGCGATCCGGGGTGAGTAGTCTGCGCCCGAGACGTGATGGTAGCGCTACCACTGAGCCAGAGTAAGGCCAGCAGGTACCCCCCCCTTACCGCGCGGCTGTTCTGGCAAATCCGCAAGCGAGTTTGAGTCGCAGTGAAGGCAACGCGCACTGCGATGTTCGGTTTGGAAGACGGGCGTCGCCCGTACGTGCCCCAGAAGGGGCGGTGCATCCATTCGATCGTATGTCAGAGGGGAGAGTCATGAGCGCTGTTACTGTCCGTCGTACACCCGGCTGGAGGGCTCTGCCATGAGCCGGACGCTGGCGAAGTTCACCTCCAGGGCCATGTTCACCTTCGTCGGCGGCGTCCTGGTCATCAATCCCGCCTTCGCGCAGGACCCGGCCACGCCGGCGCCCGTGGCGCAGCAGCAGGGCCAGGCGAGCCCGACCCAGCTGGACGCCGTGCAGGTCACCGGCATCCGCAACAGCCTCAGCCAGGCGATGGATATCAAGCGCGACTCGGCCGGCGTGGTGGATGCCATCAGTGCGGAGGACATCGGCAAGTTCCCCGACACCAACCTCGCCGAGTCACTGCAGCGCATCACCGGTATTTCCATCGAACGCCGTGATGGTGAGGGTGCACAGGTCACCGCGCGCGGCTTCGGGCCGCAGTTCAACATGGTCACGCTCAACGGGCGCCAGATGCCCGGCGCCGATGCCTTCGGTGCATCTGGACAGGTCGCCATCGGCGGTGTCGACGGCGGTACCCGTGCCTTCAACTTCGCCCAGCTTGCCGCCGAGGCCATCAACGGCATCGAGGTCTACAAGACCAGCCAGGCCAATGTGCCCAGCGGTGGCATCGGCGCAACGATCAACATCCTGACGGCGCGACCCTTCGACCATCAAGGCACCGTCGCCAGTGCCGGCGCGAAGATCGTTTCCGACGAGAGCCAGCCGTTCGGTGACGACCTGACGCCGGAACTGTCCGGCCTCTTCAGCTACAGCAACCCGGAAAAGACCTTCGGTGTTGGCGTGAGCGCCAGCTACCAGAAGCGCAAGGGTGGCTCGGTGCAGGCCACCAACAATTACTGGAACATCCAGCCGTGGACCGGCACGCTGCCGGGCAATCCGACCGTGGTCAATGCACCGGCAGTGGGCGCGCTGTACGGTCGCCCGAACGACCTCCGCTACGCGTTTTCCGAGTTCGAACGCGAGCGCATAAACGGCCAGGCCGTGCTGCAGTTCGCGCCAACCGATGCGGTGACGCTGACCCTGGATTACACCTATTCGACCAACGAGATCACCGAAAATCGTGGCGAACAGGGCATGTGGCTGCAGAACAGCAACTACACCGACGTCGAGTTCGACACCAGCGGCGCGGTAGCCACGCCGATCTACATCCGAGAGGTCGCGGGCACCAAGGATTTCGGGCTTGAGCAGCAGCGCAGCATGCAGAAGTACAAGCTGGGATCGCTTGGCTTCAATGCACTGTGGCAACTTACCGATCGGTTCAAGCTGAGCTTCGACGCGCACGATTCCAAGAACGAGAGCCGGCCGAACGATCCGCTCACCGGGGGCGGCTCCATCTTCAGCAGCATCGCCGGTACCAACAACTGCACCACCGGGCCGCATTGCGGTGGGTCGTGGGTGCAGGAAATGAACTTCAACAACGGCCTGCCGGTGGGCACGCAGGTCTGGTACCCGAGCACGGCCGATGCACTCGCCAAGGTCAACGGCGTGGTCAATCCGGGGTTCGTGCCGGGCGAGATCGGTTCGCAGGTGCTGCGCATCAATTCGCAGACCCAGGTCAGCGAGATCAAGCAGGGCCGCGTCGACGGTGAGTGGAGTTTCGACAAGGGTCGCTTCCAGTTCGGCGTGGATTCGAGCAAGCAGACCACCCACCGCATCCAGGCCGCGGAGAACTACAACACCCTGGGCGACTGGGGCGTGGCCAACGTCGACGGGGATGTGGCCAATGGGCTGATGGACCTGCTGCAGCCGGTCAACATCGTCGGGTTGTTCAACGACTTCAATGCCAACAGCTTCACCGCCTGGCGCGGCGATGCTGGCCGCCTGGCACAGTGGGCGGCGGACAACTATGGCGCCAGTCTCGGCGTGAGCCCGCAGCGCGCCGCCGACAACCTGGTGGAGGAGAAGACGAAATCCGCTTATTTCCAGGTCGAGCTGGACGGTGAGCTGGGCGGGCTGCGCACCAATACCCGCCTGGGCGTGCGCTATGAAACCACCGATGTGGTGTCCACTTCGGTCATCGCCATTCCGGAGGCCATCGAATGGCAGTCCAACAATGACTTCCGCGTGGTGTTGTCCGATGAGCAACAGCCGTTCACCGAAAAGAACAGCTACAGCTACGTCCTGCCCAACCTCGATTTCAGCATCGACCTCATGGACGACCTGAAGGGGCGCGTCTCGTTCGGCAAGAGCATCGCGCGTGCGCCGATCGGAAACCTCTACGCAGGTCCGACCGCACAGCAACCGTTCGGCTCGGTGCTGATCGATCCGTCTTCGCGCGCCAGCGGCACCGCACAGAACCCGCAACTGAAGCCACTGGAGTCGGACAACCTCGACATGGCGCTGGAGTGGTACTTCGCTGACGCCAGCTACGTGTCGGTCACGTATTGGAACAAGCGGGTCGCCAACTTCATCGGCAATACCGTGGTCCAGGAAAACCTGTACGGACTGCGCGATCCCACTGCCGGTCCGGATGCACAGGCGGCGCTGGCCTTCCTCACCAGCGGCGCCTGCGCTACCCAGGTGGGCGCGGCGAATGCGGCGGCCTGCAATGCCAACGACACCGCGTTGTTCACCGCGCTGGCACTGCTGCGCAACAATCCCGCCGGCCTGGGTGCCTACAACGGGACAGACGCGCAGGTGCTGTCCACCGAAGCCGCCTACGATCTGTATGGCACCGCAGCCGACCCCCTGTACCAGTTCAACGTCAACCGCCCGATCAACCAGAACGAGTCCAAGCTGAGTGGTTGGGAGCTTGGTGGCCAGTACTTCTTCGGCGATACCGGGTTCGGCGTGCTGGCCAACTACACCATCGTCAACGGCGACGTTGGTTACAACGATGCGGGGGATCCGAACATAGACCAGTTCTCGCTCACCGGCCTCAGCGACACCGCCAATGCCATGCTGATGTACGAAAAGTACGGATGGTCGGTACGCCTGGCCTGGAACTGGCGTGACGAGTATCTGATCCTGGCCAACCAGGGCACCAGCCGCAATCCCTACTATGTGGAAGAATACGACCAGTGGGATCTCAGCGTGAACTACACACTGAATGAGAACTGGTCCTTCGGCCTGGAGGCGATCAACCTGACCGGAGAGGACGTCCGCTGGCGTTCGCGCACCTCGCAGATGATCGTGAAGCTGGCGGACCAGAGTCCGCGTTACATGCTCGGCGTGCGTTACAGGTTCTGAACCGTGGGGTGCCGCTGCCTTGCCGGCGGCACCCGTTCAAGGCTCCTGCTGGGAGGGGACGACACCGTGTCGCGATACGAAATGCTCAACAACATCGCCCACCACGACCTGCGCGTGGCGACCGGCTTCGGGCCCGAATTCGGCGATGCGGTGGGCATGCTGCCGGCCTATCCGAGCGAGTTCGCCGAACTGCAACGGGAATATCCCATCTTCCTGCGCCGCGATGTCGACAGCGGCGCCTGGCAAGCGGTAGCGCTGCTCGGGTTCGAGCAGCATGAGAATCTGTTCCTGCAGGACGGCCACTGGAATGCCTCCTACCTGCCCGGGGCTGCGGCAAAAGGGCCGTTTCTGATCGGCTTCCAGGACCGCCATATCGATGGCGCGCTCAGCCAAGAAGCGGTGCTGCACGTGGATCTTGATCATCCGCGCGTGACCGCGATGCAGGGTGAGCCGGTGTTCCTGCCGCAGGGGGGAAACTCCCCTTACCTGGACCATATCGCCAGCGTACTGCGCGGCATCCATGATGGCCACGCGTTCGGTGCGGACATGTTCGCCGCGCTGGACGCGCAAGGGCTGATCCAACCGGTCACGCTGGATGTGCAGGTCGATCCGGAACATCGGTTCACGGTCAACGGGCTGCACGCGATCGACCGTGATCGCCTGGCGCTGCTGGACGGCGCCGCGTTGGCCGGACTCAACCGCGCCGGCTATCTGGAAGGGGCCTATCTGATGCTCGCGTCGCTGCACAACATGCGCCGCCTGATCGCCGAGAAACAACGACGCCTGCGCATGCAGGATGCTGCGTCTACGGCGGGCAGGAACTGACCGATGCGGGACGCCGTTGCCATGCGCGCACTGGAAGGCCTGGACCCCGGCGCGCTGCCGTTGCAGGCGCTGGTGGACGCTGGCGAGCCGGTGGTGCTGCGTGGCATCGTGCGCGACTGGGGACTGGTGCAGGCCGGATTGCGCGGCCCCCACGAGGCCATGGCCTACCTGCGCCGCTTCGACGCAGGGTTGCCGGTTCCGTATTCTTTCGGCGATCCCGGTATTGAAGGGCGACCGTTCTACACGGCGGACTTCACCGCGTTGAACATCGAGGTCCGGCGCGGCGTGCTGTCAGAGGTGCTGGAGGCGATCTCCGACCATCTCGCTTCGCCCAGCCCGCCGACCTACTACGTCGCCTCGCTGCCGGTCGCGCGTGCGCTGCCCGGGTTCACCGAGCACAACGACGCCGGGCTGGCCGGGCAGGGCATCGAAGCGCCGGCAAGCATCTGGATCGGCAACCGGGTCACGGCCTCCTGCCACTACGACACCCCGCAGAACCTGGCGTGCTGCACGGTCGGCCGACGCCGGTTCACCCTGTTTCCGCCCGAGCAGATCGACAATCTCTACCCCGGCCCGATGGATCCCACCCCCGGCGGGCAGGCGGTCAGCGTGGTGGATTTCGACCGCCCGGATTTCGATCTGCATCCCCGTTTCCGTGATGCCCTGGCGAGTGCGCAGAGCGCCGAACTGGAGCCCGGTGATGCCATCTTCATCCCGAGCCTGTGGTGGCACCACGTGCGCAGCCTGGAGCCGTTCAACGTACTGGTGAACTACTGGTGGCGCGGTTCGCCGAGCATGCTGGCCTCGCCCCTGCCGGCGCTGCAGCATGCGATGTGGGCACTGCGTGATCTGCCAGCGCGTGAGAAACAGGCGTGGGCGGCGATCTTCAACTACTACGTATTCGGCCCCGCCGAGCGCGCCGGGCAGCATCTGCCCGAAGCCGCACGGGGCGAGCTGGCACCGTTCGACACGACCCAGGCGCGGCGCATGCGTGCCCGGCTGCTGGCGCTACTCAACCGTTGATGGGGACATCGCATTGAACGCTGTGGACACAACAGATGGTCGGATCCGCAAGGTCGTCATCGCCGGCGGTGGCACTGCCGGTTGGCTTGCCGGCTGCGCGCTGGCCCACCAGTTCCGCGATCAGCTGGACATCGTGCTGGTGGAGTCCGAGCAGATCGGTACCGTCGGCGTGGGCGAATCCACCGTGCCGCCCATCCGCATGTTCCATCGCTTCCTGCAGATCGACGAGCAGGAGTTCCTGCGCGCAGTGGCTGGTACGTTCAAGCTCTCGATCTCGTTCGAGAACTGGCGTCGCCCCGGTGACCGTTTCATCCATCCGTTCGGCACCATCGGGCAGGGCACCTGGGCCACGCCGTTCCATCACTTCTGGTTGGAGAGCCTGCGCCGGGGCATGCCCTCGGACCTGGGCGAGTTCTGCCTGGAAAGTGCGGCCTCGCTGGAAGACCGGTTCTCGCTGCAGACCCAGCCGCAGGCCAGCTACGCCTATCACTTCGACGCCAGCCTCTACGCCAGGTTCCTGCGCGGCAAGGCCGAGGCAAACGGCCTGCGCCGGGTGGAAGGCAAGATCCGCGAAGTCCGCCAGCACGCCCATGACGGCGCCGTGGCATCGCTGGTGCTGGAAGACGGCCAGGTCATCGAGGGCGACCTGTTCATCGACTGCACCGGCTTCCGCGGCCTGTTGACCGAGCAGACCCTGCATACCGGCTATGAAGACTGGCACGAATGGTTGCCCAGCGATCGCGCCGTTGCGGTACAGACCGAGTCGGTGAATCCGCCGGTCCCGTACACGCGCGCCATCGCACACGAGGCCGGATGGCGCTGGCATATCGCGCTGCAGCACCGGGTGGGCTGTGGGCTGGTGTTTTCCAGCCGCCACATGTCCGATGACGAGGCGCAGGCCAAGCTGCTGCGTGACGTCGAGGGCCGGCCCCTGCGCGACCCATGGCTGGTCCCGTTCCGCAGCGGGCGCCGGTTGAAGGCATGGAACAAGAACGTGGTGGCGCTGGGGCTTGCCAGTGGGTTCATCGAGCCGCTGGAATCCACCAGCATCCACCTGACCATCAGCGCGGTAGTGCGCCTGATCCAGTTGTTCCCGCTGGAGGGCATCAGCCCATCGCTGATGGAGCTCTACAACGATGTCAGCCGCCAGGAAATGGAACACGTGCGCGACTTCATCATCCTGCATTACCACGCCAACCAGCGCGACGAGCCGATGTGGAAAGCGTGTCGGGAGATGGCGCTGCCTGAGTCGCTGCAGGTCCGACTGCGCGCGTGGCGCGAGCGCGCCCACGCCTGGCAGGACCCCGGCGAACTGTTCCGGGTCGACTCCTGGACCAGCGTCCTGACCGGGCAGGGCATCCAGCCAGGACCGCCGCATCCGCTGTCGCGCGCCATCAGTGATGCGGACCTGCGCACGCTGCTGGATCGCATCCGTCGGCCGGTGCAGCAGGAGGTGGCGAAGATGCCGTCGCAGGCCGCGTTCATCGAGCGCTACTGCAACGCGTCGGCGCAGGCGTGGCAACGGGGCATGGCGGTGACATAGCCGCCCGACATGCTGTTGCCGCTGATTGGTAGCGCTACCTTCAAGCCAAAACGGGTGGAAACGATGGATCTGGTTGCCGGAATCGACGCGGGTACGCAAAGCCTCAAGGTGGTGGTCTACGACCCTGCCGGGCGCAACGTGGTGGCCAGCGCCAGCGCGCCGTTGACGCTGGCCAGCGGTGCCGACGGCAGCCGTGAACAACAGCCGGCGGACTGGGTCGCGGCACTGCACGCCTGCTTCGTCGACATCGATCCCGCGCTGCGCTCGCGCATTGCCGCGCTGGCCGTCTCGGGCCAACAGCACGGGTTCGTGGCGGTCGATGAAGCGGGAGAGGTACTGGCACCGGCCAAGCTGTGGTGCGACACCAGCACCTCGGCCGAGTGCGGGCAGATCATGCAGGCGGCAGGCGGCAGGGCGCGCACCATCGCGCTGGCCGGCAACCCCGTCCTCACCGGGTACACCGCATCCAAGCTGCCCTGGACCAAGGCCCACCGACCCGAGGCCTACGCCCGCCTTGCGAGCATCCTGCTGCCCCACGATTACCTCAATTTCGTGTTGACCGGGCAGCGTTTCTGCGAGTACGGGGATGCGTCCGGCACGGGCTGGCTGGACGTTCGCACCCGCACCTGGTCGAGCGAGCTGTTGCATGCGACCGATCCCGAGCGCGATCTTGCGGCCTGCCTGCCGCGCATCGCCGCGCCTGAAGAAGTGTTCGACATCGACCCCGCCACGGCGGCGGCGTTGGGGCTGCCGGCGACGGTGAAAGTGGCTGTCGGAGGCGGTGACAACATGATGGCGGCCATCGGCACCGGCTGCGTGGTGCCGGGTCGCCTGGCGATGAGCCTCGGCACCTCGGGCACGCTGTTCGCCTACTCCGACACGCCCGTGGTCGATCCGGACGGGGCATGGGCGGCCTTCTGTTCGTCCACCGGCGGCTGGCTGCCGCTGATCTGCACGATGAACTGCACCGTGGCGACCGAGCAGGTCGCGGCGGCTTTCGGCTTCAGCACGCGCGACGGCGACGCTCACCTGCGAGCGACTCCGCCCGGTGCCGACGGGCTGGTGATGCTGCCCTACCTCAACGGTGAACGCACGCCGGACCTGCCGTTCGGCAAAGGCGTGCTGGCGGGGCTGGACACCACCAACATGACGCCGGCGCATGTCTATCGGGCGGCGATGGAAGGGGCCACCTACAGTCTGAAGTACGGCTTCGATGCCTTCGTACGCGCGCGCATGTCGTTTGATTCCATCGTGCTGACCGGCGGCGGCAGCAACAGCGCGCAGTGGCGGCAACTGGTGGCCGATGTATTCGGCCTGCCGGTGGAGGTACCCAGCCAGCCTGAAGGCGCCGCGTTCGGTGCGGCGCTGCAGGCGGTGTGGGCGCTGGGCCACGCGCGCGGCGAAGCCACCTCGATCGCCGACATCGCCGACCAGTACGTAGCGCTGGATCCGCTTCGGTCCGCACGCCCGGACCCGGCGCGCATGCAGGCCTACGCCACCGCCTATGCACGGTTCCTGCGCCACCTCGATGCCATCACGCCGCTGTATCGCGACGGATCCCCCTCAACGCCACACCCCGCACAACGACAGGAAGACCCCTCATGACCACCCAGCCCTTCATCGGCAGCAAGGAATATTTCCCCGGCATCGGCCGCATCCCCTTCGAAGGACGGGGGTCGGACAACCCGCTCGCCTTCAAGGTGTATGACGCGGACAAGCGCGTCGGGGGCAAGACCATGCAGGAACACCTGCGCTTCGCGGTGTGCTACTGGCACACCTTCTGCAATGCAGGGCATGATCCGTTCGGCCCGGGCACCCGGCATTTCCCCTGGGAAGCCGGCTCGCCGATGGCCAGCGCCGAGGCGAAGCTGGACGCGGCGTTCGAGTTCTTCACCAAGCTGGGCGTGCCGTACTGGTGCTTCCATGACATCGACCTGGCACCGGACGCCGACGACGTCGCTGTCTACGAGAAGAACCTCAAGCACATGGTGGCGCTGGCCAAGGCCCGCCAGGACGACACCGGCATGAAGCTGCTGTGGGGCACGGCCAATCTGTTCTCGCACCCACGCTACATGAACGGTGCGTCCACCAATCCGGACTTCGCGGTGGTGGCGCGGGCCGCCGTCCAGGTCAAGGCGGCGCTGGAAGCAACCGTTGAACTGGGCGGCGAACATTACGTGTTCTGGGGTGGCCGCGAAGGGTATGCCGCCCTCGCCAATACGCAGATGAAGCGCGAAGTCGAACACCTTGCACGCTTCCTGACCATGGCGCGCGACCATGGCCGCAGCATCGGCCTGAAGGGCAATTTCCTGATCGAACCCAAGCCGATGGAACCGATGAAGCACCAGTACGACTTCGACAGCGCCACGGTGGTCGGGTTCCTGAAGGAACATGGCCTGGACAAGGATTTCAAGCTCAACATCGAGGCGAACCACGCCACGTTGTCCGGTCATACCTTCGAGCACGATCTGCAGGTCGCATCGGACCATGGGCTGCTGGGCAGCATCGATGCCAACCGCGGCAATGCCCAGAACGGCTGGGATACCGACCAGTTCCCCACCGACCTGTACGACACCGTCGGCGCGATGCTGGTGGTGCTGCGCCAGGGCGGGCTGGAGGGCGGCCTGAACTTCGATGCCAAGGTGCGCCGTGAATCGACCGACCTGGAAGACCTGTTCATCGCACACGTCGGGGGCATGGATGCGTTCGCCCATGGGCTGGAAGTCGCCCATGCGCTGATCAACGATTCGCCGCTGGAACAGTGGCGGAAGGAGCGTTACGCCAGCTTCGACAGTGGTACCGGCCAGGCGTTCGCAAGTGGCGCGCTCAGCCTCGCTGAACTGGCCGCGCTGGGTGCGAAGGGCGGCGAGCCCAGGCAGGTCAGCGGCAAGCAGGAGCGCTACGAGAACCTGATCAACCAGTATCTGCTGCGCTGACCGCGCAAGCTCGCGTCGATGAAACCCAACCGGGGAGGGGCAGGGCAATGCAACAGGCAGTGAGCAGCGGCGAGAACACCCGACTGATCGTCCTGATCAGCGTGGTGGCGACCATTGGCGGATTCCTGTTCGGGTTCGACAGCGGCGTGATCAATGGCACCCAGGACGGACTGCACCAGACGTTCAAGTCCGGCGAATGGATGCAGGGATTCGAGATCGCCTCGATGCTGTTGGGCTGCGCGTTCGGCGCCTTCAGCGCCGGCCGCCTGGCCGACCGCCTTGGCCGCCGCAACGTGCTGATCGTATCGGCGGTGCTGTTCCTGCTGTCGGCGATCGGCGCCGGTGCAGCCCCATCGTCGGCGATGTTCATCATCGCGCGGGTACTGGGCGGTTTCGCGGTAGGCGCGGCCAGCGTGATCTCCCCGGCGTACATCGCCGAAGTGGCGCCGGCGCGTTACCGTGGCCGCCTGGCCACGGTCCAACAGATCGCGATCATCAGCGGGCTGACGGCCGCGTTCCTGTCCAACTATCTGCTGGCGGCCACCGCCGGTGCCTCGACCGAGCCGCTGTGGGCGGGCCACGCGGCCTGGCGCTGGATGTTCTGGATGCAGGCGGTACCCTCGCTGTTGTTCCTGGTGCTGTTGTTGGCCATTCCAGAAAGTCCGCGCTACCTGATGGTGAAGCGCCGCAAAGACGAGGCACTGCAGGTGCTTGGGCGGTTGTTCGGCGCAGCCGAAGCGCAGGCCAAGCTGGCCGAGATCGATGCCTCCCTGTCGACCGACCACCATCGCCCGCGGCTTTCGGACCTGCGTGACAAGGCCAGCGGCAGCGTCCGCCCGATTGTCTGGGTGGGCATCGGCCTGGCGATCTTCCAGCAACTGGTTGGCATCAACGTGGTGTTCTACTACGGCGCCGTACTCTGGCAGGCGGTCGGCTTCTCTGAAAACGACGCCCTGCTGATCAACATCCTGTCCGGTGCGCTCAGCATCGGCGCCTGCATCGTGACCGTGCTGCTGATCGACCGCATCGGACGCAAGCCGCTGCTGTGGGTCGGCTCGGCCGGCATGGCGGTGGCCTTGGCACTGCTGGTGTTTTCCTTCGCCAGCGGCTCGCTGGTCGATGGGCGCCTGCAGCTGCCAGGTGGCATGGGCACGCTGGCGCTGGTGGCTGCCAATGCCTACGTGGTGTTCTTCAACGTCTCCTGGGGGCCGGTGATGTGGGTGATGCTGGGCGAGATGTTCCCCAACCAGATACGCGGCTCGGCGCTGGCGGTGGCTGGTGCGGCGCAATGGACCGCCAACTTCGCCGTGACGGTGACCTTTCCGATTTTGTTGGCTGCCATCGGGCTGGCCGCAACCTACAGCCTCTACCTGGTGGCGGCGGTCATCTCGGTGTTCTTCGTGCTGCGGTTCGTGCACGAAACCAAGGGCAAGGAACTGGAGCAGATGGAAGGATGAACACCATGACGAATCGACGCTTCACGCAGGCCGGTGGTGGCGTACTGCTGACTGCGCTGGTGCTGGCAGTGGCGGCCTGCGGGAACGATGGGAAAGCCGTTGCAGCTGCGCCGGCCGCCCCGAACGCGTGGCCGCAGGTCGCCTGGCCGCTGGCCGAGGATGCGACTCTGGAGAAACGCATCAACGAGCTCATGGCGACCCTGACGGTGGAGGACAAGGTCGGCCAGCTGGTGCAGGGGGATATCGCCAGCGTCACCCCGGACGACGTGCGCCGCTACCGGCTGGGTTCCATCCTGGCAGGCGGCAACTCAGACCCCGGCGGCCGTTACGATGCCTCGCCTGCGCAATGGCTGGCACTGGCCGATGACTTCCATGCCGCCTCGATGGACACCTCGCAGGGCGGCAAGGCGATCCCGGTGCTGTTCGGCATCGACGCCGTGCACGGGCAGAGCAACATCATCGGCGCGACCCTGTTCGCGCACAACATCGGCCTGGGCGCGACCCGCAATCCGGAACTGCTGCGCCGTATCGGCGAGATCACCGCACTGGAGACCCGCGTGACCGGGATGGAGTGGGCCTTCGCACCCACCGTGGCGGTACCGCAGGACGATCGCTGGGGACGCACCTACGAAGGCTATTCGGAATCGCCGGAGGTGGTGGCCAGCTACGCCGCTGCAATGGTCGAGGGCCTGCAGGGCAAGGTGGGCTCGCCCGCCTTCCTGGACGAGCGCCACGTGATCGCTTCGGTCAAGCACTTCCTCGGTGATGGCGGGACCGTCGATGGCAAAGACCAGGGCGATGCCCGGATCGATGAAACCGAGCTGGTGCGCATCCACGCGGCCGGCTATCCGCCGGCCATTGCCGCAGGCGCACAGACTGTCATGGCATCGTTCAACAGCGTCAACGGCGAGAAAATGCACGGCCACAAACCGTACCTGACCGATGCACTGAAGGGACGCATGAACTTCGGTGGCTTCGTGGTGGGCGACTGGAACGGCCACGGGCAGGTGAAGGGCTGCACCACTACGGACTGCCCTGCCACCATCAACGCCGGCCTGGACATGGCCATGGCATCGGACAGCTGGAAGGGTTTCTACGAAACCACGCTGGCGGCGGCCAAGGCCGGCACCATCAGCCCGCAACGCCTGGATGACGCGGTGCGTCGCATCCTGCGGGTCAAGCTGCGCCTGGGCTTGTTCGAGGCGGGGAAACCGTCATCGCGTGCGGTCGGCGGCCAGTTCGCGCTGATCGGTGCACCGGCCCATCGCGCGGTGGCCCGGCAGGCGGTACGCGAGTCGCTGGTGCTGCTGAAGAACCAGGGCGGCGTGCTGCCGCTGTCGCCGAAGCAACGCATCCTGGTGGCCGGTGACGGTGCCCACGATGTCGGCAAGCAGGCCGGTGGCTGGACGCTCAACTGGCAGGGCACCGGCACGACCCGCAAGGATTTCCCGAATGCAGACAGCATCTTCGAGGGCATCGCGCAGCAGGTGAAGGCAGCCGGTGGCCACGCCGAACTTGCAGTCGACGGACGCTATGCGAGCCGGCCGGATGCGGCCGTGGTGGTGTTCGGAGAAAATCCGTATGCCGAGTTCCAGGGTGATCTGCCGACACTGGCGTACAAGCCAGGCGACGATGCGGACCTGGCACTGCTCAAGCGCCTGAAAGCCGATGGCATTCCCGTTGTCGCGGTGTTCCTCAGCGGACGCCCGCTGTGGGTCAATCGTGAGCTCAATGCCGCCGATGCCTTCGTCGCAGCATGGCTGCCGGGCTCGGAGGGCGCAGGCATCGCCGATGTCCTTCTGCGCGGTCCCGATGGCAATGTCCAGCACGACTTCAAAGGCACCTTGAGCTTCAGTTGGCCGCGCACGGCGACCCAGTACGCCAACAACGTGGGCCAGAAGGACTACAACCCGCTGTTCCCGTTCGGCTTCGGGCTGACCTACGCTGACAACGGCGCGCTGGCCCCGCTGCCGGAAATTTCAGGTGTGACCGGCAAGGAAGGGGCGGTCGGGGTGTTCTTTGCACGCGGTGACGCTGGCCCCGGCATGGCACTGCGACTGGAAGCCGACACGGGGCAGGGGGTGACGGTCACGAAGGTACCGGATGCCCTCGAGTCGGACCTGCTCACGGTTGCCGGCGTGGATCATCAGGCGCAGGAAGACGGGCGTCGGCTCAGCTGGTCGGGCAAGGGCGAGGCGACTGCCGCACTGCAATCGCACACGGCGCTGGACCTGCAGCGCGAAAGCAACGGTGACCTGATGCTGTTGACCACCCTGCGGGTCGAGTCCGCACCGCAGGGCGATGCCTGGCTGTCGGTGGGCTGCGGCACGGGCTGCTCGGCGCGCATCGCAATCGGGCCCACGCTGGGGCGTTTGCCGGCAGGCCAATGGACACGCGTAGGGGTGCCGCTGAAGTGCCTTGCCGCCGCGGGTGCGGATGTCGGCAAGCTGGATCGCCCCTGGTCGATCGGCACGGCGGGGAAGATGACGCTGGCGGTGTCGCGCGTAGCGCTCGGGGCGCTGAACGAGGCGGAGACCACCATCGAGTGCACGGGCGCGTGACGGTGGGTGCTGCGCTAACGAGGCCCAGGAGGACGCGCGACCGAATCGCGCACCACCAGGCGGTGGGGCACGACGTGGTCAGTCAGTACACGTACGCCTTCCTGCCGGCGGCGGATGGTGCGCAGCAGGATTTCGATCGCGGCATCGGCCATCGAGGCGATCGGCTGATGGACAGTGGTGAGCTCGGGCCAGACGGTGGTTGCGGCGGAGGTGTCATCGAAACCGACCACCGACAGGTCGCGTGGCACCTCGAGGCCGCGCCGGTGGGCAACGGAGATCGCCGCCGCCCCCATGTCGTCGTTGCTGGCGAAGATCGCGGTGGGCGGCCGACGGTGGCGCAGCAGCTTCTCGGCGGCGGCAAGCCCGGAGCGGTAGGTGTAGTCGCCCTGCTGGACCAGGGCGGGGTCGACTTCCAGCCCTGCATCATGCAGCGCGCTGACGAAGCCGTCGTAGCGCCGCGCGCTTGCGCTGAGGTCGCTGCGCCCGCAGATGAAGCCGATGCGGCTGTGGCCGTGCTGGATCAAGTGTTCGGCCAGTTCTCTGCCGGCGTGGAAGTCGTCGATGCGCACGCAGGAAATGTCGTTGCCGAGGTGGCCCGATGCGATCGCGACCACCGGGATGCCCGCCCTGAGCAGCTCGTTCACCGCGGGCTGGGACTCGCACAGAGGCGGCGGCAGGATGACCCCGTCGACCCGGCCGGCAAGCGCACGCGCCGACCTGCGCTCGGCGGCAGGGCCCAGATCGTCCCAGTAATCGACGACCAGCTGGATCGCGGCGCCCGACGCCACGCGCAGCAGCCCGACCAGCAGTTCGCGCAGGTAGGCACCACTGGGATCGGTGTAGATCAGCGCGATGCGCGTGTGCTGCGCGGCGGCCAGCGAACTGGCGGCGAGGTTGGGTGTATACCCGAGTTCACGCACCGCGCGCATCACGCGCTCACGGGTGACATCGCGGACTTTGCCCTGGTTGATCGCGCGCGATACGGTCATCGGCGAGACCCCGGCCAAGGCCGCCACTTCGTCGATCGTCACGCCACTGGCTTTGCGGCGGACCGATTTCTTCGGCTTCTCCAATACGCGCTCCCATTGTGCTTCGTGGCGCCATCGCCAGCCGCGCACGTCCCGAGCTTACAAGGTTTACCGCCCGCGCTGCGGGGTCGCCCGGATGGCAAGCGGTGTCATTGGATGCTGGCTGCCGTGGTGGCCTTGATGGCCTGCATCGGCAGCGCGCAGGCAGAGGATGGCTACGCGCTCTGGATGCGCTATGTGCCCCTCGATGCCCCGCTTGCCGCCGCCTACCGCACGCAGCTGGCTGAAGTGGTGGCGCCTGATCACACACCGACCCAGCGTGCCGCACGCGAAGAGCTGGAGCGCGGCCTGGCCGGACTGCTCGGCAGCGCCCCGCCCATGCGGGTTGCGGCGGCCACCGGCCCTGCCGTGGTGCTGGGTACGCCGCAGTCATCGCCATTGATCGCGCCGTTCGGCGAGCAGATTGCATCGCTGGGCGGAGAGGGCTACCTGCTCGAACGTACGCGTCTGGCTGGGCACGATGTGGTGCTGGTGGCCGCTCGCACGGATATCGGCGTGCTGTACGGCACATTCCATCTGCTGCGCCTGCTGCAGGCCGGCGCGGCACTGGACACCCTTGCGGTGCGCGAATCGCCGCAGCTCGGTCGGCGCGTACTCAACCACTGGGACGACCTGGACGGGCACGTGGAACGCGGCTATGCAGGCCGCTCGCTGTGGGAGTGGCAGACCCTGCCGGAATGGCGCGACCCGCGCTATACCGACTACGCACGGGCCAACGCGTCGGTGGGCATCAACGGCACGGTGCTGAACAACGTGAATGCCAGCGCGCAGAGCCTGGCGCCGGAGTATCTCGACAAGGCTGCGGCGCTGGCCGACCTGTTCCGGCCCTACGGCATCCGCGTCTACCTGAGCGCGCGCTTCAGCGCGCCGATCGAACTGGGCGGGCTGGAAACCGCCGACCCCCTCGACCCGGCGGTACGACGGTGGTGGCGGGACAAGGCCGCGGAGATCTACAGCCGCATTCCGGATTTTGGCGGCCTGCTGGTAAAGGCCAATTCGGAAGGCCAGCCCGGCCCGCAGGACTACGGTCGTTCGCACGCCGAAGGTGCCAACCTGCTGGCCGATGCGCTGGCCCCGCATGGCGGCGTGGTGATGTGGCGGGCCTTCGTCTATGCGCACGACGTTCCTGCAGACCGGGCCACGCAGGCCTATACCGAATTTGTCGGCCTGGACGGTGCCTTCCGCCCGAACGTGATCCTGCAGGTGAAGAACGGGCCGATTGATTTCCAGCCGCGGGAGCCGTTCCATCCGCTGTTCGGTGCCATGCCGCGTACCCCGCTGATGATGGAGGTCCAGATCACCAAGGAGTATCTCGGCTTCGCCACGCACCTGGTGTACCTGGGGCCACTGTACGAGGAAGTGCTGCACGCCGACGCCCATGCACGCGGCAAACGTTCCACCGTGGCGCAAACGCTCACCGGCATGGCCGGCGTCGCGAATATCGGCAACGATCGCACCTGGAGTGGATCGCACTTCGACCAGGCCAACTGGTACGCCTTCGGCCGTCTTGCGTGGAACCCCGGGCAGAGCGCCGCCGACATCGCGGCGGAGTGGGCGGCGATGACCTTCTCACCGGATCGCGAGGTGGTGCAGCCCATCGTCGGCATGATGATGGGCTCGCGCGAGGCGGCAGTGAACTACATGACTCCGCTTGGCCTGCATCACCTGATGGCACGCGGACACCACCATGGCCCCGGTCCGTGGGTCGACGGCGGTCCGCGCGCGGACTGGACGTCGGTGTACTACCACCGCGCCGACCGCGATGGCATCGGCTTTGACCGCACGGCGCGCGGCAGCAATGCGGTGGCCCAATACGCACCGCACGTGGCAGACCGCTACGGTGACCTGCAGCAGGTCCCCGAATCGTTGCTGTTGTGGTTCCACCACCTGCCCTGGGACCACCGCATGGCGTCCGGCCAGACACTGTGGGACGAACTGGTCCGGCGCTATGCGCAGGGCGTGCGCGGTGTCGAGGACATGCAGAGCACCTGGGCAGGCCTGCGCGGCAGGGTGGATGCACAGCGCTACGCGCAGGTCGAAGCGTTCCTGCGCATCCAGCGCCGCGAAGCACAGTGGTGGCGCGATGCCAGCGTGGCGTATTTCCAGTCGGTCAGCGGCCGACCCTTGCCGGAGGGAGAGGCCACGCCACCGCATCCGCTGGCGTGGTACCAGGCCCAGCAGTCTCCGTCCGCGCCGGGAGATGGCCGATGAGCCGGGCAGCGTGGAGGGGCTGGCTGCTGGCGATCACGCTGGGCTGCTGCGCAGGGCCCGCACCGGCGCAGCACACGATGGCGCCGTTGCTGCATCCGCTGTTCCAGGATCACGCCGTCCTGCAGCGGGACCAGCCGATTCGGGTCTGGGGGACTGCCGCTTCGGGCGTCAGCCTCCGGGTGGAGCTGGCCGGCCGGACAGCCACCGCCCGCGCCGATGACAGCGGCCATTGGCGGGCCATGCTGCCGCCGCTGGCGGCAGGCGGCCCGTACGAGCTGGCGATCCGGGCCGGGAATGCCGTCCAGGTCGTGCGCGATGTGCAGATGGGCGATGTCTGGCTGTGTTCCGGGCAGTCGAACATGGAGCTTCCGGTCTGGCGCGCGCTCGACGCAGCCAGCGAAATCGCTGCCGCCACGCAGCCGATGATCCGCCTGTTCACCGTGCCGAAGGCGGTGGCCGTTTCGCCACGACAGGAGTTTGCAGGACCCGTTGCCTGGCACGCCGCATCGCCGGACACCGTGCGGGACTTCTCCGCTGCCTGCTTCTACTTCGCACGCGAGCTGCAGAAGACCGTCGCGGTACCGATGGGGCTGATCCAGGCGGCGTGGGGCGGTTCCCGCATCGAGGCATGGACCAGCGCCTCTGGCCTGCGCCGACAGGACGGCATGGACCCGGCGCTGGACGTACTGGCGCTGTACGCAACCGATCCGGTGGCCGCCAACGCCCGATGGGGCCGACACTGGCAACAGTGGTGGTCCACGCACATGGGCGCGGGCGCCGATGAAAGCCCGTGGCAGCCCGCGGCAGATCGCACTGGCTGGCAGCAAGCGCCGTCCCTGCTGGGGGCATGGGAGCACTGGGGCGTGCCTGCGCTTTCCCGCTACAACGGCATGGTCTGGTACCGCAGCCAGGTGACCCTGACCGTGGCGCAGGCAGGGCAGGGCGCACGCCTTGAACTGGGTGCGGTGGATGAGACGGACATGACCTGGGTGAACGGCGTGGCCGTGGGCAGCGAGAACGCGCCCGGTTCGGCGCGGTCCTACGCGCTGTCAGCCGGCTTGCTGAAGGCTGGTGCCAACACGGTGGTGATCAACGTGCTGGATACCTATGGCGATGGCGGCCTGGCAGGCCCTGCAAGCGCCCACGCGGTGGTGCTGGACGATGGCACGCGCCTGGTGCTGGACGCACCGTGGCAGTACCAGCCAGCGCCCACGGCGCAGGCCCCACCGCTGGCGCCGTGGCATGCCGCCACGGGCGTGTCCACGCTCCACAACGGCATGATCGCCCCGCTGGGCCAGCCTGGGCTGCGCGGAATGCTGTGGTACCAGGGCGAATCCAACACTGGCGACGGCGCGGCCTATGCGGCACGCCTGCGCGGCCTGCGCGATGACTGGCGCGGGCAGTTCGGTGCGCAGATGCCGTTGCTGGTGGTGCAGCTGGCCGGCTATGGCCAACCGCCCGCAGCACCGGTGGAAAGCGGCTGGGCACAGGTCCGCGAGGCGCAGCGGCGGGTCGTGGCGGAGGACCCGCACACCGGCCTCGCGCTGGCGATCGACATCGGCGACGCCTACGACATCCATCCGCCCAACAAACAGGAACTGGGCCGGCGCCTGGCGCGCGTGGCACGCCACGTCGTCTACGGCGAGCGCGCGATCGCCCCGTCCGGCCCGACCGCACGCACGGCATCGCGTACTCCTGCGGGGGTAAGGATCGCCTTCGATGATGTCACCGGCGCCCTGGCCACCACCGGTGCCAACGGACCCATGGGCTTCGAACTATGCGATGCGCAGGCGCGGCAATGCACCTACGCGGAGGCGCTGCTGGACGGTCATGACGTGGTGCTGCGCAGCCCGCAGCCAGTGCCCGGCGCGCGCGTGCGCTACTGCTGGGCCGATGGCCCGATCTGCACGCTGCGCGATCGCAGCGGCGCACCGGCCGGCCCCTTTGAACTATCCCTCGACGCTGCGGAGATTCCATGATGCTGACGCGCCTGCTGCTTGCCACGATGATCCTGTTGTCGGCCGCTGCGACGCCGCCGCTGCGGGCCGCGCCTGCGCCACCGGTTCATTTCGACTGGTTCGAGTACACCGGTCGGGACGTTGCCTTCGAAGCGCCCCTGCCACCCGGGCACTACCGCAACCCGATCCTCGCCGGCTTCCACGCCGACCCCAGCATCACCCGTGCGAACGGCCGCTACTACCTGGTCAATTCCAGCTTTACCTACTTCCCCGGTATACCCGTTTTCGAAAGTGTGGACCTGGTGCACTGGAAGCAGGTCGGCAACGTCATCGACCGACCGACGCAGTTGGATTTCGATGGCCTGAGCGTGTCGCGTGGCATATTCGCTCCGGCGATCTCCTACCACGACGGCCTGTTCCATGTGGTCACCACCGCAGTGGACAGTGGCGGCAACTTCATCGCTACCGCAAGCGATCCTGCCGGGCCGTGGTCAGACCCGCACTGGCTGCCGGGCGTGGAGGGCATCGATCCTTCGCTGTTCTTCGACGACGACGGCCGCGTCTACCTGCTGAACAATGACGTGCCGCCCGGTTTGCCGCGCTACGAGGGCCACCGTGCGATCTGGATGCAGCAGATCGACATGGACAACTACGCGCCGATGGGCCCGCGCAAGGTGCTGATCGACGGCGGCGTGGAGCCGGCGAAGAACCCGATCTGGATCGAAGGACCTCACCTGTACAAACGCGAGGGCTGGTATTACCTGTCCGATGCAGAGGGCGGCACCGGGCCGCAGCATTCGCAGGTGGTGCTGCGCAGCCGTGATGTCTGGGGACCTTATGTCCCGTATGCGCGCAACCCCATCCTGACCCAGCGCGATCTGCCGGAGGACCGGCCACTGCCGATCACCAATGCCGGCCATGCGGACCTGGTGGAGGGACCGGATGGGTCGTGGTGGGCGGTGTTCCTTGCCAGCCGCAACTATGCCAAGCGCCACTACAACACAGGCCGGGAGACCTACCTGCTGCCGGTCCGATGGCGCGATGGCTGGCCGGTGATCCTGCCAGCCGGCCAGACCATTCCGTATACGCTCAAGGCACCGTCATGGATGCAGGGCGATGCGTCGCAGGCACCGTTCACCGGCAACTTCGTCGATCGCGATGAGTTCGATGCGCCGACGCTCGGCAGCGGCTGGCTGCGCGTGCGTGTGCCCAAGCGACCATGGGCAGACCTGCGCGAGCACCCCGGCGCGCTGACGGTGCACCCGCTGGCGGAAGACCTCGACACGCTGCGCAACCCCGCCTTCCTGGGCCGACGCCAGCAGCACCTGCGCTTCGAGGCCAGCACCGCGATGAGCCACCCGGCAGCAGGCGTGGCGGCTGGCTTGGCTGCCTTCCAGAGTGAAACGTACTGGTATTTCCTTGGCGTCCGCCGCCTCGGCGCTGATCGCGTGACGGTCTTCTTGGAAGGACGCGACGGCGGCGGGACGACCCGGCTGCTGGCCACCCGCGATGTGGACGCGAGCGCTTCGCTGCGGCTGAAGATCACCGGTGACGAAGCCCGCTATGCCTTTGCCTTCGACAGCGGCGACGGGCACGGCTGGCAGACCCTCGCAGCCGAGGTGGATGGAACGGTATTGAGTACTGATCGCGCAGGCGGCTTCGTGGGCGCTCTGCTGGGACCATTCGCACGCGATGAGCGTGCCTTGAGGAGTAAATGATGACGCGCACGCCCCGGCTCCCGATGTTCCGCACGCTGGCGCTGTGCGCCGCCATCGCCTTGAGCAGCGTCGGCCAGGCGGCCGAAGCCCAGCCCTGGCGTGACACTGCGGCAAGCTTTGAAAGCCGCGCCGCCGCGCTGGTGGCGCAGATGACCCTGGAGGAAAAAGCGGCGCAGATGCAGAACGCCGCGCCCGCCATCGAGCGCCTCGGCGTTCCCGCCTACGACTGGTGGAACGAAGGCCTGCACGGGGTGGCACGCGCAGGGCAGGCGACGGTCTTCCCACAGGCCATCGGACTGGCCGCCACCTTCGACGTGCCGCTGGTGCGCCAGGTGGCCACCACCATCAGTGACGAAGCGCGGGCCAAGCATCACCAGTTCGTCCGCGAGGGATCACATGGCCGCTACCAGGGGCTGACCTACTGGTCGCCGAACATCAACATCTTCCGCGACCCACGCTGGGGCCGCGGCCAGGAAACCTACGGCGAAGACCCGTACCTCACCGCGCGCATGGGCGTGGCCTTCGTGCACGGACTGCAGGGCGACGACCCGGTGTACCGCAAGCTCGATGCCACGGCCAAGCATCTGGCCGTGCACAGCGGGCCGGAGGCCGACCGCCACCACTTCGATGCCCGCCCCAGCAAGCGCGATCTGCATGACACCTACCTGCCGGCCTTCGAAGCGCTGGTGAAGGAGGGCCAGGTGGATGCGGTGATGGGCGCTTACAACCGCGTGTACGGCGAGTCCGCCAGCGCCAGCCGCTTCCTGCTGCGCGAAGTACTGCGCCGTGACTGGGGATTCAAGGGTTACGTGGTGTCCGACTGCTGGGCCATCGTGGATATCTGGAAGCATCACAGAATCGTTCCCAGCCGTGAAGCCGCCGCGGCATTGGCGGTCAAGAACGGTACCGAACTGGAGTGTGGCCAGGAGTACGCCACGCTGCCTGCCGCGGTACGGCAAGGCCTGATCACGGAAGCAGAAATCGACGATGCGGTGACCCGGCTGTTCACCGCGCGGATGCGGCTGGGCATGTTCGACCCGGCCGAACGGGTGCGCTGGGCGCGGATCCCCGCATCGGTGAACCAGGCCCCGGCGCACGATGCGCTGGCCTTGAAGGCCGCGCAGGAATCGCTGGTACTGCTGAAGAACGAAGGCGTGCTGCCGCTGTCACGCGACCTCAAGCGCATCGCCGTGGTCGGCCCCACCGCCGATGACACCATGGCACTGCTCGGCAACTACTTCGGCACCCCGGCCGCACCGGTGACCGTCCTGCAGGGAATACGCGATGCAGCGAAGGGCATCGAGGTGCGCTACGCACGCGGTGTGGACCTGGTTGAAGGGCGCGACGATCCCAACGCCACCCCGCTGATCGAAGCGGCCTACCTGCGGCCGTCGGCCGACTCGCCGGAACGGGGCCTGCGCGGTGAGTACTTCCGTACGGCCGATCTGTCCGGCACCCCGGCCCTGGTGCGCACCGATGCCCAGATCGGCTTCCGCTGGGATCGCGGTTCACCGACCGACAACCTGCTGGCCCGCGGTGAAGCCGCGCCGGGGCAGGGGATTCCCAGCGATGGTTTCAGCATCCGCTGGAGTGGCGAACTGGTGCCGCCGGTGTCCGGGCGCTACCGCATAGAAGCAGCAGCCGATGACGGCTACCGCCTGTACATCGATGGCAAGCGGGTACTGGACCGGTGGGGTGACAGCGATCGCCTGCAGGGCGATGGCGTGGAACTGGACCTGCAGGCCGGACGCGCCTATGCGCTGAGGCTCGAGTATTTCGATGCCGAGCGCGATGCCGGCGTGCGGCTGGGCTGGCGCATGCCGGGCGCGAAGCCGCCCTTCGAGGAAGCGGTGGACGCAGCCCGCGAAGCGGACGTGGTGGTGTTTGTCGGCGGGCTGACCGGCGATGTGGAAGGCGAAGAAATGAAGGTCAACTACCCCGGTTTCGCCGGCGGTGACCGTACCGATCTGCGCCTGCCCGCGCCGCAGCGTGCACTGCTGGAAGCGCTGCATGCCACCGGCAAGCCGGTGGTGATGGTGCTGACCGGCGGCTCCGCGCTGGCCGTGGACTGGGCCGATACGAATGTGCCGGCAATCCTGATGAGCTGGTACCCCGGGCAACGAGGTGGCACCGCCGTAGGCCAGGCCCTGTTTGGCGACGTCAACCCCGGCGGACGCCTTCCGGTCACCTTCTACAAGGCGGGCCAGACGATGCCGGCGTTCGACGATTACACGATGGAAGGCCGCACCTACCGCTATTTCCGTGGCGCCCCGCTGTACCCGTTTGGACACGGGCTGTCCTACACGCGGTTCGACTACGGCACGCTGCAGCTCGATTCCGCCCGCATCGGCGACGACGGGACGCTCAAGGTGCAGGTCGAGATAACCAACGCCGGCAAGCGCCCGGGCGATGAAGTCGTGCAGTTGTATGTGCGGCGCATGCAGGCACAGCCCGGCGATGCCCAGCAGGAGCTGCGCGGGTTCCAGCGTGTCCACCTGGCCCCGGGCGAGCGGCGCACGGTCGCCTTTGATCTGCAGGCGAAGGACGCCCTGCGCCAGTACGACGAGGTCCGCGCAGCGTATGCCGTGCCGGCCGGGTCCTACGAGGCAAGGGTAGGCAGCTCCAGCACCGACATCCGCGCGACAAGCAGGTTCACCGTGGAGGCCGGCCGTGACTGATGCAGGCAGCGTGGCAAGCACCGAACACACGCTGTCGATCCGGGAAAAGCTCGGCTACAGCCTGGGCGATCTCGCGGCGAACCTGATCTTCCAGACGCTGATCACCTACCTGGCGTTCTTCTACACCGACGTATACCGGCTTCCGCCCGCCACTGCGGCAACGATCATCTTCGTGATCGGCGTGCTCGGCGCGTTCGTGTTCACGCCGCTGATCGGCATTGCCGCCGATCGCACGGTCAGCCGCTGGGGCAAGTTCCGGCCGTGGATCCTGTGGACGGCGATCCCGTTCGGGGTGTTGTCCTTGCTCGCCTTCAGCACGCCGGACCTGGGGCCCCGCGCGAAGATCGTCTACGCCGTGGCCACCTACGGCCTGCTGATGCTGGTGTACGCGGCCAACAACCTGCCGTACTCCGCGCTCAGCGGGGTGCTTACGGGCAGCATGGCCCAGCGCAACAGCCTGTCGGCCTACCGCTTCGTGGCGGTGATGATCGCGCAGTTCATCATCCAGGTGCTGCTGTTGCCACTGGTGCTGATCCTCGGCGATGGTGATCGCATGCTGGGCTTCGAGCGGGTCATGACGGTGTTCGCGGTGGTGGGCACGCTGTTCTTCCTGACCACCTTCGCCACCACGCGCGAACGCATCGTCCCGGCCCGGGAACAGACCGGCGGCGTACTGCAGGACCTGTCCGACCTGCTGCGCAACCGGCCGTGGAAGGTGATGCTGCTGCTGACCATCCTGGTGTTCGTCAACCTGGCCCTGAAGGGCGGCACCTACATCTACTATTTCCAGTACTACATGCGTGATGCCGCGTTGGCGGGCTTCCTCGACAGCTCCGGCTTCAACGCTTTCATCGGTGGATTGAACGCAACGCTGAGGCGGTGGGGCCTGGCCGGATTCACCTGGCCGGAAGACCCGGCGACCTCGGCCTTCAGCCTGTTCAATGCGTGCGGCATCCTCTGCATGATCCTCGGCATCGGCGTCTCACGCCGGCTGGCTGACCGCTTCGGCAAGCGGGATGTCTTCGGTGGCGCGTTGCTGGTGTGCACGCTGTTCCTGCTGGCGTTCTACTTCTTCCCGCCCACCGCGGTCGGCGTGGCCTTCGTCGCCTTCATGCTGCATGGGTTCTGCTACGGCATCACCATCCCGCTGCTGTGGGCGATGATCGCCGACGTCGCCGACTATTCCGAGTGGAAGAACCATCGCCGCGCCACCGCGATCGTGTTCTCCGCGATGCTGTGCGGGCTGAAGATCGGCCTGAGCATTGGCGGTGCGCTGGTCGCGGGGATCCTCGCGCACCATGGCTACCAGGCTGGCGCGGAACAGCAGCCGCAGGCGGTGGTGGACGGCATCCGACTTACGGTCAGCGTCTACTGCTCGATCCCGTTCCTGCTCGCGGTGGCGCTGCTGTTCCTGTATGAGATCGACAAGCGCATGGAGAACCGGATCGAGCAGGAGCTGCTGCAGCGCCGGCAGACTGGCAGCCTTGACCAGCTGGCGGCGCGCGCGATCTCGCAGCCCGTGCTGAGCCACCTTTACACGGCGGATCCGTCGGCCCATGTGTTCGAAGGGCGGCTGTACATCTATCCCTCGCACGACATCGACAGCGGTGCTCCGTTCGATGACGAAGGCGGTCACTTCGGCATGGAGGACTACCATGTGCTGCGGATGGATACGCCCGCTGGCGAGGCCATCGACTGCGGCGTCGCGCTGCATGTGCGTGACGTGCCCTGGGCCAGCCGGCAGATGTGGGCGCCGGACGCGGCAAGCCGTGATGGGCGCTACTACCTCTATTTCCCCGCCAAGGATGCGCAGGGCCTGTTCCGCATCGGCGTGGCGGTAGGGGATCGCCCGGAGGGCCCGTTCACTGCCGAAGCAGAGGCGATGGAGGGCACCTACTCGATCGACCCGGCGGTGTTCGAGGACGACGACGGCACGCATTACCTGTACTTCGGTGGCATCTGGGGTGGCCAGCTGCAGAAGTACCGTGACAACCGCTTCGGTGCGGCGCACGAGGAGCCCACCGGCGATGCGCCTGCATTGGGGCCACGCGTTGGACGGCTGGAAGCAGGCATGACCCGGCTTGCCGAGCCCACGCGGGAGATCGTGATCCTGGACGAACACGGACTGCCGCTGCGCGCCGATGACCACGCGCGCCGCTTCTTCGAAGGCCCCTGGCTGCACAAGTACCAAGGGCGGTATTACCTGTCGTACTCCACCGGTGATACGCACCTGCTGTGCTACGCAACCGGCGATAGTCCGTACGGACCGTTCACCTATGGCGGGGTGATCCTCAAGCCGGTGGTGGGCTGGACCACGCATCATTCCATCTGCGCATTCGAGGGGCAGTGGTATCTGTTCTACCACGATGCCTTGGCGTCCGGCGGGGTCACCCACCTGCGCTCGGTCAAGTGCACCCCGCTGCACATGGAAGCCGATGGCAGCATCCGCACCATCGATCCTTATGGCGCTTGAAGCTAGTTCACCGCTGGATGATGCGCAGGCGCCGATGGCAGGTGGCCAGCAGCATTGGCTGCGGGCGGGCCGGATGGAGGTCGCGCTCGCTCCCGAAGCAGGCGGACGAATCGCGCAGATGCGGTACGACGGCGTGGACTGGCTGGTAGGCGAGCGCGAGGGCGGGGCGGCTGCCATCGGCTGGGGGTGCTACCCGATGGTGCCCTGGGCTGGGCGCATCCGACGCGGTCGCTTCAGCTTTGATGGCAAGGTTTTCGTGCTGCCTGCGAACCTTGGGGCGCATGCGATCCATGGGGTGGGATTCACACGGGCCTGGCAGATCGAGCGCCTCGAAGTCGATACTGCGATGTTGTCGTTGGCCCTTCCGGAAGACCGCTACTGGCCTTTCGGTGGCGTTGCGACGCAGTGTATCCGTGTCGTGCCGGATGGCGTGGAACTGCGGCTCGCCGTGCAGGCCGGCGACAAGGCGATGCCCGCCGTGATCGGCTGGCATCCCTGGTTCCGCAAGCCGGACCAGCTGCTGTTCTCACCGAGTGCGATGTATCCACGGGACAGGGAGGGCGTTGCCACGCTGCCTCGCATCACGCCCGCGCCTGGCCCGTGGGACGACTGTTTCATCAACCGGGCTGAGGTGATGCTGGTCTCGGAAGGACAGCGGCTGCGGTTGCAGGCGGAAACGGACCATTGGGTGGTGTATGACGGGACTGCGTACGCTACCTGTGTGGAACCGCAGACGGGCCCGCCTGATGGCTTTACGTTGCTGCCCAGGCGGCTCGGGGCGGGGGAGCGGTTGGAGCTGCGGTTTTTGCTTTGTTGGGAGGGCGATGAACCAAGCTGGCGAACGTAATGGAAGGGCATTTTTCGAATGGTACGCTGGAGCGCTACAGCGCCTGGCGGGGGACTCGTTCCACGTCACGCGTGCCACCTTCAGACACCTCTAGCGCCGACGCCTTCCATGCAACTCCTCCGCGTGCTTCTGTTGGCGAGTTTGATGATCCTGTCGGGCTGTGGCGCGCCCTCCACGGCCCCAGCCGTAAACAGTCTCCTCGTCCCCTATCTGGATCGCCCGGGTGTGGATCCGGCCGGCGGCAACGCGGTGGTGGTGAGGCTGTCCTGGATAAACGGGAACGCTCTCACAGGGCCTGGCAGGGACGCGGGGACGCCGGCCGAGCGGATCCGGTTGCTCATACGCCCGCGGATCGCCCCTTCCTCAATCCCAGACGCAACGGATTTGAAGCATGCCGACGAGGGACAGGGCTTCGTTCGCTATTTCCCACCCAGCACGTCACTTTGGCGCGGCGTGCTGGTGTTCACCGGCCCAGAAGGTCATCGGGTGGAATCCGTACAGAGTTTCGGGGATTCACCAGGGGCAGGAAACTATCGCGCCGTGATGCAGATGGACGGCGTGTACCTGCAGTACCTGTATGCCGCGACCAACCACGAGGACCATCTGCGCGCTGCGGAGATCGTCCATCGATGGTTCAACGCGCAACCGCATCCCCGCGAACTCGATGCTCCAGCGGACAGCCGTCTGCAGCGTTGAGCGTGGCGGGGCCATGGTGGAGCGGGGCCCGCGCGCCCTCCTGAGAGCAAAAGTCGTCAGCCCTCTCCAGCCCTCAAACGTTCGCCCGCTTCCTTCAAAGTCAACACTTGCATGCTGGCATCGTGCGCAGCACGCACGCCGGATCGAATACCTCTTGACCGGCCGGGTCATGGATACAGTCTGGAAAGCTGGGCATGGTTCTCACTACAGAAAAATCCGTCACTTCAAGGGCCGGGTAGCTTTCTGTAGGCACCTGCTGTTCAATTGATACATGATCAGCGAATATTCCGGGATCGTTGCGATCCTAGCCTTGATAGTTTCGATGATATCCACTTGGATATCGTATCGCGCGCACCGCCATTCGCGCGATTCCAAGCAGGATGAGTTACAGCTTGCATTCTCTCGCGAGAGATCCGAGTTCATGGTTAGGATTGATCGAGCGACGAATTTGTTTGATCGGCACGAGCGCAGGACCAAGAGTCTGCTGGCTCACATCGAAAGCTTGCCGCCCCATGAGCAACCCGCTATGGCTGATGCGCTCGCGCAACTTCGTGATGACCTGACATATTTGGAGCGTTGCCAGCGCCAAGCAAGGTCCCTTTGGAGTGAGGTTTACGACCTGAGTCCATCCGGGTTGGCGCATCACAAGCCCCGGTTTCTCGCTCTCCTCGAGGACGACGAGAAGATCATCATCGAGAGGGAGCTGCGATCTGATGCACTAGGCATCAAATGGCAGACAGATATCTAGAAAGGGCCGTGTGACAGCGGCTGCGCAGCCGAAGCTAGCCGCATTCCACCCGCTCGCAGCTCAGCCCCCGCGCGAGAGCTCGCGCGCGAGGAAAGGGGCCGTCCTGCTTGCCTCGGCGCGAGACACTTGGTGAGGCGTTCCCTTCGCCACGATGGTGCCGCCCGCAGCACCTGCGCCAGGCCCCACGTCAATCACCCAATCGGCCTGTGCGACCGCCCGCATGTCATGCTCGATCATCACCACCGTGTTCCCCGCATCAACCAACCGTTGCAGCTGAAGCATCAACCTGTCCGCGTCAGATGCATGCAGACCCGTAGTCGGTTCGTCGAGTACATAGAGCGTGCGACGTCGCTGGCCGCGCTGCAGCTCGGTCGCCAGCTTGATGCGTTGCGCCTCACCGCCTGAAAGTTCCGTCGCCGGCTGGCCCAGCCGTAGATAGCCCAACCCGATTTCCCGTAGCACCTGCAGCGAGCGGGCAATCGCATCCTCCTCGCCGAAGAACGCGTGCGCCTGGTCAACCGTCAACTGCAGGACCTCGGCAATGTTGCGGCCATTCCATAGTACCTTCAGCGTGGCCTCGTTGTAGCGCGCGCCGTGGCACGCAGGGCAGGGCGCGTAGACGCTGGGCATGAACAGCAGCTCGACGCTGACGAACCCCTCGCCCTCGCAGGTCGGGCATCTGCCTTTGGCCACGTTGAACGAGAAGCGGCCCGCATCGAAACGGCGTCGGCGTGCGTCCGGGGTATTGGCGAACAGCTTCCGCACATGGTCGAACAGCCCGATATAGGTGGCCAGATTGGACCGCGGCGTGCGGCCGATGGGCTTCTGGTCCACCTGGACGACCCGCTGGATGGCGTCCACATCGCCTGCCAGCCGACCGCGCGTTGCTTCGATGACGGATGGCCCATCCGTGGGGGCGACATCGGGGCCGTCATCCGGCGGCTCATGGCCCAGGTGCAGCAGTACCAGCTCCGGCAGCGCCTGCGCCATCAGGCTGGACTTGCCCGACCCCGAAATCCCGGTCACGGCAGTCAGCAATCCCAGCGGCAGCTGCGCATCCACTCCCTGCAGGTTGTGGCGGTGGATACCCTTCAGTTCCAGCCAGCTACCGGCGTTGCGCTTGCGGCTTGCAGGCGCAGGCACCTGGTCGAAAAGATACTGGGCGGTGCGGGAATCCTGCGCCTGGCGCAGGCCACCGGGTTCGCCACTGTAGAGAACGCGTCCGCCGTGCTCGCCCGCCTGCGGGCCAACATCCACCAGCCATTGCGCGCGGCGCATCAGCTCCAGATCGTGTTCGACGACAAAAACCGAATTTCCCCCATCACGCAGCTGACCAAGCGCATCGTAGAGCGCCTCGCTATCGGCAGGGTGCAGGCCAGCCGATGGCTCATCCAGCACGTACAGCACGCCGAAAAGCAACGAACTCAGCTGCGTACCCAGTCGCAGGCGCTGCAGTTCGCCGGCCGAAAGCGTGGGTGTCGCGCGATCCAGGGAGAGATACCCCACGCCGAGCGAACGCAGCTGTGAGACACGTGCCATGATGCCTCCCGCCAGCCGCTGGGCCGCCATGCGCTTTTCCTCCGACAGGGCCGAGGTCAGGCGTACGTCAGGGGCGGCGGCGTGGGCGGTGCGCCCGCTTGCCACCCGTTGGGCGCGATCGCGGCGTGTCGCGTTCCTGCTGCGTGAGCCACGGCTATGTGCGCTGAAATCACCCTGTGCCACGGGCGCCAGCAGATCCGCCAGTTGATCCAATGGCAGGCGCATGAACTCGCCGATGTCCACGCCGGCGAAGGTGACCGACAGTGCTTCAGGTTTCAGGCGCTTGCCTTGGCAGGCGGGACACAGCTTGCCCTCCATGTAGCGGGAAACCCGCTTTCGCATCAGCGCGCTCTGGGTCGTGGCAAAGGTGTGCAACACGTAGCGGCGGGCGCCGGTGAAGGTCCCCATGTAGCTCGGTTCAAGCTTCCGCTTCAGGGCGGCGCGGGTTTCGGCCGGGGTGAAGCCTGCGTAGACCGGTACGCTCGGCGCTTCCTCGGTGAACAGAATCCACTCTCTGTCCTTCCTCGGCAGCTTCTTCCACGGCACGTCGATGTCGTAGCCCAGCGTGACCAGGATGTCGCGCAGGTTCTGCCCGTGCCATGCCGGCGGCCAAGAGGCGACGGCGCGTTCGCGGATGGTCAGCGACGGGTCCGGAACCATCAGTGCTTCGGTCACCTCGTAGACGTGCCCAAGGCCATGGCAGGTGCTGCAGGCGCCCTGCGGCGTGTTGGGTGAGAAGTCCTCGGCATAGAGCATGGCCTGGCCGGGCGGGTAGGCCCCAGCCCGCGAGTACATCATCCGCACCAGGCTGGACAGCGTGGTCACACTGCCCACCGATGAACGCGCATTACTGGCCCCGCGCTGCTGCTGCAGCGCAACCGCCGGCGGCAGCCCGTCGATGGCATCCACATCGGGGACGCCGGCTTGGTCGATCAGGCGCCGTGCGTAGGGCGCTACGGACTCGAAATAGCGCCGCTGCGCCTCAGCGAAGACGGTGCCAAAGGCCAGCGATGACTTGCCCGAACCCGACACCCCCGAGAACACCACCAACGCATTTCGCGGAATGGAGACATCGACATTCTTGAGGTTATGCTCGCGCGCTCCGCGGACCTCGATGCAACCGCTTGCTACGGCAGCGGAGGATGGCGGATCGATGGGCGGGTGGGGCATGGCGGCAGTCCTGCGGGCAGTGAGCGGCACGCGTGACAGCGCGCCCGATGGCTCATTCTCGCTGCTGCGGGGTGAAGGTTGGTGAGGGTGGTGTGGGCAATGGCTACGCCTTACCGCGGCAATGCGGGAACCGGCCGCATCCTTGGAACTGCTCGCCTGTTCGGCGATTGGTTCTCAAGACCAGTACGCTACCGCACCTTCTGCAGGCAGCTGCTTGGGGGGTGGGGCAAGGTGCAGGCTCAAGTTGCGGTTCGACACGAATTGCGGCTGGCTTCTGCACAGCCCGGATCATGCCAAGCAACTCCTCGCCACCGATCAGCTCTATGGGCTTTCCCGCCGCGAACGCTTCGGCATCACGGGTGAATGTGCCGATGCAAACAATCTTGACCGCATCAGCGCGGTGGTGCGCCAGTAGCCCTGCCATCTCGCGCACCACGCTTACGCCGATCTGCCGTGACCGCCATTGCTTGCATTGGACGAGAACCTTCTGACCCTGCTTGCGCAGGATCAGATCGATACCTCCATCAGGACCGCCCAATCCAGTTTCTTCCACCGTGTAGCCGTGGCGTCGGAATGCTTCACCTACCAATTGCTCGAACTGGGCCCAACTGCCAGAGGCCAGGCTCTCCAGCGAGTCCCGGGTATCGAGCAGGCGTCGGCGGCGACGGGAGCCAAGGAAGGAGGCGAGGGCAGCCATCCAACACAGTCCCAGAAGCAGCCATGCCAGTGGTGCCAGTATGTTGCCGAGCTGTGCGCCGAGCCCGACTGCAAGCGGACCGTTGTGCTTTGTCAGCCACCAAGGGAGGACGTGGTGGATCGCAATGAAGCCGACGACGCCTGCGACGATGCCTGCGGGCCAGGGCAGCTCAGCCAGCACCTCGAATCCGTTCTTCTTTCCTCTACGTGCCATGCAGTGATCTCCGTCTCAGGCTGCACGATAGCGGCTGGGATGATGGTTGTCAGAGGAACTACATTGATGGTGATATGCAGAGGGATCCAACAGCTCGGCGCTTTTGACAAACCCCATCGCGTCAGCGCGTCTAAAACACGCGGAAGGCTTGTCGGCAGCCACGCCCAGCGCATTGACCCCGACGCGTCAGAACCCGTTCCAGGCGTCACTGTTGAGCATCGGGTGCGCGCCAGGGGCTCGTTCCCATAATCGCTATAGAACCGTTACTCAGGCGGCTAGTGCGCTGTATCAGCACGGTTGATCAGGAACGTCCTGCCAGCCACCCTCTATGCGCTTCAGACGGTGTCCCGACATGCAACGTTCGCCAGGCCTCAAGGGTAGGGGGAAATACCGTTCCGCTGGTGCGCTGAGCCTGACACTGCGCGGCATTACAGCTTCAAGATCACGCGTCAGCTGTTCATCCAACTTCGACATTTCTCGATCAAATGCGGCTTGCTCTGACTTTGTCATCGGCCGCATGAGCTCGGCTGTCATGGCCGCCGCCTGCCGCCGCGCGTTCCACTCAATGAGGCCCATTGCGATGGCTAGGGCCGCCGCTACGCCCAGCGCGATTGCCACCCACGGGATCCGGGGCTCGTCTCTGGTCCTCGGATAGTCGCGCGGGCGTGCCCTGAAGTTCACCTCCGCCATGTCCTGTTTGCCAAATGTCGGCTCATGCCGTTCGCGTTCCATACGCCACCCCTGTGCGTGTCCCGGCTCGCATTGTAGAGGGTGTAGGGGTCTGTCCCTACGGGTAACGTTTCAACCGTGCTGTGGTGGCTGCGGCCTACGTCAGTAGACCCGGAAGGGGAGCAAGAGCCGATCCAAAGCTTGAGCCAGTGCCATCCAGAGCCCACAAACGCGGCGTTATGACGGATCCATGACTTCGCATAATGTATATTATGTTCTACTCGCACGACTGTCTCGAGCGCCAGCGCCCACCACTGTGTCCGCAGCACCCTACCGATGTCATCTGCTCCTTAACCATGACATGCCCCTTAATAATGTCATCCCCTAAGGAATGTGCTCTGCAAAATCAATAAGCTAGCCGACTCAAAGGCTCTTGCTGGCGAGGTCGGGCTTATTGGCGATTTCCCTTAATCGTGTCGTGATCCGATATCGTGTCATCGCCCCGCACCATCACGGCTTCTTCTTACTTCCAGGACTTGGCGGCTTGTCGTTGGTCCTATTGGTCCTATTTGATGTCCTTCGATGAGCGCCAAGCAAGCCGGCACTCCTATTTCGTGGCCTTGGATGAGCTCTTCTTAGCCCGCTTTTGGGTGCTTGTCTTCCGTAGATCAGGAGTCACCTGGCTTCGCCTAAGCGCAGCCTCTAGATCCGCTGGTAAGTTCTGGAGCTTGGCCAGCTGATCTTCTAGAGCTTCACATCTGCCACGCTGCTTGTCCGCCATCTGTATTGCCGCCGCGGTGGCTGAGCGCGCCTTTTCAAGGCTGTGCCGCATCTCTGTTTCAATCGACGCATTCCTTTTTACTGCGCTGGCAAGCTTCGTCTGCAATGTCTTGGCCTCTTGTCTAGCGCGATCGAGATCACCCAGCGCTCGATTTTCGACAGATCTGACGTGCTCAGCCAGGGTCTCGCGCTCGGATCTCGCCGATTCCTCAGTCTCTTGCAGCCTGTCGTAGAGAACCTGCCGTGAGATCTCCACTTGCTCAAGTCGCTGAATAGCGGAAGTTCGCTGCCCAGCGAGTTCCGCAGCCTGCAGCTGAAGCTGATCGACCAAGCGCTGCAATTCCGTGGCCTGGGCGCAGGCTAGGCGTTCGGCAACAAGGGCCGCCTCCGACTTCGCATGGACAGCGCTCATCTCACCTGCGAGTGCTTGGGCCCGGACAAGAAGTTCCTCTTGTTTGACTGTAAGCTCCTGGCGCACCTCGGAGAACTCAGCAAGGACGGCATCACGCGCATGTTCTAGCGCCAACGCCCACCATTGCCCAGCAAGCTTCCCCACCACAGCCGGAGCGTCTTTCACGCTTGGCTTCTCAGGATGCAACCGACTTCCAAGGCTTAGCCACCAAGTATCAAGCAAGCGGGTAACCGTGTTGGGGGAGCCCGTACCCAGATGGGCCCGAACGCGCTCCACTGTCGGGCGCTCACCCTTTGCGACTAGCGCGTCAGCGGCGCCGTGCACGTCTAGTTCCGTGATGCCGCGAGCCATTGAATAGTCTCCTGTGCGGGCGCCCTGCCCCGTTGATTCCGTACTAGTGATAAGTGCTGATTATCGCGGGTACGGTGTTCTCTGCATAGCGAACATTACATATTATGAAAGATATTTCTACAATTCCCGTGTCCGCCGCGACGGCCTCCTCTCTGGCACTGCCCGAACAGCTGGCCCAACAGGCTGCCGATGCGGTCCGCGAGCTGCTGGCCGAAGCTGCGGCCGAGAACACCACCCGCAGCTACACCAGCGCCCTGCGGTACTGGGCGGGCTGGCATGCAGCGCGCTACGGCATCGAGCTGGCTTTACCGGTACCCGAAGCCACCGTGCTGCAGTTCGTGGTCGATCACGTACAGCGCCGCTCAACCGACGGCGAATTGGCATGGGAACTGCCACCAGCCGTCGACCAAGCCTTGGTGACCGCCGGCCTTAAGGCCAAACTTGGTCCTTGGTCCTTGGACCTTGGCCACAGTGCGCCATCGCGTTGCCGTGCTGTCCACGGCGCACCGACTCAAGCAAGTGACCAATCCCTGCGAGCAGCCGGCAATCCGCACCGTGCTCAGTCGCGCGGCGCGGGCCGCGGTCAAGCGCGGCGAGCGCCCACGCAAGAAGACTGCGATCACCCTGACCGAGCTGGAGGCCATATTGGCCACCTGCGACGATAGCCTGGAAGGAATTCGGGATCGCGCCCTACTCTGCTTCGGGTTCGCTAGTGGCGGCCGCCGGCGTAGCGAGATCGCCGCGGCCGACCTGCGCGACCTGCGCCGGATTGGCGAGGCGGGCTATATCTACCGGTTGGAGCACAGCAAGACCCAGCAGGCCGGGGTTACGGTCACCTCGACCCCAGATAAGCCGGTGCTCGATCGGGCCGCCCTCGCCCTCCAGGACTGGTTGGAGGCCTCAGGCCTCACCGAGGGGGCGATCTTCCGGCGGCTGTGGAAGCAACGCATCGGCCCCGCTCTCTCCCCGGCCGCCGTAGGCGAAATTGTGCAGCGACGGGCGCGCCTGGCCGGGTTGGAGGGGGATTTTGGTGGGCATAGTCTCAGGTCAGGCTTCGTGACTGAGGCAAGCCGCCAAGGGGTGGCACTGCCGGCGATCATGCAGTTGACCGAGCACCGGTCAGTGTCGAGTGTGGTGGGGTATTTCCAGGCCGGAGGAGCGACATCGAATCCCGCTGCACGTTTATTAGAAGATCAATAGAAATTGCGCAAAGACTAGGCTTGTACGTCCGCCATTCCAACTGATTGATCTTCTGAAAAAACTGCAGACAAGCGTTAGACGGCGCTCGGGACCTTGGCAACTCTGACGCACCCAGATGCGAATCTGTCGGCATGACTAGGCCCGCGCAGCCGTATCGCCGGTTTCAGCTACCTCGCCGCCACCGACGAACACATTGACTTCGTTTTCAGCAACGATCGCCATGATCGCAGGCAGCCCATCTTCCCGAAGTCGAGACTCAAGTTTGGCAAGCAGCTCCTTGTCCAAGGCACTTGGAATCGCTCGGACACCTGGGGGATGGGAATGCCATTCGCCGATGTAGCCCACCATGCCCCTGGTCAGCGATGAAGCGTGTTCAACCAGTTCTGGCACCCCTGCCCTACCCCGAATGAAGCTGTCGGGGTGAGCCACGCTATCTAAGGGCGCCTCTCGCGCATCGACGATCGTTACCGTTCGCACCTTGTGGTCAAAGATGCCAAGCAACACACCACCCGTTTCCACCGGCAAGCATGCCGACCTCATCGCGAGCATCTGGTCCTCAAGCCCTTCGTCCCACCTCACCTTCCAAGAATATCCTTCCAAGCTTCGAACCGGCCTGACTGCAATCGATGCGACACTCACCGCACCCGAGTTTTCATCATGGGTTCGAATTTCAATACGAGCATTTGGCTCCAAGACACCCTGCCTTAGGGCTCGGGAGAGTTGGGCGGCGTGGAGCTGAACTAGCTCATGTGACAAGACGAAGCTGTGATCACGACAACCGGCCCCGACACGGATCTGTGCTGCGGTGTGCAAATGCTTCTGCCCCCAAGGCTCGTGCAACAGAGCTCGATAATATTGCGCTTCTAACGCCGAGAGACGCATGCAGCGATGCTCATCCTCCAACATCAAGACAGATGCAAGCCCCGAATGCGTAAAGAACACGGATGCCGAGCGAGCGAGATCATGCTCAGACCAATCGCGCGGCACGGAGAGCGTTGTGGACGCGTCGACGAGCAATGCGCTTTCGCGCAGACAGCTTTCCACCTCAGAGGCATCAAAGTCACTTGCAGAAGCGTAAACAGCTTTAGCGAGAATCGGCCTCGCAAACACCGCATCAATCTTCCCGCGAATGACATCCACCTTCTTTAAGCCGATGTCGATGGCGTTAGCTTCGTGGCGAACGACATTGTGGGGAGCCACCTGATCTGGATCGATAAGGTTCCACCGCCCCCATTGCGAGCGAGCCCAAAGATTTGCGAGCGCGCTACCGAGTGATCCGACACCCGCCAATGTGCCCCGAAAGTCTGCCCTGCTGGCTTCTATGCCTGACATCGCCCGGGCATGCATCATAGGAGGCGTTTGAAGGACCTCCAAAGGTGCCAGCTTGAAGGCACGTCCCTCCTCACTTAAAGCGGCCACATCACCGCCCAAAAGGTCGATGGCATAGGCCTTCGCGTTAGGGGCCGCGCGACCCAATACACCGAGCTCGATTCCAACATCTTCCCAAGGCGCGGCAACAGCGTAAGCCCGAGCGTCCCACCGATCTATTTTCCCATCTCGCAAACGTGGAATTCGCAATAGAAGAAGCAGCTGCAACTTGCATGCTGTTTTTTGATTTGCTACACGAGTAAGGCTTTTCAAGGCCTCGGAAAGGGCTGGCGACAAATCAGACCCCAAAGCCGTGAGCTGGTCGTCCAGGGCACCCAGCGTGGAGGGGCTTCGCTGAATAGGCTGATGGCCAATGGGCGGCAGATCTAAGACAGCAACTTGCCAGCGAGGCGCGCCGTCAGTTGCCTTGGTTCCCGCTAGCCAATAGCGTCTCTCCGCGCTTTCATCGGCAAGATTGAGATAAAGCCGCTCTTTCTTTTCGCCGTCCCAATCAGAGGGGAGAACCACTACGTCGCCGGAGCTATAGAAAAGCTGTTCTAATGCCTGGTCCTGAGCATGGATCGTTCCGTCGGCCGTAGAAGCAAGCCACCACAGCACTTTTCGGAGGTGCCGCTCTGCGGTCCACTGCCGCTCCTCGAAGCCCCAGCTCTCATAGAGACAAAGTGACGCGGGCTCTCCGTCTGGGACGCC
This sequence comes from Stenotrophomonas lacuserhaii, assembly GCF_014836545.1. Classification (GTDB taxonomy): domain Bacteria; phylum Pseudomonadota; class Gammaproteobacteria; order Xanthomonadales; family Xanthomonadaceae; genus Stenotrophomonas; species Stenotrophomonas lacuserhaii. Next base: position 447,454 of record NZ_JACSQS010000001.1, read on the forward strand.
GTTGAGATGGATGACGTCCGGAAAATCCGTGCGCAACGCCCTCACTTCGGCAGGCACCATCGAGCCGGGACAGAAGCTTAGACAGAGTCGCTCCCGAGGCCAAATTCCAGGCGAGTTCTGAGGAGCAACCGTGCCGTCGCCAACGTCTGCGACCACGCCAACATGCGGCACTGGGGCCTGGATCAGGCGCAACCCCACGACATCAAAGTGAGGGTGCGCCTCACAGGCGCGCAAGAGTGCGGCCAGTGCCGAACTCGCCAACTCTTCCGGGATGGCATTGATTGGCTCACCCCAGTTGATGTAGTTCGCCATCATCAGCCCGCACGCGGGGCAGCAGCCGCTGCAAGGCCTGCCGCGCCCGAACGCTGGGCTGCTCTGACCTTCGCCCCTCCGGCCGTGATCTCAATTTCAATCGGCTCCGGAGCCCACGTTTGCGGAGTCTCGCCGGTGCAAAGAAAGGTGCCAGCCTTACTTGCCAAAATCGCCTTGTATTCTCGCTTTGCGCGGGTGCACGGCGGATCGCTCTCATCGTCCTTGATGGGCTTGGAGCTTGAAATAATCTTAGCGCCAAAGCGCGCCTGGGACAGCGCATTTCGCGCGGAAGCGCTGACCACAGCCTCCTCTCCACATCCTGACCAGCTGTCACGCGAAAAGACATGCCACGAGCAGTGGTGAGGTGTTTCAAGGACGTCGTATTCGAGCACCTCGGGCGCGTCCTTATAGCGCTCCCACAGCCGCTCCCAGATCGCGACTTCTGCATCACCAGCGGTGAGAAAGCGACAACTGCTCTGGTTCAGCCCGCCTACGGAAGACGCCAGTTCCATGTTGAGGATCACACTGGAATGGTTCTTGGCGCGCAGGTCCACCTCCTCATCATCGTCGCAAACGAGCGACGGGGCCAGAAGCTGAGCACGGAAGTGGGCGTTCTCCATGCCATTGATGCGGCTAAAGTGGTCGCCGGAACGGACCAAGATCGCTTCAAGACCTTCGGTTTTTCCGCCTTTATCTTCGCCCATCAGCAGGATGCGGTCGCCCTCCAGGACAGCACCATCTCGGAAACTCTGAACGCGACGCTTTGCCTCGGTTCGGAAGGCCTTTGCGTCGTCGCAGAAGGTCATGATCTTCGAGGCACGACGGAAAACAATCGGTGAGGACCACATCTCACGGATGACGATCCTTTTCTCAGACTGCGGCTTCTCGTCGTCGGCGTAGCCGCTCAGAGGCCCCAGATGAAAGTGCTTTTGCAGCCCTGTGCAATGGTCCTTATCCGGGTGGCTCAGCAAAAAGACGTCCACATAGGGTCGCCCATTCGCGTCAATGGGAAGGCGAGCTCTGAGGTCAGCGGCGACGTCTCGGGCCTCATCATTGTTCGGGTCGTCGGCACATTGCCGAATGTTGATGTCCACCAAGATGGTGCTATTGGCGAAATCGACCAAGCGCACCAGTGCCATGTCTCCATTGGCTACTGGGAAGAAGGTAATCGAAGCACTCATTGGGGTTCGCCTATCCTCTGACCACCAGATGTAGTGGCCCTCTTGAGATCGAACTATACTGAGTATTCGCGTTATGTCAATGTCGTATACTGATTGGGACGAATAGAAGGATCCCCCGCATGAAAGAAGCCCAAGTAGCTCCCTCCCGCCGAGGCAGGTGGGGCCAAGACCGTCGATTGGAGTTCATTGACTCCCGCCTCTACTGGGAAGGTCGACTCAATCGCGCAGATCTAACGGATTTTTTCAGCATCTCGGTCCCCCAGGCCTCTCTGGACTTCGCTGAATACCAAGCCCGGGCCCCTGGCAACATGGCCTATGACCGGGGGGAGAAGGCCTATCTGGCAGCCGGCGGGTTCGCACCGATCCTCACAGACGGCAGCAGCACCCGATACCTGGCCGAGCTCTATGCGCTGACGACAGGGGCAATCCCCGCTGATCTCAGCTTCCTGGGAGCTCTGCCTGCGTCGGATGTCGTGCGGCACCCTACTCGACTGGTGTCGGCCCCCTTGCTGCGCCAGGTGTTGCGGGCGATCAATACCCAAAATGCTCTTGAGATCACCTATCAGACGATCGCGCGGCCAGAGCCCGACCGGAGGGTAATCAGCCCGCATGCGCTCGCTTACGATGGGTATCGGTGGCACATTCGCGCGTATTGCCACAATCGCCGAAGCTTTCGGGACTTTCTCTTTGCCCGGATTTTGGAGTGTGAAGGGCCCAAGACCTGGCTACCGGTCAAGGTTCGGGACGAGGAATGGGAGACGCCTGTCACGATTGCGATCGGGCCCAATCCAGCGCTTGAGGAAGGTCGGCGCCGCGTGATCGCGCTGGACTACGGGATGACTGATGGGCGGCTGGACATCTCTACGCGCCTGTCGCTGGCCTTTTACTTGCTTAAACGCCTCGGACTGGACCGCCCCATAGGCGCACTCGCCCCCCACGAACAGCACATCACGTTGCTCAACCGGGCCGAGCTTGAGCCTGTCCTTCCCCAACTCAACCCACGCAATTCAACCGGCTAATCTTATGGCACGCTCGCACAAAGACTCCAATCGCCTAGCGCTGCTGTCGGCTTTGGCGAGCAACCTGCTTCTATACTACGCCCTTGCCCGTGGCTTGGATCTGGGAAAGATCAGCACTGGTGCGATGATGGGACACCTCAACCTGCTTCTGCCAGGTGGGCTGGCCATCGCCTTTACGAGCATAGTCAATGCACAACTGAACTCGCTGCATAAGGCAAGGATCGTCTTCTGGCGGTGGACGCATCCCCTTCCCGGCACGCGGGTGTTCACGGAGCTTGCCCCAGATGATCCCCGTATTGATCTAGATTCCTTGAACGCCCATTTGGCCCCGTTGCCGGTTGAACCTCGCCAACAGAACTCCCTCTGGTATCGCCTGTATCAAGAACAGCAAGACACTGCGGCCGTTAGTCACTTGGACCGAAATTGGCTCTTTGCCCGAGACTACTGCTGCGTCATCGCGCTCCTGGCACCGATCCTAATCGTCGCAGGTCTCTGGCAGCTCCCAAGTCTCAATGTCTACGCATCTCTCGTGGGCTTGTTGGTGTTTCAGTTCTTAGTCGCCCGGCAGGCGGCTAAGAACTACGCTGAGCGGTTCGTCACCACGGTTGTCGCTCAAGCGCTGGCTAAACTCTCCGCGAAGCCTGCTGGAAATTGAGGTGCTGCCGACATGCCAGTGCCACTGTCCGAAGGCTCTAGCGCACCACATCCATATCAATCTCCTGTGGGAGAAGACCAGATGCCAGTGGCGAGCCCAGGAAGGCGCATCGGAGGGCGGGATACGGTGAAGCAGGCACATGCCATGCGCGGGATCGAGGGCTCGTTGATCTGGTCACAAGCTATAGGGAACCTGCCATACCAACAGGCTTCGACGCAGATTGGCTAGTGGCCATTTCCTTCGATTGCTGGATGACAGGTCTCATGAGAGCGAGGAAATCCTCTTCGAAGTCGCCCACGCCGTCCCCATCTGCATTCGGAAATCGATTTTTCAGGTCCGTGAGGAAGTACATTCCACTGATCGTTGGATTGTTCTCAACTCCGAACACCTCGATCATCGGGCGATCCTTCAACGTCGCGCAGGTGTACATTGCCCCCTCAAAGCTGAGCACGCGATACGGCACCTTATCGATCAGATCTTCAGGAAGTCCCTTTTTGCTGATCTGATCCACCACATGACCATGCAGCGTCGTCGTGGTGATGTCGCTGAACAAGATCCAGTCTTCGAGAGTGATGATGATGTTGAAGTACTGGCAATCGTTTTCTTGCTTAGCCTGCATCTCACGATAGATGTTGGCGTAGTTCTGAACGACAGCCTCGGCGAGCTTTACAATGTCCTTTTCCAAGTCACTGACCTGCTCCGCCACACGTCCACTCAACGACAAGCGCTTTGACTTGCACTCTACGAACGCGCAGTTTCCGGGCGACCTGACGATCCAGTCCGTCCCGTCATATCGCTGCTTTCTGATCTTTTGGGATTGCGGTTCTTCGACTTCATAGCGCTTCTCCAGGCTTCTAAGCATCCGACCCGTGATGCTCTCGAACGCATCACCGAAGGCGTGGGGAAAACCCTTTGCGTTAACTAGGTCGAAATACAGACCTTCAAGCAATCGGCGCTCCAATGCTGGTGGCACTGGACACAAGACGCGATCTGGGTGGCCTGGAAACAATGAGATCAACGGATAGAAGTGAAATGCGTTGAAGGTGTACTCCCAGCAATCATTCTGACGCTGCGTCTCAATGAGCTTCTTGCGCATCGGCTCCAAACCACCGGTGATGCGTTCGAAGAAGCGTGTCGACTGCGATCTATCCACCCCAAGGATTGCGTAGTCCGTTGTGGTGTTCATATGTACCCGAATGAGTGCTGACGCGATCACGCCGAATGTCAGGACGAAATATGTATCGACATCGATCCCAAGATGCTCTTCGAAGATTGCCCGCAGGGCTGGCGTTCTGTACATCGCCAGGTAGCGACCGATCTTGGCCCGTGTCAGTCGGCTGAACCGCGGAAACTGGTCCTGCGCAATGCGGTGCAGCGTCAGCATAATGTCCGTATTTGGATTGTCCTCGTGCACATCATTAGCGAACTTATCCAAAGCACTCTTTACGTCTGCAAAGTCCGGCCAATTCGCTAAAGAATGCCCTGTAGGCCTCCCACTTCTGTCCGCATGCAAAAGCAGCTCGCGAGCCAGAAGCTCGACTTGGTGAGGAAAGAGATACTTCTCGATATCGTGGGAGTAGCCTCGCTCATCCCGGTGGAGATAGCTGTCAGGTAGTTTCACTTGGCCAGAGACCAGCCTTGAGTACTGCCATACGTGACGCAGCGAGTCCTCCAACGGCACCTTCCGTAGCGCTGATTTTACCTTTGCATAGTCTGCTGGCACGTCGCGACTGTCCTTGAGCGAAGCCGCCGAGGATAGCACCAGCACACCCCTCAACGCTCCGGTGGTGAGCTACGGCGACAGCCTTATCGCCTGATCGCAGGAATCGTGGCCATGATCCTTGGCCTCTCATGGGAGAACGCAGGTTTGCAACAAGCCCTCGGACACCATTCATCACAGGTATGCCTGTTTGGCGGCTCTCCAATTCTCCGAACATGCTTGGGCTTCCTGAACCCGGTTGTTCGTAGCCCTGATAAATCGTCCTAATCGGGAGCTTTTTGCCGCTCGTCGACTGGCCATATAGATCTGCTTCTGGGCGAGCGCGAACGTCCAGGTAAGCGGGGGTTAACACCAATGTGGCGTTTAAAGTAAAGTGTGGGAAGACGTCACGGCAACCTCCCCGTTGGGGAGATAGGGCGGCGTCAGACGAAGGAGTTTCGTCGACGGGTCTAGTCGCAAAGGCCTTTCAGACTGGAGTTGGGGAGGGTGTGGTGTTCGACTTCTTGCAAAAAAGCGCTTCTGACGCGCTGCCACTGGAGTTCGGACCTGTCACTGGGCGGGACCGGATTCAGATCACCGCAACATTGAAATGCAATGCTCAGGGAGCGCCTATGTTTTCGCAGGCACTGCCTTCCGACGTGCTCGAGAGCGCAGGAACATCATTGAACGGAAATGATGTGTGCCGCCATGTTTTTAGAATCATTCAGTCCCTCTTTGACGACCCGGCTCTAAAGCCCTTAACAAAGAAGGCTCAAGTTGTCGGTGTCATGAGCGATGAGTCATGTGTCAACGGCCTTGCAACACGACTGCATATTGGCGAGGACAAGCACCTAATCAACGTAACTTCAGGAACGATGCTGCGCGGCACCGTTGCGTTGTACCGCCTACTCGGCCATCAAGTTCTTCAACAGGCTGGCAGTGAGTTCGTGCAAGAGGCCACATCTAAGTTTCACGCCCATCCATTCCCCATGCCGCGCGGTCTCGATTTACGCAAGTACGGTCTGGAGTGCGCTGTGTATGGGATGCTAGCGGTCTTCTGCCATGAGCTCGCCCACGTTCTGAGGGGACATACGGCATTCGTAAGTCTGCGTCTCGGGCTGGACGCGTTGTGTGAAGCAGGAGAATCCAGAGATGGAGGGGCGCTCGACGTCAGGCGTCTAATTGAAGTCGACGCCGATGACTATGCCGGACAGTTTCTCGCAGACATCCTCTTCCGTAACCAAGTACAGACTAAACAGCTGCTGGAAGACACTGCAGCAACGGCCCGTTTCCTGAAGGTTGCAGCCGGTGTTCTGGCACTCTACTTGGGCTTCAACAAAGAGGGAGGCGCCTACTACGGCGGCCCTGCGCGGGCGCACTTGGTTCTATCGTCGCTGCTGCATCGCTGCACCGACGACCCCGAAGCTGCCTCCTGGCTGCGCGACCAGATTAAGGATATTCAAGCCGACATGGTTGGTGCGGGTCTCGTCACGCGGGAGGATGTTGCTCTTCTTGAAAAAGAAAAAGCGGACCTGGCCAACTTGAGCATCCCGGCCAGAAACGCAGTTGAGCACGAGTGGATCGCCGTTCGGCCATGGACGAATGAACTAAAGATCAGGGTGTAGCGCTCTGCACTAATCGAACAAGCTACGCCGCGTGTCGCATAGATTTTGCGGGGGCATCTCGTGCGCTGGCCAACGATATACCTATTAACGCTGGCAGCGTACGTTCGCCCTACCCCCGATAAACATCCCTAATCCAGCAGCGGAATTTCGGCATTTCCACCCCGTGGTCCTACCGGTGCCTGGCTCGCCGCATGTGGCAACCAGAACAGTTGACGGCGGTGGTGGCTCCGCCGGACTACCTGCTCAAGCATGGACTCTCGGAGACACTGCATGACCCGATCGACCGCACCTGGTGGACTGTACGCGAGAGTTCGAGGAAATGGGCCGTCCTTAGAATGCGGATCGACCATCGGCCGGTGTCAGCGATATGGGCATCGTGCTGCTGGCAACTGCTCAGTCGTTTGGGATCGCCTTGGCGCTTGAAGAGCTGGTAACAGGCCTCATCGAGGCGGGCACAATTGTTCGACTGACCCGTACTGGCGCCCTGCCTTTCCCGGTTACAACACCTGTTACCCACGCCGCCACCAGCCGTCGGCGGCATTCGCCTTGTTGGTGAGCGAGCTGCGCTCACGCGCCACCGAGGCGAAGACTCCATCCCGCATTGATGCACTGGGCACATAAGAGCATTCGCGAATCGTGCGGTTTTAAATACCACCGCCTCGGCTAGCATCAGTGCAGTGAATCGGTGCCAGCACTTTCCTGCCAGCTGAGAGGCCCAGCATCATGACCCTGCTCGCCCGGGCGTACGCACGTCCTGATTTCTGCGTGGTGGAAAGCCGTCCCGAGGCATCTCGCCCATGACGGACGTTCGATTGACCCGAAGAGAGCTGCTGGCAATGGGCGCGACGACCACGGCGGGCGCCGTGGCAGCGCTCACTCCTTTGCCCGCCCATGCGACCGCCAGGGAAGATCACTCGAGAGCGTTGCCGGTCCACGAATCCACAGTCTCGCTGGAGGTCAACGGACGCCCCCTCGTGCTGCAGGTCGACAACCGAGGCAGCCTGCTCGATGTGCTGCGCGAGCAACTGCGCCTCACGGGGACCAAGAAAGGCTGCGACCAAGGACAATGCGGCGCCTGCACGATCCTCGTCGATGGTCGACGGATCAACTCCTGCCTGACATTGGCGGTCATGTTCGAAGGCGCTTCGATCACCACCATCGAGGGAATTGGTACGGCAGCGCAGGCTCACCCGCTGCAGCGGGCGTTCGTGAAACATGATGGCTACCAGTGCGGTTACTGCACGCCGGGTCAGATCTGCTCGGCGATCGGCGCCCTGGATGAGATCGAACGCGGCGTTCCCAGCTTCGCCAGTGACGATCCTGCCGCCATGCCTGAGCGGACGGAACCTGAGATCCGCGAGCGGATGAGCGGCAACCTCTGCCGCTGCGGCGCCTACCCCAACATCGTCGCGGCGATCCTCGAAAGCGTGGAGACCTGAGATGAAGCAGTTCACCTTCGAGCGCGCGACCTCGCCTGCCGATGCCGTCCAGAAAGCAACCCATACACCGGGCGCCCGCTTCATCGCAGGCGGTACGAACCTGCTTGACCTGATGAAACTGCAGATCGAGTCTCCTACCCACCTGATCGACATCAATGCCATCGGCCTGGACACCGTCGAATCGACGCAGGATGGCGGAATAAGGATCGGCGCACTGGTGCGCAATGCCGACCTGGCGGCGCACCCGCGCGTGCGCAATGAGTACGGCGTGTTGTCGTCGGCCCTGGTATCAGCTGCGTCGGGCCAGCTGCGAAACCGGGCCACGACCGGCGGAAACCTGTTGCAACGCACGCGCTGCCCGTACTTTTACGACACCAACCAGCCGTGTAACAAGCGACTGCCCGGGTCGGGGTGCGCAGCCCTTGGCGGTTACAGCCGCCAACTGGCCGTCGTGGGTGCGAGCACGGAGTGCATTGCCACCCATCCCAGTGACATGGCCGTGGCACTGCAGGCCTTGGGCGCGGTGGTGGAAACACAGCAGCCAGGCGGTTCGAGCGGACAACACACGCTGGAGGCGCTGTATCGCGCACCCGGCTCCACACCGCACCTGGAGACGGCGCTGATGCCAGGTGAGCTGATCACCGGGGTCCGCCTGCCCCCTCCCCCTGCGGGCCGCCAGGTGTACCGGAAACTGCGCGACCGCGCGTCTTACGCGTTTGCGCTGGTGTCAGTGGCGGCGATCGTTGATGGCCCGGCCATGCGCGTGGCCGTGGGCGGCATATCGCACAAGCCCTGGTCGCCACGCGGGCACGCTGGACATTCCGCTGCCGCGATCATGTCCGCACTCCGCGCTGAAGCGACAACCTCGGCGATAGCCACCGAACAGAACCGCTTCAAGCTGGATCTCGTCGAGCGCACTCTCGCTTCTATCCTCAACCGCACCACGTGATGCGCCATCTCCCGATGGAAGGAGGAACAACGTGAAGTTTGACCAACCCGCAGGCGAGAATCCGATTGATCGGCAAACCGTGGTCGGACAGCCGCTGGACCGCCTCGACGGTCCGCTCAAGACCGCCGGCCAAGCACGCTACGCTTACGAACAGCATGACGTGGCGACTGGCCAACTCTACGGGGTGATTGTTGGCGCTTCCATCGGCCACGGGCGCCTGCTGGACATCAACACGGACAGGGCCCGTTCCGCGCCCGGGGTTCTCGCCGTGCTGACCGCGCGCAACGCAGGCCCTCTTGGCAAGGGAGAATTCTATGTCGCGACGCCGCTGGTTTCCGATGCGGTTTCGCATTACCACCAGGCGATCGCCGTGGTGGTCGCCAGCACCTTCGAGCAGGCCCGCGCGGCCGCGCATCTTGTCCACGCACGTTACGAGAGAGTCCGTGGCGCCTTTGATCTTTCATCCGCGGTATTTCCCGAGGAGCCGCCGGCCAACAGCCCCGACGTGCACATCGGCGATTTCGACGCCGCCTTCGCAGCCAGTGCCGTGAGGGTCGACGAAATCTACGAAACACCGGACCAGTCCCACGCCATGATGGAGCCGCATGCCACGGTCGCCACCTGGAACGACGGCAAGCTGACGATCTGGACGGCGATCCAGATTGTTTCGTGGGGCATGCGTGACCTGTCGAAGATTTTCGGGACGCCGCAATCCGACATTCGCATCATTTCGCCCTACATCGGTGGCGGCTTCGGCGGAAAGGCCAGCGTCCTCAGTGATGCCGTGCTGGCGGCGGCGGCCTCGCGTCTTTGCGGACGCCCGGTCAAGATCGCCCTGGAACGCAACCTGATGTTCAACAACACCTCGCACCGGCCAGCCACCCGGCAGCGCGTGCGGATCGGCGCGGACAACGCGGGGCGGCTGCAGGCGATCGGTCATGAGACCTGGTCCGGCAACCTGGTCGGTGGGCCCGCGGAGCGCTCCACCATCCCCACTGCGTCCCTGTATGCGGGGGCGAACCGGCTGCTGCGCACACGGCTGGCCAGGCTGGACCTGCCCGAAGGCAACGCGATGCGCGCGCCCGGCGAAGCGCCTGGCCTGATGGCCTTCGAGGTGGCGATGGATGAGCTGGCAGAGAGGCTGCAGCTGGATCCTCTTGAGCTTCGCCTGCGCAACGATGCGGACAGAGACCCGACGCTGGACAAGCCATTCAGTACACGCCGTTTCACCGATTGCCTGCGCATCGGCGCGGAGCGGTTCGGCTGGGACCGCCGCGCGCGCGTGCCCGGCTCCGTCCGCGATGGGGATGAGCTGGTGGGACTGGGGCTGGCAAGTGCCATCCGCGGCAACAACGTGACCAACTCAGCGGTGCGCGTCCGCCTGCAGGCTGGCGGCAGGCTCATTGTTGAAACGGACATGACCGACATCGGCACCGGCAGCTATACGATCATCGGGCAGACCGCGGCGGAGATGCTTGGACTGCCCCTTGAGCGTGTCGATGTGCGACTGGGGGATTCCAGTTTTCCCCGGGCGTCGGGCTCCCTCGGCCAGCGCGGGGCGAACAGTTCAACCTCGGGCGCCTTCGCGGCATGCCAGAAACTTCGAGAGGCGCTGTGCGCGGCCGCCGGCGCGGACCTTGCTGAGTGTGAGTTCCAAGGCGGTGAGCTGCTGCATGATGGCAAGCGCATACCGCTTCAGCAGCTGGTCGTGGGGCGTGAGCTCGTTGCCGAGGACGGCATCGAGTTCGACACGGCGCGGGGCGGGCTGGCCCACCAGACCTTCGGGGCGCACTTCTGCGAGGTACGCGTCAACCGTTTCACCGGCGAACTGCGCGTTACGCGGATGCTGGCGGTGTGCGCGGCAGGCCGCATACTCAATCCAAAGACAGCCCGCAGCCAGGTCATCGGGGCGATGACCATGGGCCTGGGCGGCGCACTGATGGAATCACTCGCCGTGGATCGGCGCCTGGGCTATTTCGTCAATCATGACCTGGCAAGTTACGAGGTCCCGGTGCATGCGGACATCATTGACCAGCAGGTGATTTTCATCGACGAACTGGATCCGCACTCCTCACCCATGAAAGCCAAAGGGGTGAGCGAACTCGGCATATCCGGGGTGGCAGCGGCCGTTGCCAATGCGGTCTACAACGCGACTGGCGCACGCGTACGCAGCTACCCGATCACGATCGAGAAGATCTTCCCGCACCTGCCTGCCTGAGGTGCAGGCAGTAATGCGCGGCGATTCATACCGTGGGCGAATGACTGATATCCGTTCCATGTCCTTCCGCCATGAGTCCGCGGCCGTTAGCGTTAGGACCTGCTACCGCGCGCTTCAGTGAAAGCCGCCGCGGTGATCGCGAACCTGGCTGAAAGGAACACCATGACCCGAACCCTCCTGCGCGCCACGATCCTGGCGGCGATGACCGGCCTGATGGCAGGCAACGCCGCAGCTGCAGATTACCGCCTCAATCCGTACTCGCTGGCTTACGAGGGGGCCATTTCCACCAATGCCGCCGGACAGGTCAACATCTATCCGGTCGTCTACCCCCTCAACGGGGTGGAAATCGCAGCGAACATCTACACCCCGGCGGGATATCCGTCAGCTGGCTCCTACCCTGCGGTGGTCGTGGCCCATCCCAACGGCGGCGTGAAGGAACAGGTTGCCGGACTGTACGCCCAGCGCCTGGCGGAACAGGGTTACATCGCCATCACCGCCGATGCCGCTTACCAGGGCGGCAGTGGCGGAACACCGCGCAACGTGGACAAGCCGGCCTTCCGCATTGAGGACATCCATGGCATGGCGGACTTCATCTCGCGCTATCCGGGCGTGGATAACGCGCGACTGGGCCTGCTCGGCCTGTGCGGCGGCGGCGGCTATTCACTGGCCGCTGCCGCAACGGACAAGCGCTTCAGAGCGGTGGCCACCATCAGCATGTTCAACTCAGGGCGCGTGCGCCGGAACGGATACGCTGATTCGCAGTTGCAAACCATCCAGCATCGGCTGCGGCAGGCCTCTGACGCGCGCGCGCAGGAGGCCGCAAGGGGCGAAGTCCTTTATTCCGGTGACGCCAACCTTTCCGAGGAGCAGATCGCCTCCCTCCCGTTCGATCTCTATCGGCAGGGGTATGAGTACTACTGGAAGACCCATGCGCACCCGCGCTCCACCTTCCGCTACACCACCAGCAGCCTGATGGATCTCATGCGCTGGGATGCGACCGACCAGATGGCGCTGGTCGACCAGCCGCTGTTGATGATTGCCGGCACCAAGGCCGACAGCTTGTACATGTCCGAGGATGCATTCGCCAAGGCGACCGGCACCGAAGACAAGGAGCTGTTCACCCTGGACGGCGCAACCCACATCGAAACCTACTGGGTGCCCCGCTACGTCAATGCTGCCGTCAGCAAGCTGGCGACCTTCTACGCACGCACTCTGGCGCCCGCAACCACCGGAGAGCGCTCGTGATCAGACTGATACTCGGAACCGCCCTGGCCGCAGCCGCCCCCTTTGCACAGGCCGATTCCGAGGTGGCCGGCGGGCAGACGATCATCCGCAAAGGCACGCGGCCTTCGGTGACCGGCCCGGCGGATCGGTTCACCGGCCACGTGCGTGTGGATCCGCTGTTTGCCGCTGATGAGGAGATCCCGGCAAGCGCAGCCTACGTGACCTTCGAGCCCGGTGCGCGCTCGGCGTGGCACGTGCACCCTGCCGGGCAACGGCTGGTTGTCGTCGCCGGTGCGGGCCTCACCCAGCAGTGGGGAAAGGCCGTGCAGGAGATCCATCCCGGCGATGTAGTGGTATGCCCTGCCGGGGTGAAGCACTGGCATGGTGCAGCGCCCGACAGTCCGATGACCCACTTGGCAATGGGCGGCGTGTCGGAAGGGAAAGTCGTTCAGTGGATGGAGGCCGTCACCGATGACCAGTACCACGCCCGCTAGGCCCCGTTGGCTGTGCATGGCAGTTGCCTGTGCGTTGGCCGCGGGAGGCTTGATCTCATCTGCGCAGGCCAATGACAACCCAACGGAATCCTCGAACATGACCGTGTCCCCGCCGACCTCGCAGACTCTTACTGCACGTCAGCAGTCGATTCCCCTCATCACCGCCGCCGCCGCCACCGGCAACCTTCCGCAACTCGACATCGCACTGAATCGTGGGCTTGATGCCGGCCTTACCCTCAGTGAGGCGAAGGAAATCCTGGTGCAGCTGTATGCCTACGCAGGCTTCCCCCGCAGCCTCAACGCGCTGGGCGAATTGATGAAGGTCGTCGAAGCGCGCCGACAGCAGGGCATCGAAGATGCTCCAGGCCGCGAGCCGACCCGCGCGGTACCTGTTGGCGATGCGTTGCTGGCCGTCGGCACGGCCAACCAGACCCGCATTTCCGGTGCGCCGGTCAAAGGTCCGGTCATGGAGTTCGCACCGGTGATCAACCAGTACCTCCAGACCCACCTGTTCGGTGACATCTTCGAGCGTGACAACCTGGACTGGCAAAGCCGTGAACTGGCCACGGTCGGCGCACTGGCAGCGATGCCTGGCGTGGAGGCCCAGTTGCGCTCGCATATGGCAGCCAGCATTCGCGTGGGCTTGTCCATCGCGCAGCTGCGGCAGGTTGTGCAACTGCTGGAGGACGCGGGTGAGGCGGCGGCAGCAGGACGGGCCCGCGAGGCCTTGGACCAGCATGTCGCCGCATCGCGCTGACCCGCTGCCCTGTCGAAGCAGGCGCGCCCCACCAACCTGACCTGGAGTCCACGATGAGCACCCAACCAACCGATTCAAACCGTCGCAGGCTGCTGATCGGTGCAGCGACGCTGGCCGCGGCCCCGATGGCCGCCTCACTGGTGGCGGGACACGCCTCCGCAGCGCAGCGCGCTGCAAGTGTTGGAGGCACCGCAGCGGCGTCTCCTGCACTCACTCGGCACAGGAAACTGGGTGCGCTGAAGGTCTCCGCCGTGGGGCTTGGCGTGCAGAACATGAGCCGTACCTACCAGACCACCGTGCCGTCGCGCAGCGAGATGCACAACATCATCCGCACCGCGTTTGATCGCGGCCTGACCTTCTATGACGCGGCGGAAGCTTACGGTCCGCACGAGGTCGAGCGGATCCTTGGTGAGGGCGTCGCGCCGTTCCGCGACGAGATCGTGATCGCCACGAAATTCGGCTGGAACATCGACCTGCAGACCGGTGCGCGGGGGCCGGGCCTGATCAGCCGGCCCGACCACATCAAACAGGCGGTGGACGGCATGTTGACCCGCCTGCGTACTGACCGTATCGATCTGTTGTACCAGCACCGCGTGGATCCCCAGGTGCCGATCGAGGATGTGGCCGGTGCGATCAAGGACCTGATGGACGCAGGCAAAGTGCTTCACTGGGGGCTCTGCGAGATGGGGCCGCAGACGCTGCGCCGGGCGCATGCCGCGCTGCCGGTGACGGCCGTGCAGAGCGAGTACTCGCTGCTGTGGCGCGGACCGGAGCACCAGGTGCTGGGCATCTGCGAGGACCTGGGCATCGGCTTCGTGCCGTGGAGTCCGTTGGGCGTGGGCTTCCTGACCGGCGCCATTGATGAGAAAACCCGCTTCGCGCAGGGTGACATCCGCGGCAATGAAACGCGGTTCACCCCGGAAAAAATCACCCACAACCTCGCCCTGGTACGCGTCCTGCAGGCCTGGGCCGACCGCAAGGACTCCACGCCAGCACGCATCGCATTGGCGTGGCTGTTGGCGCGCAGGCCGTGGATCGTGCCGATACCGGGCACCACCCAGATGGCCCACATGTTGGACAACATCGGCGCGGCAGACGTGGTGTTCAGCAGCGGCGAACTGCAGGCGCTGGACGCGGCGGTTTCAGCGGTGACCGTGCAAGGCGAGCGCCTGCCGCCTGCGGTGCAGGTCTTCAGCGATGTCGAGGCGCCAACCCGGTAATACCGCTGCCAATCGACCGCATGCGATGCCCTCAGCCTTCGTACCGCAGGGCATCGCGCAGCAGGGTGAACGCCGGCGACGACTGCCGGCGGCTGGGGTAGTACAGGTGGTAACCCGGGAACGGAGGGCACCAGTCCGCCAGCACCCGCACCAGTGCGCCGGACGCGATGTGGGCATGCACCAGGTCCTCGGGCATGTAGGCCAACCCGAGGCCTTCCAGCGCTGCCGACAGGCGCATGGCGATGTTGTTGAATACCAGCTGCCCCTCGACCCTGACCTTGAGTTCCTGCCCTTTCTTCTCGAACTCCCACGCGAAAATTCCGCCATGCGTCGGCAGCCGGATCGTGATGCAGTTGTGCTGGGTAAGCTCGTGCGGCGACTTGGGCCTGACATACCGCCGGAAGTAATCAGGCGAGCCCACCACCGCCATCCGCAGTTC
This sequence comes from Stenotrophomonas lacuserhaii, assembly GCF_014836545.1. Lineage (GTDB taxonomy): Bacteria > Pseudomonadota > Gammaproteobacteria > Xanthomonadales > Xanthomonadaceae > Stenotrophomonas > Stenotrophomonas lacuserhaii. Next base: position 462,685 of record NZ_JACSQS010000001.1, read on the forward strand.
AGGGCCGACACGCATCGCGATCATGTCCTTGGCCACCTGCTCGCCCAGACGGATGCCGGCGTCATACCCTTCGGCGACGATGTCGGTCAGCCCGTAATCGACGATCACCTCGATGTTGAGATCGGCGTGCTGAGGTAACAGGCGACCGAGCACGGGCTGCATGATGGAGATCGCCGCGTGTTCGCCAGCGGTGATGCGCAGGCGTCCCGCCGGCTTGTCACGGAACGCGTTGAGCTGGGCCAGCTCAGTGTCGATCTCTTCAAATCGAGGCGCAATGACCCGCAGCAGCTGCTCGCCCGCTTCGGTGGGGGAAACACTGCGCGTGGTGCGCGACAGCAGCCGCACTCCCAGACGCTCTTCCAGTTGGCGCATGGAGCGGCTCAATGCCGGCTGGGACATGCCCAGCTGCGCGGCTGCACGGGTGAAGCTGCGTTCGCGCGCCACCAGCGCGAACATCGCCAACTGATCGTAGTTCTCGACACCCATTGATGCAGCCCCGATATAAGCGATATCCGATTATGCCACTACAAGTCGAAGTCCGGCGAGCGTAGATTGGCTGCATGACGACTTCATCGCACAATGCCGGCCGCAGAACGGTCATCGCTGCCATGGCAGCGCTTCCCCTGGGCTGCACAGCCGCGACGTCCGACTCCCCCGCCGCTGCAGCCCCCGTGCCCCGCAGCGGCGCGCGCACGCTGGTTGCGTATTTCTCGCGATCGGGCAACACCCGCGTCATCGCCGGCCTGATCCATCGCAGCCAGCCCAGTGACCTGTTCGAGATCCAGCCTGCCGCTGCTTACCCGGATGATTACCTGGAGACGGTCGCACAGGCGCGCCGCGAACGCGACGAGGGCGCAGAGCCCGCCCTGCAGGCCCTGATTCCCGGCATCACCGACTACGACACGGTGTACCTCGGCTTCCCCATCTGGGGCGAGACCGCGCCGCCGATCATCCGTTCGCTTTTGTCGCGGCACGACCTGCGTGGAAAGACGCTCATACCGTTCATCACCCATGGCGGCTTCGGCGTCGGCAGCAGCCTGCGCGTGCTGGCCGAGCATGCACCCGGCGCCCGCATCCGGGACCCCTTCACGATGGAGGCCGACCAGGAGCGCAGGACCATGGAAACCGTCAACCGCTGGTTGCAGAAATCAGCATGAACACTACTTGGAGCGAACCATGAAAATCCGCACACTCGGCCAGGGCCTGCAGGTATCGGCCCTCGGCCTCGGCTGTATGGGCATGAGCGCGAATTATGGCCCCGCCGCAGACAAGCACGAGATGATCGCGCTGATCCGCAGTGCCGTGGAACGCGGCGTCACTCACTTCGATACCGCCGAAGTGTATGGGCCCTACGTCAACGAAGAACTGGTCGGCGAGGCGCTGCAGCCGGTACGCGACCAGGTGGTCATCGCCACCAAATTCGGTTTCGATCTGGATCCGGTTACGCGGGCCCGCAACGGCGGTACCAACAGTCGGCCCGAGCAGATCAAGGCGGTCGCCGAGGCGAGCCTGAAGCGACTGCGCACTGACCGCATCGATCTTTTCTACCAGCATCGGGTGGATCCGGCGGTGCCGATCGAGGACGTCGCCGGCGCCGTCAAGGACCTAATCCAGGCCGGCAAGGTCAAGCACTTCGGGCTGTCCGAGGCAGGTGTGCAGACCATCCGCCGCGCCCATGCGGTACAGCCGTTGACCGCGGTGCAGAGCGAATTCTCGCTGTTCTGGCGGGAGCCACTGCTGTCGTTGCTGCCCACGCTTGAGGAACTTGGCATCGGATTCGTACCGTTCAGCCCCTTAGGTGCTGGATTCTTGACCGGGAAGATCAACGAGGAGACGCAGTTCGACCCCGGTGATTTCCGTAATGCGGTTCCACGTTTTTCTGCCGAAGCCCGGCGAGACAACATGGTGCTGGTGGAGGTGGTCAAGGCGCTGGCGGCGGACAAGGGCGCGACGCCGGCCCAGGTCGCCCTTGCGTGGCTGCTCGCACAGAAACCCTGGATCGCGCCGATTCCCGGCACCACGAAACTGCATCGCTTGGACGAGAACCTGGGCGCGCTGGACCTGACGCTGGACCAGGCGGACCTGCAGCGGATAGCTGACCAGCTCGCCAACATCCGCATCAGCGGCGAGCGACTGCCCGAAGCCGCGATGAAGATGACCGGCCGCTAGCCGGTCCAGCAGTTCCCTCCCCGCGCGATGAAACGGCGCCCCGTTATCGGGGTGCCGTCTCCATCAGCGTGCGCTTTGCCGTGCAGGAATCCATGAACACCTCCCCCACTTCCTTACTCGCCCACCAGACTGCGGTACTGGGCATCATCCTGACCAGCTATCTGCTTATTATCCTGGACGTGTCGATCGTGATCACCGGATTGCCGCGTATCCAGGAGGAACTGCAGTTCTCGCAGGCACAGTTGGCCTGGGTGCAAAGCGTATATACGCTGTTCTTCGGCGGCTTCCTGTTGCTGGGGGCCCGGGCGGGAGACATCCTCGGACGCCGACGCATGTTTCAAACCGGGCTGGCTGTCTTTACGATCGCATCGCTCGCGGTAGGCCTCGCGCCCAGCGCCAACTGGATGGTGGCGGCGCGAGCCGTACAAGGGGTCGGGGCGGCCATCCTTGCGCCCTCCTCGCTTGCGCTGCTGGCCATCCACTTCCCTGAGGGACCGCAACGGCGCAGGGCAACGTCGCTGTACGGTGCAGTGGCCGGTATCGGCGCCAGCATCGGGTTGGTGATGGGGGGGTTGCTCGCGGACCTCTGGAGCTGGCGCGTCGGCTTCTTCATCAATGTACCGGTAGGAATCGTGCTTGCACTCGCCGGCGCGCGTTACATCGAAGAATCCGAACGACATGCAGGCGACTTCGACCTGCTCGGTGCGGTACTGTCCACGGCCGGCTTCGGCGCTTTGATCTGGGGCATCGTCAACCTCGGCGACGTCGGCTGGCAGGACCTTCCTTCCCGTATTGCCGTCGTCATCGGGCTTGCCTTGATCGTGCTGTTCATAACCCACGAATCCCGTGCGCCACAGCCGATCATGCCACTGCACCTGTTTCGCCACCAGGCCCGCTCGGCCGCCTATCTCGCGAGGTTTCTGCTGCTCGGCGGCATGGTGACCTTCTTTTTCTATTCAACGCAGTTCATGCAGTCGGTTCTGGGATTTTCAGCGCTTGAAGCGGGCTTGGGCTTTCTACCAATGACACTGGTCAATTTCGTTTCTGCGCTCTACGGCTCCAAGCTCCTGCCCAAAGCCGGCCCTACTGCGCAGACGTTGACGGGGCTGATGCTGATCGTGGCCGGCATGGCCTGGCTGTCGCAGGTAGATGCCAGCGCAACCTATCTGCTGGATGTCGCACTTCCGATGGTATTGATCGGCGCCGGTCAAGGTCTGTGCTTCGGGCCCCTCACCGCCGCTGGCGTTGTGGGAACCACGCGGCAGGACGCCGGTGCCGCCTCGGGCGTGGTCAACGTTGCCCATCAGCTGGGCAGCTCGGCAGGACTGGGGGCAATGGCAGCGCTGGCAACGGCCGCACAAGCCGGCGGCTCGGGTGCGGCCGCTGCCGCTCGCGGGGTCTCGGCCGCCCTACAGGGTGGAACGGTGCTGCTCGGGCTGGCTGCTGCGGTGGCGATGATCCTGTTCGCTTCCAACTTACGACCGACCGGTGGGGCCGAGCCTGGCGTGGAGTAAGCGAAGCTGCCAGTGCACCATGAAGCACGCGTGCCGGCAGCCAGTACCTTCGATAACGATCCCTGATCGCCAGCCCACGCCAGCATCGCCGTCGCCATAGCATCTTTTGATGCGGGCGCCTGACCTCTCCGATCAACATCGAAGCGTTTCTCTTCAGTGACGCCCTCCCCGCTTGACCAGCGCTCGTAGCTGAAATGGGATGCCGACAATCAGCGCCAGCAGGAGCGTGCCTTGGACGCCCAGCAGGAGCGGATCCTTCAAGCCGGTTGCCAGCGGGGCTTCGGCAGGAAGCCTTCGCATCGTCTCGCTTACTGTTGGCACCATCAGGAGAAACACCGTAATGGTGAGCGCGACGCATTGGAGGTATGTCCACAAACGCTTCGCCGGTCGCCCCAGCGCGATGCCATATCCGAACAGAAGCAGGATGAGGGTGACGCTCGCGATGATGGTGCTTACCGGTTGATGCGCGATCGGATACACCGTAAGTACGCCCAGCAGCATGAACCAGAAATAGGCACGCCCAGGTGAGGTCCCAGGGACGATTCGTCCGTGCTTGACAAGCATGTAGACCGCAAGCGGAATCGCGGGAAGACTGCCCAGCGTGTGGAGCCATCCGATTGGAGAGATGTTCATCGTTCATTCCATTCTGATCAAGCGATATCTGACTAATGCCGGAGAGGCAGAGAAACAGTCCGGAGGGACTCGGGTCACTTGGCCGCCGCCTTGCTGGCGTCGACGTTCTTCAGGTCCAGCTTGCTGCCAGCCAGCCTCCTGCTGAGAACTGCAGCCGCCGTCATAGCGATGCTGATCAGGAGGCATGCGACCGCAAAGCTTGATTCCACGCGATCGGCAGCCGCTCCATCGGGCGCCAGTGTGAAGAAGGCCCCGCCGACCAAAGCGACTGACAGTGCGGCGCCAAGTTGCATTGCCGCGCTGAGCATGCCGGCCGCGAGGCCCGCCCAGCGGGGCTCCACCAGATCGATGTTCAGCCGCACCAGCGCGGGTACGGCGATACCCTGGCCGACACCGATAAGCACCAGGGGCAAAGGAATAAGGGAAGGCTTGCCGATCACAGCCGCGCCGGCTGTCAATACCAGGCCCGCCACCTCCAGCCCCATACCGAACGCAGCCGCGTTCGACCCCAACCATCGCGAGAGCCGCAGGCCCAACGGCGGCCCCAGCAGCTGTCCCACCCCGACCGGAAGGATCGCGAGCCCCGCAGCCAAGGCATCGCGGTGTAGACCCGCTTGCTGATACACCGCGAAGGTCAGGAAGAACGCCGCCAAGGCGTAGAAAAGGACCGCGGCCGCCAGGCCGAGATACAGCCCATTGGCTGCCGACATGACCGAGGGCGGCACCAGGGGCGTCCTGGCCCAGCGTTCCCGATGCTTTTCGTAGCGCCAGAAGATGACGAGGAGTGATGGACTCAGGCCCAGCAATCCCAGACTCCACCAGGGCCATCCATGCTCGCGTCCTTCAATGAGGGGCACCACAACCGCGAGAACGCCGAGCGCCAGCAACACCGCCCCTGGAAAATCCATTCCCCCTGCATGTTCTTCCTTGGTCTCGCGCACCAACATCAATGCGGCAGGTACGGCAAGAACAATGACGGGAATGTTGATGAGGAAGACGCTGCGCCACCCCATGCCCCAGAGGTCTGCCGAGACCAGCACACCTCCAAGAAGCTGGCCGCCGACAGCGGCCAGCCCGAATGTTGCCCCGTACAGACTGAGCGCACGACTCTTCTCGCTTGCCGGAAACATCGCATGAATGGACGCCAGTGCCTGCGGTGCCATCACGGCCGCAGAGATGCCTTGCAGCAGCCTGCCCAAGACCAGCACACCGGCCGAGCCTGCGAGCCCACAGATCGTCGATGCCAGCCCGAATCCGAGCATGCCTGCAACAAATGCGCGCCGACGCCCATGGATGTCACCCAGGCGACCGCCAAGGATAAGGGTGACGGCGTACGCCATCGCGTAAACAGATACCACGAGCTGCGCCACATCTGCTGACGCGTGCAGATCCGTCCTGATCGAGGGCAATGTTACGTTGACAATGAAAAAGTCCAATGGCGGCAGAAGCGTGCCGGTCAGGAGAACGGCCAAGGCAGGCCAGCGGCGTGCGTCGGTCGCACCCGGATTGGAATCAATGGGCATGGAGCTGGTCCTGGTAAGTTTCGCTCGGTCTTCGGGTCAGCGCATTCCGCCGGCGCCAATGATGCGTTCGCCGGTCACCCAGGCCGCATCAGAAGACGCGAGAAACGAGACGATCGAGGCGATCTCTGTTACCTGCCCAATCCGTCCCAGTGGTGTCTGCTGCTCGTTCCACACCTGAAAGTCAGACCCCATCACGCCATTGGCGTGCGTACCGTCCGTCTCGATCAGCCCTGGGTTTACTGAGTTGACGCGGATTCCACGTGGCCCCAGCTCGCGCGACAGCACGCCTGTGATGGCGTCGATGGCTCCCTTGGTACCGCTGTAGATCGAGCTCTCGGCCGGCAATATCCGCGTCACGAAGGAACTGATATTGATGATGCTGCTGCCTTCGGCGAGGAACGGGGCGGCGGCGCCGGTGACCAGAAGCGGGCCAAGCACGTTCAGATCAAACTGCTGGCGATACAGTGCCTCGGTGGTGGCCTCGATCTTTGCGAACTGGTAGATGCCAGCGTTGTTGACCACGATGTCCAGCCGACCGAAATGATCGATGGCCGACTTGATCAGGCTATCCACTTCCGGCTTGTTGCGGACGTCGGCACGCACCGCAATCGCGCGACCACCCTCCCCTTCAATTCCAGCGACCACGTCCTTTGCCTCGCTATCGCTCGTCGCATAGTTCACAACCACCTCGGCGCCTTCGGCTGCCAAGCGGCGCGCTATGCCCGCGCCGATTCCTTTGGATGCGCCCGTTACCAGCGCCACTTTACCGTTCAGCTTACTCATGTCGTCCAACTCCGATGGCAGCAACGTCAATGCAGGGCGGCATGTTGCCCCTGACAGGGTTGTTTGGGGACTGCCATTCCTGCATATTCCGCGTACATTCTTGAACGGGTGGCCGTAGCGTGGACTGGAGTGATATCCGCATATTTCTTGCGGTCGTCCGCGGAAGATCGCTGGGCGAGGCAGCTCGAACCTTGGGCGTGAGCCATCCGACGGTGGGCCGTCGGATAAAGGCGCTCGAGGACGAGGCCGAGCAGCCCCTCTTTCGTAGAACGAAAGACGGCCTGGTGCTCACCGATACCGGAGACGCGGTGCTCTCACTTGCGGAATCCATGGAGGAATCGGCGCTGTCCATGGAGCGGCGCCTGGCTGGCAACCATGGGCGCCTGGAAGGCATCCTGCGGATAGCCGCGGCCGATTGGTTCGCCGCCTACGTCCTGGCGCCCGTTTTCATGGAACTCGGGCGGCTCCACCCTGCCGTCGTGCCCGAGGTAATCGCGAGCTACCGCCTTCTTGATCTCTCCCGTCGCGAGGCCGACGTTGCCTTTCGCATCGTGCCATTCAGTGAGCCAGACATTGTCCAACGCCGACTGATGACCATGCCGTACGGCCTGTACGGATCGGCAGCAGCGGTGCAGGCGGTGATCGATGACCCGCAGTCGGTGCGTTTGATTCTCATGAATTCAGCCCAGGCCCACTTCCCTGATGTCACGTGGCTGCTGGACCGGTTCCCACACTCCAAGCGCTCGCTGACCAGCACCAGCCGTAGCGTTCAGGCTCAGATTTGCCTTCGAGGCCACGGCGTTGCTGTGTTGCCAAGACCATTGGCGGAAGGCATGGAAGGTCTTCGCCGCATCGATCTGCTCGGGCAGCCCCCCGGTAGGGACATCTGGGTTGGTTACCACCAGGACCTTCGCCACATGGATCGGCTGCGCGCACTGCTGGAGATCACTGAACGAACGCTACGTGAACCCGCAAATCCTCCCGATGGCCAGAGAAAACTAAGCGCGAGGGCCGGGCACGCGTCAGACGTTGGGCAAACCTGACAGCCGCGCCAGCACATCCGCCCGGCACACATCCAGGATCTCGTCCGCCAGCGGTGAGTCGTCCGGGCAGGACCGGGACAACACCGTCGCGCCGACGGCCTGGGCCATCAACGCGATACGCCGCGCACGTGACTGTTCGGGTGTGGGACTGTCGGCCTGACCTGCCGGGTAACGGGATACGGCCAGCTGCGCTTCGATACCCGCCGCGAAGGCTTGCTTGACCGACGTTGGCTGCCGCGCCGCATCACTGCAGAGCGCCGCCATCGTGCAGCCCTGGCCTGGATTGTCGCGATGCTCCCGCGACAGGTAATAGCCAAGGAACGCCGCCCCGTCCGTCTCGCCGAGCGACTCGGCCGAGTTGGCGAAGCCGCAGCTGGCAGATTCGGCCATCAAGTCCGCTTTGGACCCGAAGTGTTTGTAGAAGCCGCCGTGGGTAAAGCCCGCAGCGGCCATCAGGTCCGCCACGCCCACGCCGTCGAAGCCCCGTTCCCGGAAAAGCGCGGAAGCGGTTTCGACGATGTGTGCCCGGTTGGCCTGCGCTTGTGCCTTGGTGACCTTCATGACGGCTTGCCTCTTGGTGCTCTGCCCTGCTGGAAGCGCAGTTTACCACGCATAGATGATGCGCATCATCAAACCGTTGACATCTAAGATTACGCTCATCATCATTGCGCCATCCCCGCTTCCGAGTCCTCCTCGCCATGACAGCCACGACGCTCTTCCAGCCCTACCCCCTTGGCCGCGTCACGCTGGCCAACCGCATCGTGATGGCACCGCTGACGCGCAACCGCGCCGGGGCCGGCCTGGTGCCCAGTCCGCTGGCTCCCACCTACTACGCCCAGCGCGCCTCGGCCGGCCTGATCATCACCGAGGCCACGCAGATCTCGGCCCAAGCGCAGGGCTACCAGGACACACCCGGGCTTTACACGCAGGACCAGATAGAGGGCTGGCGCAAGGTCACCGATGCCGTGCACGCAAGCGGCGGACGCATCTTCGTGCAGCTATGGCACGTAGGCCGTATCTCGCACGTGGACCTGCAGCCGGGCAACGCCGCGCCTGTGTCCGCCTCGGCCATCCGGGCGCAGACCAAGACCTTCGTCCACAACGCCTTTGTCGATGTGTCCGAACCGCGTGCACTGGAGATCGACGAGCTGCCGGCCATCGTCGACGACTTCCGCCGCGCGGCTGCCAATGCGATTGCGGCCGGGTTCGACGGTGTGGAAATCCACGGTGCCAACGGCTATCTGCTTGAACAGTTCATCAAGGACGGCGTCAACCAGCGCACCGATGCGTACGGCGGTTCGATCGAGAACCATGCGCGCCTGCTGCTTGAAGTCACCGCCGCCATCGCGGAGGAGATCGGTGCCGATCGCACCGGCGTGCGCATCTCACCGGTCTCCCCGGCCAACGCCATCGCAACCCTCAGCGACCCGCAGCCGCAGTACGACTACATCGTCGACCAGCTCAGCGCGCTGGGCATCGTCTACCTGCATGTGGTCGAAGGCGCGACGGGCGGGCCACGCGACGTGGCCGCGTTCGATTTCGACGGCCTGCGCCGCCGTTTCACCGGAACTTACCTGGCCAACAACGGCTACGACCTGGAGCTGGCCAACGCGCATCTCGCCGCTGGCAAGGCCGACCTGTTCGCCTTTGGCCGTGCCTTCATCAGCAATCCGGATCTCGTCGAACGCCTGAAGACCGGCGCGCCCTTGAACGCCCTGGACCCGGCCACGTTGTATGGCGGCGGCGCGGAAGGCTACACCGACTACCCCGCCCTGGCCGACACGCCCGCGCAGTAACCCCGTCTCAATCGCCATCGCGGCGTCCCCGCTGCCACATTCCCTTTCAAGAGACACACCATGAGCCTGCCCACTGTCCTCATCACCGGCGCCTCCAGCGGGATCGGCACCGTCTACGCCGAACGTTTTGCCCGCCGCGGCCACGATCTGGTCCTGGTCGCGCGCGACAAGGGGCGGCTGGATGCACTGGCCGAGCGCCTGCGCCACGCCACCGGCGTTGCCATCGACGTACTGCCGGCCGACCTCACCCAGCGCAGCGACCTGGCCATCGTTGAAAGCCGCCTGCGCGACGATGCCCGCATCGGCATCCTGGTCAACAACGCGGGCATCGCCCAATCCGGCGGCTTCACCGAGCAATCGGCCGACAGCATCGAACAGCTGCTCACGTTGAACACCATCGCCCTGACCCGCTTGGCCGCGGCAGTTGCACCGCGCCTGGCCAACGCCGGCGAAGGCGCGATCATCAACATCGGCTCGGTGGTTGGGCTGGCGCCGGAGTTCGGCATGTCCGTCTACGGTGCGTCCAAAGCCTTCGTGCTGTTCCTGTCGCAGGGACTGAGCGTGGAGCTGACGCCCAAGGGCGTCTATGTGCAGGCTGTGTTGCCTGCGACCACGCGTACCGAAATCTGGGAGCGCGCCGGCATCGACATCAACACGCTGACGGACGTGATGGATGTCGGCGAGCTGGTCGATGCGGCCCTGGTCGGCTTCGATCGTCGCGAGACCGTAACCATTCCGCCGCTGCATGTTGCCGAACGCTGGGACACGCTGGACGCCTCCCGCCAGGGACTGCTCTCGGACATCCGGCAGGCACAGGCGGCGGAACGTTATCGCCCCGCCCAGTGAAGCCCTGACCGCACCGGCACCCACCCTCCCCGGTCCGCAACCCGACGGCCCCCTCAACCAGAGACACACCGCTCATGAAAGCCTTCCTGATCGACCGTTATGGCAAAAAGGAGACCGGCCGCATCGGCGACGTACCCCGGCCTTCGCTTCGGGATGACGATGTTCTCATCCGCGTGCACGCGGCCAGCGTCAATGCGCTGGACACCAAGATCCGCACAGGGGAGTTCAAGCTGATCCTGCCCTTTCGCCTGCCGCTGATACTCGGCAACGATATGGCCGGCACGGTGGTCAGTGTCGGTGCCGCAGTGCAGGACTTCAAACCGGGCGATGAGGTGTACGCGCGTCCCGATGATGATCGCATCGGCACCTTCGCCGAGTTCATCGCGGTCAACGCAGCCTCTGTTGCCCTCAAGCCCAGCAACCTCACCATGGTGGAGGCCGCCTCGCTGCCATTGGTCGCGCTGACCGCCTGGCAGGCGCTGGTCGAAACCGCGCAGCTCAAACCCGGTCAGAAGGTCTTCATCCAGGCCGGCTCCGGCGGTGTCGGTACCGTGGCGATCCAGCTGGCCAAGCATCTGGGCGCCTTCGTTGCCACCAGCACCAGTACCGCCAACGTGGGCTGGGTGAAGGAGCTTGGCGCGGATGTCGTGATCGATTACAGGCGGCAGGACGTCGTCACGGAACTGCGTGACTACGATGTGGTGCTCAACAGCTTGGGCAAGGATGAACTGAACCGCTCGCTGCAGATCCTCAAGCCGGGCGGGCATTTGATCTCCATCTCCGGGCCACCCACGCCGGCATTTGCTGCGGCGCGCGGACTTGCATGGCCGCTGAAGCAGGTGCTGCGCTTGGTCAGCCGTGGCATCCGCAGCAAGGCCAAACGGAAGCGAGTGACGTACACGTTTCTGTTCATGCGCGCCGACGGGCATCAGCTGAGCGAGATCACTTCACTGGTGGAGTCCGGTGCCATCCGTCCGGTCATCGAACGGGTCTTCCCCTTCCAGGAAACCCGCAGCGCGCTGGCCCACGTGGAGAGCGGGCGGGCCAAGGGCAAGGTGGTGGTGGAGGTGCTGTAGCGCGCAATGCGTTCGGTAGGCAAGGACATGGCAACGGGTTAGAAGGTCCGACCCACAGAATGGAATACAAGGTAATGAACTGAATCGTCCCGGCCACGCATAACCTTGAATCGATAGCGACGCAGCGTTTCCCTTGCTGCAACGTCAAGCACTCTATCTCCCGAACTCTCGTCGATGGCCAGGTCCACCGGAACCCCGGACCGATCGATCTTGAAGCGAGTTCGGGTACAGGATCCAGCCACAGGCTCTTCGCCCATCGGCCCGCGTGGAATCACGAAAGGCTCCCGGTGAACGATGAGGGCTTCGGTTGCCAGAATCCGAGCGTCTGTTGCGCCGCACGGAGATGGCGCAGGCGCTGGCGGAGACAGATGCCAATGCAGGTTGATGAGCAGTCGATCGCAGATGGGGGGATCGCGGTTGCTCAGGCAGGCCATGGTCATGTCATTGGTGGGATAGACCGAAAGCGCCGCGCTGGTCCCAGCCGCGCCCCCGCCGTGTCCCCAATGCGGGAACTCTTCCGGGCCGGAAGAGATGAAGCCGTAGCCATACCAATCGGTCTGCTGCTTGATCGCCTCCTGCAACAGCGGCAACGGGATCAAGGTGCCTGCCTTGAGCGCGCCGACGAATCGCAACTGATCTTCGACGGTCGAAACTCCGCCCCCGGCTGGCGATCCTCGCCACGGTAGCTGGCTGGCACTGGGCACCAGCTTCCCGTCGTCGTCCCGGGTGTAGCCGCGTGCGATTCCCGACATGTGTTCCCTGTCTGGATAGTGGGTCGCCGCCATGCCGGCGGGATGGAAGATGTGCTCATCCAGATAGGCGTAGTAGCTCTGTCCGCTTACCTTTTCCACCAGCGCGCCGAGGAGCAGGAAGCCGTAGTTCGAGTAATCGAAGGCTGATCCGGGTGCAAACGACGGGCCGCGATCACCGTTGAGCTTTATGAGGTCGTCGATGGTGCGGGCCCAGGCGCGATTGACGCCCTCCTCCGGCTGGAGTACGCCGATATCGCCGGTGCCACCCTGATGGGTGAGCAGTTGCCGGATGGTGACCTTCGCCATCTCCTTGTTCGGATAGTCCGGCAGGTACTTCCCGACGGGATCGTCGAACTGCAGCGTGCCGGCGTCGATCATCTGCAACACCGCAACCGCGGTGAACATCTTGCCTTGGGAGGCGAACAAGAAGGGGGTGTCCAGATGCACCGGCACCTGGTTCTCGCGATCTGCCGGTCCGAATGCCTTGCCGTACAGACGCTTGCCATTGCGTTCGATGACGAGCGCGCCAGAAAAACGGTCGGCCCTCGCAAGCTGCGTGGCGAATGAATCCAGCGCCTTCAGCGCCTCGTCCTCCGGCAGGGGCTGCGGTTCCTGCTTGATCTCAGCGAGTTTCGTGTCGCCAGCCGCTCCAGCCGTGATCGTGACCCGCCGGTATGCCGGGAAACTGCGCTCGCGTGTCATCGCCACGAAGATTCCCGGCTCATTCCGCTCAACCGTCACCACGTCCAGGCCGCCGGTTTCTTCGCGGCTGTCGAGCAGGTAGTCCAGGTTGAGATCCGCGTCGGCGAAGTGATGCGCGTTGAACGCCTGAAGCTTGGCCTTGTCGTTGCTGTTGAACGCCACCAGCCAGGCATCAAACGCGGCTTCGGCAGGCGGCTTGGCAACGGTGGTTGACGCCAGCACAAGCAGCGCGGCCGCCAAACCCATGCGTTGGAACGTGATCATGCTTGTCGCTACGGTCATGCGCTCTCCATTGCGTCCCGGCCGAGTTGACTATTGGACCAGACGCAAGCGCAGTCAATGCCCGTACCTGCGGAACCGGCCGGTTTGCCTGAAGTAGCCCTTATCACCGATCATTCAGCGCTAACGTTTTGAACCCACGGAGAACATCATGAAAGGACTCTTGCTCAACATCGCCATTTCGTTGACGGCGGTGACGATATCGCTTTACGCCCTGCATGAAGCGGGCCACGCAAATGACCCGTCCCGCGTCCTGGAAGCCCGTGGCCTGATCGTCAGGGACGCCTCCGGAGTCGCCCGCGTGGAGATAGGCGCGCCGGTGAACGGGCCCATGGTCCTTGGAAAACGCGAAGAACGCGTCGCGCCCGCGGCCGGCATCCTTCTCAACGGTCCAGACGGCAATGAGCGCGGCGGTTACCTGACGGTCGACACCGGCGATGAGGCGGTGCTGACGCTGGATGGTGCAGGCGACGGCGGTGAAGTCTTCAAGGTGGTGGCCAATGAAAAGGCCGGTGCGTCCTTGTTCGTCATCCACCAGAACGGATCGGTCGCCATGTTGACCACCTACCAGGGGCATCCTGAGCTCCGCTTCATCGAGCAGGATGGCACGGTGAGCTACTCACAGGGGGCCAAGGAGTAGCGCGCCCGCCGGGACTACATCATCACCTTGTCCGGCGTGATCGGCGTACTGCGGATGCGCTTGCCCGTGGCGTGATGGATGGCGTTGCAGATCGCCGCCGACACGCCCACCAGGCCGATCTCCCCTACTCCCTTCGCCCCGATACTGCTGACCACCCGGTCGTCTTCCTCCACGAACAGCACGTCCACGTCATGGATATCGGCGTTGACCGAGACGTGGTACTGGGCCAGATCGCGGTTCATGAAACGCCCAAACCGATGGTCGGATTCGGTATGTTCGTGCAGCGCCGCGCCGATGCCCCACACCACCCCGCCGATGATCTGGCTGCGTGCGGTAGTCGGATTGAGGATGCGACCCGCGGCGATCGCACTGACCACGCGCATCACCCGCACCGTGCCGAGTTCCTCGTCCACCCGTACCTCCACGAACACGGCGCTGTGCGTGGCGCGGGTATAGCGGCGCTGCTTCAACACATTGGGCAGCAGCAGGTACTTCGCTTCGATGCTGGCTTTGCCGGCGTCGGCCAGCAGCGTGGTGAGGGCAACGGCGCTGCCCGGGTCAGCCCGCAGTGCCATGCTGCCGTTGGCGAATACCACGTCATCCACGCCGGCACGGCTGAACGCCGAGTCCTTCCTTCCAGCAGCAAGCGCGAGCAGCTGCCGGCGCAGCTTGGCACAGGCCCCATCCACTGCCGAGCCCACCGTGCTGACATGCGATGAGCCGCCCTCGATCGGGGCCACCGGCAGCGTGGAGTCACCCAACTGGAAGGTGACCTGTTCCAGCGGCAGGCCCAGTGCTTCGGCGGCGATCATGCTCATCACCGTATAGGTGCCGGTGCCGATATCGGTGGCCGCACTGCTGACCACCAGCCGGCCATCGGCATGTAGCTCGGCATGGGCGCGCGCGAACATCTGCATCGCGTCCCACTGGCCGGTCGCCATGCCCCAACCCACCCATTCGTTGCCTTCGCGGCGCGCGCGCGGTAAGGGCGCGCGATCGGCCCAGCCGAAGCGCTCGGCACCGCGGCGGTAGCACTCGCGCAGGGCCTTGGTGGAGAACGGTTTGCCGTCGGCAGGATTGGTTTCGGCGTAGTTCTTCAGCCGCAGTGCCAGCGGGTCCATGCCGATCTCATTGGCCAGCTCGTCGATCGCCACTTCCAGCGCATGCATGCCATGCGCCGCGCCGGGGGCGCGCATGTCGATCGGCGTGTACTGGTCCTGGTCTACCAACTTGTAGCCCACATGCACGTTGTCGCAGGCGTACAGCTGGCCGCTCCAGTTGACCACCACTTCCACGTAGTCCTCGATGCGCGATGTCTCGGCCACGGCCTCGTGCCAGATCGAACGCAGGGTGCCGTCGGCATCGGCGGCAAGCTTTACCCGCTGCACGGTCTCCGGTCGGTGGCCGAAGGTGAACATCTGCTGGCGCGTGAGGACAACGCGCACCGAGCGCTCCAGCGCCAACGCGCCCATCACCGCCAGCGGAAGCTGGTACTGCGGGCGAAGCCCGGAGCCGAACGCACCGCCCACGTAGGCATTGCGCACGGTGACCTTGCGCTTGGGCAGGCCGAACACATGCGAGACATACCAGCGGCTGTTCTGCGAGCCCTGGGTCTTGTCATGGATGGTCAGGTGGCCGTCGTCACCGCGGATCACCGTGCTGGCGAACAGCTCCATCGGATTATGGTGCTCCACGCCGCTGTAGAAATCGGCCGATATGCGGTGCGTGGCCTGTGCGAACGCCTGGTCCGGCTCGCCCTTGTCCTTCGGCGGCGCGGAGAATCCGGCCTTCATCTTGCGCGGCTCACGCGCTCGTTCAACGGAGGTGACCAGGTTGGTTTCGTGCGCCTCGACCTCATACCGCACGCCCACCAGCCCGGCCGCGTGACGCGCCGCCTCGAAGGTCTCGGCCAGCACCAGCGCAACCGGCTGGCCGCTGTAGCGTATCTGTGCGTCGTACAACGGCCGGAAGGGTGATCCTGCCGGGGCCGTCATGTCCTTGTAGAAGATGCCGGCACCGCGCATGTGCGGACGGTTGAGGTGGGTCAGCACCTGCAGTACGCCCGGTACCGCCAGCGCGGCGTCCAGGTCGAAGCCGACGATGCGCCCCTTTGCGATGCTGCTGTTGACCACCACGCCATGGACCAGATCCTCGGCCGGCCACTCCGCCGCGTAGCGTGCCTGGCCGGTCACTTTGGCCCGGCCATCGATGCGCGGCGTTCCGGTCCCGGTCGGCACATGGCCGGTTCCCGGCTCGGCTACGGGAACCTGCGGTTGCTTGGGATAGGGACTCATGCGGCATGCTCCGGTTGGCCGCGGCGTCGGCCACGATTGTCGATGGTGCCCTCGGTGGCTGCCTGCAGGGCGCGCACCACCGCGCGTCGTGCCAGCGGGATCTTGAAGGCGTTCTGCCCCTGCGACTGCGCCCCTTCCAGCAGCCGATCGGCCGCTGATTCGAAGGCTGTATCGCCCGGCATCGCGCCAATCAACAGCCGTTCGGCGTCGGTGCTGCGCCATGGCTTGTGCGCCACGCTGCCCAAGGCCAGCCGCGCATCGGTGATGCGTCCGTCGGGCCCGATTTCCAGCGCGGCGGCGACCGACACCAGCGCGAACGCGTAGGACAGGCGCTCGCGGATCTTCAGGTAGGCACTGTGCGCGGCAAAACGCCCGCCTGGCGGGAGCGTCAGATGGGTGATCAGCTCGTCTGCCGCCAGTGTGCTGTCCTGTTCAGGCTGGTCGCCAGGCAGGCGGTGGAACGCGCCGAAGGGAATTGCGCGGGTGCCGCGCACGCTGGTGACATGCACTGTGGCATCGAGCGCTGCCAGCGCGACGCACATATCGGAGGGATGCGTGGCGATGCAGTGCTCGCTGGCGCCGAGGATCGCGTGGTACTTGGTCAGCCCGCCCACGGCCGAACAGCCACTACCCGGTTCGCGCTTGTTGCAGGGCGTCGCACGGTCATAGAAATAGGTGCAACGCGTGCGCTGCAGCAGGTTGCCGCCGTTGCTGGCCATGTTGCGGATCTGCGGCGAGGCCGCCGCCAGAATGGCCGCCGCAAGCAGGGGATACTCGCGTTCCACCAGCGGGTGGTACGCCGTGTCAGCATTGCGGGCGGTGGCGCCGAGCTGCAGACCGCCCTCTTCGGTGGCGGTGATGGCGTCCAGCGGCAGCGCGTTCACATCCAACAACCCGCTGGGCTGCATCACCTGCAGCTTCATCAGATCGAGCAGGTTGGTGCCGCCGGCGATGGGCTGGATGGGGCGCCCGGGGGTGCTGGCAAGCTGCTGCAAGGCCTGCTGCAGCGACGCGGCGCGTTCGTAGGTGGGGGGAATCATGCGGGCACCGTGCCGGGTGTCCAGTGCGCAGGGGATGGCTCGGGGGCATCCGGCGGGCCTTGGGCTTCCTCAAGCACCGTCATCACCGCATCGGTGATCTGCGGGTAAGCGCCGCAGCGACAGATGTTGCCACTCATCAGTTCGCGCACCTGGTCACGGGTGCAGGCCTGGCCCTCATTGATCAATCCTTGCGCCGAACACAGCTGGCCGGGCGTGCAGTAGCCGCATTGCAGGGCATCCTTGGCGATGAAGGCCTGTTGCAGGGGATGCAGGGCATCCCCGTTCGCCAGGCCCTCGACTGTGGTGATGTCGGCGCCCTGCTGCATGACCGCCAGGGTCAGGCAGCTATTGATGCGGCGGCCGTCGACCAGCACCGTGCACGCGCCGCACTGGCCGTGGTCGCAGCCCTTCTTGGTGCCGGTCAGCTGCAGGCGGTCACGCAGCAGGTCCAGCAGGCTGACCGTGGATTCGACCTCCAGCGTATACGCCTCGCCATTGATCGTCAGGCGCAGCGGATACAAGGGGGAAGCGTGCGTGGCGGGCGGCGGTGGGGTAGCCACCCCGGATGTGGGGAAATCGCTCATGGCAGGTCCGGCTAGGGCGTCTGCCAACCACCCTGCGCCTCGGCTCGTCTATTTCGGGTGCACGTTGCATGTGCTGCGTGCGAAGTCGTGTCGGACGAGCTCGGCGGTTCCCTTCTCTGAAGCGCCCGGAAGCGCCACGGTTCCCTTGCTTCCCGCAGCGGAGGCCGGGGAACGGCCTGCCGCTGTTGGAAATACGACGGCAACGCCGAGGGTGAGCAGTTGTCGGGTGCACATGGGCACGTCTCCTTGAACGAGGATCAGCCGGCAGGCCGGGAAAGGTGCGGGTATCCCGCTTCGGCAAGTGCGGCGAGGAACACGGCGGGCTCCCGCACCGTGTCCACGCTCACCGTCCGCGCTGCCATGTCGATCTGGATCCCGGCCGAAGGATCGGCACCCAGCAGGGCGGCCCTCACCGGCTTGGCGCAGGAACCGCATGTCATCCGGGGAATGTGGAACTGAAGCATGGTCATCTCCTGGTGGGTTGGTACGCCGACTACTTTCGGCGTTGCCAACGTGGCAAGGTCAACCTGCTTCTTTGAAGAAATCGCATCGTCCTTGGCTTGCGTTCATGTGGTCGCAGATGCTGCCGAGGGCACTCCGGTTCAACCTTTGCGCTGCAGGCTCCTGCGCGCACGCGGCGAAGCCGGCGTATCCGTGCCGAAGCGCGGCGTCCTGCGCGGGGATGCCGCCGTGGCGCTGACTTTCCCGGCACCGACGGGCTCTGCGAGCTCTTCGATGATCGGGCAGTCGGGGCGATCGTTGCCGTGGCAGCTGCTGGCAAGATCACGCAGCGTGCGCGCCATGGCCTGCAGTCCGCTGATCCTGTCTTCCAGTTCGGCAACGTGCGCCAAAGCGACCCGCTTCACGTCCGCGCTGGCACGTTCGCCGTCACGCCACAGCAGCAGCAGCTCGGCGATCTGTTCCACCGTGAAGCCAAGGTCGCGCGAGCGGCGGATGAAGCGGAGGGTGTGGGCGTCCTGCTGGGTGTAGCAGCGATAGCCGGCCTCCGACCGGGCAGCGGGCGGGATCAGGCCGATGCCTTCGTAGTAACGGATCATCTTGGCCGAAACGCCGGAGGCCTTCGCTGCTTGTCCAATGTTCACGCTGGTTTCCCCTGCACGCTGTGCGGTCAGTATGGAGCACGCGCGAGCGGTGCGCGGAAGCGCTTGAGCCGCAGCGCGTTCACCAACACGAAGATGCTTGAAACGGCCATTGCCGCAGCGGCGAAAACCGGTGACATCAACGTGCCGTTGAAGGGATACAGGACGCCGGCCGCTACCGGGATCAGCACGGCGTTGTAGGCGAAGGCCCAGAACAGGTTCTGTTTGATGTTGCGCAGCGTGGACCGGCTCAGTGCGATGGCGTTGACCACCCCGCGCAGGTCACCGGCCATCAGCACCACGTCGGCGGCCTCTATCGCCACATCGGTCCCCGTGCCGATTGCCAGGCCGACGTCTGCTTCAGCCAGGGCCGGCGCATCGTTGATGCCATCACCCACGAAGGCGACCCGTGCGCCGTCTGCGCGGAACCGCTTCAGCGCGGCGACCTTGCCATCGGGCAGCACCTCGGCCGCCACGTCGTCGATGCCAAGCTGGCGAGCGATCGCCGCTGCGGTGGCGGCGTTGTCACCGGTGATCATCGCGACGCGCAGCCCGAGCGCATGCAGCGCCTTGATCGCCTCCGGCGTGGTGTCCCGGATCGGGTCGGCTACCGCGATGATCGCCGCCAGGCGACCGTCGATCGCGGCATACAGAGGACTCTTGCCCTCCGCGCCCAGCCGCTGCGCAACCGGCAGGAACACGCTGGCATCCAAGCCCAGCCGGGCCATGAAACGGTCCGCTCCGACGGCCACCTGCTGACCGTCAACGGTGGCGGTGACCCCGAAGCCCGGGGTCGCATCGAAGCCTTCGGCCGCCCCGACGGCAAGCCCGTGACGGGTGGCAGCGGCCACGATGGCCTCGGCGACCGGATGCTCCGAGCGGGACTCCACGGCCGCGACCAGCGCCAGCACGCGGTCATGATCGAAGCCTGCGGCCGGCACCAGATCGGTCAGTTCAGGGTGGCCCTTGGTCAGCGTTCCGGTCTTGTCCAGTGCCACCACGCTGACATCGCGCAGGGCCTGCAGTGCCTCGCCTTTCCGGAACAGCACGCCGAGTTCGGCTGCGCGGCCGGTACCCACCATGATCGACGTCGGCGTGGCCAGCCCCATCGCACATGGGCAGGCGATGATCAGTACGGCCACCGCGTTGACCAGTGCGAAGGTCAGCGCTGGCGAAGGCCCGAACACCAGCCACGCCACGAAAGTCAGCGCCGCCGCAGCCATCACCGCCGGCACGAACCACAGCGTCACCTTGTCCACCAGTGCCTGGATCGGCAGCTTGGAGCCCTGCGCCTGCTCGACCAGGCGGATGATCTGCGCCAGCACCGTGTCCGCGCCCACCCGGGTGACGCGGAAGCGGAACGCGCCGGTCCGGTTCAGGGTGCCACCCACTACGCGGGCACCCACGCCCTTGGATACGGGCGCCGGCTCCCCGGTGATCATGCTTTCATCCACCCAGGAAGCGCCTTCGACGACCTCCCCGTCCACCGGCACCTTTTCACCGGGGCGGACCGACACCACGTCGCCGGCCACCACCTGGCCCAGCGGTATCTCCACGCTGGCGCCGTCGCGCTCTACCCGCGCGGTCCGCGGCTGCAGTCCGACCAGTCGCTTGATCGCCTGCGAAGTGCGTCCCTTGGCGCGCGCCTCCAGCGTGCGGCCCAGCAGGATCAGTGCAACGATCACCACGGCAGCTTCGAAGTAGACGTTCGCGGTGCCAGGGGGAAGCACCTGGGGGGCGAACGTTGCGACCACCGAGTAGGCATAGGCTGCAGAGGTACCGAGCGACACCAGCGAGTTCATGTCCGGCCCGCCGCGCAGCAGCGCCGGCACGCCCGCGCGGAAGAAGCGCAGCCCCGGCCCGAGCAGGACCAGCGTGGCCAATGCGAACTGCAGGTACCAGCTGGTCTGCTGGCCGAGCGTATGCATTACCCAGTGATGCACGGATGGCACCAGGTGCGAGCCCATCTCAAGCACGAAGACCGGCAGACCGAGGACCGCGGCAAGCCACAGTGAACGACGCAGGCCAGCCGCTTCGGTCTCGCGGCGCGCGGCCTGCTGGTCTTCCGCCCCGGCATGCGCATCCATCACCGGATGCGCACGATAGCCCGCTTTTTCGATGGCACCGGCGAGCTGGCCGAGGCTGACCACCCCGGCAAGGTGGCGCACCTGGACGCGTTCGGTGGCCAGGTTCACATCGGCCTGGACCACGCCGGGCAGCTGTCGCAGGGCTTTCTCCACCCGCCCCACGCAGGAGGCGCAGGTCATGCCGTGGATCGTCAGCGCGCTGTTTTCTTCCGCCAGCGCATAGCCTGCCTTGACCACCGCATCAGCCACTGCCTGCGGGTCGGGCACGCCGCTGAACGTGACCTGCGCACGCTCGGTAGCCAGGTTGACCACTGCTGTTCTCACGCCGGGAGCCGCGTTGAGCGCGCGCTCGACGCGTGCGGCGCAGGACGCACAGGTCATACCCTTGATCGGGAGGCTCAGCGCCCCGTTGGACGGGTCGCCTCGCCCGTAAGCGTCTGGAAGAACGGCCGAAGCCATGGGATACACCTCGAAAGCCCAAGTTGCGGACAGCTTGGGGATTCCCACCGTGGGAAGGTCAAGGCGGCGCCTCGCCGCCGTGCCGACCCGGCTGGCCCGGCACGCCGGAATCACCGGCTCTCAGTGCGGCGGCTTGTATTTACGCAGTTCAGTGGTCAACACACCGACTTCCTGTACGGCCCGCTTGAGTTGGTCTTCGTCCAGGCCCAGCTCCTTCGCCCAGAAGCGGAGCTCCCATTCTTCATTGATGTTGATCCGGTCCGGATCCTTCGGTTTGCCGCCCGGGGTCTGCACAGGTTTGGGTGGCTGGGTCACGGGGGTCTCCTGAAGGCTGCAGTCCCGGAGAATCTAGCGAGCGGGTAGCGAAGGTGCCCTGCTTCCGGTGTCGCGACGATGGCAACGAAGCGGCGCGTTTCGTCACCCCGGCTGAACCCTCGGGGCGGCCGTCAAGCGCGCGTGACCTGTGTGTCTACGCCTGCGCTCCATCCGCACACAGCTGCATCTCACGGCGTTGCCGGGCCAGGCGGCAGCATCCAGCTTCCTCATCCATGAGATCCGCGCCATGTCTTTCATCGTTCCCCTGCGTGCCACTGTCGTCGCCCTGGGCCTGATCGGCAGCAGCGCCGCCAGCGCACAGACGAGTGCAGCCCCTTCCCCCTCAAGCAGCGCCGCTTCCACCGCCAACGCCCCGTCTGGCGAACTGCGCCAGCAGCAGGCCCTGGGCGTGCTTTCGGCGATCAACCAAGCGGAAATCAACGCCGGGCAACTTGCTCTGTCGCGGGCCCAGACCGAACCTGCCCGCCAGTACGCGCAGGCCATGGTCCGCTCGCACACGGAAAACGAGAAGATGTTGGCAGCGTGGAAGCCCGACCGCAGCAGCGCGCCGGCGCAGGCCAAGACGGCCGAGGCAAAGGCTGAAGCCGCCGCATTGGCCAAGCACCAGGGCGCCGCGTTCGACAGTGCTTACCTGCAGGCCATGGTGAAGGACCACCGCAAGGCGCTGCAGACGCTGGATGACAGCCTCCTGCCTGCGGCAGCCGATGCCGAGGTGCGGGCATTCCTGCAGAAGACCCGTGGACACGTGGCCGATCACCTTGCCCAGGCAGAACGCCTGGCCGGCACCCCCGCCACCGGCCGCTGATCTACGGAGCCCACCATGCACGTTCCCGATCCCCATGACAGCGAAGCTGCCCGCCCAGCACCGATCAGGCGGGCGATTACCCTCCAGGCCAGCGTCGAGCGCGTGCTGGATGCATGGACCGACCCGGCCGTGCAATCCGTCCTGTTTGCCGGCTTCGCCGATTTCGTCGAGTCGAGCAGGGAAGGCAGCCGCTGGCGGGTGAGCGCACCGTTGGGCCAGCATCCGATCGTATTCCTGCGCACCGTGGGGCAGTCCGCGCTGCGGGTGCAGCAGGACGTGGAGGGCGACGCCGGCGTGCTGGCGTCGCTCTCGCTCACCGCCAGGCCCTGCGTCAACCGGGATGGCGTGGAAGCGGAACTGCAGGTGCGTTACGCGCCGGACGGCGTGGTCGAACGGCTGGCAGCGCGACTCCTGGATCCCGCCCCCCCAGCCCTGGCCGGGCAGATTCTGCGCCGCCTCCGCGCCGGCCTGGAAACCGGCGAAGTCCCTACCCTGCAGTCCAATCCGGCCGCGCGTTGAGGCCGAACAGGAGATTCCCCATGCGTGCCCTCTGCTGGAATGGTGTCAACGACCTGCGGGTGGAAACAACCCCCGATCCGATCCTGGTCAACCCGGGCGATGCGATCATCAAGGTCGGCCTGAGCACGACCTGCGGTTCGGACCTGCATTTCATCGATGGCTACATCCCGGGCATGCGCGAAGGCGACATCATCGGCCACGAATTCATGGGAACAGTGATGGAGGTCGGCCCGGCGGTCACCGCGATCCGCCCGGGCCAGCGCGTGGTGATCCCGTCCTTCATCTCCTGTGGCCGCTGCTGGCACTGCGGGCGACACGAATATTCGTTGTGTGACAACACCAATCCGAACGGTCACCTGCAGGAGCCCGTGCTGGGCTACCCCACTGCCGGGATCTACGGGTACACGCACGCCTTCGGTGGCTATGCCGGTTCGCACGCCGACTACATCCGCGTGCCGCATGCCGACGTCGGCTGCTTTGCCATTCCGGACGACGTCAGTGACGAAGACGCGTTGTTCCTGTCCGATGCCGGACCGACCGGGTTCATGGGCGCGGATTTCTGTGCCATCCGGCCCGGCGACGTCGTGGCGGTATGGGGGTGCGGCGCGGTGGGCCTGATGGCCCAGCTGAGCGCACGCCTGCTGGGCGCCGAGCGGGTGATCGGCATCGACCGCCTTGCCGAGCGCCTGGCCATGGCGCGGGACGTGGTGGGCAGCGAAACCCTCGACTACAGCGCCGTGGACAGCGTGCCCGAGGCGCTACGCGAACTGACCGGCGGCCGCGGGCCCGACGCCTGCATCGATGCGGTGGGAATGGAAGCCCATGGCACGGGCGCCGGCTACGCCTATGACCGCGTGAAGCAGGCGCTGCACCTGCACACCGACAGGGGGCAGGCGCTGCGCGAAGCGATCCTGGCCTGTCGCAAGGGCGGCACGCTGTCGGTGCTCGGCGTCTACGGGGTCATGGACAAGTTCCCGCTGGGCACGTTGATGAACAAGGGCATCACCGTGCGCACCGCGCAGCAGCATGGCCAGCACTACCTGCCCAGGCTGCTCGCGCTCGCCCAGCAGGGTGATCTGCTGCCGCGCTTCATGGCCACCCATCGCATGCCGCTGGAGGATGCGGTGGGTGGCTATGACCTCTTCAAGCACAAGAAGGAAGGCTGTGTCCGCGCCGTGTTCGTACCCGGCGCGTGAGCCGCACCAGTGGCAGCGAAAAAGCCCGGCCATGGCCGGGCTTTTCAATGAGCGATGGTCCCGCCCGCCGCAATCAGGGCTCGCGGGGCCGGCGCAGCACCGCGCCGGCGCCCACGCCAGCACCCAGTTCGGCGCCTGTCGCAGGCTCGATTTCCGGATTGGACATCGTTCGCAGGGTCATTTCCTCCACTGCCGCCTGCTCGGCCGGCGTCAAGCCCACTGAGAACGATCCGTCGCCGCCGTCCAGGGCCGCCTGCGCATCGCGGTCAGTGACCCGTTCCCACAATTCCCCGCTGTTCCAGCTGCCAACCTGGTCACCCTCGCCCTGGGACATATCCATGTACAGATCGGTGAAGGCCGGATCGCCCGGCATCTTGCCCGGCGGGAAGTTCGGCGTGATGCTGTAAAGAGCCTTCTCGAAGGACTTCTGGTGGGCCACTTCGCGGGTCATCAGGAAACGCAGTGCATCCTTGATGCCCGGATCGTCGGTCACGTTGATCAGCCGCTCGTAGACCAGCTTCGCACGGGCTTCGGCGGCGATGTTCGAACGCAGGTCTGCGGTCGGCTCGCCAATGGAATCGACGTAGGCGGCAGTCCACGGCACGCCGCTGGAATTGACCAGCGCAGGGCCGCCACCGTAGAGGATCTGCTCGGTATGGCTGGTGCTGTTCTGGCTCAGCAGCCGCATGTCCTCGACCTCGGCCATCGCTTCGGACTGCACGGCCTTGGGGCCCTTGTTCAACATCGCGATGATCGTACCGATGATCTCCAGGTGGCTGATCTCTTCGGTGGCGATGTCGTACAGCATGTCTTTGCGCCCGGGATCGCATTCGCCCAGTGCCTGGGTGAAATAGCGCATGGCGGCCGCCAGCTCACCTTGTGGCCCGCCGAACTGTTCTAGCATGAGGGTGGCAAGCGCTGGATTGCTTTCGCGCACGCGGACCGTGTACATCAGCTTTTTGTGGTGAAGAAACATCAGCAACTCCTCTGTTTGCGACGGCGCCGCAGCGTCTGCGCGGTGCGCGCACGCTGGGTCCGATGGCTCGACATTGATGGTGTGCGCCCAAGGCTTTCGGCCCACGCAACGAGGATGCGCGTGGCACCCGTGTACGGCCGTGGATGGCACGTGGGCAGCGCATGAGTACCTGCCGCCTCGATGCTGATATGGCGTTCACGAAGCGGTCGCCGGCGCAAAGAAAAACCCCGGCCGTCGCGCCGGGGTCTTCCTTGCGCTGCTGCCGCGGACCGGTTACTTCTTCGCGGTCACGCCGGGGGTCGCGTCACGCACGAGAAACTCTTCGGTAACCTCCGGCAGGTTCTCGAGCAGCCAAGCGGCCATCGCCTCTTCCTGGACCAGGATCTCACCGCACACCTGTGCGACTTCATGCTCGCCGGCGGTGCGCGCTGCGGCGATCAGCGAGGTGTAGCTGGCGATCTCGAAGCACTCGAACACATAGCCCGCCATCGCACCCTTGACGATCTCGTCCGATGCGGTCATTCCGCCGACGGCCTGGCCCATCGCCGCCATCTTGCCCAGCGCATCCTTCACGATGGACGGCGACCCGCCCAGGTTGCTGATGCACTGTTCCAGGCGCTCACGCTGGCCCACCGTCTCCTGGATGTGTTCTTCGATACGCGCCTTGAGTTTCGGATAGTGATCGATCCGACCTGCCTGTGCTTTCAGCATCTGCTCGGCCTGCTGTTCCATTGCATGGGCATCACGCAGCCAATCCAGCAGGTTTTCCTTGATCTCTGTCATGTCGTTGCTTCTCCGCGGGTGGGAAGGGACAGCATGTCCGCTGGCCCGTCAATCAGCCGCCAACGGGTCGTGGAAAGCGTGTCCTTTTACGGTGCAGGGGCCGTTAGCCTGCGCTTGTCGCGGTTGCTCACCCGCGCTTCGATCGTGATGAAAACAGCCCGGCACCTACGCGCGGAGCGCTTCAGGTGCCGGGCCCAAGGAGGGGAGGTGCAGATTACCTCTGCTGGCGCCCGCCCTGCTGGTTGCCCTGGTTGCCGCCTTGGTTGCCACCGCCGTCCTGGCGCTGCTGGCCGCCCTTCTGCCCGATCTCGGACATGTGCTCGCGGTCCTGGCTTACCGCCTCGCCACCCTTGCGACCGGCTTCGCGGGCCTCTTCCGAACTGAACTCATGTGCGTTACCGGATTCATGCGCAGCACGTCCGCCCTGCGCGGCGATCTCGCGCTGCTTGTCTTCGTCCATGCCAGCGAAACCACGATTGGACTGGTTGTTGTTGTTTGCCATTTCGTTCTCCTGGATAGCGTAGAAGTCGGTGGAAGTACCGACGTGCACAGCGTAGGCGGCGCAGTTTGAAAACGCCGTCGAACGCATGACGATGCCACGTGACACCAGACGCGGCAGTACTGCACGAGACGATGACGCGGACGGCGACTCCTGTGTCGACACGCGACCGCGCAGCCGCAGAGCGGCGTGCACTCAAGCAGCATTGTCGGCGCAGGCACCTGCTTGGCGCGCTGCAGACGCACCGCGCATCCTGTGCAACACGGTCACGGAATCAACGCGCGCTGGAGACTCCCGCACCTGCCTCACGGGCCTGCAGCTGGAAACCGTCGATGGCGTCGATGCGCCCCCGCCACAGCGGAAGCGCAGGGGCCATCGCATCCGCGCTGCCGGCTGCCGTGACGCGCACATCGATCAGGTGCAGGTAATCAGGCGGGTCGGTACTGTCGTCGGCGTTGCGGCTGCCGTAGCGCGCCGCATGCATGGCGATGCTGTCGTGCGCGGTCTGGCGCTGCGCCTGGTCGGCGAGGTCGAGCGCATCCGGAAACGCGCGCGCGAAACGTTCGAAGTAAGCCGTGCCCGAAACCAGGCTCCCGCTTATCTCCAGCCCATGCACATGCAGCACGATGCCAAGGCGCAGGTGCGGGCGATGGTTGACCAGGCTGACCAGTGATTGCAGGAACCAGTCACCCGGGCGACTGCCGCCCGCGCCCGCATCCGGCCACGTCCGGCTGGCCGGATCGTTCGCGGCCGCATCCTCCACACGACGGCGCATCGGGTCCGTCATGCCACGGTCCCGGCGCGAATGGGTAACACGCAGGCGGTCAGCACCGCAGCGCCAGGTCCTCCGCGCGGCGTAGCGGACGGTGCTGCGTGCGCAGCAGGCGCGACGTGGTGATTCGGGACGAGGGATCGCAGCACGTGGTGGTGCATCCTTAAGCCAAGGTTGCAGTCACTATCGGCGGCGCCCGTCATACAGCACGTGGCCGGCAGGTAACGAATGCATCAACCCCGGCATCACGTGCCGTCACACTCCCTGCACGCGGTGCCTGGGAGTGCGCTGGACGACCGTGTCCACACAGTGTGGTAACCCCGTGCGGCGGCATGATAGTCGGTATTGAACCGGTTGACACATCCACCAGACGGCGGCGAGCATGGCCACTATTTCTCAATTCGGGGCACACCGCGACATGGTGTCAGAAGGAAAATTCCACGTCGTCGGCATCGGTGCTTCCGCTGGGGGCGTAGAAGCGCTGGAGGGGTTCTTCCGCGGCGTTCCCAACGACACCTACATGGCATTCGTGGTGGTCACCCACCTGAATCCTTCGCGCAGGACCCAGCTTCCGGAAATCATCGCGCGCTTCACCCCGCTGCCCGTGGTGCAGGCCGAGGAAGGCATGCCGGTCGAACCCCGCAATGTATACGTGATGCCAGAGGACAGCGTGCTGGGCATCCGCGAAGGCAAGCTGACACTGCAGGATCTGCACGGCCATCGCGAGCCGAAGCCGGTCGACATCTTCCTGAGCGCGCTGGCCGACGATGCACAGGCGCTTGCGGTGGGCGTGATCCTGTCCGGTGGCGACGCTGACGGCACGCTGGGTCTGAAGGCCATCCAGGAAAAAGGCGGCATGACGCTGGCCCAGGTCGCGGACGGATTCGGGCCCCAATATGCGGACATGCCCGATTCGGCCATCCAGCTGGGCTTTGTTGATTTTGCATTGCCGGTTGAATCCATGGGGCCGAAGATCGCCGAGTTCGCCGCCAACATCGGCATGCTCGACCAGGCCATAGCCGGCGCGCGGACGCAGCGCTCCTCGGCCCAGGACGCCGATTCGGTGGCTGAGATCTACATGCTGCTGCGCAGCCAGGTGGGCCATGATTTCAGCGGCTACAAGACCCGCACGTTCCTGCGCCGCGTGCACCGGCGCATGCAGGTGCTTGGCCTGCGCGATCTCGGCGCCTACGTGGACGCACTGCGGAAGGATCCACAGGAGCCGGGGCTGCTGTTCCGTGACCTGTTGATCAATGTCACCAATTTTTTCCGCGACCACGATGCCTTCAAAAGCCTGGAGGACAACGTCATCCCGCAGCTTCTGGCCAACCGCGGGCCCGAAGAGACGGTGCGCATCTGGGTACCTGGCTGCGCGACCGGCGAAGAAGTCTATTCGCTGGCGATCCTGATGCTGGAGCACATGGCGACGTTGCCGGTTGCCCCGCGCGTGCAACTGTTCGCCACCGATATCGATGATCGCGCGCTGGCCGTTGCACGCGCTGCGCGTTACCCGCGGCCGCTGTTGAGCGCGGTCAGCCAGGAGCGCCAGCAGCGCTTCTTCGTCTCTGACGGCGAAAGCATGGTAGTGGCCAAGCAGGTGCGCGAGCTGTGCATCTTCTCGCCCCACAGCGTGATCCGCGATCCTCCTTTCTCGCGCATCGACATGGTGTCCTGCCGCAACCTGCTGATCTATTTCGGCGCGGACGTGCAGGCGCAGGTGATCCCCACCTTCCACTATGCGCTGCGCCCGGAAGGCTTCCTGTTCCTGGGTACTGCCGAGAACCTGAGCCAGTTCGATGAACTGTTCGTGGCCGTGGACAAGCGCAACCGCATCTTCCGGCGACGCAACGGCTCCACGCCGAGCGTGCGGCTGCCGATGTCGCTGATCCTGCCGCGCCAGCAGGCCGCGACCGACAGCAGTACCCGGCGCCTGCCCGCGGCCGGCTCCATGCGCCACAGTGCCGAATCGCAGGTGCTGGACCGCTATGCCCCGCCCCACGTGGTGGTGAGCAGCGACGGCGACGTGGTGTACTTCTCCGGTCGCACCGGCAAGTACCTGGAAGTCCCGGCCGGCGCGCCCACCCGGCAGCTGCTCACCCTTGCACGGCGGGAACTGCGGCTGGACCTGCGCACGATCTTCCGCGAAGCGGTGGAAAGCGGCCGCAGCGCCCAGCGCAGCGGGCTGGCAATGGAAGTGGACGATGGCCGGGTGCAACTGGTCAACATGGTCATCGAACCGCTCAACGAGCGCATGGGCAGCGAAGCCCTGTTCCTGGTGCTGTTCGTGGACCAGGGCCCGGCGCTGACCCGCGAAGAAGCCTCCGAACGCGCGATCGGCCACGGCGGGGACCGCGCCGACCACGCCTCGCAGACCGAGCGCGAGCTGCATGAGACGCGTGACCGCCTGCAATCGCTGATCGAAGAATACGAAACCGCGCTGGAAGAACTGAAGTCCTCCAACGAGGAGCTGGTGTCGGTCAACGAAGAGATGCAGTCCACCAACGAAGAGCTCGAGGCCTCCAAGGAAGAGCTGCAGTCGGTCAACGAAGAGCTGCACACCGTAAACTCCGAACTGCACGGCAAGCTGGAGGCGCTGGACCGCGCCAACAATGACCTGGTCAACCTGTTCCGCGCGACCGAGGTAGCGACCGTGTTCCTGGATGAGCGGCTGGCGATCCGCTCCTTCACTCCGGCGGTCGAGTCCATTTTCAACATCCGCAACAGCGACCTCGGGCGGCCGATCACCGATCTGTCGGTACGCGTGGCCTTGCCTGGGTTCGACGTCGACCTGCAGCGGGTGCTGAAGGAAGAAGTGATGATCGAGCGGCGTGCGTCCTGCGCCGACCGCGGCTGCAGCTACCTGGTGCGCGTGGGTCCGTACGTGGACGCCGCAGAACGTTCCAATGGCGTTGTAGTGACCTTCCTGGACGTGACCAGCCTGATGCGTTCGGAAGAGCGCCAGCAGATGCTCATCGCCGAATTGCAGCATCGCACCCGCAACCTGCTGGGCGTCGTACAGGCCATCGCACTGCGCACCCTGGGCAAAGGCGAGGACGTCGCCGATTTCGGCCAGCGGCTGGCCGCACTGGGACGGGCGCAGAGCCTGCTGGGCGGTACGCTGGCCGGCGAAGTCGACCTGGGCGAGATGGTCCGCACGGAACTGGCCTCGCTGGGCGTGCCGATGGAGCGCGTCAGGTTGAGCGACAACGCGGTCGCGCTGAGCTTCGACATGGCCCAGACGTTCAGCCTGGCTCTGCACGAACTTTCCACCAATGCGACCAAGTACGGGGCGTTCAAGGTGGACGGGGGCCAGCTGCTGGTCGCGTGGGAACTGAAGGAGAATGAAGGCCAGCAGTGGCTGGCGCTGACCTGGAAGGAGACCGGCGTGCCGATCGACCACGCGCCTTCCCGGACCGGCTTCGGGACCCAGCTGATCGTGCACGCGATGTCGCACACGCTCAACGCTGAAACACGACTGGAGTATGCAAGCGACGGGGTCTTCTGCAGCATCGAAGTGCCCTACGACCACACACATTGACAGCCATTCGCGGACGGGGGGCCGCCTGGCGGGAGGCTGAGATGAGCAACGATATTCTGGCCGGATGCCGGGTGTACGTAGTGGAAGACAACTACCTGCTGGCCCTGAGCGTTTCCGAATTCCTCGAATCGGCAGGCGCCGAGGTACTGGGGGTCACCGGCAAGCTGGCCGAAGCGCAGCGCTACGTTGCCGAGCACGACGACCGGATCGACGCGGTGCTGCTGGATGTGAACCTGCGCAGCGAGATGTCCTACCCTCTGGCCGACCAGCTGGTCGCGCTGGACATCCCGTTCCTGTTCACCACCGGCTACGATGCCGCAGCCATCGATGCACGCTTCGGCGACCACCCGGTGTGCAGCAAGCCGTTCGTTCCGGCCACCCTGTGGGAGATGGTCAGCGCGATCTGCACCCGGCACTGAGCCGGGCGCGGGTCGCGCCGACGTGGTCTCGACGCCACTGCGTGCACCATGGACCGTCCCGACCACAGGTAATGCGATGGCACCGCATTCGACGGCGATCTATCAACTTGACGTTTCCCTGTTCCGTGATGGCTGCGGGAGGGGCTGGGGCACTTTGTCCGGTGTCGTCGAGAAGCTCGACTACCTGCAATGGCTGGGCATCACCCACCTGTGGCTGTTGCCGACCTACCGCAATGGGGGCCGCGACGGTGGCTACGATGTGATCGACCACTGCGCGATCGATCCGCGAATCGGCGATTTCGACAGTTTCGATCTCCTGATCCGGGAAGCCACGCGGCGTGGCATCAGGGTGATCGTGGAGCTGGTCATGCAGCACACCTCCGACCAGCATCCCTGGTTCCTGCAGGCGCGCAGCGGCGACGCGCGGATGGCAGCGCGGTATATCTGGGCGGACTCGCCGCCGGAGCAAGGGCCGGACCCCATG
This sequence comes from Stenotrophomonas lacuserhaii, assembly GCF_014836545.1. Lineage (GTDB taxonomy): Bacteria > Pseudomonadota > Gammaproteobacteria > Xanthomonadales > Xanthomonadaceae > Stenotrophomonas > Stenotrophomonas lacuserhaii. The sequence goes on from NZ_JACSQS010000001.1 coordinate 494,332, forward strand.
TTTCCCCCGATCGAAGCGTCGGTGTGGAGCTGGGACGCGGATGCCGCGCGGTTCTACCAGCATCGGTTCTACCGGCATGAACCCGATCTGGAGCTGGCCAATGCCGAGGTGCGCGAAGAGATGGGACGCATCATCGCCTTCTGGCTGGACAAAGGCGTGGCAGGTTTCCGCGTCGACGCGGTGCCCTACATGGTGGAACGCGCGGCCCTCGCCGACCCGCGCGACGAAGGCCGCTGGCTGCTGGAGCTGATGCGCGGACAGGCGGCCGCGCACCACGATGCGCCCATCCTCATCGGCGAAGCCGACGTGGAGGCGGGTGAGTATGGGCAGTACCTGGACCACGGACGGCGCCTGTCCCATCTGCTTGATTTCCACCTCAACAACCATCTGTTCCTGGCGTTCGCGCTGGAGGACGCCAGCCAGATCACCTCGACCCTGGCCGAGTACAACGCCGATGCGCCGGCACGTTCGCGGCTGGCGTGGTTGCGCAACAACGACGAACTGGACCTGGAGCAGCTGAGTCCCGAAGAACGCGCCTGCGTGATGGCCCGGTTTGCACCCGAACCGGGCATGCGTGTCTACGAGCGCGGCATCCGGCGCCGGCTGGCCCCGATGTTCGATCACGACGTGGACGCACTGGCGATGGCCCACGCCGTGCTGCTTTCGCTGGGCCAGGTGCCGGTGCTGCGCTATGGCGATGAGATCGGCCTGGGCGATGACCTGCGCCTTCCCGAGCGCGATGCCGTGCGCGTGCCGATGCAGTGGGCCCCTGGCCCGCGGGCCGGCTTCAGCGATGGCCCCGCACCGCCCTGGCGCGCTGCGCTGTCCAGTCATGACCGCGGCCTGGCCAGCGATGCGGTCAATGTGCAGGCGCAACGCGACGACCCGGATTCGCTGCTTGGTCGCGTGCGTGAACTGCTGCAGGCGCGCCGTTCGCTGCCATGGCTGGAACAGGACGCCGAAGCGCTGCCCGGCCTGCCGCGTTCCATCCTCGGGCTGCGCTTCCGCAGCGGCGACAGTGCCTTGCTGACCCTGGTCAACGTGGGTCGCACGCCCCATCGCCTGCACCTGGCCGAGGCAACCGACGCGCGCCCAGTGGTCCTGCGCGGCGCGGATGTCGAGGAGCAGACCGTGGTGCTGGCCGGCTACGGCTACGCCTGGCTGCTGGTGGACAGCGGCGGGAGCTGAAGGGCAGGCAGCACCTGGGTCGCGAAGTCGTCGATGAAACGTTCCTGTTCGAGGTTGACGTTGTGCAGGTACAAGCGCTGGAAACCCATGTCCAGGTAGCCCTGCAAGGCCTCACGATGCACGCCGGGATCGTGGGAGACGATCACCCGCTCGGTGAGCCGTTCATCGCTCACCTGCTGGCCGAGCTGTTCATAGGCTTCCGGCTGGCTGAGCTGTTCACTCTGTTCGGCGCTCAGCACGTTCTGGCGCCACTGCTCGCGCGCCCCGGCGAGCGCGGCGTCATAGCTGCGCGCATAGGAAAGCTTGACCTGCAGGTACAACGGTTTGCCCGCGCCGCCTCCTGCTTCGAAGGCGCGCACTACCGCGCGCAGCTCGTCCATCGGCATGCTGGTGGTGATCAGCCCATCGGCCCAGCCGCCCAGCCAGTGGGCGGTTTCCGGGGTCAGCGCAGCGCCCAGCAAGGGGATCGGGGTGGCAGGCCGGCTGTACAGTCGCGCCTCGCGCACGTGCACGCCCTCTTCGCCATCGAAGCAGACCTTGTCGCCGGCCCAAAGGCGGCGGATCACCTCTGCGGACGCGCGCAGGCGCGCGTTGCGGATGGCCTTGCTCGGCCAGGGCTGCCCGGTGATCGCCTCGTTCAGGGCCTCCCCGCTGCCCACTGCCAGCCACACCAGGGTGGGCGCGAACTGTTCCAGCGTCGCCACCGCCTGTGCCACCACGGCGGGATGGTAGCGCCCGGACGGGCACGTCACCATGCCCAACGATACCGGCACCTGGCCGAGCAGCGCCCCGGCCCATGCCCAAGCCTGGCCGGACTGACCCTGGCGGCGCGACCAGGGATGGAAATGATCCGAGCACATCACCGCACCGAACCCACTGTCCACCGCGCGCCCTGCAAGGGCCAGCAGGCTGGCGGGGGCGAACTGCTCATGCGAGGCATGGAATCCAATCACGGCGCGCTCCTGTACGTTTGACACGATTGCAACAGGGCACGATTTAAAACCGCGTCATGAACATGCCAAAAGAATGCATCGGCCATCGCCGCTGGGCGATCGCCGAAGGGTACATCCCGGGCTGGAGCAACGGCCCACAGCCGGCGCTGGAAAGTCACGAAACCTGCTGCATCCTCAATACCTGTGAACGACCTGCACAGGTCGAACTGTGGTTGTACTTCGAGGACCGCGAACCGGCGGGGCCGTATCGCGTCGAGGTGCCGGCGCAACGCACGCGCCATGTCCGCTTCAACGACCTGGACGATCCGATGCAGGTGCCGCGCGAAACGCCGTTCGCCACCCTCATCCACTCCAGCGAACCGATCATCGTGCAGCACACGCGGCTGGATTCGCGGCAGGCGGAAAATGCGCTGATGACGACCATCGCTCACCCGCTGTGACACCGCACTGACACCGCATCGGCAGGTCATTTACGGGCGAGCGCGCAGCATCGGTATCTCCTTTCACCGCACTGGAGAACGCGATGTCCCTCCCCGACTACCCACGCCCCCCTTTCAAGCCGCAGCAGCAGGGTTTCCCCGGCAAAACCGGACCGATGGAACCCACCCCGGACCACGGCGAGACCACCTACCAGGGCCATGGCCTGCTCGCCGGCAAGCGGGCCTTGATCACCGGTGGCGACAGTGGCATCGGCGCGGCGGTGGCCATCGCCTTTGCCCGCGAAGGGGCGGACGTGGCCATCGCCTACCTTCCCGACGAACAGGCCGATGCCGAACGCATCGGCGCGCTGATCGAAGAGGCGGGGCGCAAGGCGCTGCTCGCACCGTGTGACATCAGTGACCCTGCCCAGGCCGAGCAGCTTGTGGACCGGGTGGTCAAGGAGCTCGGCGGACTGGACGTGCTGGTCAACAACGCCGCGTACCAGCGCTATTTCGAGAGCTTCGACGAGATCACCCTGGAGGAATGGAAGCGCACCTTCGATACCAACGTGCACGCAGTGTTCAACCTGGTGCGACTCGCGGTGCCGCATCTGCAGAACGGGGGCAACGTCATCAACACCGCCTCGGTGAACTCCAAGAAACCGACCCCGAACATCCTTCCCTACTCTGCCACCAAGGGCGCGGTGGCCAATCTCACGATCGGGCTGGCCGGCCTGCTCGCGGACAAGCAGATCCGCGTCAATGCGGTGCTGCCCGGTCCGATCTGGACGCCCTTCATCCCTGCCGGCATGGCGGCCGAGGAAGTCGAGAGCTTCGGCTCGCAGACGCCATTCGGCCGGCCGGGCCAGCCGGCTGAACTGGCCTCGGCCTATGTGATGCTGGCCTGCGACGGTGCCAGCTACACCTCCGGCGCGCTGCTCACCGTGTCCGGCGGCGCCGTGACACTGTGATGGAGCGTTGGCACGCGCTTCGCTCCGCGTTGCCAACCTGGCTGGACGAATGGCTGGACGTGGTCGTCCCGGTCAGCGAGTTGCTGCTGATCGGGACGTGTGCGTGGCTGCTGGTGCGCTTCGTCGCGATGACTGCGCGCACGATGGCCAGCCGATACGAGTTCCCGCCCGCGTATGCCGTCGGCGCGCGTCGTATCGCTGCCACGCTGGTCTATGCGGCCGCCCTGCTGCTGGCGCTGGAGCGGCTGGACGTCTCCGCACGCGTGTTGTGGAGTGCGTTGACCGGCTTCGCCGCCGTGGGGGCGGTCGCGTTTTTTGCCGCGTGGAGCGTCCTGTCCAACATCTTCTGTTCGTTCCTGATCTTCGCGACCAAGCCGTTCCGGCTGTATGACCAGATCGAGGTCATCGACAGCCCGGACAAACCCGGGATACGTGGACGCGTGGTCGACATCAATCTCATCTACACCACCCTGCAGGACAGCAACCCGGCATCGCAGAACTGCCTGTTGAAGGTGCCCAATTCGCTGTTCTTCCAGCGCATGATGCGGCTCTGGCATTGAGTCCGCGCCGCCAGGACATCGAGGAACTCCATGACCCCGCTCGACAAGCCACTGCGCCGTGAACTGCAGGTCGGTGCCGATGCGTTCACCCTCACCATCGACCCGGATGGCCTGAAACTGGTGCGCAAGGGGAAACGCAACGGCATCGTGCTGCGCTGGGAGGAGCTGGTCAACGGTGATGCCGCGCTGGCCAAGGCCCTGCAGGCATCGCTGCAGACGCAGTGACCGCTGCGGAGCCCGCGTGCTGCACAGCCAGGCTCAGCGCCCCTTTTCCGTCGTGCCGCGCGAGGTGGCATTCTCCCCCGCAGGCTGCGGCATCAGTTGGCCGGAGGGCGCGCCGTGCTGTGCGTGGCGGTGGCCGGAAGGGTCTTCGATCTGGACGACCTGGCCGCGCTGCCAGGCATCGGCACCTGGATCGATCGGCGGCGAGGGAATATCGGCGCGCGCCGCCCTGCGCTCTCCGCTGTCGATGCCGATCCGCTGATCACGCGCCGCCAGCATGGCCTGGTCGATCTGGCCGTCAGCGGTAAACCCCATCATCAGCTGGGGCATGCCCCGCGGCAGGTCCTTGTCCAGGTCGGTATGCCAGGTGTGCCAGGTCTTGCCATAGGTGCCTACGAGTTTCTCCATCAGCGCATGCTCGGCCGGGGCGGGGATGCCGGGCGCCACCAGCTGGCCCGATTTCACTTCGTGCACGTGGCTGTGCCAGAGTTTCTTCTCCGGCTCGGGCAGGCTGCCGAACAACGCCGCGCTGATGATGTACTCCACGCCCATCAACTTGGCGTCGCGGACATTGCCATCGTAGATGGTGCACTGGATGACGTCCTCGTTGAGGATGCTGCAGTAATGGTGCGCTTCCATCTGCCCTGCCGGGTGCCCATTGTAGAAATGAAAACCGTCGAGGTAGGCGTTTATCGCTTCGATCGGCGGGCGGTCCTGCAGCAGCGCCGCACCCGCGTCCAGTGCCTTGGTGGTCGGCGCCGCCTCGGCCCCGGGCGCCTGCACGCTGGAGGAGGTGGTGCCCCCACCGCAGGCGGCCAGCGCGAGCACGGCAGTAGCGTTGAGGAAAGCAATGCGCATGGAATACCCCTTGTGCTTGATGGAAGGGCGGGCAGCTGCAGTCAGTCGTCCTGCGCCCACCGTGAAAGGTTCTGCTGGAGCGTGTCGATGCCGGCCCATGGATCCTTGCGGCGTCGTTTCAGCCGGGCGGGTACATCTCGGAGGGTGAAACTGTCGGCGCGCTTCAGCCTGGGCAGCTCGTTCCAGGAGATGGGGAGTGCCACCGGCGCGCCCGGCCGGCCGCGCAGCGAATAGGACGAGACCGCCGTCGCACCGCGTCCGTTGCGGAGATAGTCCACGAAGATCCGCCTGTTGCGCAGGCGCTTGCTTGAGGTGGCCAGGAAACGATCGGGCTCGGATCGGGCAAGCGCGTCGGCGAACCCGTGCGCGAAGCGCTTGGTGAGGTCCCAATCGCAGCCCGGGTGCAACGGCACCACCACGTGCAACCCCTTGCCGCCGGACACCCGCAGGAAGGATTCCAGCTCCAGCTGCTGCAGCAGCCTGCGGATGTCGGTGGCGGCTTTCTTGACCTCCGAAAAAGGCACGTCCGGGCCCGGGTCGAGGTCGAATACCACGCGATCGGCCTGATCGGGCGAGGCAGCATGGCTGCCCCATGGATGGAACTCCAGCGCGTTGAACTGCACCAGCTCCAACACGCTGGCCGCATCTTCCACGACCAGGTAGTGCGCATTGACGCCGGTGTCCTCCTTCAGCCGCACCGAGCCCACGCGCTCCAGGCCGGTGGTGTGGTGCTTCTGGAAGAAACACGGCTTCGAGGTCCCCGAGGGGCAGCGGATGATCGACAACGGACGCCCGATGATTTCCGGCAGCAGGTGGTCCATCACGGCGGTGTAGTAGTCCCAGACCTCCTGCTTGGTCGCCTCGATATCCGGAAAGATCACCTTGGTCGGGCTGGACAGCGCCGGCGACGCATTGGCCGCCCGCCCCGCAGGCGGCGCCGTGGCCACGGCACTGCCTTGGCCATGGTCGCTGCTGGCGAGGTCTGAAACGTTCTTGTCCGGCCGCACCGCCTTCAGCGATGCCTGGCGCAGCAGCTGCTGGCCACCGATCCCCCGATAGAACACCTCCACCACGAAGCGCGGCGGAAACCACGTGGCCCCGCGCAGATCGGTCTCGGTGGTCGGTACGTACGCGGTTGGCTGCTTGCCGCCCCCCTGCCCCATCATCGCGCTGAGCTCGCTGATCTGGCTGTCGGTGAAGCCCGAGCCCACCCGACCGGCGTACACCCAGCCATGGCGCGCGTCAGGCCTCGCCAGCAGCAGCGAACCGAATCCGGTCCGGCTCCCCTTCGGCGCCGTGTAGCCCACCACGGCAAACTCGTCGCTGGCCAACTGCTTGGTCTTGCGCCAGTCCTCGCTACGCCCTGCCTGGTAGCCGCGGTCGGCGCGCTTGGAAATGATGCCTTCGAAGTGCTGCTCACCGGCCAGGCGGTATGCCGTGTCACCGTCGCCGGCGATGTGCGAACTCAACGCCAGGTGCGGCGGCGGATCGGCCAGCAGTTCCTGCAGCAACGCCTTGCGCTGCAGAAGCGGCGCATCGGTGACATCCACCCCGTCCAGATGCAGCAGGTCGAACAGCACATAGGACAGCGCACCTTGGCGCTCGCCGGACAGCGTGGCCTGCAGCAGGTTGAAGTCCTCCTTGGTGCCGCCGCCCGCGATCAGCTCACCATCCAGCGCCGCCGACGTCACCCCGAGCGCGGCCACCGCCTCGCGGATCTCGGGCAGCTTCCCGGTCCAGTCCAACGCGTTGCGCGACCACAGCCGCACCTCGCCATCGGCCACGGTCGCCAATATCCGGTAGCCATCCCATTTGATTTCGTGGACCCACTGGTCTCCTGCTGGCGGATGATCGCCAAGCCTGGCCAACTGTGGCTGGAACGGCCCTTCCGGCGCCTCGGCCTTGCGCGCCCCGGCCAGCCGCAGCGCTTTTCCGGACCACCCACCCCGGCGCGACCGCGCGCTCACCGATACCGCCGTCAGCCGACGCTTGACAGACTTGCCACTACCGGCGCGCTTGAGGTCGGCGGCAGGTGCCGCCGTGACGTCGGCTAGCAGGTCGTCCGCCTCGACATCGCCGGCATAGGCATCGTCCTCCTTGAACAGCAGCCACTGTGGCTGCCGCGCCGGCTTGCCGGAGCGCACCAGATGCCAGCCGCCCTTGAGCTTGGTGCCGAACAGTTCGAATCGCAAGTGGCCCTTCGCCAGCTGTGCCTCCGGGTCGCCGCGGGTGGACCACACGCCGTGGTCGAACTGCGCCACGTGCCCGCCTCCGTACTCGCCCTTGGGTATCTCTCCTTCGAACCCGGCATAGTCAACCGGATGATCCTCCACTTCCACCGCCATCCGCTTCACGCGCGGATCGTAGCTGGGCCCTTTAGGCACCGCCCAGCTCTTCAACACGCCGCCGATCTGCAGCCGGAAGTCATAGTGGCGCCTGCTCGCATGATGCAGCTGGACGACGAAGATGGCCCGCTGGCCGGCCGGCACTTTCTTGCCCGGCTCCGGCTCCCGGGTCCGGCCGAAGCTCCGCTTGCGCTGGTACTCGCTCAGCGACATCCGGAGCGGCCTAGCGGCGAAGGTGCGTGCGCACGGCCTCGGCGGTCGGTCCCACCGCCTTGACGGCCGCCTCGAGCGCTTCGCGGCTGACGCCCAGCGTCCGGGTCCAGTACTGGACCTCGTAGTCCTCGTTGACGTTGATCCGGTCGCGGTCGGGGCTGCCGGTCTGCTGCTTGTCGTCACTCATGTCGATCTCCGTCTGAAGCTGAGGTCCGTCGAGCATCGTTCCGCCGCGGTAGCCGGGACGAGAGCGCCACGTGAGCCCGGAAACAAGAATCCGTTGCTGGAAGTGAAGAAAACGCGGCACCCACGCAACCCTCACGTTTCTCTTCGCACCCGCATGACGAGCCGCATACACCTGCGTGCCTAGGCTCGGAGTCTCTGTTCACCCAATCCAACACGGAGCTTTCGATGGCTATCAAAACCGCTGAAGACCTTTTCATCCACGAACTGTCGGATATCTACAGCGCGGAAAAGCAGTTGACCAAAGCGCTGCCGCGCCTGGCACGCGCCGCCACCAACCCCGATCTTGCCGCCGCGTTCGAAACCCACCTGGAAGAAACACAGGGCCAGATCGAGCGCCTGGACCAGGTGGTGGAGGTGCTGGGCATCCGCCTGAAGCGCATCAAGTGCGCCGCGATGGAGGGCCTAGTGGAAGAAGGCAAGGAAGTGATCGACGGCATCGAGAAAGGCCCGGTGCGTGACGCTGCCCTGATCGGCGGCGCGCAGAAGGTCGAGCACTACGAGATCGCCTCCTACGGCACGATCGCAGCGCTGGCCAAGCAGCTCGGCTACAAGGATGCCCTGCCGCTTCTGCTGGAGACGCTGGAGGAGGAAAAGGCCACCGACGAAAAGTTGACGATGCTGGCCAAGTCCGGCGGCAATGCCGAGGCCGCAGCCGCCTGAGACCCGACCGCCTGCCAGGAGACCACCATGCAACCCGATCATGATCCGGCACACGAACCCGCTCGGCAGGCAGAGCCCTCTGCCGATGACCAGCGCGCCACCGAGAATGCCGGATACAACCAGCGCGGCCATGGCAAAGGCGGCAAGCTCGGCGAAGGAGAGCCTGACGGCAAGGCCGAGCGCGATGGCAGTACGCAGCCGAACTTCGGCCAAGCCGGCAGTTGGGGCAAGACCCCCGATCCAGAGCCCTGACCTGGGGCGGCACTGCGGTGCCGCCCTCCTGTCGAGGTGGCCACGTGTCGAAGTGAGCACGTGGCCGATGGTGAAATCAACCAGACCGGGTGTATCGGCATGTGGAAACGAAACGGCCTGTCCATCGTATTGTTCGCGCTCCTGCTGTGCTTCCTGGGAGGGCAGGTGTGGACAGGCTTCCTGGACCATAACCAGGAGCTCGCCGAGCTCCACCGCCCCGCAATGGGCCTCTGGGACTATCTCCACAGCGGTCACTTCATCAGCGCTACCTTCGAGAACTGGGAAAGCGAATTCCTGCAGATGGGCATGTACGTCCTGTTGACGGTAAGCCTGCGGCAGAAGGGATCGGCCGAATCGCGGCCGCTCTCCCATGCAGAAGAACACGAGCGTATCGAGCCTGGTCGCACGCCGTGGGCGGTGCGCAAGGGCGGTTTGTGGAAGACCCTGTATGGCCACTCATTGGCCATCGCGTTCATGCTGTTGTTCCTGATGAGCTTCCTGCTGCACCTGGCGGGCAGCTGGCGCGCCGAGGTCGACGACCAGCTGGCGCGCGGCCTGCCGCCGCCTACGTGCTGGGAGCATCTGGCGAGCAGCAGTTTCTGGTTCGAGTCCTTCCAGAACTGGCAGAGTGAGTTCCTTGCCGTGCTGTCGCTGGTGATCCTGACCATCTTCCTGCGCCAGAAAGACTCGCCCCAATCCAAGCCACTGGCTGCTCCGCACAGCCAGACCGGCGACTGAGCGGCGCAGGGACCGAACCGATGCGTACGTCTTCGCCTGCCCTGCTGATCATCGACATGTTCACCCTGTTCGACTTCCCGGACGCTGATCGGCTGAAGCCGGGCGCGGTGCGGGCCGCGCGCCAGATCGCGCAGTTGGCAAAACAGTTCCGCCTGCGCGGTCATCCGGTCATCCACGCCAACGACAACTTCGCCAACTGGCAGCTTGATTTCAAGGAGCTCGTCGATGCCTGCCTGCGCACGCCCGGTGCGTCGTCCACGATCGCGCGCCTGCTGCAGCCCGAGCCGGGGGATTATTTCGTGCTCAAACCCAAGCACTCCGCCTTCCTTGCCACTCCCTTGGTGGTGCTGCTGGCCAAGCTGGGAGTGGACGAGCTGGTGGTAAGCGGCATGACCGCCGAATCCTGCGTCGCAGCCACCTGCTTTGACAGCAATGCGCGGGAATACGACACCGTGGTCGTGCATGAAGCGGTCGCCGGCATCGGTCGAGCCAAGGCGACCGCGCTGCGGCTGCTGGAGGACGGCAAGGCCGCCCGCGTCGTGCCACTGCAGCGTTACCTGGCGCAGTAGGACGCTGAAGGACCAGCCCACTGCGCAGCACACGGATACGCGCTCGATCCGGCCGTCGCGCTCAGGGTACCCCTGCGTCCATCAGGGCGCGCAGATGGAGGATCGCTGTCGCCACACGCGATTGTTCGGCGATGCGCAACGCGCCCTCGCGACTTGCCTCCCCGTGCAGATCGACCAGCATGTCGATCACCCGTTGCCGCTCGTGCAAGGCACGCAGCGCCCGCCATAGTTCGTCGTCGGTGTGGCGTGCCTGGGTCTGGTCCAGCGCGTCCAGGGTGTAGGCGTGTCCGGTATGGCAACGGTAGCGTGGCGGCGCGCTGTCGTCGATGTGCCATAGCACCCCGCCGCAGGCCGGGCAGCTCACTTTGGAGGGGCGACCGATGGCGTCCAGCCCACTCATGTCGTTGCCGGTATCCATGCTGAGGTCATTCTCGTGGCGCACCGCGGCAGGCACTGCCGGCGCGGAGCGGGTGGGTTCGCCGATGGCACGCTGCAGCGTGGCGGCCAGCTGTTCGCCGGGTGTCGTCCAATCGACTGCGACGTGTCGCAACGCACTGCGTGGCATGCTCGGCTCCAGTGCATCGGCCGGATCCTGGACGATGGCCAGCCCGCCGCACGCCTTGATCGCCTGCAGCCCGGCGGTGCCATCGTCCAGCCGGCCGCTCAACACGACCCCGATCACCCGCGGTCCGAAACACGCCGCTGCCGAGCGGAACAACGGATCGATCGCCGGGCGCGCGAGATTCTCCTTGGCACCCCGCGTCAGCCGGATCACGCCGTCGGCCACCAGCATGTGCTGGTCCGGCGGTGCGATCAACAGGGTGCCCGGCTCGATGGCGTCACCGGCCACGGCGTGGCGCACGCGCATCCTGCCGGCACCGGAAAGCAGCTCGGGCAGCACGCTCTGGTGGCTGCCGATATGCCGCACCAGCAGGACGGGCGGAAAGTCGGACGGCAGCAGGGCGGCCAAGCGCGTGAGCACCGGCGTCGCACCCGCCGAGGCTCCGATCACGATGATGTCGCGGTGAATCCGATTGCTGTTCGACATGCCTACCCGCAGGATTTTCTCGTCCTATGCATTATGGTCAATGCCCCCTTCATGGCGGCGTGCAGAAACTCCAGGACGACCGGCCTGTGCACCGCATCACAGAATGAATGCGATCAGGCCATGACCGATTCAGAATGTCCTTTTACAGAAGACACTTTCTTACGGGGCTGCACGCTAGATTTCAGCTCCAAAGGAAGAAAGGAGTCGCCGTTTTGCCAATCCGTGCGTTGGCGTATGCAAGTCAAGCAATACCGGGCCTGAGTATCGAGCGCATCGAGGCTCTTACACGCGATGCCGAACGTTTCAATCTGCAGGCCGATGTCACCGGGGTATTGCTGTTCGACGGCAGCCGTTTCATGCAGTACATCGAGGGGCCTGAGGACAGCTTGTGGAAAGTGTATTCACGCATCCTCGAAGCCAGCAGCCATTGCGAAATGATGGAGCTGGGCCAAGGGCAGATCAGCGGCCGCCGCTTCCCCTACTGGTCCATGCGCATGGTTCCCGCCGGCGAGGCGGACCTGCGTTTCGTGTGCCGGGGTGACTGGACGGGCTTCAGCCGAAGCCGCGGCGATGATGCGCGCACCGGCACGGACCGGCTGGTACGGGTGGTAGCGCCGCACATCGGCTGATGGCCGATGCTGCAGGCTGGCGAGGACAGCATCGGGGGAACACTTGATTTTCTATAAATTCAAACCTGTGGAGCAGCTCGCCCACCTGCTCGATATCGTGGTCAACGAACGGCTCTACTGCGAGCATTACGAAGCGTTGAACGACCCCTTCGAAGGCCAGTTCGCGCGCATGGTCGGCCAGGGTGCGGCGCGGCCGCAGTTCGGCACCGCCCGCGAGCTCGACCGTAACCTGCCCACCCGCATCTGCAGCCTCACCGATCGTTTCGACGATGTGCGGATGTGGTCGCTGTATGCCGGTCGGTTCGCCGGTGTTGCCATCGCGCTGGAGCTCGATCCACAGCGCCTGCCGCTGTACCCGGTGCGTTACACGCGCCGGCTGCCTGCGATCGACGTCGCGGCAGGCGGTGGTGCCGCCTTGCGCGCCCTCACCACCAAGACGTCCCACTGGGCCTATGAGAACGAGTGGCGGCTGCTCAGCCAGGAACGCCATATTCCGGTACCGGGAGCGGTGCTGCAGGTGATCCTTGGCATGCGCATGCCCACCGAGATCATGCAGATCATCGCGCGGGTGGCCCGTCCCCACACGCGGGTGCACATGGCCCGGCTGGACCCGGCCGGCACCTGCATCGTGCGGGGCCAAGCGCTGGAAGCGGGGCTGGTGGAGCGCATCGTCACCTGACCGGCCCGGCCGCTTGCAGCATCGCCAGCAAGCGCTGCACGACTCCGGCGCGCACGTCCTCGGCGATCTTCCCGTTGTACATGCCCTCGTACACCCATAGACCGTCCGCAGCCAGCCGCGCGATGAAGTTGTCCCAGGCCGCCGGATCGGTCTCGCCAGGCCGGGGTGGCGCCGGCGCCCAGCGCGCCATGGCCTCGCTCCAGGGCGCCACGTCGGTATCCGGCTCGACCGATTCAAGCATGAAGATCAGCTCGGCGCGGGTAGCGCTCTGTGCCGAAACCCGCAAGTAGGCCGCGTGCCGTTCGACCGCGCTCGATTCGCTGGCCGGCACCGCGAGCAGCTGCTGCATCGAAGCCTCCCAGCCCTGCACGAGATGCTCGTCGATAGCGCGTAGCAGCGCTTCACGCGAAGGGAAGTGATACAGCAGTCCGCCACGGGTCAGTCCGGATTCGGTGGACACCGATTCGAACGTCACCGCACGCACGCCATCGCGGTTGATCACCCGCACGGCCGCATCGAGGATCCGGGTTCTATTGCTCGTTCTCATGCGATCAATGTACGGCAACCGGTGCGGCTTCGCGGCTGCCGGGCCCGCTGCGGAGCAGCAGCGCGGTGAGCATCGCGCCGATGGCCAGCGCCACCGCAATGACCACCAGCACCCACTGGTATGCGCGGTCATACGCGGCATGTACCGCATCCAGCCACTGCGGCGCGGGAGTGCCGACAGCCTGCAGCGCCTGGCCGATGCCCTCGCGTGCCGCCGCCGGCAACGCAGCGTCGGGCGGCAGGAAGGCGGTGTACAACGCCGCCGCCAGGCTGCCCAGGACCGCCACAGCCAGCAGCCCGCCGAATTCGTAGGCCACCTCTTCCACCGAGGAGGCCATGCCGGCGCGGTCGGCCGGCGCATTGCCGATGATGGCCGTGGACGCCACGGAAATCGTCGCACCCATCCCCACCCCGGTGACTGCCATGCCGGTGATCGCCCATCCCAGTCCGTGGGCAAAGCCCAATGCGACCACCGCCACGCCCAACGCGCCGCACGCCAGGCCGCCACTGATCAATGGCCGCAGGCCGACCCGATGCAGGAACATTCCGCCGAACAGCGCGCTCGGCAGGCTGCCCAGCGCCGCCACCGAGACCAGCAGGCCCGCCTGGAGCGGAGTAAAGCCGGCAATCAGCTGGAAGCGCTGGGTGGTTACCAGTTGCAGCCCAGCGAGCGCGAACAGGGTGAACACCGCCGCGAGCGTGCCGCAGAGGAAGGCCGGATTGCGGAAGATGGCAACGTCCAGCAGCGGATACGGCAGCACGCGCTGGCGGCGCACGAAGGCGGCGGCGGCGATCGACGCCACGCCGGCGGCGATGGCGGCGGTGATCCACGCAGGCGGTGCGGCAATCACCGATTTGATCCCCAGCACCAGACCGGACAATGCCACCAGCGCGAGCAGCGAAGAGGCGAAATCCCAGCGCCGGCTGCCGTCAGGCACGCCTTTCGGCGCCAGTGCGAGCGTGGCGATGAAGGCCAGCACCACCACCGGCACGTTGACCAGGAAGACCGATCCCCACCAGAAACGCGCCAGCAGCACCCCGCCGATGATCGGGCCGAGCGCGGCGCCGATGATCGCCACTGAACCCCAGATGGCGATGGCGATGTTGCGCTCCCGCTCTTCATGGAAGGTCAGCCCGATCAGTGCGAGGGTCGCCGGCATCATCGCGGCGGCACCCACTGCCAGTGCGGCGCGCGCGCCGATCAACTGGCCAGCGGACTGCGAGAACGCCGCCACCAATGACGCCGCGCCGAAAGCGGACAGCCCGATCAGGAACATCCGCCGATGACCGATGCGATCGCCCAGGGTGCCAGCGCCCAGCAACAGGCCGGCCATCACCAACGGATAGGCATTGATGATCCACAGCTGCTGGCTGTCGCTGGCATGCAGTTCGCTGGCCAGGGTGGGCAGCGCGGTGTACAGCACCGAATTGTCCAAGGTGACCAGCAACAGGCCGGCAGCCACGGTGAACAGCAGGCTCCAGCGACGTGCGGGAGACAATGCGGAGGTGGGAGGAGCAGTGGCAGGCAACGACATGGTGATCAGCAAGGCGGTGGCGGGACAGACGTAACTATACCGGACGTCCTGTATAGTTATGCCGATTGGGGCAGCGGCCGTTTATGTGCCAAATGGCGGTCCGGCGCAGGCAGCCGCGCCGGCAAGCGTGTAAAATCGCGTCTTTTGGCCTCCTGACAATGGCGAAACCGTCACTTCGGCCGCCCGTTGCCGGGCCGCCCCTGATCCGCGCACTGCAGCGGCTTGATCCCCCGTCCGCTGCTCCCGAGAGACCTGCCCTGCCTGCGGCGCTGGGCAGCTGGGTCGACTGGAACCGCGCCGTCGCCCTTGCACGGGCACTGGATGGCAGCCTTCCCGAGCTCCCGGAACAGACCGCCGATACCGATGCCGACCGCCTTGCCGAAGAGTGCGCGCGTGCGCGCAGCGCCCACGCCGAGGCCATCCACGCGCTGGTGACCGCACTGGCGCAGCCCATGGCGGCGGCCGAACTGGAGCGGCGGCACGCCGCGCTCCAGCGCGCCCAGCTGACCAGCACCGGCCGCCTGCGCGGCCGCCTGCGCGACGCGCTGGCGCGAACCGGCGAGCAAGGCGCACGCCTGGCCGAGATCGATGCCGTGATGGAGCAGGTGCTGGCCCCGCGCGAGTACCGGCTGCTTAGCCGCCTGCCCGCCAGCTTGGCAGCCTGCCTGCCCACTGTCGCGAGCGCGGACGCCGCCACGAACCCGGACGCCACATCGCCTGCCGTGATGCCCGACTCCCTGCCCGAGCCGTCCTGGCCGCCCGCGCTGCGCGATACCGTGCGCGACCTGCTGCTGGCCGAACTCGACCTCCGTTTCCACCCGATCGACGGGCTGTCCGCCGCCGTCCATCCGCACCGAGCACCGCCCCATGCTGCGTAACGCCCTGCACCTGATCGTCTTCCTCCTCGGACTTGCCGCTGCCGTCTGGATCGGGATCGGCTACATCGGCCACAACACGCTCGGCGCCGCCGTCGCACTGCTCATCGCCGCGTGCTACTGCGTTGGCGGGTGGGAGCTGCTGCAGTTCCGCCGTGCGACCGACGCACTGCTTGGCGCCACCCGCAACGGGGGCGACCGGGAAAACCTGGATGACTGGCTCACGCGCGTGCCCTCCCCCCTGCGCGGGCCGGTGCGGCTGCGCGTGGAAGGCAATCGCAGCGCCCTGCCCGGCCCTGCGCTCACCCCGTACCTGGTCGGCCTGCTGGTGCTGCTGGGCATGCTCGGGACGCTGCTGGGCATGATGGCGACGCTGCGCGGCACCGGCATGGCCCTGCAGAGCGCGACCGACCTGCAGGCCATCCGCGGCTCGCTGGCATCGCCGGTGGAAGGACTGGCCGTAGCGTTCGGCACCTCCATCGCCGGTGTCGCGGCATCGGCCATGCTCGGCCTGCTGTCGGCCCTGCTGCGGCGTGAGCGTCTGGCCGCCGTGCAGCTGCTCGACCAGCACATCCGCACCGACCTGTCGGTGCACGGCCAGGCATGGCAGCGTTCTGAAGGCCTGCGCCTGATGCAGGACCAGGCGGCCGTACTGCCCGCCCTGGTGCAGCAACTGCAGCAGATGGTGGACGGCGTGCAGCAGGCAGCGGCAGGCAGCCACTCACAGCTGGAGGCACGCCAAGAGGCGTTCATGGCACGCCACGATGCGGCGCAGGCGCTTCTGGTCGAACGGCTGGAGCAGTCCCTGCAGCGCGGCGTGCTGACCGGCAGTGAAGCCATCGGCACCACGCTGCAACCGCTGCTGCGCGATGCCCTGGGGAACATTGAGACCACCGCCGCGCGCACCCAGGCCAGTGTCACCGATGCTGTCCAGCGCCAGCTTGATGCGCTGCAGGCATCGTCGCAGACGGTATCCAGCGACCTGCGCGTGCAGTTCGACGCAGCGCTCGGCTCGCAGCAGGCCGCCAACGCAGCGCTTGTCACCGCATTGGGCAGCGCGCTGTCCAGCGTCATCACCAGCCAGCAGGACGGCACGGATCGACTGCTGGGCGAGATCGATGGCCGCTTGCGCGAGCAGGTAGAGCAATTGGGCGCCCATTGGACCACGCTGGCCGAACAGCAGCAGGCTGCAGGCAACGCCGCCAGCGAACGCGACGCGCTTGCGCGTGCCGCGGCGCTGGAGGCGCAGCAAGCCCATGCGCGTGAGCTGGTGACCCAGCTGCAGAACACGCACCAGGCCCTGCTGGAGCGCAGCGCACACGACGACCAGGCACGCCTGCAGCAGTGGTCGCAGGCCTTCACCGCGCTGGCCGAACAGGCCGGTGCGCAGTGGGTCACGCACAGCGAACGGGCCACGGCACAGCAGCAGCACATCAGCGAAACGCTGCAGCAGACCGCGAGCAGCATCGGCGAAGAGGCGCGCCGACAGTCCACCGCCACCATCGCTGAAATCATGCGTCTGCTGGATGCCGCCAGCGAAGCGCCGCGTGCCGCCGCCGAAGTGGTCGCCGAGCTGCGCCAGCGGTTGTCAGAGAGTCTGGTGCGCGATACTGCCTTGCTGGACGAACGCGCCCAGTTGCTGGGTACGGTCGGCAGCCTGATGGAGTCGATCCAGGCCACGTCCAGTGCGCAGCGTAGTGCCGTGGACCAGCTGATCGAAAACGCCGCGGGGCTGATGCAGCACACCGGCGAGCGCTTCGCCGAACAGGTTGACGCCCAGGCGGGCACCCTGCAGGAGCTGGTGGGCAGCGTTGCCGATGCGGCCACCGGCAGCCGCGAACTGGCCGCCGGACTGGAAGGCGCAGTGACCGCGTTCACCGCGACCAGCAGCAGCCTGTCCACTCATCTGCAGCAGCTGGCCGGCGCCCTTGACGCCTCGTTGGCGCGCAGCGATGAGCAGCTGGCCTACTACGTGGCGCAGGCGCGCGAAGTAGTCGACCTGAGCCTGCTGTCGCAGAAGCAGATCACCGATGAATTGCGCCAGCTCGGTAACGGCAGCACCCCGGCAGGGACCGCATGAGCGATCACGACGAACTGGATGGCGACAGCGGCACGCCCATCTGGGCCGCGTTCGGTGATCTGATGTCGGTGCTGCTGGGCGCTTTCGTGCTGATCCTGGTGGGCGTGGTGGCCATGCAGCTGGAGCTGAGCGGGCGACTGGATGCGGAAACCAGACAGCGCCAGGCCGCCGAGCAGACACTGGAGCAGGCCTTGGCCGGACCACTGGCGGGCGGCCGGGTTACGCTGGTGGACGGCCGTATCGGCATCAGCGGCAATGTCCTGTTCGCACTGAATTCCGACCAGTTGCAGCCGGAGGGACGCGAGGTACTGCGCAGCCTGGCCGGCCCCCTGAAGGGCTGGCTGGCGCAGCGCCAGGACATCCTGATGGTCAGCGGTTTCACCGATGACCAGCCGGTGCACGCGCACAACCGGCAGTTCGCCGACAACTGGGAACTGTCCGCCCAGCGATCGCTGACCGTGACGCGCACCTTGATCGCCGAGGGCCTGCCGTCGTCGTCGGTGTTTGCCGCCGCGTTCGGTGCCGAGCAGCCGGTGAGCTCCAACGCCGATGCAGCCGGACGGGCGCGCAACCGCCGCGTGGAAATCGCGCCGATGCCGCGGCCGGGCGCGGAGGAGGCCAACGATGCGCGATGAGCGCACCGGTACAGGGCTGGCCGGACTGGTGCGCCAGCTGGAGGCGGGCTCGGTCTCGCTGCAGCACTATCCGCAGTTGCCGGCGCTGCAGCCGATGCGCGATGCCTGGCAGCAGCTGCATGCCGAAAGCCGCCTGCGTATTGCGCTGGAGCAGACGCCTGCCGAGGGCGGCCCGTTGAATTCGACCGTGCTGGTACATCGCATGCTTGACGCGATGCAGGCCCTGTCACCGGAATACCTGCGGCATTTCATTGCCTACGCCGACACGCTGGCATGGCTGGAACAGCGGCCCCAGCCAACGCCGGCAGCGACCGCAGCGACGCGCAAACGCAAACCGAAGCCCCGGTAGCGACGGCCCGTAGGGTGCCGGTCAGGACGAGCGGCATAGCCATGCTCGGCGGAAAGCCTCTGTCGCGATCGCGCCAGGTGCCGACTGAAGTCGGCACTACCAGATCTCGGAGACGGAGACGGAGACGGATGGACGGTAGCGCCGAGCCATGCTCGGCGGAAAGCCTCCGTCACCAGCGTGGCAGGAACGCCGAGCATGGCTCGGCGCTACCACGAACCACGCGATCAGGCGTCGCGCTGGGCCTGCTTGCGGGTCAGATCACCGAAGCGCGACAGCGACATCAGGTGCTGGTGCACCAGGCCCAGCCAGCCATTGCGGTGCCATGCCAGCACCACGTCGTCGGGCAGCTTCTGGAACTTCTCCACGTCCACCACGTTGAAGCCCTGCAGGGTCAGTTCGCGGCCATTGGGCAGGCGCACATTGGCATTGCGCATCACCAGCAGGTCCTGCTCGATCAGTGCCTTGGAGAAGGCCTGGGTATGGTTGTGGTCGGCGGTGAAGCGGCCGCAGAATTCCATGGCCTGCTGCAGCAGCTCGCTCGGCTTGCCGTCCACGAACAACGCCTCGCCCTCGGTCCCGCCCTTGACGATGCGCTCGGTGCCCTCGTCGAAGCCCAGCACGTAGTTCTGGCTGCCGTCGGTATCGATGAAGATGAAGGGATGACGACGCACGTAGGCCGGTACGTAGGTGTCCGGCTCCCACTGGCCATCAGTGACGAACAGGTTGTCCTCGGTCACGCCGAGGGCGGCCATCGGCACCGCTTCCGGGCCGGCGAACAGAATCGGGAAGTGGTGCAGTGCCAGCGAGAATTCGTTGACGATCAACGGAATCGCATTGGTCTTGGCAGCGAAACCCAGCTTGCCCGGCAGGATGCGCAGGTCGCCGTGGATATCCGACTGCAGCGGCACCGGGCGGCTGTAGAACAAAGGGGAGCCTGCTGCAGGCGCGGTGTCGTTGCCGGTGGTCATCAGAAAGCCATCTCTACTTAACGCGCCAGCCATCCCGGGCGCGAATGCGGGTGGAACATGAAGCCCGCATTATCAACAAGCCACGTGGCAATCACCACCCCGCCGTATCCGCCTTACTTGAGCTGCAGCGGATAACGCTGCCACAGCACGTGCACCAGGAAGCCGGTCAGCTCCGGATCCTTGCCCCTGATCGCGCCACGGATCTTGTCCAGCAGCACCATGTCCGAGCATTTGCGCACGTCGGCGTGGTTGGCCTGGCCCGCACGGCGCGCACGATAACGGGCGGCACGCTGCGCATCGCTCATCGCGTACCCGAATTTCGGCGGCCTGCCCCGCTTGCGCGGGAGCGCCAGTTCGAACGTGCCGGGGTCTTTGTCGTCGCGCATGCGGAAGTAGAGCGGAAAACGGCCGCGCACTTTATCGTGAGGCATCACTTTAATCCAGTCTTTTCGAACGAAAAGTGCTGTTTTTCTGCATCGCGGGCCGCAAGCCTCGCCCAGAAAACGCTGCTTGCGCGACGTTGGCAGCGGCTCCTGCCGCTGCCTTCGGCACTACCGCTTCATGTCTGCGGCCACCGGGACCTGTCAGGGGGTCGGGCGGGGGGGGGGGGGGGGGGGGGGGGGGG
>NZ_JACSQS010000001.1:514504-553982 GCF_014836545.1 Stenotrophomonas lacuserhaii
CCCCCCCCCCCCCCCCCCCCCCCCACCACCCGGCCCCAGCCCAGCTCCAGCTTCCCCACCGTCAAGCGCATTGCGAATGGGTCGCAATTGCATTTCGAATTGCGCGACAGTAGAGTGTGGCCCACCTCTCCGACTGCATCGCTCGCGGCCTCCGGATCATCGATCCGGCGCACGCAGGCACGCCCGCGCACGCCCATGACCCGACCCATCGCCGCACCGCCCTCCCCCTTCCGTCTGCGCCCGCTGGCCGTTGCCTGCGCGCTCGTCGCATGGGCTCCTGCAGTCCACGCGCAGCACGCCGCCACCGACCTGGACGCCGTGCGCGTCAACGCCTACCGCGCGGCCAACAGTGTCAGCAGCGCGACCAAGACCAGCACCTCGGTCGCCGAAACGCCGCAGTCGGTGTCGGTCATCGAACGCGCCGAACTGGATGCGCGCGGCGTGCAGTCACTCAACGATGCGATGCGTTACGTGGCCGGCGTAAGCCTGGAAAGTTCGGGTATCGACAACCGCGTGGATGACTTCCGCATCCGTGGTTTCGATGCCGGCAGCTGGGCCAACAACGTGACCCTGGACGGCATGCGCGCGCCGCAGGGCAGCCAGTGGAACCGCAGCATGTTCGACAGCTGGAACCTGGAGCGCGTGGAGGTGCTCAAGGGCCCCTCGGCGGTGATGTACGGCCAGGTCGCACCGGGCGGCATGGTCAACCAGGTCAGCAAGACCCCGCAGCCGCGCCAGTTGCAGCAGCTGCGACTCGGGCTGGACGCGCACGGCCAGTACAGCGCCGCGTTCGACGTGGGCACAGGCAGCGACGACGACGTGCACCTGGCGCGTCTTGTCGGCCTGTACCGCGATGGCGACACCCAGATCAAACATACCGGACAGGAGCACTGGTTCCTTGCCCCCAGCTACACCTGGCAGATGGCCGAACGCACCCGCATCACGCTGCTGGGGATGTACCAGAAGGACGATGGCGGATCGACCTACCAGTTCCTGCCGATGGACGGCACGCTGCGCGCCACGCCATATGGCCACATGAAGAACACCACCTTCATCGGCGAGCCGTCCTGGAACACGTTCAACCGTACGCTGTGGACCGCAGGCTGGATGTTCGAGCACGCGTTCAACGACCACCTGACCTTCAGCCAGAGTGCGCGCCGCACGCATGTGGATTCGCTGTACCGCGGCGTGGTCACCAATGGCGCACTCAACGCCGATGGCCGCACGCAGGCACGCCGCGCCACCTACGGCACCGGCGATTCCGATGGCGATACCTTCGATACGCGCCTGCAGGCACGCTTCCGCACCGGCGGCGTGGACCATGTCGCCCTGCTCGGCTGGGACTGGCAACGCGCCGATTGGGAAGGCGTGCGCGGCGCGATGAGCAGTCCGCGCCCGATCGACATCTTCAACCCGGTCCACACCGGCTACGTGCCGCAGGTGACCAGCCTGAGCCCGACCGAAGGCAGCAACCGGCAGAGCGGCATCTACCTGCAGGACCAACTGGCGCTGGGGCAATGGCGCCTCACCGTGGGCGGCCGCTACGACTGGACCAAGGACGATGCTTCGAGTGCGACCCGCAACCCGGTCACCGGCGCGACGGTGACCCAGCCGCGCAGCGTGATCAAGAACGAAGCCTTCACCGGCCGCGCCGGTGTGCTGTACGTGTTCGACAACGGGCTTACCCCGTACATCAGTTATGCCGAATCATTCCAGCCCTCCTCCACCAGCCCGCTGAACAACTTCGATGGCAGCGCGTTCGATCCGGTCACCGGCACCCAGTGGGAGGCGGGCCTCAAGTACCAGCCAGCCCGCATCGACGGCCTGGTGACCCTTTCGGCGTTCGAGCTGCGCCAGCAGAACCTGCTCACCCAGGATCCCGACCCGACCCACAACACCTGCGGGGCCACTGCCAATGCGCGCTGTTCCATCCAGGATGGCGAAGGCCGCGTGCGCGGCGTGGAACTGGAAGGACGGGTGACCCCGTTCGAGGGTTTCAGCCTGATCGGCGCAGCAACCTGGATGGATTCGGAGATGACCCGTTCCGATCAGTACCAGGGCAAGCAGCTGATCATGGTGCCTGACTACACCGCCTCGTTCTGGGCCGATTACACCTTCGCGGGCGGCGCCCTGGAGGGCTTGAGCTTGGCGGCAGGGGCACGCTACAACGGCCGCAGTTACGGCGACAGTGCGAACCTGTACCGGATCCCGGGGTACACGCTGTTCGATGCGGCGATCCGCTATGACGTCGGTCGGGTTGGCAACAGCGACCTGCAGCTTGCCGTGAACCTGAGCAACCTGGCGGACCGGCGCTATGTGTCGACCTGTACGACGGTATCGTCGTGTTACTACGGCAGCGGCCGCACCGTGATGGCCACCGCGCGATTGGGCTGGTAGTGACGGCCGCTGGCCGTCTGCCTCTGCTAGCCGGTGGGTGACGACCGTTGGTCGTCACGCTGCTGCCGTCCGCTGCGCTCGCCGAGCATGGCTCGGCGCTACAGGTTTGCCGGCTGTTGTAGCGACGAGCTTGCTCGGCGGCTCTTCGTTCCGACATCGCACAAAAAAAGGGGCGGCCGAAGCCGCCCCTTGCCCGTTGGATCATAGCGCCGGCGCATAGCCGTGCAACTGCATCGTGCTGCTTGCCCGGCCCTGGCTCATCGAACGCAGTGCCGTGCTGTAGCCCTGCAACTGCGCCAGTGGTGCGAACCCGCTCACCTGCGAACGACCTTCCCGCTCGTCGATCGCCTGCACCCGTCCATGGCGCCGTTGCAGGTCACCCACCACATCACCGACATTGGCTGCGGGCGACAGCACCTGCAACGACATCACCGGCTCCAGCAGCTGCGTGCCCACCTCGGCCAGCGCCGCCTTCACCGCTTCCATCCCGGCGCGATGGAACGCCTGCTCGGATGAATCCTTCGCATGCGTCTGGCCATCCACCAGCACCACGTCCAGGCCCACCACCGGATGGCCCTGCGGACCGTCCTGCAGCGCAGCACGCACGCCCTGCTCCACCGCGCGGATGAAGTTGCGCGGCACCACGCCACCGACGATGCGGTCGCTGAATTCCACCGCATCATCCTCGCGCGGGCGCACCTCCAGCACCACATGCGCGAACTGGCCCTGGCCACCACTCTGCTTGACCACCCGGCCCACCACGCCAAGCGCCGTGCTTCGTGGTTTCTCCAGGTAGGCTACGCGCGGCTGGCCGACCTGTACCTCGACCTTCCACTCGCTGCGCAGGCGCTCGACCATCACTTCCAGGTGCAGCTCGCCCATGCCCCACACCAGCGTTTCGCCGGTTTCCGCATCGGCCTCGACGCGGAATGACGGGTCCTCCTGGACCAGGCTGGCCAGGCCCTGGCTGATCCGGATCAGGTCACTGGCGCGGCCGGCCTGCAGCCGCCACGCCAACACGGCCGGCTGCGAGTGGATGGCTTCCAGCAGCAACGGTTGCTGCAGCGAGGACAGCGTTTCACCGCTGACCGCATCCTTCCAGCCCATCACCGCCACGATGTCGCCAGCCTCGGCCTGTTCGATGTCATGCACCTGATCGGCCTGCACCCGCACCAGCCGTCCCACCCGACGTGCGTCGTGCCGCGAACTGGCGATGCGATCGCCCACCCGCAGCGTGCCCGAATACACCCGGACGAACGCAAGCGCGCCCTGCTGCATGTGGGTGACCTTGAATAGCAGCGCGGCCAGCGGACCCTGCGCGTCGGGCAGCAACTGCACCGTTTCCTCGCCGGCAATGGCACTCACCGAGGGCCTTTCCAGCGGCGACGGCAGGTAATCGACGATGGCATCCAGCAACGATTCCACGCCCTTGCCCTTGAACGCCGCACCGGCCAGCACCGGCACGCCGGCACCGCTGACGGTAATGCGTCGCACCGCCGCACGTAGCGCATCGGCGTCCACCGCCGAGCCGTCCAGCCAGGCGTCGGCAAGCACATCGTCCAGCTCGGCCGCGGCCTGCACCAGCGCATCACGCTGGGGCTGCCACTGCTGCGCTTGCGCATCGGTCCACGGCTGTCGCTGCAGCGAACCGGCGGCATCCCAGTGCAGCACCTTCCGGTCCACCAGATCGACCCAGCCATCGAAGGCGGCTTCGCTGCCCAGCGGCAGGCCCAGTGCGAGCGGGCGCGCCTGCAGGCGATCAGCAAGCTGCGCCACCACGCGGTCGAAGGACGCACCGATGCGGTCCATCTTGTTGACGAAGGCGAGCAGCGGCACGCCATGCCGGCGCGCCTGGTGCCAGACGGTTTCCGACTGCGGCTGCACACCGTCCACGGCCGAGAACACCGCCACCGCGCCATCCAGCACGCGCAGCGAGCGCTCCACTTCGATCGCGAAATCGATGTGGCCTGGGGTGTCGATCAGGGTCAACCGGTGCGCTGGGAGGTCGCGCGGCGCCCACTGCGCCTGCACGGCAGCCGCGCCGATGGTAATGCCGCGTTCGCGCTCGATCGCCGAAAAATCGGTGGTCGCCGCCCCGTCGTGCACCTCGCCGACACGATGGATCTGACCGGTCTTCCACAGCAGCCGTTCGGTCAACGTGGTCTTGCCCGCGTCGATATGGGCAATGATGCCGAGATTGCGACGCAGCGAAAGGGTCTGGGTGTTCATGAGTTGCTCCTGCAATGCCAACCACGGAGGACCGCGCGTCCCGGTTGGCGGCAGGGCGCGCGGTCAGGTCTGGGTGTCGTCGAGCGGGTGCATGGCACGTTCTCCTTCGCTTCTCAGATGAATCGGGTAAATCGGAAATAAAAAAAGCGCCCGGTTGGGCGCTCTGCTGGGGGTCCAAGGCAACCGCGATGCGGTCAGCCGCCTTGTCTTCCGCCGGGCAGACGCACCCGTTCCGCGCAGGCGCGGAGCAGGATCTGAAACGTCAGCAGCGGAAAAGCGTTCATTGGACTCACCACGGATGGGAGGCGCTAGTGTGCGCCTGCTGGCGGGGGAAGCAAGGGCCTATTGCCAGCAAAAATAGAACGCTGAAAGGGGTCAGAGTCGGGGGTCAGAGTCCTTTCAGCGAAAAGGACTCTGACCCCCCCCCCCCAACTCTGACCCCTTTTCCTAGGTCACCACCACCAGCGGTACGGGCCGTCGCGGATGCTGCAGCACCAGCACGTCCTGCTGGTACACGCGGCGCAGGGTGTCTTCGGTCAGCACCTCGCGCGGGGTGCCGTCGGCGGCCACCCGGCCGCGTTCCAGCAGCACGATGCGGTCGGCATGGCCGGCGGCCAGGTTGAGGTCATGCAGCACCACGATCACGCAGGCACCCCGGTCCGCCAGCGCACGCACGCTGCGCAGCGTGCGTTCCTGATGGCGAAGGTCCAGCGCGGCGGTGGGTTCGTCCAGGAACAACAACGGCGTGTCCTGCGCGAGCACGCGTGCGAAGGTGGTGCGTGCCGATTCGCCGCCGGACAGCTGCTGCACTTCGCGCTGGCGCAGCGCCTGCAGTTCGGCCGCATCCAGCGCCGCTTCGACGTGGCGCGCATCCTTTGCAGGCGCTGGTGGATGCGGCAGGCGCCCCATCGCCACCACTTCTTCCACGCTGAAGGCAAAGCGCACTGCATGTTCCTGCGGCATCACCGCGCGCTGGCGCGCCAGTGCCCCGGCACCCAGCGCCGAAAGCGGTCTGCCGGCCAGCAGCACCTCACCGCTGTCCGGCCGGAGGTCGCCGCAGGCGACGCCCAGCAGCGTCGATTTACCCGCCCCGTTCGGCCCGACCAGCGCGGTCAACGTACCGGGCTCGAACACCAGCTCGACATCGGCCAGGATCGGCCGCTGCTGCCGCACCACGCCGACCTGCCGCAATGAAAGCAGTGCACTGCTCATGCGCCCGCCCTGCCCCGGCGCTGCATCACCAGCCACAGGAAGAACGGCGCGCCAAGTGCCGCAGAAAACAGCCCCAGTGGAATTTCCGCCGGCGGATCCAGGGTGCGCGCGGCGGTGTCCGCCACCACGATCAACAGCGCACCGAGCAGCCCGGACAGCGGCAACAGCCAGCGATGGCCCGGGCCGACCAGCAGCCGCGCCACGTGCGGCACCACCAATCCGACGAAACCGATCGACCCGGCGAACGCCACCGCCGCGCCCACCAGCAACGCGCTGAACGCCACCAGCCGCCGCCGCGTACGCGCGACATCCAGCCCGAGGTGCTGCGCCTGGCGCTCACCCAGCGCCAGCATGTCCAACGGCGTTGCCAAGCGCAGCAGGCAGAACGTGCCTACGGCGAACAGCGGCATGGCCGCCGCGACGTCGGGCCAATCGGCGCTGGCCAGCGAACCCAGCTGCCAGAACACGAGCGACTGCAGTTGCGCTTCGGTAGCGATGTAGGTGAAGAAGCCGATCAGCGCCGAACAGAAGGCGGCCATCGCGATGCCCACCAGCAACAGGGTGGCATTGCCATCGCCGCGCCCGGGTCGTGCCAGCAGGTAGGTGAGGCTGATCGCCGCCGCACCGCCGGCAAAGGCCGCCAGCGGGATCACCCAACCGCCCAGCGTCGCCGCACCCAGCACGATCGCCGCCACCGCACCCAGCGCGGCGCCCTGGCTGACCCCGACGATGCCGGGGTCGGCCAGCGGATTGCCGAACAATCCCTGCAGGCTGGCGCCGGCCATCGCCAAGGACGCCCCCACGATGGCACCCAGCACCACGCGCGGGATGCGCAGCTGCCACACCACTGCGACGTCGCGCGCACTCGCCTGTGCGGCATCCAGCAGACCCAGTTTGACCCCGATGGCCTGCAGCACGGCCAACGGCGGCAGCCGTAGCGGCCCCACCGCGAACGACCCCAGCACCGCCAGCAGCAACGCGCCCAGCACCAGCAGCAGCATCAGCTGGCCGCGACGTCGGCGCCGATCACCGGCCATCGTCCACCGCGCTGGCGTCATGCCGGCGGCAGCGCCGCCAACGCGCGCGCCAATGCCAACGCGCCGGCACCGGACCCCACGCTGGTGTACTTCAGTTGCAGGTCTGGCATTACCCAGACCCGACCGGCCTGGCCGGCGGGGGTCTGCTTCAGCGTCGGATAGGCCTTCCACAGCCCGTCGGCACCGCCGAACAACTGCAGGTCATGCTCGGTGACCAGGATCACTTCGGGGGCCGCTGCCACCACGCCTTCGTTGCTGAGCGCGGAGAAATTGGCCACGCCCGCTTCGGTGCCGATATTGAGGCCGCCCGCCAGCGCGATCAGCTTGCCCGAGGCGCTGTCGGCGCCGGCCACGGTCGGGTTGCCGCCTGCGCCGGTGGCCGACACATGGATCACCCGCGGTGTGCTCATACTCGCCGTCGCGATGCCGGCGGCCTCGTCCAGCTGCGTCTGCACCGCATCGGCCAGTGCCACGCCTGCGACGGTACGCCCGATCGCCGCGGCGACCTTGCGTACCTTGTCCGGTGCCGGCTGCAGATCATCGATGATCACCGCATCCTGGCCTACCGCGCGCAGTTTTTCGGCCAGGTCACTGTGGCGACGCAGGCTGTTGCCCAGGAACAGCGAACCGCCCAGGCTGAGCACGCCCTCCACGCCGGTGGTGCGGTTGAACAGGAACCGGTGTGGCGCGGCGCGTCCTGCGTCGGTGGTGGCATTGGTCGGGGCCGCGAATACCTGGCTGCCCTGCCCCAATGCTTCGATCACCGCGATGATGTCATCGCCACCGGCGATGATCCGGCTGGCATCGTCGACCTGCACGTCCACGCCATCATCGGAATGCACGGTGGCCGGCAACGTGGCCGCGCCCGCCGCTACCGACGGCACGGTCTCGCCGCCCACGCGGCGCCAGTCTGCCGGTAGCGCGCCGTGCTCGGCCGCAGCACCCGTAGCGGGCGGCGTCGCAGCGGCCTGTGCCGGCGCTGCAGGCTCGCCCCTGCCGGAACACGCGGCAAGCGCCAGCGCCAGCGCTAAAGACGTTGGCAGCGTCCTGGCAGCCTGGATCAGGTTGGGATTCATGGGGCAGTTACTCCTGCGGAATTCACGGCGTGGCGGCCTCGCCACTGCGGTCGGCGATGCCGTACAGCGCCGACAAGGTCGCTTTGAACGAAGCCGGCAACATCGGCCCGTGGCCAAGTCCGGCGAACTCGCGGTACTGCACCTGCAGGCCTGGCAACCCACTCAGGCGCTCGCTCAGGGCATGCGCGGCATCCGGCGCAGCGCCACCGATCCGGCGAAGGTGCGCGACCACGCGCGGGTTGGCCATGTCACGTACGCCGCGGTTGCCGCTGCGCTCATCGCCACCCAGCATCACCCACAGCTGGGCCGGCTGGCCGGCGCGGTTTTCGATGAACTGTTTTTCCAGGTCGCCCAGCGGTGCGCCCTGGCTCCACCACAGCGACGGACTGGCCGCCACGTACTGCTGGAAGGCGGCCGGGCGGGTGTACAGGCTGCTGAGCACGAACAGTCCGCCCAGCGAATGTCCCCATAGCGCCTGGCGCTGGATATCCACGTTGGCGCGACGCGCGACCTGCGGTTTGATCTGGCGCTCGATGAGATCCAGGAACGCAAAGGCGCCGCCCCCCACGACCTGCTGGGTGCCGCCCTCATCATCGGCACGGTCGATCCAGGCGGTGTAGTCGCGGGTGCGCTGGGCCGAATCGATGCGACGCTCGTTGTCATAGCCGATCAGCGCCAGCACCGGCGGCGCCTTGCTGGCGGCCAGCTGGTCCAACATCGACCTGTCCAGCACCATCGCCACGGCGTTGCCATCCAAGGCGTACAGCACCGGCGAAGGCGCGCTGGAGGCATTGCCGGGAATCAGCAGATTGACCCGCCAACGGCGCTGGCCGTCCGCGCTGCCGACCACGAAACGTTCGACACGGTAGCTGCCAGCGGGCTGGTCCAGCACCGTCTGGCCCATCATCTGGTCTGGATTGCGCTGCTGCGCATGGCTGCAGAACGAGGCGCCGGCCAGCGCGAACAGCGCGGCAAGGCCAAAGAGACGGTGAAGCATGGGGGGCACGGCTCACAGCGGGGGTCGCCGAGCAGTCTACCAAACGCGAATGGTTCTCGCTTTCGCTGCGCGCGATGCTGCACGCAATGAGAAGGGTCGCCCCTATCCCGAGCCAAGCGCGCGAAGTGTCAGCGCGCCGCCTCGGCCAGCCGCGCGCCCAGCCATACCAGCAGCATGCCACCTGCCACGCTGACGCCCAGGTACAGCGGCACCATGCCGCCGCGGTCGCTGCGCGCGAACACCAGGGTCTCCAGCATCAGAGAGGAAAACGTGGTCAGCCCACCCAGCAGCCCGATCACCAGGAACGCACGTAGCAGGGTCACGTTGCCGCCGCGCTGCTGCAGCCACACCAGCAGGTAACCGGCCGCAAAAGCGCCGATGAAGTTGGCGCTGAGCGTGCCCCAGGGAAACCCTTGGCCGAAGCGCTGCAACACCGCATCACCGATCACGAAGCGCAGCGCCGAACCCAGTGCGCCGCCGGCCATGACCAGCCCGAGCTGCTGCCACCAATTCGCGCCCATCAGCCGCCCGCCCCGCTCTGCTTGGCCGCGCGCGCCTGCTCGCGTTGGGTACGCAGACGATCCAGTTTGTCCTTCAGCTTGATCTCCATGCCTCGCGCCACCGGCTGGTAATAGACCTGTTCGCCCATCGCATCCGGGAAGCCGGTCTGGTCCAGCGCGATGCCGCCTTCCATGTCGTGATCGTACTGGTAGTCCGCGCCATAACCAAGGTTCTTCATCAGCTTGGTCGGCGCATTGCGCAGGTGCAGCGGCACTTCCAGCGTACCGGAGGCGCGCACTTCGGCCTTGGCCTTGTTGTAGGCAGCGTAGCCGGCATTGGACTTGGCCGTGCTCGCCAGGTACAGCACCAGCTGGGCGAAGGCCAGCTCGCCTTCCGGGCTGCCCAGCCGCTCGTAGATGTCCCAGGCTTCCAGCGCCATCGACTGCGCGCGCGGATCGGCCAGGCCGATGTCCTCGATCGCCATGCGGGTCAGCCGGCGCGCCAGGTAGGACGGATCGCAGCCGCCATCGAGCATCCGCGTCAGCCAGTACAGCGCCGCATCGGGATTGGAACTGCGCACGGATTTATGCAGCGCGGAGATCTGGTCGTAGAACTGCTCGCCGCCCTTGTCGAAGCGGCGGGTGCGGTCGGCCAGCACCTGGGCGAGCGTCTGCGGGGTGATCCGGCCGCCTTCGTCGACGGCCAGTTCGGCGGCGATTTCCAGCAGGGTGAGCGCGCGACGGACATCGCCATCGGCGGCGGTGGCGATCTGCAGCAGCAGCGCGTCATCCACCTGCACGCCCTCCCCGCCCAGCCCGCGCTCGCTGTCTCCCAACGCCCGCTGCAGTGCCTCGACGATGTCCTGCGGCGATACGCCCTCCAGCACGTGCACGCGGCAGCGCGACAACAAGGCGGAGTTCAGTTCGAAGGACGGGTTTTCGGTGGTGGCCCCGACGAACACGATGGTGCCGCGTTCGATATGCGGCAGGAAGGCATCCTGCTGGGTCTTGTTGAAGCGGTGCACCTCGTCGACGAACAGCACCGTGCGCCGGCCTTCGGCGAAACGCTGCGCCGCTTCGGCCAGTACCTGGCGTACCTCCGGCAGGCCGGACAGCACAGCGGAAATCGCGCGGAATTCGGCGTCGGCATATTCGGCCAGCAGCAGCGCCAGGGTGGTCTTGCCACAGCCCGGCGGGCCCCACAGGATCATCGAGTGCACGCGTCCGGATTCGACCGCGCGGCGCAACGCGCTCTCCGCGGCGAGCAGACGTTTCTGCCCGACCATTTCGTCGAGGGTACGCGGCCGCATGCGCTCGGCAAGCGGTCGCAGGTGATCCCGATCCACGCTCAGCAGATCAGGGCCGGGGAATGAAGAAGTACGTTGTCTGGCCACGCGGCATTGTACCGCGCGGCCGCCGCCTCATTCGCCGATGACGTCGGTACCGGCCGGCGGGGTGAAGCGGAACGTGCCGGCGGCGAAGGACGGGTTGCGCTTCCATCCGGTGAAGGCGATCACCGTGCGCTGGCCCACCGCATCGGTGATTTCCATCTTCGCCAGCCCGCTGGCATTGAAGCCCAGCGCGGCGTACTGGAAGCTGGCCTCGGTCTCGCGCTTGGGGGTCAGCGCAAGCCACTGCAGGCCATCACGCGGCGCGGCTTCTTCGCTCAGGTCGTACTGCTGCTCCAGCAGGGCCGGATTGATCAATGCGGTCAGCGGGCTGTTCTGCTCTTCCTTGCCCTGCGCACGCACGGTGGCCTGTTCCAGGTCCGGTTCGTACATCCACACCTTGGTGCCGTCGGCCACGATCTGCTGCACGTGCGGGCGCTGGTATTCCCAGCGGAACAGGCGCGGCGCCGACAGCGCGACACGGCCACTGGTGGTCTCCTTGACCTTGCCACGGGTATCGAACACCTGCTGGCTGAACTGTCCGTCCAGGCCCTTCAGGCCGGCGGTGAAGGTCTTCAGTTCATCACGCGCGCCGGCCCAGGCACTGGTCGAAACCAGGCACGCGGCGGCGAGCACGGAAGTAGCAAGGGTGCGGCGGAAGCTGGCGTGCATGAGGGTATCCAGAAAGAACGTGGAAGGATGGAAGGAAGTGTGCCCAAAGCATCCTGAATGGGCGATCCACTGCAGTGGGCGCAGGGTTCAGAGGCCGCCTGCTGCGGGCACCCGACCGTACACGATCTGCCCGCGGAAGCCGCGCCGCACCTGCTGGAACAGCTCGCGGAAGGCGGCATAGTCGGCGGGCTGGCACAGCGCATCGTTGCCGCGCACTGCATTCTGGCCCAGCCGATGGTGGGCGATGATCTGCTGGCCGTCGCGCTCCCAGCGCACCGAATACTGGCCCGCCGCGTTGCTGAACTGCTGGTCGCGCGGCACCGCGATCAGCGGCACGCCCTGCGGCAGGGTCACCCGGTAGGTTTCCTGGCGCAGGCTGGCGTCGCACTGGAACGGGGTGGCATTGTCTGGCGCCGAGGTGGCCGCATAGGCGTCACGGAACGATTCCGCGCCCGGCGGATCGGGCAGCTGCATGCCGCCGACCAGGTTGAAGTCCACGTAATCGGAAGCGCTGAAATCGAAGGTGTAGTTGAATGGCTGCTGCAGGTCCTGCGGGTCGCCCTGCAGTTCCAGGCGGCCCTGCCCATCGAAACCGGAGGCCGCCACCATCGAAGCTTCGGCACGGGCACGGTTCTGTGCGTTCAAGCGTGCGAAGGACGCGCGCATGCCGATCTCCGCGCTGTCACCGGGCTGCAACCGGGTGCTGCCTTTCAGATTGCCGGCGGCGTCGAACACGAAATCCGCCTCGAAGCCCATGCCATTGCGCAGCTCATCGTTGGCAGGCGTGCGCGCCAGCTTGGCCGGCCCGGTCAGCAGCACCGGCGCGCCGAGGTCGCCGTCGGGAAGCTGGCCCGGACGTGCCCAGGCGCTGGTGGAATCCAGGTACAGGTCGAATTCCGGCACGTAGGTAATGGCGTGGTTGAAGCGCCCCAGCGTCGGCACCGCCGGCAGGGTCGGTCCACCGCCGGCGCCGATCAGCACCGCCGTGCTGTCGATGCCCTTGGCCGCCAACAGTGCTTCCAGGATCACCACGTGGTCCTTGCAATCGCCGTAGTGGCTGTCCAGCACGCTCTGCGCGGGGTTCGGCTCCAGCCCGCCGTTGCCGAGATAAACGGCTACGTAGCGGATGTTGCGGGCCACCCAGCGGTACAGCGCATCCACCTGTCCGCGGCGGTCGGCGATGCCGTGGGTGACTTCCTCGGCCAGCGCCTGCAGCTGTGGGCTGACCTTCGCCGCCTGCCCTGCCTTGAGCTGGTAAGCACGCGCCATCTGCGGCCAGTCCGCATAGGTGCTGGCCATGATGGTCGGGCTGAACTCCCACGGCGCGGCGGTCCAGTTCTGCGCCGGCAGCGGCGTGCCGCGGCGATAGGTCCAGCTCCACTGCGCACGGCCAGCGCGGACCGTGGGCGCATCGCTGCCCTGCACGCCCCTGCTCAGCACCTTCATCGGCAGGCTGGCTGGCGCGCTCAGGGTGACCTGCGCATCGTCGTACTGGTTGAACACGCTGAAGGTTTCCCACAGACCGAAGTAGCCCGGGAAGTACGGCTGCCGCTGGGTACGGCGGGTGGCATAGACCACGCGCGTGCCCGGCGCCAGGTTGGGGAACACGATCACCCGCACCTTGCGGTCGGCGTACATCGCCGCCGAGGCGCTGGAGTAGCTTTCCTGGGTATAGATGCGATCAGCCGGAACGTCGCGGCGCTGGCCATCGGCGGTCAGCGTGTAAGCCTCCAGCACCTCCAGCGTTTCCATTTTTTCGCTGTAACTCAGCCGCACCTGGCTGAACTGGTCCACCGCGCTGCGGGTCTTGAGCAGGATGTCGTAGTGCTCGGCCTGGGTGTTGCCGGCATCGGCATCGACCACGTAATCGGCGCGGTAGCGGGCGAAACTGAAGTTGTTGCTGGCCTCGGCCGGCGCCACGCCCTGCATCGGGGCAGCGGCGGGGATGGCGGGTGCCTCCACCGCCAAGGCGGACCCGAAAGGCAGCAGCAGGGCGGCCAGCAATCCGTTGCGGAGGGGTGCCATGAGGGGTTCCGGTTGGTCAGGGGGTGGATGCCGGCCAGCGGCCGGCACTACCGGGATTGCATTATTTGGGCGGCGGCGGGGCCAGCACGGAGCGGTCGCCGTTGTGCTCGGGCGAGCTGACCACGCCGGCCGCTTCCATCGCCTCGATCAGGCGCGCGGCGCGGTTGTAGCCGATCTTCAGTCGGCGCTGCACGCCGGAAATGGAGGCGCGGCGGGTTTCAGTCACCACCCGCAGCGCTTCGTCATACAGCGGATCGGATTCATCGCCGGACGATGCGGTTTCCGGCAGGCCGCCGGCACCGACCACCACGCCGTCGCCCATGGTCTGCACTTCGTCCAGCACGCCTTCGATGTAGTCGGCCGGCCCCATCGCCTTGAGGTGTTCCACCACGCGATGGACTTCTTCGTCGGACACGAACGCGCCGTGTACGCGGTCCGGCATCGCCGTGCCGGGCGGCAGGTACAGCATGTCGCCATGGCCGAGCAGGGTTTCGGCGCCGGACTGGTCCAGGATGGTGCGCGAATCGATCTTCGAGCTGACCTGGAAGGCAATGCGGGTCGGGATGTTGGCCTTGATCAGGCCGGTGATCACGTCCACCGATGGCCGCTGGGTGGCCAGGATCAGGTGGATGCCGGCCGCACGCGCCTTCTGTGCCAGGCGGGCGATCAGCTCTTCGACCTTCTTGCCGACGATCATCATCATGTCGGCGAATTCGTCGATGAAGATGACCACGAACGGCAGCGTTTCCAGCGGGCGCGGCGCCTCGCCCAGCTCCGGGTTCGGCTTGAACAGCGGATCCATCAACGGCTGCCCGGCGTCCTGGGCGTCCTTGACCTTCTTGTTGAAGCCGGCCAGGTTGCGCACGCCCACCGCGCTCATCAGCTTGTAGCGGCGCTCCATCTCGGCCACGCACCAGCGCAGCCCGTTGGCGGCCTCCTTCATGTCGGTGACCACCGGCGCCAACAGGTGCGGGATGCCCTGGTAGACGCTCAGTTCGAGCATCTTGGGGTCGATCATCAGCATGCGCAGGTCTTTCGGGCTGGCCTTGTAAAGCAGGCTCAGCACCATCGCATTGACCGCCACCGACTTGCCCGAGCCGGTGGTACCGGCCACCAGCAGGTGGGGCATGCGGGCCAGATCGGCCACGGTCGGGCGTCCGGCGATGTCCTTGCCCAGGGCCAGGGTCAGCGGGCTGGTCGCCTTGTCATATTCCTTCGAACGCAGCAGCTCGGAGAGATAGATCATCTCGCGGGTGACGTTCGGGATCTCCAGGCCGATCACCGACTTGCCCGGAATCACATCGACCACGCGCACCGACTTGACCGACAGCCCGCGGGCGATGTCCTTGTCCAGCGTGCTGATCTGGCTGACCTTGATGCCCGGCGCGGGCTCGATTTCGAAGCGGGTGATCACCGGGCCCGGATAGGCACCGACCACCACCGCATCAATGCGGAAATCCTTGAGCTTGAACTCGATCTGCCGCGACAGGGTTTCCAGCGTCTCTTCGTCGTAGCCCTTGGGCTGCGGCTTGGGATCATCCAGCAGTGCCAGCGGGGGCAGGTCCGAGCCATCGCCGTTGACGCCCTGGAACATCGGGATCTGGTTGTCGCGCTTGGCCCGGTCGCTCTTCTCGATCACCGGTTCCGGGCGCGGCTCGATCTTCACCGGCTCGCGCTTGGCGCGCACCTCGGCATCGACCTTGCGCACTTCCTGGCGCTCTTCGCGCATGACGCGCGTCTGCTTCCACTCGGTGGCCTGCTCTTTCTTCTTTTCCAGCAGCGGCGCCAGCGCCATCACGCCCTTGCCGATGCGTTCCATGACCATCAGCCACGACAGGCCGGTGGCCAAGGTGATCGAAGCCAGCAGCAGCACCAGCACGAACAGATTCGCACCCAACGCCCCGAAACCGACGCTCAGCGAAGAGCCCACCAGCTTACCCAGGATGCCGCCGGCCGAGGCCACGTCGGCACTGAACAGGCGCAGGTGCAGGAAACCGGTGCCGGCGATCAGGAAGCCCACCAGGCCGACCAGCCGCAGCGCCGGGTCGAGGTCATTCTCGCCCTTGGCTTCGCGCTTCAGCCCGAACATTGCAAACCAGGCCAGCGCGCCGAGGATCACCGGCAGCACGAAGGCCATGTAGCCGAACAGCTGCAGCAGCACGTCGGCGATCCACGCCCCGGCACGCCCGCCCATGTTGTTGACCGGCGCCACGATGCTGCCGGTGTGCGACCAGCCCGGGTCGGTCGCCGAATAGGTGAACAGGCTGGCCACCAGGTACAGCAGCGCCGGGGCCACGGCGATCAGACCCAGATCGCGCCACAAGCGCTGCCGCGTGGGGTTTTCAGACGGAGACGGATCGCGGCGACGGGCTTTGCCTTCGCTCGATCGGCTGCGTTCGGGGACCTGCTTCGCCACCTTGGACACTACCTTTGGAATACGCTGTTAGTGGTTGATAATAAACGAAGCGCGTCGGTTTTCCGTCACTACTGGCTGACCGCGATACGCCATGGCCTGGCAGGCCGCGTCGAAGACGGCCTGAGCGGCCCGGCGCATTGCCGCGTTCCAAGCATGCGGGTTGAAACCCCCTGCCCCTGCCATCACTCTATGGTCTGCCCCCAGCGCGCGCAAACCGTCGCCGCGCCTTGATCCCCTTACCTTTCGCGAGTCTACATGAGCACCACGCTGCCCTCCCGCCATCAGAAGCTTGTCATCCTCGGTTCCGGCCCGGCCGGTTGGACTGCCGCCGTCTACGCTGCCCGCGCCAACCTCAAGCCGGTGGTGATCACCGGGCTGCAGCAGGGCGGCCAGCTGATGACCACCACCGAGGTCGACAACTGGCCGGGCGACGCCCATGGCCTGATGGGCCCGGACCTGATGGCGCGCATGCAGGCCCACGCCGAACGCTTCGAAACCGAAGTGATCTTCGACCACATCCACACCGCCGACCTGTCCCAGCGCCCGTTCAAGCTGATCGGCGACAGCGCCGAGTACACCTGTGATGCGCTGATCATCTCCACCGGCGCGACCGCCAAGTACCTGGGCATTCCGTCCGAAGAGACCTTCAAGGGCCGCGGCGTGTCCGCCTGCGCCACCTGCGACGGCTTCTTCTACCGTGACCAGGACGTGGTGGTGGTCGGCGGCGGCAACACCGCCGTTGAAGAAGCGCTGTACCTGTCCAACATCGCCCGCAAGGTCTACCTGGTCCACCGCCGTGACACGCTGAAGGCGGAAAAGATCATGCAGGACAAGCTGTTCGCCAAGGTCGCCGCCGGCAAGATCGAAACCGTCTGGCACCATCAGGTGGACGAAGTGCTGGGCAACGACGCCGGCGTGACCGGCGTGCGGGTGAAGTCGGTGCAGGACGGCAGCACGCGTGACATCCAGGCCCATGGCTTCTTCGTGGCGATCGGCCATCACCCTAACACCACCCTGTTCGACGGCCAGCTGGCGATGAACCACGGCTACCTGGAAATCCGTTCCGGCCTCGGCGGCAATGCCACCCAGACCTCGGTGGAAGGCGTGTTCGCCGCTGGCGACGTGGCCGACCAGCACTACCGCCAGGCGATCACCTCGGCCGGCTTCGGCTGCATGGCCGCGCTGGACGCCGAGCGCTACCTGGACGCACAGGGCAAGGCGAGCTGAAGCACGCCACCGGGTGCCACTGGAAAGGCCGGGCTTTGCGCCGGCCTTTTCTGTTCAGGGGAGCCTGCGGGCCGTGGCTGCCCCCTCATCGTCCTCGTACACCGCCTGTGACACGTCCATTCCCGAGCCCCGCACGCACTGAACGATGTGCCGGACCGGCGGTGACTTCACCCCATCGTCGTCAACCATCCGGGTGTTCCAGAAGATCGGCGCGCTTCCGGCGTTCTCGCAACGCAGGGTGATCTGGGCTGGCTTGGTGTATGCGTCAGGCAGCGTCACCGCTCCATCCGTGCACTTCCAGCCGGGAGGGCATCCGAGGTTCTTCGTCTCGATCACGACGGGGTACTGGGGAAAGCCAGCGAAGGCAAGATCCACCACCCGCGATTGGCCGGCCGCCACGCGGATGGTCTGGATCGGATCAATTTTCAGCGGTTCGCACCCCTTGCCCTCGCGCCAGAGGCGGTACCCCTTTTCGACGCCTTTCATGGCAGCAACCCTGAAATTGGGATCCTGGAGAGCGAGCGCGTCGTCTGGATTGGTGTGGAACGCGGTTTCCACGATGACCGAAGGCATCTGAGCCAATCGATTTTCGCCGTGGTTTGCCTCACCGGGTTCGGCAGGCACAAAATAGCCGGTGTAGAGCGACTGACTCGTTATGAGTTCCTTCATGTAACAGAGGATTGAAGAGGCCAATGACCGATCATCCTGCCTTCCGGGTGCAATGAATGCACGGGCCCCCGTGGCGGCAGAACTATCAGAGGCATTGGTGTGAAGATGCACCAGCGTGCCGACGTTTTCCCTGTTGGCGTAAAGCGGCCGGCTGCGTATATCCTCATCCCGCTCTCGCAGTGCGTGCGTACTTTCGGGAAGCGAGTTCCAGATGTCTGCGGCATCGGGGATGTCCCGTTGCAAGCTATACCTGGCACCCAGTTTCCACCATGCCTGCGTACTGCCTTCGTGCGTCCCCTCGTCCGTCGCGCGCGCCCGTAGCACCGCCGCTTTTGAGCGCGATGTCATCAGCTCAGACAGCTCGGCGGCGAGCAGGGGCGTGATCTCATCCTCTACGACTCCGTTGCTCGGGTCGCGCTGTGCTCTCCAATCTCTGTATCCGTGATGGAAATAGACTCCATGACCTGCGGATATCATTACTGCTGTCCTGTCGGAAGCCCCCGCCAATCCTCGAGATTGAAGCGGAAACAATCCATCGAAGGACTGACCTCCGTAAAGGAACACAATCTGCGGAGCGGGGCTGAACCTTTCAGTGAGCTCCCGGACGCTGTTGCCTACCCACTGCTCAAAATCCTCCATCTCAGCGCCAGGGTGATCCGGCCTGTAGCCTCGCAAGACGTCAATGACCACCTTCCCACCCGCCGCGTCATGGTGGGCCTCGACAAGCACGTCGGCAAATGAGCGCGCATCGATGCGAAAGCTGGCCACGCCGTTCCGTGCTGCCTCGGTCAGAAGCACATCGAAATCCTCAGGGAACACAGGCTTCCCACTGCTGGCAGCCATCGAGTGGCTACTGACAGGTGGGGGCTGCGGCGGCATTGAAGCCCCCGTCGTCAGCAGCGCGCACAGCAGCTTGCCGGTCAATACAACGTGTCTTTTCAATGGACCACTCCTCTGCTCCAGGCCACCCGCCTGATCTGCAGTCTCCGGCACGCCAAATGATGGCGAAACTTCAGAATTCCGAATGACCAGTAGGAATCGAGCAGGCGAGCGTATTGACGGCCAGCCACACGCGCGTGGCCCGCCGCTGCCAAGGCATCACACGCCCAGTCCGGTGCTCTATCCTGTCCCCATGCCCCAGATCCGTTTCCTGGAAGACCTCCAGACCGTCACCGCGTCCCGATGGGATGCCCTGCACGACGGCAGCAACCCCTTCGTCAGCCACGCTTTCCTGTCCGGCATGGAGCAGTACGGCTGCCTGCGCGAGGACTGGGGTTGGCGTCCGCGGCACCTCACTCTGTGGGAGGACGACACGCTGATCGGCGCGATCCCGGGCTACCTGAAGGAAAACTCCCACGGCGAGTTCGTGTTCGACCACGCCTGGGCCAATGCCTATGCCCGCCACGGGCGCGACTATTACCCGAAATGGCTGGGTGCGGTGCCCTATTCGCCCGTGACCGGACCGCGCCTGCTGGCCGGCGACGCTGACACGCGTGCAGCGCTGCTGGCCGCGCTGGCAGAAGCACTGCCCGGCCTCGGCGTTTCCTCCGCGCACATCAACTTCCATCGCGAGGGCGAGGACGGCGACTTCAGCGCTGCCTGGCTGCTGCGCGAAGACATCCAGTTCCAGTGGCAGAACCTGGGGCAGTGGCGGACCTTCGATGACTTCCTCGGTGCGATGAACCACAAGCACCGCAAGAACATCCGCCAGGAACGCAGCAAGGTCGCCCGGCAGGGAATCAGCTTCCGCGTGGTGCATGGCGACCAGGCCAGCCGTGCGGACCTGCAGGCGATGTACCGGTTCTACCTGCAGACCTTCCTGGAGTATGGCAACGCCCCCGCCCTTACCGAGCCGTTCCTGCGCCATCTCGCCAGTTCGCTCGGCAACGGGCTGGTGCTGTTCCTGGCCGAGCAGGACGGCGAGCCGATCGCCGGCGCGCTGTGCCTGCGCGGTGGCCAGACCCTGTATGGGCGCTACTGGGGCGGCGCCACGCTGCCCGGCCTGCACTTCGAAGCCTGCTATTACCAGGGCATCGAGTATTGCCTGCGCGAAGGGCTTTCACGGTTCGAGCCTGGCGCGCAGGGCGAGCACAAGCTGGCGCGCGGCTTCCTGCCAACGGTGGTGCGCAGCCGGCACTGGATGGCCGACGCTGATTTCAGCGAGGCCCTGCGCGAATGGTGCGCGCACGAGCGTGCGGACATCACCCGCTATCGTGACGAACTGCTACTGCACTCGCCCTTCCGAAGTGGCTGATCCGAACGTGGCAAGGTAGTCCAGCACCGGCGCGGGATCATCCAGCGCAGCACTCGTGGCGATATGACTGTCGGGACGAACCAGCACCAGCAGGCCCGCATACGGGCAGGATGGATCCTCGATCCGAAGGACCTGCACGAAACCCGGCATCGTGGGCACGGTATCCCCGGTACCGCACACCAGCAGCGTGAAACAACGATAGTCCAGCAGCGGGTAAAGCCGTGAAGGGCGGCCTGCATGCTGCCCCATCAGGACATCCTGCACGCGCTCGCCGGCCAGCCCTTCGCCCGCGTAGCGCACCCCCATCCCCGTCACGTATCCGGACCGTTGCGCCACGATGCCCACGTAGTCCGTCGCATGCTGCCGGCTGGACGGGTCGCGGGTGGCAAGACCCAGCAGGCGCGACGTTTCCACCACGCCCAACGCCACCGGTTTACGTTCGGATTCGTAGCTGTCCAGAAGACCAGCCGGCACGGGTTGGTTGACCGCCATGCCGATCTTCCACATCAGGTTGAAGGCATCGGCCAGCGCCGTGTTGAGGCCCTGGCCGCCGTGGACGGAATGGATGTGGCATGCATCACCCACCAGGAAGACCCGGTTGTCCACGGCAAAGCGTGCGGCCACGGCCTCTTTGACCGAAAACTGGGAGAACCACCGTACGTCACTGAAGCGCACGCTGCACGGCCGCGTCGCCCGGTTGATCCGCGCCATGACCTGTTCGAACGTGAACTCACGGGTATCCATGCGGACGTAGAACCGATCCAGCTCGCCTTCACGCGGGATCCAGGCCACGTCGGAGGATTCGGCCTGGAAGACGATGATCTCAGGCACCTTCGGGAAATCGGTATCGATCACCCCGTCCACGACCGCCCAGGTCATGCGCGGGCGGGTCACTTCGAATGGGATCTGAAGGTGTTCACGGACAAACGAATGTGCGCCATCGGCACCTATCACGAAGCGTGAGGTGATGGACCGCCCGTCCGATAGAAGGCTTATGCATCCCCCTGCCTGCTGTTGCACGCCCGTCACCGAGGTGCCGCGCTGCACGGGGATGCCGGACGCACGCAGGCGCTGATCCAGCAGCTGCTCAACGAAAGACTGGCCGATCATCAGGAAATGCCTGTGAAAGCACCCCTGCAAGGCATCCCACCAGTCAGACTGCCGGGAGACGAATGTGCCCTCGGCCCATACTGAGCTGGTGTTGCACGGCTTGCCGTGCGGATAGAGATCATCGAACAGGTCCACGATCTGCAACAGCTGCAGTGTGCGCGCATTGAGCGCGTCCGCGCGCCCGGCCTGCAGCGGACCGGCGCTGCGGTCGGCGATCAGCACCCGCAGCCCCAGCTGCCTGCCAAGGTAGGCGCACATCAGCCCCGCAGGTCCGGCACCTGCGACGACCACATCCACATCGGTGTCCACGCACGCGGCCATCATGCGCTGGCCAGCAGGTGCGGGTTGTCCAAGGGTGGCTCACCCAGGATGTGCAGCCGACGAAGGTGGCGTGGCGCACCGCTGGTGAACGCCTCACGCCCGTGCAGCAGGGTGTGGTTGTCGGCGATGACCAGATCACCGGCCTCCCAGGCATGGGCATACAGGCAGCTGGGCGCGTGCAGCGCCTCGGCGAGGCTGCGATGCAACAGCGCGGCATCCGCTTCGGCCATCCCCGTGAACGACGCCGATGCAGGGTTGATGAAGCCCGTGCCCTGCTGGTCCTGTGGTGCGCTGTAGCGGATGACCACCGCGTCACGGTCCGGGTGCCGGGTCACGACGGGCGCCTCGGCCACGCTGTGGTAGTACTCCATTTTTCTTTCGTAACGTCCCGTGGCGCGCTCCCACAGCAGCCGGACCGACGCTGGTGCTTGATCCAATGCGCGCGCGGTGTGGGAAAACAGCGTCCGCCCTCCGCAGCCGGGTCCGGGTGCACGCAGGCACTGGAAGATCTGGAACTCCGGCACCTGCCGGCGGTACATGCCATCCCAGTGCAGCGGCACGGCTGAACTGTCGAAGATATGATCCTGCGGCGCTTCCCGTTCGAGAAGCTCCAGCACTTTCCCGAACGGCCATTCGGCGATGCTGCCCCAGCGCTCCCCGTACGCGGCGAGGTCTGCAGCGTCTTCGGGGCCACGGAATCCGCGCAGCAGCACCAGGTGATGGTGTCGGGCGAGGACGCGCAGTGGATCGACGGAAAGGTCACTGACAGCGTCATTCGGGGATGCAGCCTGCAGCATGACGCCGAACGGCTGAAGTTGGATGATGGGAGTCGTCATGGCATCGGCCCTGCTGTTTCCGGGCCCATGCCCGGCCTGGACCACGCTAGGCACAGGACCTGTTGAAAGCGAGTGGTTTTCCGACGCCCACCGCAAGAACTGCCGCCTGCGCCACGCCGATGCGCAAGCTGCAGTATCCTGCGCGCATGCACGCCATCGCTTCGCCCTTGAAAGACGGCCATACACGCCGTCTGCGTCATGTCACAGCCCGCAGCCGCAGCGTGATCCGCTGCCACCGTGCAGCACGCGGCGAATGAGTCGTCAGTTTCCGTGGCGCTTGGGCGAGGCCGAAGATGCGCCTTTTCCACCCGCTGAAACGGCACTGCGCCATCCGGACG
Organism: Stenotrophomonas lacuserhaii; assembly: GCF_014836545.1. GTDB lineage: Bacteria > Pseudomonadota > Gammaproteobacteria > Xanthomonadales > Xanthomonadaceae > Stenotrophomonas > Stenotrophomonas lacuserhaii. The sequence continues at coordinate 537,209 of NZ_JACSQS010000001.1, forward strand.
GTCTGTTGGCCATCGGTGGCGATCTGCGCCCGCAGCGATTGCTGAACGCTTATGCGCAGGGTGCCTTCCCGTGGTTCAGCCAGGGTGAGCCGATCCTGTGGTGGTCGCCCGATCCGCGCACCGTATTCGCCACCGATGGCGTGCATCTGTCACGCAGATTCCGCAGGCAACTGCGGACCCTGGAGTGGGAGATCACCGCCGACACCGCCTTCAAACAGGTCGTCCGCGCCTGCGCCACGGTGCCGCGACCGGGTCAGGACGGCACCTGGATCGGTACCGACATGATCCATGCCTATACCGAGCTGCATCGACTGGGGCACGCGCACTCGGTCGAAGTGTGGGAAGGGCCGGAGCTTGTCGGCGGCATCTATGGCGTGGCGTTGGGCAGGATGTTCTTCGGCGAAAGCATGTTCAGCGCACGCAGCGGGGGTTCGAAAGTGGCCTTGGCTGCGCTGGCCTCGCTGCTCTACGCGGGGGGCGTGCCCGTACTGGATGCGCAGGTGCATAACCCTCACCTGGCGCGGATGGGGGCGACACAATGGCCGCGCGAGCGTTTCCTGCCGCACGTGCGGCAGGCCATCCAGCAGCCCATGGCGCCTGGCAACTGGTCGGCCGCAGGGGCCCGGCTCCCGCTGCGGCATTACCTGCCCGACTGAGCACGGACTCAGGCTGCGGCACGCTCTCGGAGCGCGCTTGGACGTCCGTCCGTCCACGCGCTGTAGTGGCTGGGACGTCCATCCACATGGATCAGCCTGGCCCCTTGGCTCTCCGCCTGGTGCCGTTTCATCAACACGGCGCGATCCCCGAGATCGACTGCGACCGCATGCCAGGGCGTCAGCCAGGCATCAGCGGTGGGCAGCATGTGGATGCCCAGTTTGTCGCTGCTGCGCGCCTGTGGATGGATGGACAAGCGGACCGACCGCGGAAAGACCTCCTGCAGAAAACTGCCCCACGCCAGACTGCGCTGCACGACCTGGTAGGCCCGGGCTTTGGCCTCGCGCTGGACCTGCGTGGCGCTTCGCGCATCATCGGCGCGCCAATCATCTTCGGCCATGAAGCGGATGATGCCACGCAGCTGCCGCACCCCGTCCTCGGACCGCAGCAGTCCGGTCCGGATGTCATCCAGCGACTGGCCATGCTGCGCCAGCAATGCAGCACGGCGATCGTCGTGGCCTGCACTGCCGACAAGCAGTGAGGTGCAGTCACACAGGCAGAATGTGTCCAGGTGGGCCAGGCTGCGACGGGCGATCATCGCGCGGATGGCCGCCTGGTAATGATCGATGACCGGATCGGAAACGCCGATGGTAGGTCCGAATACGTGGCCATCCGAGCAGATCGTCAGCCGGGCGCCGGCAGGGTGGATCGCGGCAATACGGGCGCACAGCCGTTCCAGTGCATCCAGCGACAGCGCTTCGGCCAGGTCCGGCAGCGGGCCCAGGACCTTGCGAAGGGAGGGCGATTTGGCGGGAAACGCGGGGAGGACCATGTGCACCGGCTCCCCCGCCAGGACGAAGCCGCGTACCCGCGCCATGACCGGATCCGACAACGCGTTGGCGTGGGGGCCTGCCTGGTCGCACCGCTGGTGAAAGGCCAGCGTCCGGGCAATGGCCTGGACAACGGCCTCGGCTGCGTGCTGAGGATGGCTCATTGCTCGCTCTCCCTACAGATGCGTTGCGCCGGGCGGCCGCGACTTCGACCACCTGGACGCGTTGGGGGGTGAATCGTGTGATGAGAGGCACGATAGCAACGAGATGTAGCACTCGAAATAGCTCAACCCGGCACATTCTGACTGGTCAGGAGAGAATGGTGGGCCGATCCCGGAAGCGGGCGTATCCCGAAAAGGGACGACGGTTAACGCAATCTTTGCAAAATCGGGTACATGTGCGTAAAATGCAGCGGCTTAGGCCCCCGTGGCCGCTCTCTGAACCGCACAGGATTACATGTCGAAAGACGACTCCATCGAGTTCGAAGGCACCGTCAGCGAGACGCTGCCGAACACGACGTTCCGCGTCCGCCTGGAAAATGGTCATGAAATCATTGCCCATATCTCCGGCCGCATGCGCAAGAACTACATCCGCATTCTGACCGGTGACCGGGTCAAGGTTGAAATGACCCCGTACGACCTGACCAAGGGCCGTATCACCTACCGCATGAAGTAAGCGGTCCGACGCATCCGCGTCGACGAGAAAGGCCAGCCATCGAGCTGGCCTTTTGGCGTGGCTGGAGAGTCGATCCGGCAAGGCCAGGAGGGGTCAGAGTCCTTTCGTTGCTCGAAAGGACTCTGACCCCGTCGCGCCGGGCAGGACCCGGCGCTGCAGCACGGAGCGGCTTATTCCACCGTAGCCGGCAACAGACGCTCCGGTTCAGCGAAGGTTTCCACGAACAGCTCATTGTCGCGCACGTCGATGCTGGCCCTGCCGCCGTTGACCAGCTTGCCGAACAGCAGTTCGTCGGCCAACGGGCGCTTGACCTTGTCCTGGATGACACGGGCCATTGGGCGTGCACCCATCAGCGGATCGAAGCCGTGCTGGGCCAGCCAGTCGCGCGCGGTCGGCGTGGCCGAGAGGCTGACGTGCTTTTCCTGCAGCAGCATTTCCAGTTCGATCAGGAACTTGTCCACCACGCGCAGGATGTGCTCGAAGCCCAGCGCCTGGAACTGCACCACCGCATCCAGCCGGTTGCGGAACTCCGGGGTGAAGCTGCGACGGATGGTCTCCATCGCGTCGGTGGCGTGATCCTGCTTGGTGAAGCCGATCGAACGCCGTGACGCCTGCGCCGCACCGGCATTGGTGGTCATCACCAGCACCACGTTCTTGAAGTTCGCTTCACGGCCGTTGGTATCGGTCAACACGCCACGGTCCATGACCTGCAGCAGGATGTTGAAGATATCCGGGTGCGCTTTCTCGATTTCATCCAGCAACAACACGCAGTGCGGCGTCTTGACGATCTTTTCGGTCAACAGGCCGCCCTGGTCGAAGCCCACGTAGCCCGGAGGCGCACCGATCAGGCGACTGATCGAATGCCCTTCCATGTACTCGGACATGTCGAAGCGGACCAGCTCGATCCCCAACTGCAGGGCCAGCTGCTTGGTGACTTCGGTCTTGCCGACACCGGTGGGGCCGGCGAACAGGAAGTTGCCGATCGGCTTTTCCGGGTTGGCCAGCCCGGAGCGGGCGAGCTTGATCGCCGAAGACAGCGTTTCGATGGCCGGATCCTGGCCGAAGATCACCATCTTCAGGTTGCGCTCCAGGTGCTTGAGCACGTCCTTGTCGGTGGCACTGACCTGCTTGGCCGGGATGCGTGCCATCTTGGCCACGATCGCCTCGATCTCCTCGATATCGATCAGTTCCTTGCGCTGTCCTTCCGGCATCAGCCGCTGGCGCGCACCAGCCTCGTCGATGACGTCGATTGCCTTGTCCGGCAGCAGCCGGTCGCCGATGTGCTTGACCGACAGGTCCACCGCCGCCTGCAGCGCATCGTCGGCATAGGTGACGCCGTGGTGCGCTTCGTACTTCGGCTTGAGTCCCTGCAGGATCTCGTAGGTTTCGCCCACGGTGGGCTCGACGATGTCGATCTTCTGGAAGCGCCGCGCCAGCGCGCGGTCCTTTTCGAAGATGCCGCGGTATTCCTGGAACGTGGTCGACCCGATGCAGCGCAGATCACCGGAGGCCAGCGCCGGCTTGATCAGGTTGGAGGCATCCATGGTGCCACCGGACGCCGATCCGGCACCGATGATGGTGTGGATCTCATCGATGAACAGCACCGCGTTGGGCACCTTCTTCAGCGAGGTCAGCACGCCCTTGAGGCGTTTTTCGAAGTCGCCGCGATACTTGGTGCCGGCCACCAGCGCGCCCAGGTCCAGCGAGTAGATGACCGCATCGGCGAGCACCTCCGGCACGGATCCTTCGACGATGCGGCGCGCCAGGCCCTCGGCGATGGCGGTCTTGCCCACACCGGCTTCGCCGACATACAGCGGATTGTTCTTGCGACGGCGGCACAGCACCTGGATGGTGCGCTCGATCTCGTCGGCACGGCCCACCAGCGGATCGATCCGGCCGTTGCGGGCCTGCTCGTTGAGGTTGCTGGCGAACTCGGCCAGCGCATCGCCCTTGCCCTCGCCTTCCCCACCTTCGGCACGGCCTTCGGGATCGGCCGGCGAGGACGGCTCGCCTTCCTCACCGAGCTTGGCAATGCCATGGGAGAGGTAATTGACTACATCCAGCCGGGTGACGTCCTGCTGGTTGAGGTAGTAGACGGCGTGGGAATCCTTCTCGCCGAAGATCGCCACCAGCACGTTGGCGCCGGTGACCTCCTTCTTGCCCGAGGACTGCACGTGGTAGACCGCGCGCTGCAGCACGCGCTGGAAGCCCAAGGTCGGCTGGGTGTCGCGCCCATCATCTTCGGCAAGCCGCGAGACGGACGCCTCGATGGCCCGCTCCAGCTCCTGGCGCAGGCGCTCCGGTTCGGCCCCGCAGGCCTTCAGGACGGCCTGGGCCGAGGGATTGTCCAGCAGCGCCAGCAACAGGTGTTCGACGGTCATGAATTCATGCCGCGCTTCCCGTGCCCGCTTGTAGCACTGGCCAATGGTGTGTTCGAGGTCTTTGCTGAACATGCTCTACTCCGGCGGCAGTTGAAGACAATATGCGGCCTGACCACACGTTTTCCATCACCCTAGCGGAACTGCCCGTTCATACGGCGTTAGCATCCCGTCGCACGTCTGGCGAAGGTGATTCCACCATAACCTAAACCGGTCCCCCTCCGGGTACGGCCAGCCGGCCCTGAACCACCCGCGATGAGGCGATCCACGGCCAGCCGCGCTGCAAACCAAGGGAGGGGAGGCGCATTGCTGCCGCCAGCTGCGTCGTCGTCAGCAAGCCGATCGTGCCGTACATGGAACGCACCGGACTACCACGCTGCGGTCATGCCCGTCTGATCAGGCCTTTTCCATCGTGCAGAGCAACGGATGCTGGTTCATCCGGGCATATTCATTGACCTGCGCCACTTTGGTTTCGGCCACCTCGCGGGTGAACACACCGCAGACGCCGCGGCCGCGGGTGTGCACATGGAGCATCACCTGCGTCGCCCGGTCCAGGTCCAGGCTGAAGAACTGCTGCAGTACATCGACCACGAAATCCATCGGGGTGTAGTCATCGTTCAACAGCATGACCTGGTAGAACGGCGGGGGGGCGACCTCCGGGCGTGCCGGCTCAAGCAGCACGCCGTGGTCGGAATGGGATTCGTGGGAAGTGTCGCGAGGCATCCGCTTATTATAGTGGCTGGCTCGGCCGGATTGGACGGCAAGCCAACGCGCCTTCACAATCTGCGCGACTCCCCGTACTACCTTCACAGGATTCTCATGGAAAGGACGCTTCGCTTCGCCCTGCTGCTGGCTGTCGCCACGACGGCGGCCCCCTCCTTCGCCGCCGAGCCGGACAAGGCCATCGGACGCCATCTCGACAAGCTGGGCTATCCCTACGAGATCGACGAGGACGGCGACTATCGCATGGTGTTCGACATGGAGGGCGAGCGCACCCAGCTGGTCTATGTGCGCTCGGTGGTGGAAGAATTCGGCAGCCAGCATGTGCGCGAGATCTGGTCGCCCGGCTACCAGGCCAGCGCCGACCAGTTCCCGGTGGCGGTGGCCAACCGCCTGCTTGAAGATGCGCAGGATGCAAAAATGGGCGGCTGGGTGAAGCAGGACAAGGTCGCCATGTTCGTGGTGAAAGTGGATGCCGATGCCTCTTCGGAAGCGTTGGACGACGCCATCGAGGCCGCCAGCCGGACCGCCGATGCGATGGAACTGGAACTGACCAAGCAGGACGAATACTGAAGTGAATGCCGCTGCGCCGCGCTGGGCACCCCGCGTCACCGTTGCCACCGTTGTGGTCGACGAGGGCAGGCTGTTGCTGGTCGAAGAACGCATCGATGGCGAGCTGGTGCTCAACCAGCCCGCCGGCCATCTGGAGCCGGGTGAGTCGCTGGCCGAGGCCGCGCTGCGCGAGACGCGCGAAGAAACCGGCTGGGAGGTCGAGCTGACCGCGTTCATCGGCACCTACCAGTGGACTGCGCCGGATGGCACGCCGTTCCTGCGCTTCAGCTATGCCGCGCGCCCGCTCCGGCACGATCCGCTGCGCCCGCTGGATACCGGCATCGAACGCGCACTGTGGCTGCAGCCCGGCGAGCTGCTGGCCGCGCGCCAGCGGCTGCGCAGCCCACTGGTCTGGCAGGTGGTGGCCGACTTCCTCGCCGGCCAGCGCCATCCCCTCTCCCTGGTCAAGCAGGTTGCTCCATGAGCGCGCCACGGATCATGGTCGGCGTGTCCGGCGGAGTGGACTCTTCGGTTGCCGCCTGGCGGCTGGTGCAGCAGGGCGAGCCGGTGGCCGGGCTGTTCATGCAGAACTGGGCCGATGACGGCAGCGGCGAATGCCGCGCCGAGGATGATCGCCGCGATGCGGTGGCGGTGTGCGGACTGCTCGGCATCCCGTTCCACTTCCGCGACTTTTCCAGCGAGTACTGGAAAGGCGTGTTCGAACACTTCCTGGCCGAGTATGCGGCCGGGCGCACCCCCAACCCGGACGTGCTGTGCAACCGCGAAGTGAAGTTCAAGCACTTCCTGGATGCCGCCCGCGAGCTGGGCGCCGAGCGCATCGCCACCGGCCATTACGCGCGGATCGCCCGCGACGGCAACCAGTGGCTGCTGCTGCGCGGCGCCGACCGCAGCAAGGACCAGAGCTATTTCCTGCACCAGCTGGGCCAGGCACAGCTGTCGGCTACCTTGTTCCCGATCGGCGACCTGAACAAGAGCGACCTGCGCCGGATGGCACGTGACGCCAACCTGCCGACGCATGCCAAGAAGGACTCCACCGGCATCTGCTTCATCGGCGAACGTGATTTCCGCGAGTTCCTCGGCCAGTACCTGCCCGCACGCCAGGGCCGCATCGTGGATCCGGACGGGGCGGAAATCGCCGAGCACCCCGGGGTGTTCTATTTCACCCTGGGCCAGCGCGAAGGACTGAACATCGGCGGCGTCCGCGGCCGCCCGGCGGCGCCGTGGTACGTGGTGGGCAAGGACGTGGCCTCCAACACGCTGTACGTGGACCAGGACCGCGAAAGCCGCTGGTTGATGTCCACCGAGCTGGTCAGTGAAAGCGCGCACTGGATCGTCGGCGCCCCGCCCGCCACCCGCTTCGAGTGCACCGCGCAGACCCGCTACCGCCAGCCCGATGAGGCCTGTACGGTCCAGGTGCGCGATGATGGCAGCCTGCATGTCCGCTTCCCCACTCCCCAGCGGGCGGTCACCCCCGGCCAGTCGCTGGTGCTGTACCAGGGCGATGTCTGCCTCGGTGGTGCGGTGATCGCCGCCACCGACGCACCGCTTGAACAGCGGCTGCGCCCTACTCCTTCTCCTTTCGAGGTACCTGCTGCATGAGTTTCACTGTCGACGACCGCGTACTGGCCCTGGCCGGCATAGCCCAGGCCCTGCAACAGGTCCGCCGCATCGCCGATACCGGCCACTCCGAAGCGGGTGCGGTGCGCACCGCCATGGACAGCGTGTTCCGCATCGACGCCGCATCACCGCAGGAGGTGTATGGCGACCGTGAATCGCTGAAGCCGGGCCTGCGCCTGCTGCACAACTACTTCCGCAACCAGGGCCAGGACCCGATCCTGCCCAAGCTGGCACTGGCGGTGCTGCAGCTGGAGCGCCGCTTCGTGCGCGAGCCGGACACCATCGCCAAGGTCACCGCCGGCATCGAGCGCGCCAGCCGCCAGGGCCGTGAGCTGGGCGACAGCGGGCACCCGGACGTGCTGGCCACGCTGGGCGGCGTCTATGCCGACACCATCAGCCACCTCAAGCCGCGGGTCATGGTGCAGGGCAACCCGCATTACCTGGGCCAGGCCGGGGTGGTGGCCGAAATCCGCGCGCTGCTGCTGGCGGCGGTGCGCTCGGCGGTGCTGTGGCGCCAACTGGGTGGCAGCTACTGGGATTTCCTGCTGGCACGCAAGGCGATGGTGGAAGCGGTGGACCGCGCGCTGCGCTGAGCCGCACGGTAGCGCCGAGCCATGCTCGGCGAGCGCAGCGGCGAAGGCAACAGCGTGACGACCAACGGTCGTCACGCACTGACGGCAGTCGTCACCCGCCAGCGGCCCAAGACTGACGGCCAGCGGCCGTCACTACCGGGGCGGTCGCGGTGGATGCAACATCGGCGTTAAAGAGAAACCAGGTACGGCCGATACTGCATTTGTGACTCTCCCGGGAACGTCCATGTACTCTCGCACCATCATCCGTCTGGCCGCACCGTTGGTGCTGACCCTGCTTCTGCCCCTCGCCTTTGCTCTGGAGTGGCCTGCGGCCCTGCGCTGGGCGATCCTTACCACGATGACGCTGAGCTGGCTCGGCCACGCCTGGTGGAGCACCCGTGCTCCGGTCGGGCGTTCGCCGGAACAGGCCCGCATCCTGCGCGAGCAGGACCAGCTGCTGACCGAACTGCGCAACTTCGTCGGCAATGAAATCGACGGCTCGCGCAGCGAAGTCGAGCGCGCCCGCGACCTGATCCGCCAAGCCGTGTCCGGCCTGGGCGGCAGCTTCGAAGCGATGAACCGCAAGTCGCGCCAGCAGAGCCAGGCATTGGCCCGCATCGTCGACCGTACCGGTGAAGACGGTTCGGCCGGACTGGACGTGGCGCGCTTCGCCCAGCACGCCAGCCACCAGATGGAACAACTGGTGGAAGCGCTGGAGCAGGTCAGCGGCCAGAGCAGCAACACCGTGCAGCACATCGACCAGATGGCGCAGCACCTGGATGGCATCTTCGCGCTGCTGGAAGACGTCAAGTCGATCGCCGACCAGACCAACCTGCTGGCACTGAACGCGGCCATCGAAGCGGCCCGTGCCGGCGAAGCCGGCCGCGGCTTCGCCGTGGTAGCCGACGAGGTGCGCAACCTGTCCGAGCGCTCAACCACGTTCAACGAGCAGATCCGCAAGCTGGCCCACAGCTCCAAGGACGCCATCGCCAAGGTCCGCGAAACGGTCACCCACATGGCCTCGCGTGACATGGACCGTTCCCGCGAAGCCCGCATGGAAGCCGCTTCGATGGTCGACAACGTGGCGCAGATCAATGCCTCGCTGGGCGATGGCATGCGCGAAGTGTCCGAGTGCGCCCGCGCCATCGACGGCAGCGTGGCCGAAGCGGTGCGTGCCCTGCAGTTCGAAGACATCGCCACCCAGGCGCTGGGCGGCGTGCATGTCCACCTGGACCGCCTGACCTCGATCAACCGCGAAGCCTTGGCACTGCAGGAACTGCTGCATCGCCATGGCGGCGCGGCCGACGAAGAAATGGTCACCGCCCTGGCCCGCACCGGCAACCGCCTGCGTGACCTGCGCAGCGAATGGGAACGGCCGCCGCACAAGCCGGTCACCCAGCAGAGCATGGGTGCCGGAACGGTGGAACTGTTCTGATCCCGCGTGGTGCTTGACGCCCCAGCTGAACCCCAGAGCCCCGGCACTGCCGGGGCTTTGTCGTGCCCGGCGCCGACCGAGCACGCACGGGCCGAGGGCACCGCGCAGCAAGCGCAGACCCCGCGCCAGCAACTACAGCGGCTTGAGGCCCTGGCGCAGGCAGAGCTGGCGCAACTGGAGCTGATGGCGGGCAGGCAGGCGGTGATGCGACACAGCCTTGAGCAGGCCAGCCTGTGCTGGGACCTGGGGCTGGATGCAAGGGATCTGGCGCCTGCAGGCGCGGGCCACGCATCGGCGGCAACGGTGCGCTGACGCGCTCTGCAGGCCGCCACGCGGGATCAGGAGGATCATGCGGGTGACGATCGTCAGCCCCGGTACCGGGCGCCGCATGCGCGACGCCCACGGTGTTCAGCCCGCCAGCACCGCAGCGGTGTCCCGCATAGACGCCCCGGTGGCTGCATCGCGCAGCCAGTGCGCCAGCTCGCGCGGCACCAGCGGCCGCGAATACAGGTAGCCCTGGATCTCGTCACAGCCCTGGCGGCGCAGGAGGTCTTCTTCCTGCTCCGTTTCCACCCCTTCGGCCACGACCTTCATACCCAGCGCGTGGCCCAGGTGGACGATCGCCTGGGTGACTTCGGCGGTACCGGTATCTTCCAGCATGCCCTGTACGAAGCTGCGGTCGATCTTCAGCCGACCGACCGGGAACCGGTTGAGGTAGTGCAGGTTGGAGAATCCGGTGCCGAAGTCGTCCACCGCCAGCGGCACGTTGTGCCGTTCGAATACGTCGAAACAGTGCCGCAACACTTCGGTGTCACGGATCAGCGCCGACTCGGTGAGCTCCAGCTCCATCCGGGTCGGCGACAGGCCATGCGCGTGGCAGACCGCGATCACCCGCTCGGCGAATCCGCGCTCGCGCAGCTGCACCGCCGAGACGTTCACCGCGATCCGGTCGAACAGCAGGCCCGCACGGTCCCAGGCCGAGGCCTGCCGACACGCTTCGTTGAGTACCCAGTCGCCGATGCGCACGATCTCGCCGCACTTCTCCGCTATCGGGATGAACTCGGCCGGGCTGCAGTAGCCCAGGCCGGGCCGGTGCCAGCGCAGCAGGGCTTCGATAGCGGGCGGTTGACCGGGTTCGGCATGCATCAGCGGCTGGTAGACCAGGCTGAATTCTTCACGCTCGATGGCCCCGTGCAGGGCGTGTTCGATATCCAGCCTGCGCTGGATCCGGCTGAGCGCATCCTGGCTGTAGTACTGGTAGGTATTGCGGCCTGCCTCTTTCGCTGCGTGCATCGCCGCATCGGCGGCACGCAGCAGGGAATCGAAATCTTCGCGGCCGTCTTCCAGCATCGCGATGCCGACGCTGGCGCCGACCTTCAGCAGGTCCTGCCCACGATGCAGCGGCTCGGCCAACGAGGCGATCAGCTTGCGCGCCACGTGGCCGGCATCTTCGGCCTCGGCCAGGTCACGCAGCACGACGATGAACTCATCCCCGTTGAAACGCCCGAACAGGTCGCTGTTGCGCAGGTTCTGGTGCAGTCGGCTTGCCGCTGCCTTGAGCAGGGTATCGCCGGTGGCATGCCCGAAGCTGTCGTTGATGGTCTTGAAGCCGTCCAGGTCGATGAACAGCATCGCCAGCGGTGTACCGCGATCACGCGCCTCTTTGATCGCATCGGTGGTCTGCTCGCGCAGCAGCATGCGGTTGGGCAGCCCGGTCAGCAGGTCGTAGTGGGCCAGCAGTTCAATCCGTTCATTGGCCTCGCGTTCGCGGGTGATGTCACGGAACAGCACCACGAACCGCGGCGGCAGGCCGTCACGGCGGTCCAGTTCGATCAACACCTGCACCCATACGCGCATGCCGGATTGCCGGTAAAAGCACAGGTCCAGTTGTTCGGGCAGGCCGCCGGCGGCGATGCGCTCAAGCGCGGATTCGAAGGCGGTGCGCGAGTCATCGGTGTACAGCGCCAGCGCTTGGTCCAGGCTGATCGATTCCTTGCGCAGGCCATGGATGCGATAGCACTCCTCGGTCCACTGCATCAGCCGGGTGTCCACTTCGATCTCGCAGCCGCCGATGCGTCCCAATGCGGAAACACGGTTCAACAACTCGGTGCGCCAGCGGATCAATGCATCGGTCTGGTGCTGTTCGCTGATGTTCTGTACCTGGCCGAGCAGGCGCTGGATCCGCCCATCGGCGGCCTGCAGGGGCTGCATCCACAAGCGCAGCTGCAAGGCCGCTTGCTGGCCCGGCCTGCGCAGCTCCAGGTCCAGGTTTTCCGGCCCCCCGTCACGCCACAGCCGGCGCCATGCCATGCGCAGCGCGCCGCGCGAACGCGGCTGCAGCCGCCGCAGCCAGGCGCGCGGGCTGAAGGAAGGACCGTCTTCCGTGCCCAGCAGCGCATGCAGCTCCGCCGACCACCAGAAACGACGGCAGCCGGGCTCCCAAGACCAGCTGCCCATGCTGGCGATCTGCTGCGCCTGGCGCAGGTGAAGCTGCTGGTCGTGCAGGTGGGCTTCCAGCTGCTTCTGGTGCTCGATATCGGTATGGGTGCCGACCATGCGCAACGGCTGGCCGTCGGCGGTCCGCGCCACTACCCGTCCGCGATCCAGTACCCAGCGCCAGCTCTGGTCCGGCTGGCGGTAGCGGAATTGGGCACTGTACTGGTCGACCTCGCCACGCAGGTGGCGCTGGACCTGCGCATGGACGCCGGCGCGGTCGTCGGGGTGTATCTTCTCCAGCAGCGCGCCCGCGCGTTCCTGGACCTCGATCCTGCCCTCGACCGGCGGTGATCGCAGCACGCGGTCGCTGGCCAGGTCCCAGTCCCACAATCGGTGCCCGGCACTTTCCAGCGCAAGCTCCCAGCGCTCGCCGGCCGGGCTGCGCTCGGGATCTGGAATGCTCAGGGTGAAGGCCAGCAGGTGGCCGCTCTGGTCATGCACGGCGCGCATCCAGCCGTCGTGGCGACCGCGCGGGCCGCCGGGCAGGCTGCACGGCACGATGCCCCCGTCGGCGGCCAGCAGGCGGATGTCTTCCAGCATGGACTGGTAGGCAGCAGCTGCCGCAGGCAGGCCGTGCTCGCGCGCGGCGGGATTGGCGGCCAGTGGCGCACCATTGCGGTCAAGGATCACCAGCGCGGAGGCGAGCGGGTGCTGCAACAGGCTGGCAATGATCCCTTGGTCCACGCAACTTGCTCCAATGACGCCCCCGACAGCCGGGAACGAAATCGTTAGCGGCCAGCGGGCGGGATAATTGAGTACCGGCTGGCTGCATGGGCGTCATCGCGGCGAGTTAAGATGCGATTCGTTGCTGCCCTCCTTCCGCGACCCGGCCCCATCCCGCCATGCCCCTGCACCTTGTTGGCAAAACCCGATGACGGTCTGCCCGACCCAGCTGGCCAACACCCTGCGGCGGGAACGGCGGCGCGTGGTGCTGGTCTATCTGCTGCTGGCCGTTGCCTGGATCGTCAGCAGCGACGTAGCCGTGGGCGCGATGATCGGCGATGCCCGCATCGCGGCCTGGCTCCAGACCGTCAAGGGCGTCTTCTTCGTCTTCACCAGTGCCGCGATGCTGTACCTGCTGCTGCGCCCGCTCGGTGCCCACGTGCTGCAGGCCAATGCCCGCCTGGCTGCTTCCGAGCTGCGCCATCGCCAGGCCTTCGTCGGCAACCCCGGCCCGATCCTCATCTACGACCTGCAATCGGTGCGGATCCTCGACGCCAACCCCGCCGCCTGCGCGCTGTTCGGCTGGAGCCGGGAAGAACTGCTGCAGGAGTCGGTCAGCCTGCTCTGGCCAACGGGCAAACAGGGCGCGCTGGAGGCCACGCTGGAACAGCTGCGCGAGCACCCGGAGCAGACCTGCCTGCTGCGCGCGCCGCTGCAGTTGCGCGATGGACGCCTGCGCCAGATGGAACTGCGCAGCAATGCGATCGACGTCGACGGACGCCCCGCGCGGCTGCTTATCGTGATTGACCGCACGGCCGAAGACGAGGCACTGGCGCGCCGCGATCAGGCGCTGGAACGGCTGGAAGAGGCCCATGAACTGGCCCGCATCGGCGCCTGGCAGCTCGACCCCGCCACTGGCCTGGCCAGCTTCTCGCGGCAGGTTTACCAGTTGCTGGGCCGGCGTCCGCCGCAGGCACGCACCTGGCACCGCTTCGATGAACTGCTGGTGCCGGCCGATGCAGCGACCACGGCGATGACCGAGCAGCTGCTGGCCGGGATGAGCAGCGGCGAGCCGGTCCACGTGGACGTGCTGCTGCCCCTGCTGGGCATGGATGGACGACCGTTGATGACCCATCTGCGTGCCGAAAGTGGCGTGGACGAGCTGGGCCGCCCCCGGGTGATGGGCACGCTGCAGGACGTCACCGAACGCGAACAGTCGCGCCGGTTGCTGCGCGAGCGCGAGGAACAGTTCCGCGAACTGGTGCGGGTGCTGCCCGATGGCGTAGTGATCCTGTCCGAAGAACACGTGCTGTACGCCAATGCGTTCGCCGTGCGGCTGTTCGGCTATGAAGGCCACACCCTGCTGGGCGAGCCGCTGCGGGCGCTGGTGGGTGAAGCAGGCCTGCCGGCGGTGCGCGCCCTGCTGCGCAACCCGGTGCCGGAGGCCAGCGCCGGCCAGATCGCGATCATCGGCATGCAGCGCGCCGATGGCAGCCGTTTCCAGGCCGGGCTGGCGGTGGGCGAAGTGCGCTACGGCGGGCGCGACTGCCGCCTGCTGATCGTGCGCGACCTCAGTGATGCCGAGCGCACGCGCGCGGCACTGGAGAACAGCAACCGCGAACTGCAGGCGATGGCTGGCCGGCTGTTCTCCCTGCAGGAAGACGAACGCCGCGCCATTTCGCGCGACCTGCACGATGACATCGGCCAGGCGATCACCGCGATCAAGCTTTCGGCCTGGGCAGCGCTGGATGAAGAAGACAGCGCCCGCCGCCGCGAAGACCTGCAGCAGATCGTCAGCCTGGCCGATGGCACCGTGGCCAAGCTGCGCGATCTGTCCACCCTGCTGCGGCCACCCCAGCTGGATGCGCTGGGCCTGGAGGCCGCGCTGCGCTGGCAGGCCGGCGTGCTGTTCCGCTCTTCTCAGGCCGAACTGCTGTCACGCATCGACACCCTGCCCCAGCGCCCGGACAACGCCATCGAACAGGCCTGCTTCCGGATCGCACAGGAAAGCCTGACCAATGCCCTGCGCCACGCCAAGGCCAGCCAGGTGCTGCTGCACCTGCGCGACATCGACCAGGACCACCTGCACCTGCAGGTGCGCGACGATGGCGAAGGCTTCGATCCGCATGGACCGCGCGGACTGGGCCTGATCGTGATGCGCGAACGTGCGCAGAGCGTGGGCGGACAGCTGCGCATCGAATCGGCTCCGGGGGAAGGTACCCTGATCGAACTGCATCTCCCCTACCGTGTCGGCATGATGCCGGACGAACCGCTGGAATCACGCCTTTGATGTGGAATACCTCCCTGCCTCCGGTCAGTATCGAGGACGCCCCGGACCGACTGGGCGCCGGCAACCCCGAGCTGCAGGCGATGGTCGCCGAAGCGGCCGCGGGCGGTACTCCGATGATGGTGATGCACGTAGACATCGACCACTTCGCATCGGTCAACGAGAACATGAGCGCCGAAGTGGGCGACCAGGCATTGGTGCTGGTGGCCCAGCGCCTGAAGTCCTGGCTGCGCGGCCGTGGCACGCTGTGGCGCCATGGCAGCGATGAGTTCCTGGTGGCCGTGCCGCGTACCGGCGAAGTCGCCCTGCCGGAGGACTTCGCCGAAGAGCTGCGGCAGCAGCTGGAGCTGCCGCTTTCGGTACTGCCCTACACCCTTTTCATGACCGGCAAGCTGGGGGTCAGTCTGTGCCCGGAACACGCCAGCACCGCCTCGCGCCTGCTCGACCACGCCGAGGACGCGCTCTACCAGGCGGCGCGCGAAGGCGGCAACGCGGTGCGCATCCACGCGGTGGATACCGTGCCCAGCGCGCACAGCGAGAGCATCATCGCCCGGCAGATCATCGACGCCATTCCCAATGGCGAGCTCAAGCTGCGCTACCAGCCGCTGGTGAGTTCGCGCGATGGCCACGTGGTCGGCATGGAGGCGCTGCTGCGCTGGCAGTCGCCGACCCTGGGCATGCTGGTGCCTGAACGCTTCATGCGCACGGCAGAACGGCTGGGCATCATCGTGCAGATCGGCACGTGGGTGCTGGAAGGCGCCTTGAAACAGGCGCGGCTGTGGCGTGACCAGGGCTTCGATGACTTCACCATCGCAGTCAACGTCTCCACCCTGCAGCTGCTGCGCCCGAACTTCTTCACCGAGGTGATGGGCCTGATCCAGGCCGCCGGCGTTCCGGCGCCGATGCTGACCCTGGAAATCAACGAAAGCGCATTGACCAACAATGTCAATTTCGTCCACGAAACCCTGGTCAACCTGCGCAACGAAGGGATCAGCCTGAGCCTGGACAATTTCGGTACCGGCGACTCCAGCCTGAGTGCGCTGGTGCGCTACCCCGTGGACAAGCTGAAGATCGACCGCAGCTTCATCAAGAGCGCCCCGGCCGGCAATCGTGAGGCGGCCATCGCCCGCGCCATCATCGCCATGGGCCACCAGCTGGGCATGACCGTGATCGCCAACGGCGTGGAATCGCAGGCCCAGCTCGGCTTCCTGCGCCGCAATGACTGCGACGTGTTCCAGGGTTACCTGTTCGGCGAACCGATGTCCGCCGATGCGGCCGGCATGACCCTGCGGCGCCGCTACCTGCGTCCGGAGGCGTTCGCTGAAACGCGCCCGGACCGCACCCTGCTGCTGCTGGACGACGAAGAGAACGTGCTGCGCTCGCTGGTGCGCCTGTTCCGCCGCGACGGCTACCGGATCCTTGCGGCGGGCAACGTGCGCGATGCGTTCGACCTGCTGGCAATCAACGATGTGCAGGTGATCCTGTCCGACCAGCGCATGAGCGACATGAGCGGTACCGAGTTCCTGGGCCGGGTGAAGATGCTCTACCCGGACACGATCCGGCTGGTGCTGTCCGGCTATACCGACCTCAACACGGTCACCGATGCGATCAACCGCGGAGCGATCTACCGCTTCCTGACCAAGCCGTGGAATGACGACGAGCTGCGCAAGCACATCCACCAGGCGTTCCGCACATACGAAGAGCAGCGGCGCAGCAATGGCGGGTCCGTTGCGGCGGAGCCGATCGAGTCGGTGGATGATCGGTCGGTGTCGCGCTGAGGGATGGTCGAACGGGTAGACCCCCTCGCGGGTGGCTTTCAAGCTTGAAACTGAGCTTGGGCCGGGGGGGGGGGGGGGGGGGGGGGGGGGGGGGCG
>NZ_JACSQS010000001.1:553992-624452 GCF_014836545.1 Stenotrophomonas lacuserhaii
CCCCCCCCCCCCCCCCCCCCCCCCCCCCCCCCCCCCCCGCCCACAAACAGCCCTGCAGCTGTTGCTGTTGACGTTGCTTGAAGAGCAGGTGCCGGGCGCAGCCCGGCAACACACCACCTACCGTGGCTGTTTGATCGGCAGCACGATGCGGAACGTGGACCCCACCCCCGGCGTGCTGTCCAGGTCGATCCGGCCGTTGTGCTTGTTGATGATGCTGTAAGAGATCGACAGGCCCAGGCCGGTGCCGCTGCCCACCGGCTTGGTGGTGAAGAACGGATCGAAGATGCGCTGGCGCAGCTCCGGCGAAATGCCACCGCCGCTGTCCTGGAACTCCACCCACACGTGCTCGCCTTCCACCCCGGTACGCACGGTGATGACACCCCGTTCGGCAATCGCATGGCCTGCGTTGAGCAGCAGGTTCATGTAGACCTGGTTGAGCTCCGAAGGCAGGCACTCCACCAGCGGCAGCTGACCGAACTCACGGTGCAGTTCCACCTTGTACTTGAGTTCGTTCCAGATGATGTTGATGGTCGACTCCAGCCCGGAGTGCAGGTCGACCAGCTTCCACGACTCGTCACGCCCGGAATAGGAGAAGTCCTTCAGGTCGCGCACGATGCGCGTCACCCGCTCGATTCCCTCGCGCGACTCAGCCATCAACTGCGGCAGATCCCGGCTGATGAAGTCGATGTCGAGGCGATCGCGGATGTCATCGATTTCCGGGATCAGCGTCTTCGGATCCGGCGCACGCAAAGCGCGTTCGTAGGCCTCGATCACCGTGAACAGGCTGCGCAGGTATTCCTGCAGGCTGCCCAGG
Organism: Stenotrophomonas lacuserhaii; assembly: GCF_014836545.1. Taxonomy (GTDB): domain Bacteria; phylum Pseudomonadota; class Gammaproteobacteria; order Xanthomonadales; family Xanthomonadaceae; genus Stenotrophomonas; species Stenotrophomonas lacuserhaii. The sequence continues at coordinate 554,807 of NZ_JACSQS010000001.1, forward strand.
TTGGAATGCACGTAACCGATGGGGTTGTTGATCTCGTGCGCCACGCCCGCGGCCAGCTGGCCGATCGAAGCCATCTTCTCCGACTGCAGCAGCTTTTCCTGCGCGCCGTTGAGGCGCAGATAGGCCTGACGCAGCTCCGCATGCCGCTGCTGGAGTTCGCGTTCGTAGTCTTCCTGGCCTTCGACCCGGCGGAACAGGCCCAGGTAATAGCCTGCACCCTGATCACGGTGGTGGTAAAGCTGGGCGGTGACGACCGCTTCGCCCATCACCAGGCTGCCACTCCACTGCCCCTCGCGCCGCGCAACAGCCATCGCATCGGGCGGCAGCAGGGCGCGCAGCCGCTGCGCCGGACCGGCACCACTGGCCGGACCGGTGGCCAGCAACGCCTCCACCGCCGGATTGGCCAGGATCACTGAATCATCGTCGGTGAAAAGCAGCAGGCCTTCGCGCACCGGCGCAAGCAGCGCCTGCAGGAGCGCGGGCGAAGGGAGGGACGGCGTCGGGTTCGGGAAGGCGGCAGGCACGGGTGCTCGGCGTGGCAGGGATGAGTGCCACTATACGATGCCTGCAGATGCGGGCGAGCCGCAACACGGGTCGCCGTGCCGCCGGCCCGGATCAGGCGACGGCGAGCGGACGCCCGGCGGTCATCTGCTGGGACTGGCCCTTGCTGTCATACGCTGGCGCATCTTCGTTGCGGCCCAGCTGGCGCAACGCCCAGTTGACCTCGCGGCGTCGGCGCGACAGCAGCACGCCGTTGGCGCGGTTGCGTTCGGCCAGTTCCTGCAACTGGCTGGATTCGCCGACCGGCAGCGCCTTGTCCAATGCGCGCAGGGCATCCAGCTTGGCCCCGGTGGCACGGATCAACGCATGCACATCGTGCGCGACCAAGGCCTGGCGCTCGGCATCCAGGGCTTCGCTCAGCCGTTGCATGGGCTCGCTCATGGGCGTGCTCATCCCTGCAGCTGCTGGTCCAGATCAAGCATGCGCGATGCAATCGCTTCTGGATTGATCCGGTAGCTGCCGTTCTGCAGCGACTCACGCACTGCGGCCACGCGCTCGGCATCGATCGCCGGGGCGGCCGAAAGGCTGCGTTCCAGGGCTTGCAGGTTGGTGGCTTCACCGGTCAGCTTCAAGCTGTCGGCTGCCTGCACCGGACGCGCGGGCGCATCGGTACTGATGCCGGGCCGACTGGCCGGACCCACCGCGCGCAGGGTCTGCGCCGCCTGCAGGGTACCGTCGATTTTTTGGCTCATTGGAGCTCCAAGGGTTGCCGTACTGTAACGATAACGGCCACCGGACCGTGATCTTTAGGGGGTTTTGCGATTTTTTTCAGCGCGTCACTAAAACGTCGCCACTGGCGTCCACGGTGCCCTGCACTATCTTGCGCGAAGTCAGGTTCTCCACCGACAGGCGTTCGTTCTCGCCGGCATCGCCCAGCGCCTTGCCGGCCACCCGGACTTCCACCGATCCGCGCCGGGACACCAGCGCCACGCTGTCGCCGCGCCGGACCAGCCGCTGTGCGACCAGGTCAGAGGCGGACAGCAGGCTGCCCGCCTGCAGCGTCCGGCGTGCCACCCGGCCGACGGCAGCGGCGGGGTCGGCCAGCACGGCGCCGGCGATCCGCGCTGCATCACGCTGGGCGGTGGTCATATCGGCAGCAGCCAGCGTTTCTCCAGCGGCAATACCACGTGCCAGCACCAGCACGGTCTGCTCGCGGCGCACCTTCACCGGCACGAACAGGCGCCAGCCGCCGGCATCGGGGCAGCTCACTTCCACGGTGGTACTGGCGGTGGGCTGCGCGGCCAGGCCCTGCGCGCAGGCCGGCAGGCGCAGCGCATCGGCAACCACGGCCTCGCCCTGCTCGCCCGCGCCCAGTGTGGACAGTGCGGCCGTGCGGATGCTGTCCACCGGCTGCCACGAGGGCGCGGCCCCGGCGGGCGCGGCCATCGCCAGCATCAGCCAGCACATCGTCTTGAAGGATGGCATGCCACCTCCGGTCATGGGATCACCCGCCCTGCTGCAAGCGCCGTGCCAATCGCAACGCGGCCGCGCCGCTCAAGTCCATCGCCGGCGCGCCGATACAGCCTGCATGTCACATGACCTGCTCAACCGCATCGACCAACGCACCCGGCTGGCTGGACACAACCGGCTGGCCCTCCTGTTGTTCCGCCTGGGCGGACGCCAGCTTTTTGGCGTCAACGTGTTCAAAGTGCAGGAAGTGCTGCGGCGCCCTGCCCTGTTCCAGGTGCCGGGCCTGCCCAGCCAGTTCTCCGGCGTGGCCGATGTGCGCGGCCGCTCGGTGCCGGTGCTGGACCTTGGCGTGGCCATCGGCCATCCCGAGCGGGGCAACAACGGTGACGGCCCGGGCTATCTGGTGGTGACCGAGTTCAACCGCTCCATCCAGGGCTTCCTGGTCAGCGGGGTGGAGCGCATCGTCAACATCGCCGTGCAGGACATCCATCCACCGCCGGAACTGGGGGCCGAATCCAGCTACCTGACGGCGGTGACCCGCTTCCAGGGCGAGCTTATCCAGGTGATCGACGTGGAAAGCGTGCTGGCCGATATCGCCCAGACCCGCAGCGAAGCGGTGCTGGACCCGGCCATGGCCCTGCCCGCCGACGCCCCGCCGATGCAGGTGCTGGTGGTGGACGACTCGCGCGTGGCGCGCCAGCAGATCCGCAGCGTGCTGGACCAGTTGGGCGTCGGCGCGACCCTGCTGTCCGACGGCAAGCAGGCGCTGGACCACCTGCTGCAGATCCACGCCGCCGGTGAAGACCCGGCCCAGCGCTACGCGATGGTGATCTCCGACATTGAAATGCCGGCGATGGACGGCTACACGCTGACCACCGAAATCCGCCGCCACCCGGGCCTGTCCGGGCTGTTCGTGCTGCTGCACACCTCCCTGTCCGGCGTGTTCAACAACGCGATGGTCGAGCGCGTGGGGGCCAACGCCTTCGTCGCAAAATATTCCCCGCACGAACTGGCCGACTTCGTCCTGGACCGCCTCCGCCGCGTCGCCGAAGCCGCCTGACCCCACGCCCCCCTGGCATCACCGCCGAGCACGGCCAAGCGCTAGCGTTCCCGCGTTCGATTAAATAATGCGGGGTGGCGGGCAGGCCTGGGCAGGACGCTGAGCCGCATGGATGCGGCGATGCAGCCTACACGGACGTACTTGCGGCGTGTCCTGCGCAGGCCTGCCCGCCACCACGCCCCCAGCCCAACGCCGCCGCTTTGGCACAAAGGTTGCAGCCTCCCCGGCACAGTTCCGTGGGAGCGCGCCATGTCCAACCTGATTTCCGACTACCTGGGTGTCCATGCCCAAGCCATGCCGTTGCGCGAGCAGCGCATGAAGCTGATCGCCAGCAACCTCGGCAACGCCGACACGCCCGGCTACAAGGCCCAGGACCTGGACTTCGACGCCGCCCTGCGCAGCGCCCAGGGCCAGTCCGGCAACGGCCTGCTGACCACCACCAACGAACAGCACCTGGCGATCGGCGGCGGCCTGAACCCGTTCCAGATCTCCCGTGAAGGCATCCAGCCCAACCTCGACGGCAACACCGTGGACCCGGACACCGAGCGCGCCGCCTACGGCCGTGCCGCGCTGGAATACCGGGCCTCGCTGAGCTTCGTCGAATCCAAGGTGCGCTCCATGCTCACCGCGATCACGGGGCAATAAACCATGAGCAACCTGCCGATCTTCGACATCGCCGGCTCCGCCCTGCAGGCGCAGTCGGTGCGCATGAGCACCATCGCCTCAAACCTGTCCAACGCCGATTCGGTGGCTGGCTCGGCCGAAGCGGTCTACAAACCGCTGGAACCGATCTTCCAGGCCGTCACCAGCCGGAGCGATCCCAACATTACCACGGTGCAGGTCAAGGAAATCAGCCAGAGCAACGCGGCGCCGATCAAGCGCTACGAGCCCGGCCATCCACTGGCCGACGGCGATGGCTACATCTACCAGGCCGACGTCGACCCGGTGGCGCAGATGGTCAACCTGATCTCCACCTCGCGCAATTACCAGGCCGGCGTGGAAATGCTGAGCACCGCCAAAGAACTGGCCCTCGCCACGCTGACGATGGGCCGCTGAGGCGCGCCCGCAAGGATCTCTCCATGAGTACTGCCATCACCACCCAGTCCAGCCAGGATGTGTATGCCGCCCTCGGCCTGAACTCGCCCAACAGCAGCGCCAGCAAGAAAAAAGACACGCTGGAGCAGGCCGACTTCCTGCGCCTGATGACCGAGCAGCTGCAGCACCAGGATCCGCTGAAGCCGATGGACAACACCCAGATGGTCGCGCAGATGGCGCAGATGTCCACCGTGCAGGGCATCACCGACCTCAACACCACCGTGCAGGGCTTCCAGACCTCGATGGCCAGCGACCAGGTGCTGCGTGGCGCTGCGCTGGTCGGCCACGACGTGCTGGTACCGTCGGAAAAGATGGTGCTGGAGGAAGAGGGCAGCGTCGGCGGCGTGGTCGCCGCGCCCAGCGCCGGCATGATCAACGTGGACATCACCGATGCCAACGGCTTGAAGGTCGCCCAGATCAGCGTGGAAGCCAGCGCCGCCGGCGAGACCAGCTTCGAATGGGACGGCAAGGACAGCAGCGGCAACCGCCTGCCGCCCGGCAACTATTCGCTGGTGGCCAACCACACCGATGCCGCCGGCGCGCAGACCAAGCTCGGCACCTACGTGGAGGCGCCGGTGGAAAGCGTGACCGTCGGTTCCGACGGCCTGTACCTGAATCTCAAGGGATTGGGCGCCGCCCCGATCGACTACGTGCTCCGCATCAGCTGAGCCCCCAGACCGAATAATCGAGGAGTCCACCATGGCTTTCAATGTCTCGCTGTCCGGCATCAACGCCGCCAACACCGACCTCAGCGTCACCGCCAACAACGTCGCCAACGTCAACACGACCGGCTTCAAGCAGTCGCGCGCCGAGTTCGCCGATCTGTTCTCGGCCACCAGCTATGGCCTGTCACGCAATGCGGTGGGCTCCGGCGCACGCGTGTCCAACGTGGCCCAGCAGTTCAGCCAGGGCAACAACAGCCAGACCGGGCGCAGCCTGGACCTGGCCGTGTCCGGCGAAGGCTTCTTCACCATGAGCATGAACGGCCAGCGCACCTATTCGCGTGCCGGCAACTTCCAGACCGACGCGCAGGGCTTCGTGATCAACCCGGCCGGTGCACGCCTGCAGGTGTTCACCCCCAACGCCGATGGCACGACCTTCGATTCCGGTCGCCTGACCGACCTGCAGCTGCTGACCACCGACAGCCCGCCCAAGCAGACCGGCAGCGTGCAGCTGGCCTTCACCCTGCCGGCCAACAGCAGCCAGCCCACCGTGACCCCGTTCGACCCGACCGATTCGAACAGCTACAGCCAGTCCAGCGGCGGGGTGACGGTGTATGACTCGCTCGGTGTCAGCCACACCCAGACCTCGTATTTCGTCAAGGGCACGGCTGCCAACGAGTGGCAGGTGTACAACTACGTCGACGGCCAGGCCGCCGGCGCACCGACCACGCTGCAGTTCAACGAGAGCGGCGCGCTGGTTGCCCCGGCCAACGGCAGGATCACCCTGGACGGCTTCACCCCGGCCACTGGCGCCGGCCAGCTCAACCTGACCCTGGACGTGGCCGGGTCGACCCAGTACGGCGAGAAGTTCGCCCTGCGCAATTTCCAGCAGGATGGCTACGCGGCCGGCAAGCTCAACGAGATCAGCGTGTCCGAACAGGGCGTGGTCTATGCGCGTTATTCCAATGGCGATGACAAGGCACTGGGCCAGGTCGCACTGACCAACTTCAACAATGCCCAGGGATTGCAGTCGACCGGTGACAACATGTGGGTGGAAACCTTCGCCTCGGGCTCGCCGCGCACCTCGGCGCCGGATTCGTCGGACCTGGGCAAGATCCAGGCCGGCGCACTGGAATCGTCCACCGTGGACCTCACCGAGCAGCTGGTGAACATGATCGTGGCCCAGCGCAACTTCCAGGCCAATTCGCAGATGCTCAGCACCCAGGACCAGGTCACCCAGACCATCATCAACATCCGTTGATGATGGCCGGCTGACCGCAGCACGGAGCTTCCCCGATGGACAAGGCCCTCTACGTCGCGATGACCGGCGCCCGTGCCTCCCTGCAGGCACAGGGCACGGTGTCGCACAACATCGCCAACACCGATACGCCGGGCTTCAAGGAAGCGCTGGCCAACACCGAAGCCTTCGCGATCCGCGGGCAGGGTTTCGCTTCGCGCGTGGACGCCATCCATGTCGATGCCGGTTTCAACCGGCGCGTCGGTGCCCAGCACATCACCGGCAATCCGCTTGACCTGTCCCTGCAGGCGGGCAGCTGGCTGACCGTGCAGGCACCGGGCGGTGGCGAGGCCTACACCCGCGGTGCGGCGCTGTCGCTGACCCCGAACGGCCAGTTGGTCACCGCCGGTGGCCACGCGGTGCTGGATGAAAACGAAAACCCGATCGCCATTCCGCCGCACCAGGCGATGGAGATCGGCAACGACGGCACCATCTCGATCATCCCGCTCGGCGAGGGCCCGCAGACGATGGCGGTGATCGGCCGGATCAAGGTGGTGGCGGCCGATGACGCGCGGCTGGAACGCGGGCTCGATGGCCTGTTCCGCAACACCGATCCGCAGCAGCCGTTTGTGCAGACCCAAGGCAAGGCACTGGAAAGCGGCCAGCTGGAAGGCAGCAACGTGGACGCCGCCGGTGCGCTGGTGCAGATGATCCAGCTGCAGCGGCAGTACGAAATGCAGGTCAAGGTGATCAAGCACGGCGACGAAAACGCACGCAGCGCCAATAGTCTGCTGCGGCTGAACGGCTGAGTCCACGCCGACGACGGAATACCGGCGCGCCGCAATGGCACGCCGCTTGCAGCACCCCTGGTGAAGCACCTGCGAGCGTTCGCAGGTACCTGCCCCGCCCCGCTGGGCCGGACACCACGCAGAGGACCCGACCATGAACCAGGCACTGTGGATCGCCAAGACCGGACTGGACGCGCAGCAGACGCGCATGTCGGTGGTATCCAACAACCTCGCCAACACCAACACGACCGGCTTCAAGCAGGACCGTGCCAGTTTCGAGGACCTGCTGTACCAGCAGGTGCGCCAGCCTGGCGGTGCCACGTCGGCGCAGACGCAGTTGCCGACCGGCCTGCAGCTGGGCACCGGCGTGCGCGTGGTGGCCACCGCCAAGAACTTCGAACAGGGCAGCCAGCAGCAGACCGGGCGCGCACTGGATGTGATGGTCAATGGCCGCGGTTTCTTCGAAGTGTCCATGCCCGACGGCAGCTCGGCCTACACCCGCGACGGCTCGTTCAAGGTCAACCAGGACGGCGAGCTGGTCACCAACAGCGGTTACCCGGTGCAGCCGGGCATCCAGATCCCGGAAGGTGCACAGACGCTGACCATCGGCAGCGACGGCACGGTCAGCGTGAAGATGGCCGACGACGCGGCCACCGTGGAGATCGGCGCGCTGACCCTGACCGACTTCATCAACCCCGCCGGCCTGCAGTCGCGCGGCGAGAACCTGTACCTGGAGACCACCGCATCCGGCCCGGCGCAGAACGGCAATCCCGGCCTCAACGGGCTGGGCAACGTGGTCCAGGGCGCACTGGAAGGCAGCAACGTCAACGTGGTGGAAGAGCTGGTTTCGATGATCGAAACCCAGCGCGCCTACGAAATGAACGCCAAGGCCATTTCCACGACCGACTCGATGCTCGGCTACCTCAACAACAACGTCTGATCGGACCGCCATCATGCTGCCAGCCGCTTCCCTCGCCCGCCTGACCTTCGCTGCCGCCGCCATCGCGCTGCTGGGCGGCTGCGTGATCGCCGGCGACGTGCGCCCCTACCCGGCCCTGGCGCCGGTGCAGCCGGTGATGCCGCCGCAGGCCCAGGCAACGGCCGGGGCGATCTACGCCGCCGGTCCCTCGCTGCAGCTGTATTCGGACCGCCGCGCACGCGATGTCGGCGACCTGCTGACGATCACCCTGCTGGAAAACACCCAGGCACAGATGAGCGCGAATACGGCCACCAGCAAGGAATCCGAGCTGGCCATCGGCACCCCGACCATCTTCGGCGCACCGGTGACCCTGGGCGGCAAGGACATCCTGTCGGCCACCGCGAATGGGTCGCGGGATTTCACCGGGCGCGGCAACAGCGCACAGAGCAACCGCCTGCAGGGCAACGTGACGGTCACGGTGATGCAGCGCCTGCCCAACGGCAACCTGGTGGTGCAGGGCCAGAAGAACCTGCGGCTGAACCAGGGCGACGAGCTTGTGCAGGTGCAGGGCATCGTGCGCGCCGCCGACATCGCACCGGACAACACCATTCCCTCCAGCCGCGTGGCCGATGCCCGCATCGTCTACGGCGGGCGCGGCGCGGTGGCGCAGTCCAATGCGATGGGCTGGCTGAGCCGCTTCTTCAACTCCGGCCTGGCGCCGTTCTGAGCATGCCTGCCATGAACCTCCTCACTTTTTCTGCCCGCCTGTTGATCGCAGCCCTGGTCGTTGCCGGTGCCGCGTTGCCGGCGCAGGCCGAACGCATCAAGGACCTGGCCCAGGTCGGCGGCGTGCGTGGCAATGCGCTGGTGGGCTACGGCCTGGTGGTCGGCCTGGATGGCAGCGGTGACCGCACCAGCCAGGCACCGTTCACCGTGCAGAGCCTGAAGAACCTGCTCGGCGAGCTGGGCGTCAATGTTCCGGCGAACGTCAATCCGCAGCTGAAGAACGTCGCCGCCGTGGCGATCCACGCCGAGCTGCCGCCGTTCGCCAAGCCGGGCCAGCCGATCGACATTACCGTCTCCTCGATCGGCAATGCGGTGTCGCTGCGCGGTGGTTCGCTGCTGATGGCCCCGCTGAAGGGTGCCGACGGCCAGGTCTACGCGATTGCCCAGGGCAACCTGATCGTCGGCGGTTTCGGCGCACAGGGCCGCGATGGCTCGCGGGTGTCGGTCAACGTGCCCAGCGTGGGCCGCATCCCCAACGGCGCCACTGTCGAACGCGCGCTGCCGGATGTGTTCGGCGCGGCCGGCGAGATCACCCTGAACCTGCACAAGAACGACTTCACCACCGTCTCGCGCATGGTTGCCGCACTCAACAACGCCTTCGGCGAAGGCGCTGCCCGCGCGGTCGACGGGGTCACCGTCGCGGTCAACGCGCCGACGGATCCGGGCGCACGCATCGGCCTGCTGGCACGCATCGAAAGCCTGGAGCTGACCCCGGGCGCGGCATCGGCGAAGGTGGTGGTCAACTCGCGCACCGGTACGGTGGTGATCGGCCAGCAGGTCCGCGTGGGCGCCGCCGCCATCTCGCACGGCTCGCTGACGGTGACCATCCAGGAAGGTACCAACGTAAGCCAGCCCAATGCGCTGGCAGGCGGCCAGACCGTGGTGAGCCCGCAGTCCACCATCACCGCCACCAACGATGGCAGCCGCATGTTCAAGTTCAACGGTGGCACCTCGCTGGATGAAATCGTGCACGCGGTGAACGCAGTGGGCGCCGCACCTGGCGACCTGATCGCGATCCTTGAAGCCCTCAAGCAGGCCGGCGCGCTGAGCGCCGAGCTCGAGGTGATCTGACATGCGCATCCAGCCATCCTTCGAGCTCAATCCTTCGCAGCGCAACGATCCGGCCCAGGTCGACAAGGTCGCGCGCCAGCTTGAAGGACAGTTCGCGCAGATGCTGGTCAAGAGCATGCGCGATGCCAGTTTCGGTGACTCGCTGTTCCCTGGCGAAAACACCATGTTCCGCGAGATGTACGACCAGAAGATCGCCGAGTCGATGACCCGCGGCAAGGGCCTGGGGCTGTCGGCGGTGATCAGCCGTCAGCTTTCCGGCGCTGCGGCGGAAGGACCGGCACTGGATGGGCGCATCAACGCCACCGAAGCCACCCGCGCCTACCAGCTCAACGCCCCGGCCGCTGAAGCGCCGGCGATGCCGCTGGAAGACGCCGACCAGGCGGTGCGCATGCTGCAGCAGATGGCGGCAGGGACCTCCCCACGCCTGTTGCAGCCGATGGAACAGGCCTTGGATCTGATCGCCGGGCGCGACAGCAGCAGCATGCACCAGGCGCTGGGCAGCAGCGATCCGTATGCGGCGCAGACGCTGGCAGCGCCGGCACCGGTCGCGGCCGAAGACCAGTGGGCGGCAACAGCAACCAACCGCGGCACCGGCCCGTCGGCGATCGATACGCTGGCCAGCAGTTCGGCCGTGGCGCGCCTCGGCTCGCACACTCCCGAAGGCTTCGTGGCGGGCATCTGGGCACACGCACAGACCGCCGCCAAGGAACTCGGCGTGGATGCCCGTGCGTTGGTCGCGCAGGCCGCGCTGGAAACCGGCTGGGGCAAGCGCCAGATCACCCACGGCGATGGCCGCACTTCGCACAACCTGTTCGGCATCAAGGCCACCGGCTGGAGCGGCGACCGCGCCACCGTGGGCACCCACGAATATGTGAATGGCGCACGCCGCAACGAAACCGCCAGTTTCCGCAGCTACAGCTCGCCGGCCGAAAGCTTCGCCGACTACGTGCGCCTGCTGAAGAGCAACCCGCGCTACCAGAAGGCACTGGAAGCCGGCACCGACGTGCGCGGCTTCGCGCGCGGGCTGCAGCAGGCCGGCTATGCGACCGACCCGTCGTACGCCAACAAGATCGCCAGCATCGCTGGCGGCCCGACCATCGAACGCGCGGTCGCCGCCATCGGCGATGCCGGCGCGCAGTTGGGTCGCACCTTCGCCAGCACTGCCCAGGCAGCGCTGGGCACCGCCCGTCGCTGAGGAACCCCATGACCAGCGTGCTTTCTACCGGTACCAGTGCCCTGCTCGCCTTCCAGCGCGCACTGGCCACCACCAGCCACAACGTGGCCAACATCAACACCGTTGGCTACAGCCGGCAGCGCGTGGACTTCGCCACCGCCGATCCGCAGCAGATGGGCTACGGCACCGTTGGCAACGGCACCCGAATCGCCGATATACGGCGCGTTGCCGACCAGCTGGCGATCTCGCGGCTGCTCGACGGCAGCGGCGAACTGGCCCGGCTGAAGCAGCTGTCCACCATGGCCGACCGCGTCGATTCGCTGTTCTCCGATGCCTCCACCAACGTGGCCGGGGTGTGGTCGAACTTCTTCGATTCGGTCAGCGGACTGTCGTCCAACGCGTCGGCCACCGCTGACCGCCAGAACGTGCTGGACAGCGCCAATACGCTGGCCAATCGCTTCCGCCAGCTCAATACCAGCCTGGACAGCCTCAACAGCGAGGTCAACAACGGCATCAGCGCCGCAGCCACCGAGATCAACCGGCTGGCGGCGGAAGTGGCGCAGATCAACGGCGCCATCGGCAGCAACGCCGCCAATGCCGCACCGGACCTGCTGGACCGCCGTGACCAGCTGATCGCCAGCCTGGTCGGCTACACCGGCGGCAACGCAGTGATCCAGGACGGCGGCTTCATGAACGTCTACACCGCCGGCGGCCAGGCGCTGGTGGTCGGCAGCACGGCCAGCAAGGTCACCACGGTTACCGATGCCTACCAGCCCGAGCGCCTGCAGCTGGCGCTGGAAACCCAGGGCGCCAAGGTGGTGCTGGATTCGAAGGCACTCGGCGGGCAGGTGGGCGGGCTGATGGAGTTCCGCGAAACCGTGCTGACCCCGGCCCAGGCCGAACTGGGCAAGCTGGCGGTGGGCCTTGCGACCACCTTCAACGACACCCACCGCAACGGCGTGGATCTGTACGGGCAGATGGGCACCGACCTGTTCAACATCGGCAGCCCGCGCATTACCGAGAACACCGCCAACACCGGCAGTGCGACGATCCAGGCCAGCTTCGGCGACCTGTCCAGGCTGGATGCGCAGAACATCGTGCTGCGCTTCGACGGTACCCAGTGGCAGGCCAACCGCGCCGACACCGGTGCGGCGATCCCGCTGACCGGCAGCGGCAGTGCGGCCGATCCGCTGGTGATCAACGGCGTGCAGATGGTGGTCGGTGGCACCCCGGCGGCCAATGACCGCTTCCTGCTGCAGCCGACCGCCAACGTGGCCGGCAGCATGAGCGTGGCGATCACCGATCCGTCGCGGCTGGCCGCGGCGGCGCCGATCAAGGGGGCGGCGGCCACCGCCAACACCGGCACCGGCAAACTCACCGACGTCAAGGTGGCCGACGCCGCCAATGCAGCGCTGCGCAATCCGGCCGCCATCGTCTTCACCGCCGCCGGCCAGTACACCATCGACGGCGCAGGCCCGTTCGCTTATACCGCCGGCCAGACGATCACCGCCAATGGCTGGAGCTTCGTGCTCGATGGCGCGCCCAAGCCGGGCGACAGCTTCAACATCACCCCGGTCGGTGCCGGCTCGTCGGACAACAGCAACGCCTTGGCACTGGCCAAGGTGGAGCACGCCAAGACCTTCAACAGCGGCACCGTCACCCTCAATGGCGCGCTGGGTGGGCTGACCACGCAGGTCGGCGCGGCCGCACGTTCGGCGCAGTACTCGCTGGATGCGCAGCAGGTGATCACCGACCAGGCGCAGGCCGCGCGGGATTCGGTATCCGGGGTCAACCTGGACGAAGAAGCAGCGGACATGCTCCGCCTGCAGCAGGCCTACCAAGCGGCTTCGCAGCTGATTTCCACCGCCGACACCATGTTCCAGACCATCCTCGGAGCCGTCTCGCGATGAATGACCGTATTTCCACCGGGATGATGTTCAGCCAGTCGGTTTCGCTGATGCTGGGCAAGCAGTCCAAGATCAACCACCTGGAACAGCAGATCGCCACCGGCAGCAAGATCGTGTCGGCCAAGGACGATCCGGTCGCTGCCGGCACCGCCGTCGGGCTGGACCGCGTGGTGGCCGGGCTGGAGCAGCTCGGCAAGAACGCCAACAACGCGCAGAACCGCCTGGGCCTGCAGGAAAACGCCTTGGCCCAAGCCAATGAACTGATGACCCGCGCGGTCGAGCTGAGTATCCAGGCCAACACGCCGGTGCCCGGCAACACCGACCTCAAGGCGATCGTCAGTGAGCTGAAAACCATCCAGGACAGCCTGCTGTCGCTGGCCAACAGCAAGGACGGCAGCGGTCGTTACCTGTTCGGTGGCAGCAACGATTCGGACGCGCCGTTCCTCAAGGCCGGCGGCACGGTCAGCTATGTCGGTGACCAGACCCAGCGCCAGGTTGAAGTGGCACCCGGCCAACTGGTCAACGATGCCCTGCCCGGCAGCGAGATCTTCATGCGCATCCGTACCGGCGACGGCACGGTGGACGCCAGCGCGGCCGCCGGCAACACCGGCAGCGGCCTGCTGACCTCGGTCAGCCGCGATGGCAGCGCGGACTGGGACGGCGGCGCGCTCAACGTGCGCTTCACTGCCGCCGGCGAAGGCGCCTACGAGGTGCTGGACGCTGCCGGCGCGGTGGTGGCCACCGGCACCCACACCAAGGGCGAAGACATCGTGGTCGGCGGCGTGCGACTGCGCATCGAAGGGGCACCGGCCGCCGGTGACCGCTTCGACGTGGTGGCCTCCAGCTCGCGCGACATCTTCGCCACGATGGACACGCTGATCGGTGCACTTGAATCGGATCCGCAGACCGCGGCCGACCGCACCGGCATGCAGAACCTGCTGCAGTCGAGCATGCGTGACATCACGCGTGCCTCGGAAAACATGATCGATGCACGGGCCAAGGGCGGTGCGCAGCTGGCCGCCATCGACGACGCCGCCAGCGCACGCGACGCCACCGCCGTAACCGTAAAAAGCACCCTTTCCACCCTGCGCGACCTGGACTACGCCGATGCCATCGGCCAGTACAAGCTCGAAAACGCGGCCCTGCAGGCCGCGCAGACGATCTTCAGCCAGATGCAGGCGATGTCCCTGTTCAACAGTATCCGCTGACCTTCAACCGGGCGCCCCAAGCGCGCCTCTACCAACAGACCCGAGCAACCTACGGAGACGCCCCATGGCACAGATCATCAACACCAACACGATGTCGCTGAACGCCCAGCGCAACCTTTCCACCAGCGGCAACTCGCTGGCCACCTCGATCCAGCGCCTGTCATCGGGCCTGCGCATCAACAGTGCGAAGGACGACGCGGCGGGCCTGGCGATCTCCGAGCGCTTCACCACCCAGATCCGCGGCATCAACCAGGCCGCGCGCAATGCCAACGACGGCATCTCGCTGGCACAGACCGCCGAAGGCGCACTGGGCGAGATCGGCAACAACCTGCAGCGCATCCGCGAGCTGGCCGTGCAGGCGCGCAACGCCACCAACTCCGATTCCGACCGCCAGGCGCTGAACGCCGAAGTGCAGTTGTTGAAGGCCGAGATCCAGCGCGTCGCAGAGCAGACCAACTTCAACGGCACCAACCTGCTGGACGGCAGCTTCACCAACCAGGCCTTCCAGATCGGCGCCGACCAGGGCCAGACGATCAACATCTCGCAGATCGCCAACGCCAACATCAAGGAACTGGGCAACTGGAACCAGGTCGACACCTCGGCCACGTTCACCGCCATCGCACCAGCAGGCACCGGCGGTGGCGTGGCCGGTCCGGGCCTGGCCAGCTTGAGCCTTGCCGGCGTGGCGGACCCGACCGCGACGTTCACCTTCGAAGTGGATGGCACCGAAGTGACCGTTGCAGCCGATGGCGCGCGTGATGCGGCCGGCCTGGCGGCTGAAGTGGCCACCCAGATCAACAGCGTGCGCCCCGGCCTGGCCAGTGCCGACGGCAACGACGTTGCGCTGGAAAACACGGGTGCGGCTGCCGTGGTGGTCGATACGTTCTCCAACGGCGTTGCAGCACAGACGGTCGCCGCACAGGGCGCGGGTGGCACGGCGACGTTCTCTGCCGGCAACTTCACCCTGACCGGTGCCAAGGGCACCGCTACCATCAACTTCGCTGCGGCTGGCGGTGCAGGACAGCGTGCCAGCGATCTGGTCAAGTCGATCAACGACCAGAGCTACAACACCGGCGTGACCGCTTCGCTGGACAGCAGCGGCCGCCTGCTGCTGGCATCGCAGGATGGCGACTTCACCCTGGCCGGCGGCGCAACGCTGACCGAACAGACCGGCCTGACCGCCGGCACCACCGCCGGTGCCGCCATCGGCAGCGCGTGGGCGGCCGGTCTGCCCAAGTCGGGCTTTGCCGACCTGGACATCACCTCCACGTTGGGGGCGGACAATGCGCTCAACGCAATGGATGCGGCGCTGACCTCGATCAACTCCTCGCGCGCTGATCTGGGTGCGGTGCAGAACCGCTTCAGTTCCACCATCGCCAACCTGACCACCTCTTCGGAGAACATGTCCGCCGCGCGAAGCCGCATCCGCGATACGGACTATGCGACGGAGACCGCCGAACTGACCCGCACGCAGATCCTGCAGCAGGCCGGCACGGCGATGCTGGCCCAGGCCAACCAGGCACCGCAGAACGTGCTCAGCCTGCTGCAGTCGTAAAACCGCTGAGGCCGGGTGGCACACGCCACGCCGGCCCCCGGTGGCGCCGAGCCAGGCGCAGCACCCAAAGGCCCCGCCAGGCAACCGGCGGGGCCTTTCTGCCTCAAAAGGCCGCCGAGCATGGCCCGGCGCTACCGATCCTGGAAAAAATATTGACTTGTGGCTAAAGGCTGGGCAGGCAGTGCCGTTATTGATTTCAGCAGCGGCAGCACACCCCCACCGGGGCGCCCATCCACTGCCCCCGTTACCGGCCAGGCTGATCTGCCGGACCCACTGCCAAAAAGGAAAACCGCACCATGGCACAAGTCATCAACACCAACACCATGTCGCTCAACGCACAGCGCAACCTGGGCACCAGCGGCAACAGCCTCGCCACCTCGATCCAGCGCCTGTCCTCGGGCCTGCGCATCAACAGCGCCAAGGACGACGCGGCCGGCCTGGCCATCTCCGAGCGCTTCACCACCCAGGTGCGCGGCATGAACCAGGCGTCGCGCAACGCCAATGACGGCATTTCGCTGGCACAGACCGCCGAAGGCGCCCTGGGCGAGATCGGCAACAACCTGCAGCGCATCCGCGAGCTGGCCGTGCAGTCCCGCAACGCCACCAACTCCGATTCGGACCGCCAGGCCCTGAACTCGGAAGTGCAGCTGCTGAAGGCTGAAATCCAGCGCGTTGCCGAGCAGACCAACTTCAACGGCACCAAGCTGCTGGACGGCAGCTTCCAGAGCCAGTCCTTCCAGATCGGCGCCAACCAGGGCCAGACCATCGACATCGCCCAGATCGCCAACGCGAACATCGCTTCGCTGGGCAACTGGAACAAGGTCGACACCGCCGCCAAGATGACCGGCGCGGCTCCGGCCGGCGCAGCAGGCGCAGGCGGCGGTGCCGCTACCCCGGGTACCGGCACGCTCTCCAGCGCCACTTTTGCCGCCGCGACGGATACCGCCGGCGTGTTCTCCTACGCTGATTTCACCGTGGACGTGGGCGGTACCACGGTCAACGTTACCGGCGTGACCGACGGGACGAGCCAGGCTGACGCCTCGGCCAAGCTGCTTGCAAACATCGCGACGGCGATCAATGGCGATGCCACCGTAGGCGGCGCTACCGGCCTCACGGTCGACGGTACGACGGGCGCGATCAGCAACGCAGGTGCTGCCGTAACCATCGCCGGCACGGGCGGTCCGATCAACGCGGACGTCGCCGTAACCGCGGCAGCGACTGGCGGCGCCGCCGGTGCCAACACCTTCTCCTCGGGCAGCTTCACCCTGACCGGTTCGAAGGGTTCGGCCACGATCAACTTCGGCGAAGCCGGCAGCTCGGCACAGCGCGCTGACGAACTGGTCAAGTCGATCAACGCCCAGAGCTACAACACCGGCGTTTCCGCTTCGCTGGATTCGGGCAAGCTGGTCCTGACCGGCGCTGATGGCAACGTCACCGTGGCTGCCGGCGGCGGCTCCGATGCCGCTGGCCTGCTGGCCCAGACCGGCCTGACCGCAGGTTCCACCGCCGCCAGCGCCGTGGGCACTGCCTGGGCCGCCGGCGCTGCCGACACCGGCTTTGACGACCTGGACATCTCCGACGTTGCCGGTGCGGACAACGCACTGAAGGCGATGGACGCTGCACTGGACTCGATCAACTCCGCCCGCGCCGACCTGGGCGCCGTGCAGAACCGCTTCACCTCGGTGGTGGCCAACCTGAGCACCTCCTCGGAGAACATGTCCGCTGCACGCAGCCGCATCCGCGATACCGACTATGCGTCGGAAACCGCTGAGCTGACCCGTAACCAGATCCTGCAGCAGGCCGGTACGGCGATGTTGGCCCAGGCCAACCAGTCCAGCCAGAACGTGCTGAGCCTGCTGCGCTGATCCTTCGGCCAGGCAATACGTAATACCGGAAAGGGGGCGAAAGCCCCCTTTTCGTTTGTGTCGGACGGCAGAGCGTGACGACCAACGGTCGTCACCCACAACGCCAGCGGCAGTCACTACCGGCGTGGCACGGGGCTTGCATCACCGTCGGCAGCGCAACCGCGCTCAAGCTTGCCCGACCACGGCCGATAGCTGATGCATGGCATCGGCTCGTGCCGTCACAGCACAAGGATCCTTCCATGTCCCTCGGCACCATCGGTTCCGGCCTCGACATTCCTTCCCTGGTCTCCCAGCTGGTTGCCAGTGAGCGCGCGCCGCGCCAGAACCAGATCAATACCGCCGGAACCGCCGCGACGGCCAAGGTGTCCGCACTGGGCAGCATCAAGAATGGCATGACCAGCCTGCAGACGGCCTTGACCGCACTGGTCAAGGGCGCCGCCGCGCCGGGCATCAAGCCCAGCACGCCGACGGAGTCGAACTTCACCGCCACCCTGGATACCGCCACGACCGCCGGCAAAGCGGCGGCCGGCACGCACGAGGTGGAGGTCAAGACACTGGCGCAGAGCCAGAAGCTCAGCTCCAAGGCCTATGAGAAGGACGCGGTGATCGGCGACGGCACGCTCAGCATCGGCCACGGTGACAAGACGATCAACGTCACCATTCCTGTCGGCGCCAAGCTGGCGGAGGTCGCTGCAGCGATCAACTCCGCCGCCGGCGGCAAGGGTGTCACCGCTGCCATCGTGACCGCCGATGATGGCCAGCACCTGGTGCTGAGTGCGGTGGATTCGGGCACCAAGGGCGCACTTACCGTCAGCACGACGGGCGGCAATGGCGGCCTCGCCGAGCTGGTCCACGATCCGGCCGGCACCTCGAAACTGACCGAGATGGTCGCCGCCCAGGATGCGGTGGTCGTGGTGGACGGCTTCACCCGCACCTCCAGTTCAAACACCATCACCGACCTGGTTCCTGGCATCAGCTTGACGCTGACCAAGGCCAAGGAAGGCGAAAAGCAGACACTGACCCTGACCCCGGACAACACGGCGCTGAAGTCCAACCTGACTGCCTTCGTCAGCGCCTACAACGCCATCCAGGGCACGCTGAAATCCTCAAGCGCCTACAACGCCGAAACCGGTACCGCCTCCACGCTGACCGGCGATGCGATGGTGCGCGGGCTGCAGCAGCAGCTGCGCAGCTCGCTCAGCGCCAACGTCAACGATCTCAAGGCCATGGGCGTGACCATCGCCGCAGATGGCACCCTGAGCCTGGACGCGGCCAAGCTCGATACCGCCATCGGCAAGGATCCCGAAGCGGTGAAGGCGCTGTTCGGGGCAGAGGGCAGCATTGGCAAATCGATGACCGCCCTGCTGAAGAGCAACCTGGATACCAGCACCGGTACGCTTACCCAGCGCACCAATACGCTCAACAAGGAAATCAAGGCGCTGGAAAAGCAGCTTGATGACCTGGATGCGCGGATGGAGAAGGTGAGCGAGCGCTACACCAAGCAATTCACCGCCATGGAAAAGATGGTGGCGCAGATGCAGAGCGCGAGCGGTTCGCTCAGCTCGCAGCTGCTCAGCAACAGCTGATCGACTCAAGTTCGTCGGCCCCCGGGCCGATATCAAATGAAACATCTGGTGCCATCGCGCGTCGCCCGCCTCCGGGACCGCACGCACCATGGGACCCCAGGAGAGATACATGTACGGCACAAACCGGCAGTTCGCCGAGCAGTACCGCAAGGTCGGCGTCAGCACTTCGGTGGTCGATGCGGACCCGCACAAGCTGGTGGCGCTGCTGCTGGCCGGTGCCTGCGAGCGCATCCGCACCGCCGAGGCCGCGCTGCAGCGAAGTGATCAGGCGCGCAAGGGCAAAGCAATCGGCGAAGCCTGCTCGATCGTCGGCCATCTCGACGGATCGCTGGACCATGAGGCCGGCGGTGAGATCGCCGCCAACCTGTCCGCGCTCTACGAGTTCGTGATCGTGCGCTTGACCGAAGCCAACCTGCACAACGATCCGGCTGCGCTGAAGGATGCACTGAGCCTGATGATGGAGATCGACTCGGCCTGGAACGCCATCCCCGGCGACCAGCGCCAGATCCGTGGCGCAGGTACACCATGACCGCGCTGCTGCAGCCGCTGCACGCCTCGCTGGAGACGCTGGAAGCGCACCTGCCCAGCGGCGACCACGAAGGCAGCGAACGCCTGATGGCCGAGCATCTGCAGGCGGTGGCGGCGCTGACGCTGAGCGTCGAACGCCCCACCGACGATGCGATCCGGACCCTGCTTGCCCACCAGCAGCGGGTGATGGGCCGCATGGTGCAGCTGCGCGATGAAGCGGCTGCCCACCTCAACCACGGCAAGCGCTCCCTTCGCGCTGCGCATGCCTACCTGAAGGCAGAATCGCTGGCATGAATACGCCCGCCGCGCCGCTGATCCACCATCCCGCAGAAAGCGAGCTGTTCGATGAAACGCTGAGCTGCGAGGTGGACCTGCCCGCGGACTTCCTGCGCGGCAGCGGCGGCGTGCGCGCCAGTGCGGCCGAGCAGCTGCTGCGCAGCATCGGCCTGGTGGAAGACAGCCGCGGCGAGGACAAAGACGACCGCGGCGAAGCCAGCCCCGGCCAGCAGCGCATCGAAGCCAAGCTCGACCTGGTGCTGCTGCTGGTGGGCCGGCTGGTACGCCAGCAGGCCGATGCCCTGCCCCTGCGTCCGCTGCGCTGGTCGCGACGCGGCATCCGACTGCAGCTGGGCCCGCGCAGCGGCGCGGTTGCGGGCAGTGCTGGCACGGTGCGCCTGCAGCCCAGCGACTGGCTGCCGGACCACGTGGACCTGCCGGTGCAGGTAGTGGCCGAAGCAGCCAACGGCGCCGGCGGTCACTACCTGTGGCTGCGTTTCGACGAGCTCGGTGACGGGCTGGAAATGGCGTTGGAACGCCACCTGTTCCGCCTGCACCGCCGCCAGATCGCCGACGCCCGACGCTACCGCTGAGGCGCAATACGGGATGGCCGTCGCTGTACGCGACTGTCGCTATTGGCTGCCCGGCCCCGGTCCGTTATGGTGGTCCCTTCCCTGCCCGTAGTTGCTCACCTTGCGCGTTCTGATCGTCGACGACCACACCCTAGTCCGCGCCGGCCTTGGGCGACTGCTGCAGGGATTCGCCGATGTCCAGCTGGTGGCCGAAGCCAGCAATGCTGAACAGGCGCTCCAGCAAGCGCTGCAGCATGCACCGGATGTGGTGCTGATGGATCTTTCCCTGCCTGGGCGCACCGGTCTGGAAGCACTCAGCGATATCCGCCTGCATGCCCCGGGATCGCGCGTGGTGATGATGACCATGCATGACGACGTCGCCCACGTGCGTGATGCGCTGGATCGCGGCGCAGTAGGTTTCGTGGTCAAGGATGCCGCGCCGGGCGAACTGGAACTGGCACTGCGCGCGGCGCATGCCGGCCAGGTGTTCCTGAGCCCGCAGATTTCCGCAAAGATGCTTGCTCCGATGCTGGGGCGGGAGAAGCCGGTGGGCGTAGCGGCCCTGTCCCCGCGCCAGCGCGAGATCCTGCGCCGGATCGGCAGCGGACAGAGCAACAAGGAAATGGCGGCCGACCTCGGCATCAGCGTCAAGACCGTGGAGACCCATCGCGCCCGGATGATGGAATCGCTGGGCTGCCGTCGCGCCAATGACCTGGTGCTGCTGGCCGCGCGCCACCAGAGCGATCTGGAATAGCGGGCGACGACGCTTTTCCGACGCCGTGGCCGCCGCGCGTCGAGATTCCTGCGACGGCAGGCCGGACCGCTACTGCAGATCAGGCACTTGCACTTGGCCCCGTGACGGAAACCCGTTGCGATGTAGGGATTTTCCTGACAATGGGTCAGGGTCGGCCCTAGCGCGCTCAGGAACCCCCCGATTTCCCCTACCCCTGCCAACAAGCAAGATGTGTTCCATAACGCGTCGGGGATGGCGCAGGGGAATGCAGATGAAAGCCGCACTCAATGTCCAGCTGGGCCAGAACCTCCACCTGACACCGCAGTTGCTGCAGTCGATCCGGCTGCTGCAGCTCGATGGCCTGCAGCTGGAACAGGAAATCCAGCGCGCCCTGGACAACAACCCGCTGCTGGAAATCGAAGAAGTCCGCGACAGCGTGGCCGAGGCCGGTAGCGCCGTGGACGCGGCCACCGATGCGGCCGCCTTCGACGAGCTGCCCGAGAGCGGCATGTGGGACATCCCCGGGGCCAGCTGGCAGGACGGTGACGACGATCGCATGGCGCGCATCGCCGCCGGCCAGTCCAGCGATCCGCATCTGCGCATCCTGCAGGGCCTGGCACTGGAACTGGACGAGCGCGCACTCAGCATCGCCGCCTTCTGGCTGGAACATTGCGACGATGCGGGTTACCTGCAGTCTCCGCTGGCACAGCTGCAACTGCTGGGCAGCGCCCGGCTGGACGTGCAGGCCGAAGAACTGGAGGCCATCCGCCAGCGCCTGCTGCAGGGCGACCCGGCCGGCATGGCCGCACAGCACCTGGGCGAATGCCTGCAGGCCCAGTTGGACGCCCTGCCCGGCGCGGTGGCCGCCCGCCATCTGGCACGGCGCATCCTGGCCGGATCGCTGGAGCTGCTGGCCAGCCACGATTACCCCGCCCTGGCCGCGGCGCACGGCAGTGAAGAAGCCGACGTGCACGAAGCGGTACGGCTGATCCTGTCCCTGCAGCCGCGGCCCGGTGACAGCCTGCTGCCCGAGCGCAACGCGGTGGTGGTGCCCGACGTCAGCGCCTGGCACGCCGACGGCCAGTGGCGCGTGGCGCTGAACAGCCGCAGCAGCCGCCGGGTGGGCATCAACCGGGACTACGAACAGGCCCTGGCCGACTGCCCCGATGCCAGCCCGGCCATGCGCGAAATGCTCGCCGAGGCGCGCTGGCTGACCCGTGGCCTGTCGATGCGCCACGACACCCTGCTGCGCACCGCGCGGGTGATCGTCGAGCGCCAGGCCGCCTTCCTCACCCGCGGCGACGAGGCGATGGCCCCGCTGACCCTGAAAGAGGTGGCCGATACCATCGGCATGCACGAATCCACCGTTTCGCGCATCACCACCGGCAAATACCTGCAGACCCCGCGTGGTACCTTCGAACTCAAGCACTTCTTCGCCGTGCGGCTGGAAGGGGCCAGCGTCTCCGGGGCGGCCGTGAAAGCCATGGTGCGCCGGCTGATCGAATCTGAACCGGCGGGGCGGCCACTGGCCGATGAGGCCATCGCCGGGCTGCTGGCGCGCCAGGGAGTGAACATTGCACGCCGGACCGTTGCAAAATACCGGGAACAACTGGATATCGCCCCGGCGCGCGAGCGCCGTCGGCCGGTGGTCCGGCAACCGCTGATGGCCCGGGTGGGCTGAGGACGAACTGGAATGGACAAGCTCACCGTGTTGCTGGTCGATGACCACGAGGGTTTCATCAACGCCGCCATGCGCCACTTCCGCAAGGTCGACTGGCTGGCCGTGGTCGGCAGCGCCGGCAACGGACTGGAAGCCATCGAGCGCTCGGAAAGCCTGCGTCCGCAGGTGGTGCTGATGGACCTGGCGATGCCGGAAATGGGCGGCCTGCAGGCTACCCGCCTGATCAAGTCGCAGGACGATGCCCCGTACATCGTGATCGCCAGCCACTTCGACGATGCCGAACACCGCGAGCACGCACTGCGCGCCGGCGCCGACAATTTCGTCAGCAAGCTGTCCTATATCCAGGAAGTCATGCCGATCCTGGAAGGGTTGAAGGGAAACTGAAATGAGCGAGTCACGGATCCTGCTGCTGGACAATGACGCCGTCCGCGCCGAGCACACCGTCGCCCTGCTGGAGTTCATGGATTTCAACCCTCGCTGGGTGTCCGACGCGGCGGATTTCTCCACCGGCCGCTATCGCCAGAACGACTGGATGGCGGTGATCGTCGGTGCGCTGGACGACAACGAAGCGAGCAGCGCATTGTTCCAGTGGCTGGGCCAGAGCAGCCTGCCGCCGCCGGTGCTGTTGATCGACGGCGATGCACAGGCGTTCGCGCGCCGCCACGGCATGCATGAAGCCAACATCTGGCCGCTGGAGGCGCCGCTGCGCCACGCCCAGATGGAAGCGCTTCTGCGCCGCGCCAGCCTGAAGCGGCTGGATGCCGAACACCAGGCCGGCGCCGTGCAGGAACAGGGACCCACCGGCACCGGGCCGGCGGTGATCGCACTGCGCCAGATGATCGAACAGGTGTCGGCGTTCGACACCACCGTGCTGGTACTGGGCGAGTCCGGCACCGGCAAGGAAGTGGTGTCGCGTGCGATCCACCAGCGCTCACCGCGCCGCGATGGGCCGTTCGTTGCGATCAACTGCGGCGCGATTCCGCCGGACCTGCTGGAAAGCGAGTTGTTCGGTCACGAAAAAGGCGCGTTCACCGGTGCGCTGAGCACGCGCAAGGGCCGTTTCGAAATGGCCGAGGGCGGCACCCTGCTGCTGGATGAGATCGGCGACATGAGCCTGCCGATGCAGGTCAAGTTGCTGCGCGTGCTGCAGGAACGCAGCTTCGAGCGCGTCGGAGGAAACGAGACGATCCGCTGCAACGTGCGCGTCATCGCCGCCACCCACCGCGATCTGGAAAGCCGCATCGCCGATGGCAAGTTCCGCGAGGACCTGTTCTACCGGCTCAACGTGTTCCCGATCGACGTACCGGCGCTGCGCGAACGCATCGAAGATCTGCCGATGCTGGCCGAGAACATCGCCGCCCAGCTGGCGCGCACCGGCCGTGGCGAAGTCCGCTTCGCACCCGAAGCGCTGCAGGCACTGACCACCTATGCCTGGCCTGGCAACGTGCGCGAACTGACCAACCTGGTCGAGCGCCTGGCCGTGTTGCATCCCGGTGGCACCGTGCGCGTGCAGGATCTGCCGGTGCGTTATCGGGCCGACCTGCCGGTGCCGGCGGTAGCAGTCGCCCCCGTGCTGGACGCCCCGGCCTCCGGCGATGACCGGTTGGACCTGCGAAGCTTCTCCTTCCATGCCCCCGGCCAGGGCCATGCCCCGCCGGCACCGCCGGCCGGCCTGCCGGATGACGGGCTGGACCTGCGCAACCACATGGCGACCATCGAACTGGCGCTGATCCACGAGGCGCTGGAACGCACCCAGGGCGTGGTGGCGCATGCCGCCCAGCTGCTGGGCCTACGTCGCACGACACTGGTGGAAAAGCTGCGCAAGTACGGTATCGAACGCGACCAGCCGGAACTGACTGGCTGACCGACACGCCGGAGAACGCCGGTAACGCTTGTAGCGCTGGTAGCGCCGAGCCACGCTCGGCGAGCGCAGCGGCAAGGGCAACGACGTGACGACCAACGGTCGTCACCCACCGATTGCGACGCTCGTCTCCCACCGGAGGCGACGGCATGACGGCCAGCGGCCGTCACTACCAACAAGCGCCCACGCGCCGATTGGGGCTTTTCTTAAGGCCGGCACGCATTTCCAGGCGCACGCTGGAAGCTCCGTCCTGCCGGAGCACCTCCATGCGCACTCCTTTCTGGCTTCTTCCGCTGGCCGCCGGCCTGCTCCCCGCCGCGTACGCCACCCCCTACACCGCCGAGCCCGGCTGCCGCCTGCCCGAGCATGTCGACGGCCGCCGCTTCACCAATCTCAGCGACCCCACCTGGCGTCCGGACAATCCGAACGCCGGGCGCATGGTCCGCGTGGATTTCTCGGGCAACCGCTACCTGCTCAGCGTGCTCGGCACGCGCCTGCGCTTCCACGGCAGCTATGCCTATCGGCGCATCGCCGACAACATGGCGGTCATCGACATGCATGAAGCCTTCGAAGCCGGCGACAGCCACTATCAGTTGATGCTGAGCTGCCACACCGACCTGCAGGGGCGCTTCGTGTTCACCCAGTTCGATGGCCCGATCGAACCGCGGCGCCGCCAGAACGGTGGCACCTGGACCCTGCAGCCGCGCTGACACGCAGCGGCGAGGCGGAAACCCGGCGCCGGGTTTCCGTCATCGCCTGCCCGCATGGCAGCTGAACCACTCAGCGATTCCGGCACGGCACTTGCATGAGCACCGGGGCAAGCCTCCTCGTTCCCGCTCCATGGAATCGCGCCACATGACCCACTCCGTCACCTCGATCCTTTCGCAGATCCGCAGCTTCCAGACCCAGGCCTCGCAGCCTCTGGCCAGCCCGCTGGGGGAGATGCCGCGCACCAATGCGATCCCGACCGGAGCCCCGGGCACCATCGGCGCGCCCGCGCCCGCCAGTTTCAGCGACACCCTGCGTGGCGCCCTGTCCGGGGTGAACGAGGCACAGGCCAAGTCCGGCGCCCTCGCCCGTGACTTCGAACTCGGCGTCCCGGGCGCAGACCTGGCCAAGGTCATGGTCGCTTCGCAGCAGTCCCAGATCGCCTTCCGCGCCACCGTGGAAGTCCGCAACCGTCTCGTCCAGGCTTACCAGGACGTGATGAACATGCCGCTGTAAGGATCACCTGCGATGGCTTTGACCCTTTCCAAGGAAGCACTGAACGGCGAAAAGGCCGGGCAGTGGTTTGATCGCCTGCAGAGCCTGCAGATTGCCCGCCGCCTGGGCCTGATGGCGATGATCGCAGTGGCCGTGGCCGCCGGCCTGGCCGTGTTCTTCTGGTCGCAGAAGCCGGGTATGGTGCCGCTGTACACCGGCCTGGACCAGAAGGCGACCGCCGAGGCGACCGACCTGCTGCGTGCCGCGCAGATCCCGTTCGAACTGGACGCGGCCACCGGCGGCATCACCGTGCCGGAGAAGAACCTGCACGATGCGCGCCTGAAGCTGGCCAGCTCCGGCCTGACCGACAACGGCCGGCTCGGCTTCGAACTGATGGAGCGCGACCCGGGCTTCGGTGTCAGCCAGTTCGTGGAAAGCGCGCGCTACCAGCACTCGCTGGAAACCGAACTGTCGCGCACCATCAACACGCTGCGCCCGGTGCGCGATTCCCGCGTCCACCTGGCCATTCCCAAGCCCAGCGCGTTCACCCGCCAGCGCGACGTGGCCAGTGCCTCGGTGGTGCTGGAACTGCGCGGTGGCCAGCAGTTGGAGCGCGGCCAGGTCGACGCCATCGTGCACATGGTTGCCGCCAGCATCCCCGACCTGACCCCTGAGCGGGTCACCGTGGTCGACCAGAGCGGCCGCATGCTCAGCGTGTCCGATCCGAACAGCGAAGCGGCGCTCAATGCCGCCCAGTTCGAACAGGTGCGTCGCCAGGAAACCTCGTTCAACCAGCGCATCCGCGAACTGCTGGAACCGATGACCGGCCCCGGCCGGGTCAAGCCGGAAGTAACGGTGGCGATGGACTTTTCCACCACCGAAGAGGCGCGCGAGCTGTACAACGGCGAGCCGGCCAAGGTGCGCAGCGAACAGACAAGCGAGAACTCCACCAGCACGGCCGGCCCGCAGGGTGTGCCGGGGGCGGCCAGCAATGCCCCGCCCGGCCAGCCGGCGCCGGCGGCCACTGCGGCCGCACCAACGGAGACCTCGCGCAATGCCACGCGCAACTACGAACTGGACCGCACCCTGCAGCACACCCGGCAGCCGGGTGGCCGCATCGAACGCGTTTCGGTGGCGGTATTGCTGGACAACGTGCCGCGCCCCGGCGCCAACGGCAAGATGACCGAACAGGCGCTGTCGGCGGCCGAGCTGACCCGCATCGAAGGACTGGTCAAGCAGGCGGTAGGTTTCAACGCCGAGCGCGGCGACACCGTGTCGGTGATGAATGCCCCGTTCGTGCGCGAAGTGACTCCGATCGAAGGCCCGAACTGGTGGGAACTGCCGTGGGTGCAGGATGGACTGCGCCTGCTGCTGGGCGCCATCGTGGTGCTGGCGCTGCTGTTCGGCGTGCTGCGCCCGGCCCTGCGTGCCATCAGCGGCAACGGCCCGAAGCCGGCGCAGCTCGGCCAGGATCCGCTCACCGCCGATGTGCAGCTGGTAGACGATGACATGGACCTGCCGGCCCTGGAGCGCGACCGCGCCAGCCTGGGCGGCGTACCGCTGGCACTGCCGGTGGACTCTTACGAAGAACGACTGCGCATGGCACGCGAATCTGTGAAGACCGACTCCAAGCGGGTGGCCCAGGTGGTCAAGGGCTGGGTGGCCCATGAGTGAGGCCCAGCTCAACGGCGTGCAGCGCGCCGCCATCCTGCTGCTGTCGCTCGGCGAACAGGAGGCAGCCGACGTGCTGCGCCACATGGAGCCGAAGGAGGTGCAGAAGATCGGCATCGCCATGGCGACCATGAGCAACGTCACCCGCGAACAGGTCGAAGGGGTGATGGACAGCTTCAACAACGAACTGATGTCCAAGACCTCGCTGGGCGTGGGATCGGACGACTACATCCGCAACATGCTGGTGCAGGCGCTGGGCAGTGAGAAGGCCAACAGCCTGATCGACCGCATCCTGCTCGGCCGCAACACCACCGGACTGGACGCGCTTAAGTGGATGGATCCGCGCGCAGTGGCCGATCTGGTGCGCAACGAACACCCGCAGATCATCGCGATCGTGATGGCCCACCTGGAAACCGACCAGGCCGCCGACGCGCTGAAGCTGCTGCCCGAGCGCACCCGCGTGGACGTGCTGCTGCGCATCGCCACGCTCGACGGCATCCCGCCGAACGCGCTGAACGAGTTGAACGAAATCATGGAACGCCAGTTCGCCGGCAACCAGAACCTGAAGTCGTCCAACATCGGCGGCGTGCAGGTGGCGGCCAACATCCTCAACTTCATGGACAGCGGGCAGGACCAGGTGATCCTGGGCGAGATCGCCCGCGTGGATGCGTCGCTGAGCGGCCGCATCCAGGAAATGATGTTCGTGTTCGACGACCTGGTGGACCTGGACGACCGCGAAATGCAGCTGGTGCTGCGCGAAGTCAGTGGCGAGCGGCTGGGCCTGGCCCTGCGCGGTGCCGACATCCGGGTGCGCGACAAGATCACCCGCAACATGTCCCAGCGCGCCGCGGAGATCCTGTTGGAAGACATGGAGGCACGCGGTCCGGTGCGCCTGTCCGACGTGGAAGGGGCGCAGCGCGAGATCCTGGCCATCGTCAAGCGCATGGCCGATGAAGGCACGGTCACCCTGGGCGGCAGCGCGGAGGCGATGCTGTGAACAACACCGCCATCCGCTGGAATGCCCCCGACCTGCTGGCCGCCACGCAGCTGCTGCTCGACGAGCAGGCCCTGCACGACGAGCCGGAGATCGAACCCGAACCGATCCTGCAGCCGCCCACGCTGGAAGAAATCCAGGCCATCCAGGACGCCGCCGAGAAAGAAGGGTTCGCCCATGGCCATGCCGAAGGCTATGCCCAGGGGCAGGCTGAAGTGCGCCGCGTGGTGGCGCAGATGGAAGGCATCCTGGACAACTTCAGCCGGCCGCTGGTGCGGCTGGAAAACGAGGCCGTCGCTGCGCTGGGCGAACTGGCCGTACGCATCGCCGGCACCCTGGTCGGCCGCGCGTACCAGACCGATCCGGAACTGCTGGCGCAGCTGGTCGCCGAAGGCGTGGATGCGGTCGGCACCAGCAGCCGTGATGTCGAAGTGCGCCTGCACCCGGATGACATCGCCGCATTGTCGCCCCTGCTCACCCTGTCGCCGCAGCAGCGGCTGGTCCCCGACGCAGCGCTGAGTCGCGGCGACCTGCGCGTGCATGCCGAAAGCGTGCGCATCGACGGCACCCTGGAAGCGCGCCTGCGCGGCGCGCTGGACAAGGTGATGCGCCAGGTCGGGAGCGCGACATGAGCACCTTGGACCTGCCGCTGCCGCCGGAATGGACCGGTGCACGCAACCTGCGCCTGGGCGCCCGCCTGGATGCCCTGAATTTCGACACCCTGCACGGACGCGGGCTGATCCGCGAAGGCGTGCTGCGCCGCGCCGTCGGCCTGACCTTGGAAGCGGTCGGCTGCGAAGCCCCGCTCGGCGCCAGCTGCAAGGTGGAAGTGGACGGCGGATGGGTGGATTCGGAGGTGGTCGGCTTCGCCGGCGAACGTACCTACCTGATGCCCAGCGCCGAACTGCATGGCCTGCTGCCGAACGCCCGCGTGGTGCCCTCGCTGCGGCGCGGCGGCGGCGTGGACGTGGGTGAAGGCCTGCTTGGCCGGGTCATCGACAGCGATGGCGTGCCGCTGGATGGCAAGGGGCCGATCCGTGCCGAAGGCTCGGTCGGGATGGCCGGCGTGTCGATGAATCCGCTTTCGCGCGAACCGATCACCCAGCCGCTGGACGTCGGCGTGCGCGCGATCAACGCGCTGCTGCCGATCGGGCGCGGCCAGCGCGTCGGCCTGTTCGCCGGTTCCGGCGTCGGCAAGTCCACCCTGCTCGGCATGATGACCCGCTTCACCTCCGCCGACGTGATCGTGGTCGGGCTGATCGGCGAACGTGGCCGCGAAGTGCGCGACTTCGTCGAATCCACGCTGGGCGAAGAAGGCCTGCGCCGCGCGGTGGTGGTGGCCGCCCCGGCCGACCGCCCACCGCTGGCACGCCTGCACGGCGCTTACCGGGCAACGGCGATTGCCGAGTGGTACCGCGACCAGGGCCTGAACGTGCTGCTGCTGATGGATTCGCTGACCCGTTTCGCCCAGGCGCAGCGTGAAATCGGCTTGTCGGTCGGCGAACCGCCCACCACCCGCGGCTATCCGCCGTCGGTGTTTGCCAAGCTGCCTGCCCTGGTGGAGCGTGCCGGCAACGGCGCCAAGGGCCGCGGCTCGATCACCGCGTTCTACACCGTGCTGACCGAGGGCGATGATCCGCAGGATCCCATTGCCGATGCGGCGCGCGCCATCCTCGACGGCCACATCCTGCTGTCGCGCCGGGTCGCCGACAGCGGCCTGTACCCGGCCATCGACGTGGAAGCGTCGGTCAGCCGGGTGGTCACCGAGATCGCCGACGAGCCGTGGCGCCTGCGCATCCGCAAGCTGAAGCGGCTGGTGTCGGCGTATTCCTCCAACCGCGACCTGATCGCCATCGGTGCATACCAGCGTGGCAACGACGCGGCCACCGACGAAGCACTGGAACGCTGGCCGGAGATCGTCGAATTCCTCGGCCAGGACGTGGCCAAGGCCGCCGACCTTCCCCACAGCCAGGCCGCATTGAAGCGCCTGGTGGAACCGGAGAATCCCGCATGATGCAATCCAAGCGCATCGACCCGCTGCTCAAGCGCGCGCAGGAAAAGGAAGACACCGTCGCCCGCGACCTGGCCGAGCGCCAGCGCACCCTCGACACCCATCTGTCGCGGCTGGACGAGCTGCGCCGCTATGCCGAGGAGTACGCCAACGCACAGATGGCCGCCACCAGCCCGGCGCAGCTGCTGAACCGGCGCGCCTTCCTGGACCGGCTGGACAGCGCGGTCAGCCAGCAGAGCCAGACTGTGGACAGCAACCGCGAAAAGGTGGAAGCCGAACGCGCGCGCCTGCTGCTGGCCAGCCGGGACAAGCAGGTGCTCGAGCAGCTGGCCGCAAGCTATCGCGCGCAGGAACAGCAGGTGGTGGAAAAGCGCACCCAGCGCGAGATGGATGACCTCGGTGCCCGCCGCGTACGTCTGCTGCAGGCCGGCGACGGCGAATCCGGCGGCCAGTCATGATGGCATCTCCCCTCGCGAGCGGTGTGGCCACCAGCGCCGGTAACGGCACGTCCGCACGCACGGCGTCGGCTGGCAGCGAAGCGCCTGGCAGCGGGTTCGACCGCCTGCTGAAGGGCAGTGAGCGCAGCAAGCCCTCCGCCACGCAAGCCTCGCAGGCCACCGATGCAGCCCCGCCACAGAAGGATGCGCAGGCACCTGGCGAGCACGCAGAAGCACCCGCCGCCGACCCTGCCGCCGAGGCAACCCCGGCCAACCCTGCGGCACCTGCCGACAACGCCGAGACCGAACCATCCGATGAGGTGGCCGCCGCGTGGCCGCCGCCGGGACTGGCCGGCCTGCTCCTGTCCGCCGCACCGGTGGCGCCGGAAGCCGCGCCTGCCTCGGCCACCCCAGCGACGAACGGCGCTGCGGCATCGGCGCCCGCCTCGGTATTGCCTGCACTGGCGAACGCCGGCGCAACCGCCGCTGCGGGCGGCATCGCACTGGTGCCGGACGGCCCTGCAGCGGACGCATTGCCGGCCGACATCGAGGCAGCCCTGGCCGCGCTGAGCGCCGAACCGGACCAAGCCAACGACGAAGCCGCCCCTGCCCCGCTGCTGCACGCCCCCGGTGCGCTGCAGGCCGTCCGTTCGGCCGCCGACATCACCCTGGCGCGGGCGCTTGACCCGACCCCCACCCCGATACTCGGGCAGGAAGGCTTCGATGAGGCCGTCAGCGCCCGCGTCGGCTGGCTGGCCGAACAGAAGATCGGCCACGCCCACATCCGCATCAGCCCCGACGACATGGGCACGATCGACGTGCGCCTGCAGATGGACGGTGACAAGGTCCACGCCAGCTTCAGCAGCCCGCATGTCGAGGTGCGCCATGCGCTGGAAAGCACGCTGCCGCGGCTGCGTGAACTGCTCGGCGAGCAGGGCTTCCAGCTCGCCCATGCCGATGTCAGCCAGCAACAGCAGGGCGACTCCGGCCAGTCCCCGCGTGGCGGCAGCTTCCCCGCGAGCGGCGATGGCGAGCCCGGCACGGCCGAGGTGACGCTCTCCAGTGCCCAGTTGATCCGCCAGCGGGGGCTGCTGGACGTACACGCGTGACGGTTTGCCGCCGCCAATAAACCGTCAGGTGGTCGCGAACGGCTGTGCCCCTCGTGGTGGGTCGCGACGAGCCTCTTCTGGTTTGGGCCGGGCGGGAGGGGCTTGGCGGGGGACGCCGTGAATCCGTCCTTGGAGGCTCGGCGCCGCATCCATGCGGCTTTAACGCCCCCGCCAACCCCCTCCCGCCCCGCCCCCCCCCCCCCCCCCCCCCCCCCCCCCCCACCCCAAGAGTTCGAAGCTCTACGCGACCCACCACGAGGGGCCCAGCCGTTCGCTGCCAACCATTGCGGCACGCCACTTGCATGTGCCCGGAGGCAACCTCCAGGAGCTCCACACGTGGCCGCAGCCGCAGACAAAACCAAGAAATCCGCCGACAAGGACAAGGCCGCCCCCTCGCGCCGTCCCGTGCTTGTGATCGCCCTGATCGCGGTCGTCGCCGCTGCCGCCGCAGGTGGCGGCGTGTGGTACTTCACCCAGGCCCCGCACGCCGCCGATGGCGCCCCCGCCAGCCAAGCCAAGCCGAAGGCGCCGCCAGCCCCGGCCCAGTACTTCGGACTGGAACCGCCGTTCGTGGTCAACCTCAACGGCCCGGTCGACGGCCCGCGCTACCTGCAGGTGGAAGTGCAGCTGATGACCCGCGACAGCGCCGCGCTGGAATCGATCAAGACCCATTCCCCCGCCCTGCGCGCGCGCCTGCTGATGCTGTTCTCGCAGGTCACTCCGGACCAGATCGCCGACCGCCCCGGCAAGGAGAAACTGCAGGCCGCCTCGCTGGCAGAAGTGCAGAAGGTGCTGCTCGCCGAGACCGGCAAGAAGTGCGCCGACGACCTGCTGTTCACCAGTTTCGTGACCCAGTAAGGGCGCCTGATGAACGACTTGCTGTCACAGGATGAAATCGATGCCCTGCTGCATGGCGTGGACAGTGGCGCGGTGGAGACCGACGACGACGGCGCGGTTCCAGGCGAAGCCCGCAACTACGACTTCGCCAGCCAGGACCGCATCATCCGCGGTCGCATGCCGACCCTGGAAATGGTCCACGAGCGCTTCGCCCGCCTGTGGCGGATCGGCCTGTTCAACCTGATCCGTCGCTCGGCCGAGCTGTCCGTGCGCGGCATCGAGCTGGTCAAGTTCAACGATTACATGCACACGCTGTACGTGCCGACCAACCTCAACCTGATCCGCTTCAAGCCGCTGCGCGGCACCGGGCTGATCGTGTTCGAACCCACCCTGGTGTTCGCCATCGTCGACAACTTCTTCGGCGGCGACGGGCGCTACCCGACCCGCATCGAAGGCCGTGAGTTCACCGCCACTGAAATGCGGGTGATCCACCTGCTGCTGAAGCAGACCTTCGCCGACCTGCGTGAAGCGTGGGCGCCGGTGATGGACGTGGAGTTCGAATACATCAATTCGGAAATCAACCCGCACTTCGCCAACATCGTCACCCCGCGCGAGTACGTGGTGGTGTGCCGGCTTCACGTGGAGCTCGATGGCGGTGGCGGCGACATCCACGTCACCCTGCCCTATTCGATGCTCGAGCCGATCCGCGAACTTCTCGATGCCGGCATCCAGAGTGACCGCAACGACCGTGACGAAAGCTGGGGCCAGACCCTGCGCGAACAGCTCAACGTGGCCGAAGTCACCCTGTCCAGCGTGCTGGCCACCAAGCGCATGAGCCTGCGCGAGCTGACCCGCATGAAGGTCGGCGACATCCTGCCGATCGAGCTGCCGCAGCACGTGCCGATCTGCGTCGAAGAGATCCCGGTGTTCACCGGAACCTTCGGCGTGGCCAACGGCATGAACGCGGTGAAGATCACCGCTACCCATCCGCCGGGCACGCGTCCACGCGTCCCGGTCATCCAGGAAGAACCGAAATGAATGAAACCGAGCGCCAAGAAGCCATCGCCGCCCAGTTCGAAGCCCTGCAGGCCGAAGAGGCGACCGGTGCCGACCTCAACCTGGACGTGATCCTGGACGTGCCGGTGACGTTGTCGCTGGAAGTCGGCCGCGCCCGCCTGCCGATCCGCAACCTGCTGCAGCTCAACCAGGGCTCGGTGGTGGAGCTGGAGCGCGGCGCGGGCGAATCGCTGGATGTGTTCGTCAACGGCACCCTGATCGCGCATGGCGAAGTGGTGGTGATCAACGATCGCTTCGGCGTGCGCCTGACCGACGTGGTCAGCCCCAGCGAACGGATCCGGAGACTGCGTTGAGCCTGTCCCTGCTCATTGCCACCGGCCAGGCCGCCAGCAAGGCTGCGGTCCCGGTGGTCGGCCAGCATGCACCGTCCACCCCGGGGCTGTTCGGCGCGGTGCTGGCGCTGCTGCTGGTGCTGGCGTTGGTGGTCGGCCTGGGCTGGTTGCTCAAGCGCATGCCCGGCAGCAGCTTCCGCCAGGCCGAAGGGCTGAAGCTGGTCGCCAGCATCGCCGTCGGCGCCAAGGAGCGCGTGGTGGTGCTGGAAGTCAACGGCCAACAGATCCTGCTCGGGGTCACCGCCGGCGGCATCAGCAAGCTGGACACGCTGGCCGAACCGCTGCCACCGCCGACGCCGATGCGCGTGCCGGACCTGAAGAACCTGCCCAATTTCGCCCAGTTGCTGCAGCAGCGGCTGCGCAAGGATTCCTGAGATGCGCCTGATGTCGAAGACGCCCGCCCTGCCGAAGCGGGCCACCGCCCGTTGGCTGCCCTGGCTGACCCTGTTGCTGATGCTGCTGCCGGCACTGGCGTTCGCCGCGCCGGGCGCGCCGGGCACCCCGCTGCCGGACGTCAACGTCGGCCGCATCGGCGGCCAGCCGGTCAGCCTGCCGTTGCAGACCCTGTTGCTGATGACCGCGATCACCCTGATCCCGTCGATGCTGCTGGTGCTGACCGCCTTCACCCGCATCATCGTCGTGCTGGCCCTGCTGCGGCAGGCGCTGGGCACCGGCCAGACCCCGTCCAACCAAGTGCTGCTGGGGCTGGCGCTGTTCCTCACCGCGATGATCATGCTGCCCACCTGGGACAAGGCATGGAGCGCCGGCATGGCGCCCTACCTGGATGGCCAGATCGATTTCCAGACCGCCTGGACGCTGACCACCCAGCCCCTGCGCGGCTTCATGCTGGCGCAGATCCGCGAGACCGACCTGATGACATTCGCCGGCATCGCCGGGCATGGCACCTATGCCAGCCCGGATGCCGTGCCGTTCCCGGTGCTGGTCGCTTCATTCGTCACCAGCGAGCTGAAGACCGCCTTCGAGATCGGCTTCCTGATCTTCATCCCGTTCGTGATCATCGACCTGGTCGTAGCCAGCGTCCTGATGTCGATGGGCATGATGATGCTCTCGCCGATGCTGGTGTCGGCCCCGTTCAAGATCCTGCTGTTCGTGCTGGTGGATGGTTGGGTGCTGACCGTCGGCACGCTGGCGGCCAGCTTCAATCCTGCCTGAAGCACAAAGCCCTCGAGCAAGCTCGAGGCTACCTAGAACGTCACACAACGGAACCGCGATGTCTCCCGAACTTGCCTTGACCGAACTGCGTGGCGGCCTGATCGCTACCTTGTGGGTAGCCGGCCCGCTGCTGTTGACCGTGCTGGTGGTCGGCGTGGTGGTTGGCGTGGTGCAGGCCGCCACCCAGCTCAATGAACCCACCATCGCCTTCGTGGCCAAGGCGGCCGCGCTGACCGCGGTGCTGTTCGCGCTGGGCAGCCTGTTGCTGGGGCACATGGTGGAGTTCACCATCCTGCTGTTCCAGCGCATCCCGCACCTGATCGGCTAGGCACGCGGCGATGGATCCGGCTACCCAGATGGCATCGGACGGCCTGCAGGCGTTCGGGATGATCGGCGACACGCTGTGGACCCTGCTGCGGCTGGGCGCGATGATCATGGCGATGCCGTTGATCGGCACGCGTGCGGTACCGTCACGGATCAAACTGCTGCTGTCGGCCACGCTGGCGATCGCGCTCGCGCCGATCCTGCCGCCGGTCCCCAGCTGGGTCGGCTTCGATGCCGCCACCGTGCTGACCATCTTCCGCGAGCTGGTCATCGGCATCACCATCGGCTTCATGCTGCGGCTGGTGTTCGAAGCCGGCGCGCTGGCCGGCGAGCTCATCGCCCAGGGCACCGGACTGTCTTTCGCGCAGATGGCCGACCCCATGCGCGGCGGCAGCTCGGGCGTCATCGGGCAGTGGTTCTACCTGATGTTCGGCCTGCTGTTCTTCACCGCCAATGGCCATCTGGCGCTGATCTCGCTGCTGGTGGACAGCTATCGCGCGCTTCCCATCGGCACCACCCTGCCCGACCCCGCAGCCCTGGTCGGCATCGCGCCTACCTTCCTGCTGACCGTGCTGCGCGGCGGCGTGGGCCTGGCGCTGCCGTTGATCGTGGCGATGCTGGCGGTGAACCTGGCCTTCGGTGCACTGGCCCGTGCCGCACCGGCGCTCAACCCGATCCAGCTCGGCCTGCCGGTGTCGCTGCTGCTCGGCCTGGCCTTGCTTGCGGTGCTGGCCGGTGAGATGGGTCCGCCGGTGCAGCGCCTGTTCGACGCTGCCTTCGAGGCCGCTGGCGCGGTGGTGCGCTGAGCCCGGGTCCGGCTCCTGCAGGCATGGATCTTGCAGCCAGGCGGTGATCCCCTGAGACCTGCGCGCGATGTCCGAGAACGAAGACGGCGGCGAAAAGACCGAACAACCGACAGAAAAGCGCCTGCGCGAGGCCCGCGAACAAGGCAACACGCCGCGCTCGCGCGAGCTGGCCACCGCTGCGGTGTTCGGTGGCGGCGTGCTGGCGGTGATGGCGACCGGCGGCAGCCTGGCGGCCGGCGCGATCGACTGGATGAAGCAGGCACTGAAGCCGGACCTGGCCCTGCGCCAGCACCCGATGGAGCTGTTCGGGCATGTCGGCGACCTGTTCCTGCGGCTGCTGCTGGTGACCGCCCCGCTGTTGATCGTCTGCCTGCTGGCCAGCTTCCTCGCCCCGGTGGCGATGGGCGGGCTGCGATGGTCGGCCAAGGCGATGATGCCGGACTTCACCCGGATGAATCCGGCCTCCGGCCTCAAGCGGTTGTACGGCCCGGAAGCCATCGCCGAGTTCACCAAGTCGCTGCTGCGCGTGGCCTTCGTCGGCGTGGGCGCGGGCATCGTGATGTGGGGGGGCATGGACCTGCTGCGCGGCCTGCTGCACCTGCCGCTGGAAAGCGCGATCGTGCGCGGGCTGGGCTTCACCCTGAAGCTGCTGCTGGGCACGGCGGTGGCGATGCTGCTGCTGGCCGCCATCGATGCGCCGTACCAGCGCTGGAACTGGATGCGCAAGCTGAAGATGACCCGCGAAGAGCTGCGCCGCGAAATGAAGGAGAGCGAGGGCAGCCCGGAAGTGAAGGGACGCATCCGCCAGATGCAGCACCAGATGGCCAACCGCCGGATGATGGAAGCGGTGCCGACCGCCGACGTGGTACTGGTCAATCCAACCCACTACGCGGTGGCGCTGAAGTACGAAGGCGGCAAGATGGGCGCGCCCACGGTGGTCGCGCTGGGCGTGGATGAAACCGCCCTGCACATCCGCAAGATCGCCGAAGGCAACAAGGTGGCGATCGTCTCGGCCCCGCCGTTGGCACGCGCCTTGTATAGGGAAGGGGAACTCGGAAAGGAAATCCCCGTGAGACTGTATTCGGCCGTTGCCCAGGTGCTGTCCTATGTCTACCAGCTGCGCAACTGGCGAAGCGGCCCGATGCCGGCCCAGCCCTACGTGGACGTGGCCGAACATCCGCCCGGCACGCCGCTTGACGGAGCGGGCCGATGAGCGCGCAGGCCGGCGGCCTCAACACCCGCAACGTGCTGGCGATGATCCGCCAGGGCCTTGGCGCACCGTTGATCGTCATGGCCCTGCTGGCGATGGTCGTGGTGCCCCTGGCCGCGCCGGTGCTGGATGCGCTGTTCACCTTCAACATCGCCATTTCGATGATGGTGCTGCTGGCGGTGGTGTACGTGAAGCGGCCGCTGGACTTCACCATCTTCCCGATCGTGCTGCTGGTCACGACCATGCTGCGGCTGGCGCTGAACGTGGCCTCCACCCGAGTGATCCTGCTCAACGGCCAGAACGGCCACGAAGCAGCCGGCAAGGTGATCGCCGCCTTCGGTGAGTTCGTCATCGGCGGCAACTACGCCGTGGGCATCGTGGTGTTCGCGATCCTGACCATCATCAATTTCGTGGTGATCACCAAGGGTGCTGGACGCGTTTCCGAAGTGACCGCGCGCTTCATCCTCGACGCGATGCCCGGCAAGCAGATGGCCATCGACGCCGACCTCAATGCCGGATTGTTGACGCGCGAGGAAGCCAAGCTGCGCCGCGAGGAAGTGCGCGAGGAAGCGGATTTCTACGGCGCGATGGACGGTGCCAGCAAGTTCATCCGCGGCGATGCGATCGCCGGCATCCTGATCCTCTTCATCAACCTGATCGGCGGCCTGGCCGTGGGCATGCTCCAGCACAGCATGGCCTTCGGCGATGCCGCCGCCACCTACACGCTGTTGTCCATCGGTGACGGTCTGGTGGCGCAGCTGCCGGCCCTGCTGGTGTCCAGCGCGGTGGCGATGCTGGTCACCCGCGCCTCGCGCTCGCAGGACATGAGCCAGGCGATGATGGGCCAGGTGTTCGGCCAGTACCGCGCGCTGGCCATCACCGCCGGCATCATCGGCGTGGTTGGCCTGGTACCGGGCATGCCCAACGTCGCCTTCCTGACGCTGGCCGCGATCCTCGGCTTCCTGGCCTGGAAAGCCTGGAAGAAAAGCCAGGCAGCGCTGGACCCGGCGACCACTGCACCGGCCGCCCCGCCGATGGATGCGCTCGGTCGTCCGGCGGCCCCGGCACCGACGGCCGAACTGACCTGGGACGAACTGCGTCCGGTCGACCCACTGGGACTGGAAGTCGGTTACCGGCTGATCCCGCTGGTGGACGCCGCCCAAGGGGGCGAGCTGATGGCACGCATCAAGGGCGTGCGCCGCAAGCTGACCCAGGACATCGGCTTCCTGATCCCCTCGGTCCACATCCGCGACAACCTGGAACTGCCGGCCACCGCTTACCGCCTGCTGATCCACGGTGTGCCGGTGGCCACCGCGGAGATCCATCCCGACCGCGAGCTTGCGCTCGACCCGGGCAGCGCGCTGGGCCAGCTGGACGGCATCGCCGGCAAGGATCCGGCCTTCGGGCTGGATGCCACCTGGATCCAGCCGCACCAGCGCGCCCACGCTGAAACGATGGGCTACACCGTGGTCGATCCGGCCACCGTGGTCGCCACCCATCTTTCGCACCTGATCCGCGAACACGCCCCGGAACTGCTCGGCCACGAAGAAGTGCAGCAGCTGCTGGCCAACCTGGCCAAGAGCGCGCCCAAGCTGGTGGAAGACCTGACCCCCAAGGCGCTGCCGCTGTCGATCGTGGTGCGCGTGCTGCAGAACCTGCTGGTCGAACGGATCCCGGTGCGCCAGCTGCGCAAGATCGCCGAAGCGCTGGTGGAGACGGCGCCGTCCAGCCAGGACCCGGCCACGCTCACCGCGGCGGTGCGCAACACGCTGGGCCGCTTCATCGTCCAGGAGATCGCCGGGATGTCCGCCGAGCTGCCGGTGTTCACCCTCAACCCGCAATTGGAACGCGTCTTGCAGGAGTCCACGCAGGGCAACGGCGCTGCGCTGGAACCCGGACTCGCCGAACGGCTGCACCAGAGCCTTGCCGACTGTGTCAGCAAGCAGGAAGCCCGCAACGAGCCCGCCGTGGTGCTGGTACCCGGCCCGGTCCGTGCCGCCTTGGCACGGCTGGTCCGCCACAGCGTTCCTGCGCTGTCGGTGCTGGCCTACAGCGAAGTCCCCGAGGACAAGCGCTTGAAGCTGGTAGGCACCATCAGCTGAGCCGCGCTTCCACCCGGTGGCGGAAAGCCGGCAGCAGCGCCATTGCAACGTCTTGATCCACCCATTACCGAAGGGGACCCCGCACCGTGCTGACCACCGACCACCCGCGATCCCCTGCCCCTGAAACGAATCCGTCCCGGTACCCCAGCATGAAAATCAAACGATTCGTCGCCGCCGACATGCGCTCGGCCATGAACCTGGTACGCAAGGAACACGGCCCCGATGCGGTGATCCTGTCCAACCGGCGGATCGAGGAAGGCGTGGAAATCGTGGCTGCCGCGCACTACGACGAAAGCGTGGTGCAGCGTGCGCTGGAAACCGCACGCAAGGACAGCGCACCGGCACCCGCGCCGGCACCGCGCCCGCGCACCGCGGCCGACGCGATGATCGCGGCGATGACCCGCCGCCGCACGCCCGAACAGGACGTCGAGCCGGTTGCGGCCACCACCTCGGCCGTCGCCGCGCTGGCGCGTGCGGCGGTCGGCGCCACCGGTCGCACCCTCAACAGCGCGGATGAAGGCGTGCCGCGTCGTGGCAGCGAAGGCTTCGCTGCCACCTTGGCGCGTGCCGCCGGTGGCCTCGCCCGATTCCCGTCGCCGCCGGCCGTCAACGAACCGTCGCTGCCCGAGCAGATCTTCGCCCCCTTCGTGCAGCCGCCGGCCGACGCGCCGCGGGTGTCGCCCAGCCGCCCTGCCGCTGCGCTGCCGCGCGCCTGGGTGGAAGACGAAACCTTCGATGTCGCCGCACCGGCCGTGGCCGTTGAACCGCGCGTTCCGGCGCCGGTCCTGCGCGCACCGGCGGTGCTGCCGCCGCCGCTGCCGATGGCCTTCGCCGCACAGGTGCCCGAGCTGACCGAACGCGGTAGCGCCGAGCCATGCTCGGCGGAATCTTCCCGTCCACGGCCCGCTTCGCTCGCCGACCAGGGGTCGGCGCTACCCCTGGCCGTCAGCGCCGAGCCCTGCCCGGCGGAATCCGCACCCGCTCCCACCCTCCAGCTGGCCGAAGTCGTGCCGCCGGCGCCGCCGGTGGTTGCGCCCCCCACCCTCACCGTCATCGCCCGCGACGACGAAGAGATGCGCCACCTGCGCAATGAAGTGGCCGGCATGCGCCAGGTCATCGAACGCGAGATGCACCGCTTCACCGATGAGCGCCTGCGCGGCAACCCGGTGCGTGCCACCGCGCTGGACCTGATGGACGAATATGGCTTCGACGCCGGGATCGCCCGCGACGTGGTGCTGCAGATCCCGCTGGATACCGAAGCGCACCGGGGTCGCGGCCTGATGCTGGGCCTGCTGTCGCGCAAGCTGCCGATCTCCCCGGTCGACCCGCTGGAAGCCGGCGGGGTGATCGCGCTGGTCGGCCCCACCGGTGCCGGCAAGACCACCACCATCGCCAAGCTGGCCTCGCGCTTCGCCGAAGCCCACGCCCCGCGTGACGTCGCCCTGGTCACCACCGACACCGCCCGCATCGGCGCCCGCGAGCAGTTGTACGGCTTCGGCCGCCAGCTCGGCATCGCCGTGCACGAGGCCAACAGTGGTACCGATCTGGACCAGTTGCTGGAACGCTTGAAGGACTACAAGCTGGTGCTGATCGATACCGCCGGCGTCGGCCCGCGCGACCGCACCCTGGCCTCGCAGCTGCAGTGGCTGCGCGCCGCCCCCCAGGTGAGCACCCTGCTGGTGCTGCCGGCCAACACCAGTTTCGGCGACATGGACGAAGTGGTGCGCCGCTTCAGTGCCGCCAACCTGCAGGGCGTGGTGCTGAGCAAGCTGGATGAGACCGGCCGCTTCGGCACCGCCCTGTCGGTGGCCGTCGACCACCGCCTGCCGATCACCTGGGTGACCGACGGCCAGGACGTTCCCGAAGACCTGCACCGGGCCAGTGCAGCCAATCTCGTACTTCGCCTTGAAGATTTGCGCCGCGCGGCCGATATGCCCTGCAACCCGGAGTTGAACCATGCCGTCGCGTGAGTACGCCAAGCTGACCACCGCCTTTCCGTTGTCGGCCACCCGCAGCCAGCCGCTGGGCCCTGTCCGCACCATCGCCGTCACCGGCGGCAAGGGCGGCGTGGGCAAAACGAACGTTTCGGCCAACATGGCCGTGGCGCTCGCCGGCATGGGCAAACGCACGCTGCTGCTGGACGCCGACCTGGGCCTGGCCAACATCGACGTGATCCTGGGCCTGAAGCCGGAGTTCACCCTGGCCGACCTGATCGCCGGCCGCTGCACGCTGGAAGAAGTCATCATCGAAGGCCCGAACGGCGTGCTGGTGGTGCCGGCCGCGTCCGGTCGCCGGCACATGGCCGAACTGGCCCCGGCCGAACATGTCGGCCTGGTCAATGTGTTCTCCGAACTGGAGCGCGACCTGGATGTCATGGTGGTGGACACCGCCGCCGGCATCACCGATGGCGTGCTGACCTTCTGCCAGGCGGCCCAGGACACCGTGGTGGTGGTCTGTGACGAGCCGGCGTCGATCACCGATGCCTACGCCCTGATCAAGGTGTTGTCGCGCGAACGCGGCGTGGACCGGATCCAGGTGGTGGCCAACATGGTGCGCGATTCCAACGAGGGCCGCGTGCTGTACGAAAAGCTGAGCCGGGTCTGCGAGAAGTTCCTCGCCGATGTCTCGCTGAACTACCTCGGCTGCGTGCCGCAGGACGACTGGCTGCGCCTTTCGGTGCAGCGCCAGCAGCCGGTGGTGAAGGCCTACCCGTCCAGCCCGTCGGCGCTGGCGATCAACGAGATCGCCCGCCGTACCGCACGCTGGCAGGCCCCCACCGAGCCGCGCGGCGGCGTGGAGTTCTTCCTCGAACGCATCCTCAAGCAGCGCGGGGTGGTGGCATGAAAGGCGCAGCGCAGTACCGCGAAGTACAGCGCACCGCGGCCACCGAATGCATCAACCAGCATTCGGACCTGGTGCGCCGCATCGCCCATCACCTGGCCGCCCGGCTGCCCGCCAGCGTGGAGGTCGATGACCTGATCCAGGCCGGCATGATGGGGCTGATCGAAGCCTCGCGCAGCTATGACGCCGACCAGGGCGCATCGTTTGAAACCTATGCCTCGATCCGCATCCGTGGCTCGATGATCGACGAGATCCGCCGTGGCGACTGGGTGCCGCGTTCGGTGCACCGCCGTGCGCGCGACGCCGCCGCCACCATCCGCCGGCTGGAACAGGCCAGCGGCCGCGCGGCATCGGCCACCGAAGTTGCTGCGGCGATGGACATCCCGCTGCCGGACTACCTGCGGCTGATGGAAGATGCCTCGCGCGGCCAGGTGCTGAGCCTGGAGTCACGGATCGAAGACCAGGGCGAGCTGGACACCATTGCCCAGGGCGGTCCGACCCCGCAGCAGGTACTGGAACGCAGCCAGTTCGGCAGCGAACTGGGCAAGGCGATCGGCCACCTGCCCGAGCGCGAGCAGCTGGTGCTGTCGCTGTATTACGAACAGGAACTCAACCTTAAAGAGATCGGCGCAGTGCTCGGCGTGAGCGAGTCGCGGGTCTGCCAGATCCATGGCCAGGCGGTATTGCGCCTGCGTGGCCGACTGAAAACCTTCGAGGCCGTTGACGCGGGCCTGGAAGCGTAAGTACCCAAGAGGAATCAAGCTTTGAACAAGAACATGCGCATCCTGATCGTCGACGACTTTTCGACCATGCGTCGCATCGTCAAGAACCTGCTCGGCGACCTCGGCTTCACCAACACCGCCGAAGCTGAAGATGGGCATGCCGCACTGGCGATGCTGCAGAGCCAGTCTTTCGATTTCGTGGTCACCGACTGGAACATGCCGGTGATGACCGGTATCGAGCTGCTCAAGGCGATCCGGGCCGATGCACGCCTGAAGACCCTGCCGGTGCTGATGGTCACCGCCGAAGCCAAGCGCGAACAGATCATCGAAGCGGCCCAGGCCGGCGTCAACGGCTACATCATCAAGCCGTTCACCGCACTGACCCTGCAGGAAAAGCTCGGCAAGATCTTCGAACGCCTGGCGGCGAGCGCCTGATGGCCGTTGTCATGGATGCAGCGATGGACAAGGCCTGGCTGGTGCAGCGGCTGCAGGAAGCGCTTGCCGCGCTGGAAGCGGGCGATGAAACCGGCTGGCGCGTGCAGATCGATGCCCTCGCCGCCGCACGTACCCAGCCGATGATGGCCGGCCTGTCACGGCTGGCGCGGGAGCTTGGCCAGGCACTGGGCGAACTGCCCACCGTCACCACCGATGCCGGTGAGCTGGACGACGCCTGCGCCCGCCTGGACCACGTGGTGACGATGACCGAACAGGCCACCCACCGCACCTTGGACCTGACCGAAGAATGCCGTGCACTCACCGCACGCCTGGGTGAAGAGGCCTTGCCGCTGCTGGAGCAGCAGCAGGCGCTGGAGCGCATCCGCCACAACCTGACCGAGATCGCCCTGACCCAGAGCTACCAGGACCTGACCGGGCAGATCATCCGCCGCGTGGTCGGCATCGTGCGCCGCGTGCATGAAGGC
Source organism: Stenotrophomonas lacuserhaii (assembly GCF_014836545.1). Classification (GTDB taxonomy): domain Bacteria; phylum Pseudomonadota; class Gammaproteobacteria; order Xanthomonadales; family Xanthomonadaceae; genus Stenotrophomonas; species Stenotrophomonas lacuserhaii. The sequence continues at coordinate 599,111 of NZ_JACSQS010000001.1, forward strand.
TTCGGTGCACTGGGCCTGCCGCCGGAACTGCAGGCGCAGCGCCAGCAGGGCCGTCACGAACCGGCACTGGCCGGCCCTGCGGTGCACGGCGTGGACCGCCATGCGGTGTCCCAGCACGACGCCGACGACCTGCTGTCCGACCTGGGGCTCTGAAGATGAGTGGAATCGCCGACGACATCGCTGCCGACTTCATCATCGAGGCGCAGGAAATCCTTGATCGTCTCGGCGAGCAGCTGGTCACCCTGGAACAGGACCCGCAGGACAGCCCGCAGCTCAATGCGGTGTTCCGCGGTTACCACACGCTCAAAGGCGGCGCCGGCTTCCTTGGCATCACCGCCATGGTCGAACTGTGCCACGCCGCGGAAGAAACCCTCGGCCTGGTGCGTGCCGGCCAGGCCACGCTGCAGCCGCACCATTTCGATGCCGGCCAGCAGTCGCTGGACTACCTGCAGGCGATGCTGGATTCGGTTTCGGCCGGCGAAGAGCCCGGCCATGCGCCACCGGAGCTGATCGCCCAGTTCGATGTCGGTGCGGCTCCGGCCAGCACGACCGCGGCTGCAAGCGGCGATCCATCGCTGATCAGCGATGACGAATTCGAAGCCCTGCTTGACCAGCTGCATGGTGGTGGCGCACCGACCGCGGTGGCACCCAAGGCCGCCGATGCGATGATCAGCGAAGACGAGTTCGAAGCCCTGCTCGACCAGCTGCACGGCGGTGCCGTGCCCGGCGCCCAGGCCGTTGCCGCGGTGGCCCCTGCGCCCGTTCCCACCAAGCCCGCCCCGCCCGCCGCCCGTGCACCGGCAGCCAGTGCCGCCGCCCCGCCCAAGCCGGCCAAGCCGCTGGCCGAAGCCGAGCAGACCGTGCGCGTGGACACCAAGCGGCTGGACGCCATCGTCAACCTCATCGGCGAGCTGGTGCTCTCACGCAACCGGCTCAAGACGCTGCGCGCGCGCCTGCGCGATGAAGAACTCGACCGCGCGGTCTCTACCCTGGACATCGCCACCGCGCGGCTGCAGTCGGCGGTGATGCGTACCCGCATGCAGCCGGTGGGCAAGGTGTTCTCACGCTTCCCCAAGGTCGCCCGCGATGTCGCCCGCTCGCTGAGCAAGGAAGTCGAACTGGAGCTGGTAGGCGCGGAAACCGAGCTGGACCGGAATCTGGTGGAAGCGCTGGCCGATCCGCTGGTGCACCTGGTGCGCAATGCCATCGACCACGGCGTGGAAATGCCGGACCTGCGCGAAGCCCAGGGCAAGTCACGCAGTGGCCACGTGCGGCTTTCAGCGCAGCAGGAAGGCGACTATGTCAGCATCGAAGTACAGGATGACGGCGCCGGCATCGATCCGGAAAAGCTGCGCGCCAAGGCCCGTGAGAAGGGCCTGATCGATCCTGAAGCCGCTGCCCGCCTGAGCAGCGAAGAATGCCTGCACCTGGTGTTCCTCCCCGGCTTCTCCACCAAGGCCCAGGTCACCGACATTTCCGGTCGCGGCGTTGGCATGGACGTGGTGCAGTCGCGCATCCGCGAACTGAGTGGGCAGATCCAGATCCAGTCCGAGCTGGGCCGTGGCAGCCGCTTCATGATCCGCGTACCGCTCACCCTGGCGATTTTACCGACCCTGCTGGTGCAGGCCGGCGAGGATGTCTACGCCTTGCCGCTGGCCCGCGTGCTGGAGGTGCTGCATGCACCGGCCACCTCGCTGGGCTGGTTCGATGGCCGCGCGGTGCTCGACCGTCGCTCGCACACCCTGGCCCTGGTGGACCTGCGCCAGTGGCTGGACGTGGAGCCGATGCAGTCCAATCTGCTCACCATCGTGGTGCTGCAGGCGGGCGAAGCACGCTTCGGGCTGGTGGTGGACCAGGTGCGCGGTCGCGAAGAAGTGGTCATCAAGCCCTTGCCGAAGGCGCTGCGCGGACTGCGCGGCTACGCCGGCGCCACCCTGATCGGCGACGGTCGGATGGCGCTGATCCTCGATGTCGACGGGCTTCGCAGCCCGCACGACTGATCAAAAACTGTGACGTCGGTCGGCACGCTGCCGGCCGCCAGCTCAAGTCACACCGCTACGGGCCGATAACCGATCCATGGACAGACTCAGCCTCATAGGACTCTTCCTCGCCTTGGCATCACTGGTCGGGGGCAGCATCCTCAAGGGCGCTGGCCTGGCGTCGCTGTGGTCGCCGGCTGCGTTCGTGATCGTGATCGTGGGAACCCTCGCATCGATCCTGCTGCATACCGCCCCGGCGGTGTTCAAGCATGCCTTCACCATCGTGCGCTGGGTGATCCGCCCGCCGCAGAGCGATCGCCGCCAGCTGATCACCCAGATCGTGGAATGGAGCAACATCGCCCGCCGCCAGGGCCTGCTCGGCCTGGAGGCACAGGTCGAAGCGCAGTCCGATCCGTTCCTGCGCAAGGGGCTGCAACTGCTGGTGGACGGCGTGGAGCCGGAAACCATCCGGCACATGCTGGAGATCGAACTGAGCAGCCAGGAGCACAAGGACCTCGCCGCCTCCAAGGTGTTCGAGGCCATGGGCATCTATGCGCCGACGCTGGGCATCATCGGCGCGGTGCTGGGCCTGATCGCGGTGATGAAGAACCTGGCCGACCCCAGCAAGCTCGGCCATGGCATCGCCGCGGCGTTCACCGCCACCATCTACGGCATCGCCTCGGCGAACCTGCTGTTCCTGCCGGTATCGGCCAAGCTCAAGAGCGTGATCGCCCACAACACCCGAGACCGCGAGATGGCCATCGAAGGCCTGATCTCGATCGCGCTGGGCGAGAATCCGCGCAACATCGAATCCAACCTGAGCGGGTTCCTGCACTGACATGGCCCGCCGCAAGCACCACGAAGAGCATGCCAACCATGAGGCCTGGGCGATTCCGTACGCCGACCTGATGACGCTGCTGCTTGCCTTCTTCGTAGTGATGTATGCGATCTCATCGGTCAACGAAGGCAAATACCGCGTGGTCGCCGCCGCGCTGAGCACCGCCTTCGGTTCGGCCCCGCGCACCCTCAACCCCGTGCAGGTCGGCAGCAACCAGGTCAAGGGCGGCGGCTGGGATGCGCCTTCGGTGATCAACGCCGGCAGCCGCGTCGGTCCATCAGCACCCGCGCCGGCCAACGATCCGTCCTTGCTGCCAGCAATGGCATCACAGATGCGCTCACCGGTGTCCTTCCGTGACCAGGAGCAGCTGAAGCAGGCCGAGCGCCAGCTCAACGCGATCGCCGGCCGGCTCACCGCCACGCTGGCGCCGCTGATCGACCGCGGCATGATCACCGTGCGCCGTACCGAGCTGTGGATCGAGGTGGAGATCAACAGCGATATCCTGTTCCCGACCGGTGCCTCGGTGCTGGACGTGCAGGCGCGTGACACCCTGTCCACGCTGGCCGGGGTGCTGCGCGGTGTGCCCAACAGCGTGCGCGTGGAAGGCCACACCGACAACGTGCCGATCGCCACCGCGCAGTTCCCTTCCAACTGGGAACTGTCGGCCGCGCGTGCCGCCAGCGTGGTGCACCTGTTCGCCGACCAGGGCCTGCAGCCGGCCCGCCTGGCGATGGTCGGCTACGGCGAATTCCGCCCGCGCGAGGACAACACCAGCGCCGTCGGACGCAACCGCAACCGGCGGGTGATGGTGATCATCCTGGCCGACACCACGCACGGCGTGGACCCGATCAGCGAACGGCTCAACGCCTCCACCGGCAGCGCTGCGCCCGCGCCGATCACCCCGATTTCCTTACCCCCCACCCCGCAGGCGCCACGTGCGCCTGCAGCGGCCGGCAGCCCGATCGGCGCCGCCGTCACCCCCGCCATGAAGGAGTAGACCGATGCGCATCTGGGCAATCGCCAACCAGAAGGGCGGCGTCGGCAAGACCACCACCACCCTGGCGCTGGGCCGGCAACTGGCCGCCCTGGGCCACCGCGTGCTGCTGATCGATCTTGACCCGCATGCTTCACTGACTCGCTCGTTTGGCATCCCGCTGGATCCGCCGCCGGCCGGCGTGCTGGAACTGTTCGCCGCACCGCCGGCCGAACTGGCCACGCTGTGCCACGCCAGCCGCATCCCGGGGCTGGACCACGTCTGCGCGCAGTCGGCGCTGGCCACGCTGGAACGGCGCAGCGCCAACCAGCCTGGACTGGGACTGTCGCTGCAGAATGCGCTGGCACGCCACGCCGGCCGTCACGATTACATCCTGCTCGACTGCGCGCCCACGCTGGGGCTGCTGATGATCAACGCACTGGCCGCGGCGGATCGCCTGATCATTCCCACCCAGGCCGAACCGCTGGCGCTGCACGGGCTGGACGGCATGGTCCGCACCGGTGAAATGGTTGAACGCTCGCGTCGACGCCCGCTGCCGATGTCCATCCTGCCGACCCTGTTCGACCGCCGCACCCGCGCCGGCAACGAGAGCCTGCGGCAGATGCAGGACAACCATGGCACGCGTGTCTGGGAGGATGCGATCCCGGTGGACACGCGGATGAGCAACGCCGCCACGCTGATGGCGCCGGTGGAAGGGGACGACTATCCGGGCCGCGGCCTGGCCGCCTACCGCCGTGCCTTGGACTGGATCCTGGCCGACGATGCGCGCGCACTGGAGCAGGCCGCATGAACAACGAAACCGTGCTGGACGATTACCTGGAACAGCTGCTGGGCGAAGCCACCACGACACTCGCCGAGCCGGTTGCGGTCCCCGCTGCCCAAACCGCAGCCGAGCCCCCCGCCGAACGCGAGCCGACCTGGGATGACCTGCCCGACGAGGTGGTCTACGAAACCGGGCCGGCCAGCAGCGAAGACCCCGCATTGATGGACGAAGCCAGCCTGCAGGCCGCCTTTGATGCCGCCGCCGACGCGCCGCTGCCTGCTGCTGGAGCGGAACCGGAACCGACCTGGGACGACCTGCCGGACGAAGTGATCTACGAAACCGGCGAGGACGTCAGCGCGGTGCTCACCAACGCCGACAGTCCCTCGCTGGAAGCCGCCTTCGCTGCCGCTGCCGACCCCATCGCCGCCCTGCTCGCCCCGTCCCCGCCCGCCGCGCCTGCGGCGCCCGCGTTGCCGCCGCGCACCGTGGCCCGCGCGACCCCCGCGCTGGCGCAGCCGAATGAAAACCCGCCCAGTACCTGGCAGGAACTGCAGGAACAGGCCCGGCAGAGCGGTTACGCGTCATCCCCGCAGCGACGCGCCACCGAGCGCAGCTCGCGCTGGCTGCGGCTGCGCTGCGGCAGCCAGGCCTATGCGCTGGAACTGCTGAAGGTGCAGGAAGTGGTGCTGCCGGTGCCGCTGCTGCCCCTGCGCGGCACCGCCCCTGCGATGCTCGGCATCATGAACCTGCGCGGCCAGGTAGTCCCGGTGATGGACCTGGGCATCCACCTCGGCGGCGCCCCCGCCGGCGAAGACGCCCTGACCCGCATCGTGGTGCTCGAAGAAAACGGCGAGATCATGGGCCTGCGCGTGAGCGCCGTGGAAGACGTCACCAACCTCAGCGACTCCCAGATAGAACCCCCCGACACCGCCCGCATCTGCCGCATCAGCAACGACATCTTCCGAGGCGTAGCCCGCCTCCACCAGCAACCGATGATCCTGCTCGACGCCACCCAGCTCCTGAACTGAAAGACAGCCCTCGCAGGAGCCACGCGCTCCGCCCTTGCCCTTGCCCTTGCCCTTGCTCTTCCCCCCAATCACCCGCGGCCCAAGCGCGGACTGTCAGCGAGGGGGGCGGGCAGGGTCAGGCAGGACTGTGTGAGGCAGGAGCCGAACACAAGCCTACACGGACGTACTTGCGGCGTGTCCTGCCTGACCCTGCCCGCCCCCCTCGCCCCCGGCTTCTGCTTCTGCTTCTGCTCCAGGACGCGAAACAAAAAACCCAACCCTAAAGCTTCCCCGGATATTGCCGCTATGAAGTCTGGAACCGTTTGTCCGGAGCAACAATGAGCACTGTGGACCTGGGTGAAGATCTCGGCATCGAGAGCAGCACCGAGCTGAAGAACCGCCTGGCCCCGTTGCTGGCCGCGGCCGACCCGCTGACCCTCGACGCCAGCCGGGTGGGCCGTATCCACACCGCCGCCATGCAGGTCCTGTGCGCTTTCGTACAGGCTCGGCGCGGTGCCGGATTGCAGACGGAATTCAGCGGCAGCACCGCAACCTTCACCGACGCCGCGCGATTGCTCGGCGTCACCCAGGCCCTGGGCCTGGCTGTATCCCATGACAACCTGAAATCTGTGGAGAACGCGGCATGAGCGCACGTATCTTGGTGGTGGACGACTCGGCGTCGATGCGCCAGATGGTTTCCTTCGCCCTCACCTCGGCCGGTTTTTCCGTCGAAGAAGCCGAGGACGGCGCCGTCGCGCTGGGCCGGGCCAAGGGCCAGCGCTTCAACGCGGTGGTCACCGACGTCAACATGCCGAACATGGATGGCATCTCGCTGATCCGCGAACTGCGCCAGCTGGCCGAATACAAGTTCACCCCGATGCTGATGCTGACCACCGAATCGGCCGCCGACAAGAAGTCCGAAGGTAAGGCGGCCGGCGCTACCGGCTGGCTGGTCAAGCCGTTCAATCCCGAACAGCTCATCGCCACCGTGCAGAAGGTCCTGGGCTGATCGCCCACGCCATCCCGTCCCCCGCGCCCGCCCTTGGAACACACCTGACATGAGCATGGACCTGCAACGTTTCCACGCCACCTTCTTCGAGGAAAGCCGCGAAGGGCTGGACGCCATGGAAGCTGGACTGCTGACCCTGGAATCCGGCCAGCACGATGCAGAGATCATCAATTCGGTGTTCCGTGCGGCGCATTCGATCAAGGGCGGCGCCGGTACCTTCGGCTTTGATGCCATCGCCGCGCTGACCCACGTACTGGAAACGCTGCTGGACGAACTGCGCGCCGGAAAACGCGCGCTGGAAGCCAATGCGGTGGATGCCATGCTGGCCTCGGTGGACGTGCTGCGCGCCCTGCTCCGCGAAGCCGAACACGGCGTTCAGGCCGACCCGGCCACGGTCGCGGCGATGAAGGCACGACTGGAATCGATCCTGTCCGGCCAGGCCCCCGCGGCAGCAAGCGCAGCCGCCCCGGTCGCGGCCGAAGCGGAGCCGGAAGCCTGGCAGATCGGCTTCACCCCGGCACCGTCGATGTTCATGAGCGGCAATGATCCGCTGCGCATCATCCGCGAACTGGAACACCTCGGCCCGCTGCAGGTGCAGGCACGCCTTGAGCGGCTGCCCGGCTTCGAGCAGCTGGATCCGTTCGAAGCCCACCTGGCATGGGATCTCGGGCTGATCGGCAAGATCAAGCGCAGCCAGATCGAAGATACCTTCGCCTGGGTGGTCGACGACTGCGAGCTGGACATCCGTCCGGTCGCACCGCCCAGCCTGGCCACCACCGCACCGGCCCAGGTCGAGCCCGCGCCGACGGCGGCTGCAGCGCCTGCCACCGCAGCGCCGGCCACGGCCGCTGCGACCCCGGCGCAGGAAGCCGAATCCTCGATCCGCGTCAGCGTGGACAAGGTCGATGCGCTGATCAACCTGGTCGGCGAGCTGGTCATCACCCAGGCCATGCTCAAGCAGGTGTCCAACCATATCGACCCGGCCCATGCCGAACGCCTGTTCGCCGGCCTGGACCTGCTGGAGCGCAACACGCGTGACCTGCAGGAAGCGGTGATCGGCGTGCGCATGCTGCCCGTTGATGCAGTCTTCCGCCGCTTCCCGCGCCTGGTCCGCGACCTGTCCACCCGCCTCGGCAAGCAGGTGCGCCTGAAGACCATCGGCGAAGGGACCGAACTGGACAAGGGCCTGATCGAAAAGATCGCCGACCCGCTGGTCCACCTGGTGCGCAACTCCATCGACCACGGCCTGGAAATGCCGGAGTTCCGCCGCAACGCGGGCAAGGACGAAACCGGCACCATCACCTTGGCGGCCTCGCACCAGGGCGGCCACATCGTCATCGAAGTGAGCGACGACGGCCACGGGCTGAACCGCGAGCGGATCCTGGCCAAGGCGGCCGAACGCGGCCTGGCCGTGCCGGAGAACCCCACCGATGCGCAGGTCTGGGACCTGATCTTCCAGCCGGGCTTCTCCACTGCCGATGCGGTGACCGACCTGTCCGGCCGCGGCGTGGGCATGGACGTGGTCCGCCGCAACATCCAGGCGCTGGGCGGCGAAGTGCAGATCGAAAGCCGCGCCGGCATCGGCACGCGCACGCTGATCCGCCTGCCGCTGACGCTGGCGATCCTCGACGGCATGACCGTTTCGGTGGCCGGCGAAACCCTGATCCTGCCCCTGGCGTACGTGCTGGAAGCGCTGCAGCCGCAGGCCAGCGACATCCGCACCATGGCCGGCGAAGGCCGCGTGCTGCGCGTACGCGGTGAGTACCTGCCGATCCTGTCGCTGAGCGAGTATTACGGCTACGGCCAGCGCCACAGCGACGAATCGCTGGTGGTGGTGGTGGAAGGCGATGGCCAGAAGATCGCGCTGGAAGTGGACGAACTGGTCGGCCAGCAGCAGGTCGTGGTGAAGAACATCGAGAACAACTACCGCCGCATCGGCGGTGTGTCCGGCGCCACCATCCTCGGCGATGGCCGTGTCGCGCTCATCGTGGACATCGGCGGGCTGGTACGCTCGCTGCGCGTGCCGCAGGCCGCCTGATCCGTCATCAAGGTTAGCGCCGAGACTCGCTTGGCGGAATAAAAAAACGTCGCCGAGCACCGCTCGGCGCTACAGATCCGCGCAGCCGCGCCGCTACCTGTAAAGACGGCGTGATGATCCCCCACACCGCCGCGTCCGAGTCCTTTCCAACATCGCCCAGCGGCGTGGCCGCTGCGCCCCGCCCTGCCCTGGAGCACCCGCATGAAGTGGTTCGCCGATCTTCCCATCGCCCGCAAGCTGGCGGTGGGATTCACCTTGACCACCTTGATGACCCTCGTGCTGGGCGGCTTCGCCCTGCTGCGCCTGTCCGAGGCCAACCAACAGTTGCGCGGCATGGCCAGCAATGCCATTCCCTCGGTGCAGCACCTGGGCGAAGTGCGCTCGCAGCTGGGTGAGTTCCGCACCTATGAGATGGCCCAGCTGACCATGCTGGACAAGCCGGAAAAGGTGGCTGATTACAACAAGCGCATGGACGCCGCCGCCAAGGTGGTACACCAGGAACTTGATGCCTACGCTGCACTGCCGGCCGATGCCACCGAGCGCGCCCTGTATGCGAAGGTCAAGACAGCCGTCGCTGCATACCTGGCGGCCAACGAACAGCTGCGCGCGGCCGGCGGCAGCGGCGATGCGGTACTGGCGCAGCAGATTTCCGATGAGCAGTCGCGACCACTGCGGCGCGCCCTGTTCGAAGACCTCAAGGCCCTCAGCGCTTACAGCGGCAAGCTGATGGACCAGGGCATCGCCAACGCCAACGCCACCCACCACACCAGCCTGGTCGCCATCATCGCCGCGATGCTGCTGTTGTCGCTGGTTGCAGCTACGCTGGCGGTGATCATCTCGCGCGCCATCACCGTACCGCTGGGCAAGGCCGTGCAGGCCATCCAGGCCGTGGCACGCGGCGACCTGAGCGTCACCACCCAGGCCACCAGCAACGATGAGGCCGGCCGCATGCTGGCCGCCACCGCGGAGATGACCGCCACGCTGCGCCGCTTCTCCAGCCAGACCCAGCAGATGGTGGAAATGCACGCCGGCCCGGACATCAGCCACCGTATCCCGGAAGACTTCCCCGGCGTGTATGGCGAGCTGGCGCATGGCATCAATACGGTCATCTTCGAACACCTCGACGCACTACGCGATGCGGTGGATGTGCTGAACCAGTACGCCATCGGCAACCTGGAACCGGACGCCCGCCGCCTGCCGGCCAGCCGCGCTTTCCTGCATGAGTCCATGGATGCGGCCAAGGCCAGCCTGCTGGCGATCAACACGCAGATCCAGCAGCTGGCATCGGCCGCGGCGGTCGGTGATTTCAGCCAGCGTGGCGATGCCGCGCGTTTCCAGCATGACTTCAAGGTGATGATCGAACAGCTCAACACCATGATGCATGTGGCAGACGGCAACCTGTCGCAACTGTCGCAGCTGCTGCGGGCCATCGCCGCCGGTGACCTGACCGCACGCATGGACGGCGAATTCCACGGCGTGTTCGCGCTGATGCGCGACGATGCCAACACCACCGTCGGCCAGCTGACCAGCATCGTGTCCAGCATCCAGGTATCGGCGCAGAGCATCCGCGGCGCCGCCAGTGAGATCGCCGCCGGCAACAACGATCTGTCGCGCCGTACCGAACAGCAGGCCGCCAACCTGGAAGAAACCGCAGCATCGATGGAGGAACTGACCTCCACCGTGCGCCAGAATGCCGAGCATGCGCGCCAGGCCAACCAGTTGGCGATCGGCGCAGCCGGCGTGGCCAGCCAGGGGGGCGCAGTGGTCAGCGAGGTGGTCACCACCATGTCAGCGATCGAAGCGTCCTCCAAGAAGATTGCCGAGATCATCTCGGTGATCGACGGCATCGCCTTCCAGACCAATATCCTGGCGTTGAATGCCGCCGTCGAAGCGGCGCGCGCGGGCGATCAGGGACGCGGCTTCGCCGTGGTCGCCAGCGAAGTGCGCACCCTGGCACAGCGTTCGGCCGCAGCGGCCAAGGAGATCAAGGGCCTGATCGATGAGTCGGTCAGCAAGGTGTCCGACGGCTCGACGCTGGTGCATCAGGCCGGCGCGACGATGGGCGAAATCGTCGCCTCGGTGCAGCGCGTGACCGACATCATGGCCGAGATTTCGGCGGCTTCGCAGGAGCAGTCTGCCGGCATCGAACAAGTCAACCAGACCGTGGTGCAGATGGACGAAACCACCCAGCAGAACGCCGCACTAGTGGAAGAAGCCACCGCAGCGGCACGTTCGATGGAAGAACAAGCGATGCAGCTGACCGATGCGGTGGCCCAGTTCCGGCTGGCCGAAAGCGCGCCGGCCAAGGCCGCTGCACCTGCCGCACGTACCGGCGTGGCCGCATCGGCGAAGCCGCCGACGGCCACCGCGCGCCCGGCCACCCGCCGCGCCACGGTGCGGCAACCGGTCATCGCCGGCGACGGCGACTGGCAGGAGTTCTAAGCGCTACAGCGGTTCACTGGCTGGCGGGGCGGGGCAGGTTCGCGGGGGACGGCAAAACCCGCTCCTGCGGGCCTCGTTTCGCGCCCTCCATGGCGCGGGTCCACGCCATCCACCCCGCCCCCGCCTTCGTCAGGTCCATGGCGGCCTGGGAACATGCGGCTCTGGTAGCGCCGACCCATGGTCGGCGGAATTTGTCAGTTGAGCTGATGGATATCCGCCGACCATGGGTATGCCTGTCGTCCTGACCGGCACCCTGCGGGGCCGTCGCAAGCGACGTTGGCAGCGGCTCCTGCCGCTGCCTTCGGCGCTACCGCTTTGCGTCTGCGGCCCCCGAAACCTGTCAGGGGCCAGCCGAACGCCGTGATTTCGGGACAATCCGTGCGCGCCGTCACACTCTCATCACGCGCCCGTCAAGTTCGTTCGAGCAGGGCCGTTACTGCTCTCACCACATCGCCCGGTCTGCTGATGGACGCTTCCGCCGACGTCGCCGTGCCCCGACAGCGCTTTCCCCGCGCGCTGGCCGGCCTGCTGCTGCTCGGCCTTTGGATGGGCTGGGCAGCACCGGCGCTGTGGTACCAGAAGGCCGACTCTCCCATTCCCCTGTGCGTCGTCCCCACCGACCGCCGTTGAATCGCCACGCCGCTGTTCATGCCAGAAGGAGCATTGCGCATGTCCGCCACGCCACGCACTGTTGATTCGTTCGCAGGTCACGAAAGACTTCCTTTCCTGCAGGCCCTGACGGCAGAAGCCGATCGCCTGTTCCTGGCGGTCAGCGCCCTGCTGGCACTGGTGTCGATGGGGCTTGCGCTGCGCGCCGGTGCCTGGACCCCGTTCCTCGCCCTCAGCCTGCCCACCCTGCTGGTGGTCGCCGCGCAGGTCCATCTGCTGCCCGGCACGCGGCTGTCGCGCTGCACCGTCGCGCTGGCCTGGATGATGCAGGCCGCCACGCTGATCCACCAGACCGGCGGCCTGCTGGAAACCCATTTCACCGTGATCGTGCTGATCGCCCTGCTGCTGTACTACCGCGACTGGCTGCCGCTGGTGGTGGCCGCCGCGGCGATCGCCGTGCACCACGTGCTGTTCTTCTGGCTGCAGCAGCGCGGCCTGCCCTACCCGGTGTTCAGTGCAGGCAGCGGCATCGGCATCCTCGCCCTGCACGCCAGTTACGTGATGGTGGAAACCGCGCTGCTTTCGGTCATGGCCGTGCAGATGCGCCGCCAACTGCTGCTGCTCGGACATGATCCCCGGCAGTTGGCCGCATTGGCGCGCGGCGTGGCCGCCGACCAGCCGTTGCCGGCCGGCATCCGTGCCGAACAGTTCCCGGCCGAGTCGCTGGCGCGCACCCTGGTGCAGACCAGTACGCAGCTGCTGCAGCGGCGCGAGCACGAACAGGCCGCGTTGGCGGACACGCTGCGCATCCGCACGGCGCTGGACGATGTCACCACCAACGTGATGATCGCCGACCGCGAGCGCAACATCGTATTTGTCAACCGCCCCCTGCAGCAGATGCTGGCCGCTGCCGAAACCGACCTGCGCCGCGACCTGCCACAGTTCGATGCAAGCGACCTGATCGGCCGCAACATCGACATCTTCCACCGCAACCCCGCCCACCAGGCCAGGCTGCTGGACACCCTGACCACGACCTACCGTGCGCACATCCGCGTCGGCGGCCGGCTGCTGCGCCTGATCGTCAATCCCATCGTCAGCACCCAGGGTGAGCGCCAGGGCTTCGTGGTGGAGTGGGCCGATCGTACGCTCGAAGCGGAGGTGGAAGCCGAGCTTGAACGCATCGTGCAGGCTGCCGCCAACGGCGACTTCAGTGGCCGTGTCGCCTGCGAAGGCAAGGAGGGATTCCTGCTGCAGCTGGCCCAGCACCTCAACGGCCTGATGGATGCCAACGCCACCAGCCTGGACCAGATCTCCGCCCTCTTGTCGGCGCTCTCCCAGGGCGATCTCACCGCACGCATGGAAGGCGATTTCCACGGCGTGTTCGGCCGCATCCGCGACGATGCCAACGCCACCATCGCCCAGCTGACCCGCATCGTCGGCAACATCCAGGACGCGTCCACCCATATCAATGGCACCGCCGCCGGCCTGGCCCAGGGCAACGGGCACCTTGCCAGCCGCACCGAACAACAGGCGGCGAGCCTGGAAGAAACCGCCGCCACCATGGAAGAACTGACCGCCACCGTGCGGCAGAACGCCGAACATGCCCGCACTGCCAACCGCGTGGCCAGCGGTGCGGCCGAGGTGGCGGCCTCCGGGGGCGAGGTGGTCGGCAGCGTGGTCTCCACCATGAGCGACATCGAACACGCCTCACGTCGCATCGCAGAGATCATCTCGGTGATCGACGGCATCTCCTTCCAGACCAACATCCTGGCCCTGAACGCCGCCGTGGAAGCGGCCCGTGCCGGTGAACAGGGCCGTGGCTTCGCGGTGGTGGCCTCCGAAGTGCGCGTCCTGGCGCAGCGTTCGGCCGAAGCGGCCAAACAGATCAAGGGCCTCATCGACGACTCGGTGGATAAGGTCGCGCACGGCTCGGCGCTGGTGCAGCGCGCCGGCTCGACCATGCGCGAGATCGTGCAGTCGGTGCAGCAGGTCAACCAGATCATGGCCGAGATCGCCGCGGCTTCGCAGGAGCAGAGCGCGGGCATCGAACAGGTCAGCCACAGCATCACCCAGATGGACGCCAACACCCGGCAGAACGCGGCCCTGGTCGAAGCCTCGACCGAGGCCACCCATGCCATGGGATCGCAGGCAGCAGGGCTTGCCGAGGCCGTGGCGCGCTTCCGCCTGCATGACGATGGCAGCGATACCGCCGTGCTGCGGCGGCTGCGCGAGCTGGCCGGGTAGCGCAGGCCCCCGGGTAGTGACGGTCGCTGGCCGTCAGCTCCCCGCCGCTGCGCTCGCCGAGCGCGGCCCGGCGCTACCGCTGCCCCCACTGGCCCCGCCTGGCAACGGGGCGCTTTCATGGGGTTCAGGAAATGGCACCAATGCCGATATGCTGGAAGGCCACCGTGTCCTACGTCACGGTTTTTCCCGTACTCGAACGCAGAACCGATGTCCGCAGGCAGCCACGATGCAGCACAGGATCCCCCCTCCGCGCACGACGACAGCGCCGATGAACGCTTCCTGGTGCAAAACCCGCTGCAGATCCGCCAGCTGCTCAGGCAGCTGATCGACCAGCGGTCACTGATCAACGCCCACATCGGCGGACGCGACCAGAGCTTCCCCACCGCGGTGCTGGAGCTGGACGAGGACCGCGATGAGCTGCTGCTCGACGGCAGCCCGCAGGAGGCATCCAACCGTGCCGCCGAAGCAGCGGGCCACCTGCTGTGCTTTGCGCAGCTGGACCGGGTGCTGGTGCGCTTCCGCGTGGACCATATAGAGCGCCTGGACAACGGCCGCCACGTCGCATTCCGGACCACCCTGCCGGACGAGATGGTGCACCTGCAGCGCCGGGAGATGTACCGGCTGGAGACCCCGATCACCGACTCCCCGCAGCTGGTACTTCCAGCGGCGGACGGACGCCCGGAGCGGCTGGCGATGCGCGTGGTGGACATCAGCGGCGGCGGACTGGCGGTCACCCTGCCCGCGGAGTACGCCGTGTTCGGCCTGCAGAAGCGCTACGACGCCGAACTGAGCCTGCCGGATGGACCGGACCTGCAGGTCAGCCTGATCGCCTGCAACGAGCGCCTGCAGAAGCTGCCGAACGGCAGCGAAGTCACCCGCGTGGGGCTGCGCTTCGACCGCCTGCCGCGCGGCGGCGACAGCGCCATCCAGCGCTACATTTTCCGCATCGACCGCCAGCGCAGCGCCCGCAAGAACGGCGAACTGTAGGCGCGAGCTGGCTCGCGCGCGCTTGTCGTAGGAGCGAGCTTGCTCGCGCGCGCTTGTCGTAGGCGCGAGCTTGCTCGCGCGCGCTTTTGCTAAAGTCCCGCCCGGATCCGCCGATATCGAGCCTGAGACCGCGAATCACGGCACCCAGGACACCCTCGATGAACGACAAGAACCAGGCCCACGCCGATACCGGCGGCGAGTTCCTCAGCTTCACCCTCGGCGACGAGCACTACGGCGTGGACATCCTCAAGGTGCAGGAAATCCGCGGCTACGATGCGGTCACCCGCGTGCCGGATGCACCGGACTACATCAAGGGCGTGATCAACCTGCGCGGCACCATCGTGCCGGTCATCGACCTGCGCCTGAAGCTGCGCCTGGAGAACGCGCGTTACGACGCCTTCACCGTGATGATCGTGCTGAACGTGGAAGACCGCGTGGTCGGCATCGTGGTGGACAGCGTCTCCGACGTGATCCCGCTGGCGGCCGAGCAGATCCGCCCGACCCCTGAGTTTGGCGCGGCAGTGGATACCCGCTTCATTTCCGGCATCGGCACCCAGGACGATCGCATGCTGATCCTGCTGGACATCGAAACCCTGCTCGACAGCGCCGACATGGGCCAGCCGGTCGTGGCCGAGGAAGCCGCTGCCTGATTGCAGCGGATCGAAACAAAATCCTTCAGTTCCATCAGCAACAGCCGATAGGGGATTCAAGGACCGCCCGCGACGGAACGCACCAGGCCGGCCACCCGATCCCCATCCCCATTACTGGAGTACCTGTAGATGAAGTCCCTGTTCGCCTTTGCATCGGCCACCCTGCTGGCCGCCACCGCCCTGACCGCCTCCGCCCAGTCGGCCATGATTCCGCCGGAGATGGCCCCGCGCCAGGTCGGCAAGGAAGGCATGGTCTGCGGCAAGGTCGAAAAGGCCCGCTTCGCCGAAGGTTCGGAAGGTTCGCCGACCTTCCTGTACATGGGCGGCGCCTTCCCGCGCCACACCTTCTCCGCGCGCATCGCCGGCGCCAACCGCGGCAAGTTCAGCTTCCCGCTGGAATCGCTGGAAGGCAAGACCGTCTGTGTGATCGGCAGGATCGAGCGCGACGCCTCGCGCGCTGAAATCGAAGTCAGCTCGCCGGCTGGCCTGAAGCTGGCCGACATCAAGTAAGACCGGCCTGTCCCGCCACGCCGGCACGGCCGGCGTGGCTGCTGCACCCGGGCCATGGTGGCCCGGACGCGTCCGCCTTTGGAGAGTGCAACGCCATGCCCTGGATCAACAACCTCAAACTGATGCCCAAGCTGCTGCTCACCTTCGGGGTGCTGCTGCTGGTGATGCTGCTTCAGGGCATCGTGGCCTACCGTGGCCTGCACTCGCTCAACGACGTGACCACCGACCTGGCCGGCAAGCGGATGGAAAGCATCCGCATGGCCGGTGAGATGCGCGGCGTGCTGGGTGAGTACCGCAATTCCTCCTACCAGCAGTTGATCCGCGCCAGCGACGACGTCAAGGCCGAAGCGCACACCCGCGCCGGCGAGCTGCGCAAGCAGATGGATGCCTCGATCAAAGCCTACCCGGCGCTGGTCGACAACCCGCAGCAGAAAGCCCTGTTCGACACTTTCGTCAAGGAATGGAACGGCGCGCTCGCCTCCTACGATTCGGTCAGCGAGATGCTGGAACTGCAGCTGCCCGACGATGCCATCGACACCTTCGTCGGTGAGACGCGCACCAAGCACCGCGCTTCGGCCGCCGCACTGGAAACGCTGATCGCCGAAGACAACCGCCTGGCCCGCGCTGCGCGCGAGCAGGCAGAATCCACCTATGCCACCTCGGCGACGCTGATCATCGTCGCCCTGCTTGGCGGCGCCGCGCTCGGTTTCGTGCTGGTGTGGCTGTTTGCCCGCGCCCTGGTCGGCAGCGTGCGCGGCGCGGTGAGCGTGGCCAACGAAGTCGCCAGCGGCAAGCTGGACGGACACATCGACACCTCGCGCTCGGATGAAGTGGGCGACCTGATGCAGGCCATGCAGCGCATGCAGCGCGATCTGCGCGAACGCATCGAACGCGACCAGGCCATCGCCAGCGAGAACCTGCGCATCCGCACCGCGCTGGATTACAGCTCCACCGGCGTGTTCCTCAGCGATGCCAACCAGCAGATCGTCTACGCCAACCGTGCGCTGGCGCAGTCGCTGGTCGAGCACGCCGCCGAAGTGCGCAAGGACCTGCCGGAATTCGACGTCGAAGCGCCGCTGGTCGGCCGCCCGGTCGCCGAGCTGGAAGTGGGCGGCAAGGCCGATGCGGCCGTGCTGGCCGAGCTGGAGCGCAACGGCGTGGCCCGTCGCGAAGTGCAGTACGGACAGGCACAGTTCGCCCAGGTCATCTCCACCATCCGCAACGAAGCAGGCGAAACGGTCGGCCATGTGACCGAATGGCGCGACCGCACCCCGGAAGCCGCCGTTGAAGCCGAAGTGGCCCGGGTCATCGCCCGCGCCGCCGCGGGCGATCTCACCGACCGCGTGGACAGCGAAGGCAAGGACGGCTTCTTCCTGCAGCTGGCCAACCAGATCAACGGCCTGCTGGATGCCAACGCATCGAGCATCGAGCAGATCTCCCAGCTGCTCAACGCACTGTCGCGTGGCGATCTCACCGCGCGCATGCACGGCGATTACCAGGGTGTGTTCGCGCAGATGCGTGACGATGCCAATGCGACCGCCGAGCAGCTGAGCGGCATCGTCACCCGCATCAAGCATTCCAGCCGCGCCATCAACTCGGCCGCCGGTGAAATCGCCAGCGGCAACAGTGACCTGTCGCGCCGTACCGAACAACAGGCCGCCAACCTGGAAGAAACCGCGGCATCGATGGAGGAGCTGACTTCCACCGTGCGCCAGAACGCCGAGCACGCCCGCCAGGCCAACCAGCTGGCCATCGGTGCGGCCGGCGTGGCCTCGCAGGGTGGCGAAGTGGTCGGCCAGGTGGTCACCACCATGTCGGCCATCCAGACCTCGTCGAAGAAGATCGCCGAGATCATCTCGGTGATCGACGGCATCGCCTTCCAGACCAACATCCTGGCGCTGAATGCCGCGGTGGAAGCCGCACGTGCCGGCGAACAGGGCCGCGGTTTCGCCGTGGTCGCCAGCGAAGTACGCACGCTGGCACAGCGTTCGGCCGCAGCGGCAAAGGAGATCAAGGGCCTGATCGACGACTCGGTCGGCAAGGTCGCCGATGGTTCGGCACTGGTGCACAAGGCCGGCGCCACCATGGGCGAGATCGTCGCCTCGGTGCAGCGCGTGACCGACATCATGGCCGAAATCTCCGCCGCTTCGCAGGAACAGTCCGCCGGCATCGAACAGGTCAACCAGACCGTGGTGCAGATGGACGAAACCACCCAGCAGAACGCCGCGTTGGTGGAAGAAGCCACCGCCGCCGCGCGCGCCATGGAAGAACAGGCCGGCCACCTCAGCGAGGCGGTGTCGGTGTTCACCCTGGACGAGGTCGAGCTGCAGCACGACGCCCCGGCACCGGCACGTCCGCGTGCAGCCGCACCGACGGCCGCCCCGTCCGCCCCGCGCCGCCCGGCCAGCCGCCAGCCGGCGACCGAGCTGGCCGATGGAGACTGGCAGGAGTTCTGATCCGACTGCGTCTTCGGATAAGGCCGGGCCTGGTGCCCGGTCTTTTTTTTGCCCACTCGGTAGTGACGGCCGCTGGCGGTCATGCGGCGACCGCCGCCCCGGTGGGTGACGACCGCCACCCCGGTAGGTGTCGACCGTTGGTCGTAATGCCTCTGCAAGGCTCAATTGTCCGCCATCGCGGCCGATAACACGGATGACGCGGCAGATCCGCGCCCCCTTCCCTGTTCTGGTCCCGCTCCATGACGCTCAAGCAACGCTGGCATCGCTACTTCGACAACCTCCCGGTTCGCCGCAAGCTCAACCTGCTCACCCTGCTGATCGCCATCGGCGTCATCGCACTGTCCATCGTCGCTGCGCGCATGCAGTACCTGGACCTGACCGAAACCCGCAAGGAATCGCTGGCGGTGCAGGTGGAACTGGCCGAAGGCGTGCTCAGCCACTACCAGAAGCTGGCGGCCAGTGGCGAACTGACCGAAGCGGCCGCAAAGGCCGCCGCCATCCAGGCGCTCGACGCCATGCGGGCGCAGGACAGCGCGTACTACTACAACGTGCTGGACACGAACTACGTGCTGTTGATGCACCCGTTCAAGCCCGAGCGCGTGGGCAGCGTGCAGAAGGACTACACCTCCGTCGACGGCGTGCCGCTGTACTACCTGCAGGTGGGCATGGCGCGTATCGGTGGTGGCTTCACCTACTACCAGACCAACAAGCCCGGCGCCGAAGCGCCGATCGACAAGGTCACCTATGCGCACATGTTCGCGCCGTGGCAGTGGGTGGTGACCAGCGGCGTGTACATGGACGACGTGCAGGCCCAGGCGTGGACATTCACGCTGATCATGGCGCTGACCGGCGGCATCGTCGTGCTGGTCGTGCTGGCGCTGAGCTGGTTGATCGGCAGCCGCATCGCCACCCCGCTGCGCAAGGCCACCCTGGTCGCCGAAGGTATTGCCGCGGGCAAGCTGGACAACGCCATCGGCGAACAGCCGCACGACGAACCCGGGCGCCTGCTGCACAGCATGGGCCGCATGCAGGACCAGTTGCACACCGTGATCGGCGGACAGCGCGAAATGGCGCGCCGTCACGAAGCCGGCGAACTGGCCTACCGGATCGACGCCGACAGCGTGCCGGGCGAGTACGGCCAGATGGTGCGTGACACCAACCTGCTGGTTGGCAGCCACGTGCAGACCCTGCATGACGTGCTGGCGGTGGTGCAGCAGTACGCCATCGGCGATCTGCGCGCCGACATCGCCCGCTACCCCGGCGACAAGGCCGCCATCACCTCCACCGTCGATGCGGTGAAGGCCAACCTGGGCCGCATCAACGCCGAAATCAAGCGGCTGGCCGCCTCGGCCGCAGCCGGCGACTTCAGCCAGCGCGGCGACGCCGCCGCGTTCGAACACGATTTCCGCGCGATGGTGGAAAACCTCAACGCGATGATGACGGTCAGCGATGACAACCTCGGCAAGCTGTCGGCGCTGCTTTCGGCCATCGCCGAAGGCAACCTGACCGCACGCATGCACGGTGAGTTCCAGGGCGTGTTCGCCCGCATGCGGGACGATGCCAACGCAACGGTCATCCAGCTCACCCGGATCGTCGGCCAGATCCAGGGCGCGACCAGCAGCATCACCCTGGCCGCCGGTGAAATCGCCAGCGGCAACAATGACCTGTCGCGCCGTACCGAACAGCAGGCGGCCAACCTGGAAGAGACCGCAGCATCGATGGAGGAACTGACCTCCACCGTGCGCCAGAATGCCGAGCATGCGCGGCAGGCCAACCAGCTGGCGATCGGTGCGGCCGGCGTGGCCTCGCAGGGCGGCGAGGTGGTCGGCCAGGTGGTCACCACCATGACCTCGATCGAAGCCTCCTCGAAGAAGATCGCCGACATCATCTCGGTGATCGACGGCATCGCCTTCCAGACCAACATCCTGGCGCTGAATGCCGCAGTGGAAGCGGCGCGTGCCGGCGAACAGGGCCGCGGTTTCGCCGTGGTCGCCAGCGAAGTGCGCACGCTGGCGCAGCGTTCGGCCGCAGCGGCCAAGGAGATCAAGAGCCTGATCGATGAGTCGGTCAGCAAGGTGTCCGATGGCTCCGCACTGGTCCACCAGGCCGGCGCCACCATGGGCGAGATCGTCGCCTCGGTGCAGCGCGTGACCGACATCATGGCCGAGATCTCCGCGGCGTCGCAGGAGCAGTCCGCCGGCATCGAACAGGTCAACCAGACCGTGGTGCAGATGGATGAAACCACCCAGCAGAACGCCGCACTGGTGGAAGAAGCCACCGCCGCCGCGCGTGCCATGGAAGAACAGGCGACCCAGCTTGCCGATGCCGTGGCGATCTTCCGCCTGGATAACCAGGTGGATGCCGCAGTGCGCGCAGTCGCTGCCCGCATTGAACGCCCCGCGGTCACGCCCGCGGGCCCGGCGCGCGCCCCGGCACGCACCGCCGCGCGTCCAGCCCCCACTCCGCGCGTGCTGCAGACGCCGGACGACGGCAACTGGCAGGAATTCTGATCCGCAACGGCGCGGGCAGCTGCCCGCGCCTTCGTTCCCGCACTGGACACCCCCTGTGACCCTGCCTGCCTCCCCGATCGTCCGCATCGACAACCGCGAATTCGACTTCGCCGACCGCGATTTCCGCCGCGTCTGCGAACTCATCCACCAACGTGCCGGCATCGCCCTGGCGCCGGCCAAGCGGGACATGGTGTATGGCCGTCTGTCGCGGCGCCTGCGTGCGTTGGGCATGCGCAGCTTCCAGCAGTACCTGGACCATCTGGAAAACGGTGGCGATGACGAATGGCAGGCGTTCACCAATGCGCTGACCACCAACCTCACCGCGTTCTTCCGCGAACCGCACCATTTCGACAAGCTGCGCGAGGAACTGCAGGCACGGGCCGCCACCGCCACCAGCGCCAATCCGCTGCTGCTCTGGTCATGCGCCGCGTCCACCGGCGAGGAGCCCTACTCCATCGCGATCACCGCCTGCGAAGCCTTCGGCACGCTCAAGCCGCCGGTACGGATCGTGGCCACCGACGTGGATACGCAGGTGCTGGCCACCGCTGCGCGCGGCGTCTATGCGCTGGAGCGCGTGGCCTCGTTGGAAACGGATCTGAAACGTCGCTATTTCCAGCGCGGCACCGGCCCCAATGACGGCCAGTGCCGGGTAGTGCCCGCGCTGCGTGAACTGATCGACTACCGCCCGCTCAACCTGCTCGCACCGCGCTTCGACATCGGCGGCCCGTTCACTGCCCTGTTCTGCCGCAACGTGATGATCTACTTCGACAAGCCGACCCAGCGCGACATCCTCGGCCGGCTGGTCCGCCACCTGGCAGACGACGGCATGCTCTACACCGGGCACTCCGAGAACTACCTGCATGCTGCCGACCTGATCCAGCCGTGTGGCCGGACGCTGTACCGCCGTGCGCCAGGAGCACCGACGTGAGTGCCGCCCTGCGCGAAGACGATGTCATGCGCTACTACGACAGCCGCTTCAAGGTCACTGCGGCCAAGCTGCTGCCTACCCAGTACCTGGTGGTGGACGATGACACCGCATTGACCACCATCCTCGGTTCCTGCGTGGCCGCCTGCCTGCGCGATCCGGTGCTGCGCATCGGTGGCATGAACCACTTCCTGCTGCCGGAGGGCAACGTCGGCGATGGTGCACCTGCGCGCTATGGCAGCTACGCGATGGAACTGCTGATCAACGACCTGCTCAAGCGCGGCGCCAACCGCAAGCGCCTGGAAGCCAAGGTGTTCGGCGGCGCCAACGTGCTGAAGGGCTTCACCAGCAACCCGGTGGGTACGCGCAACGCCGAGTTCGTGCGCCAGTACCTGCAGGCCGAGCACATTCCCATCATCGCCGAGGACCTGTGCGGCATCCATCCGCGCAAGATCTGGTTTTTCGCCGACAGCGGCCGCGTGGTGGTCAACCGCCTGCCGCACGCGCACGAAGCCGAAGTGGCCGCAGCTGAATCGGCCGTACGTGCCCGCCTGTCCAAAGCCCCGGTCACCGGCGGCGTGGAGCTGTTCGAATGAGCCTGGAACAACCCTGTCGCGTACTGATCGTGGACGATTCGGCCGTGGTCCGGCAGATCCTCAGCGAGATCCTGGCCAGCGATCCGGGCATCGAAGTGGTCGGCACTGCCGCCGATCCGCTGCTGGCCCGCGAGAAGATCAAGCGGCTGGCACCGGACGTGATCACGCTGGATGTGGAAATGCCGCGCATGGATGGCCTGGCCTTCCTGGAGAACCTGATGCGCCTGCATCCGCTGCCGGTGGTGATGATTTCATCGCTGACCGAGCGCGGCGCGGACACCACGCTGCAGGCGCTGGCACTGGGCGCGGTGGATTTCGTGTCCAAGCCGAAACTGGATGTGACGCGGGGCCTGCAGGGCTATGCCGATGAGATCATCGAGAAGGTGAAGACCGCGGCCCGCTCGCGCGTGCGTGCGCTGGTGCGTGCGTCCGTGGCACCCAAGGTAACGCTGGCATCGCCGGGCGGAGCGAGCGCGCCACGGCCCTCCCAGTTCCGCACTACCGACCGCCTGATCGCCATCGGCGCTTCGGCCGGCGGTACCGAAGCACTGCGCGTGGTGCTGGAGGGCCTGCCGGCCGACGCCCCGGCCGTGGTGATCACCCAGCACCTGCCGGCGACCTTCAGCACGGCATTCGCCGAGCGCCTGGATCGCCATTCGGCGATGGCCGTGCGCGAGGCCGGCGATGGCGAGGCGGTACTGCCTGGCCATGCCTACCTGCCGCCGGGCGGCAAGCACCTGCGGGTGATCCGCGATGGTGCACGCTGGCGCTGCCGGATCGACGACGGCCCGCCGGTGAACCGGCACAAGCCGGCGGTGGACGTGCTGTTCCAGTCGGTTGCGCAGAGCGCCGGCGCCAATGCGATCGGGGTGATCCTGACCGGCATGGGGGATGACGGGGCACGCGGGCTGCTGCAGCTGCGCCAGGCAGGCGCCCCGACGCTGGTGCAGGATGAAGCCACTTCGGTGGTCTGGGGCATGCCGGGCGCCGCGTTCAAGCTCGGCGCGGCCGAAGAACAGCTGCCGCTGGAGAAGATCGCCGAGCGCCTGCTGGCGTTGTCACGCACGTAATCCGGTAGCGCCGATCCATGGTCGGCGGCTCTTTGCGGAAACGCCCGGACACATTTCCAGCTGCGGACAGGTAGTGACGGCCGCTGGCCGTCAGCCCCCTGGTAGCGCCGATCCATGGTCGGCGGCTCTTTGCTGAAGCACCCGGACACATTTCCAGCTGCGGAAAGGTAGTGACGGCCGCTGGCCGTCAGCGCCCTGGTAGCGCCGATCCATGGTCGGCGGCTCTTTGCGGAAACGCCCGGACACATTCTGCCGAGCACGGTTCGGCGCTATCCGTACCCGCGTTCCTCACAGGTCTGCACCGCTTCGGCCCAACCGGTCTCGCGTTACGAAACAGCCGGGGCCATACACAATCGGCTCGGAAGTGAGCCGCGTGCCGCCAACCAGCGTTCGCAAAGTGGATGGCGGAGGGGTGAGAATGCTCCGTGGTCACGACGTGGCCGCTGCACCTTACACACCGCCACAGACAGGAGCAGGCACATGCATGGCGATGACTCACTGCTGTTCCGGACGCACGTAGCGAACCGGGACAATGTCATCTTCCCCTGGTCACTTTCCATCGTGGATTGCTTCTTCATCAGCAACGCGTTCAAAGCGCTGGCGGATGCGGAATTGGAATCGGTAGCGTTGCTGCGTCTCTCTGCGGATGGGACGGAAGCGGAACCCATCGACATACGCGATGCGTACGATCTCTACGACGTAGACACCTTTGCCGGCGGTAGTGAAGTGGTACTGCTCCATCAGCCAACGAGCTCGGCCTGTTACTGGGATCCACACGAACGCTTCGTTGTAGTCGTTGGACCAAAGGCCTTCCTCGACGCGGCAAGGCCCTATCCCGCTGATATCGAAAAGCACTTCTACGTCGAAGCCATGTCGCATTCATCGGCTTGCAGTGACGTCGATTCTCCCGAAGCAGTCTACACAGCGCTCTGCCGTCAGCGCGCTCCACGCTCGAGCAACCTATAGCGCCGATCCATGGTCGGCGACTTCTTGCTGATGCACCCTGATGCTTTTCACCGAGCATGGCTCGGCGCTACCGGACCTGCACCTGCAGTTGCCAGCCTAGCGACTGCAGCACGCGCAGCACGGTGGACAACGGCAACCCGCGGGCATTGCGGAACTGCCGCCGGAACGTGCCGTTGCTCATGCCACAGCTGCGCGCCACGCCGCTGATTCCGCGCTGCTCTGCCATCAGCAGCAGCGCCGCCACCAGGCAGTCGCCATCCACAGGATGTGCATGCAGCCGGGCGTTGAGCTCATCGGCGATGGCGGATTCTGCTTCCTGCGTCGTGGGAGATGCGGTATTCAACGGTGGACCTCACATGCATGGAGGCCGCCTGCGCAGATGCGAAAGGCGGCGGGCGATGCGGGTTGCCGTACCGGATAACCTCACAAAGCGGCGGATCAAAAGATCCCCACGCACCACCCGCCATGGAATCGGCAGGCCAGTGCATGCTCCGTGTTTCCCAAGGGGACCAACAGAGCTGTTTGTGAGGTTTTCCAGGACGGCAATCCCGACCGGTGCGATGGCGCACCAGCACGTCCAGCGTGACCACACGACGACGCACCGTACATGGACGGAGTTGCAATCGGGCCGCTCGGTGCATCGTTGGGCTGATGCGGTTCGCGTCAGTGCCACGGAGTAGCGGGAAAAGGCAGCCGACTGAAGTCGGCTCTACCGTCGGCTCTACCCCCGCGGGGGGGGGGGGGGGGCG
>NZ_JACSQS010000001.1:624462-631212 GCF_014836545.1 Stenotrophomonas lacuserhaii
ACCCCCCCGCCCCCCCCCCCCCCCCCCGCTCTGCACGCAATAAAAAACCCCCGGCTTGCACCGGGGGTTCTGTATCAGCAGGCGCCGACCGACGTCGGCACTACCGCAATCAGGCGGCGACCGGCTTGCCCGCTTCCTGATACTCCTCGATCTGATCGAAGTTCATGTAACGGTAGATCTCCGCGCCGCTGGCTTCCAGCACGCCCACGTCCGCCATGTACTCTTCCTTGGTCGGAATACGGCCCAGGCGCGAGCAGATCGCCGCCAGTTCCGCCGAACCCAGGTACACGTTCGAATTGCGGCCCAGGCGGTTCGGGAAGTTGCGGGTCGAGGTCGAGAACACCGTCGCGCCCTCGCGCACCTGCGCCTGGTTGCCCATGCACAGCGAGCAGCCCGGCATCTCCATGCGTGCACCGGCGCTGCCGAAGGTGCCGTAGTGACCCTCGCGGGTCAGCTCGGAGGCATCCATCTTGGTCGGCGGAGCCACCCACAGCTTGGTCGGGATGTCACGCTTGCCTTCCAGCAGCTTGGCCGCCGCACGGAAGTGACCGATGTTGGTCATGCACGAACCGATGAACACTTCGTCGATCTTGGCACCGGCCACTTCGGACAGCATCTTGACGTCATCCGGATCGTTCGGGCAGGCCACGATCGGCTCGTGGATGTCGGCCAGGTCGATCTCGATCACCGCGGCGTACTCGGCATCGGCATCCGGTGCCAACAGCTGCGGATCAGCCAGCCATTCCTTCATCTTGTCGATGCGACGCTGCAGCGAACGCGGATCCTGGTACCCCTCGGCAATCATCCACTGCAGCAGGGTGATGTTGCTGGTCAGGTATTCAATGATCGGCGCCTTGTCCAGGTGCACCGAGCAACCGGCAGCGGAACGTTCGGCCGAGGCATCGGACAGCTCGAACGCCTGTTCGACCTTCAGGTCCGGCAGTCCTTCGATTTCCAGGATGCGACCGGAGAAGATGTTCTTCTTGCCGGCCTTGGCCACGGTCAGCAGGCCGGCCTTGATGGCGTACAGCGGGATCGCGTTGACCAGGTCGCGCAGGGTCACGCCCGGCTGCATCTTGCCCTTGAAGCGCACCAGCACCGATTCCGGCATGTCCAGCGGCATAACGCCGGTGGCCGCAGCGAAGGCCACCAGGCCCGAACCGGCCGGGAACGAAATGCCCACCGGGAAGCGGGTATGCGAGTCACCGCCGGTACCGACCGTGTCCGGCAGCAGCATGCGGTTGAGCCAGCTGTGGATCACGCCGTCGCCCGGACGCAGCGAGATGCCGCCACGGGTGGAGATGAACTCCGGCAGGGTGTGGTGGGTCTTGACGTCGACCGGCTTCGGGTAGGCCGCAGTGTGGCAGAACGACTGCATCACCAGGTCGGCCGAGAAGCCCAGGCAGGCCAGGTCCTTCAGTTCGTCACGGGTCATCGGACCGGTGGTGTCCTGGGAGCCGACCGAGGTCATCTTCGGTTCGCAGTAGGTGCCCGGACGCATGCCCTGGCCTTCCGGCAGGCCACAGGCGCGGCCGACCATCTTCTGCGCCAGCGAGAAGCCCTTGCCGGTGTCGGCCGGCTGCACCGGCAGGCGGAACAGGTCGGTCACCGGCATGCCCAGCGCCTCGCGCGCCTTGGCGGTGAGGCCACGGCCGACGATCAGCGGGATGCGGCCACCGGCGCGCACTTCGTCGAACAGCACGTCCGACTTGACCTGGAATTCGGCGATCACTTCGCCGTTCTTCAGCGCCTTGCCGTCGTACGGACGCAGCTCGATGACATCACCGTGCTCCATCTGCGTGACGTCCAGCTCGATCGGCAGCGCGCCGGCATCTTCCATGGTGTTGTAGAAGATCGGGGCGATCTTCGAGCCCAGGCAGACACCACCGAAACGCTTGTTCGGGATGAACGGAATATCTTCGCCGGTGAACCACAGCACGCTGTTGGTGGCCGACTTGCGCGAGGAACCGGTACCGACCACGTCGCCCACGTAGGCGACCAGGTGGCCCTTGTCCTTCAGCGACAGGATTTCCTGGATCGGGCCGCGCTTGCCGTCTTCTTCCGGCACGAACGCCGCGTCGGGACGCTTGTTCTTCAGCATCGCCAGGG
Source organism: Stenotrophomonas lacuserhaii (assembly GCF_014836545.1). Classification (GTDB taxonomy): domain Bacteria; phylum Pseudomonadota; class Gammaproteobacteria; order Xanthomonadales; family Xanthomonadaceae; genus Stenotrophomonas; species Stenotrophomonas lacuserhaii. Next base: position 626,572 of record NZ_JACSQS010000001.1, read on the forward strand.
CGTGCAGCGGGATGTCCGGGCGGGTGGTGGCGTCCGGCGCCGGTGACAGGTCGTCGGTGTTGGTTTCGCCCGGCACCTTGAACACGGTCAGGGTCATGCTCTGGGCCACTTCCGGACGGCTGGTGAACCATTCGGCGTCGGCCCAGCTCTGCAGCACGGACTGGGCGTTGGCGTTGCCGGCCTTGGCTTTTTCCTGCACATCATGGAAGGCATCGAACACCAACAGGGTGTTCTTCAGCGCGGTCGCGGCGATCACGCCGACGCTGGCGTCATCCAGCAGCTGGACCAACGGGGCGACGTTGTAACCGCCGAGCATGGTGCCCAGCAGTTCGGTGGCGCGCTCGCGGCTGATCAGCGGGTTCTGCTCGCTGCCGAAGGCGATGGCGGCCAGGTAGGAGGCCTTGACCTTGGCGGCATCATCCACGCCGGCCGGCACGCGGTGGGTCAGCAGGTCCAGCAGGAAATCGGCTTCGCCGGCAGGCGGGTTCTTCAGCAGTTCAATGACATCGGCCGTCTGCTGCGCGGTCAGCGGCAGGGGCGGGATGCCAAGCGCAGCGCGCTCGGCGACGTGGTGGCGGTAGGCTTCCAACATGACAACTCCCGGGTAATGCGGTGAATACAACGATTGGATGAAGCGGTAAAAAGGTACGGCTCAGGCCTGCGGCACGATCAGCTTCAGGCCCTTGAAATAATCCCGATAGAACGCGTCGTTCCAGGTGATCAGGCCGTCGCACTGCAACAGCGCGTGGGCCCCGACCATGAAGCCGTCCAGGCTGCGGCGTTCGTTGCCGCGCTGGCGGTGGCGGCGTTGCATCTCCCCGGCGCGCAAGGCCGATTTGGCTTCCATCGCGTTGAAATGCACGCCCATTTCTTCCAGCGCCTCCAGCACCTCGGCCCCGCCGCGCAGCGCGGCGCAGACTTCGGCCAGGGTCGCCCCGCAGACCACCACGCGGCCGCCGACCAGGCTCTGCCGCAGGCAGGCCTCCACCGCATCGGCCTGCGGGCCATTGCTGAGCAGTTCGATCAGGACCGGGGAATCAACGGCGATCATGGCCGGCTTACTGCTCGTCACGGACGGCCTTCACAGCCGCATCGGTGGAGTCGAAGCCATCCAGTGCGAACTTGCCGCGGGCGCGCGAGATGGCGTCATCCACGCTCTTGCGCAGGATGATCCGGCCGCCTTCCAGCTCCACGGTCAACTGGGTGCCCTTGGTCAGGCCCAACGCATCGCGGACCGCCTTGGGCAAGGTGATCTGGCCGCGTTCAGCTACGGTGGCTTCCATGGGTAGGCCCTCTTCGGTATGTAAGAATTATACATACTTTTCAAAAAGGGGACGGAGGGGATTAAGTCGTTTCAGGCTCTCACGGGGGCGAAAACGACTTAATCCCCTCCGTCCCCTTTTTGGGCCGTGATGACATCGGCGCTACATCTGAATGTGTAAGATTTCACGCTGAGCAAGCAGGCGCGCCTGGTGCGCGGCCGTTGCAAGCCAATTCGCAAAGGAGTCATCTGCAATGAGTGATTCGTTCTCCACGCGCAGCCAGCTGGATGTCGGCGGCAAGCGCTACGATTACTTCAGCCTGCCCAAGCTGGGCCAGCGCTTCGATATTTCCCGCCTGCCCTACTCGATGAAGATCCTGCTGGAGAACCTGCTCCGGCACGAGGATGGCGGCGTCACCGTGGGCAAGGACCACATCGAAGCGGTAGCGACCTGGGACCCGAAGGCCGAGCCGGAAACCGAGATCGCCTTCATGCCCGCGCGCGTGGTGCTGCAGGACTTCACCGGCGTGCCGTGCGTGGTCGACCTGGCGGCGATGCGCGATGCGGTGGTCAAGCTTGGCGGCAGCCCGGAACAGATCAATCCGCAGATCCCCTCCGAGCTGGTCATCGACCATTCGGTGCAGGTGGATGTGTTCGGCAAGCCCGACGCGCTGGACCTCAACGGCAAGATCGAATTCCAGCGCAACCAGGAACGCTACGGCTTCCTGCGCTGGGGCCAGAAGGCGTTCGACAACTTCAAGGTGGTGCCGCCCAATACCGGCATCGTCCACCAGGTGAACCTGGAAAACCTGGCCCGCGTGGTGATGGCCGTGGACAAGGACGGCACCCAGGTCGCCTATCCGGACACCGTGTTCGGCACCGACAGCCACACCACCATGATCAATGGTATCGGCGTGCTGGGCTGGGGCGTCGGCGGTATCGAAGCCGAGGCGGCGATGCTCGGCCAGCCCTCCTCGATGCTGATCCCGCAGGTGGTTGGTTTCAAGCTGACCGGCCAGATGCCCGAAGGGGCCACCGCCACCGACCTGGTGCTGACCGTCACCCAGATGTTGCGCAGGCACGGCGTGGTCGGCAAGTTCGTGGAGTTCTTCGGCGACGGCCTGCAGCACCTGCCGTTGGCTGACCGCGCGACGATCGGCAACATGGCACCGGAGTACGGCGCGACCTGCGGCATCTTCCCGATCGATGAGGAATCGCTGAACTACCTGCGCCTGTCCGGTCGCCCGGAAGAGCAGATCGCGCTGGTGGAAGCCTATGCCAAGGCGCAGGGTCTGTGGCACGACGCCAATACCGCGCACGCCCAGTACAGCGCCACGCTGGAGCTGGACATGGGTACGGTCAAGCCGTCGCTGGCCGGGCCGAAGCGCCCGCAGGACCGCGTGCTGCTGGAAGAGGTTCAGGCCAATTACCGCGAAGCACTGGTCGGGCTGACCACCAACCGTGACAAGAAGGGCGTGGACGTCTCCACCTTCGTCAACGAAGGCGGTGGCACGGCGGTGGGCAACGAGCAGCTGGCCAAGGGCCAGGCCGACGTGGAACTGGATGGCAAGGCGTTCCGGCTGAAGGACGGCGCTGTGGTGATCGCCGCCATCACCTCGTGCACGAACACCTCCAATCCGGCAGTGATGATCGGTGCCGGCCTGCTGGCCCGCAACGCGGCCGCGCGCGGCCTCAACCGGCAGCCATGGGTGAAAACCTCGCTCGGCCCAGGCTCGCGCGTGGTCACCGATTACCTCGAAAAAGCCGGCGTGCTGACCGAGCTGGAGAAGCTCGGCTTCTACGTGGTGGGCTACGGCTGCACCACCTGCATCGGCAACTCCGGCCCGCTGCCGGCAGAAGTCAGCGCCGGCATCGCGCAGGGCGACCTGGTGGTGACCTCGGTGCTGTCCGGCAACCGCAACTTCGAAGGCCGCGTGCATCCCGAAGTGAAGATGAACTACCTGGCCAGCCCGCCGCTGGTGGTGGCCTACGCGATCGCCGGCACCACCGACATCGACCTGACCACCGAACCGCTGGGCACCGGCAGCGATGGCCAACCGGTGTTCCTGCGCGACATCTGGCCGAGCAACAAGGAGATCGGCGATGTCATCGCCGCGACCCTGGGGCCGGAGATGTTCAAACAGAACTACGCCGACGTGTTCAAGGGTGATTCGCGCTGGAACACCATCGCCTCGCCCGACGGCGATCTGTACGAGTGGGACGATGGGTCCACCTACATCAAGAACCCGCCCTACTTCGATGGCATGACCATGCAGGTCGGCACCATCGACGATGTACACGGGGCGCGGGTGATGGGCCTGTTCGGTGATTCGATCACCACCGACCATATCTCGCCAGCCGGCAACATCAAGAAGGAATCGCCCGCCGGCCGCTTCCTGCAGGAGCGCGGGGTGCAGCCGGCCGACTTCAACAGCTACGGCAGCCGTCGTGGCAACGATGACGTGATGGTCCGCGGCACTTTCGCCAACATCCGCATCAAGAACCTGATGTTCGGCGGCGAAGAAGGCGGCAACACGCTGTATTACCCGGCCGGCGGCGGCGAGCCGGAGAAGCTGGCGATCTACGACGCGGCCATCAAGTACAAGGCCGACGGCGTGCCGCTGGTGGTGCTGGCCGGCAAGGAATACGGCACCGGTTCTTCGCGTGACTGGGCTGCCAAGGGCACCCTGCTGCTGGGGGTCAAGGCGGTCATCGCGGAAAGCTTCGAGCGCATCCATCGCTCCAACCTGGTCGGCATGGGCGTGCTGCCGCTGCAGTTCCGCAACGGTGAGAACGCGCAGTCGCTGGGCCTGGATGGGTCGGAGGTGTTCGACATCACCGGCCTGCAGGATGGCGCCAGCAAGCGTGCGATGGTCAGCGCGAAGAAGGCCGATGGGAAGGTGGTGACTTTCGAGGCTTCGGTGATGCTGTTGACGCCGAAGGAAGTGGAGTACTTCCGCCACGGTGGGTTGCTGCAGTACGTGTTGCGGCAGTTGGCCGGGCGCTGAGGGGGCGGGTCGGGTCTGGTCGAACGGGCTGGGCCCCCTCGCGGCGGATGGGCTGGTTTCCGGGGTTGGCGACGGGCGGGTGGAGGGTCCGGGGGACGGCAACAGCCGCTCCTGCGGGCCTCGTTTCGCGCCATCCATGGCGCTCAACGCCCCCGCACCCTCCACCCACCCGTCGCCCTGACGGTTTCCGGTGGCCGCGTATGAAAAAGAAAAAGGCGGGTGACGGGCGATGCCGGCTGGCCGGGCACTGAGGGGTCGGGTCTGTTCGAACGGGCTGGGCCCCCTCGCGGCGGATGGGCTGGTTTCCGGGGGTGGCGACGGGCGGGTGGAGGGTCCGGGGGACGGCAACAACCGCTCCTGCGGGCCTCGTTT
>NZ_JACSQS010000020.1 GCF_014836545.1 Stenotrophomonas lacuserhaii
GGTCAGAGTCCTTTCGCTACGCGAAAGGACTCTGACCCCTGCCTTTATTTTTTTCATACGCGGGTGGCGGCGACCGGAACCTGTCAGGGGGCCGGGCGGGGGGGCTGGGCGGGGGCGTTGAGCGCCATGGATGGCGCGAAACGAGCGCTACATGGACGTACTTGTGCGCGTCCCCCGCGCAGCCCCACCGCCCGGCCCGGCCCGAGCTCCGGCTTCGCAGCAGCCAGCCGCGAGGGGGTTTCCACCCGTTCGACCACCCAGACCAACAGGAAAAGTTGAGCAGGGGTTGCGCAGCGCAGCAGAATGCTGCATAATTCCGCTTCTGGTGCGGGGTGGAGCAGTCTGGCAGCTCGTCGGGCTCATAACCCGAAGGTCGCAGGTTCAAATCCTGCCCCCGCTACCAACTAAGCATCAGACGAGAGCGATTCCGGAAACGGAGTCGCTTTTCTCGTTTCAGGGGCTTCAAAGGTGCGCGCAGCTTGCACCAACCCGGTGCAAGGTCTATCATCGGCGGGCTGGCGGTATATCTGATGGTTGGCTCTGCATCGAGCGCGATCATCCCGCCACCGGCTTCGACCAGAAGCTGGGCTTCGCAGGGGATCGCGTCAGCGCGCCCTGCGGCCGGAATCCAATGACCGGATTTCACCGGACAAAGGGCCCAGCGGGCCCTTTTGCATTTCCGGAACGGGCCCACTGCGGTCCGGATATCTTCCACATTCAACAACAAGGCAGGCTGTGAGCGACAAGGCAACCGAAATCGCGAATCTGCTCGGCCCCACCGTCGATGCGCTGGGCCTGGAACTGCTGGGCGTCGAGTATCTGCCCGCACCCGGCGGCGCTACGCTGCGTCTGTACATCGACGTGCTGATCGCCGAGCAGGACGAGCGCACCATCAACGTCGAGGACTGCGAGCGCGTCAGTCGCGAAGTGTCCGCGCAGATGGACGTCGAAGACCCGATCAGCGGCAATTACACGCTGGAAGTGTCTTCGCCGGGCGTGGACCGCCCGCTGTTCAACCTGGCGCAGTTCGGCCAGCACCTGGGCCAGAACGCCAAGGTGCAGCTGAAGCTGCCGCAGGACAACCGTCGCCGCCTGCAGGGCCGGATCGATTCGGTCGATGCCGAGCAGGGCACGATCAGCTTCACCGTCGACAAAACCACCCTGGTGGTGTCGGCCGACAACATCGACAAGGCACGCATCATGCCCGACTGGGTGGCGCTGGGGCTGGCCCCGAGCAAGCCGACCGGTCCGGCCAAGCGTCCGAAGCCGACCAAAAATCCATCCAACGAGCCTGCGGCCAAGAAGCCGCGCGCGGAGTGAGCCAATGAGCAAGGAACTTCTGCTGGTAGTTGACGCGGTCGCCAATGAAAAAGGCGTGCCGCGTGAAGTGATCTTCGACGCGATCGAGGCCGCCCTGGCTTCGGCGGCGAAGAAGCGCTACCCCGATGAGGAAGTGCTGGCGCGCGTGGTCATCGACCACAAGGACGGCACCTACCAGACCTTCCGCCGCTGGGAAGTGGTGGCAGACGACGTGGTCATGGAGTCCCCGGACCGCCAGATCCGCCTGATGGACGCCATCGACGAAGCCGAAGGCGTCGACGTTGGTGACTACGTCGAAGAACAGATTGAAAACCCGGACTTCGGCCGTATCGCCGCCCAGGCCGCCAAGCAGGTCATCGTGCAGCGTGTGCGCGAAGCCGAGCGGCAGCAGGTCGTCGATGCCTGGAAGGATCGCGTTGGCGAGCTGATCACCGGTGTGGTCAAGCGCGCCGAGCGCGGCAACATCTTCGTCGACCTGGGCGGCAACGCCGAGGGCTTCATCCCGAAGGACAAGGGCATCCCGCGCGACGTGCTGCGTGCCGGTGACCGCGTGCGCGGCTACCTGGCCGAAGTGCGCTCCGAACCGCGTGGCCCGCAGCTGTTCATCAGCCGCGCTGCGCCGGAGTTCATGATCGAGCTGTTCAAGCTGGAAGTGCCGGAAGTCGGCCAGGGCCTGGTGGAAATCATGGCCTGCGCACGTGATCCGGGCGACCGCGCCAAGATCGCCGTGCTGGCCCACGACACCCGTACCGATCCGATCGGTGCGTGCATCGGCATGCGCGGTTCGCGCGTGCAGGCGGTGTCCAACGAGCTCAATGGCGAGCGCGTGGACATCGTGCTGTGGAACGAGAACCCGGCCAACTTCGTCATCAATGCGATGGCGCCGGCCGAAGTGCAGTCGATCATCGTCGATGAAGACAAGCACTCGATGGACCTGGCTGTCGCCGAAGACCGGCTGGCCCAGGCGATCGGCAAGGGCGGGCAGAACGTGCGCCTGGCCAGCCGCCTGACCGGTTGGCAGTTGAACGTGATGACCCAGGACCAGGTCACCGCCAAGTCCGAAGCCGAGCAGACCTCGGCCCGCCAGCTGTTCATGGACAAGCTGGAAGTGGACGAGGAAATCGCTGGCATCCTGGTCAGCGAAGGCTTCGGTACCGTGGAAGAAATCGCTTATGTACCCGTCGGCGAACTGCTGGCGGTGGAAGGCTTCGACGAGGACATCGTCGAAGAACTGCGCGCACGTGCCCGTGACGCGCTGCTCAACGAGGCGCTGGCCGTTGAAGAAGGCCTGGAAGACGGCGTTCCTGCCGACGACCTGCTCGCCCTGGAAGGCATGGACGAGGTTACCGCCTACGCCCTGGCCAGCCATGGCGTGCGCACCGGTGAGGACCTGTCGGACCTGGCTGCCGACGAGGTGGTTGAATTCGGCATCGAGGGGCTGGACCAGGAGCGCGCCGCGGCGCTGATCCTGTCCGCCCGTGCCGAGGAGATCGCCCGACTGGAACGCGGCGAATGAGCCGGCAATGAACAGGGCCCTGAGCCGATCAGGGCGTAGAATCCGCGCTACCTCCACAAACGGGGGGGCGCCCTCAAGATCATAGGATCCGAATGTCGCAGCAAACCACCATCCGCAAGCTTGCCGAACTGGTCAATACACCGGTTGAAAAACTGCTGGAACAGCTGGCGGGTGCCGGCATGAAGTTCAGCGGTCCCGAACAGGTCGTGACCAGCACCGAGAAAGTGAAGCTCCTGGGCTTCCTTCGTCGTGCCCACGGCAAGCCCGAGCAGGCCGTCGAAGAAGCCACCGAGGCTTCCAAGAAGATCACCCTGAACCGCCGCAAGCACCAGGAAGTGACGGTGAACGCGGGTCGCAGCAAGACCACCGTGAACGTGGAAGTGCGCCAGAAGCGCACCTACGACAAGGCGGCCGCGCGCATGACCCCGGATGAGGAGCGCGCCGACATCCTGCGCAAGCTGGAGGAATCCCGCCAGCGCAATCTTGATGAACAGGCAGCGTTGGCGGAGAAGGACCGCCTGCGCGATGAAGCCATCGTGCGCAAGCGCGAGGAAGAAGTTGCCGCCAAGGAACGTGCCGAGGCCGAGAAGAAGGCGGCTGAAGAAGCTGCCATCGCCGCCAAGGCCGCCGAAGCCGCTGCCGCCAGCCGTCCGGCTGCTGCGCGCCCGGCTGCCGATGCCGCGCCGGCCGCCCCGCGCGCCGCACGTCCGCCGGCCGGTGGCCCGTCCGCGCCGCCGCGTGGTGCCGCACCGCCGCGTTCGGATGACCGCAACAACCGCGGCCCGGCCCGTACCGATCGCCCGGGTGGTGATCGTTTCGCCGGCCAGATGCATCTGTCCGCCGCCGACCGTGCGCGCCGTGGCAACAGCAACAGCAACAACCGTGGCCGTCCGGGCAGCCGCCCGCAGCCGGGCCGTCGCGACATGCGCGGCAGCCAGAACAGTGGTCCGCACGCGTTCGAGCGGCCGACGGCTCCGGTCGTGCGTGAAGTGGCGATTGGCGACAGCATCACCGTCGCCGACCTGGCGCAGAAGCTGGCCCTGAAGGGCGGCGAAGTGGTCAAGGCCCTGTTCAAGATGGGCGTCATGGCGACCATCACCATGAGCATCGACCACGACACCGCGGCACTGGTGACCGAAGAACTCGGCCACGTGGTGGTCCGCGCCGGCAATGACGACGTCGAAGAGGCACTGCTGGCCGCTACCGGTGAAGAGCGCGGCGAAGCCGTCTCGCGTCCGCCGGTGGTCACCATCATGGGCCACGTCGACCACGGCAAGACCTCGCTGCTGGATTACATCCGCCGCACCAAGGTCGCCACCGGCGAAGCGGGTGGCATCACCCAGCATATCGGTGCGTACCACGTGGAAACGCCGAAGGGCGTGATCAGCTTCCTGGATACCCCGGGCCATGCCGCCTTCACCTCCATGCGTGCCCGCGGCGCCAAGCTGACCGACATCGTGGTGCTGGTGGTGGCTGCCGATGACGGCGTCATGCCGCAGACCAAGGAAGCGATCCAGCACGCGCGTTCGGCGAACGTGCCGCTGATCGTGGCGATCAACAAGATCGACAAGTCCGGTGCCGACCCGATGCGCGTGAAGAACGAGCTGCTCACCGAGCAGGTCGTATCCGAAGACTTCGGTGGTGACATCCAGATGGTGGAGATCTCGGCCAAGGCCGGTCTCGGCATCGACGACCTGCTGGAAGCCATTTCCGTGCAGGCCGAACTGCTGGAACTGAAGGCCGTGGCCGACGGCCGCGCCAGCGGCGTGGTCATCGAATCCTCGCTGGACAAGGGCCGTGGCCCGGTCGCGACGGTGCTGGTGCAGCAGGGTTCGCTGAAGAAGGGCGACTACCTGGTGTGCGGCATCCAGTACGGCCGCGTGCGTGCCCTGTTCGACGAAACCGGCAAGCAGCCTGACCAGGCCGGTCCGTCGATCCCGGTGCAGGTGCTGGGTCTGTCCGGCGTGCCGGAAGCGGGCGATGATTTCGTGGTGGTCGAAGACGAGCGTCTGGCCAAGGACGTGGCGCAGCAGCGCGAAACCAAGCGCCGTGAATCGCGCCTGGTGCAGTCCGCCGGCAGCCGCATGGAAGACATCATGGCCACGCTCGGCAAGGGCGAGGGCCAGCAGGTGCTCAACCTGGTCATCAAGGCCGACGTGCAGGGTTCGGTGCAGGCACTCAGCCAGGCGCTGGTGGGTCTGTCCAACGACGACATCCGCATCAACGTGATCCACTCCGGCGTGGGCGGCATCACCGAATCGGACGCCAACTCGGCGGTCGCTTCGAAGGCTACCGTGATCGGCTTCAACGTGCGTGCGGATGCTTCGGCCCGTCGCATCATTGAATCCAACGGCGTCGACCTGCGTTACTTCTCGATCATCTATGACGTGATCGACCAGGTGAAGCAGGTGGCTTCCGGTCTGCTGGGCGTGGAGATCCGCGAAGAGATCATCGGTATCGCCGATGTCCGCGACGTCTTCCGCAGCTCGAAGTTCGGCGCTGTCGCCGGCTGCATGATCGTGGAAGGCATCGTCAAGCGGAACAAGCCGATCCGCGTGCTCCGCGACAGTGTCGTGGTGTTCGAGGGCGAGCTGGAATCGCTGCGTCGCTTCAAGGAAAACGTCGACGAAGTCCGCAATGGTACCGAGTGCGGTATCGGCGTGAAGGCGTACAACGACGTCAAGCCGGGTGACCAGATCGAGTGCTTCGAGCGTATCGAAGTGCCGCGCACCCTGTAATGCTGCAAGGGACCGGGCCGAAAGGCCCGGTCCTGCTTCAAGGCATCACCGTTCATCGTGTCACCCCCCAAATAAAAGAGCCCTGCCGCGTGCCCAAGACTTTCCATCGAACCGACCGTGTTTCCGCCCAGATCCGCCGCGAACTTGGCACCCTGGTGCACAACGCCGTGCGCGAACACGGGCTGCCCTCGGTCAGCGTGTCCGATGTGGAAATCACCCGCGACATGTCCCATGCCAAGATCTTCGTGACCGCGCTGATGGCCGAGCGCTCCGAAGAGGCGATGAAGGGCCTGAAGGAACTGGCCTGGCACCTGCGCATGGAACTGGCGCGTGCGATGAAGCTGCGCCACGTGCCCGAGCTGCATTTCCATTACGACGATTCGGTCGATCGCGGCGAGCGCATCGACAACCTGCTGCGTGAGCTGCCCGACACGGTCGCGGCGGAAAAGAAGCGCGAAGGCAACGAAGAGTAAGGATCCGCTGACGCCGGATGAAGCCCGGCGACTGCCTGCATCACGGATCCTGCCCGCCGGGGAGTGCCCGGCGCTACGATGAACATCCATGACACGTATCCAATTCCGTCGCCTGGACGGCATCCTGCTGCTCGACAAGTCCAGCGGCATGAGCTCCAACGCGGCCCTGCAGGTCGCCCGGCGCCTGTTCCGTGCAGAGAAGGGCGGCCACACCGGCAGCCTGGATCCGCTGGCCACCGGCCTGCTGCCGCTGTGCTTCGGCGAGGCCACCAAGATCGCCGGCCTGCTGCTCGGCTCGGCCAAGGCCTACGATGCGGAAGTCGTGCTCGGCCAGACCACCGATACCGATGATGCCGAAGGGCAGGTGCTGCTGCAGCGCCCGGTGCCGGAGATCAGTGCCGATGCCCTGCAGGCTGCACTTGCGGCGCTGACCGGCCACATCCGCCAGCGTGCCCCGATCTATTCCGCGCTCAAGCAGGGTGGGGAACCGCTGTATGTGAAGGCCCGTCGTGGCGATGCCATCGAGGCGCCCGAACGCGACGTCGAAGTGCGCTCCATCGAGGTGCTCGAGCAGCAGCCGGACCGCCTGCGCCTGCGCGTCACCTGCGGCTCGGGCACCTATATCCGCAGCATCGCCCGCGACCTTGGTGAGGCGCTGGGGTGCGGGGCGCACATCAGCGCGCTGCGCCGCTTGTGGGTGGAGCCGTTCGCCGAACCGGCGATGGTCACCCTCGACCAGCTGCGCAGCATGGCCGATTCCGGTGATGAAACCGGCATGGAAGCCCTGTTGTTGCCGCTTTCGGCCGGGCTGGTGGATTACCCCCGGGTCGACCTGGATGAACAGCAGGCGGCCCGCTTCTGCCTGGGCCAGCGTCAACGCGACACCCGCTGGCCGCAAGGCCTAGTGGTGGTCCATGGCGCTGACGGCGCTGCCTGCGGGCTGGGGCAGGTCGATGAAAGCGGGCTGCTGGCGTCCCAGCGGCGCTTCAATCGGTGACATCCGCCGGGGCCATTCAGCCCCGGACCTTGTTCCGGGAGGGCGCTCCCGTTACAATTTTGCGGCCCTTTCACGGGCACCCTGCGTCGTGCAGGATCATCATCAGCCTACGGCGAGCCAAGCGGTGCGTGAACACGTTCCTGCTGGCCCCGCATCAGAAGAGAAAAGAAAATGTCGATCGACACCCAGAAGGTTATTGAAGACAACAAGCGCAGCGCCGCCGACACCGGTTCCCCGGAAGTCCAGGTTGCCCTGCTGACCGCCCGCATCGAACTGCTGACCGGCCACTTCAAGACCCACAAGAAGGATCACCACAGCCGTCGTGGCCTGCTGCAGATGGTCAACCGCCGCCGCAGCCTGCTCGACTACCTGAAGAAGAAAGACGTGACCCGTTACAAGGGTCTGATCGAAAAGCTTGGCCTGCGTCGCTAAGCAACGAATCCTCCGCGGCGCAGCGATGCGCCGCGGTTTTGTTTTGTAGCACCGTAATACCCATCGCATTCAGACCGGAACGACCGGTCACCCGCAGGCGGCACGGGTCGCCGACGGTCCATTCGCAGACAGCATCCCAAGGACACCCTCCGTGGCAAAAATCACCAAAACCTTCCAGTACGGCAAACACACCGTCACGCTTGAGACCGGCGAAATCGCCCGCCAGGCCGGCGGTGCCGTCATCGTCAAGTTCGACGATACCGTGCTGCTGGTCTCCGCCGTTGCCGCAAAGAGCGCGCGTGAGGGCCAGGACTTCTTCCCCCTGACCTGTGACTATCAGGAGAAGTTCTACGCCGGTGGCCGTATCCCGGGCGGCTTCTTCAAGCGTGAAGGCCGTGCGACCGAGAAAGAGACGCTGATTTCGCGCCTGATCGATCGCCCGATCCGTCCGCTGTTCCCGGAAGACTACAAGAACGAAGTGCAGATCATCGCCACGGTGATGTCGCTGAACCCGGACATCGACGGCGACATCGCCGCGCTGATCGGTGCCTCGGCCGCGCTGTCGCTGGCCGGCACCCCGTTCAAGGGTCCGATCGCCGCTGCCAAGGTCGGCTACAAGAACGGTGAGTACATCCTCAACCCGACCGTGACCGAGCTGAAGGACTCGGAGCTGGAACTGGTTGTCGCCGGTACCTCCAACGCCGTGCTGATGGTCGAATCCGAAGCCGCGCTGCTGTCCGAAGACGTGATGCTGGGCGCCGTGACCTTCGGTCACCGCGAAATGCAGAAGGTCATCAACGCGATCAACGAGCTGACCGTGGAAGCCGGCACCAAGCCGTCGACCTGGACCGCCCCGGCCAAGAACGACGTGCTGATCAGCGCCCTGCAGGAAGCCATCGGCCCGCGCCTGGGCGAAGCCTTCCAGGTGCGCGACAAGCTGCAGCGCCGTGACGCCATCTCGGCGATCAAGAAGGACGTGTTCGAGTCGCTGGCTGGCCGCGTGGCCGCGGAAGGCTGGAATCCGGCCGAGCTGTCCAAGGAGTTCGGCGAGCTGGAATACAGCACCATGCGCAACTCGGTGCTGGACACCAAGGTCCGCATCGATGGCCGTGCGCTGGACACCGTCCGCCCGATCGCCGTGAAGACCGGCATCCTGCCGCGTACCCATGGCTCCTCGCTGTTCACCCGCGGTGAAACGCAGGCCATCGTGACCATCACGCTGGGCACCGCCCGCGACGGTCAGGTGATCGACGCTGTGTCCGGTGAGTACAAGGACAACTTCCTGTTCCATTACAACTTCCCCCCGTACTCGGTGGGTGAGACCGGCCGCATGATGGGCCCGAAGCGTCGCGAAATCGGCCACGGCCGCCTCGCCAAGCGCGGCGTACTCGCCGTGATGCCGTCGCTGGAAGCCTTCCCGTACACCATCCGCGTGGTGTCGGAAATCACCGAATCCAACGGCTCCTCGTCGATGGCCTCGGTGTGCGGTTCCTCGCTGGCCCTGATGGACGCCGGCGTGCCGGTCAAGTCGCCGGTGGCCGGTATCGCCATGGGTCTGGTCAAGGAAGGCGAGCGTTTCGTCGTCCTGTCCGACATCCTGGGTGACGAAGATCACCTGGGCGACATGGACTTCAAGGTGGCCGGTACCGCTGAGGGCATCTCCGCCCTGCAGATGGACATCAAGATCGAAGGCATCACCGAAGAGATCATGAAGCAGGCACTGCAGCAGGCCAAGGCTGGCCGTCTGCACATCCTGGGCGAGATGGCCCACGGCCTGACGGCACCGCGCCAGGAGCTGTCGGACTACGCGCCGCGCCTGCTGACCATCAAGATCCATCCGGACAAGATCCGCGAAGTGATCGGCAAGGGCGGTTCCACCATCCAGGCCATCACCAAGGAAACCGGCACCCAGATCGACATCCAGGATGACGGCACCATCATCATCGCGTCGGTCAATGCCATCGCTGCGCAGGCCGCAAAGGCCCGCATCGAGCAGATCACCTCGGACGTCGAGCCGGGTCGCATCTACGAAGGCAAGGTCGCCAAGATCATGGACTTCGGTGCCTTCGTCACCATCCTGCCGGGCAAGGATGGTCTGGTGCACGTGTCGCAGATCTCCAGCGACCGCGTCGAGAAGGTCGGCGACGTGCTGAAGGAAGGCGATGTGGTCAAGGTCAAGGTGCTGGAAGTCGACAAGCAGGGCCGTATCCGCCTGTCGATGAAGGCCGTCGAAGAAGGCGAGGGTGTGTCTGCCGAGTAATCGGTCGCCGCACCTCTGCTGGAATGAAAAAGCGGGCTTCGGCCCGCTTTTTCTTTGCCTGTGGTTCCCGCACGGAACGGGGCACCGAAGGCACGCCGAGGCGCGCCATCGGCATAGACGGCTGCGTCCCGGACAGCCGGATGAGGGGCAGCTGCGATGCAGGGTGCTGTACGTGGCAGGCGATGCACCGGGGATGTGCGGGGTCGACCCTGGCTGACCAACAGTGGGCACGCCGGCACCATCGTGATTCTTCCGGGCAAGGACCTGGTCCGCGTCGTGGAGAATCCCTCTGGTGTTGGCGCATCCACGCAGAAGTCAGAGAGGTCCACGCCGATGTCGTCAGAATTCCGTAATTCCCATCTCCGTAACTCGGTCGCTCCGATCGAGGATCCCGGCAGGCGCCGCCTGATGCAGTCCGCGCTGGCCGGTTCAGCCTGCCTGGTAGCGGCACCGTTGCTGGCCCACCAAGGCTTGGTGGATTCATGGGGTGAACCCATTGGCAGGGTTGGCAATGCCAGCGCCGATGACGATGCGCTCACGGTCCTGCGCGAGTCACTGCTGGCAGGGCTGAATCTGGTGCCGGTAGTGGGCGGCTTCCTTTCCTACCTGGGCGCGCTGTTCATTCCTGCCGTCGGAAACTCCGCCGAGCAGCTGTGGCGTGAGGTTGTCGACGCGCGGATTTCCGAGGCGCTGTTGCAATTGGTGAAGGCTGATCTCTTTGGCCTCACCGGAGTAGTACAGCTGTACGCCGATGCGGTGCGCTCCGGGGACATGGTCGCGATCAGCACGCAGAGCATTGCCGCCAATACCCAGTTCGTGGGCGCTGTGCCCCGCTTCGCCCAGGCGGGACAGGAAGTATCCTTGCTTCCCCTTTATGTCATTGCCGCCTCGCTGCATCTTGCTTTGCTGCGCGACATGGCATTGAAGGCGATCGACCTGGGTTACACCCCGGCCTATCGCAGCACGCTGGAAGCACAGGCCAAGGACTGCATTGCCCGTTACACCGCGCATGTTGACCGATACGTCGCCGCCGCCATCCAGGCGGCCAGGGTGAACAATCCCTACGACTGGCGCAAGGAGGATTATTACGAGAGCAACAAGCCGTTGACGCAGATGCTGCAGGTAAAGGCGGCACTGCAGATCGCCGTCATCGACATGCGCGATACCTGGTATGCGTTCGATCCGGTACGCTTCCCCGCGCCGGTCACGGTCCGGCTGAATCGTGAAGTTTTCTCTCCAATCATCGGCAAGTGGGACAGGAGGAATATTTCGCCAGACGCCCTGCCGACATGGCAGCCGCCGGCGTCTCGGATAAGCGAGCTGGGATTGAGCAGAGTCGGCTCACCCGGAGGTGCGTTCTGGCTCCAGGGAATCCATGTCGTGTACCAGGATGGATCCGAGCTGGAAACCGGATTTCGCGGGGGCCAAGGCAAGCGATTGCTCCTGCGGAACACGTCGTACCATTTGAGCGAGGTCAGGGCGAGATACCTGCAGGGCATTGCGCGTCTGGAAGTCGACCATAACAACGGAACGTTCTGGCAGGGTGGCGGTCCCAACTCCGGCGCCAAGACGGCCTCCATCAGCTACACGGGGCATCGCGTGTCATCCATCAGGTCGGAGGGTCATGGCCGGGCGCCCGCACTGCTTTCAGTGGGCAGCCTAATCGTGGGCTTTCAGTTGCTCAACCAGGAGGCCGTCCCGATCAGTCTGAAAACCTACGACCGGCTGGCGCCCAACATGGCGCCGCAGTTGCTCAGGTGGATCGCGGACTGAACCCTTGTGGTCTCGCCTGTCGGGCAAGGATGTCTGCTTGAGCAACGGCCACTGAAGACCCCTTCATCGCAAGCAGCCGATGCGCCAGCAGTGGGCTGCTGGAAGAGAAAGTGGGCGTAACGCCCGCTTTCTCCCGGCGGACCATGCTGTGGAGTTCGCTGTCAGTCCACCGGTCTGCGTATCCAATCGATCAGGTGGGGGGCAATGACGGGGACAATCCGTGCGTCGGTTTCCGGGTGGATGCGCATGACGCTGGGTTGTTCCAAGCCAAAGCCGTAGACGAGGCCGCTGATCGCGTCATGCGCTGCACCACTGGCGCGGCCCTTGCCAACGCTGCGGATTGATTGAAGCCTGTGCCTCGCGTATCCGCTGCTCACCTTCGACTCGTTGCCCTGAAGCTCGCGACCCACGGCCACGAACCCGCCACGATTCGTGGTTAGGCCGATCTGGGCGACTCCGGCAGTGTACGACGTCTCTACGTGTTTAATCCAAGTTTCATTGATTACAAAGTCACGACGATCCCCAATGATTTCGCCGGTCTGCAATGTCTCGTCCGTCTGGTCGTAGTACAGCTTTACTGCAGACAACCACCGGGTGTTCCACTGCGCACGAACCCAGAATTCCATCCGGTTGATGCGTGTCCCAGGGGTCTTCCAGTCCGGAATTTCGTCGGGTGCGCGTGAATCCAGGTCCCACCATCCCGCGATAGGGGAAAATATCTCACGCAGCAGCGTTACGCGTTTCTTGTCCGGATACTTTGTCGCGTCAAAGGCAAACCAGGTGTCACGCTGATCAATTGCTTCAAGCTGCAGCCGCGCCTTCTCGGCCAGCATCGCGGATAGTGGCTGGTTGCGTCGGGCGGGCGTGCCGTCGTTTGGGTTATCCCCGCGTGCCTTGGCGATGGCCGCCTCCACTGTATCGTCCACGTGACGCGTGTAGGCCTCGATCCGGTTGGTGAGCTCGTTTTTGTAGTTCTGCACCGATTCGGCGTTGAAATCGATCTCCAGTCCGGTCAGGGCGATATCCCTCAGCAGCGCCAGGTGCAGGGTCGCAGCGACGACGAAGAGAGGTAGCAACTCTATCCGCTCAGCCTGCAGCTGGAAGCGTGGAATGAGCGTTGAGAATTGGGCATTGCTCGCTATGCTCTGCGAATGGATTGTCCGACGGTCCTGCGCAGTTACTGCATCCCGGTAACTTCTTGAGACGCTGGTCAATCCTTCAAGATCGGCCTTCACCAGATTGAACACGGTTTCAGAAATGCGCTTGTCGGTGTATTCGCGCCACATCACCTCAGGCTTTTCGCCTTGTTTGGGAAGAAACAGAGCTCCCACGTAGGAGAGCAGCCCACCCACCACGGGCGTTTGATTAAGGGCGCCAAGCGTTGACGCGCGCATCAGGTCGTAGAGCTCGCCGGTTGGCTCGTTGGGCGCGGTGATGGTGGGTAGCCGGGAATCGATCTGGAGCGTCGTCTGCCGGGTTGGCGAGGCCTGCAGGGAGCCGGCTGCTAGAGACGTGCATCCAAGTGCAGCGGCGGCCATCAGTCTTCTGCGGACGGGGTCGCGGGGGACCGCCTGAGCCGTGTCGGTGGTGGGAAAATCATGAAGCTTCATTGGCTGACCTCGCTTTGACGGACCGGTTGGTGCGTCAAGCTTCAGCTCACGAGCTCGCTGGCGGCAGCGGAAAATGCACCAGGAAAGGGCGGGGTGAAAGCGCAATGATGGCTAGGGCATTACCGGTAGCGCGTGGGCAATGTCGATAGCACGCGACGGGTCCATCCGTGCCTGGCGCCTGCGCTTGCAGTGGATGATCCCGCGCATGCGTTGATCGTCAGTCCGCCCACACGCTGTGCGGATCGCCATGCCGGGCCCGTCGCGTCGTCGCACGCGCCAGCACCGCAAACCCCACCGCCATGGCCAGCGCCACCGCATCCACCCAGAACAACGCCCAGTGGCCATGGCCTGCGCTGGTCCACCACCACCATCCACTCAGCGCGCCGTGCGCCAGCGGTACCAGTGCGGTTACCACGGCGGCGGCCCACAGCAGTTCACGCGCGGCTTGGGCCGGGCGACGCAGTGCGGCCCACAGTGCGCACGCGCCCCAGGTCAGGAAACATACCCAGCCAATACCGGCATCCACCGCATGCGGTGCCACGCGCTCCAGCACTTGCGCGGCGACGAAGGCGGCCGAGATCGCCACCACCAGCCCAATGCAGACCCCGACCGTGGCGCGCGCCATGTTGACCTGCGCGCGGCCTTGCTCGACCTGTCGCCGCTTGCGCCGCGACTCGATCCACAGCAGGTTGCCGGAGTAGAACAGGAAGGCGCCGCCCAGGCCCAGCAGGAAATACAGCCAGGCCACCACGCCATTGCCGAACTCGCCGAAGTGCAGGGCATATGCCGCACTCAGGGTGGCATGGTTGGCATCGCGGCGGCCCGGCAACTGGCTGGCCAGCAGGCGCCCGCTGGCGACGTCGAAGGCGACCGCGCCGGCCGGACCGAGCGTGCCTTCGGACTCGCCGGTGATCTCGATGGTGGCGGCGGCGTCGCCAGCGTTGGCCAGCTTCAGGTAGGCCGGTTCGAAGCCCTGCACGCCCTGATCGCGGGCTACCTGCAGCGAACGCGCATGCAGGTCGGCCAGGTTGACCGCCTCGCCGGCGGTGCCGCTGGCTGCCCGGACCGGCGCGGTATCCATCGCCGACGGTACCGCCTGCATCAGCTTGCCGTCGTAGATCAGTGGGTTGAGCAGGGCCATCTGCAGGAACACCAGGCACAGCAGTGCCCCGGTGACGGCGAACATCAGGTGGAAGGGCAGGCTGAGCACGCCGATGATGTTGTGCGCGTCCTGCCAGAACTGTTTCAGGTTGCGGCCCGGGCGCAGCGCGAACAGGTCGCCGGCCAGCTTCGGCAGGTGGATCACCAGCCCGCTGAGCACCGCCACGCCGTACAGCAGGCTGACGATGCCCATCAGGTAGATGCCGGCCACCGGCAGGCCCAGCGTGTAGTGCAGTTCATTGACCAGTTCGGCCAGGCCGGTCTGCGGCGGGGTGAGGCTGCCGTCGTAGTGGTCCAGCCAGGCGTATTGCCAGGTTCCCTTGGCATCCTGCCAGTAGGCGATTGGCTGCGGATGGTCGCCGCCAGGGAAGGTCATGCCCATGTGCGCGCGCGCGGCCGGGTGGCGTTCCAGCACGCTGTCCAACAGGCGTTGCGCGTCGGCCAGGGTGGCGGCGGGCTGGTCCACCGATGCCGGCGTCTGCCACAGCGGGATGTCATGGTGGAACACCGTCAGCGCGCCGGCGTAGAACGCCACGAACAGCGCGAAGCCGGCCACCAGGCCGACCCAGGTATGCAGCGTGGTGAAGGTGCGCAGGGTCTGCGAGCTGAACTTCATTGGATCATTCTCATTGCACTACGCCGGACAGGCGCAGCAGCCACAGCAGGAGGAAGCCACCGATAGCACAGGCGCCCATTACGCCCCATGCGCGCGCCCCGCTGCGGAAGCTGAAGGCCCACACCGCCGCCAGCATCCACAGCGGGATGAAGGCGATCAGGCTGGGCACCAACGCGAAGGCCCAGGGGCCGGGCGGCAACCATGCGGCCAGTCCGGTGATCGCGGCGGCCACGAACAGGCCCGCAATGAGGCCAGCAAAGGCGCGCGGCCACATCAGCGCGGCTTCCTGGCCGGCAGCGCGGCCGGACGGTGCCAGGCTGCCAGCGTGGGCAGCAGCATGGCGATCGCCATCCACACGCACAGGGCGATCACCAGGCCGGCGCCGACACCCAGGTCGGCCATCCACAGCCACAGGCCGGCAACGGCGGCCACGGTGCCGATCTCCCGGCCCAGCCGGCCGGCGCGATGAAGCCGTGGCCAGCGGCAGTGAGGCGAAGCGGCATAGAACGCCAGTGCGGACAGTGCGGTGGCCAGCATCGCCAGCGAGCAGAAGCCCAGCGAGGACAATCCGATGGTGGGCACCTGCATCAGCGTGGAAGTCCCGCCAGGTACAACGAGGGGCGACGATCAGGAAGCGGGGTCATCGGGGATCCGGAGGGTAGAAGGTGCAGCGACACACGCGTATGGTAATCATTGACTTTTGCGCGATCCAGTATCCGCTATTCAGGCGACTGCGGCCGATGCGCTTGGGCTTTGTGCCGCGCTGGTTTAAGATCAACCACAGCCCTCCCACTGGATCCAGGTGGCCCGCGCCAAGCGCCGGCCGAGCGTGTGACATGAGCACTACCATCGCCCACTGCTGACCTGCACCCGAAGGCTCCCATCCAGGCGCCCTCGCGGCGCTTTTTTATTGCCCGGGCCTTGCCCGGATCCGCATGCCAGCCCGCCGCGCGGGCACAGCAAGAAGCCATTTCGATGATCACGATCACTCTTCCCGACGGCAGCCGCCGCGAATTCGAACATCCCGTCAGCGTCATGGAGGTGGCCCAGTCGATCGGTGCCGGCCTGGCCAAGGCCACCATCGCCGGTTCGGTCGATGGCGTGCTGGTCGATGCCAGCGATATGATCGCCAAGGACGCGACCCTGCGCATCATCACCGCCAAGGACGAGGAGGGCGTGGAGATCATCCGCCACTCCAGCGCGCACCTGGTCGGTCATGCAGTCAAGCAGCTGTACCCGGACGCCAAGATGGTGATCGGTCCGGTCATCGCCGAAGGGTTCTACTACGACATCCAGTCCGAGCGTCCGTTCACCCCGGATGACCTGGCGGCGATCGAAAAGCGCATGGGCGAGTTGATCGCCCAGGACTACGACGTGGTCAAGAAGGTGACCCCGCGCGCTGAAGTCGTGGAAATTTTCAGGGCGCGTGGCGAGGACTACAAGCTGCGCCTGATCGAGGACATGTCGCCGGACATCCAGGCCATGGGCATGTATTACCACCAGGAATACGTGGACATGTGCCGCGGCCCGCACGTGCCCAACACGCGCTTCCTGAAGGCCTTCAAGCTGACCCGCATTTCCGGTGCGTACTGGCGCGGTGATGCGCAGAACGAGCAGCTGCAGCGCATCTACGGTACCGCCTGGGCCGACAAGAAGCAGCTCGATGCCTACATCAAGCGCATCGAAGAAGCAGAAATGCGCGACCACCGTCGCATCGGCAAGCAGCAGGACCTGTTCCACCTGCAGGAGGAGGCGCCGGGCCTGGTGTTCTGGCACCCCAAGGGCTGGGCGCTGTGGCAGGTGGTGGAGCAGTACATGCGCCGCGTCTACCGCAACAGCGGCTATGGCGAAGTGCGCTGCCCGCAGATCCTGGATGTGTCGCTGTGGAAGCAGTCCGGCCACTGGGACAACTACAAGGAGAACATGTTCTTCACCGAATCGGAGAAGCGCACCTATGCGGTGAAGCCGATGAACTGCCCGGGCCACATCCAGGTGTTCAACCAGGGCCTGCACAGCTATCGCGACCTGCCGATCCGCTACGGTGAGTTCGGTTCATGCCATCGCAACGAGCCGTCCGGCGCGCTGCACGGCATCCTGCGCGTGCGTGGCTTCACCCAGGACGACGGCCATGTGTTCTGCACCGAATCGCAGATCGAAGGCGAAGTGACCGCGTTCCACCAGCAGGCGCTGGCGGTGTACCAGCACTTCGGCTTCGAGGACATCCAGATCAAGATCGCGCTGCGTCCGGAATCGCGTCTGGGCGACGACGCGACCTGGGACAAGGCCGAGGGCGCGCTGCGCTCGGCGCTGTCCAGCTGCGGCGTGGAATGGCAGGAACTGCCGGGCGAGGGCGCCTTCTACGGTCCGAAGATCGAATACCACCTGAAGGACGCGATCGGCCGTACCTGGCAGCTGGGCACCATGCAGGTCGATTTCATGATGCCCGGCCGCCTCGGCGCCGAGTACGTGGATGAGAACAGCCAGAAGAAGCATCCGGTCATGCTGCACCGGGCGATCGTCGGTTCGATGGAGCGCTTCATCGGCATCCTGATCGAGCACCACGCCGGCCAGTTCCCGGCCTGGCTGGCGCCGACGCAGGTGGTGGTGGCCAACATTACCGATGCCCAGGCTGAATACGTGAGCGAGGTGCGCAAATCCCTTGCGGATCAAGGCTTCCGCGTGGTCGCCGATTTGCGTAATGAGAAGATCGGTTATAAGATTCGCGAGCACACGCTTCAGCGCGTGCCGTACCTGCTGGTCATTGGTGACCGGGAAAAGGAAAACGGCGCCGTGGCGGTGCGTACGCGTTCCGGCGAGGACCTGGGCAGCATGAGTCTCCAGGCCTTCATTGAACGGCTGCAGGCCGAGGGCGCGTAATCAAAGGTCCGGTCCGTGTGCAATGGCGCGCGGACCGGTTCGATACCCTTGGGAGATTGCAATATCAGTACCCCGGACAACAAACAGAACCGCAAGAATCAGGAAATCCGCGTGCCGCGCGTACGCGTGATCGGCAGCGATGGCGAAATGATCGGCGTGCTGACGCGCGACGAAGCCTTGGCGATGGCCGAGGAAGAAGGCCTGGACCTGGTTGAAATCCAGCCGCAGGCCGATCCGCCGGTGTGCAAGGTGATGGACTTCGGCAAGTTCAAGTTCGAAGCCCAGAAGAAAGCCAGCGAAGCCAAGAAGAAGAGCAAGCAGGTCGAGATCAAGGAAGTGAAGTTCCGTCCGGTCACGGACGAGGGCGACTACCAGATCAAGCTGCGCAAGATGCGCGGTTTCCTCGAAGAGGGCGACAAGATCAAGGTCAACATCCGCTTCCGTGGCCGTGAAATGAGCCATCAGGAACTGGGTCGCGAGATGGCCAACCGGATCGAGACCGATCTGGGCGAGGACATCGTGATCGAGTCCCGTCCGCGCCTGGAAGGCCGCCAGATGGTGATGATGATTGCTCCGAAGAAGAAGACATAAGGCGGCACGGGCTGCCCTTCGCGGGCGCCTGGCGGCTGAATGCAACGGGAGGAGGGCGCCATTGGCGCCTTTCTGCTTTTTGGCTCCGGTCTTCGTCATGGCGTTGCCCGAGGCCCATTTCCCCTGTATGATTGCCGGCTCGACCCATCAGGAGGGGTCGTACGCGGATCATGGCAGGACGGAAAGAGTGGCCCAGGCCACCGCCAGATCAGTCAGAAACCAGGGTCAAATCCCATCAAGGACATAGCAATGCCCAAGATCAAGACCAACCGGGCGGCGGCCAAGCGTTTCCGCAAGACCGCCTCGGGCAAGTACAAGTGCGGCCACGCCAACCGTAGCCATATCCTCACGAAGAAAGCGACCAAGCGTAAGCGTAACCTGCGTCAGACGAATCACGTCCGCGCAGAAGACGCCGGCCGTCTGGACCGCATGCTCCCTTACCTCTGAGGAACTGACACATGGCACGAGTAAAGCGTGGCGTACAGGCGCGTCGCCGCCACAAGAAAATCCTGACTCTGGCGAAGGGCTACTACAATGCCCGTCGCAAGGTCTTCCGCGTTGCCAAGCAGGCCGTCATCAAGGCCCAGCAGTACGCGTACATCGGTCGTAAGCAGAAGAAGCGTAATTTCCGCTCGCTGTGGATCACCCGTATCAATGCCGCGGCCCGCATCAATGGCCTGAGCTACAGCCGTTTCATGAACGGCCTGCTGAAGGCTGGCATCACCCTGGACCGCAAGGTGCTGGCAGACATCGCCGTGCACGACGCGGCCGGTTTTGCCGCGCTGGCTGAAAAAGCCAAGGGCGCTCTGGCGGCATAAGTCCTCCTCGGTCGTTGCCGTTGACGCAACGCCCGCAGGTAAGGCAATGCATGGGGAAGGGCGCAAGTCCTTCCCCATTCTTTTTTGTGCGGTGGCCAGCGCAACGCGCGGCGGCCGGACAGCGGTGGCGACGGGGGTCGGCCCTTCGCGCATCGCGAGGGCATATCCGACCCGAGGTTCCGGCACCCCATGAGTGACATCCAATCCCTGACCGCCCAGGCACTGGCCGATGTGGCTGCCGCCCAGAGCCCCGATGCGCTGGAACAGCTGCGCGTGGCCCTGCTGGGCAAGAGTGGCAGCATCACCTCGCAGCTGAAGCAGCTTGGCGCCTTGCCGGCCGACGAGCGCAAGGCCGCCGGCGAAGCGATCAACCGCGCACGCGACACGCTGACCACGGCGCTGGCCGAGCGCAAGGCGGTACTCGAAGACGCCGCTCTGGATGCGCGCCTGTCCGCTGAAGCCATCGACATCACCCTGCCGGGCCGTCGCGGCGGCCGGGGTGGGTTGCACCCGGTGACCCGCACGCTGGAGCGCATCACCGAGATCTTCGGCCGCCTGGGCTACGAGTTGTCCGAAGGCCCGGAAATCGAGGACGACTGGCACAACTTCGAAGCGCTGAACTTCCCGCCGCACCATCCGGCGCGTGCGATGCACGACACCTTCTACTTTGGCGATGGCCGCCTGCTGCGCACGCATACCTCCGGGGTGCAGGTGCGCTACATGGGCGAGCACGCGCCGCCGCTGCGCATGATTGCCGCCGGCAAGGTCTACCGCAGCGACAGCGATCAGACCCATTCGCCGATGTTCCACCAGGTCGAAGGCCTGCTGGTGGACGAGCACTCCAACTTCGCCGATCTCAAGGGCACGTTGTCCGAGTTCGTGCGCGCGTTCTTCGAGCGCGATTTCGAGATGCGTTTCCGTCCCAGCTACTTCCCCTTCGTTGAACCGGGTGCGGAAGTGGACATCGCCTGGCAGCAGCCCGATGGCAGCACCCGCTGGCTGGAAGTGCTGGGCTGCGGCATGGTGCACCCGAACGTGCTGCGCAGCGTTGGCATCGATCCGGAGCGTTACACCGGCTTCGCCTTCGGCCTGGGCGTGGAGCGGTTCGCGATGCTGCGCTACGGCGTGAACGACCTGCGCGCGTTCTTCGAGAACGACGTGCGCTTTCTGAAGCAGTTCGCGTAATCCCGATCCGTAGCGCCGAGCCATGCTCGGCGGCTGTTGCTCGGTTGCTCCATTCAACCAGGTTGAACCTCATGAAATTCTCTGAAAACTGGCTGCGCAGCCATGTCCCCACCACCGCCTCGCGCGATGAGCTCAGCGCCGTGCTGACCGCCATCGGCCTGGAAGTGGAAGAGGTCGACGCGCTCGGCGGTGGCCTGGATCACGTGGTCGTCGCGCGTATCGTGGAGGCCGTGCGCCACCCCGAAGCCGACCGCCTGCAGATCTGCCAGGTCGATGCCGGCCGCGGCGAACTGCTGCAGATCGTCTGCGGCGCGCCGAACGCGCGTCCGGGCCTGGTCGCGCCGCTGGCGATGGTCGGTGCACAGATCGGCGCGTTGAAGATCAGTGCCGCCAAACTGCGTGGCGTGGACTCCAACGGCATGCTGTGTTCGGCCAAGGAACTGGGACTGGACAGCGACGCGTCGGGCCTGTTCGAACTGCCCGATGACGCACCGGTGGGGCAGGGGCTGGTCGAGTATCTCGGCCTGCCCGACAGCAGCATCGAGATCAAGCTGACCCCCAACCGCGCCGACTGCTTCAGCGTGCGCGGTATTGCGTTCGACGTGGCCGCGGCCACCCGCAGCGAGGTGGTGCCGTTCGCCGCCGATGCGGTGCCGGCCACCGGCTCGCGTGAGCTGGCGATCGAACTCAATGCCGGCGCCGAAGCGCCGCGCTATCTGGGCCGGGTCATCGAAGGGGTCAATGCCGCCGCCAGGACCCCGCTGTGGATGGCCGAGCGGCTGCGCCGCAGTGGCGTGCGTCCGGTGTCGCTGCTGGTGGACATCACCCAATACGTGATGCTGGACCTTGGCCAGCCGATGCATGCCTACGACCTCGGCACGCTGAGCGGGCCGATCGGCGTGCGCCGCTCGCGCGCGGGCGAAGCCCTGAAGCTGCTCGATGGCCGCGACGCCGCGCTGGACGACAGCTTCCTGGTGGTCACCGATGCGGACCGTCCGGTCGGCCTGGCCGGCCTGATGGGCGGCTTCGACACCCGCGTGACGGACGCCACCACCGATGTCTTCCTGGAAGCGGCCCACTTCGCGCCGGCGGCGATCATGGGCCGCGGCCGCAAGCTGGGCCTGCACACCGATGCCGGCCATCGCTTCGAACGTGGCGTGGACCCGGCGCTGCCGCGTGCGGCCATCGAGCACGCCACCGCGCTGGTGCTGGAACTGGCTGGCGGCACCGCTTCTGCAGTGACCGAAGCGCTGCGCGCAGACGACCTGCCGTCGCCGACGCCGATCACGCTGCGCCGCGCACGCATCACCCGCGTGCTGGGCATCACCATCGAAGACGCCGAAGTGGAGCGCATCCTGCGCGCGCTGGGCATGGAGGTGGTGGGCGCCGGCGAGGGGTGGCAGGTCACCGCACCGAGCCGTCGTTTCGACATCGCCATTGAAGAAGACCTGATCGAAGAACTGGCCCGTATCCACGGTTACGAGCAGATCCCGACCACGCTGCCCGGCGGTGCTTCGCGCGTGGCGATGCCCAGCGAAACCCGCCTGGAAGAACTCAGCGTGCGTCGCCAACTGCTGGCGCGCGAGCTGCAGGAAACCATCAACTTCGCCTTCGTCGATGCGCAGCTGCTGCAGCAGTGGCAGCTGGTCGACAACCTGGTGCCGCTGGCCAATCCGCTGTCGGCCGAACTGGCGGTGATGCGTCCGGCGCTGCTGCCGGGCCTGGTCGCCACGCTGGGCCGCAACGTGGCCCGCCAGGCCGGCCGCGTGCGCCTGTTCGAGATCGGCCGCGCGTTTGCCGCGCAGGCCGGTGAAGGCGCGCCGGCGCCGCTGGAAACCCAGCGCGTGGCCGCCGCGGTATGTGGTGACGCCGACGCCGAGCAGTGGGGCCTGGCCGCACGCAAGGTCGACTTCCACGACCTGAAGGGCGACCTGGAAGCATTGGCCGCCGCCAGTGGCGCCGAGCTGAGCTTCAAACCCTCGGCCCAGCCCTACGGGCATCCGGCGCGTTCGGCCGATGTCTACCGCGGCGATGTCCGCCTGGGCTGGATCGGGCAGATCCACCCGCGCCTGGCCAAGGCGATGGACATCGATGTGGACGTCTACGCCCTGGAGCTGGACCTGGCGCCGTTGGCCGTCCGCGAACTGCCGCGTGCCAGCGAGCTTTCGCGTTTCCCGGCGGTGCGTCGCGACCTGGCCGTGCTGGCCCCCGATGCGGTCGCCTGGACCGATCTGGCCGCTACGGTCCGACTGGCCGCCGGGCCCCTGCTGCGCGAGCTGAACCTGTTCGACCGATATGTCGGGCAGGGGGTCGAGCCGGGCTTCAAGAGTCTCGCTATGGGCTTGATTTTGCAGGACAAGTCGCGCACTCTGACGGACCGCGACGTGGACGCGGTGGTGACCGAGGTGGTCGCTGCCATCGAGCGTGAACACCACGCCCGGATCCGCGGTTGAGCGGGCAGCACCCAGGGGTAAGCAGGCGATGGCACTGACCAAGGCTGAAATGGCCGAAAAACTGTTCGACGAAGTCGGCTTGAACAAGCGTGAGGCCAAGGAATTCGTCGATGCGTTCTTCGATGTGCTGCGTGAAGCGTTGCAACATGGACGTCAGGTAAAGCTGTCCGGCTTTGGCAACTTCGACCTGCGGCGCAAGAACCAGCGCCCGGGTCGCAACCCGAAGACCGGTGAGGAAATTCCGATTTCCGCCCGCACGGTGGTCACCTTCCGTCCGGGCCAGAAGCTCAAGGAAAGGGTGGAAGCGTATGCTGGATCCGGGCAGTAACAGAGAGCTTCCGCCGATACCGGCCAAGCGCTACTTCACCATCGGTGAGGTCAGTGAGCTGTGCGACGTCAAGCCGCACGTGCTGCGCTACTGGGAGACCGAGTTTCCCAGCCTGGAGCCGGCCAAACGTCGCGGCAACCGTCGCTATTACCAGCGCCATGACGTGCTGATGATCCGGCAGATCCGCAGCCTGCTGTACGAACAGGGCTACACCATCGGCGGGGCGCGGTTGCGGCTGGATGGCGCCGATGCGCGTGGCGAGGCCGCGCTCAGCCAGCAGATCATCAAGCAGGTCCGCGTGGAACTGGAAGAAGTGCTGCAACTGCTTCGCCGCTGATTCTTTTTTCGCGTTGATCCGCTATACTTCACGGCCCGCTTCAACGGCGGGGCAACATCGCAGATATTCGGGGCGTAGCGCAGCCTGGTAGCGCATCTGCCTGGGGGGCAGAGGGTCGTCGGTTCGAATCCGGCCGTCCCGACCACTGTGATGAAGAAGAGGCTCGTGCAGCAATGCGCGGGCCTTTTTCGTTTTATTGGTAGCGCGAGCCGTGCTCGCCGAGCGCAGCGGCAGGCCGAGAGCGTGACGACCAATGGTCGTCACCCACCGAAGGTGGCCGTCACGACCGGGCCATCATCGACGCCAGTTCGTGCGCCGCCAGGGGTTCGGCGAACAGGTACCCCTGCAGCTGGTCACAGCCCAGTTCGGTCAGCACCTGCTGCTGCTCCAGGCTTTCCACGCCTTCGGCCACGGTGGTGTAGCCCAGGCCCTTGGCCAGCTCGATGATGGCCTTCGCCTTCAGCCGTGCGCCCGGGTCATCGGCCAGGTGGTCCACCAGTGATTTGTCCATCTTGATGGTGGAAATCGGCAGCCGTGAGAGATAGCCGAAGTTGCTGTAGCCGCTGCCGAAGTCATCGATCGCCACGCGTACGCCCACCCCGGCCAGGCACGCCAGCTGGTCGCCGGCGACCGTATTGGCACGCAGCCATTCGCCTTCGGTGATCTCGATTTCCAGCAGGTTCGGGGGCAGGCCACGCGCAGCCAGCTTCTGCAGCAGACGCTCGGCCATACCTTCGGTGGACAGATCGGACGCGGCCAGGTTGATCGACATGCCCAACGAAAGAGCCTCGCGCTGCCACGCCGCCAGCTGATCCAGCGCCGCGTCCACCACCCAGTCGCTGACCGCCGGCATCAGCGCAGTGCGTTCGAACACCGGAATGAACTCGGCCGGGCCGACGGGACCCAGCCGCGGATGGTTCCAGCGGATCAGCGCTTCGGCCGACACCACCGCGCCGGTCAGCGTATCCACGCGCGGCTGGAACAGCAGATAGAACTCTTCACGGCGAAGGCCGCGTTCGGCATCGGCGGCCAGCCGGTAGCCACGCCGCAGCAGCTCGTCGCGGCGCTCGGAATACCAGCAGAAATCGTGGCGGCTGCTGATCGCCGCCTGCACGCCCACCAGCAGCTTGCGCAGCACGTCATTACTGCTGTCGGTGCTGGGATCGAAGGCGCAGATGCCGGCATGGAACTGTGGCGACATCGGCACCGCGGCGGCCATTACCGGGCGGATAACCCGCTGCTTCAATTCCAGCAACAGCGCCTCCACGTCGTCGGGCGTGAGCAGGTCGATCAGGAACGCAAAGCGGCTCACGCCGACGTGATAGATGTCGGTGATGTCTTCCAACGCCACGCGCAGGCGCACACCGGAGCGGTGGATCATCGCCTCCAGCGGCGGCAGGCCGAGTGCCTGGCCGGCTTCGTCCAGACGCGGCACGTCCAGCACGTCCAGCATGACGGCGTACATCGTTCCGGAGGTTGCGCGCGCTACCAGCCCGTCATAGTCGATATGGAACTGGTGGCGGTTGGACAGGCCGCTGACCGGATCCTGGCGGCCGGACAGGCGCCGCAGTTCCAACTGGCTCATCGCCATGGCGGCCAGCGTTTTCAGGTGCTGGCGTTCGTCTTCGCTGAGCTCGCGCGGTTCGGCGCCCATGACGCAGATGGCGCCGATTGCCACGCCATTCTTGGCGATCAACGGCGCGCCCGCATAGAAGCGAAGATGCGGTGGACCGCAGACCAGGCCGTTTTCCACGAATCGCGGATCGGCACGCAGGTCGCTGACCACCATCACGTCAGGTGAGGTGATGGTATAGGAGCAGACGGAGGAGCGGATGTCGGTTCCGCTGATCTCCAGCCCGACCCGTGAGATGAAGCGCTGGTTATCCACGCCGACGATGGAAACGAAGGCCACCGGTGTATCGAATGCGAAGGCCGCCAAGCGGGTGATGCGGTCCAATGACGCGCCCGCTGCCGCATCCAGCACCTGGAGGGCGCCTACGGCGGTCATCCTTTCCTGGACTTTCAATTCCTCTGACAGCTGCGGCATGGGAAGAGGTGCTCGGCGCACTCACGCGCTGGTAACGAATGACAGGATGCGCCCGGCCGCATCAACGTGGTGTCCACGATCTGCACCTTCGCGCATTCAGCGAAAATCGACCGGTCGCGGGCGCAGCCGACCGGTAAATGCCATAGCCCGAAGGTGTAACGGTGTTTCACGTCGTCCTCAGGTAAGGTACTTGCCTCGGCAACCCAGCTGGCGGCGCCATTGCGCGTCGCCGGCAGCGCCGGATCCAATGCCCCCCTCCCGAGGGGGCTCAACCTGAGGGCCGTTTTCCCCCATGAGCATTTCCCAATCCACTGCGGCATCGCCCGTTTCGGAGCGCGCCGCGCTGAAACGTTCGGTGTCCAATACGCTGAAAGGCTCGGCCGGCAACCTGGTCGAGTGGTACGACGTCTACGTCTATTCGGTGTTCGCCAAGTACTTCGAATCGCAGTTCTTCTCGGCCGACGACAAGAACTCCACCATGTACATCTGGGGCATCTTCGCCGCCACCTTCCTCATGCGTCCCATCGGTGCGTGGTACTTCGGACGGTTCGCCGACCGTTACGGCCGCCGCCTTGCGCTTACCGTATCGGTCAGCGTGATGGCTGCCTGTTCCTTCCTGATCGCCATCGCGCCCACTGCGGCGTCCATCGGCATCTGGGCGGCGGTGATCCTGCTGTTCGCACGCCTGCTGCAGGGCTTCGCCACCGGCGGTGAGTATGGCGCCAGTGCCACCTACATGTCCGAAGCGGCCGTGCCCGGCTGGCGCGGTTTCCTGTCCTCCTTCCATTACGTCACCCTGGTGGGTGGGCACGTGCTGGCGCAGGCCGTGCTGCTGGTGATGCTGCTGTCCTGGGACACCTCGCACGTTTCCGAATGGGGCTGGCGCGTGGCCTTCGGCATCGGTGGCATCGGGGCGCTGGTGGTGTTCTGGCTGCGTCGTACGATGGATGAATCGCTGAGCGCGGAATCGATCGAAGCAGCGAAGGATGGCAAGGCCAAGGCCAGTGGTTCGATGCGCGAACTGTTCGTCAACCAGTGGCGTCCGCTGCTGCTGTGCTTCCTGATCACCGCCGGTGGTACGGTCGCGTTCTACACCTACACCATCAACGGCCCTAAGATGATCCAGACCGCCTTCGCCGGCGACGATGTGATCACCGGCACGCTGATCAACCTGGGTGTATTGACCTTCCTGATGCTGCTGCAGCCGCTGGGTGGCCTGTTGTCCGACCGCATCGGTCGCAAGAGCCTGCTGGTGTTCTTCGGTGTCGGTGGCGTGCTGTACACCTGGTACCTGGTCACCGCACTGCCGCAGCAGACCTCGGCGCTGTCGGCGTTCCTGATCCTGGCCACCGGTTTCGTGATCCTCACCGGTTACACGTCGATCAACGCGGTGGTGAAGGCTGAACTGTTCCCGGCGCACATCCGCGCACTGGGCGTCGGCCTGGGCTACGCGCTTGCCAACTCGCTGTTTGGCGGCACCGCGCCGCTGCTGTACCAGGGCGCGCTGAAGGCCGGTCGGGTAAATGAGTTCGTCATCTACATCACCGCAGTGATCGCGGTGTCGCTGGTGGTCTACATCTTCTTCCTGAAGAACAAGGGACCGAACTGGCTGGACGGCACCCGCAGATAAAGCCGCACTGAGGCAGGAACGAGAGGCCCGCGCGTGAAGCGCGGGCCTTTTTCGTGCAGGCAGGCAAGGCATGATGCTGACGCGGCCTGCACGCGGCGTGCACTTCGTCGATGCCGGCCGTAACGCACTCTGTGGGGGTAAGCCAACGCATTGGAGCACTACCCATGAATACCCCTGGAAAACCGAAACCGTCCTGGCGCCAGAGCCATTACCTGATGATTGCGTTGGCCGTGGTGCTGGTCATCGTAGGGGTCACCATGTTCGCACCGTGGTAAAGCCTGGCTGACGTGCTGACCGTCGTCGGTACGCTTAATCGAAGTAAGCGGAGATCCCGAGCCCGGCCTGCAGGTCCGGGCTGTGGGCATCCAGTCCGGCATCAAGCGATGCATCCAACTGGACCCGATCGGTCCACATCCAGGTAACCCCGCCACCGGCCACCGTCTCCCGTGGCTCGCCGTGTGACCTGGTCACCCCAGCCTCCACGAATGCAGACAGCCGGGGCGTAAGGGCCAGCGATACGCTGGGCGACCACACCGTGCTGCGCTCGCCGTCACCGCGGCTGTGGCTGGCATACAGTGCACCGGTCCAGTGGTCGCTGAAGTCATGCTCATAACTGCCTGCCAGCGCGTACTGGCGCCCCTCGCTGAACGCCGCATCGCCGCGTGCCACCGTGGCCGACCCCAGCAGTGCCCAGCGGTCGGTCTCGCTACCGGTCGGCGGTGCCCACTTCAGGGCGAGCTGTGCATCGCCGCCGCCTTGTGTGCGCGTGCTGGCCATGCCGGGTAAACGGCTGCGCTGGCGCTGCCAAGGCGATCCGGAAAACTGCAGTTCCCAGCGTTCAAACAGGCCGGTGCGCAGCGTCACCTCGCCGGAGAGCTGTTCGGTGCGAAGACCATCGGCATCGCGATCGCGTTCATGGGAGGGAAGTCCAAGCTCCAGTGCCAGCGCGCCGCGCGGCACGATACCGGTGCCCAGGCCGATGCCGGGGCGATCAAACGACGGCGGTTCGTCGGCCTGTTGTGCCTGCACGGCACCACTGACGAAGAGGATGGAACAAACCATCACGGCCAGGCACGCGCTACGCATCGGGACATCCGCCAGGAGATGCGCCGATCATGCGGCGGTGTCGGCCTGA
This sequence comes from Stenotrophomonas lacuserhaii, assembly GCF_014836545.1. Lineage (GTDB taxonomy): Bacteria > Pseudomonadota > Gammaproteobacteria > Xanthomonadales > Xanthomonadaceae > Stenotrophomonas > Stenotrophomonas lacuserhaii. Next base: position 28,298 of record NZ_JACSQS010000020.1, read on the forward strand.
CGGTCAATCGTCGAGGCGGGCGAAACGCGGCTGGTTGCCACCGGCGAGGTTCACCTGTTCCACGAACATCGCATAGGGGCGCACCCATAGGCCACCTTCGCCGTACAGTGCGCGGTAAAGCACCATCGGCTGCAGGGTCTCGCTGCTGCGGACCACGTCCACGACTTCGTACAGGCCGCCTTTGAAATGGCGGTAGCGGCCGGGTTGCAGGACGGGCAGGGCAGGCAGGTCGGACATGGAACACTCACGCAGGCATTGGAGCAAGGGATTGTTCAATGCGCCGGGCGCGGCGTCCACCGCCGTGTCAGAACAACGATGCTCGGATCAGCTCCTCGACGAGGATCACATAGCTGGCGCCGAAGTAGAACTTGAGCAGGGAAGGACGCTGGTACAGAAAGGTGCGCATGTGGAAGGGGCCCCCTAAGGTGTACGTAGTGTGAAATGGTTAAAGCGCCGTGACAAGCATCACGGAATCGGGCTCGTGAACAGCGTCAGCCATGTGAGGGCAGGGCAATTCGGACCGGAACGATGGGTCGCCCAGGGGCGGCGACCTAGGCTGCATGCATGGCGCTGTCGCTTATGGCGCCCCCTGCACTCCGGAGCCCCGTCCATGGTCATCGTCGTCCAGAACATCAGCCGCCACTGGCGTGTCGTGCATCCCAGCTGGGAGCGCTCGCGGAATTTCATCTGCGGAAAAGAGGCATTCGATGCCGCCGCAGCGCTGGCCCTGGACCATCACGGCCGGACCGGCACAGCGGTGACGGTGCAGGTGGCTGCCTTTGGCACGGTCGTGGAGGCACTCCGCTTCGAGTGAAATTTCAGAAAACCCTGATGCCGTGCGACTCGAATATGCCCTAGCCTCCGTAACTGGCGGGGGCCATTGGTGTCATGGGTCAGGCGAAGAACCGGGGTGGCAAGGCCGCTACCCGCGATCGTCGACCTGGTTGGCACCCCGTCCGATCATGGAGAGAGAGACCTTATGTTGATCCGCGTCCAGAACGAGCAGCGCCATTGGCGCGTGCTGCATCCGCAGAAGCCGGAAGCCATTTCCTTCCACGAAGGCAGTGCGGCGTTTGATTTCGCCGATGCGCTGGCCCGTGAGCTGCACACCCGTACCGGGCAGGCCTGCTCGGTGCGCGTGGAGGTCAGCGACGCCTTCGTCGATACCGTCAGCTACGGTTGACGCCGGGGGCGCCGAGTGCCGGAGCGCAGACCGGGTGAACCCGTTCAGCTTCCGCTCGCCTACTTGAATGGGCAGCGACCGAGGGTATGCGGGCTATCTTTGCGCGGCCCTCCGGTTGCGCCATGCTCGGCTCATCCGCCACACCAGGACGCACCACGATGACCCAGGAACTGTCTGTTTCGCGCCGCCCTTCGATGCTGTGGGCCGTCTGTCTCCCCTTGCTGGTTGGCGCGGGCCTTGCCGGCTCCGCGCAGGCGCAGTATCGCGACAGCGATCGCCAAGGCTACAACGGGGGCAATACCATCCGCTGTGAGTCGGTCAAGAACCGCAACCAGGAATGCCGTCTGGACGGCCGCGCACGGCTGGTCCGCCAGCTGTCCGGTGCCGCCTGCGTGGAAGGCCGCAGCTGGGGTCAGTCGCGCGATGGCGTGTGGGTCAGCAATGGCTGCCGCGCGGAGTTCGTCGGTGAACGTGGGCGTCCGTCGCGACCCGGCCACGGCGGGGGCAATTGGGGCGGTGGCCATGGCAACGGCAATGGCTGGGGTTCGTCCGGCCAGGTGATCGACTGCGATTCCAATGATCGTCGCCAGCGCCGCTGCAACGTGACCATCCGCCAGGATGCGCGGCTGGTGAAGCAGAAGTCCGGCACGGCCTGCATCGAAGGCCAGAGCTGGGGCTGGGATCGCAACGGCGTATGGGTCAGCAATGGCTGCCGCGGGCAGTTCATGGTGCGTTGACCGCACGGGTTATCTGGCCGCGCAGCGGCCAGAGCGTGACGACCGACGGTCGTCACCCACCCCGGCAACAGCTGACGGCCAGTGGCCGTCAGTAACGTGGTCAGCCCGCCGCGCTCAGCGGCGCGCTGCCGGCCTGCAAGGTCGGCCAGCGCTTCAGTACGGCTGCACGGATACCCGCCGCATCGATGCCTGCTTCGCCCAGCAGGTCTTCGCGGCTGGCGTGATGCTGGAAGCTGTCGGGCAGGCCCAGGTGCAGGATCGGCTTCAGCACGTCCTCGGCGCTCAGCAGTTCGGCCACGGCCGAGCCGGCACCGCCGGCCACCACGTTGTCTTCGATGGTGACGAAGCCCTCGTGGCGTGCGGCCAGCTGCAGCACCAGCTCGCGATCCAGCGGCTTGATGAAGCGCATGTTGACCACGGTCAGGCCGAGTGCACGGCCCACTTCCTCGGCCGCCGGCACGGTGCTGCCGAAGGCCAGCAGGGCCACGCGGCTGCCTTCCACGCGGATCTCGCCCTTGCCGATCGGCAGGGTGGACAGATCGCTGCCAGCGTCCACGCCGGTGCCGCTGCCGCGCGGGTAGCGCACCGCGGCCGGCCCGGCGTACTGCAGGCCGGTGCTCAGCATCTGCCGGCATTCGGCTTCGTTGGACGGGGCCATCACCACCATGTTCGGCACGCAGCGCAGGAAGCTCAGGTCCAGGTTGCCGGCATGGGTGGCGCCGTCCGGGCCAACCACGCCGGCACGGTCGATGGCGAGCAGCACGTCCAGTTTCTGGATCGCCACATCGTGCACCAGCTGGTCGTAGGCGCGCTGCAGGAAGGTGGAGTAGATCGCCACCACCGGCTTTGCACCCTGGGTCGCCATGCCGGCGGCCAGCGTCACTGCGTGTTGTTCGGCAATGGCCACATCGAAGTAGCGTTCTGGATACTCGCGGCTGAAGCGCACCAGGCCGGAGCCTTCGCGCATTGCCGGGGTGATGGCGTGCATGCGCGGGTCGGCGGCAGCGGCGTCGCACAGCCAGTCACTGAACACATCGGTGTAGGTCGGCTTCTTCGCCCCGCCCTTGGCCACCAGGCCCTTCACCGGGTCGAACGGACCCACCGCGTGGTAGCCGATCTGGTCGCCTTCGGCCGGCTCGTAGCCCTTGCCCTTGGTGGTCAGCACGTGCAGCAGCTTCGGGCCTTTCAGCGTCCGCAGCGTCTTCAGCGTGGACAGCAGGGCCGGCATGTCATGGCCGTCGATCGGGCCGGTGTAGTGGAAGCCCATCTCTTCGAACATGGTGGAGGGCACGAACATGCCCTTCCAGTGTTCTTCCCAGCGCTTGACGAAGCGCGCCGGGTTGTTGCGCTTGTCACCGAGGATCTTCTTGCCGCCTTCGCGCAGCGCATTGAGCGTGCGGCTGCCGGTGGCGCGGCCGAGCACCTTGGTCAGCCCGCCGACGGCCTCGGAGATCGACATGTTGTTGTCGTTGAGGATCACCAGCAGGTTCGGCTCCGGCTCCATGCCGCCGGCGTGCATCAGCGCTTCGAACGCCATGCCGGCGGTCATCGCGCCATCGCCGATCACCGCCACCACGCGACGGTCATCGCCCTCGCGCTGGCGTGCGATCGCCATGCCCAGCGCGGCGGAAATGGAGGTCGACGAATGGCCGACGCCAAAGGTGTCGAACTCGCTTTCCTCGCGCTTCGGGAACGGCGCCACGCCGTCCTTCTGCTTGACCGTGTGGATCTGGTCGCGGCGGCCGGTGAGGATCTTGTGCGGGTAGGTCTGGTGGCCTACATCCCAGACCAGCTGGTCATGCGGCGTCTGGTACAGGTAGTGCAGCGCCACGGTGAGTTCGATGACGCCCAGGCCGGCAGCAAAGTGCCCCCCGCTGCGGCCGACCGATTCGATCAGGTAGGCGCGCAATTCGTCGGCGATGGCCCTCAGTTCGGATTCGTCGAACGTGCGCAGTTCTTCCGGTGTCTGGATGCGCGAGAGGCGGGGATAGCGGGCAGAGTCGATCATCATGTTCGTACTTGTGCTGACCGGCTATTTTCGCGCTCAAACCGGGGTGGAGCAAGCAGACCCCGAGACGCGTGATCGCGCAGTGAGTTTGGGCGCGCGCGGATTCACGCGGAAAGCTTCGACTTCTTCGGCAGCTGTGCCTTCAGGAACGTCATCTGATCGGCCAGGATATTGCGGTTGGAGAGGATCAGGTGTTCGATCCAGCTCGGCCGGAAAGGCACGGCCAGCAAGGGCATGCCCGCTTGCTGCGGGGTCCGGTTGCTCTTGCGCGAGTTGCAGTGGAAGCAGGCGGTGACCACGTTTTCCCAGACGTCCAGGCCGCCCTTGGACAGCGGCATCACGTGGTCGCGGGTGAGAACCGGTCGCGAATGCTGTTGGCCGCAGTACAGGCAAAGATGCGCATCGCGCGCGAACAGCGCGGCGTTGGTGAGGTTGGGGGTGGGGTCGGGGGCGCGGGAACGCGCATGGCCACGAGTGGCGATGATCGGATGCAGGTCCAGGCCGCTGCGCAGCCCGCTCAGCCGGTTGGTCCCGCCATGAATGTGCAGGCAGGGGTCGCCCAGGGTCCAGGCCACTGCGCCACGCGCATACAGGCAGGAGGCATCCTGCCAGTTGATCCAATCAAGGACCCGGCCATGGGCATCGAGGGAAAGCAGGCGGACGCTGCCGGGGCGGTGCAGGGGGCTGGGCTCGGGCGATGACCCGGCGTCCGGAGCGGGAAAGGCAGCTCCGGTAGTGATCAGACCCAAGCGTGTAGTGTCTGTCTCCATCGGGATAACAGCTTATACCCTAATGTTTGCATTTTGTGTATTCCCGGCGCCGAACTCGGCAGTGACGGCCGCTGGCCGTCACGCCTTTCCCCGGCTCAGGCGCCGAAGCGCGCGTCGTCCATCGCCATCAGCGAATCGGCACCGGCCTGGATGGCGGCGGCGTGGCCCAGCGTGCGCGGCAGCACGCGCGCGAAGTAGAACCGCGCGGTCTCCCGCTTGGCCTGTTTGAACGCGGCCGTCTGGCTGCTGGCATCGGCTGCGGCCACGCTGCGGGCCCACCAGTATGCCAGCACCACATACCCGGAATAGAACAGGTAATCGTGGCTGGCGGCACCCAGCTCATCCGGGTTGGCAGCCGCGCGCTTCAGCACGTCCATCGTCAGCCCACCCCATTCGGCAGCCTTCGTCCGCAGCGGTGCGATGAACTCCGCCAGCGTCTCATCACTCTCATGCGCCTTGGCGAACGTTTCGATCTCGGCCAGGAACAGCTTCAGGCCCGCGCCCTGGCTGGAGGCGGTCTTGCGGCCGATCAGGTCCAGCGCCTGGATGCCGGTGGTGCCTTCATACAACGTGGTGATGCGCGCATCGCGGGCCAGCTGCTCCATGCCGTGTTCGCGGATGTAGCCATGGCCACCAAAGCACTGCAGTGCGTTGTAGGTGTTCTCGATGCCCCATTCGGTCTGGCATGCCTTGGAAATCGGCGTCAGGAAGCTCACCAGGGTGTCTGCGCGTTCGCGCTCGGCCGGGTCCTGGGCGCTGTGCGCCACGTCGATCAGGGTCGCCGCGTGCAGTGCCAGCAGGCGGCTGCCTTCCACCAGGGATTTGATCGTCAGAAGCATGCGGCGCACGTCCGGGTGCACCAGGATCGGGTCGGCCGGCTTGTCCGGGAACTTGGCCCCACTCAGCGAACGCGACTGCAGACGCTCGCGCGAATATTTAAGCGCGTTCTGGTAGGCGCGCTCGGACAGGCCGATGCCCTGCAGGCCCACCCCCAGGCGTGCGGTGTTCATCATGGTGAACATCGCCTGCAGGCCTTTGTGCGGCTGGCCGACCAGGTAACCTTCGGCGCCGTCGAAGTTCATCACGCAGGTGACGGATCCCTTGATGCCCATCTTGTGTTCGATCGAACCGCAGCGCAGTGCGTTGCGCTCGCCGACGTTCCCTTCGCGGTCGACCTTGAACTTCGGGGTGACGAACAGCGAAATGCCCTTCGCACCCGGGGGCGCATCGGGCAGCTTGGCCAGCACCAGGTGCACGATGTTGTCGGTCAGGTCGTGCTCGCCGGCGGTGATGAAGATCTTGGTGCCGGTGATGCGGTAGCTGCCGTCCGGATTCGGCTCGGCCTTGGTCTTCAACAGGCCCAGGTCCGTGCCGCAGTGCGGTTCGGTCAGGCACATGGTGCCGGTCCAGCGGCCTTCGATCAGCGGCTTCAGGAAGGCGTCGTGCTGCCACGCTTCGCCATGCTGTTTCAGCGCCTCGATCGCACCATGCGAGAGCAGCGGGAAGTTGCCCCAGGCCAGGTTGGCGCCGTTGATCATCTCGTTGAGCGGCACGCCCAGAGTGTGCGGCAGGCCCTGTCCACCGACTTCCGGCGAGGCGGTCAGGCCGGTCCAGCCGCCTTCCACGAACTGGTCATAGGCCGCCTTGAAGCCCGGCGGGGTGGTGACCTCGCCGCTGGCCTGGTCGAGCACGCAGCCCACTTCATCGCCCACGCTGTTCAGCGGTGCCAGCACCGAGGCGCTTAAGCGGCCGGCTTCTTCCAGCACGGCATCCACTACGTCGGCAGTGGCGTCGGTGAAGCCCAGGCGGGCGAACAGCGGCTCGACCTTGAGCACGTCGTGCAGGGCGAAACGCAGGTCGGAAAGCGGGGCGGTATAGCTGCTCATCGTTGAAGCATCTCGATCAGGGGGCGGGGGCGTGGCGCGGCGATGACGGTGCTCGCCTCAGCGCAACACGCCGGGCAGGCCCGGGGCGTGGTTGAGGGTGCTGCGGTTGTTGATCTGGAACGTGCGTTGCTTCTTTTCTTCCGGCGTGGCCGACACCGAACCTTCCAGCCTATAGGCCAGGGTGTGGTTGCTGGCCAGTGCGTCGGCCACGATCAGGCGGGCCTGGGCGGCTGGCTGCAGCTGCAGTTCGATCACATCGGCCGATGTGCCGCCGATCGATACGCCGGGCTTGGCGCTCAGCGTGCCGGCCTCGGCATCGCCGACCGAGAGCTTCAGGGCGATGTCATCGAAGCGCATCGGCATGGAACTGAAGTTCTGCAGGCGCAGGGCCACCTTCCAGCTGCCATCGGCGTTGACGGTCAATTGCTGCAGGCTGCTGGCCGGTTCGGAAACGCGTTTGACCACCTTTTCGCCACAGGCGGCAAGGGCGAGGACGGACAGGACGATCAGGATGGAACGGAAGCGGCGGAGCATGGCGCAGGTCCTCGCGGAAGGGGTGCGTGGAGAGAAAGATACTACGGCGTATGGTGGCGTGCACAGGCCTTCACCTGAACGGCAGAGATTAACGCGCGCCGCTGCCAGTGGCAGCGTGCGGGCACGGGGGCGTCAGGCGGGCTTGGGCAGCGCGCGGCGCGGCCGGCGGGTCAGCGCAGTGGCGCGAGCACCTTCAACGGGGCCAGGTCGTAGCCCATCGCTTCGGCGCGCGCCTTGAGCGCTTCGAACTGCCCGCGTTGCATGCTCGGCGAGCGCGACAGGATCCACAGGTACTTGCGGTCCGGCTCGCCGACCACCGCCCATTGGTAGTCCGGGTCCAGTGCGATCACCCAGTAATCGGCCCATACCAGCGGCAACCAGGACAGCCAATCCGGGGCGAAGCGGACCTCCAGCTGACCCGGTTCGCCCTTTACCGGGCGGGCGACGCCTTCGGCCTGGATGCGTGTGCCGTCTTCCACGCGGCAGCCGTTGAGCACCGAGATGCGGCCATCGCTGCGCAGCCCATAGGTGGCGGTGATGTCGCCGACGCATTTCTTCTGGAACGACACCGGCAGATGGGCGATTTCGTGCCACTGCCCGGCGTAGCGGTCGATATCCAGCGCGGCCACCGCGCGCACCGGTTCGGCGCCGTGGGCGAGGCTGGCCAGTGGCAGCAGCAGGGCAAGGGCACAGGCGCGGCGAAGGGTAGGCAGGGTTGGCATCGGCATGGCTCGTGTGGCGACCGCTCGAGCTTAGCGGTTGCCGCGCCGAGGGTGACGTGAAGCACGTCGCGAAAGGCGTCCCGGCGCCTTGGCAGCTGGCAGATGTGGCATGCTCGCGCCGTCGCTACCGACAAAAGGAATGCCGCAATGAGCAAGGGTCTGGACAAGAAGAAAGAGCAGAAGAAGAAACCTGCCAAGACCGCCAAGGAAAAGAAGGCGGACAAGAACGAAAAGAAGACCACCCGCGGGTTCGGTCCGGCCTGATCCAGGCTGCTGCGTGTCGTCGCCCGGGGCGGGGACACGCGGGAACCGGTGCGGCGGGGCTGTCTCTTGAAGCAGTTACTTCGGCGCGCGCTCGCCCTTGCGCAACGTCAGCACGCGCACCCCGGTGGATGTAACCGCCACGGTGTGTTCGAACTGGGCGGAGCGTTTGCCGTCGCGCGTGTGCACCGGCCACGCGTCGGGCTGGTGGCGGATCGCCGCCTTGCCCTGGTTCAGCATCGGTTCGATGGTGAACACCATGCCTTCCTGCAGCTCCACCCCGGTACCGCGGTGGCCGTAATGCAGGATCTGCGGTTCTTCGTGCATTTCACGGCCAATCCCATGGCCGCAGTATTCCTTGACCACGGTATAGCCCTGTTCGCGCGCGAAACGGGCGATGGCATGGCCGATGTCTCCGGTATGTGCGCCGGGACGTACTGCGGCGATGCCTTTCCACATGGCCTGGTACGTCGCCTGCACCAGCCGCCGGGCCGGGTAGGGCACCTCGCCGACCAGATAGGTGGTGCTGGAATCGGTGATGAACCCGTTCTTTTCCAGTGTGATGTCCAGATTGACGATCTGCCCTTCGCGCAGCACGTCGTCGGCAGAGGGCACGCCATGGCAGACCACGTCGTCGATGGAGGTGTTGAGCACGAACGGGAAGTCGTACTGGCCCTTGCTGGCCGGACGCGCCTGCAGGTCGTCGACGATCATCCGCTCGACCAGGTCGTTGATGTCCATCGTGCTGCGGCCGCGCAGGTCCAGCGTATCGAGGTGATCGAACACCTGGGCCAGCAGCGCGCCGGATTGCGCCATCCGTTCGATGTCCTGCGCGGACTTGATCATGTGTGTCGCTCGGCCAGCCGCGGTGTCTGCACGCCGGCGCTGCGCAGCTGCTCGGCGGCGATCTGCTGGTAGCTCAGTTCCGGGTGCAGTTCGCAGAGCATGCCGATCTTGATCCAGAAGTTGGCCTGGGCATTGATCGAACGATGGCTGACGGTGCAGGCGCGGCGGAGCTGGTCGTGCAGTTCGTCGTCGATGTTGACGATGCCCATGGGCGGGACTCTTTTGGATATATACGAATCGTATATGCTGCGTATATGGCTTGCAAGGCGAAGCCTGCAGGCTCAAAAGGCCGCTTGCGTGCTCGCATCACGACGCTTCCAACGACTAGAACGGCGGCTGAGATATTCGAAAGCCCGCGCACCAACAATGCCCGGTGGTGCAGCTGCCGCTTACCTGCAGGGTCGATCCACTACGATGACGAACGCGCACTGAGCGAGGACGCCATGTGCGGCATTTGAATGCAGGCCGCACTGCCCATCCGTGCAGAGCCGGCGCAACAGGCGAAAAAAAAAGGGCCTGCATTTCTGCAGACCCTTTGAAAACTATGGTGGCCGAGGACGGAATCGAACCGCCGACACGGGGATTTTCAATCCCCTGCTCTACCAACTGAGCTACTCGGCCACTTGTTTCGTTGGCAGCGATGTCGCTGCCGAGGAGGCGCATATTACGGAGCTCACGCGGTTTGGGCAAGCTTTTTGAATAAAAAACTTCACAATGGTGTCTCCGCATCGCGGCTGCGCGCGCAAGTGCTTGATCCTTCGTTGTTGGCAGCATGCATGGGTGCAGCCGTTCTGGCAGACATCTCTGGCAGACATCGACGTCTCGAAAACGTGGGGCGGCAAGGTCTTCGATGCGGTGCTGCCGCTGCTGGCCGTGACCAGCAATGACGGCCAGCGGCCGTCACTACCCTGAGGCGTTGGCGATGCGGGGACGCAACTTCGGCAAGCGGGTGGTCAAGCTGGAAAGAGCAGTTTCAGGGCGCGAAGCGGACCTGGCGCGGGTCGTTCAGGCGCAGCTGGGTCTGGTAGTAATACTTGTCGCTGGGGATGCCATCCGTGCTGAAGACGATCTTCGCGCGGCGCGCCGTGCCCTGCACCAGCAGGCGGCGGTTGACCAAGCGTTCCAGTGGCAGGTTGTCCAGCTGTGCCCGCAGCGCATCGGCCTGGTCGGCTGCCAGCCACACGGTGAGGTTGGCCTGGTGGCGATAGTCGGTTTCGCTGTTGAGGTACAGCCCGTGCCCGGTGAGGTCGATATTGCGCACGGTGACCAGGAAGGTGCCACTGATACCGTTGCGCGGATCATCGTTGGCGGCATGCACGGCTTCGGCCGGGGTGATCAGGCCAGCGGCCGTCATCGGCGGGGCGGTGACGCTGCGGTGGGCACAGCCCGCGCTGAGCAGCAGGACAGGGAGCAGCAGGGCGAAGCGCATGGGACATCCTTGTTCCAGTGTGGACCGCCATTGTGCCGCGCGCAGGTGACCGCGCCAACCACGCTGAACGGGTGGCCACGGCCTCGTGATCTGCACATCACGGCGGCGCCGATAGCGTTGAGTGCCACGACACACCACAACGAGCAGGCACGCAGAATGGGTACCGAAAAGAACGAGCAGGAAGACCGCGCAGGCGTACAGGAAAGCCAGCAGGACCAGCGCCAGGACGACGTGGCGAAGCAGCGCCAGGGACAGCAGGACCAGAAGGTCCGTGATGACCACACCAAGAAGCCTGACCGCAAGGACGGCAGCGGCGAGCCGGCCTGAACGAGAAAAGCCCCGGGAGCGATCCCGGGGCTTTTCGTTTCAATTCGTGGTGGAGCCAAGGAGGATCGAACTCCTGACCTCGTCGATGCGAACGACGCGCTCTCCCAGCTGAGCTATGGCCCCACAGTGGAACTGAGTCTATCCAACTGCCAGAGGCTTGCCAAGCCCGCACGTGCGGACAGAAAGTGGGGCATCGACGCGCCTGCGCAGCCAAAGCTGGAAAAAACGATGGAACCTTACCGCCCGATTTCCTGCGACCTGCACGACCATCTGGAGATCGCCTGCCTGCGCCGGCTTCGCCTGCGGGTGGAGCTGGCCGATGGCACGCAAGTGGAGGGCCGTGCGCTGACCACCGTCAGCACAGCGGCGAAGGAAGAATTCCTGCGCCTGGAATGCACCGATGGCCTGCGTGAGCTGCGGCTGGATCAGCTGCATGCGATCAGCGCCTTGGACGATGGGAGTGGTTTTGGGCGGATCGTACTGTCGGAGTGATCTCGACGCCATGTAACCGTTTCCAGCGACCTTCTCGCGACAAATCAATCGCTTGGATGCTGAATGATGGCGCAAATTTAGCCAGTCCTGGCTAAAGAGGACCGCTTCGGTGCCGATAAAAGTGTGACGCCCAACGCGTTCCCCCTTCCTATCAAGTGCCTCTCGATGACGACTTCTGCCGCCACCGGTTCCACGCTGTCCATTTCTACCCGTCTGGCGATCCTGCTTGCGGCCATCACTGCCGCGGCCTTCGTGCTGCTGGCCCTGCTGATCTACCGGCAGACCGCCGCCAGCTACCAGACGCGCGTGCAGGCCGGGCTGGACACCTCGGCCAGCCTGATGCGCGATTCGGTGGCGCTGTACGACCGCAGCCTCAGCCAGAGCACCGCGCATATGGCCGCTCTGTTCCGCGCCTCGCTGCCGGCCGGCGATGCCGCCGTGGACACCGCGCGCAGCGTGGAGGTGGCCGGGCAGGTCGCCCCGCAACTGATGTTCGGGGGCAGCCCGCTGGCGCTGGATGACGCGGCGGTGGATCGTTTCGCCGCCTCCACCGGCGGTGTGGCGACGGTGTTCGTGCGCGATGGCGATGACTTCGTGCGGGTGGCGACCTCGCTGCGCAATGCCGCCGGTGAGCGCGTGCTCGGCACCAGGCTGGACCATGCCCACCTGGCGTATTCGAAGATCATCGCCGGCGAAGCCTTCAGTGGCCCGGCGCACCTGTTCGGCACCGATTACATGACCCACTACATGCCGCTGAAGGATGCGGCCGGTGCGGTGGTCGGCATCGCCTTCGTCGGCCAGGACCAGTCGGCCGGGCTGGCCGCGCTGAAGGCCAGCCTGCGTGATTCCACGCTGGGCAAGGACGGCTACTTCATGGCCATCGATACGCGCCCGGGCGAGGGCTTCGGCAAGGTGATCGCCGCGCCCGCCGGTGAAGGCGGCAGGATCAGCGAGCGCGTGGTGGCCGAAGACCTGCCGCTGCTGCAGGCGCTGCTGGAAGGGCGCCAGGCATCGGCCACGCTGCAGGTGCGCAGCGCCGATGGCAAGGACACCCGCGGCTATTTCGTTTCCGCGCAGGCGCATGCGCCGTGGCGCTGGATGGTGCTGGGCATGGAGCCGGTGTCGGTGCTGCAGGACGTGCTGCGCACGCTGCTGCTGCAGATCGCCGGCATTTCCGCACTGGCCCTGCTGGCGGTGATCGGCGCGACCGTGCTGGCCATGCGCCGGTTGCTGGCCCGTCCGCTGCAGCAGGCCGAACAGGTGGCCCTGGACGTGGCAGCGGGCCGGCTGGACCGCGAGATCCCGCAGCGTCGCCCCGATGAAGTGGGGCGCCTGCTTTCGTCCATGCGGCAGATGCAGTCCACCCTGCGCAGCGTCACCGCCGCACAGGACCGGATGGCCCAGCACCACGCCGAGGGCACCATCAGCCACCGCATCGATGCCGACGCGTTCCAGGGTGCATTCCGCAGCATGGTGGAAGGCACCAACGCGCTGGTGGATGCCCACGTGCGCACCACGCTGGAGATGGTCGAGCTGGTACAGGAATACGCCACCGGTGACCTGTCGGCGTCGATGCAGGAACTGCCCGGTGAGAAGGCCCGCATCAGTGCGTCGGTCAACGGCGTGCGCGCCCGCCTGCAGGCCATCAACGGTGAGATCAGGCGTCTGGTCGCGGCTGCTGCAGCCGGTGATTTCGGCGCGCGCGGTGACGCTGAAGCGTTCGACAACGATTTCCGGCTCATGGTGGAAGGACTGAACACCCTGATGACCACGGCCGACCACAACCTGGCGGCGCTGTCCGACCTGCTGCGCAACCTGGCGCGGGGCGACCTGCGCAGCCGTATCGAAGGGGATTTCCAGGGCGTGTTCGCCGAAATGCGCGATGACGCCAACCAGACCGTGACCAGCCTGGGCACGATCATCGCCGGCATCCAGCGCTCGGCCGATGGTGTGTCGGCGGCGGCGGCGGAAATCGCCTCGGCCAGCGAAGACCTGTCACGCCGGACCGAACAGCAGGCAGCGAACCTGGAAGAGTCGGCCGCATCGATGGAAGAAATGACCGCAGCGGTGCGCCAGAGCGCGGACCACGCGGTACGCGCAGACAAGCTGGCGGTGCAGGCCACCGGCGTGGCATCCCAGGGCGGTGAAGCGGTGGCCGAGGTGGAGCGCACCATGCGCCTGATCGAAGCGTCCTCGCGGCGCATCGCCGACATCACCACGGTGATCGATGGCATCGCCTTCCAGACGAATATCCTTGCGCTGAACGCGGCGGTGGAAGCGGCCCGTGCCGGTGAAGAAGGGCGTGGTTTTGCCGTGGTCGCCAGTGAAGTCCGCACGCTGGCGCAGCGCTCGGCGCAGGCGGCGCGCGAGATCAAGGGGCTGATCGACGAATCGGTGGAGCAGGTCGGCACCGGCAGTGCGCTGGCAGCGCAGGCCGGCGAGACCATCCAGCAGGTGGTGACCGCGGTGGGCGAACTGGGTGCGGCGATCGGCGGCATTGCGTCGGCATCGCGCGAGCAGGCCGCCGGCATCGAACTGGTCAACCAGAGCATCGTGCAGATGGACGGAGTCACCCAGCAGAACGCGGCGCTGGTGGAGGAAACCTCGGCCTCGGCGCAGTCGATGACCGCCCAGGCCGCGTCGCTGCGCGAAGCCGCAGCGCGCTTCGTGCTGGCGCGTGGGACGGTGGTGGCGACGTAACCAGGGCGGTACGCGGGAGGGGCTGCCACGGGATTGAAACGTGGCCGCCATACTGTGCGCCTGCGCGCTTTGATTTCCTCATCCGCCCGGCTCGCGCAGGCCGCACGGACGCTCCTTCGAGTCCCGTACATGCATCTGAACCACCGAATCTTCCGTCGTCATCCGTTGGCGCTGGCATGCGCCGCATTGTCCGTGGGCCTGGTCGCCCCGGCCTTCGCGCAGCAGGCCGCCACCCCGACCAGCGCCACTGCGCTGGATGCCATCACCGTGACCGCCGAACGCCGCGAGCAGAACCTGCAGGACGTGCCGGTGTCGGTCGGCGTGGTGCAGGGCGAGCAGCTGCGCGACTACACCGCCGGCGGCGATGACACCCTGTTGGCGCTGTCCGGCCGAGTGCCGGGCTTCTATGCCGAGACCACCACCGGGCGCATCTTCCCGCGCTTCTACATCCGTGGCCTGGGCAACATCGATTTCTACCTGGGTGCCTCCCAGCCGGTGTCCATCATCCAGGACGACGTGGTGCTGGAACACGTGGTGCTGAAGTCAAACCCGGTCTTCGACGTGGACCAGATCGAGGTGCTGCGTGGACCGCAGGGCACGCTGTTCGGTCGCAACACCACCGCCGGCATCGTCAAGTTCGACAGCATCAAGCCGAGCCAGGACGCCAGCGGCCGGGTCAATGCCAGCTACGGAACCAACAACAGCGTCGCCGTGGATGCCGGCCTGGGCGGCCCGATCAACGAGGTGGCGGCGTTCCGCGTGTCTGCGCTGTACCAGCATCGCGATGATTACGTGGATAACACCTACGCCGGCGCCAGCGCCGATGGCACGATGGCGCCGCGCAAGGATGCGATGGGTGGCTTCGACGATCGCAACGTGCGCGCGCAGCTGCTGCTGGCCCCCACCGAAAACCTCTCGGTGCTGGCCTCGGCGCATGCGCGGGACTACGAAGGAACCTCCACGCTGTTCCTGCGCGGCGGCATGGTCAAGGGCTCCAACCAGCCGATCGCCGCGCGCGACCGCGTAGCCTACGACGAGGCCGCCAACAACCCGCAGGCCTACAAGACCTACGGTGGCTCGCTCAAGGCGACCTATGATTTCGGCGCGGTGGAACTGACCTCGATCACTGCTTACGAGACCACGTCCGGCTACAGCCGCGGCGACACCGATGGCGGCGCGGCCGCCAATTTCCCGGTCAATGGCGTGCCCAATGGGTTCGGCCAGTCGATGGGCCAGGTGCGCGATCTCGACCAGTGGACCCAGGAAGTCCGCCTGGCCAGCGTGGGCGATGATCGCTTGAGCTGGCAGGCCGGCCTGTTCTACTTCGACGGCCGCGATATCACCGACTTCTACCAGCGCGGCTGGTTCCTGCAGGGCGCCGCGCGCAATCCCAACAACTGGGTGCGGCTGCGCAATACCAATACCTCTGTCGCCGGCTTCGGCCAGCTGAGCTACAAGGCCACCGACCAGCTGACGCTGACCGCGGGTCTTCGCCAGACCCGCGACGAGAAGCGCACCCGCCTGCTGAAGACCGCCGACACCGCAGCCGGTGCGGTGACCTACCGCGGCCGTACTGACGTGGAGATGAGCGACACCACGCCGAGCTGGGACCTGAGCGCGATGTACCAGATCAACGACCAGGTGGGCGTGTATGCCAAGGTCGCGCGCGGCTTCCGCGGACCGACCATCCAGGGCCGCTCGGCGGTGTTCAACTCAGACTTCACCACGGCCGATTCGGAGACGATCCTGTCCTGGGAAGCCGGCGTAAAAAGCACGCTGTGGGACAATCGCCTGCGCTTGAACGCGACTGCCTTCACCTACCAGGTCAACGACATCCAGCTCAACGGCAACGATTCGGATGGCAATGGGGTGCTGTTCAATGCGGACAAGGCACGCGCCTACGGCCTGGAGGCGGACATGGAACTGCGCCCGGTTCCGAACCTGACCCTGAGTGCGGGCGTGAGCCTGCTGCACAGCGAAATCCAGGATGACCGGGTGTACGCACAGGTGTGTGCGCTGAACGGCGTGGTGGTGTGCAGCGTGAACGACCCGACCATCAAGGTTGGTGCCAACACCTTCGCGCAGATCGACGGCAATCCGCTGCCGAACGCGCCGAAGTACGGCATCAACCTGGCGGCCCGCTACGATTTCCCGGTGAGCGATGCTGGCACGGTATTTGTGTCCACTGACTGGAACAAGCAGGGCTATACCAGCTTCGTGCTGTACGACACGGCCGAATTCAACTCCAAGGGTGATTTCGAAGGCGGCCTGAAGCTGGGCTACTCCGGCGGCTACGGCGCCTACGAAGTGGCGCTGTTCGCGCGCAACATCACCAATGAGAAGAACCTCAAGGGCGTGATCGAGAACTACATGGCAGCGGTGTACAACGAACCGCGCACCGTGGGTGTTTCGCTGAACATGAACTGGTAATGCGGAACGGGCAATGACGGCCGCTGGCCGTCATTGCCTCCCGGTGGGTGGCGCTCGCTCGGTGGGTGCCGCCCCGTGGTCGGCACCGCTTGGGATCCGGCGCGGAGAGCGTGACGACCAACGGTCGTCACCCACCAGTGGGGTAGTCGTCACCCACCGGGGATCGTCCGTCAGGGCAGCAGCGGCTGCAGCTTCGGCTCCAGCACCTGCTGCCGCCAGCCGGCCAGCGGGGCCGGCCAGGTGCGGCTTCCCAGATAGCTTTCCAGATGCTTGCGCGAAGCCAGCACGCCATCGGGCAGGCCCAGTGACTGGCTCACCTGCGCTACCGCTTCCTGCAGTTTCTTCAACGCCTGCTTGTTGGCATCGGTAGCCTGCAGCAGCTGCGGCGCATCGGCTTCGTCGTCCAACGGCGTGGTCAACGCCTGCCACACCGCACCTGCCAGCTTGCGCGGCGCCTTCGGGAACTGGTCGAACACCTTGCCCAGCGCCGCTTCGTCCACCGGTGGGACGCGGGCGAGGGTAGCGGCCAGTTCGTTGTCGAGGATCCAGCTGCGCGGGCGGTCGCTGGCACGTGCCTGCTGGTCTCGCCAGCGCAGCAGGCGCAGCAGCCGGCGCTGCGCCGGTGCATCCAGGAACTGCGCCGAGCGCATGCCCAGGTGGGGCCAGCGCTCTTCGTCATGCTCCACGCTGGCCAGCAGGCGCTCGCCATCGTCGGCCAGCCACTGCTGGCGATCCTGCGCTTCCAGCTTCGCCACGATGGCATCGTGCAGTGCGAACAGGTGCTCGACGTCGTCGGCGGCATACTGCAGCTGCGCATCCGACAGCGGCCTGCGCATCCAGTCCGAGCGCGTTTCACCCTTCGCCAGTGCCACGCCGGTGATTTCCTGCACCAGCTTCTGGTAGCCCATGCCGCCGCCGATTCCCGCCAGCGAAGCGCCGATCTGGGTATCGAACAGTGGCCGCGGCAGCACGCCGCAGGTGTGTTTGAACGCCACCAGGTCTTCGCTGGCGCTGTGCATCACCTTGATGATGGAGGTATCGGTCAGCCACGGCGCCAGTGCCTCGGGCATGCCCGGGATCAGCGGATCGATCAGCAGGACTTCGTCGCCGACGGCCATCTGCACCAGGGCCAGTTGCGGCCAGAAGGTGCGCTCGCGGATGAACTCGGTGTCCAGGCCGATGCGGGAGGGACGCAGCTGTTGCCGCGCCTGCAGTTCTGCGGGGGTGTTGATCCAGATTGCCACGGGGCGTTCGACTTCTCGCGTTTGCTCAGGAAGGGGAGAATAGCCTAACGTCGGCCCGCACCCCCGGCCTGAAGGAGTTGGTTTTGCGTCTGCCGCGCCCGTACCTGCTGTTGCCCGCCCTGTGCCTGCTGGGGCTGACCGGCTGCGGTGAGCCGTCGCCGGCGCCACGCGCGCCTGCTGCCACAGCGGCCGAGCCGGCGCCACGCGCGCGCGATGCCCAGGCAGGCGGCGAAGCCACGGTGACCATCGGCGGCCAGGACGAAGCCGAAACGGTGCAGCGCTGGACGCCGCCGCCGGTGACCATCGACCCTGCTGAGCGCGCCGTTGCGCGCCGCCGGGCCGAGCAGGCCCAGCGTGAGGGCCAGCTGTTCGAAACCAGCGAGTCGGCCATTCCGCTGTGGCTGGCCCTGCTGGAGCAGGATCCGCAGGATCGTCGCGCCCGCGATGGCCTGCAGCGCGCGCAGCGGCAACTGCTGGTGCAGGCCAGGACATTGCTGGCACAACCGCAGCAGCAGCGCATGGCACTGGCCGAAGCGGCCCAGATCGCACTGGTACTGCTGACCATTGCCCCGGACAACGAGCAGGCGCGTGCGTTGCAGCGGCAGGTGGAAGTGGCCCAGCGCACGGTGGCGTTCAACCGCGCCGGCGAAGACGACCTGCGCGCCGGGCGGATCGGCGAGGATGGCGACGGCGCTCTGGTCAACTTCCGCGATGCGCTCGCCCTGGACCCCGACAACATGCGTGCGCGACAGGGCCTGGCAGCAGCCGAAAGTGGACTGATCGGGCGGGCTGAGATCGCCGCACGGGCCGGGGATTTCGCCGCCGCAGGCACCTGGCTGGCCGAAGCCAGCAAGGTGCGCGATGCCGCCACGACCATCGCCGATGCCTTCGAGCGGATCGAGGCGATCCGTGCAGCCACCCTGGCCACCCTGCGTGCGCGGGGACTGCGGGATCTGGCCACCCCACAGGGCCTGAAGGCGGCCGGCGAGAAGCTGGAGCAGGCCATGCGCATCGCCCTGCCGGGCAATGCGGACGTGGCGCTGTTGCGCGAGCGCATCGAGCTGGCCACGCATTACGGCAGCTTCCGCCCCGGCCAGGTGTTCAGTGATCCGCTGCGTGATGGCGGACGCGGACCCCGGATGAAGGTGGTGCCGCATGGTGGCTTCCAGATGGGCGCCGGGCTGCACGAACCCGGTGCCAGCGACGCCGAGCGACCGTCCCATTACGTGCGCTTCGAGCGCGGCTTCGCGATGGCGATGACCGAGGTGACCGTGGCCGATTTCGCCCGCTTCGTGAAGGCCGCCAATGCCCGCCCGCGGGCTACCCGGCGAGGCCATTCCATTGTCTATGACGAGCGCAGCGGCAACTTCATCCGCCGCAGCGGGGTCGACTGGCAATCGGACTACGACGGCGGCCGTGCGCTGGCCAACCAGCCGGTGATGCATGTCAGCGTGCGTGACGCCGAAGCCTATGCGAACTGGCTGTCAGAGCAGACCGGGCGCTCCTACCGGCTGCCGAGCGAGGCCGAGTTCGAATACGCGGCGCGCGCGGGGGCGTCGGGCCGTTATCCGTGGGGCGATGCCGGGGTGCCGCCACCGGACTCGGGCAACTTCACCGGCAGCCTGGACGTTTCGCCCACCGGGCGGCGCTGGGCCAATGCCTTCATCGGCTATGGCGACGGCTACTGGGGCGCCGCGCCGGTGGGGATGTTCAAGCCCAATGCCTGGGGCCTGCATGACATGGGCGGCAACCTCAGTGAATGGGTCGCCGACTGCTGGCACGCGAGCTATCGGCGTGCGCCTTCCGATGGCGCGGCCTGGTTCAATCCGGGCTGCCGCGCGCGGGTGATCCGCGGCGGCAACTGGGCCAATGCCCCCGAACAGACCCGCGCGGCATGGCGGCAATCGCAGGATTCGGACACCACCAGCGGGCGGATCGGCTTCCGGCTGGTGCGCGGCATCTGAGCTGCACGCCATCTGGGCTAGGATGAGCCGTTACCCGCCGGCCCCGGCGGGCCTGGCCAGGACGCATGTCGATGCGCAACGATCCGTTCTCCCGTTCTTCGCAGCAGGGCCCGCGCCGCGGCGGCCTGTTCGGCAATGTCCGGTGGCTGGTGCTGCTGGCCTTTGCCGGCTACGCCGCGTTCTACTGGTTTTCCAACCGGGCGGTGGATCCGTACACCGGCGAGTCTGTGCTGATCGACAGCACCCTGGACGTGGACCAGGAAAAGGCGCTGGGCCTGCAGGCCTACCAGGAGATACTGGCGCAGGAGCGGCCGCTGGATCCGAATGCACAGGTGTCGCGCGACGTGCGTGAGATCGCCCAGCGGCTGATTGCCAAGGTCGACGTGGTGGAAACCGCGCTGGCTGAAGAACATGGGCTGAAGCCGGGACATTTCTCGCGCGGGTTCGATTGGGAAGTCAACGTGATCCAGTCCGACCAGGCCAATGCGTTCTGCCTGCCGGGCGGCAAGATGGCGGTGTATACCGGGCTGGTGCCGGTAGCGCAGACGCGCGATGCGATGGCCGTGGTAATGGGGCATGAAATCGCCCATGCGTTGTTGCGCCATGGTGCGCAGCGCATGGCGCAGCAGAAGCTGACCCAGATCGGCCAGATGGCCGGTGCGGCCAGTGGCATGGACCCACAACAGCAGCAGATGGTGATGGCGGCGATGGGCTACGGCTACCTGCTGCCGTATGCGCGCGGCCATGAAACGCAGGCCGACGAAGTGGGCCTGATGCTGGCTGCGGCGGCGTGTTTTGATCCGCGCGAGGCGGTGCCGCTGTGGGAGCGCATGGGCCAGGCCAGCGGCGGGCAGTCGCAGCCGGAGTTCTCTTCAACCCATCCCAATCCGGGCACGCGCATCCAGAACCTGCAGGCGTTGATGCCCAAGGCGATGCAATACCGCCAGCGGTTCTGCGAGCAGGCGCGGCAGTAGGGCGGAGGACGGCCAGCGGCCGTCAGGACCGGGTGCGGGTGACCTGCAGGTCGATGACCCCATCGCCGACCTTGGCCTGCACGGCGTCGCCGGGCTGGACCTGGCTCACGCTGCGGACCAGCTGGCCATCGTCGGTGCGGGTCAGGATGCTGTAGCCACGGGCCACCGTCGCCAGCGGGCTGACCGCTTCCATGGAACGGGCCAGTCCACGCAGGCGCAGCGCGTCGTTCTGCAGTCGGCGCTGCATTGCGGCCTGCGGGCGGCCGCGCAGGGCCAGCAGGCGGCGCTGCAGGCCTTCCAGCTGGCGCTGCGGATGGAACCCGCGCAGCACCGCCGCCGCATGCCGCAGGCGCGCCGTACGTTGCTGCCCCTGCTGCTGGCGTACCGCCTGCAGGCGCCGGCCGAGGTCGGCATGGCGCCGTTGCAGCAGCTGCAGCCGGGCCTGTGGGCTGCAGGCATTGAGCCGCAGCAGCAGGCGGTCCGCGCGCTGCATCGCCTGGCCCAGCGCATGCCGGTGAAGCTGCTGCAGGCGCGCTGCGTCACGGCGCAGGCGGCGGGCCAGGTCCTGCTGGTCGGGCACCAGCAGTTCGGCGGCCACCGACGGGGTCGGCGCGCGCAGGTCTGCTGCGAAGTCAGTGAGGCTGAAGTCGGTTTCGTGACCCACCGCGGACACCACCGGCGTGCGGCTGCCGGCCACCGCGCGGGTCAGCGCTTCATCGTTGAACGCCCACAGGTCTTCCAGCGAGCCGCCGCCGCGGGTCAGCAGGATCACGTCGTAGCGGCCGCTGGCGTCGGCGGCCTGCAGCAGGCGGGTGATCTGCGGCGCCGCCGAATCGCCCTGTACCAGCGACGGCAGCAGGTCGACCTCGAGCAGCGGGAAGCGCCGGGCCAGCACGCTCAATACGTCGCGCACCGCCGCGCCGGTGGGCGAGGTGATCACCGCCAGGCGCTGAACGTGGGCGGGCAGCGGGCGCTTGCGCGCCGGGTCGAACAGGCCTTCGGCTTCCAGCCGTGCCTTCAGCTCCTCGAAGGCGCGGCGCAGGGCCCCTTCGCCGGCTTCTTCCATGTGGTCGATCACCATCTGGTACTCGCCACGTGCGTCGTACAGCGTGACCCGGCCGCGCACCAGCACGCGCATGCCTTCGCGGGGCACGAAGCGCAGCGTGGAGGCCTTCATCCGGAACATCGCCGCGCGCAGCTGTGCGCGTGCGTCCTTCAGGGTGAAGTACATATGGCCTGACGAGGGACGCGCCACGCTGCCGAGTTCGGCCTCCACCCAGATGGCCGGGAAACTGCCTTCCAGCAGGTCACGCGCCAGCGTGTTGAGCTGGCTGGGAGTGAGGACATCGATGCTGCGCTGCTGCATGGGCACTCAACGGTCTTTCTGGATCAGGCCACCATGGTCGCACGTCGGACGCGGGCGATCACGCCGCGCCGTGCTGCCCCAGCGCCCATTGCACGTGTTCGCGCACCAGCGCTGAATCGTGCGTGCTGCGGCTGGTCAGCGCCTCCATCACCTGCGGTGAGGTCGGTGCGTTGCCCAGTGCCACGGCGATGTTGCGCAGCCAGCGCTCGTGGCCGCTG
Organism: Stenotrophomonas lacuserhaii; assembly: GCF_014836545.1. GTDB lineage: Bacteria > Pseudomonadota > Gammaproteobacteria > Xanthomonadales > Xanthomonadaceae > Stenotrophomonas > Stenotrophomonas lacuserhaii. The sequence goes on from NZ_JACSQS010000020.1 coordinate 50,389, forward strand.
CGGCGGATCGGACTGCCTTCGGTGCGCTGCAGGAACTCCGCTTCGTCCCAGCTGAACAACGCGTCCAGGCGCGCGCGGTCCAGGTCGTTGCGTGCGCGGAAATCGGCTTCGTCGGTGCGCTTTGCAAACTTGTTCCACGGGCACACCAGCTGGCAGTCATCGCAGCCGTAGATGCGGTTGCCGATCAGCGCACGCATCGGCTCGGGGATGGCACCTTCGTGTTCGATGGTCAGGTAGGAAATGCAGCGCCGCGCATCCAGCCGCTGTGGGGCGATGATGGCCTGGGTGGGGCAGACCTCGATGCAGCGGGTGCAGGTGCCGCAGTGCGCGCTGGCAGGCTGGTCGATCGGTAGCGGCAGGTCGATGTAGATCTCGCCAAGGAAAAACCAGGAGCCGCCGTTGCGATCGATCAGGCAGGTGTGCTTGCCGATCCAGCCCAGGCCGGCATCGCGGCCGAGCGCGCGTTCCAGCACCGGCGCGGAGTCGACGAACACGCGGAAACCCAGCGGCGTCACTTCATCGCTGATCTGCGCGGCCAGCTTCTGCAGCCGGTTGCGCATCAGCTTGTGGTAATCGCGGCCCAGCGCGTAGCGCGCGACGTAGGCACGGCCCGGATCGGCCAGCGTGGCCCAGGCTTCGGTGTCGTCCTTGTGGCTGTAGTCCATGCCCAGCGAGATCACCCGCACGGTGCCGGGCAGCAGTTCGGCCGGCCGCGCGCGCAGCGTGCCGTGGCGCGCCATCCAGTCCATCGTGCCGTACAGGCCCTGGCCCAGCCAGTCCGCCAGGTGCGCCTCGTCTTCGGCCAGGTCCACCCCGGCGATGCCGCAGCGCTGGAAGCCATGCGCACGCGCCAGCGCGCGGATGCGCTGGACGGCGAGCGCCGGATCCAGGCCGGCGGGCAGGGGGGGGGAATCGGGATGCATGCCCGCAAGTATAGAATCCCTGCATGCTGGACCCCTCCGCTCTGTTCGATTCCGCTGCCGCCCGTTCATTGGATGCGCGCGCTTCCGCGCTGGCCGGTGATGGCGGCTGGTCGTTGATGGCTGCCGCCGGCAAGGCCGCGTGGCAGTGCCTGCTGCAGCATTGGCCCGATGCCCGGCACATCGCGGTGGTGGTGGGGGCGGGCAACAATGGCGGCGATGGCTGCGTGCTGGCCCTGCATGCGCTGCAGGCCGGCCGCCAGGTCAGCGTGCTGACCCTGCCGGGCACATCGCCGTCCACCGCGCTGAGTGCCCGTGCCGCCGCCGAGCTGGCGCGCGCCGGTGGATGCAGCACCCCATTCGATGGGCACCTGCCCGGCGCCGATGTGATTGTCGATGCGCTGTTCGGGCTGGGCCTGCGGCAGGCGCCGCGCGCTTCGGCGCAGGCGGTCATCGAAGCGATCAACGCGCAGGCTGCGCCCGTATTCGCGCTGGATGTGCCCAGTGGCATCGACGCCGACCGCGGCAGTGCGCCGGGTGCGGTGGTGCGCGCCACGCTGACGCTGCAGTTCATCGTGGCCCATCGCGGACTGCATACCGGCGAGGGACTGGAACATGCCGGCCAGTGCGAGCTGGCGACCTTGCCGCTGCCTGCAGATGCATGGGGCGGTGTGCACGTGGCCGCCGACTACTGGCAGCGCGACCGCCTGCCTGGATTGTTGCCGCCGCGTCGCCGCAACGCCCACAAAGGAACCTCCGGACACGTGCTGTGCGTGGGCGGCAACCATGGCAGCGGCGGTGCCCTGCTGATGACCGCGCACGCCGCGCTGCGGGCCGGTACCGGCCTGGCCAGCCTGGCCACGCGCGGCGAACATATCGGCGCGGCGCTGGCACGGCTGCCCGAAGCGATGAGCCACGCGGTGGACTGCAACGCGGACCTGCAGGCGCTGCTGCAGCGGGCCAGCGTCGTCGCCATCGGGCCGGGGCTGGGGCAGGACGACTGGGCGCAGGCACCGTGGCGTGATGCCCGCGACAGCGGCAAGCCGCTGGTGGTGGACGCCGATGCGCTGAACCTGCTGGCGCGCGATCCACAGGCCGTCCCGCAGGCGATCCTCACTCCGCATCCCGGCGAGGCCGCGCGACTGCTGGAGACCACCACCGCTGCGGTGCAGGCCGACCGCTTCGCCGCGGCCACTGCACTGGCCAAGCGCTTCCATGCGGTAGTGGTGTTGAAGGGTGCGGGCAGCCTGGTGGCGGCGCCGGACGGGCATACCGCCGTGGTCGGCGCGGGCAATCCCGGCATGGCGGTCGGCGGCATGGGCGACCTGCTCACGGGCATCATCGCCGCCCTGCGTGCGCAGGGTCTGGCGCCGTTCGAGGCCGCGGCCGGCGGCGCCCTGCTGCACGGGCTGGCCGGCGATGTCGCCGCTGCCGACGGCCAGCGCGGCCTGCTTCCCACCGACCTGCTGGCGCCGTTGCGCCGGCTCTGCAATCCGGATCCTGTCCATGCTTGAACTGCATCTCCCCACTCCCGAGCACACCGACCTGCTGGGCCAGGCGCTGGCGGCGACCCGCCCGGCGCAGGCATTGCTTGAACTGCAGGGTGACCTGGGCGCGGGTAAATCGACCACCGCACGCGCGCTGTTGCGTGCGCTGGGCGTGACCGGTGCCATCCGCAGCCCCACCTATACGCTGGTGGAACGCTACCCGCTGGCCGACGGCAGCGAGGCCTGGCACATGGACCTGTACCGGATTGGTGGAGCGGCCGAACTGGACTTCCTGGGCCTGGACGAGGGCACTGCCTCGCTCTGGCTGGTGGAATGGCCGGAGCGCGGTGCAGGCGCATTACCGCCGACGGATCTGCGGCTCGAGCTGGAAATGGCGGGCACGGGTCGACGCGCCAGTCTCATTCCATTGAGCGATTCCGGTGAAGCCTGGGTGAAGCGACTGCATGAAGCAGGCGAGTTAGCTTCGCTTTCTGTATATCGACCATAACAAACTGATGAAAGTTACGGATTATTAAGGGAAAAGGTTTGCAATCTGTTCAGCGCAGTGATTGAATCCTGAGCCATGCGCTTACCCTTCCGAACCCTTGCTCTCTGTGCCGCTGCCGGACTCGCCCTGGCGGGTGCCGACGCGTGGGCGGGTGAGATCAACCAGGTGCGCCTGGATACCGGCGCGACCGGCACCCGCGCCGAGATTTCGCTGGCTGGTTCCGGTGGCTACAAGACCATCGCACTGTCCGGTCCGAACCGCCTGGTGGTGGATTTTCCGGAGTCCTCGGCAGTGCGCGGACTGAAGCTGCCGGCCGCGCAGGGCGTGGTCACGGCGGTGCGTACCGGCCAGCCGGTGCCGGGCACCTTCCGCGTCGTGTTCGACCTTGCCGACAACGTGGCCCCGTTCAAGCCGCAGATGCAGCAGCAGGGCGGGCAGTCCAAGCTGGTCATTGAATGGCCCGGCGATGCGCCGGCCACGGCAGCCCGCATGTCACCACCTGCGAGCGCGCCGATCCCTGCGGCAGCTACGGCAGCGGCCACCCCGCCGCCGGCCACGGCAGTCAACGCCGCGCAGACCCGCAGCGATGCCGCGCGGGCCACCGCGCTGCTCACCGCACAGGTCCAGCAGCAGGCCACGGCTGTCGCCGTTGCGCCGGCCGCACCGGCAACGCTGCCCAGCACCACCACGGCCACCGTTGCCGGAACCGGCGCCGGTACCGACGCCGCTACGCCGTCGCCGGCCGCCATCCTGGCCGGCCAGCCGACCCAGGCGCCGGTGCGTACCACCATCGCCGGCACCATGCCGACCCGTACCGGCGCTGCGGCCGCGCCTTCAGGCGCTACCTCGCAGCCGCCGGAAACCGCGCCGATCGCGCCGCGTCCGAGCATGCCCAGCGACGTGGCGCGTGTGAGCATGAAGCCGGGCATGCGTCCGCTGGTGGTGGCCATCGATCCCGGCCATGGCGGTCAGGATCCGGGTGCCGTGGGCCCCAGCGGCAAGCGTGAGAAAGACATCACTCTGGCCGTTGGACGCGAGCTTGCCCGCCAGGTCAATGCGATGCCGGGCCTGAAGGCCTACATGACGCGCGACAGCGACGTGTTCATTCCGCTGCCCATGCGCGCACAGAAAGCGCGTGCGGCGAAGGCGGACATCTTCATTTCGATCCACGCCGATGCTGCGGAAAACCGCGCTGCGCGAGGCTCGTCGGTGTACGTGCTGTCCACCAAGGGCGCCTCATCGCAGCGCGCCCGCTGGCTGGCGGACAAGGAAAACGCGGCCGACCTGATCGGCGGCGTCAGCCTGCAGCGCACCGAGGGCACGCTGGCCAACGTGCTGTTGGACCTGGCGCAGAGCGGCTACATGAAGGCCTCCGAAGATGCTGCCAGCCATGTGCTGGGCGGACTGAAGCGGATCGGCAACAACCACAAGCCGAACATCGAACGCGCGAACTTCGCGGTGCTGCGCACCTCGGACATGCCGGCGATGCTGGTGGAAACCGCCTTCATCTCCAATCCGGATGAGGAGCGCCGCCTGATGGATCCGGCGTACCAGCGCAAGATCGCCGCCGCCGTGCTGGATGGCGTCAATGTGTTCTTTACCCGCCAGCCGCCCCCGGGAACCCTGTACGCCGCACGTGCGCAGGCGGAGATGGAAGCGGCCAGCACCGTGGCCGGCGGCAGCAAGTAGCCGCGGTAGCGCCGAGCCATGCTCGGCGAGCGCAGCGGCGAAGCGCTGACGACCAACGGTCGTCAGCCACAGCGGCCGTCACTACCGGCGCGCGGCGCGGCCGAAGCCGCCCATCCGCTATCATCGGCGGATGAAGTCAGCCTCTGTTTCCCACTCCATCCGCACTGTGCTCCACGCCTGCAGGCGGGCCCGCGCATGAGCGCAACCATCCGTCCGCTGCCGGAGATCCTGATCAACCAGATCGCCGCCGGCGAAGTCGTCGAGCGGCCGGCGTCGGTGGTCAAGGAACTGGTCGAGAACGCGATCGATGCCGGTGCCACCCGCGTCGATATCGAACTGGAAGAAGGCGGCGTGCGCCTGATCCGGATCCGTGACAACGGCAGTGGCATCGCCGCCGAGCAGTTGCCGCTGGCGGTGTCCCGCCACGCCACCAGCAAGATCGCCAGCCTGGACGACCTTGAAGCGGTGGCCACGCTTGGCTTCCGTGGTGAGGCCCTGCCGTCCATTGCCTCCGTCAGCCGCTTCACGCTCGCCTCCCGGCGCGCGCAGGACGAGCACGGCTCGGCGCTGCAGATCGAAGGCGGAAAGCTGGGCGAAGTGCTGCCGCGCGCGCATGCGCCGGGCACCACCGTTGAAGTCCGCGAACTGTTCTACAACGTGCCGGCGCGGCGCAAGTTCCTGCGCGCCGAGCGTACCGAACTGGGGCACATCGAAGAGTGGCTGCGCTCGTTGGCGCTGGCTCGCCCGGACGTGGAACTGCGCGTTTCGCACAATGGCAAAGCCTCGCGCCGCTACAAACCCGGCGACCTCTACTCCGATGCGCGCCTGGGGGAAACGCTGGGCGAGGATTTCGCCAACCAGGCCGTGCGCGTGGACCACAGCGGTGCCGGGCTGCGCCTGCACGGCTGGATCGCACAGCCGCACTATTCGCGCGCCAGCACCGATCAGCAGTACCTGTACGTCAACGGCCGCTCGGTGCGTGATCGCAGCGTGGCGCACGCAGTGAAGATGGCTTACGGCGACGTGTTGTTCCATGGCCGGCAGCCGGCGTATGTGCTGTTCCTGGAACTGGATCCAACACGGGTGGATGTCAACGTGCACCCGGCCAAACACGAGGTGCGCTTCCGCGACTCGCGCCTCGTGCATGACTTCGTCTACCGCACCCTGAAGGACGCACTGGCCGATACCCGCGCCGGGATGGCCGCACATGAGATCGGCGCCGGGGTCGAAGCGCAGGCCCTTCCGCAGGCGGCGACGCCATGGTCAAGCGGCCAGCCCGTCGGCGGAGGCGGTGGTGGAGGCTACGGTAACTGGGGCGCGCAGCAATCGCCGCTGGGCCTGCAGGTGGCCGATGCCCCAGCGGCCTACGCCGCGCTGTACGCCGGGCCTGCCGGCAGCCAGCAATCGCTGCCGCCGATGCCGTCCGAACGTGGGTTGCCGGTGACCAGTGCCGATGCCGGGGTGCCACCGTTGGGCTACGCGGTGGCACAGCTGCATGGCATCTACATCCTGGCCGAAAATGCCGAAGGCCTGATCGTGGTGGACATGCACGCCGCGCATGAGCGCATCGGCTACGAACGGCTGAAGCATGCCCACGATGGCATCGGCCTGCACGCCCAGCCGCTGCTGGTACCGATCACCCTGGCAGTGGGCGAACGCGAGGCCGACACCGCCGAACGCGAAGCGGAGACCTTGATCGCACTGGGCTTCGACGTGACCCGTGCCGGCCCCGGCGCCCTGCATGTGCGCAGCATCCCGGCGCTGCTCGCCAACGCCGAGCCGGAAGGCCTGCTGCGTGATGTACTGGGCGACCTGCGCGAACACGGCCAGTCGCGGCGCGTGGCGACCGCGCGCGATGAACTGCTGTCCACCATGGCCTGCCACGGCGCGGTGCGCGCCAACCGGCGATTGACGGTGCCCGAAATGAACGCGCTGCTGCGCGACATGGAAATCACCGAACGCTCCGGCCAGTGCAACCACGGGCGCCCGACCTGGGCACGTTTTTCGCTGGCGGAGATCGACCGCTGGTTCCTGCGCGGACGGTGAAGGGGATGATCATGGGGAAGGGGTACAGCAGCGCCGGACTGATGCTGGCACTGGCAATGAGCGGCTGTGGTGGCAAGGCGCCCGAGGCGGCGCCGGCCGTGCAGGAAGATCCGGCCTTCGCACGGCAACAGCAGCAGTGGCGGATGCAGCGCTATCAGGAGCTGACCGCGCCGGATGGCTGGACCGCGCTGGTCGGCCTGCATTGGCTGGAGCACAAGGCGCATTACATCGGGCGTGGGCCAGGCAGTGGCATCCGCCTCGCCGCAGGGCCGGACAAGCTGGGCATGGTCAGCCGGCAGGGGCAGCGCTGGTCGTTCACTCCAGAACGCGGCGTGCCGCTGAGCGTGGACGGGGCGGCGGTGACCGGACCGATCGCGTTCAACAGCGACCACGACCCGCAGCCAACCCGCATTGCCTTCGATGACGGCAAGGGGCAGCTCAGCCTGCTGCAGCGCGGACAGCGCTTCGCGCTGCGCATCAAGCATGCCGACGCCACCTCGCGCAGCGGATTCACCGGTCTGGACTACTGGCCGGGAGGACCGCAGTGGCAGGTGCGCGCGCGCTTCCTGCCGCACCCGGCCGGGAAAACGCTGCCGATCGTGGATATCACCGGCCTGACCACCGCCATGCCCAACGCCGGGCTGGTGGAGTTCCAGCAGGACGGCACGACCTACCGGCTCGAGGCCATCGCCGAGCCCGGTGCGCCGTTGTTCCTGATCTTCGCCGACCGCACCAGCGGCCACGGCAGCTACCCGGCCGGACGCTACCTGGACACCGACCCGCCCGGCGCCGACGGCCATGTGCTGGTGGATTTCAACCACGCCTACAATCCTCCCTGCGCGTTCACTCCGTTCGCGACCTGCCCGCTGGCACCGCCGGAAAACCGGCTGGACCTGCCTATCGACGCCGGCGAACGCGCCTACCACCCACCCAAGGAAAGTGCGCCATGAAGCGTTCCGTCTCCCGCTGGATGATCGCCCCGCTGCTGCTGCTCGCTGCGGCCTTCAGCACCATCGCGGCAACGCCGGTGGCCGCGCCCAAGCCGGCGGCCACGCGCGCCGCACCGGTGCCGCTGCTGTGGAAGGTGACCGGCGCCGGTGATGCCCGCGTCTATCTGCTGGGCTCGTTCCACCTGCTGCGACCGGAGGATTACCCGCTGGCCGCGGAGGCTGAAAACGCCTTCGATGCAGCGCAGCGCTTGGTGTTCGAACTGTCGGCGCAGGACATGGAATCACCGGAGCTGGCCGGCAGGATGGTGCAGGCGGCAATGCGCACCGATGGCAGCGAACTGCGCCGTGACCTCGGCGATGCCACCTGGGCCAGGCTGCAGGATTACGCCACGAAGCATCCGCTTCCCCTGGCGCAGATGCAGGGCCTCAAGCCATGGTTCGTCGGCCTGAGCATCAGCATCGCGCAGATGCAGAAAATGGGGCTGGACCCCGCGCTCGGGCTGGACAAACACTTCATGGACCGGGCCGCCAAGGCGGGCAAACCGATCCTTGGCCTGGAAACCATCGATACCCAGATCGGCGTGCTGGCCGGCATGAGCATCGCCGAACAGCGGCAGATGGTGGAAGAAGCGCTGGAACAATCCGAAAAGGGCGATGCCGAGATCCGCGCGCTGCACGATGCGTGGCGGCGCGGCGACGACGTGCTGATGTGGAACCGCATGGCGGTGGACATGAAGCGGCAGTATCCGCAGCTCTATCAGCGCATCAACAGCGACCGCAACGATGCCTGGCTGCCGAAGCTGGAGCCGCACCTGCAGGCCGGGCAGGGCGGCACGCTGGTGGTGGTGGGCGCGCTGCACCTGCTGGGCAGCGATGGCGTGGTGGAGAAGCTGAAGGCAAAGGGCTACAAGGTGGAGCGGGTGCGCGCCAAGCGCTGAGCGCCTGCCTGCTGTTGCGGTAACGAAAAACGGCGCGTCCGCAAGGGCGCGCCGTTCTGCATCAGGCCAGCGGCCGCGCTGGGATCAGCGCGTGCGGCCCTTGCCGCCGGTGCCGCCGGCGGTTTCGGTCGGCTTGTGCGCAGCGCCGGGGCCCGTGCCCGAACGCGGCGCGGCACCGCCCGGCGCGCTGCCCGGCCGCGGACCAGTACCGGTGGAGGTGCCGCCCGGGCGCGGCCCGAAGCCACTGCCCATGCTGCGCTGGAACTCCTGCCAGAGCTCCATGTTGCGTTCTGTCAGCTGGTTCATCATCGCCCACGGCGTCTGCCCGAGCAGGTTGCCCATCTGCTGCCGGAACTGCTGCTGCTGGTCCAGGAACACCTGCATGCTGCGCTCCAGGTAGTTGCCCATGAAACCCTGCAGGGAATCGCCATAGAAGCGGATCAGCTGGCTGAGCAGCTGGGTGGAGAGCATCGGCTCGCCGTCCTGTTCCTGGTCGGCGATGATCTGCAGCAGGACCGAGCGGGTCAGGTCATCGCCGCTCTTGGCGTCGCGGACCTCGAAGTCTTCGCCGTCCAGGATCAACTGGCGCACATCCTCTATCGTGATGTAGCTGGAGATCTCGGTGTCGTACAGACGGCGGTTGGGATACTTCTTGATGATGCGGGTAGCAGCCATGAAGCAAGCACTCGTCACAGTAGACGCCCAGCATGGCGCAGCGCAGCACCCGTTGCAACGCCCAGAAGCCCTTGTGGCGGGCCCTGCGGGGCCGATCATGTTGCGCAGCAAGGCTTTTCATGTTGCGCAGCATTTTCGTTGCGATACGGCTTGTCGGGCCCCGCGCGTGCGGCGAGCGCCACACTGCGCGGGCAGTCAGGGCGGTGGTCACCAGCCCATGTGGTGGCCGCCGTTGATGTCCAGGTTGCTGCCGGTGATCCAGGCCGCTTCCTCGTTGACCAGGAAGGACACGCCGTAAGCGATTTCCTCCGGCTTTCCGAGCCGCCCGGTCGGGATATCGGCGATGATCTTGGCGCGTACTTCCTCCGGCACCGCCATGACCATGTCGGTGGCCACGTAACCGGGGGAAATGGTGTTGACGGTGATCCCGAAACCGGCATTCTCGCGCGCCAGGGAGATGGTGAACCCATGCATGCCGGCCTTGGCTGCCGCATAGTTGGCCTGCCCGTACTGGCCCTTCAGGCCGTTGATCGAGCTGATCTGGATCACCCGCCCCCAGCCGCGGCGGCGCATGCCCTCGATCACCGGACGGGTCACGTTGAAGACCGAGTTGAGGTTGGTGTTGATCACCTCATGCCATTGCTCCGCGCGCATCCGATGGAAGGTGGTGTCGCGGGTGATGCCGGCGTTGTTGACCAGGATCTCCACCGGTCCCAGCTCGGCTTCCACGGCACGCACCATCGCCTCGGCACTCTCCGGGCTGGACACATCGCCGGGGAAGATCGCGATCGCCAGGCCGCGTGCTGCCATGGCCTGCTGCCAGGCCAGCGCCTTGGCGTGGTCACGGTAGTTGGTGGCAACCCGGTGACCCTGGTCGGCCAGGCGTTGGCAGATGGCGGTACCGATGCCGCCGGTGCCGCCGGTGACCAGTGCGACGCGTGGAGTCATGCTGCGTTTCCGTAAACGTGGGGGGAAGGGGGATTCTGCAACATCACGGGCTGCTGTGCGCCTGCCGCGATGAAATGTCATGCAGGGGCACCCTGCTGCGATCAAATGCCGCCGCAGCCCGTTGCAGCAGGTCGGCATGCGTGGCCGCGCCGGCCAGTGCAGCGGCGGGCTGTCCCAGCAGTTGCCAGAGCTGCCGCAGCACGGCCATCGGGTCGCCTTCGTCCACCGGCTGCGCCGCTTCGGACTTGGACAGTTTTCGGCCGTCGGCACCCAGCAACAGCGGCAGGTGGCCATAGGTGGGGGTGGGCAGCCCGAGTGCCCGCTGCAAGAGGATCTGACGCGCGGTCGAATCGAGCAGGTCCGCCCCGCGCACCACCTCGGTGATGCCCTGCGCGGCATCGTCCACCACCACGGCCATCTGGTACGCCCAGCAGCCATCGGCACGGCGCAGGACGAAATCACCGACTTCGGCATGGACGTCCTGCTGCTGCGGGCCGCGCAGCGTGTCGCCGAACGACACCACGCTGGCGGGTGCTACGCGAAGGCGGATGGCAGGATCCGGGCGCGAATGGCGTGCAACGCAGCGGTGGTGGATGCCGCCGCTGGCAGCCAGCTCACTCCGGCTGCAATGGCAGGCGAACGCCTGGCCGCTGGCCACCAGGGCATCCAGCGCGTGCTGGTAGGCGTCCTCGCGCTGGCTCTGCCACAGCACCGGGCCATCCGGGTGCAGCCCCATGTGGCGCAGCAGGGCGAGCTGTGATTGCGCTGCGCCGGGGACGGTGCGCGGCGGATCCACGTCTTCCACGCGCAACAGCCAGCGACCGCCCTGGTGACGGACGGACAGCCAACTCGCGAAGGCGGCGAGCAGGGAGCCAGCGTGCAGCGGCCCGGTGGGCGAGGGCGCGAATCGGCCGCAATGAATGGGGGAGGTCATGCTGGCTGAATCGTCGGTCAGGTTGGTGCTTGAATTCAAGCTGAAGTCACCGCAGATTTAGCAACGTTACCCTCTCCAGAGCCAACTTTCCCCATGTTCAGTCGCATAGCCCTGTTCCTTCTTACCAACCTTGCGGTGCTGGTCCTCGCCGGTATCGTGATGTCGGTGCTAGGGGTCAATCCCGGCCAGATGAGCGGCCTGCTGGTCATGGCGGCGATCTTCGGTTTCGGTGGCTCTTTCATCTCGCTGCTGCTGTCCAAGTGGATGGCCAAGCGTTCCACCGGCGCGGTGGTGATCACCGAGCCGCGCAACGATACCGAGCGCTGGTTGCTGAAGACCGTTGAGCGGCAGGCGCGCGAAGCGGGTATCGGCATGCCGGAGGTCGCGGTGTACGACGGCCCGGAAATCAACGCATTCGCCACCGGTGCCAACCGCAACAAGGCGCTGGTCGCGGTGTCCACCGGCCTGCTGCACCACATGAGCGAAGACGAGGCCGAAGCGGTGCTGGGCCATGAAATCGCCCATGTCGCCAACGGCGACATGATCACCATGGCGCTGCTGCAGGGCGTGCTCAATACCTTCGTCATCGTGCTGGCCCGGGTGGTTGGCGGGGTGATCGACAGTGCGATGTCCGGCAACCGCGAAGGCGGCGGGCGGGGTATTGGCTACTTCGTGATCGTGTTCGTGCTGGAAATGGTGTTCGGCATCTTCGCCACCATGATCGCGATGTGGTTCTCGCGCCACCGTGAGTTCCGCGCTGATACCGGCGGTGCGCAGCTTGCCGGGCGGCAGAAGATGATCGCCGCACTGGAGCGGCTGAAGGTCAACCATGGGCAGAGCACGCTGCCGAGCCAGGTTGCTGCGTTCGGTATTGCCGGCGGCATGGGGCAGGGCCTGCGCAGGCTGATGATGAGCCATCCGCCGCTGGATGAGCGGATTGCCGCGCTGCGTTCTTCTGCGGTGGTCTGAATCTGGTTGGTCGAACGGGTGGGACCCCCTCGCGGGTGGCTTTGACGACTGAAGCCGAGCTTGGGTCGGGCGGTGGGACTGTGCGGGGGACGGCAGAAGCCGCATCCTGCGGGCCTCGTTTCGCGCCATCCATGGCGCTCAACGCCCCCGCCCAGCCCC
>NZ_JACSQS010000021.1 GCF_014836545.1 Stenotrophomonas lacuserhaii
TGTCGAACACAGCGTGGTGTCGAGCAAGCTCGACACTACGATTACCGGTGGCCGCGCTCTTCGCGGGCGCGTGCGCGGCGGTCGAACAACAGCGCACTGGTGATGATGCCCAGGCCCAGGAATACGCCGATCAGCATCAATATCATCGCGATGGCCGGATACCCGAACAGGTGCACGCCGTTGTCCACCTTCATCATCAACGCCGACGCCAGGATCAGCGCGGCAGTGACGATGCCGGCGGACACGCGGTTGGCGATCTTCTGCAGGTTTTCCATCAGCCGCGATTCTTCCAGCCCGGTCACCTTCATCTGCAGGCGGTTCTCTGCCAACAGCGCCAGGATGTCGGTCATCTTGCGCGGACCGACCCGCAGCAGTTCCTGCACTTCCATCGCTTCGCTGGCCAGGTTGGCCGCCGACAGCGATTTCTTCAGGCGCGCGCGCATCACATGCTGCAGCTGCTTTTCCACGATGCGCCGCGTATCCAGCGTCGGCGACAACAGCCGGCACACGGTTTCCAGGTTCAACAGCGCCTTGCCGATCAGGCTCAGCTCCGGCGGCGTGCGCAGGCCGCTGGCGGTGGCGATGCGCACCATGTCCAGCACCACGCGGCCTTCGGAATAATGGTTGCTGGCGGCGTAGCGGGCGATCATCTGCCCGGTCTCGCGCAGGTAACGTTCTTCTTCGAACGATTCCAGCCGCGTGCTGATGGCGATGATCTCATCGGCCACTTCCTCACCGCGTCCGTCCACGGCGGCAAACAGCACCTTCAGCAGGCGCTCGCGCAGCCGCGGTGGCATGTGCGCGACCATGCCGAGGTCGAAGATCGCCAGGCGGCCGTCATGGGTCACCCGCAGGTTGCCCGGATGCGGATCGGCATGGATTTCGCCGTGCACGAAGATCTGGTCCAGGTAGCCGCGGATCAGCGCGGCCGCCAGCGGATCCATCGATTGTTCGGTGCGGCGGATGTCCGGGATCATGTCCACGCGCACGCCGTCGGCCAGCTGCATGGTCAGCACGCGATGGCTGCAGTAGTCCCACACCGGCTGCGGTACCCACAGCGGCTTGAAGGGGCGCAGGTGCTGGCCGAAGCGCTGCAGGTTCTCCGCTTCGGCCTGGTAGTCCAGCTCCTGCATCAGGGTCTTGGCGAACTCGTTGAGCCAGTCGCGCAGGCGCACCCGGCGGCCGACCTGGGTCAGGTGATCGGCGGCCAGCGCGAAGCTGCGCAGCGCTTCCAGGTCCGAACGCAGCTGCGCGGCAACCTCCGGCTTCTGCACTTTCACCGCCACTTCGCGGCCATCGCGCAGGGTGGCGCGGTGGACCTGGGCGATCGATGCACAGCCCAGCGGCACCGGATCGAAGCTGGCGAACAGGGTGGACACCGTGGCGCCCAGCTCCTTTTCGATGATGGTGTGGATGCGTTCGACCGGGATCGGCGCGACGCTTTCCTGCATCCGTTCCAGCGCCGTGGCGAACTCCACCGGCACCATGTCCGGACGGGTGGACAGCATCTGGCCCAGCTTGACGAAGGTCGGGCCGAGCGATTCCAGATCGGTGACGAACTGCTCCGGGTTGCCGTCCGGCGGCACGTCGGGGGCGCCAGCGGCTTCCAGGTTCATTCCGGAGAAAACGCCGGAATTGCGATAGCGCATCAGCAGGCGGAGGATCTGGCTGCGACGGTTCATGCCGGTGATCAGGGGCGGGTTGGCGGGCGCGGCAGACGGGTTGTTCAAGCAGGACTCCGCGACGGTACGGGAGGCCCAGTGTGGCTGCGCCCAGGTAGTGGAGTGGTGAATCCGGACGCCGTCTTTCAGGATTCACGCCTTTTCGGTCAGAATCCAGCCTCGACCTCCCTTCCAACATGGACCTTTCATGGCCGGCGCCAGCCTGTTCACCCTGCTCGATGACATCGCCACCCTGCTGGACGATGTGGCGGTCCTGACCAAGGTCGCGGCAAAGAAGACCGCCGGCGTGCTGGGCGATGACCTGGCGCTCAACGCGCAGCAGGTCACCGGCATGAGCGCCAACCGGGAACTGCCGGTGATCTGGGCGGTGGCCAAGGGGTCGCTGGTCAACAAGCTGATCCTGGTGCCGGCGGCGCTGGCGATCAGTGCGCTGGAGGCCTGGCTGAAGTCGCGCGGCTACAACGTGCCGCTGATCGTGCCGCTGATGATGCTGGGCGGTGCCTTCCTTTGCTACGAAGGCGTGGAGAAGCTGGCCCATCGCTTCCTGCATCCGGCCGAAGAAGATGAGGCCAAGCAGGCGGAGCGGCGCCAGGCGCTGGCCGATGAGCAGGTGGACATGGTCGCCTTCGAGAAGGACAAGATCAAAGGAGCGATCCGCACCGATTTCATCCTGTCGGCCGAGGTGATCGTGCTGACCCTGGGCGTGGTGGTCACCTCCGGCGCGGCATTCACCCAGCAGCTGCTGACCCTGAGCGTGGTGGCCGTGGCGATGACCGTCTTCGTCTACGGGCTGGTGGCCGGCATCGTCAAGATCGACGACGCCGGGCTGTACCTGGCCAGGAAGGGCGGCGCGGTAGCGGCCTTCGGGCGCGGCATGGTCGCCAGTGCGCCATGGTTGATGAAGTTCCTGTCCATTGCCGGCACTGCCGCGATGTTCCTGGTTGGTGGTGGCATCCTGGTGCACAACGTGCCGGCGCTGCACCACTGGGTGCTGGAGCATGGTGGTGAAGGGCAGTGGGCGTGGCTGGTCAACGCGCTGGCGAACGTGGGCGTGGGCGTGGTGATCGGTGCGCTGGTGCTGGGCGCGGTGATGCTGGTGCAGAAGCTGCGCGGCAAGCCGGCGCATTGACGAACAGGTGGCCTTGGTGGGTGATGACCGTTGGTCGTCACGCTTCTGAGGATCGAAGGCTGTGACGACCAACGGTCGTCACCCACCGAGAGCGGCCGTCACTATCGGGCGGTCATTACCCTTCAGCCGGCCTGCACGCGGTTGCGGCCCAGCCGCTTGGCCGCGTACAACGCTTCGTCGGCGCGTCGCAGCAGCGACTCTGCGGTATCGCCGGCGCTCCACTGCGCCAACCCGGCGCTGAAATGCACCGGAACGCGCTGGTCCTGCACGTTCAGCACGCGCTGGGCGAATGAACGCTGCAGGCGCTGCAGGGTCGACATGCTGTCTGCACCGGGGGTGTCCGGCATGACCAGCACGAACTCGTCGCCACCGAGCCGCGCCACGTTGTCGCTGGCACGCAGCAGCAGTTGGCAGACACTGACGAAATGCTTGAGCACGGCGTCGCCGCCGGCGTGGCCGAACTGCGAATTGGTCTGGCTGAACTCATCCAGATCGATCACCGCGACCGCCAGCGCAGTGCCGGCCCGGCCCGAACGTGCCAGTTCGGACTGCAACAGCTCGTCCAGTCCGCGGCGGTTGAGTGCGCCGGTCAGTGGGTCGGTACGGACCAGGTCGGTCACCTCGCGCAGGTCCTGTTCCAGCTGGGCGATGCGCTGTTCGGCCACTTCCACTTCCAGCCGTGCGTTGGCCAGATGGTCGCGTGCCTGCGCAGCCTGCTGCTGCACCCGGCCGGTGTCCTGCAGCACGCCCTGCAGCAGCTGGTTGAGGTCGGCGATGCTGCGTGCTTCACGCAGCGCCAGGGCGTAGCTGCTGATGCGGTCGTGGTACTCGCCGGTGCTGTTGGCCATGCCGTCCAGCTGTTGCACGAAGTCGCCCATCAGCCCGCGCATGGCGGCCTTGGATTCGCTGATGCCCTGCTTGAGCAGGCCCTGCTTGTAGATCACCTGGCGCAGTTCACTGCGGGTCCGCTCGACCGCCGCGGTGTCCAGCGGACCGGACAACAACTGGCGCACCGCGTCGATCTGTCCGTGCAGCCAAGCCCCGTCATCGAGCAGTTCGCTGATGTTTTCCAGCAGCAGGTCGAACAGGCCCAGCAGCAGCTCGTCGCGTTCCTGCCAGGCCTCGCTGCGCACGCCGATCTGGTGGCCCAGTTCGCGCTGGCCCTGTTCCAGCGCGTCCAGCGGCTGGCCGGGCTGCCATTGCTTCCATGCGGCGGCCTGCGCCACGGCCTGTTCGCGCAGCTGCGGATCGTGCTGCAGCAGGCCGGCCACGGTGATGCCCAGCACCTGGCGCAGCTGTTCGCGCAGGCGATCGCCGTCGGGCGGCGCATCGGGGGCATGCAGTTCGATGGTGCGGATGTACTTGTCGATCAGCTGGCGCATCGCGCGGCCGTAGCGTGGCCAGTCCGCATCGGCCTGCGCCGACTGCAGGCGGTCGCCCATGTCGCCGAGCTCCCCGGGCAGGGTCGCCATGCCATCGGCAAAGGCCGCCAGCAGGGATTCGGGGTGTGCGGCGTGCGCGAACAGCTGCTGCAGGCTGAGTCCGTTGCCACCGCGGGTCACTGCGCGGGGACCGGCGCCGCCCACGGCGGCCGCACGGACCAGCGCCAGCGGTCCAGGCTGGGCGCCGGGGGCGGGGCGGGAGTCACGGCGGTCCGTCATGCAGGAGTGTCCGGGGGAGGCCAAGGCTGGTGACAGCATATCGGCGCAGCCGTCGTTGGCTTTATACCCGTCCAGCGTTCACGATGGGGAAAATCAGCCAGGGGAGAAGGCGATGCGGGTAATGCTGTTGGGCGCGACCGGACTCGTAGGGAGCCAGGCACTGGCGTTGTTGCTGGACGATCCGCGCTGCACGGGGCTGGTGGCGCCGAGCCGGCGGCCGCTGCAGGCGAGCGCGTCCAAGCTGGACAATCCGGTGCTGGATTTCGAGCACCTGCCCGGCACCGCGCCGTGGTGGGCGGTGGATGCGGTGATCTGCGCGCTGGGCAGCACGATGGCCCAGGCCGGCAGCCGCGAGGCCTTCAAGCGCATCGACCACGACTACCCGTTGACCTTCGCCGGCCAGGCCCTTGCGCATGGTGCCGGCACCTTCGTACTGAACTCCGCGGCGGGCGCGGATGCGGGATCGCGGATCTTCTACAACCGCGTGAAGGGTGCGCTGGAACAGGAGCTGCGCGGGCTGGATTTCGATTCGTTGACGCTGGTGCGGCCCGGGCTGATCGGCGGCCAGCGTGCGCACAAACGCACCGGTGAACAGCTGGCGCTGCAGGTGCTGGGCGTGCTGGGTCCGCTGTTGCCGCGCGGCTGGCGGATCAATCCGGCGGAGAACATCGCGGCCGCGCTGGTGGATGCCGCATTGGCACCGCGGCCCGGCGAACACGTGGTCAGCGCCGCTGAGCTGGCCTGAGCACGTGTGGGTGACGACCAACGGTCGTCACCCACAAGGGCCGTCATTACCGCATCAGTTGGCCAGGGCCAGGTCGTCCATCATCGCGCGCAGGAAGCGGGCGGCTTCGCCGCCGGTGGCCACGCGGTGGTCGAAAGTGACCGACAGCGGGATCACCTTGTGCGATTCCACGCCGCCCATTACCGGAGTCATCTGGTAGCGGGCACGCCCGGCACCGACGATGGCCACGCACGGCGGCACCACCACCGGGGTGGCGTAGCGGCCGGCGAACATGCCGAAGTTGGACAGCGAGATCGTGTAGCCACTCAGTTCAGAGGCGGCGATCGAACGCGCTTCGACCTGCTCACGCAGGCGGTTGACGCCTTCGCGGATCCCGCGCGCATCGAGCATGTCGGCGTTGCGCAGGGCCGGCACGAACAGGCCTTCCTCGGTGTCCACCGCGATGCCCACGTCCACGTGCGCGTGCAGGGTGCGGGTCAGCGCTTCGCCGTCGAACCAGGCGTTCATCGCCGGGACCTTCTGGCAGGCGACCACGATCGCGCGCACCAGACGGGCGGTGACATCGTTGCCCGGCAGCCACGCATGCAGGTCGGCATCATCGTTCAGCGTGGTCGGCACCACCTTGCTGTGCGCATCGGCCATCACCCGCGCCATGTTGCGACGCACGCCCTTCAGCTGCTCCGGCTGGCCCTTGGCGGACACGCCCGGCGGCTGGGTGCGCATCGGCTTGCCGGCGGCCGACATCGGCGCGCGCGGGCTTTCCACGCGTGCCGGTGCCGGTGCGGACACCTGCGCGGCCTGCGGCGCCGCCGCTGCAGTCGGTGTAGCGCCGACCTTGGCACTGCCATCGGCGGCGGCCTGCTTGACGTCGGCCATGGTCACCGCGCCATCGGTACCGCTGGCACGCACGCGCGACAGGTCCACGCCCAGCTTGCGCGCCATCGCACGCACCGCCGGCACGGCCTTGACGCCGCCGACAGCGACCGCTTGTTCGGCGTGCACGGTGTTGGAGCTCTGCATCGCGCCGACCACGGTGCCGGCGTCATCGCGCTCGCCGGCGTCCTTGATCGCGCCGCCTTCATCAGAGGCCACCACGGCATCGGCCTGGGCCGGCGCCGGCTGCCCGGTGCTCGGCGTCGCCGCCGGTGCAGCGTGGCCGTGACTGTGGCCGGTGTCCTGGCCGTCCGCACGCTGCGGCAGGTTCGGGTCCAGTTCGAAACTGGCCAGCACCGCGCCGGTCGGGATGATGTCACCGGCCGCGCCGGACAGCTTCAGTATCCTGCCGGACACCGGCGAAGGCACTTCCACCACGGCCTTGGCCGTCTCCATCGATACCAGCGGCTCATCCAGGCGGATGGTGTCGCCTTCCTTGACGAACCATTCCACGATGGTGGCGTCCGGCAGGCCTTCGCCCAGGTCGGGCAGGTTGAAATTCTTGGTCTGGCTCATGTGCAGTTCTCTTCCAGCAGTTCCAGTTCGTGGGCCGGCAGCCAGCCCGTCGCGCCATTCGCGCGCTCGGACCACCACCAGCCCCCATGTTCATGATGCAGCCGTACCATCTCGCCGTTTTCCACGTCCAGCTCGCGGGCGTCATAGTCACGCAGGGCTTCTGCCTGGCCATCGTCCAGCAGCTGCAGCCAGGCGACCGGCGCCCAGCCTGCGCCACCTTCGCGGGTGCGCACCCAGGCGAATGCCGGCCATTCTTCGTCACGCACGCCGACCTCGACGATCTGGCCGGTGCGCAACCGGAGCGGGTTGGGGTACTGGCTGCGGTACGGGCCGAGAAGACGGGCCCGCATGTCAGCCTGCCGCAACGGCGCGCTTGGCCGCCGCCACGATCCGCTCCACGCTGGGCAGGTACTTCATTTCCAGGCGGAACAACGGAATGTGGGTGTCATAGCCGGTGACCCGCTCAACCGGTGCCAGCAGGTCGTAGAGCGATTCCTCGGCCAGCCGCGCGGCGATCTCCGCGCCGAAGCCCGCGGTCTTCGGGGCCTCCTGCACGATCACGCAGCGGCCGGTCTTGGCCACCGATTCAGCGATGGTGGCGAAGTCCAGCGGGCGCAGCGTGGCCACGTCGATGACTTCGGCACTGATGCCTTCGCCGGCCAGCTTGTCGGCTGCTTCCAGTGCTTCCTTCACCTGTGCGCCCCAGGTCACCAGGGTCACGTCGGTGCCGTCGCGCAGCACGAAGCAGACGTCCAGCGGCAGCGCTTCGCCATCGTTGGCCACCACTTCCTTGTACTGCCGGTAGATGCGCTTGGGCTCCATGTAGATGACCGGATCCGGTTCGCGGATCGCCGCCAGCAGCAGGCCGTAGGCGCGCTGCGGCGAGGACGGCAGCACCACGCGCAGGCCGGGCACGTTGGTGAAGATCGATTCGTTGGCTTCGCTGTGGTGTTCCGGGGCCCGGATGCCACCGCCCCACGGCACGCGCAGCACCATCGGGCAGTGCAGGCGGCCACGGGTACGGGTACGCAGGCGCGCGGCATGGCAGATGATGTGGTCGACCATCGGGTACATGAAGCCGTCGAACTGGGCTTCTGCGATCGGCTTCATGCCCTGCGCGGCCAGGCCGATGGTCAGGCCGGCGATGGTGGTTTCATCCAGCGGAGTATCGAGGATGCGGTTGGCCCCGAAGCGCTGCTGCAGGCCGGCGGTGGCGCGGAACACGCCGCCGTTGACGCCCACGTCCTCGCCCAGCACCAGCACGGATTTGTCGTGCTCAAGCTCCCAGGCCAGCGCCTGGGTGATGGCTTCGATCAGGGTGATGGGGGTGCTGGTCATGACCGTGTCTCCACCGGCGACAGCGGCGCTGTCGGCGGCATTGGTGCGGGAAGCAGGAACGCCGTGCTTGATGTCATCCATGACGCTGCTCCAGGGCAATGGCGGCAGCGCGCTGGGCCAGCAGGTCCGGTGGCGGATCGGCATACAGGAAATCAAACATCGCTTCGACCGGCTGCACCGGGGTGTTGAGGTACTGGTTCACGTCCTCGTCCACGCGCGCGCCGCACTGCTCGATCCAGGCCTTTTCTTCGGCTTCGCTCCACACGCCCTGGTCGGTCAGGTACTTGCGCAGGCGCAGCATCGGCTCCAGCAGCCAGGCATCCTTCACTTCGGCGTCGTCGCGGTAGCGGCGCGCGTCGTCGGCGGTGGTGTGGTCGGACAGGCGGTAGGTCATCAGTTCCAGCACCGTACCGCCGTTGCCGGACAGGCCGCGCTCGCGCGCCTGTTCCATCGCCGCCAGCACTGCGATCAGGTCGTTGCCATCCACCTGCAGGCAATGCAGGCCACCGGCCAGGCCCTTCTGGGCCAGCGTTTCGGCACCGGTCTGGGCCGAACGGGGCACTGAAATGGCCCAGCCGTTGTTGACGATGCACAGGATCAGCGGCAGCTTGTAGGCGCCGGCCGAATTCAGTGCCGCGTAGAAGTCGGTCTTGGAACTGCCACCGTCACCGCACACCGCCACGGCGATCTGCTTCTCCTCGTTGAGTTTGAACTTCAGCGCCGCACCGGCCGCGTGCAGGCACTGGGTGGAAATGGGCACGCAGAACGGGAAGTCCTTGGCCGCATTGCCGCCGTAGTCGTTGCCGCGCTCGTCGCCGCCCCAGTACATCAGCACGTCGTAGGGGCGCACGCCGCGCATGAACATGGCGCCGTATTCACGGTAGCTCGGCGCGAACACGTCGCCCGGATGCATGGCTGCACCGATGCCGACATGCGCGGCTTCGTGGCCCAGGCAGGCGGCATAGGTGCCGAGCTTGCCGGTGCGCTGCAGGGCGATGGACTTGCTGTCGAAGACGCGCACGTAGAGCATCTGCTTGAACAGCGGGACCAGCACCTTGGGATCCCGCAGCGAAGCGGGCAGGTCATCGCGGACGAGCTTGCCGTCTGCGTTGAGGTACTGGAGGTATTCGATCTTGAACTCAGCGGCAACTGTCATTGCGGACTGCACCTTCGACAGGAAGTTACAAATGATATGAATCGCCATGTTAAGGACGGCGTATGAAAAAGCTGTCCTGCGGCGCAGCAAGGGTTTCCCCCGCCAGGCTCCTGCCGGCGGGTAGGCGGCCCGTGACAGCAACGTATTCAGCCGTTGCTGCAGAGCACCAGAATACGCCCGTGAGGGCAGGGATGGGACCCTGCGGAAGCGGTTCCACGCGCCGGGAGGCGGGTTTGTGCGTTCCACGGGGCCTGTGACGACCAACGGTCGTCACCCACCGAAGCCAGCGGCCCACGGTCCTCACCCCCCGCACCGGCGATCCGCGGTCGGCCTGCTACGCTTTCTCTTTTCAGCCGGTCCCGCCCCATGTCCGTCGACAACAACCAACGTGATCTCGAAGCCGGCATCCTGACCGACCTGCAGGACCGGCTGACCTATGGCGGCTACCTGCGGCTGGACCAGCTGCTCGCCGCGCAGCAGCCGCTTTCCAGCCCGCCGCACCACGACGAGATGCTGTTCATCATCCAGCACCAGACCTCCGAGCTGTGGCTGAAGCTGCTGGCGCACGAGCTGGGCGCGGCGATCGGCTTCCTGCAGCGTGACCAGGTCTGGCAGTGCCAGAAGGTGCTGGCGCGCAGCAAGCTGGTGCTGCGACAGCTGACCGAGCAATGGTCGGTGCTGGAGACGCTGACCCCGTCCGAGTACATGGGATTCCGCGATGTGCTGGGCCCTTCCTCGGGCTTCCAGTCGCTGCAGTACCGCTACATCGAGTTCCTGCTGGGCAACAAGAACGCGCAGATGCTCAAGGTGTTCGAGCACGACGAAGCGGGCCAGCAGCGGCTGCGCCAGGCACTCCAGGCGCCGAGCCTGTACGAGGAATTCCTGCAGTACCTGTCGCGCTTCGGCCACGACATCCCGGCGCAGTACCTGGACCGCGACTGGTCACTGCCGCACGTGGCCGACGATGCGCTGCACCCGGTGTTCGAGCGCATCTACCAGGACACCGACCGCTACTGGCGCGAGTACGCGCTGTGCGAGGACCTGGTTGATCTGGAGACGGCCTTCCAGCTGTGGCGGTTCCGCCATATGCGCACCGTGATGCGGGTGATCGGCTTCAAGCGCGGCACCGGCGGCTCGTCCGGGGTGGGCTTCCTGGCCAAGGCGCTTGACCTGACCTTCTTCCCCGAACTGTTCCAGGTGCGGACCACGCTGGAAGGCTGAGCGGCCGGTCTCGCCCATTCAGATTGTTGCAGATGCAAGTTCCGCGACCGGGCAGTGACCTGCTTCGATCGGTGTGTATTTGACGTGAACGCCAGAAGTCGGTGATCCTCGCGCGTTAGCTCGGCACAGCGGACGTGCCTGTCATCCACCGAACCAGGAATCCCGCATGAGCCTGAACGCCACTGCGAATACCCCCGAACCGGCCGTGCCGGAATTCAAGACCACATTGGGCCACCCACGCCCGCTGTGGATGCTGTTCATGACCGAGTTCTGGGAACGTTTTGCGTTCTACGGCATCCGCTGGGCACTGGTGCTGTACATCGTCTCGCAGTTCTTCAACGGCGATGCCGGCGGTGAAGCCGCGGCCAGCCGCACTTACGGCGCCTACCTGGCGCTGGTGTACGCAGCGGCCATCTTCGGCGGCTACATCGCCGACCGCGTGCTGGGCTACCAGCGCTCGATCCTCACCGGCGCGGTGATCATGGCGGCGGGCCTGTTCATGATTTCCCTGCCCAACCACCAGGTGTTCGAACTGGGCCTGGCCACGATCATCGTGGGCAACGGCCTGTTCAAGCCGAACATCTCCACCATGGTCGGCAAGCTGTACGGCCTGAACGATCCGCGTCGCGACTCCGGCTTCACCATCTTCTACATGGGCATCAACATCGGCGCGATGATCGCCCCGGTGCTGACCGAATACCTCGCACGCAAGGTGTTCGGCACCAGTGCGATGCCGTCCTACAAGGTGGTGTTCATCGCCTCCGGCGTGGGCATGCTGATCAGCCTGGTGTGGTTCTACATCGGCCGCAAGGGCCTGAACGGCATCGGCGCACCGCCGGCCGGCGCCGAAGGCTATGGCCGCATCGTGATGGTCGCGGTGGGTTCGCTGGTGGCCATTCCGGTGGCGTTCTTCCTGCTCTCCACCGGCGCCACCGCGTTGGCCTGGATCCTGCTGGTGCTGTTCATCGCGCTGGCCGTCCTGCTGCTGGTCGAAGGTGTCCGCAACGGCAAGGTCGCGCGCGACCGCGTGATCGCCATGCTGATCATCTTCGCCTTCAACGTGATGTTCTGGATGTTCTTCGAACAGGCCGGCAGCTCGTTCACCTTCCTCGCCGACAACATCGTCAACCGCAACCTCGGCGGCTGGGAATTCCCGACCGCCTGGTTCCAGTCGGTGAACTCGGTGGCCATCATCACCCTGGCCCCGATCATCGCGTGGATCTGGGTGGCGATGGGCCGTGCCAACCCGTCCATCCCGCGCAAGTTCGGCCTGGGCCTGCTGTTCAACGGCGCGGCCTTCGCCCTGCTGATGTTCGCGTTGTCGCAGCTGGTCGTGGACGGCAAGATCCCGTTCTGGACGCTGTTCATGGTCTACGTGATCCAGTCCATCGGTGAGCTGTGCCTGTCGCCGATCGGCCTGTCGATGGTCACCAAGCTGGCCCCGGTCCGCCTGGTCGGCTTCGGCATGGGTGGCTGGTTCCTGTCCACCGGCATCGGCAACAACCTGTCGGGCATCTTCGCCGGCGTGGTCAGCGGTGAAGGCGGCATGACCGTGGAATCGGCGCTGAAAGGGTATACCTTCGGCTTCTGGGCGTTGATCGGTTCGGGTGTGATCCTGTTCCTGCTGGCGCCGCTGATCAACAAGCTGATGCACGGCGTCAAGTAAGAGGAAGAGCGAATGCGCAAGACCGCAGGTTGGATGTCCATGGGGGTTCTGGCCGCTGCACTGGCAGCGTGCTCGCAACCCGGTTCCGAGTCCGCCAAGGCGCCTGCGCAGCCGCTGGATACGCGTCCCACCGAGGCACCGGCCGCTGATCCCAGCGTGCCGGTGGCCTCCGGCAACACCCCGGCGGCCGCGGACATCGCGGCCATCGCCGCGCTCAACGCCTCGTTCGATCCGTCCCGCGACCCGGCCGCCGACCTGGAAACAGCCAAAGTGGAGGCGCAGCGAGGCAACAAGCGCATCATCCTGGACGTGGGCGGTGAGTGGTGCCCGTGGTGCCACATCCTGGACAAATTCGTCGAAGGCGATGCCGAAGTGCGCCGCCTGCGTGACGCGAACTACGTGTGGATGAAGGTCAATTACAGCGAAGACAACGAGAACAAGGCGTTCCTGTCGCAGTTCCCGGAAGTGAAGGGCTACCCGCACCTGTTCGTGCTGGACGCCGAGGGAGGCCTGCTGCATTCGCAGTTCACCGGTGAGCTGGAGCAGGGCAAGAGCTACGACCGCGCGAAGTTCCTCGCCTTCATGAAGGAATGGGCGCCGCGCTGAGGCGCGATGCCAGGCCGCAGCGCTCAATTCCGCCACGCTGCGGCCGCTAACGCCAAGGTACCGACGCCACGCTGACCGTGGCGCACGACCTGGAGCGTCCGATGCACAGCGAGCTGATCGACCATCCCCCTGCCGACACCGTGGCACTGCCTGCGGTGGATGTGCTGATGGACGATGGCGCTGCGGTGGCTGCGGTGGCGATACCGCCCGGCACGCACAAGCTGCCCGTGGTGGCGCTGCCGGACAACCCCGCATTGGCCGCTGCGGTGCAGAAGCTGGTCGAACAGAAAGAACGCCTGGACCTGCTCGCCCGTGACCCGAAACTGGCCGGCCTGCTGCCGTTGGAATGGCTGGGGCAGGGCGGACGGGCGGTGGACGTGGCGGCATTCGTGCAGGGCGTGCTGCCGTTCCTGCAGGCCGCCGAACGGGGCGAAACCGCGCCGATGCGCCTGCCGTTGCGGCATGTGCTGGGCGACAGCGGGCGCTGGTCGGTGGCCGATGTCGCCGAGCCGCAGTCGCTGGCCTGGTTGCTGGCCAGCGATGATCGCGCGACGGTCGGCAGCCGCGACCATGCCGACGCCCTGCTGCTCGGCGCGTTGGGCTTGGCGTGGATGCAGGAAGGACGCAGCCGTCCGGGCTTCCTGCGCGCGATGGGCGTGGACACGCTGGCCGCGCGGACCACCATGCTCGGCTACCCGCCGCCCGAAGAACTGGCCCTGTACGAGGTCACCGCGCATGGCCAGCGCGAGGTCTGGTGTGTACACGGACGCCGCCGACTGCGACCGCTGCCGACGCCCTGGCTGAGCGTGCCGCTGCTGGTCGCCTACGGAGTGAGGCCGCCGCAGCCGTGGCCGTCCAGCTATCCCGCCATCGAGGCGGTGGCGCGCGAGCTGGCCACTGCTCGGCAGGGCCGCGCGCTGCCGGAAATCAGCCTGCCGGTGGTGGTGCGCAAGATCGCCGAGGACGCCAACGGGGACATCTGGCAGCCGGTCAGCCTGCTGCAGCTGGGCACCTGGGTGCCGCGCTGGCCGTTCTTCCTGGCCATCTTCGTCGGCCTGCCCTCGCTGCTGCTGGTGACCGCTGCCCTGGCGCTGCCGGGGGCGATCGAAGCGGCCACGGTGGCGGCCTCGCTGGGCTTCGCCGCCGGTGCCATCGGCGCGCTGGCCGCGCCCTGGGTCTACGCCCGGCGCAAGCACCTGAGCTGAGGATCGGCTCTGGCCGGTGTCCAGGGCAGGCCGACGGAGTCGGCTCTACCCGACGCCCGTTCTTATTCGGCCATCCGCTGCAGGCCCTCACCGGCCAGGCGCAGGATCAGCTTTTCCAGCAGCTGTTCCTCGTCTTCGCTCAGCACGGACATCAGCTTGCGGGTGGTCTCGATGACCAGCGGGGCGATGGTCTCGTACACCTCGAAGCCGGCCGCCGACAGCGCCAGCACCGAGCGGCGGCGGTCATCGCCATGGGTTTCGCGCTTGATGAAACCGCGTTCCAGCAGGCGCGCCACCGCGCGGCTGACCGCGACCTTGTCCATCGCCGTGCGTTCGGACACTTCGCTGGCCGACGAGCCGGGGTACAGCGCCAGGATGGTGATCACCCGCCACTCCGGAATCGCCAGGCCGTAGCGGTCACCGTACAGTTTGGCGATGTTGCCACTGACCCGGTTGGAGAGCACGCTCAGCCGGTAGGGCAGGAACTGTTCCAGGTCGAGCAGGACGTGCGAGGCACGCACGCTGGTGGAAGCGGGATCGGGTGGGCTCATGCTGCGGTGCACCTTGCTGGTGGTTTCAGGTGTAACTATAAAGGGGATGTACTGGCCCTGCATTGTCGCGGGTCCCTCTGTCGCCCGCACCTGGTTTGATGCGGAAAAGATTCGGAGCCTTATGCCATGAATACCACCGTCCAGACCGCCTCGCATCCCAATCCGGGCATGCAGGTGACCACGTTCGAAAACCCGATGGGCATCGACGGCTTCGAGTTCGTCGAATTCGCCGCCCCCGCCGGGCGCGGCCAGGAGCTGCATGCCTACTTCCGCAGCATGGGATTCACCGCCGTGCTGAAGCACACCACCCGCCCGATCACCGTATACCGGCAGGGTGGCGTCAACTTCCTGGTCAACGAAGACCCGGATTCGTTCGCCGCCGACTTCGCTGAAAAGCACGGTCCGTGCGCCTGCGGTTTCGCCATCCGCTTCCAGAAGCCCGGTGCCGAGGTCTACCAGACCGCGCTGGGCAATGGCGCCGAGCCGGTCGACTTCAAGCCGGACTCCAAGGCGGTGGATGCGCCAGTGATCAAGGGCATCGGCGACTGCATGCTGTACCTGGTGGACCGCTACGGCGACGCCGGCAGCATCTACGGCGATGACTACGAAGCCATCGAGGGCGCCGACCAGGCACCGAAGGGCTTCGGCCTGACCTTCATCGACCACCTGACCCACAACCTGTACTTCGGCAACATGCAGCAGTGGTCGGACTATTACGAGCGGCTGTTCAACTTCCGCGAGATCCGCTACTTCGACATCAAGGGCCTGAAGACCGGCCTGGTGTCCAAGGCGATGACCGCCCCGGACGGCATCGTGCGTATTCCGCTCAATGAATCGTCCGATCCGAAGAGCCAGATCAACGAATACCTGGACGCCTACAAGGGCGAAGGCATCCAGCACATCGCCTGCTTCACCGAGAACATCTACGAGACCGTGGAAGCCATGCGCGAGCAGGGCGTGCAGTTCCTGGACACGCCGGAAACCTACTTCGACGTGATCGACCAGCGCGTTCCGGGGCATGGCGAGGACGTGGCGCGACTGGCCCGCAACAAGATCCTGATCGATGCCGATCCGGAAACCCACCAGCGCAAGCTGCTGCAGATCTTCACCCTGAACTGCATCGGTCCGATCTTCTTCGAGATCATCCAGCGCAAGGGCAACGAGGGCTTCGGCGAAGGCAACTTCACCGCGCTGTTCGAGAGCATCGAGCGCGACCAGATGCGCCGCGGCGTACTGTAAGCGGCATATCGCTCGGGTAAGGTAGGTGCCGGCAACGCGCCGGCACATGACGGGATGCCAGACATGACCAGCACCATCGAAGCACGCGGCTACCAGACCGGGTTCGGCAACGAGTTCGCCAGCGAAGCGCGGGCCGGTGCGCTGCCGATCGGGCAGAACGCGCCGCAGACCGTGGCCCACGGGCTGTATGCCGAACAATTGTCCGGGACCGCATTCACCGCTCCGCGCGGCAGCAACCGCCGCAGCTGGCTGTACCGGATCCGCCCGGCGGTAACCCATGGCGAGTTCACCGCGTTCGCGCAGGATCGCCTGCAGGGCCGCTTCCACGGGCTGCCGGCGGCGCCGAACCAGCTGCGCTGGAGCCCGCTGCCGCTGCCCGAGGCACCGACTGATTTCGTCGAAGGCCTGTACACGATGGGCGGCAACGGCGGCCCGGATGCGCATGCCGGTGTGGCCATCCACCTGTACGCCGCCAACCGTGACATGCAGGGGCGTTATTTCTACAACGCCGACGGCGAGCTGTTGATCGTCCCGCAGCTGGGACGCCTGCGCCTGCTCACCGAAATGGGCGTGGTCGAGGTCGAGCCGCAGCAGATCGCGGTGATCCCGCGCGGCGTGCGTTTCCGCGTTGAATTGCCGGACGGGCAGGCGCGCGGCTATGTCTGCGAGAACTTCGGTGCACTGCTGAAGCTGCCCGACCTGGGGCCGATCGGCTCCAATGGACTGGCCAATCCGCGCGATTTCGAAACCCCGCATGCGGCGTTCGAAGACCTCGACGGCGAGTTCGAGCTGGTGGCGAAGTTCGACGGCCAGCTGTGGCGGGCGCGCATCGACCATTCACCGCTGGACGTGGTGGCCTGGCACGGCAACTACGCGCCGTACCGCTACGACCTGCGCCGCTTCAACACGATCGGTTCGATCAGCTTCGACCACCCGGATCCGTCGATCTTCCTGGTGCTGCATTCGCCGAGCGATACCGCCGGCACCAGCAACATGGATTTCGCCATCTTCCCGCCGCGTTGGCTGGTGGCCCAGCACACGTTCCGCCCGCCGTGGTTCCACCGCAACATCGCCAGCGAGTTCATGGGCCTGGTGCACGGGGCCTACGATGCGAAAGCCGAAGGCTTCGTGCCTGGCGGTGCGTCGCTGCACAACTGCATGAGCGGCCACGGTCCGGATGCGCCGACCTTCGACAAGGCATCGGCGGCCGACCTGTCCCGCCCGGACGTGATCAAGGACACCATGGCGTTCATGTTCGAAACGCGCGGCGTGATCCGCCCGACCGCGCAGGCCCTGTCGGCCGCCCATCGCCAGGGCGACTACCAGCAATGCTGGAACGGCCTGCGCAACAACTTCCGCTGATAAAAAGGGGACGGAGGGAGTTAAGTCGTTTCCGGCACTGCCGGAAGTGACTTAACTCCCTCCGTCCCCTTTTTGAACGTGTTGAGGTGTTCATGCGGGATGACTTCCAGCAGCCGGCCGTGGACGCGTTCTGCGTAGCCGGCCGAGGTCAGGCCGGGGAGGGCGTCGAGGGCGCCCTGCATGGCGTCCACCACGTCGCCTTCCTGGCGCGCCTGCTGCAGTTCGCGCAGCAGCGCGGCGGCCTGCGGGTGGCGCTGCATTTCCAGGATGCCCAGCAGGTAGATGCGCGCGGCGGCCATCGAACGCCGGCGTTCAGCGGATGGCGCGGTCGGGGCAGCTGCCGGCGATGGCGCCGACATCGGTGAGACCGGGCGGGCAGGCGCTATCGGCGTGGGAGCTGACGCCTCCAGCACCTCCGGTGTGGTCACCAGATAGCCGGCCTGGACCAGCTGGATCACCATCGCCGGGGCATCCGCACCGATCATCGTGGTCAACGCTGCGAGGTCACGTTGGCCGTCGCAGAGGATCAGCAGGCGGCGCTGGCGCATGTCCAGCGGGGCGCGGTGGGCCTGCAGCGCGGTTCGGGCTTGGTCGGTCTTGCGCGGGAGCATGGGCGGCTGCAGAGAAGGCGGTGCAGGCCGAGCCTGAATGTCCGCCGTGAAACCCTGATGACAATGCGGCGCGTGCACATCCGGCGCGGTAGCGTTCGCGCACAGCCTTCCAGGAGATGTCCCGATGAAAGCCTTCCCCGTAGCCGGCCTGCTGGCCCTGTCCCTTGCCGCCTGCAGCCAGGGCCCGGAATCGAGCCCGGAGGCGACCTCGCCGATGACCGAAGCGGCCACCAACCCAGCCAAGGACGCCGACCTCTCCGCCGATCCCGACCTGAACAACGCCTCGCCGATCGATCCGCGGCGTGACAGCCCGGCGCGCCTGGACGGCTTCGGCGCGGTGGACCTGGGAGCGAGCCTGGACGATGTCCGCGCTCGATTCGGTGCACCGTTGCAGGGCGACGTACCGAACGATGAATGCCATTACATCCGCCCGCAGAAGGAGTCGGCCGAAGGCCCGTTGCTGATGATCGAAGGCAACAGGCTGGTGCGCTACGACGTGCGCGGCCCGGGCATTGTCGCCCCCGGCGGCGGTCGCGTGGGCATGAGCCTGGGTGAGCTGCAGCAGCTGTATCCCGAACGCGCCGATCTGGGCCCTGACAAATACGATCCGCAGGCCCAGCACCTGCGCGTGCGTCCGGAGCAGGAAGGGCACGGCATCATCGATTTCGCGCTTGGCGCCGACGGCAAGGTCAGCGCGTGGCGGGTGGGCCTGCCGCCGCAGGTGGATTATGTGGAAGGGTGTGGTTGAGGGGTGAGGGGTGAGGTGACCCTGTGACGACCAACGGTCGTCACCCACCAGAGGGGGAGCCCCACCCACCAGAGGCGGGGCCTCACCCACCAGAGGCGCGGCGTGACCCACCGGGACACGGGGATCCACCGTAGAATCGCCGTGACTCCCGCTCAAGGACTGCCTGATGATCGCCCTCGCCATCGCCTGGTTCGTGCTGGGCATCATCCTGCTGGGTCTTGGCGGCGACACCGTCGTCAAGGCCGCTTCCGGGCTGGCCCAACGTTTCGGCGCATCGCCCTTCACCGCTGGCCTGTTGCTGCTGGGCGTGGCGACGTCCGTGCCGGAGCTGGCAGTCAATGCACGCGCGCTGGCCGTTGGCCAGCCCGAGCTTGCGCTCGGCAATGCGGTGGGCAGCACGCTGGCCAACCTGGGCTTGACCCTCGCGCTGGCCGCACTCGCCGTCCCTCTGCTGATGCGCGCGCGGGTGATCGTGGCGAGCTGGTTCGGCGTGCTGGCGGCCGCGCTGCTGCTGATCGTATTCGGCCTGGATGGACAACTGCTGCGCTGGGAAGGCGGCGTGCTGTTGGCGGCCTTCGTCCTGTTCTTCGTACTGCTGCTGCGCCGTGGCCGGCATGAGGCGCCGCAGGTACAGGCGCTGATCGCCGACGCGGCGGTATCACGCCCGGGATTGGCCTTGAACCTGGTGCGCTTGGCGATCGCCGCATTGACGTTGTACTGGGGCGCCCGGCTGGTGGTGGGCGCCGCTGCGGACTTCGGCGCTGCGCTCGGCTGGACGCCATTGCTGGTCGGCCTGTTGCCGGTGGCGATCGGCACTGCGCTGCCTGAAGTCGCCGCTGCGGTGATGGCCGCGCGGCGCGGGCAGGGCGACATGGTGGTGGGCCACGTGCTGGGTTCCAGTGTGGTCAACCTGCTGCTGGTGATCGGCGTGATGGCGCTGGTGCAGCCGCTGGCACTGCCGGCTTCGTTCGTGCGGCTTGAACTGCCGGCCGTGCTGGCCTTCGCGCTGGTGCTGTACCCGATACTGCGCGGTGACCTGCGCATCAGCCGCGCAGAAGGCGGTGTGCTGCTGGGCGCATTCGTGGCGTGGGTGGGGTTGGAGCTGGCACTGTTGGTGGCCTGAGCCACGTAGTGTCGAGCTTGCTCGACACTCATCCCGCTCGGCTCGTCGAGCAAGCTCGACGCTACGGGCCTGTTATCGCTTGCTCTCGTTGGAGGTATACACATCGTCAGTCGCTTCCACGACCTTCTCGCGTACCGGCTCCGGCGGCGGCAACTGTTCTTCTTCGGCGCGTTCGTTGCCCGGCAGCGTGGGGCGCGTTTCCATCAGCAGCGACAGCGCCGCCTTGGCCATCAGGTGCGCGCTGATCGGTGCGGTGATGAACAGGAAGATGGTGATCAGCAGTTCGCGCGGCTGCGGGTCCTGGCCGAGGAAGATGTGGTAAGCCACCGAGGACACCAGCACGCAGCCGACGCCCAGCGTGCTGGCCTTGGTCGGGGCGTGCAGGCGCTTGAAGAAGGTGGACAGCTTCACCAGGCCCAGCGCACCCACCAGGATGAAGAAGCAGCCGAACAGCAGCACCACCGACAGCACGATCTGGATGGCGGTGATCATTCGACGATATCCCGGCGCAGCACGAACTTGCTCAGCACCACGGTGCTGCCGAAGCCGAGCATGGCGATGATCAGCGCGGCCTCGAAGTAGATCGCCGAATTGAGGTACATGCCGAACAGCATCAACTGCGCGATGGCGGTCACCGACAGGGTGTCCAGCGCGAGGATGCGATCAGGCACGGTGGGGCCGCGCAGCAGGCGCCAGGTCGACAGCAGCATGGCCAGCCCGACTACGTGCATGCACACCACCAGGGTGTTCTGGATGACATCGAATCCGGTCATGGGAAGATCTCCATCAGCGGGGCCTCGTAGCGACGTTTGATTTCGGTGATCAGGTGCTGCTCATCGTCCAGGTTCAGTACGTGGACCAGCAGGTACTTGCGGTCATCGCTCAGTGCAGCCGACACGGTGCCCGGTGTCAGTGTGATCATGCTGGTCAGCGCAGCGATGCCGTGCACATTGGCGATGTCCAGCGGAATCCAGACGAAGCCCGGATGGATCCTGCTTTCCTTGCCCAGCACCTGTCCGGCCACTTCGATGTTGGATACCAGGATGTCCCACAGGGTGGTCATCAGCAGTTTCGGTACCGGCCGCAGCGTACCGATGCGGGCGAACTCACGGTCCAGGCGCGCGGCGAACAGTGGCACCACCAGGCCCAGCAGCAGGCCCAGTGCGAGCAGGCCAACGCTGAAGCTGTCCGACATCAGCAGCCAGAACACGATGACCATGACGGTGAGCGGCAGCGAGGGAAAGATCCGGCGCAGCAGGGGGCGTTTCTGGTTCATGGGTGACGGATCTCCGGCTGTTCGCCACGCACCTGGTCGACATAACCGGAGGGCTGCAACAGGTCACTGGCGATGGCATCGGCGTGGCGCATCAGCGGGGCCGCGAAGACGGTCATGCCGATTCCGTACAGAAGGAGCAGGCAGGCGGCCAGCAGTTCCACCCGGCGCGTGGGCGCCTTGCGCGGCCGGGGACCATCGGGTTCGGCATGCGGCACGCGCCAGAACAGCCGGATGCCACCCCGCGCCAGCCCCATGATGACCAGCAGGCTGCTGCCCAGCACCGCCGTCCACACCGGTGCGGTCAGCTGTGGCGGCATGCCCTGCAGCAGCGCGGCCTTGGCCAGGAACCCGGACAGCGGCGGCAGACCGGCGATCGAAATGGCGGCGATCAGGAACAGCACCGCCGGTGTCTGCTTGCCCGGCATCGGCGCGATGACTTCCTTGCGGTCGCTGGCACCGCCGCGACGACGGCGGATCAGGTCGGCGATCAGGAACAAGGCGGCCGCCACGAAGGTGCTGTGCGGCAGGTAGTACAGGCCGGCTGCCAGCACCTGCTGGTTGCCGACCGAGAAGGCGATGAACAAGGTGGCGGCCGACACCACCACCAGGTACGAGATCAGCACCCGCAGGCGGACGGCGGCAAGCACGCCCAGCCCGCCCAGCACCAGCGTGGCGATTCCGGCCCACAACAGCCAATCGCGGCCATACCCGGCCATGGCACCGGCCTCATCACCGAACCACAGGCTCTGGATGCGCAGCACGGCGTACAGGCCGACCTTGGTCATGATGGCGAACAGCGCAGCCACTGCCGCCGGTGCGCGCGCATAGGATTCGGGCAGCCACAGGTACAGCGGCATCAGCGCCGCCTTCGCGCAGAAGACCAGCAGCAGCAGGCCCATGGTCGACTTGACCAGCACCAGGTGCGAGGGCGGTACTTCGGCGATGCGCTGGGACAGTTCGGCCATGTTCAACGATCCCAGCGAGGCGTACAGCAGCCCCAGCGCGATCAGGAACAGGGTGGAGGCGGTCACGTTGAACACGACGTAATGCAGGCCGATGCGCATGCGCAGGCCACGCCCGCCGCTGAGCAGCAGGCCATACGAAGCGATCAGCATCACTTCGAAGAACACGAACAGGTTGAAGATGTCGCCGGTAAGGAACGCACCGTTCAGGCCGACCAGCTGGAACTGGAACAAGGCATGAAAATGTGGGGCGCGCCGGTCCCAGCCGGAACAGGCATGCATCAGGCAGCCGATCGCCAGCAGCACGGTGGTCAGCAGCATCCAGGCAGAAAGGCGGTCGGCCACCAGCGCGATGCCCAGCCGCGCCGGCCAGTCGCCGAGCAGGTAGACCATCGCCGTGCCATCGGCAGTGCGTGCGAACAGCAGCAGAACCGAAGTGAACAGCGCGGCCATCGCCGTCCACGACACCGCACGCTGCACACGCGGCCCGTAGCGGCGATGTTCAACGAACAGCGACAGCGATGCGCCGAGCAGCGGGACCAGGATCGGCAGGATCACCAGATGGTTCATGCGTGGTCCTCGTCACGGCGCCGCGGAGCATCGTCGTCGGGCTCGTGCGCGTCGACGTGGTCGCTGTGGTTGTCACTGCGGCTGCGGATGGCCAGCACGATGGTGACCGCGGTCATGGCGAAGGCGATCACGATGGCGGTGAGCACCAGCGCCTGCGGCAGCGGGTCGGTGTAGTTGCCCAGGTTCGCGTCCAGGCCTTCCTTCAGCACCGGCGGCCTGCCGGCGACCAGTCGTCCGCCGGCAAAGATCAGCAGGTTGGTGGCATAGGAAAGGAAGGTCATGCCCAGGATCACATCGAAGCTGCGCGCGCGCAGCAGCAGGTACACGCCGAGCATGGTCAGCACGCCGATGGCGCTTGCAATGGCCAGTTCCATCAGTGCATCTCCCCGGTCAGTGCCGAACGCTTCTGCGGATCGATCTCGCCGCGACGCGCGGTCCGTGTCCGCGACGGCTTGATCGTGCCCATCATCGACAGCATCAACATCGCCCCGCCAAACACCACCAGGTAGACGCCGGTATCGAAACCGATCGCACTGGCCAGCGGCACTTCGCCGATGATCGGCAGGTGCAGGTCCAGGTGGCCGCTGGTCAGGAACGGTACGCCGAACAGCATCGAAGCCGAGCCACTGGCCACGGCGATCAGGAGGCCTATACCGATGCAGCGGACGTAATCGAAGCCGAAGCGCGACTCGACCGAGGCGGTGCCCTGGATGACGTACTGGATCAACAGCGGTACGGCCAGGATGAGGCCGGCGATGAAGCCGCCGCCCGGCGAGTTGTGGCCGCGCAGGAACATGAAGATCGACACGGTCAGGGTCAGCGGGAACATGATCTGCGCCAGGTCGGCCGGCACCGGCAGTTTGATCGGCGGGCCCGGCATGATCTGCTCCGGCGCCATGCGCGAGCGCCGCAGCATCGCATGCACCACCAGCGCGGCGATGCCGAACACGGTGATCTCGCCGAAAGTATCGAAGCCGCGGAAGTCGACCAGGATGACGTTGACCACGTTGCTGCCGTAGGCCTCCGGCAGGGAACGGGCAAGCATCTCGCCGGCCATCGTGTTCGGGGGCAGGGTCATCGCGGTGTAGGCCAGCGCGGCCAGTCCGACGCCGGCGACCAGCGCGATCGCGGCATCGCGGTATCTGCGCAGCTTGGAGCGCTCGGTCACCGACTGGGCGGGCAGGTAATTCATGCCCAGCAGCATCAGCACCAGGGTGACCATCTCCACCAGCAGCTGGGTCAGCGCCAGGTCCGGTGCGGACAGGAACACGAAGGTCATCGCCACCATCAGGCCCACCCCACCCACCAGCAGCACCGCCAGCAGGCGCTGCTTGTACATGCGCAGGGTGGCCATGGCGCAGGCCATCATCACCGCCCACAACGCCCAGCCCAGCAGCGGCATCGGCTGCGGAGAGGGCCAGTTCGGCCACGCCGGGGCGGCCAGCCAGGGCGCTGCGGCGGCCACCACCGCCACCACCACCAGGCCGAGCAGCATGCGCTGCAGGCTGCCGTTGGCGATGGCGCCGGTCAGTTTCTGCGCCAGCGCGGAAAGCAGGTCCAGCTGCAGATGGAAGGCGTCGCGGCCCGGCGTGGTGTTGCGCACCGCATACAGGTCGATCAGCCGGCGCAGGCCGAAATACAGCACCACGCCGCCCAGCACGCCGGCCGCGCTCATCGCCAGCGGCAGGTTGAAGCCGTGCCAGATGGAGAGGCTGTATTCGGGCATCTGCGCGCCGAGGATGGAGGCCGCACCGGCATGCAGCACCGGGGCGATGGTCAGCGCCGGGGCGATGCCCACGGCCACGCAGATCACCACCAGGATCTCCACCGGCACCTTCATCCAGCGCGGCGGTTCGTGCGGCATGCGGTCCAGGTCATGCGGGCCCTTGCCGAAGAAGGTGTCGTGCACGAAGCGCAGGCTGTAGGCCACGCCGAAGACGCCGGCCAGCAACGCGGCGATCGACATGGCCATCTGCATCAGCGCCGGACCGCCTGCATCGAGGGCCTCGGCGAACAGCATTTCCTTGGACAGGAAGCCGTTGAGCAGCGGAATGCCAGCCATCGCCAGCGAGGCGATGATCGCCAGCGCACTGGTGAACGGCATCAGCCGCCGCAGGCCGCCCAGCTTGCGCATGTCACGCGTGCCGGTTTCATGGTCGATGATGCCGGCGGCCATGAACAACGACGCCTTGAACGTGGCGTGGTTGAGGATATGGAACACACCGGCCACCACCGCCATCGGCTTGGACAGGCCGAACAGCATGGTGATCAGGCCCAGGTGGGAGATCGTGGAATACGCCAGCAGGCCCTTCAGGTCGTGCTGGAAGATCGCGTTCCAGGCCCCGACCAGCAGGGTCAGCGCACCGATGCCGCTGACCGTGTAGAAGAACAGGTCAGTGCCGGCCAGCGCGGGGTGCAGGCGGGCCAACAGGAACACACCGGCCTTCACCATGGTGGCCGAGTGCAGGTAGGCCGACACCGGGGTGGGCGCGGCCATGGCCTGTGGCAGCCAGAAGTGGAACGGGAACTGCGCGCTCTTGGTGAAGATGCCGGCCAGCACCAGGAACAACGCATACGGATACAGCGCGCTGGCACGGATCTGGTCGCCGGCGGCCAGCACCACGTCCAGGTCGAAGCTGCCGACGATGCGCCCGATCAGCAGCACGCCGCCGAGCAGCGCCAGGCCGCCGCCGCCGGTGATGACCAGGGCCATGCGGGCGCCGTCGCGGGCGTCCTGGCGGTGCGACCAGAAGCCGATCAACAGGAACGAGCTGATGCTGGTCAGCTCCCAGAAGATCATCAGCAACAGCAGGTTGCCGGACAGCACCATGCCCAGCATGGCGCCCATGAACAGCAGCAGGTAGCAGAAGAAGCGGTGCGCGTTGTCCTGCGGGCTCAGGTAGTAGTGGGCGTACAGCACCACCAATGAGCCGATGCCCAGCACCATGCCGGCGAACATCCACGCCAGGCCATCCAGGCGCAGGGTGAAGTCCAGACCGATCTGCGGCAGCCATTGGCCACTGCTGCGCAGCACCTCGCCATCCAGCACGGCGGGTGTCAGCGTGGCGAGGATGGCCAGGCCAGCCAACGGCGCGGCCGCGGCTAACCAGGCGGCCGTGCGGCGGGAACTTCGTGAGAATGCGGCAACCGCCACGGCCAGGATGAAAGGCAGGGCGAGCAGCAGGATCAGGCTTGGGATCATGCAGGGAATACGCGATTCACGAGCAGGTCATGCAGTCTAACAGGCCGACATTTGCTGCCGATACCCACGAATACGCCACCAATTGCAGGGAACGTGTGCTGATTCATTTTCTTCCCCTGTCGATGCCGGGCCGGCAGGGCTTGACTCGACCGGCATTGCTACTTTGCCGCATCTGTCGCGAATGGCGCGTGCAGCTCCAAGGTGCCCGTACGGCAGGGGCTGCAAAGGGATGGTGTGGCGCGTCGTGCACGCCGACGGCGCCTGGACGGGGACCCCGCATCGCCGCCGCGGGCGTCGAAAACAGCCCGCCCGCTCGTTCAGGGAATAAAGGTCAGTAACGCCAATCGAGGCGGCGGTAGACCTTGGCCAGCACCCAGGCCGGGCCGATCAGCAGGTAGGTGAGGTCGGTCAGGAAGCTGGGCCTGCGGCCTTCGAGCTTATGGCCGAGGAACTGCGCGATCCACGCCAGCACGAACACCACGCCGGCCAGGCGGGCCAGGTTGCCCAGCCCTATTTCCGCTTCCAGCAGGCGGCAGGTGCAGCCGATCACGAACAGCACGGCCAGCATGCCCAGCCCCAACGGGCGCGACAGGCGGTTGTAGAAGCACCACGCCCCGAACATCGCCAGGCCCGCCCAGATGCCGTTCTGGAACCAGGTGATCAGCGGCGGCAGGCACCACAGCAGGGCCACCACCGACCACAGGATGGCCGGCACCGCGACCACGTGGATGCGCTGGTTGGTGGGGTTGCGGTGGTCGTCGGAATAGCTGGCGAAATAGCGGTCTACGGGGCGGGCAAGCGAGGTGCTGGACATGGTGCCTCCGATCGTGCCGGCACATGGCCGGCGAGCTTTCCAGAGGAGGGCGGGCAGCGCCCGGCGCCCCCTCAGTCGACGCTGATGCCAGCCAGTCGCTGCAGGGCTTCGGCGTACTTGGCACGCGTGCGCTCGATCACTTCAGCTGGAATGGACGGGCCCGGTGCGGTCTTGCCCCAGTCCAGCGTCTCCAGGTAATCGCGCACGAACTGCTTGTCGTAACTGGGCGGGCTGCTGCCCACTTCGTACTCGTCGGCCGGCCAGTAGCGCGAAGAATCCGGGGTCAGCATCTCGTCCATGATGTACAGGCGGCCGTCTTCATCGGTGCCGAACTCGAACTTGGTGTCGGCCAGGATGATGCCGCGCTCACGCGCGTAATCAGCGGCGAAGGCATAGATGCGCAGGGTGGCATCGCGCACGCGTTCGGCCAGGTCCACGCCGACCGCCTTGACCATCGCATCGAAATCGATGTTCTCGTCGTGGTCGCCGACGGCGGCCTTGGTGGACGGGGTGAAGATCGGCTCGGGCAGTTTTTCGGCCTGGCGCAGGCCGTCGGGCAGTTCAATGCCGCTGACCTTGCCGGTGCGCTGGTAATCCTTCCAGCCGCTGCCGATCAGGTAA
Organism: Stenotrophomonas lacuserhaii; assembly: GCF_014836545.1. Lineage (GTDB taxonomy): Bacteria > Pseudomonadota > Gammaproteobacteria > Xanthomonadales > Xanthomonadaceae > Stenotrophomonas > Stenotrophomonas lacuserhaii. The sequence continues at coordinate 26,938 of NZ_JACSQS010000021.1, forward strand.
CCGCGGGCGATCGCTTCCACCGGTACCGGTTTCAGCTTCTTGGTAACCACCGCGCGCTTGGCGTACAGCGCCGCGTCCACGCCGTCGGGCAGCACGCTGGCCACGTCGATGCCGGTCAGGTGGTTGGGCATCAGGTGCGCGGTCTTGGCAAACCAGAAGTTGGACACCTGGCAGAGCATTTCGCCCTTGCCCGGGATCGGGTCGGGCAGCACCACATCGAAGGCCGACAGGCGATCGGTGGCTACCATCAGCAGGTAGTCCCCCGGCGGCGTGCCTTCGGGCATGCGCTCGCGCGGAATATCGAAAACGTCACGCACCTTGCCACGATGGCGCAAGGGCAGGCCGGGAAGATCGGATTGCAACAACGTGGTCGGCACGGGCACTCCTGGGGGCTTCGTCGATACGAGCTGCCCAGGGACCCGGAGGGCCCGCCGGCCAGCGGGCGGCCTAGTGTAAAGCCGTCCGGGGCGGCTGTGACGTAAAATGGAAAGCCAATTGGCCAAATCTGCCCGGAGCGCCATGCGCTGGTACGGAAAACTGCTGGGTTTCATCGCCGGGGCCCTGCTGTTCCGGCCCAATCCCCTGTTTGGCGCGGTGCTGGGCCTGCTGATCGGCCATGCGTTCGACGCCGACTGGTTCCGCCTGAACAAGGAAAACCCGTATCGCGAGCTGGGCCTGACGTCTTCAGCCACGGAGGCGGAGATCGACCTGGCCTACCGCCGGCTGATGTCGCAATACCACCCCGACAAGCTGGTCGGCGCCGCGCCGGAACTGCTCAGGCAGGCCGAGGCCAAGAGCCGCCGCGTGAATGCCGCCTACGACCGCATCAAGACCCTGCGCAAGCGCTGAGTCCTGACCCTCTTTCTTCCTGCTCCGAAGGCCCCGGCCATGTCCAACTGCATCATCGCCCCGTCCATCCTGTCGGCTGACTTCGCCCGTCTCGGCGAAGAGGTCGACAATGTCCTCGCCGCCGGCGCGGACTGGGTCCATTTCGATGTGATGGACAACCATTACGTGCCCAACCTGACCATCGGCCCGCTGGTCTGCCAGGCGCTGCGCAAGCACGGCGTCACCGCGCCGATCGACGTGCACCTGATGGTGGAGCCGGTGGACCGGATCATCCCGGACTTCGCCGAGGCCGGCGCGACCTATATCAGCTTCCATCCGGAGGCCAGCCGCCACCCCCACCGCACCATCCAGTTGATCCGCTCGCTGGGCTGCAAGCCGGGCCTGGTGCTCAACCCCGGCACGCCGGTGGACATCCTGGACTGGGTGCTGGACGACCTGGACCTGGTGCTGCTGATGTCGGTGAACCCGGGGTTCGGTGGGCAGGCCTTCATTCCGTCCGCGCTGGACAAGCTGCGCGTGGTGCGGCAGAAGATCGATGCCAGCGGCAAGGACATCCGCCTGGAGATCGACGGCGGGGTGAAGGCCGAGAACATCGGGGCGATCGCCGCGGCCGGCGCCGACGCCTTCGTGGCCGGCTCGGCGATCTTCAACGCCCCGGATTACCAGCAGGTGATCAGCGCGATGCGCGCCAACGTCGCCGCGGCACGATGAGAAAAAAGGGGACGGAGGGAATTAAACTCGTTTAATTCCCTCCGTCCCCTTTTCTGCCCATGAACATCCGTCCGGCCACCGTCGCCGATGCAGGCCTGATCCTGCGCTTCATCCGCGAACTGGCGATCTACGAGAAGGCCGAATCATCGGTGCAGACCGACGAAGCGGGGATCGCCGCCAGCCTGTTCGGGCCCGATGCCAGTGCCCAGGCGCTGGTCTGCGAAGCCGACGGTGAAGCGATCGGCTATGCGGTGTATTTCCATAACTATTCCACGTGGCTGGGCCGCAAGGGCATCTACCTGGAAGACCTGTACATCAGCCCGGACAAGCGGGGGTCCGGCGCCGGCAAGGCAATGCTCAGGCACATCGCCCGGCAGGCGGTGGCCGAGGGTTGCGGGCGTTTCGAATGGTCGGTGCTGGACTGGAACCAGCCTGCGATCGATTTCTACGTCGCCGCCGGCGCGCGGCCACAGGACGAATGGACGGTGTACCGGCTGGAAGGCGATGCATTGCGCGCCTTCGCCGCCGCCTGAAAAAAAGACCACGCCGCTGCCGGCGTGGCCCTGCTGAAATAGTGGGAGGCTGATCCTGCCTCCATCCGTCTTCCCTGCTATGGCCTCCCATGTTCCGCGCTATCGGTGACAGGCCGATGACATTCACCGGCAAAGAACGCACGACTGCTAGCCTGTGCCGCCCCCACCCCCGGAACCCCCCATGAGCCTTTCGCGCTGGCGCTTGATCCTGAACGGAAAATCCGCCGGGGACGTCGATGTGCGCGACGCGGTCACGGCCTGGCGCGAACGCGGGATCGACCTTGAAGTGCGGGTCACCTGGGAGGCGGGCGATGCCGAGCGCTACGTGGCCGAAGCCATCGACAACGGGGTGGAGGTAATCATCGCCGGGGGCGGGGATGGCACCCTGAGCGCGGTGGCGGAAACGCTGGCGCACCGCGACGAACCTGCCGATGCGCTGCCCTCGCTTGCATTGTTGCCGCTCGGTACCGCCAATGATTTCGCCACGGCGGCGGGCTTCCCGGAAAGCCCCGCCGAGGTGCTGGCGCTGATCACCGCACAGGCCCCCCGCGCCATCGACCTGTTGCGTATCGACGCCGATGGCAAGGTCTGGTGGTGCGCCAATGTCGCCAGCGGTGGCTTCGGCACGCAGGTGACCGTGGAAACCGATGAAGGCCTGAAGAAGGTGCTGGGTGGCCTGGCCTACGTGCTGACCGGCATCTCCAAGCTGGGCCGCATCGAGCCGATCCTGGCGCGCGTGCACGGCCCCGGCTTCGACTGGGAAGGCGGCTTCATCGCGCTGGGCATCGGCAACGGTCGCCAGGCCGGTGGTGGCCAGGCGCTTTGCCCCCAGGCGGTCATCGATGATGGCCAGCTGGACGTCACCATCATTCCCGAACTGACCGGCGAAGTCGGCGCGATGCTGGGCCAACTGGTGACCGGCGGCAAGGAGGCTGCGCTGGAGCATGTCGCAACCCGCACCCGTTTGACCCGGGTGGAGATCCGCGCCGAAAAACCGCTGACCCTCAACCTGGACGGTGAGCCGGTGGAAGCACGGCATTTCCGCATCGAATGCGTGCCGCGCCGCGTGCGCATGCATCTGCCTGCGGATTGCCCGCTGCTGTCCCGGTCGACACGCTGATGGGTCTGGCATACTGGATTTGACCCGCGCAGCACGTCCCTGCGGTCAGCTTCATAACTCACTCACAAGGAGTACATGCCGTGAAATCAGCTGTCATCTCATTGGCTTCGATCACCCTGCTGGTTGCATTGACCGGTTGCAGCACGATCGCCGCGAAGACGAACGTTCTGGATGACGACAAGATCAAATCGCAGTCGGCCGGCGCCCTGGGCTACGAGCCGTCGCAGTTGACCCTTGTCAGCCGTCGCACCGAAGGCACCAACACCTACGCCAATCTGAAAGCATCGGACGGCAAGGAATTCGTCTGCATCATCAACGGGGGCAACCTGCTCTCGATGGGCATGACCAACCCGCCCGCCTGCAATAAGAAGGGTGAGCCGATCAAGGCCAGCCCGTTCCAGCGCTGATAAACGCACCTCGATTGCCGTAGCGGCGGCGCCGTCCCGGAAAGGGCGGCGCTGCCATGGCGTAATGCGTAGCGCGCGGATTGCGGCAGGTTGAGGAGTGTCACCGCCCCACAGCAGCGGGAACAGGAGCAGCAGGGCACGCGAACGGTAGCGCCGAGCCGTGCTCGGCGAGTGCAACGGCCAAGGCGTGACGACCAGCGGTCGTCACCCACCAGAGCAGAGGCTGACGGCCAGCGGTCGTCACTACCAGCGGGCCGCCCTGCGCATGGCCCGGCCCAGGGGAGGGGCACAGCCAGGCGCGGTGGACGGCTTCCGCCCGGGGCGGCCCATGCGGTACAGTGCCCGGGTGTCCATCCTGACGACCCCGCGATCCGTTTCTTCCGCACGCCGTAACTGGCGATGGTGGCCCGTAGCCGTCGTCCGCCCAGAAAACGCCGTATCCCGGAAGGAAAGTCGTGTTGAACACCCCCGCCCAGTTCCAGCAGCAGGCCGCTGAAGGCCACACCCGCATCCCCGTCGTCCGTGAAGTGCTGTCCGATCTGGACACGCCGCTCTCGGTCTACCTGAAGCTGGCCGACGGGCCGCACACCTATCTGTTCGAATCGGTCGAAGGCGGCGAGCGCTTCGGGCGCTATTCCATCATCGGCCTGCCGGCGCGCCGCGTGTACACCTTCCGCGGGAACACCCTGACCATCGCCGAACACGGCCAGGTCGTGGAAACCCGCGAAGTGGCCGACCCCTTCGCCGAAGTCGAGTCGCTGCGCAGCGCGCATTCGGTACCCAAGCTGGACGGACTGCCCGGCTTCACCGGCGGGCTGGTCGGCTGGTTCGGCTTCGAGTGCATCGGCTACATCGAACCGCGCCTGGCGCCGCCGGCCGGGCGCGATGAGCTGGACACGCCGGACATCCTGCTGATGCATTCCGAAGAGCTGGCGGTGTTCGACAATCTGAAGGGCCGGCTGTACCTGATCGTGCATGCCGACCCGCGCCAGCCCGGTGCCTGGGACGAGGCGCAGGCGCGGCTGGATGCACTGGCTGGCAAGCTGCGTGCACCCGGCGCCGGCTATCCCGCGCCGCTGCACAGTAACGTGCTGGACGAGGGCGACTTCATCTCCGGCTTCACCCGCGAAGGCTTCATCGATGCGGTGGAGCGCAGCAAGGACTACATCCGCTCCGGCGACATCTTCCAGGTGGTGCTGAGCCAGCGCCTGAGCGTACCCTTCAAGGCGCGGCCGGTGGATGTCTACCGCGCGCTGCGGGCGCTCAATCCTTCTCCGTACATGTATTTCCTGGATGTCGGTGACATGCAGGTGGTGGGCTCCTCGCCGGAGATCCTGGTGCGCCTGCAGCACGACGCCGATGGGGTGGGGCACGTCACCGTGCGGCCGATCGCCGGTACCCGGCCGCGCGGCGCCACGGTGGAAGAGGACAACGCGCTGGAAGCCGAGCTGCTGGCCGACCCGAAGGAACGCGCCGAACACCTGATGCTGATCGACCTGGGCCGCAACGATGCCGGCCGCGTCTCCAGCGCCGGCACGGTGGAGGTCGGCGAGCAGTTCGTGATCGAGCGCTACAGCCATGTGATGCACATCGTCAGCGAGGTGACCGGACAGCTGCAGCCGGGCCTGAGCTATGCCGACGTGCTGCGCGCCACGTTCCCGGCCGGCACGGTCAGTGGCGCGCCGAAGATCCGCGCGCTGGAAGTGATCCGCGAACTGGAGCCGATCAAACGCAACGTGTATGCCGGCAGCATCGGCTACATCGGCTGGCACGGCGATGCGGACACCGCCATTGCGATCCGCACCGCGGTGATCAAGGACGGACGCCTGCACGTGCAGGCCGGCGCCGGCATCGTCTACGACTCGGACCCGCAGAAGGAATGGGACGAGACGATGAACAAGGGCCGCGCGCTGTTCCGCGCGGTCGCCCAGGCGGCCAAGGGCCTGTAACGCACATCACTTTCCTGGCGCGCGTCCTGCGCGCCCGTCTCCCTACGCAGTCTGGAACCTGATCCATGTTGTGGATGATCGACAACTACGACAGCTTCACCTACAACCTCGTGCAGTACCTGCAGACGCTGGGTGCCGAGGTCAAGGTGGTGCGCAACGATGCGATGACGGTCGATGAGATCGCCGCGCACAAGCCCGAACGCATCGTGATTTCGCCCGGCCCATGCACGCCCAACGAGGCCGGCATTTCGCTGGAACTGATCCAGCGGCTGGGCCCGACCACGCCGATCCTCGGCGTCTGCCTGGGCCACCAGGGCATCGGCCAGGTGTACGGCGGCACGGTGATCCGTGCGGGCAACATCATGCACGGCAAGACCTCGCCGATCCGCCATGAAGGCAAGGGCGTGTTCGCCGGCCTGCCGGATCGCTACCAGGCCACCCGCTACCACTCGCTGGTGGTGGACAAGACGCGGCTGCCGGCGTGCCTGGAAGTCACCGCCTGGACCGAGAACGAAGACGGTTCGGTGGAGGAGATCATGGGCCTGCGCCATCGTGAACATCCGGTGGAAGGCGTGCAGTTCCATCCCGAATCCATCCTTACCGAGCACGGCCACGCGCTGCTGCGCAACTTCCTGCAGCGCTGAACTGCACGCCCACCCCAGGAGTCCAACGATGCGCTTCTCCCCCCAGGAAGCCCTGCAACGCACCATCGAACACCGAGAGATCTTCTTCGAGGAGATGGTCGACCTGATGCGGCAGATCATGCGCGGCGATGTGTCGCCCATGATGACCGCCGCGATCCTCACCGGGCTGCGGGTCAAGAAGGAAACGGTGGATGAGATCGCCGCCGCCGCGACCGTGATGCGCGAGTTCGCGCTGCCGGTGCCGGTCACCGATACCCGCCACATGGTCGATATCGTGGGCACCGGCGGCGATGGCTCGCACACCTTCAACATCTCCACCTGTTCGATGTTCGTGGCCGCCGCTGCGGGCGCGCGCGTGGCCAAGCACGGCAACCGCAGCGTGTCGTCCAAGTCCGGCAGCGCCGATGCGGTGGAAGCACTGGGCGCGGTGATCGAACTGCAACCGGCGCAGGTGGCCCAGGCCATTGAACAGACCGGCGTGGGCTTCATGTTCGCGCCCATCCACCACCCGGCGATGAAGGTCGTGGCGCCGGTGCGGCGCGAGATGGGCGTGCGCACCATCTTCAACATCCTCGGCCCACTGACCAACCCGGCCAGCGCACCGTCGGTACTGATGGGCGTGTTCCATCCGGACCTGGTCGGCATCCAGGCGCGCGTGCTGCGCGAGCTGGGAACCGAACGCGCGATGGTGGTGTGGGGCCGCGACAACATGGATGAGATCTCGCTCGGTGCCGGCACCCTGGTCGGTGAGCTGCGCGACGGCACGGTCCGCGAGTACGAGATCCATCCGGAAGACTTCGGCATCGCCATGTCGGCCAGCCGCAACCTGCGCGTGGACGGCCCGGAACAGTCCATCGCGATGCTGCGTGCGGTGCTGGACAACGAACCCGGCCCGGCGCTGGACATCGTGGCGCTGAACGCGGGTGCGGCGCTTTACGTGGCCGACGTGGCCAGCGACATCGCCGATGGCCTGGCGCGTGCCCGCGCCGCGATCGCCGATGGCAGCGCCCGCGCGCGCCTGCAACAGTACGTCGACATCACCCGCGTGCTGGCAGGCTGAGGCGGCAACGCTGGAACCGACTTGACTCCCTCCGTCCCCTTTTTCGTGTGAACACCATGAGCGACATCCTGCAGACGATCCTGGCCCGCAAGGCCGAAGAAGTGGCCCAGCGCCGCGCCGCCGTGCCGCTGGAACAGCTGCAGGCCCGGCTGGCCGATGCGCCGCCGGTGCGCGGGTTCGTGCGTGCGTTGCAGGCAGCGATCGCCAACGGCGACCCGGCGGTGATCGCCGAGGTCAAGAAGGCCAGTCCCTCCAAGGGCGTGATCCGTCCGGATTTCCATCCGGCCGATATCGCGGTCAGCTATGAATTCGGCGGAGCCAGCTGCTTGTCCGTACTGACCGACGTGGACTTCTTCCAGGGCAGCGATGCCTACCTGCAGCAGGCACGCGAAGCCTGCACGCTGCCGGTGCTGCGCAAGGACTTCGTGGTCGACCCGTACCAGGTGGTCGAAGCGCGCGTGCTGGGCGCCGACTGCATCCTGTTGATCGTCGCCGCGCTGGAAGACAGCCAGCTGGCGGAATTGTCCGAACTGGCGATCAGCCTGGGCATGGACGTGCTGGTGGAAGTGCACGACATCGATGAGCTTGAGCGCGCGCTGCAGGTGCCGGCGCCGATGATCGGCATCAACAACCGCAACCTGCGCACCTTCGAGGTGTCGCTGCAGACCACGCTGGACATGCGCAGCGCGGTGCCGAAGGACCGCCTGCTGGTGACCGAAAGCGGCATCCTGGGGCCACAGGACGTCGGCCTGATGCGTGATGCCGGGATCAACGCGTTCCTGGTGGGCGAAGCGTTCATGCGGGTGGAGGAGCCAGGCGAGGGCCTGCGTCAGCTATTCTTCGCTGCATGAGCACGATCTATCCAACCCCGCAGGACAATGCGCCGCTGGTGGTGTTCGATTTCGACCACACCCTGTATGACGGCGATTCCGGCAGCCATCTGTTTGCCACTCTGATCAAGCGCAATCCGTTGCGGTTGCTGGCTGCGCTGCTGGTGACGCCGATCGCCGGCCCGCTGGTGGCGATGCTGCCCACCCGCCGCGCCGGCATTTCGATCTACGTTTGGATCGCCACCTTCGGCATGCACCGCGCACGCGAGTTCAACCGCGTCATCGATGCCTATGTGCTGAAGCACGAACCGACACTGCGCGCGAAACTGCTGCCGCAGGCGCTGGAGGTGTTCGCCGCGCACCGTACCAAGGGCGACCGCGTGGTGGTCGCCACCGGCGCGCCGCCTGAGTTGGCGCGGGCGATCCTGGCCTTCGTCGCGCACGTGGACGTGCCGGTGATCGGCAGCGAAGTCGGGCCGCGCTTCGGCGCCGTCGGCGCCACCCGCCACTGCCACAACGAAGAGAAGATGCGCATGCTGCGCGAGCGTGGCTACGGCAACATCGATGTGGCCTACTCCGACAGCACCGCCGACCTGCCGCTGCTGGTGGCGGCCAAGGCACCGGTGGTGGTCAATCCCAAGCGTGGCAGCGTGGACTTCTTCCGTCGCGTGTTGCCCGAAGGTACGCGCATCCTCAACTGGGGCTGCGAAGACCGCGGCGGAGAAAAAGCCTGAGGCCGCGGGTCCGGTAGTGACGGCCGCTGGCCGTCAGCTTCTGCTGTGGTGGGTGACGACCGTTGGTCGTCACGACATTGCTGCCGCCCCCGCCTTAGGCGCTACCGCTGCAGCAGGCCGAACAGGGTGTGGCCGATCTGGTACAGGCTGATCGCCAGCACCAGCACGCCTACCGCGACCAGCACCCAGCGTTCCTTGACCCGCTTCACCAGCACTGCGGCCAACGGGGCGGCCATCATGCCGCCGATCAGCAGGCCGGCGACGATCTGCAGGTGCTGCAGCCCCATCGACAGCAGGAAGGTCGCCGAGACCGTCAGCGTGACCACGAATTCGGCTGCATTGACGGTGCCGATGGTGGTCCGCGCCTGGCCGCCGCGTGCCAACAGCGTGGAGGTGGCCACCGGCCCCCAGCCGCCACCGCCGCTGGCATCCAGGAAGCCTGCGATGGCACCCAACAGCGGTACGCGCTTGATGTCGCCCTTGGGCATCAGCCGACCGGCCGCGCGCAACAGGATGACGATGGCGAGCACCAGCAGGTACAGATAAATCAATGGCCGGATGATGTCGCCAGGCAGCTGGGTGAGTCCGTATGCGCCGACCGCCCCGCCGATCGCGCCGGGTATGGCCAGGCGGAAGAACAATCCGCGGTCCACGTTGCCGGCCATCAGGTGGGAAACCCCCGACGCGCCGGTGGTGAAGACTTCGGCGGTGTGGACGCTGGCGCTGACCTGTGCCGGTGGCAGGCCCATGCTGAGCAGCACCGAAGACGACACCAGGCCGAACGCCATGCCCAACGCGCCGTCGACCAGCTGCGCGCCGAGGCCGATCAGGATGAACCACCAGAACTCGCTGCTCAGCTCCATCACATCATCCTGCAGGACTGCCGTGCACCGGCAGGTGACGGCGGGGGTGACGCAGTGACGACCAACGGTCGTCACCCACCAGGGGCAGGGTCACCCACCAAGGGCAACGTCACCCGCCAAGAGACCTTCAGCGCGTGCCGTACAGCACCACGGTCTTGCCACGGGCATGCAGCAGGCCGTCCACCTGCAGCTTCTTCAGCACCCGGCCGGCCATCTCGCGCGAGCAGCCGACCAGCCGCGCCAGTTCCTGCCGGGATACCCGCAGCTGGCTGCCTTGCGGGTGGGTCATGGCCTCCGGTTCTTCGGCCAGGTCATGCAGGGTGCGCACGATCCGGTCGGTCACGTCCAGGAAGGCCAGGCGGCTGGCCTTGCGGCTGGTATCGAGCAGGCGCTTGGATATCTGCTGGCCCAGCGCGTACAGCAGGCGCGGCGCATCGTTGGACAGCGGGCCCAGGAACAGCTGGTGCAGGCGTTCGTAGCTGATCTCGGCCAGTTCGCAGGCGGTCCGGGTGCGCAGGATGACCTCGCGGCGGTCCGATTCCACGAACAGGCCCATTTCACCAACGAACTCGCCGGTGCCGAAGTAGCCGAGCACCAACTCGCGCTCCTCGTCCTCTTCAGCAATTATTGAAACCGACCCACTGATCACGTAGTACAGGGTCCCGGCCGGGTCACCGGGACGGAACACATCGGTTCGGGCAGGGTAGCGACGCCGGTGGCTGTGGGCCAGGAAGCGGTCGATGGTAGCGATGTCCAAAGCCAAAGGACTGGTAGCAAGGCGCACGGTTGACACGATGGTGGCGCTCCCTCTGCGCATGAACGGATTCACGGGGTGGAGAGCAGCTTAGCGGAGCGCAAATGTTAAGAGCAAACAATTAGCCGTTCACGGCAGCCCGTTCAGGTCCCCCCTCGGGGAACAATTGCCTCATAATTGATCCTTTCCCCGCTCTTACAGGATCGCCGCCCGTGGTCAAGCCGTTGCCTCGCCTGAGGTTGCAAGGTTTCAACAACCTCACCAAGGCGCTGAGCTTCAACATCTATGACGTCTGTTACGCCCGCACCGAGGAGGAGCGTCAGCGTTACATCGACTACATCGATGAAGAGTACAACGCCGACAGGCTGACTCAGATTCTCACGGACGTCGCCGAGATCATCGGTGCGAACATCCTCAACATCGCGCGCCAGGATTACGATCCGCAGGGTGCCTCGGTGACGATCCTGATCTCCGAAGAACCGGTGATCGACAAGAAGCAGGCCGGCAAGGAGTTGATCTCCGATGCCGTGGTCGCGCACATGGACAAGTCGCACATCACCGTGCACACCTATCCGGAAACGCACCCGCAGGAAGGTATCGCCACCTTCCGCGCCGACATCGATGTGGCGACCTGCGGCGTCATTTCGCCGCTGAAGGCCCTGAACTACCTGATCGAGAGTCTGGAATCGGACATCGTGATCATGGATTACCGCGTGCGTGGCTTCACCCGCGACGTGAAGGGCAAGAAGCATTACATCGATCACAAGATCAACTCGATCCAGAACTTCCTGGCCAAGAACATCAAGTCGCGTTACGAGATGTTCGACGTCAACGTCTATCAGGAAAACATCTTCCACACGAAGATGCACCTGAAGGACTTCGACCTGGACCAGTACCTGTTCGAAGAGAAGGCCAAGAACCTGTCCTTCAAGGAACGCATGAAGATCGAGGCGCTGCTGCGCCGTGAAATCGAAGAACTGTTCCACGGGCGCAACCTGTCCGAGTGATACCGGCAGGGTCCTCCGGGGCCGTGCTTATGAAGGCGGGACGTTCCGCCCCGTGGAACCCCGATCTGCGCAGATCAGCGTTTCACGGCAGTCGACCGACCGACGGCCCGGTGTGAAGACACCGGGCCGTTTTGTTTTCGTTTAAAAAGTTGAGGAGTACCCCCATGCCCTGGATCTATCTGCTGCTGGCCGGCATCTTTGAAATCGGCTTCGCCATCGGCATGAAATATTCCGACGGTTTCAGCAAGCCGTTGCCGACCGTTGCCACCGTGGTAGCCGCATTGATCAGCCTGTTCCTGATGAGCCAGGCGATGAAGACCATCCCGGTGGGTACCGCCTACGCCATCTGGACCGGCATCGGCGCACTGGGCGTGGCGGTGCTGGGCATCTTCCTGTTCAACGACAGCGCTTCACCGGCCCGGCTGGGCTGCGTGGCGCTGATCGTGGCCGGTGTGATCGGCCTGAAGCTGGTTTCCACGCCCTGACCGGCTCATAAAAAAGGGGTCAGAGTCCTTTTCCGCAGGAAAGGACTCTGACCCCGGTTCCGACCCCGGTTTCGAGGCCATGCCCGGCGCCGCCTCACAACCGGTAGGCGATCGTCTTCATCACTTTCGATGCCAGCGCCATCGCGCCGGGAATCGGGAACGGCAGGCGGCGCGCACCGGCCTGCTCGGCGTGCTCGGCATGCCGGGCTTCGTCTTCCTTCATCACCTTGATCACTTCGCGGCTGCGCAGGTCGGCTGGCGGCAGCGTCTCAAGGTGCTCGTCCAGGTGGGCTTCCACCTGGCGTTCGGTCTCCACCACGAAGCCGAGGTTCCAGCCGTCACCCCGCAGCCCGGCCAGCGTGCCGATCGCATAGCTGCCGGCGTACCAGACCGGATTGAAGCGGCTGGGGCGGCTGTCCAGCTCGCCCAGCCGGATCGCACACCAGGCCAGGTGGTCGGTTTCTTCCTGCGCCGCTTCCAGCAGGTGGGCGCGGGTTGCCGGATCCCGGGCGACGGCCGCCTGGCCGAAGTACAGCCCCTGTGCACAGACCTCGCCGACATGGTTGATCCGCATCAGGCCGGCCGCATGCCGCCGCTCGCCAGCGCTCATCCCGGGCTCGGCCGCGTTGGTGGCGGGGTAGGGGCGTTCTGCCGGCGGATTGCCGAACACCGTGTCCAACGCACGCTGTGCCTCGGTCAGCAGGTGGTCCAGCGGGGTGGTCTGGCGGAGCGCGCTCATGGTGGGGCCGGTGACGTCAGGGGAGCCTTGATTCTCGCCGCCCGGCGCGCCCCTGCCAACCCATGGGCGTGGGTGAACTTGCGCGGCGGGACGAAGCTGGGTAAAATCCCGCCTCTTGCGTTTCACCTTCACAACGCGTGGCAGAGTTCCGGCCCTCCTGGCCGCAATGAGCCCGACGACCTACATAGAGTTCTTCATGAGCACTTTCACCGCTAAGAACGAGACCGTCCAGCGCGACTGGTACCTCGTTGACGCCGAGGGCAAGACCCTGGGCCGTCTCTGCACCGAGCTGGCCCGCCGTCTGCGTGGCAAGCACAAGCCGGTCTACACCCCGCACGTTGATACCGGCGACTACCTGGTCGTCATCAATGCAGAAAAGATTGTCGTCACCGGCAAGAAGCTGCAGGACAAGATGTATCACCGTTTCACCGGTTACATCGGCAACCTGAAGACCGAATCGCTGGCCCAGGCGCTTGAGCGCCACCCGGAGCGCGTGATCGAGATCGCCGTGAAGGGCATGCTGCCGAAGGGTCCGCTGGGTCGCCAGATGTACCGCAAGCTCAAGGTCTACGCAGGCACTGAGCATCCGCACGCCGCACAGCAGCCGCAGGTTCTGGATATCTAATCATGGCTATCACTCAAAACTACGGCACTGGCCGCCGCAAGTCCTCCACTGCCCGCGTGTTCCTGCGCAAGGGCTCTGGCAAGATCACCGTCAATGGTCGTCCGCTGGACGAGTTCTTCGGTCGTGAGACTGCGCGCATGATCGTGCGCCAGCCGCTCGAGCTGACCAAGAACACCGAAAGCTTCGACATCCTGGTCACCGCCGCTGGCGGCGGCACCACCGGCCAGGCCGGTGCGATCCGCCTGGGCATCGCCCGCGCGCTGGTCGAGTACGACGAAACCCTGAAGTCCGAGCTGCGCAAGGCTGGCTTCATGACCCGTGACGCCCGTGAAGTCGAGCGTAAGAAGGTCGGCCTGCACAAGGCACGTCGCGCCACCCAGTTCTCCAAGCGCTGATTTGCCGCGTCTGGGGTGGGGTCATTCGTGGCCCTCCTGGGAGGAAAGCAAAAACCCGGCTTCGGCCGGGTTTTTGTTTGCGCGTTGTTTGGGTTTTTGACCCTGCGTGTCGAGCAAGCTCGACACGCAGGGACCCCATCCGGAGTAGAGCCCCCTTGTTGTTCAAGGGGGCGCGCCAACGGCGCGGGGATAAGGTGGAATGCGCGGACATTTCCGCGGCGCCGCAGGCGCGGCGAAAATGTTCAAGGGGGCGCGCCAACGGCGCGGGGATAAGGTGAAATGCGCGTCCAAATACTAAAAAAGGCCTGATCAAAGATCAGGCCTTTTTTAGTATTTGGCTGCCCCGGATGGATTCGAACCACCGAATGCCTGAGTCAGAGTCAGGTGCCTTACCGCTTGGCGACGGGGCAAAATAGGTGAAGCAATTGTCTCACTTTCCAAGTCGAAAACCAACCTCGACATGGTGGCTATGGGTGGACTCGAACCACCGACCCCAGCATTATGAGTGCTGTGCTCTAACCGGCTGAGCTACATAGCCTTGTGTGAGCCGGCTATTCTGGGCATGTGTACGAAACATGTCAATAGTTTTGTGTGCTGCTTGTGGGCCGACAGACGGCATGGGATAGTCCCTGTCAGTAGATTTCTAGGAGTCCGCATCGTGATCGATCCGGACGGCTATCGACCGAACGTCGGCATCGTGTTGATGCGCCAGGACGGTCAGGTGTTCTGGGCACGTCGAGTGCGCCGGGATGGCTGGCAGTTCCCACAGGGCGGAATGAACACCGATGAGACGCCCGTCGAGGCCATGTATCGTGAACTGCAGGAAGAGACCGGCCTGCTGCCCGAACACGTTGAAGTGCTCGGTGCTACCCCCGGTTGGCTGCGTTACAAGCTCCCTGCGCGCGCGATCCGCCGCAATGAGCGCCAGGTGTGCATCGGCCAGAAGCAGGTCTGGTTCCTGCTGCGCCTGACCGGTGACGAGTCGCACGTTCAGCTGGACCTGACCGAGACCCCCGAATTCGACAATTGGCGCTGGGTCGATTTCTGGTATCCGGTCGAGCACGTGGTGATGTTCAAGCGCGGCGTGTATGCGCGTGCGTTGCGCCACCTCGCACCGATGGCGCGGGGCGTGGCCGGTGCCGGGGTGACGCAGATGCCGACGGGTGCGCAGGAAGCCTGGATGCCGGGGCATGCGGCAGGCCACGATCGGCCGCGCAAGCGTCCGACCAAGCGCGGTTACTGGCCCAAAAAAGTGCAGGGCGATCCCACCTGATGATCGCCCCAGGCTGAACTCCATCGAGAATGATTCAGCTTGTCAATTGACAACCATTCGCGTTTGAAGTGGAATATCGGCAGGCCAGCATCGGCCTGCCAACCCCGGCCGCCATCGTGTACGTCTGCATCTGCAACGGAGTCACCGACCACCAGATCCGCGAAGCTGCGGTGGATGGCTGCATGACGGTGGCCGAACTGACGATGCGGACCGGTTGCGGTGCTACCTGCGGGTCCTGCCTGGACATGGCCGGCGACCTGCTGGCCAAGGCACGCAACACGCACGGTCTGCCCCTGCCGGTTCTCGGCAGCCTGCAGGCCGCCTGACCGCGCGCGCCTGCGCGGCGACGCGCAACTGAGCACGATTCGCGTTCCTTCATCGCCGGCGCAAAGCCGATACAGTGCCTGCGTTTTCAGCGTGCAGGAGCACCCCCATGAAAGGCGACGCCAAAGTCATCCAGTACCTCAACAAGGTGCTGTACAACGAACTGACTGCGATCAACCAGTACTTCCTGCACGCCAAGATGCTGAAGAACTGGGGCATCAAGGAACTCGCCGAGCACGAGTACAAGGAATCGATCGAAGAGATGAAGCATGCCGACATGCTGTCTGATCGCATCCTGTTCCTCGAAGGACTGCCGAACTTCCAGGCGCTGGGCAAGCTGCGCATCGGCGAAAATCCGTCGGAGATCCTGCAGTGCGATCTCGCCCTGGAAAGCGAGGCGGTCGAGGTGCTGCGCGAAGCGGTGGCCCACGCCGATTCGGTTGGTGACTACGTAAGCCGCCAGCTGTTCACCAAGATCCTGGATTCCGAAGAAGAGCACATTGACTGGCTGGAAACCCAGCTGGAGCTGATCGGTCGCCTTGGCGAGCCGAAATACCTGCTCAGCAAGCTGGAAGACTGAGCGGGGGCAGCGGTGCCGACCAAGGTCGGCACTACGGTCGGCACTACCGCCGCTGCCAGCCTGCCAGTGCCATGCGTGCACGCGCGAACTCGGCGACCACGCGCGCGGCGGCGACTACCGGCATCTGCAGCGTGCCGTTGCGCGCCTCAAGTTCGATGCGCCGCGCAGCAGAAGACAGGGCCATCGCGCCGACATTCGCACTGGATGACTTCAGGCTGTGCGCCAGCGCGCGCAGCTTTTCCTGATCGTCTTCCTGCGCCGCCGCCTGCAGCTGCTGCACCGCGATCGGTGTGTCATGCAGGAACGCGTCGATGATCGCCTGCGTGCTCGACCCGATCACCTCGTACAGTTCATCCAGCACGGTCGGGTCCAGTGCGGCCTGCGACGACTCCGCATCCTCGTCCGCTGCGACCAACGGGTGTCGCGCTTCGGTGCTGCCGATGTCCTGCGCGCCCAGGGTCCAGCGCTTCAGCATGCTTCGCAACGCCGAAAGTTCAACCGGTTTGGACAGATAGTCATCCATGCCCGCCTGCAGGCAGCGCTCACGGTCACCGGCCATGGCATTGGCGGTCATGGCGATGATCGGCATCCGGGGGCGGGTGGATGTTGCTTCCTGCGCGCGCCATTGGCGGGTGGCGGCGTAGCCATCCAGCACCGGCATCTGGCAGTCCATCAGCACCACGTCGATACCCCCTGCGTGCAGTTCGCCCAGCGCCTGTTGGCCATCGTGCGCGGTGCGCACCGTGCAGCCCATCACCTCCAGCACGCGCTCGGCCACCATCAGGTTGACCATGTTGTCTTCCACCAGCAGCACCCGCAGGTCCAGGCGGTCGGGCGTGCCCGCAGTGGAGGGAGCCAGCGTTGCATCGCCAAGCAGCGCCGCAGGCCGCGCCGAGCGCGTTGCAGCCGGCACCAGTACCGCGTGCAGTGCCGCGTCGGCCTGCAGTTCGTCCACCCAGTGCTGGCCGTTGCGTGCGGGTGCGTTGCCCAGGTGCAGCCACAGCACCTGGGGTGCTTCGGTACCGCGTTCGGCGAGCGCCCGCTGCACGGACGCATCGCCGTTGCGCAGCAGGCGTCCATCGACCACCAGCCAGGCCAGTGCACGGGTCCTCGCGCGGACGGCCTCCAGTGCCAGCGCCAGCGTCTGCACGGCCTGCACCTGCAGGCCATGCTGCGCGCCGACGCGCTGCACGCGCTGCTGCAGCAGGGGGTCGCAGCTGAGCAGCAGCAGGTTGCCCAGTTCCGGGCCGTGCCCGCTGCGGGTGTCTCCCAGCGCCTTCAACAGCGGGATCTCGAACCAGAACGTGGCGCCTTGGCCGGGCGCGGAATGCACGCCGATCTGGCCCTGCATCAGCTCGATGATGCGGCGGCAGATCGCCAGCCCCAGGCCGGTACCGCCGTACATGCGCGTGGTGGACGCGTCGGCCTGGCTGAAGGACTGGAACAGGCGCGACTGCTGTTCCTGGTCGATGCCGATGCCGGTGTCGACGACCTCCAGACGCAGCTCGTGCCGGAACGCGGTCTCCCCCAGCCGGCGCACCTTCAGCGTGACCTGGCCGCGGGCGGTGAACTTGATCGCGTTGGCCAGCAGGTTGCCGAGTACCTGGCGCAGCCGCACCGGATCGCCGCGAACCGACAAGCGCACGGCAGGGTCCAGCTCCAGCACGATGCGCAGGCCCTTGGCCTCGGCCGCACGCTGCATCAGCTGCACCACGCCTTCCAGCAGTTCGCGCAGGTTGAAGGTGGTGGTCTCCAACACCAGTGCATTGGCTTCCAACCGCGAGTGATCGAGGATGTCATCGACGATGCGCAGCAGCTGTTGCGAGCTGGTGACCGCGGTGCCGAGCATCTGCCGCTGCTCCGGTTCCAGGCTGCCGCGCCCGATCAGGTCGAGCATCGGGATGATGCCGTTGAGCGGCGTGCGGATTTCATGGCTCATGGTGGCCAGGAACTCGCCCTTGGCCAGTACCGCTGCTTCGGCGGCCTGCTTGGCCAGCAGCAGCTGCTGCTCCAGCTGTCCCTGCTGTTCATGCAGCCGTTGCAGGCGCTCCAGTTCCTGCTGCAGTTGGCGCAGGCGCTGCTCGGCCTCGGCCGGGGCTGCCCCGTGCGCGCGGTGCTGCTGCGCCCGCAGCGGCCACAGCAGCAGCGCCACGCAGGCCGCTACCAGCCCCAGCCACGGCCAGGGGCCGTTCCAGCGCAGTGCCACGGCCAGCAGGCAGCCCACGCTGATGGCCGCCGCTGCCAGCCCGGCCCGGTAGATCCATCGGCCCCGTCCGTGGGTCACCGGGTCAGAGCACCGCGTTGAGGAAATCGAAATCCAGGTCGCTGCCGGCCGACTGCACCATGTTGCCCTGGATGAAGTCCACGCCGCCTACCCACATCGCGGCCGCGGCTTGGGGATCTTCGATCTGCTGGCCGATGATCAGCAGGTTGGCGCGGTGCGCCACGTCGATCGCAGCGCGCATTTCGTCGCGCGTCTGCGGGTTGGCGTGGCTGCTGGAGAAACGTCCTGCCATGCGCACGAACGACAGCGGCAGCTGGGTCAGCAGGGCATTGGCCTCCGGCCCGGGTTCGAACTGACTCAGGCAGAAGCGCACGCCCAAGGCACCGACCCGCGTGCAGAACTGCTGCAGGGTGACGGTGTGGATCAGCGCATCGGGCAGGCGCACGTCGACCACCAGTGCACTGCCGTCCAGTTGCCGCTGCTGCAGCGATTCGATCAACCAGTCGGCGAACGCATCGCGTGCCAGCGTGCGCAGCGACTGCGATACGAACAGGTGCAGCGGTGGCGTGGCATGGCGGTAATGGTCGAGCAGGCCCAGCGCATGGTCGATCACCTGCTGGTCGAGGTCGGCGATGCGGCCAGCCGCCTCGGCCGCAGGTATGACCTGACCGGCGGTCAGCACGCTGCCATCGGCCTGGCGCAGCCGCAGCAGCACCTGGTACTGCGCGTTGCCGCCGCCGGCCACGGCGACGATCGGCTGGTAAGCCAGTTCCAGCTGGCCGTCCAGCATCGCCAGGTGTTCATCGCTGCTGGTTTCTTCGTGCGGTACGAACCCGGCTACACCGGCGGTCAGCAGGCGTGCCTGCAGCGTGGTGCGCTCGATCGCCTCCAGCGCGCTGCCGACGTCCGGGAAGCCCGGCGACAGCGCCGCGAAACCGATCACCCCGCGCAGGTGCACCGATTCATCGTCGCGGATCACGAAGGCACGGCTGGACAACTGTTCGCGCAGCGACTGCGCGGTGGCGTCCAGCTGCTCTTCGTCCACGCCGCGTGCCAGGGCAAGGAAACTGTTGTCGTTCAGGCGTGCCAGCAGGTGCGGCTGTGCGGCTTCGGCCAGCCGTTGTCCAGCCTGCACCATCAGGCGCTCGAAGGCGGCATAGCCATAGCGCTCGCGCAGGCCCAGCGCGCTGGCGATTTCGATGAAGAACAGACCGCCGCAGTCGCGGTGGCCGAGCGCGGCAGACAGCTGCTGCAGCAGGTGGTGGCGGGTTGGCAGCCCGGTTTCCGGATTGTTGAGCAGCGGGCCGCCACGGTCACCGCTCTGCGCCGCCGCCTGCGCACGTGCGCGACGGATGCGGTTGGAGACCGCCGCGATCAGGTGGCGCGGGCGGATCGGCTTGCTCAGGTAATCATCGGCGCCGCTGTCGAGGACTTCGAACTGGCGTTCCGGATCGGGATCACCGCTGAGGAAGACGATCGGCAACATCTGCAGGCCGGGCAACTGGCGGATCATCGCAGTGAGCCGCATGCCATCCAGTCCCGGCAGATGCAGGTCCATGAGGATCAGGTCCGGCGCATGTTCCTTGAGGGCCGGCTGCACGCTCTCCGCATCGCCCACCACGATCGCCTCCATGCCGGCGCCGTGCAGCACGCTCTGCGCGAACAGGGCCTGCGCCCGGTCGTCTTCCACCACCAGGATGCGATAGGGCGCGTCGCTGGGGATGAAACCGGTCGGTAGATCGTCTTGTGCATCAGCGGCGGTGTGCAGCGGGGGCGGTGTCGCACCGGGCAGCGCGATGACATTGTCGTCTGCCGCAGTCGTCGTCGCAGCGCTGGACGGCGTCTGCGAGGGCGCGCTGGCCCAACGCTGCCAATGATCGGCGGGCGGAGTTTCTGCACGCGCGTTGCGTGGCGGGTGGGTATCGTTCACGGATTCGCCGGCAGGGGAGTAGGGGGAGTAAGGGGATTATGCGGCAGGCCCGGTGCGGGGCGCGTCGCGATCGCTACCGGCCAGCCAGCGCACGCCTTTCCAGAGTGCGCGCCAGACCAGCCAGACCGTCAACGCGCCGGCCAGGCTGCAGGCCAGCACCACGCCCAGCGCAAGCCACGGATGGGCCAGCGCCAGCGCAAGGCCGCCGACCACCACGGTATCTTCGGCCGCCGAGGCGACCCAGTTGCTGGCCGGTTCAGGCGAGGTATTGAGCAGTGCGCGGGTGCCTGATTTCAACCCATGGCTGGCCAGCGCGACGCCCGCACCGGCCAGCAGCGTGCCGGTGCCGAGGTCCCCATCGGGCGACAATGTCGCGGCGGCGAGGAAGGCGCCGGCCGGCACGCGGGCCAGGGTCTGCAGCAGGTCCCATGCCGAATCCACGCCGGGGATCTTGTCGGCGAAGAATTCAGCGACGGCCAGTACCGCCGAGGTGCCCAGCACCCACCACGATTCGGTGGCCTGCAGGGCCGGTGGCAGGTCGACCCAGCCCAGCAGCCCGGCCAAGCCCACGCCGAACACGGTGAGGTAGACGCGGATGCCGGCCAGCCAGGCCAGCAGGATGCCGATCACGAACAGGTGGGCGTCGGTCATGGCGAAGGCTCCGGTCAGCGACGTGGAAGTGCCTGCCGCGGGTAGCCGGCCAGCACGAACGGCACGTTCGAAGCCTGCACTATCGGCGATGGAGAGGCTGAACGCCACAGCTGCGGTCATGGACGGCAGCCAGTGTCACCTGCGTCGTGAACTACAATGGCCCGACTGATCCGCCGAGGCCGAGCCTGCATCGCACTGACCGATGCTCCGGAGACCTGCCATGAACAACCGTCCGCCTTCGCGCGTCCAGATCCGCATGCCCGGCCAGGCCGCCGGGCCGCATGACCGTCGTCGTCTCTGGGTGCTGGCTGCCGGCGCCCTCATCGCCCTCCTGCTGGCCGGCCTGCTCGGCTACTGGCTGGGTCGTCCGGGCGGTGAACTGGGCGATACCCTGGAAGGCGCGCAGCAGCGTGCCGAAAGCCTGCAGCAGCAGCTGGTCGAACTGCGCCAGAAGCAGGCCACGCTGGAGGCCTCCGACCGCATCAGCCGGGCAGCCAACAATGAGGTGCAGGCCTCGCTGGCCGAACGTGATGAGGAAATCGCCGGTCTGCGTGCCGATGTCGCGTTCTATGAACGGCTGGTCGGTGCCACCAGCCAGCGCAAGGGCCTCAACACCCATTCCATTGAGTTCCGCCCTGAAACGGCGGGGACCTGGCAGTACAGCGTGGTGCTGACCCAGAACCTCAACCGCGGCGCCATCAGCCAAGGGCAGATGCGCTTCACCGTGGAAGGGGTGAAGAATGGCCGGCTGGCCACGGTCAGCTGGGATGAGCTGCACCAGCGCAGCAACGTTCCGGGGCAGGAGTATTCTTTCCGGTACTTCCAGCAGCTGGGCGGCAGCGTGATCCTGCCGGCGGACTTCACCCCGCAACGGGTTAAGGTGACACTGGGAAGTGGGACGGGGGGTTCCACGCAGGTATTTGACTGGAAACAGGCCGGGGCACCGGCCGCGAACGGGGAGTAGGCAGATGTTTGGAAGCAGCAAGTCCAGCCGCGACGGACAGCTGGTGGTCGATGCGTTGATCGGCAGCCAGGTGGTGATCCGCGGCGACGTCGAATTCAGTGGTGGGCTGTACGTCGAAGGCCGCATCCACGGCAAGGTCATTGCCCAGGAAGGTGCAAGCAACGCCAACATCACCCTGGCCGACAATGGCGTGGTGGAAGGCGAGATCCGCGCCCAGGTGGTGGTCATCAGCGGCCGCATGGACGGCGACGTGCACGCCAGCGAGCGGGTTGAGCTGACCCCGAGCGCGCGGGTGAACGGCAATGTCCACTACCAGGTGGTGGAGATGGCCGCCGGGGCGCAGCTGAATGGCCGACTGATCCACGCCAGTGCGCCGATGGCCGCGCTTCCGCCGCCTGAAGGCGCTGCCGACGCGACGGGCACCGGCAAGGGTGATACCGCTGCGCGCCGCAAGCTGGCCGAGGCCATGGCTTGAAAGCCGGCGCGGGCGGCCCCATGCTGACCGCATGAGCACGCTGATTTCACTACCCGGTACCGCCGAAGCGGCGCCGGGCTACCAGTCCCTTGACCGCCCGTTGAACTTCACCGAGTCCGCTGCGGCGAAGGTGCGCGAGCTGATCCAGGATGAAGGCAATGCCGAACTGGCGCTGCGCGTCTACATCGAGGGCGGTGGCTGTTCGGGCTTCCAGTACGGCTTCGAATTCGACGAGAACCGCGCCGAGGACGATCTGGCCGTGCAGACCAGCGGGGTCACCCTGCTGGTGGATCCGCTGAGCCTGCAGTACCTGATGGGCGCTGAGGTGGATTACACCGAGAGCCTGACCGGTGCGCAGTTCGTGATCCGCAATCCGAACGCCAAGACGACCTGCGGCTGCGGCAGCAGTTTCAGCATGTAAACGGCTTGCGGCAGCACTTCGCGTGCTGCCGAGGCTTGCCAGCAACCGTCCATCCGGGCAGGCTTGCCGCATGTCTACCCCTCTTTCGCCGCTGTCCGGTTTTTCCTTCGTTGGTGAGCCGCTCGAGCGCGCCGACGCCCTGCGTGCCGACGCCGATGCCCTTGCGCGTCTGTGGCCGGATGCCCGCCTGCTGGTGTTGGACCGCGATGGCACCGCGTTCACCGGCGCCGATGACCAGCCATTTCCGTTGACCGGCGCCGATATCGGTGGAGGCCCCGGCACCGCGGTGTTCCTCGGCCTGCGCGGCGACCAGGCGTGGTTCTCCGTCGAAGCCTCCGTGGTTGATGTGGCCGCACCCGGACGCATGGACCTGCGCCAGGCGGCGCTGTCCTGGTCGGTGGCCGATGCCAGTGCCTTCAGCTATGCACGGGGAATGTCGTATTGGCATTCGCGCAACCGTTTCTGCGGGGTGTGCGGCGGCGATGTGCGCTTCGAACGCGGCGGTTTCGTCGGCCGCTGCCAGCAGTGCGCGGTGGAACATTACCCGCGCGTGGATCCGGCGGTGATCGTGGCGGTGGAAAACCGCGGGCGCCTGCTGCTGGGTCGCCAGGCCAGCTGGGCACCGCGGCGTTATTCGGTGCTGGCCGGCTTTGTCGAACCCGGTGAAATGCTCGAGCAGACCGTGGTGCGCGAAGTGTTCGAGGAGAGCAAGATACGCGTCCGTGCCTGCCAGTACCTCGGCACCCAGCCGTGGCCGTTCCCCGGTGCCCTGATGGTGGGTTTCAGCGCCCAGGCCGACGATGGCGAACCGGAAGTGGACGGTGAGCTGGAAGACGCGCGCTGGTTCACCGCCGAAGAAGTGGGCGCGGCGATCGCGCGCGACGTGCACGACGACGGCGAAGGCATCCGCCTGTCGCCGCCGATCTCCATCTCCCGCAGCCTGATCGAACACTGGTACCGGCAGCAGCCTGGGAGCGCCTGATGTTCACCACGCTGGTCGCCGTGCTGGTTGCCCTGGCCCTTGGCCATGTTGCGCCAGCGGCTGCCGCAACGCTGCGCCGATTCGATGGCTTCCGACGGTGGCTGGGATGGCTGGACCTGCACGCCGGTCCGTCCGCCCGGGGGCCACTCGGCGTCGTACTGGCGGTGCTGCCGCCAGTGCTGCTGCTCGGGCTGCTGGCGTGGTTGCTGCGCGGCACGCTGTTCGGCCTGCCATCGCTGTTGCTGGGCATTGCCGTGCTGGCGTGGTGCTGGGGTCCGCGTGACCTGGACCGCGATGTCGAAGCGGTCATCGATGCGGACGAACCGGCGCTGCGCCACGCTGCCCTTCACACCCTGCAGGCGGCCGGAGGCAGCCTGCGTGATGACCTTCCCTCGCTGGTCGATGCCACCGTCTACAACGCGCTGCGGCGCTGGTTCGCCGTACTGTTCTGGTTCCTGCTGCTGGGGCCGGCCGGTGCGCTGGGTTACCGCCTGCTGGCCCTGATGTCGATCAGTCCGATGCGCGCGCTGGTGGCCCCGGAAACATTGCTCGCTTCGCAGCGGGTGCTGGGCTGGCTGGAGTGGCCGGTGGCCCAGTTGATGGCGTTGTCGATGGCGCTGGTGGGCAATTTCGATGCCGCCTGGAAAGCGTGGCGACAGGCCCATGGCGAGCGCTGGCGGCACGATATCGGTTTCCTCGGTGCGGTGGCGCGGGCCAGCGTGAATGCCGAACTGCGCGAAGAAGCACACGACTACACCGAAGCCGGCCTGCTACCGGTATGGCAGCGCCTGCCCGAACTGCGTGATGCGATGAGCCTGGTCTGGCGCATGCTGCTGCTGTGGCTGGCGGTACTGGCGCTGCTGGTGATCGCCGGCTGGGTGACGTAGCGCCGCAGCAAAGGCGTGACGACCAACGGTCGTCACCCACCGGGGGGAATCAGCCCGGTGCCAACCCGGTGAACGGTGCCCACGGCAGGTTGCGCAGCACCGCATAGCCCACCAGCACGATCAACCAGAACATCGGCTTGGCCAGCAGGCGCATCAGCGGGTCGAACAGACGCGGGCGGATGCCGGCGCCGTTGAGCAGCATCAGCAGCAGCAACGGAAGGCTGAGCACCAGCAACGGGTTCATCGCCAACGCGCCGGGCAGGTCGAAATGCACGAGGGAATAAAGGCAGCGGGTGCTGCCGCAACCGGGGCAGTAGAGCCCGGTCAGCGCATACAACGGGCACGACGGCAGCGGATTGCCCGCGGCGTAGGGATCGACGTTGTGCAGGACCAGCGTGGCGCCCACCGCGAGGGTGGCCACGGTTGCCAGGGGCAACCAGCGTTGCAGGGAAGGCGAGAGGGCAGGCACGGACATGGCGGAAAAACGGGACCCGGCGCTATGCCGGATCCCGTCAGGCAAGTCAGTAGCCGCTGTTGCTCAGCGCGCCCATGCCACCAAGGGCAACGACGAAGATCGCGTACAGCACCATGACCACGACGCCGGCGATTGCCGCCCACATGGCGAACTTCTTGGCTTTGTCCGAGGCCTCGCGGGCACCGGCGATATCGCCGGCAGCGACCTTGCCGTTGACCTGCGCGGCGAAGACGATCGACACGATGCCCAGCGGCAGGCAGCAGAACAGCGTGCTCAGGATGGCCCACACGAGGTGGTTCGGGATCTGCGGGGTGGTGGCATTCATTGCATAAGCTCCTTGCGGGTGGGTGGTGGTGACTCAGTTACCGGAGAGAGCGCCCAGCGCGGCAATGCCGCCGAACAGCCCGAACCACAACAGCAACAGGACCGGCAGCGCAGCAGCCGAAGCCACTGCCCACCACCCCGCCTTGCGCGATGCCTCGTGCGCACCCACCAGGTCACCGGCAGCGCGGCGGCCATCAACCTGGGCGGCATAGACGATCGACACCACACCCAGCGGCAGGCAGCAGAACAACGTCGACAGGATCGCCCAGACCAGATGGTTGGGGATGTAGACCGACGAGGTGCCGATTGGCGGTGGGTGATTCAAGTACGAGACTCCATTCCTTGGTGGCCGGCGATTGCGTGGCGTGCCGGTGCGCCCCCCTGTGGCTGGGTAATCTACAGCAACATGCGTCATCTGTATCCGTTTTCGGCACGAATTCTGGAAACGCTTACAGGCTTCCCAGACGGACTCGCCAACTCAGGCGTGGTCGCCGCGCAAGATGCGCACCCGTGCCTCCAGCAGCTCGGCGGTGGCGGTGCTGCCCTCCACCGGCGGCGCGGCCACTACTTCGATGGTGGCGCGGAAACGGCGCGGCACGCGCATGCGCCCCAGGCGGCTGTCGCGCCGGCTCCACATGCTGCTCCACATGCCGCGCAGGGCCATCGGGACCACCGGTACCGGGCGCCGTTCCAGGATCTTCTCCACGCCGCTCTTGAAGGCGCCCATCTGCCCGTCGCGGGTCAGTGCACCCTCCGGGAAGATGCACACCAGCTCGCATTCGGCCAGCGCCGCGTCGATTTCATCGAAGGCGCGCAGCATCAAGGCACGGTCTTCCTTGGCGCCGGCGATCGGGATGGTCTTGGCGGTGCGGAAGATCCAGCTCATCACCGGGATGTTGAAGATGCGGTAGTACATGACGAAGCGCACCGGGCGAGGGATGCTGGCCGACAGGATCAGCGCGTCCAGGTAACTGACGTGGTTGCAGACGATCAGCGCGGCACCCTCATCGGGCACGTTGGCTTCGATGCCGTGCGGGCGCAGGCGGTACAGCGTGCGCACCATCAGCCAGCTGAGGAAGCGCATCAGGAACTCGGGCACGATGGTGAAGATGTAGATCGCCACGAGGGCGTTGGCGATGGCCAGGCCCAGGAACAGCTGCGGGATGGTCACCCCGGCCGCGTGCGCAGCCAGCCCGATCCCTGCGGCGGCCACGATGAAGCCGGAGTTCTGGATGTTCAGTGCGGCGAACACGCGCGACATCTCCGACTTCGGCGTACGACTCTGTATCAAGGCGAACAGCGGTACCACGAAGAACCCGGTGAACAGGCCGATGCCGAGCAGGTCGAAGATGATGCGCAGGCTGCCGGCCTGCTGCACGAAGGCGGTCACCGACAGCCCCTGCGCGGTGGCAACACCAGCGCGGGCGAAATACAGGTCGAGCAGGAAGGCGGTCATGCCGAACGCACCCAGCGGCACCAGGCCGATTTCCACCGTGCGGCCGGACAGCTTTTCGCACAGCAGCGAACCCACGCCGGTGCCGATGGAAAACAGGGCCAGCGCGAAGATGTACAGCGTGGGCTCGCCGCCCAGGTTGGTGATGGCGTAGGTCGGCAGCTGCGAAGTCAGGATGGTGCCGACGAACCAGAACCACGACACGCCCAGAATCGCGTTGCGCACCGCCTTCTGTTTCTTCGCCATGCGCAGCACGGCCAGCGATTCGGGCAGGGGATTCCAGTTGATCTTCAGGTCCGGCGCACCGGCGTCGACCTTCGGGATCATCCGCGCGCAGACATTGCCGAGCACGGCCAGCACGATCACCGCGGTGGCCGCGACGATGGGCCCCTGGCTGCCGGCCAGGGTGAAGATGAGGCCACCGACGATCATGCCGGTCAGGATGGACATCGAGGTGCCCATCTCCACCAAACCGTTGCCGCCGGTCAGTTCCTCCGGCCTGAGCACCGAAGGCAGCACCGAGTACTTCACCGGGCCGAACAGGGTGGATTGCAGTCCGGTGCAGAACAGCGCGATCAGCAGCAGCGTCATGTTCTGGGTGAGGAAGCCGGCTGCGGCGAGCGTCATGATCACGATCTCCATGGTGGTGGTGATCACGATCAGCCGCGATTTCTCCAGCTTGTCGGCGATCTGCCCGGCCAGTGCGGAGAACAGGAAATACGGAAGGATGAAGATGGCCGGTGCCAGGTTGGTATACAGCGTGCGTTCTTCGTCGGAGACACCGAGGTAGAACAGCAGGCCGATGATGGCCTGGCGGTACACGTTGTCATTGAACGCGCCGAGCGACTGCACGATGAAGAACGGCAGGAAGCGGCGCTGGCGGAGCAGGGCGAACTGGCTGTGGCCTGACATGGAAACTCCCTTCGGACCGGCGAAGCCTAGCACTCGCGCGTGTGCGGGTGTTTGCCTGCGGCAGGCTTCAGGCAAGATCAAGTTCAACGTCAACTTCAGAAGCTGCAGGGCTGCGTGTTGGCGGGGGGGGGGGGGGGGGGGGGGGGGGGGGGGGGG
>NZ_JACSQS010000022.1 GCF_014836545.1 Stenotrophomonas lacuserhaii
AAACGAGGCCCGCAGGAGCGGCTCTTGCCGTCCCCCACCAACCCCTCCCGCCCGGCCCAGCCCCAGCAGACAGCTTCCAGCGCCCCACCACGAGGGGCCTTGCCGTTCGCCGCCTCAGCGTCTGTGGCCGCTGCGCCAGATGGAGAACAGGATCCACACCCCGCACAACCCGGCCCCGATGAACCCCCCCACGCCCAACACCAGCAGCCAGCGGCTGGAGAGCCCGCCTACGCTGTGCATCACGATCGATGAGCCGATGATCAGCGCGGCCGTCACGATACCCACCACCATGCGGTTGGCCGCCTGGTTCACCTGGTCGCCGAAGCCTTTCAGCGCGTTGGTTTCGACCTTGATCTGCAGGCGTCCGCGGCGTGCGGCCTGCACCAGTCGGCGCAGGTCGCGCGGCAGTTCGCCGGCCAGCTCGATCATCCCCAACAGACTACGCCGGCCGCGCTTGAGCAGCGCTCGCGGGGCATAGCGCTGCAGCACCACCTGCTCCAGGAACGGGCGTGCCGCGCTGGCCATGTCGAACTCGGGATCGAGCTGGCGGCCCATGCCCTCCAGCGTCAGGAACGCCTTGATCATCAAGGCCAGGTCGGCCGGCAGCATCAGGTTGTAGCTGCGCAGCAACAGGGTGATGTCGCTCAGCATCAAGCCGATGCGCAGGTCCTTGAGTGGCACGCCGCGATAGCGGTCGACGAACTGGCTGATGTCCTGCTGCAACCGCCCTTCGTCCACCGCCACCCCGCCCGCCCAGTCCAGCAGGATGTCGGCAACCGCTTCGGGTTCCTGCTCCACCAGGCCGTGCAGCAGCTGCGCCACCTGGAAGCGACGCGACTCGGACAGCGTGCCGATCATGCCGAAATCGATCACGCCGATCCGGCCATCGCGCAGGTAGATGATGTTGCCCGGGTGCGGATCGGCGTGGAAACACCCGTCCTGCAGCACCATCTTCAGCACGATGTCGGCACCCCGCGCTGCCAGTTGGCGGCGATCCAGTCCGGCCGCGTCCACCGCCGCCAGGTCCCGCCCGGCGATGCCATCGACGAAGTCCTGCACGTTCAGGCTTTCGCACGTCCACTGCCAGTGCACGGAAGGAATCAGGATGTCGGTGCGGCCGCCGAAGTCGCGCGCGATGCGCTCGGCATTGCGGCATTCGGCGGCAAAATCCAGCTCACGTCGCAGTGAGCCGGTGAACTGTTGAACGACCTCTGCTGGCCGGTAACGGCGCAGGTCGGGCAACCGCGCCTCGATGATCTCCGCCAGCCGCGCCAGCAGCCGCAGGTCCGCTTCCACCACGTCGCGGATACCGGGGCGGCGCACCTTCAGTACCACCTCGCGGCCGTCGTGCAGGCGCGCACGATGTGCCTGCGCCAGTGAGGCGGCCGCCATCGGCACTTCATCCAGCCAGGCGAATACCTGCGCCGGATCGCCGCCGACATCCCGCTCCAGCTGTTCGCGGATCTGCGCGTACGGCAGCGCCGGCACCGCGTTCTGCAGCTCGGAGAATTCGGCGATCCAGTCCGGCGGAAACAGGTCCACGCGGGTGGCCAACACCTGGCCCAGCTTGACGAAGGTGGGTCCCAGTTCTTCCATCGCCCGGCGCACGCGCATCGGGGCGGTCAGCGGCGTGCGCTGGGTGTCGTCGCCCCAGTGCAGCAGGCGCCCCGCCCGCTCCAGCACGTCGGCCAGGCCGATCCGCCGCACCAGGTCGCCGAAGCCGTTGCGGATCAATACCGATGCGATTTCCTGCAGGCGGCCGAGATCACGGACGGTGCCGAGCGTTTCCCACATCGATGCATGCTCCAGGCTGTGCGAGCGCGCAGCATCTCACAGCTGCGCGAGCAGTCCGTTCAATGCCGCCGAAACGGTCTGCCGGCGGATCGCATCGCGGTCGCCATGGAAGTGGAACAGTTGTGCCTGCGCATACCCGCCACGGCGTTTCCAGCCGATCCATACACTGCCCACCGGCTTATCGTCGCTGCCGCCGCCGGGGCCGGCGATGCCGGTCACCGCCACCGCGATGCCCGCGCCGGAGTTGACCAGTGCACCGGATACCATCTCCAGCACGGTTTCGCGGCTGACCGCGCCGAACGCTTCCAGCGTCTGCGCGCGTACGCCCAGCAGCCGCTGCTTGGCTTCGTAGCTGTACACCACCATGCCGCAATCGAAGAACGCCGATGAGCCGGCGATATCGGTCATCGCCTTGGCGATCCAGCCGCCACTGCAGCTTTCAGCGGTAACCAGTTGCAGGCTCGCTGCGTGCAGCGTGCGGCCCAGCTCGCTGGCCAGGCCGGCCAGCATGTCGTCGGTGGGGAGGGTCATGGAAAATTCCTGGAACGCGGGGTCAGCGTCCTTTTACTACGAAAAGGCACGCTGACCCCAACCGCAGGTGAAATCACCACTCCGGCAGCTTTTCCGGCAGCAGTGCCTGGATCGCGGCCCCGTCCTCGCCGGCGGCCAGCTTCTCCGCCTCCGCGATCGGGATTTCCACCTGCAGCAGCCAGCCTTCTTCGTCCACGGTTTCGGCGCGGACCACTTCCAGCTGGTGCAAGCGCGCGCGCAGGCGCCCCAGGGAAGGGGGCAGGCGCAGCTCGCCGGTCACATGCTGCAGCCCCAGGCGCTTGCCCAGTGTCGCTTCCAGCACGTCCAGCCCGCGGCCGTCGCGCGCGGAAATCCACACCCGCTCGCGGCGCGATTCATCGGGCACGCCGTCGTGGCCATCGTGGCGCACCTCGGCCCCTTCGATGCGGTCGATCTTGTTGAACACCAGCAGCTGCGGCAGGTCACCCGCACCGATGGCGGCCAGTACTTCGTCGACCTGGGCGATGCGCTCTTCGCGATGTGGATCGGCGGCGTCGACGATATGCAGCAGGAAATCAGCCTCGCGCGCTTCGGACAGGGTGGAGCGGAACGCAGCCACCAGGTCATGCGGCAGGTCGCGAACGAAGCCCACCGTATCGGCCAGCACCACGTTGCCACCGGGCAGCGCGATGCGTCGCACGGTCGGGTCCAGGGTCGCGAACAGCTGGTCGGCGGCATAGGCCTCCGCGCCGGTCAGCGAATTGAACAGCGTTGACTTGCCGGCGTTGGTATAGCCGACCAGCGCCACGCGCGGCAGCTCGCTGCGCAGGCGGGCACGGCGCATCTGGGTGCGCTGCACTTCCACCTTTTCCAGCCGTTTCTGCAGCTGCTCCACGCGCTTCTGCAACAGGCGGCGATCGGTTTCCAGCTGGGTCTCACCCGGGCCGCGCAGGCCGATGGAACCACCACGCTGGCGCTCCAGGTGGGTCCAGCCGCGGATCAGCCGGGTCGACATATGGCGCAGCTGCGCCAGCTCGACCTGCAGCTTGCCATCGTGGCTGCGCGCACGCTGGGCGAAGATGTCCAGGATCAGCCCGGTGCGGTCGATCACCCGCCGCTCCAGGAACTTTTCCAGGTTGCGCTCCTGGCCGGGCGACAGCGCATGGTTGACCAGGATCAGGTCCGCACCGGTCGCGTCGGCAGCCGCCTTCACCTCGTCCAGCTTGCCGCTGCCGATCAGGGTGGAGGGATTGGGCCGGTCGATGCGCGCGGTGATGGTCGCTGCGATGCTGGCACCGGCCGAGCGTGCCAGATCGCCGAACTCTTCGAGCACGTCTTCTTCCAGCTTGCCGAAATGGGGCTGGATCAACAGGGCGTTTTCACCCTTTTTCGAGCGATCAAACACGTACCACTCCAGGATTATTCAATGGATTCTTCACCCGCTGCTTGGCCATCTTCGTTGGCCTGCACGAAACCACCGCCCGGACCGAGCTTGACGTTGCGCGCCGGGACCACGGTGGAGATGGCGTGCTTGTAGACCATCTGGCTGACGGTATTGCGCAGCAGCACCACGAACTGGTCGAACGACTCGATCGTGCCCTGCAGCTTGATGCCGTTGACCAGATACACCGAAACCGGCACGCGCTCGCGCCGAAGTGCATTCAGAAACGGGTCCTGCAGCGATTGCCCCTTGGACATTGCTAACTCCTGATTATTGTTTTTATGGGTGTCGGCAGATGCCACGGCCCCCCAGCCGCCCACCGACAGGTCGATGGTACACGGCAGGCGCCCGGCACGCTGTCAGGGCGGGACGAACGCGGAAACCGCCGCCGTCAACCGCTGCTGGTCTACATGGGGATCGAACCAGCGCGCATCAAGCTCGCCACGCAGCCAGGTCAGTTGCCGTTTGGCCAACTGGCGCGTGGCGAAGATCGCTTTATCGCGGAACGTGGCGGCGTCCTGGTTGCCGTCCAGATACTCCCAGGCCTGTCGGTAGCCGACCGCGCGCACTGCCGGCAGGTCCAGTGGTGATGCCACCGTCGCCATCGCGGGCAGCGCCCGCAGGGCCCGCACTTCCTCCAGGAAGCCGCCGGCCAGCATTGCATCGAAGCGCCGCTCGATGCGCTGGTGCAGCACGGCGCGATCGCGCGGTGCGAGCACCAGTTTGAGGGTCCGTACCGGCAGCCGGCCTTCGCCCGGCACCCGCTGCCATTCGCTGATCGGCCGGCCGGTCATCCGGTAGACCTCCAGCGCCCGCTGTATCCGCTGCGGGTCGGTGGCATGGATCCGCGCGGCGGCTGCCGGGTCCACCGCGGCCAGCTCGGCATGCAGCGCCGGCCAGCCACGCTCGGCGGCCTCGGCCGACAGCTGCAGGCGGGTGGCTTCGTCGGCCGGCGGCATCGGCGACAGCCCTTCCAGCAGGGCGCGGAAATACAGGCCGGTCCCGCCGGCAAGAATGGGCCGCTTGCCGCGGGCGATGATGTCATCCACGGCAGCACGTGCGGCGCGTGCGAATTCGGCAGCGGAAAATGACTGCCATGGATCGCACAGGTCCAGAAGGTGGTGCGGCGCCTGCGCGCGTTCGTCGGCATCCGGCTTGGCCGATCCGATATCCAGATGGCGATAGACCAGCGCCGAATCGACGCTGACGATCTCGCCGTCCAGCCGCCGCGCCAGATCGATCGCCAGCGCGGTCTTGCCGCTGGCGGTCGGGCCCATGACCGCGATCGCAGTGGGTCGACGGTCTTCGGCCATCAGCCTTCGTCCGGCCAGCGGATCGCAGGCGCGGCGTCTTTGCGCGGCGACGGTACCGCCTCCACGGCGGCCCACACTTTCAGGGCATCCACGGTGGCGGCCACGTCGTGCACGCGCACGATACGCGCGCCGCGCTGCACCGCAACCAGGTGTGCAGCGACCGATGCCGCCACGCGTTCGGCAGGCAGCTGGCGGCCGGTCAGCTCCCCCAGCGTGCGCTTGCGTGACAGGCCGGCCAGCATCGGCACGCCCAGTTCGAGGAAGCGTTCCGAACGCGCGAGCAGGGTCATGTTGTGGTCCACGCGCTTGCCGAAACCGAAGCCGAGGTCAATCACCAGGTTCTTCTTGGCGATACCGGCCATTTCCGCGGCGAACAGACGCTGGACCAGGAAGCGATGTACTTCGGCCACCACGTCGTCGTACTGCGGATCGGCCTGCATGCTGCCGGGCTCGCCCTGCATGTGCATCAGCACCACCGGCACGCCGGCGTCGGCCGCAGCCTCCAGTGCGCCGGGCTGCCGCAGCGCGTGGATGTCATTGATCATCCCGGCGCCGGCCGCCACTGCCGCCCGCATCACCTCCGGCTTGAAGGTATCGATGCTGATCGGCACCGCAGTGCGTGCGGCGAGCTGCTCGATGACCGGCAGGACGCGGCGCAGCTCTTCCTCCAGTGGCACCGGCGCGCTGCCCGGGCGGGTCGATTCACCGCCGATGTCCAGCAGGTCGGCGCCCTCTTCCACCAGCTTCAGGCCGTGGGCGACGGCAGCCTCGGCACTGTCGTGCTGGCCGCCATCGGAAAACGAATCCGGAGTGACGTTGACGATGCCCATCACCCGCGCACGATCAAGGCGCAGTACGCGGCCGGCACAATCGAGCTGGGGAGAAATGTCGAACATGGCGGTCCCTCGAAGGTAGCGACGGCCGCTGGCCGTCAAAAGGAAATTCAACCGATCCGCCGGGCATGCCGCG
Source organism: Stenotrophomonas lacuserhaii (assembly GCF_014836545.1). Lineage (GTDB taxonomy): Bacteria > Pseudomonadota > Gammaproteobacteria > Xanthomonadales > Xanthomonadaceae > Stenotrophomonas > Stenotrophomonas lacuserhaii. The sequence continues at coordinate 6,028 of NZ_JACSQS010000022.1, forward strand.
GCGCGACCCGCCGTGATGGTCAGCGTCTGCGACGCTTGCGATCCAGATACAGCGTCTTGCCGATGCTGAGCACCACGCCCAGCGCGATGCCGACCACGCAACCGAGCAGCAGATTGTCCAGGCCCAGGCCGACGGCCACGCCGACCACCGTGGCAATGACCATTTCAGCGGTATGGGAAATCGGTTCGGGCGGGGGCGTCGACATGCGGTTTCCGGTCAGTAACCAAACGTAGTCCCTATTGTCCCGCAGCCGCCCCCTGCATGCACGGGCTGGCTGAACGGAAAAGGCCGGGTTTCCCCGGCCTTTCCCTCAACGCGCAGCAGCAGTGATCAGATCTGCTCGGCCGGACCACTGATCGGCGGCACCGGACGGGCATCGCCGCCCTTGTCGTTGCCACCGCCATTCTTGCCATCGGTATTCGACTTGCCCCAGCCCATCGGCGGCGGCGGATCGCGGCCTTCCATGATCGCGTCGATCTGCGGCGCATCGATGGTTTCGTACTGCAGCAGCAGCTGGGTCATCGCATGCAGCTTGTCGACGTTGGCGGTCAGCAGCTCGGTGGTCCGGGCATACGCCTTGTCCAGGATGCTGCGGACTTCTTCGTCGATGCGGCGCGCGGTGTCATTGGACACGCTCTTGTGCTGGGTCACCGAACGGCCAAGGAAGACCTCATCGTCCTCTTCACCGTAGGCGATCGGGCCGAGCGTTTCGGACAGACCCCACTTGGTGACCATGTTGCGCGCCATCTTGGTCGCACGCTCGATGTCGTTGGAGGCACCGGTGGTGACCTTGTCGGCGCCGAAGATCAGCTCTTCGGCGACGCGGCCACCGTACAGCGAGCACAGCTGCGAATTGATCGCCACGCGGTTGATCGAGTACTTGTCACCTTCCGGCAGGTACATCGTCACACCCAGCGCACGACCGCGCGGAATGATGGTGACCTTGTAGACCGGGTCATGCTCGGGCACCAGGCGGCCGACGATGGCATGGCCGGCTTCGTGGTACGCCGTCAGGGTCTTCTCTTCTTCGCTCATGGCCATCGAGCGGCGCTCGGCACCCATCAGGATCTTGTCGCGCGCCCGGTCGAAGTGGTCCATGCGGACTTCCTTCTCGTTGCTGCGCGCGGCGAACAACGCGGCCTCGTTGCACAGGTTGGCCAGGTCGGCACCGGAGAAGCCCGGGGTACCGCGCGCGATCACCATCGGCTCGACGTCGTCGGCCAGCGGCAGCTTGCGCATGTGCACCTTGAGGATGTGCTCGCGACCCTTCACGTCCGGCAGGCCGACCACCACCTGGCGGTCGAAACGGCCCGGACGCAGCAGCGCCGGATCCAGCACGTCCGGACGGTTGGTCGCGGCGATGACGATCACCCCTTCGCCGCCTTCGAAACCGTCCATCTCCACCAGCAACTGGTTGAGGGTCTGCTCGCGTTCGTCATGACCGCCGCCCAGACCGGCACCGCGGTGACGACCGACGGCGTCGATTTCGTCGATGAAGATGATGCACGGCGCGTGCTTCTTGGCCTGCTCGAACATGTCGCGCACGCGGCTGGCGCCGACGCCGACGAACATTTCCACGAAGTCCGAACCGGAGATCGAGAAGAACGGCACCTTGGCTTCGCCGGCGATGGCCTTGGCCAGCAGGGTCTTGCCGGTGCCGGGCGGGCCGACCATCAGCACGCCGCGCGGGATCTTGCCGCCGAGCTTGGTGAACTTGGACGGGTCGCGCAGGAAATCGACCAGCTCGCCGACTTCTTCCTTGGCCTCGTCACAGCCGGCCACGTCGGCGAAGGTCACCTTGACCTGGTCCTCGCCCTGCAGCTTGGCCCGGGACTTGCCGAAGGACATCGCGCCCTTGGCCCCGCCACCGCCGCCCTGCATCTGGCGCATGATGAACAGCCAGAAGCCGATGATCAGGATCACCGGCAGGAAGTTCATCAGGATCGCGCCCAGCGAGATACCGCTGGACGGCTCCTGCTGGACGATTTCAACATTCTTGGTGCGCAGCACATTGATCAGGTCGCGATCGAACGGTGCGGTGATGGTGGAGGTCTGGCCGCCACGCGTGGTGTAGGTGATTTCGTTGGTGCCGCCGCGCATGTCGCCGGCGAAGGTCACCTTCTGCACCGCGCCGCTGTCTACCTGGTCCAGGAACTGCGAATAGGTCGCGCCCGGCGCACCGGCGCCGCTCGTCTTTGGCGAGAAGCTCTGGAATACCACCATCAGCACGACGGCGACGACCACCCATAGCAGGAGGTTCTTGGTCAAGTCGTTCATCCTCATTGGCTCCGGTATTCCTCTTGTGCGGGCTGGTGCATGGGTCGGGCTTGCTTGACGAGCTTACTTCATCACGGCGCGCTTGCCCTGTCCGAGGGCATAGACCTCGGGGGAGCGCTTGCGCGAGGCGTCCGGCTTGCGGATGGAGACCTTGTCGTACCGCCTGCGCATTTCACGCACGTAGTCGTCAAAACCCACACCCTGGAACAGCTTGATCAGGAACGCCCCACCGGTCTTGAGGTGGTTGTCGGCGAAATCCATGGCCAGCTCTGCCAGGTGCATCATCCGCGGCTGGTCCACCGCGTCCATTCCACTCTTATTGGGGGCCATATCGGACAGTACAAGGTCTACCGGCTGGTCCCCGACCATGGCCTCGAACTGCGATAGGACGGCTTCTTCCCTGAAGTCTCCGTGAAGGAAGTCCACGCCGGCCAGCGCGGGCATCTCAAGGATGTCCAGCGCGAACACCCGGCCGGTGTCGCCCATCTGCCGGCGGACCTGCTGCGACCAGCCACCCGGGGCAGCGCCGAGGTCCACCACCACCATGTGCGGCTTCAGCAGCCGGTCACGTTCGAGCAGCTCTTCCAGCTTGTAGGCCGCGCGCGAGCGCATGCCTTCAGCCTGCGCTTTCTTCACGTAGGGGTCGGAAAAGTGTTCTTTCAGCCAGCGCTGGCTGCTCTTGCTGCGGGAAACCATGGTAAATACAGCCGGATGGGGTGGCCATGATACCCTGAACCCCCCAAGTCACAGCGCTTTCCTGCATGTCCACTGCCCTGACCGCATCCCAGACCCGTTTCCTTCGCGGCCAAGCCCACGACCTCAAAGCCCTGCTCCAGATTGGCGGCAAGGGCGTGACCCCGGCCTTCCTGGCCGAGCTGGAAGAGGTGCTGGAGCGCCATGAACTGATCAAGGTGAAGGTGGCGGCAGAGGATCGCGAAGCCCGCGACGCCATGGTCGCCGAGCTGGTCGGTACCACCGGGGCGGCGCTGGTCCAGCGCATCGGCCACGTGGCCGTGCTGTACCGGCCGAGCAAGGAAAACCGCCAGATCGTGCTGCCGCGCGGCTGATAACCCGGTCCTGCCATGCAACTGAGCCACGAAGCCCCTGATTACGCCTACACGCTGCGCGGTGCGGATGGTCGCTCGGCGCGGATCAACGACCGCGAACTGACCGCGAGCTTCATCGTCACCCCGCAGGTGCTGGTGGAAGACTGGCCGGTGGGTTCGGTGGCCGAGCTGCAGCCGGCCCATCTGGAGGCGATCCTTTCGCTGGAACCGGTGTTGATCATCCTCGGCACCGGCGCCACGCAGGTGTTTCCTTCGCAGCAGCTGATGGCCGCGTGCCTGTCGCGCGGGATCGGGCTGGAAGTGATGAACAATCCTGCTGCGGCGCGCACCTTCAACATCCTCGCCGGCGAAGGCCGCAAGGTCGCCGCGGCGTTCATTCTCGAACGTTGAATTCTGGTCGCTGAGAGCGGCTCTCGGCCACGGGTTTTGTGTGTTGGAGCGGGATAGGGGGCATTGGCAGGACACGCCGTGAACCCGTCCATGGGGGCTCGCTTTTCGCATCCATGCGAAAAGACGGTCCTGCCAACGCCCCCTACCCCGCCCCCCGACAATCCCCGGTGGCCGGGGGAAAAAGAAAAAGCAAAAGCAGAGCAAAAGCAGACAGCCGATCCAAGGATCGGCTGCTTTGCGTTTGCTTTGATTTTCTTTCTTCCCCCCGCCGAGGGGGTGTATCCAGGCGGGTGGCGGTGGGGTAGCCGGGACCGTTAGAGCCGCATGGATGCGGCGACGAGCCTCCAAGGACGGATTCACGGCGTGTCCCGGATAGCCTACCGCTACCCGCCCATCCGGCGTCAAACGGCAGCCGCGCTCTCAGCGGTAACCCCTCACCGCGCCGGGAGGTACTGCTGCGGATCCACCGGCTTGCCGTTGTAGCGGATCTCGAAATGCAGCATGTCCCGGTTCGCGCCGGTCCGGCCCATCTCGGCGATCTGCTGGCCGGCCTTCACGCTCTGGCCTTCGTTGACCAGGCGCTTGCGGTTGTGCCCGTAGGCCGACAGCCACTGCTCGTTGTGCTTGACGATGATCAGCTCGCCGTAGCCCACCAGCCCGGCGCCGGAGTACACCACCACGCCGTCGGCGGCAGCTTTGACCGCCTGGCCACTGGTGCCGGCGATGTCCACGCCCTGCTTGGTCGTCTCACCGGCCACGAAGCGCCCCACCACCGCGCCATCAGCCGGCCAGCGCCAGCTGATGCTGCTGCGCACCGGCGGCGTGGTTGCCAGCGGCCGGGTCGTGGCGGCGGCGCCACCGGACGCCCGCGGCGCGGTCACCACGGTGGTCGGCACGCGGCCACCGCCCGCACCCTGCGGATACAGGCGGATCACCTGGCCAGGGTAGATCGTCGACGGGTTGGACAGGCTGTTCCAGGCGATCAGGTCCGCCGGGGTAATGCTGTGGATGCGTGCCAGGGCGTAGATGGTGTCGCCCTTCTGCACGCGCACTGTCTTGCCCGGCTGGGCGATGGAGGCCTTCGGCGTGGCCGACGCACCGCTGCCACCCGAACCGGAGGGACGCACCACGGTGGCGGTACCGCAGGCCGTCAACGCGGTCAGCGTGATGGCCAGCGCGCCCAGGCGCAGCCCCCTGTTGAAACGATCAGCACTCATGCGAACTTCGACCTCCATACAAGCCAGGCAACCAGGGCCACCACCATCGCGGTGGCGATCCAGCCCAGCGGTTCAATCCAGCGACGCAGCGCCGCCTCGGCGCGCGGTCCACCGATGCGGATCACCGCGGCCAGCACGAACACGCGCTTGCCGCGACCGATCAGCATGCTCAGCAGATACTGCGGCATCGGTACGCCGACGATACCCGACGCCCATGTGAAGACCTTCATCGGGATCGGCATGAAGCCGCCCAGCACCAGGAAGGTGAACACCGCCCACGGCGACTCGGCCATCTTGGCCTGCACGATCGCAATGCCGCGCTCGATGCCGGGCAGCATGCCCATCGTATCCAGCAGCGGCTTGACCGCCTCGAACGCGAAATGGCCCAGCGCGTAGCCGACCACCGCACCCACCATCGAACCGGACAGGCTGAGCGTGGCGAACCACCAGCCGCGCTTGGGCTGGGCCACGCACATCGGGGCCAGCATCACTTCCGGCATCACCGGGAAAATGATCGCTTCGATGAAGCTCAGCACCGTCAGGTAGGTCGGTGCCCGCTCATGGTTGGCCCACTTCAATGCGCGCTCGTACAGCGGCCCGAAAATCTTCATGAATGCCCTGCTCCGTGAAAAATCAGTCCAGCATGCCAGACAGCAGCGGGACGAAGGTGACCGGCGCCAACACGGACTGCGTGATGCTGCCGTCAGGCAGGCGATCAAGCTGCACCAGCGACTGCGCACCCGGCCCGCCGACCGGCGCCACCAGCCGGCCGCCGGGGGCCAGCTGCTCGATCAATGCATCCACCAGCGCCGGCGCCGCGGCGGTGACCACGATGGCATCGTACGGCCCATGTTCGGGCCAGCCGACCCGGCCATCGTCGTGCTTGGTGCGGATGTTCATGGCCAGCGAGCGGAACCGCTTGCGCGCCTGCCGCAGCAGGTCGCCGATGCGTTCGACGGTGAACACCTCCAGGCCGACCGCGGCCAGTACGGCGGCCTGGTAACCGGAACCGGTACCCACTTCGAGCACGGTCTTCGGCGCAACCTGCAGGATCGCCTCGGTCATCCGCGCGACCACCCACGGCTGGGAAATCGTCTGGCCGTGGCCGATCGGCAGGGCGGTATCTTCGTAGGCACGCGAGGCCAGCGCTTCATCGATGAAAAGATGGCGCGGCACCACGCGGATGGCATTGAGGGTGGCCTCATCGACGATGCCGGCTTCGCGCAGGCGCTCGACCAGGCGATCGCGCACGCGCTGGGAGGTCATGCCGATGCCTACCGCTTCGGGCTGCAGTCGCAGGCGCGCGGTCATGCCGGGCGGCCCAGTGCGGCGCTCAGCCCGCCGACCCAGCTGGCGACTTTTTCCAGCGCCTGGTAGCGCGTCAGGTCGACCTGGATCGGGGTGATGGAAATAAAGCCGGTGCGCACCGCATGGAAATCCGTGCCCGGGCCGGAATCCTGCTCGCGCCCTGCCGGGCCGATCCAGTAGACCGCATTGCCGCGCGGGTCCTTCTGGGCGATGCAGCCCTCGGCGCGGTGGCGGTTGCCCAGCCGGGTCACTTCGAAGCCCTTGACCTCGCTCCACGGCAGGTCCGGCACGTTGACGTTGAGGATCGTGTCGGCCGGCAGCGGATCGGCTTTCAGCTGCGCCACGATCTCCACCGCCGCGCGCGCGGCGGTCTGGAAATGCTTCGGCTCATGGTTGTGGCTGACCAGCGACATGGCGACCGCAGGCAGGCCCAGATGCCGCCCTTCCATCGCCGCCGAGACGGTGCCCGAATAGATCACGTCGTCGCCCAGATTGGCCACGTTGTTGATGCCCGACACGACGATGTCCGGCTCCTGGTCCAGCAATCCGGTCAACGCCAGGTGCACGCAGTCGGTCGGGGTGCCGGCGACGGAGACGGTGTGGTGATCCAGGCGCTTGAGGCGGATCGGCAGGTCCAGGGTCAGCGAGTTGCTGGCGCCGGACCTGTCCCGGTCAGGAGCGACCACGGTGACCTCATGCCCGGCCTGGCGCAGGACCGCCGCCAGCATGGCGATGCCCGGGGCATCGACACCATCGTCATTGCTGACCAGGACCCGCATCTGGGTTTTCACCACTTCATCGTTCAAGACTTCGCTTCCAATCACTGCTGACATGGACGTGGTCACGGCGCTCCCCCGGCGGCGGCGACCTCGCAGGTGCGTCTTGTATTGTGCCGCATGCGGCTCGCAGGGCCTACCCTGCCATGGGTCATTGGGCATCCTCATGACGGTGGCGGCATGCGTTAACCTGTCGGCATGTCGCATCCGCATGACGAAGATCCCGCCGAACTGTTCCGGTCAGCCATCGGGCAGGTTACCCCGCTGCGCAAAGGAAGCGGCCCGGCCCCGGCTGGCCCCAAGCCGCGCCCGCGTGCCCGGATGGCCGAACGTGATGAACAGGAAGCGCTGGGAGAGTTCGCCCGGCTGCTGCGCGACGGTGCTCCGCTGGATGCCGGTGATGCCCTCAGCTACCGCCGCGACAACCTGCCCCCACGCATGTTCCAGCGGCTGAAGAAGGGCCAGTATTCGGTGCAGGACGAACTGGACCTGCATGGCGCCACGGCGGCCCAGGCCGAACAGCTGCTGCGCCAGTTCCTGCTGGAGGCGCACGACCACGAACATGGCTGCGTGCGCATCATCCATGGCAAGGGCCTGCAGTCCGATGGCGGTGCGCCGGTGCTGAAGAACCTGGTCGACCGCCACCTGCGCCTGCGCAACGACGTGCTGGCCTTCCACTCCGCGCCCACCGCACAGGGCGGCACCGGCGCCGTGCTGGTGCTGCTGGCGAGATAGCTGCCGCTTTCGGCCGGCCCAGGCCCTGGGTGATAAGCCAACGGCATCGAATAGATCGACGCTTTAGGTGGGCTGCGGCCGTCTTCAGCCCAACGACGCCACCCTTTGACGTTACAGACTCGCATACGAGTGGCCGCCAACGACGTCACGTTTCAGCCCCGATCCAACGCCTTCAATGGCGATGCCCGTCAAGCACGTCCCCGACGGGCTTCTTACCACTGGAGAATTGCCAATGAACACGTTCGCCTACGCTTCACTGTTCGCCTGCCTTCTGGCAAGCACTACCGCATCGGGCCAGGACATCGACGCTGTGACGATGTTGGCACGTACCACCCCGCAGCAATGCCATAACGCCTTCAACGCGTCATCCGCCGCGAGCAGCTGCAGGAATGCCAGGATGGAAGTCTGGGATCAGACCAACTGCACGATCTACGTGGATTGCCTGCGCAACGACGGCAAGACCACCGGGAATCGCAGAACGGTGCCACTCCCGCAGGTGTCTTCACTACGCAACTGTGACGGCCTGCTCTGCTGAGAGCATGCAAAAGGCGGGGTGCTGGCCCCGCCTCCTCTCTGTCACGAAGCGTCGGTCACCGGCCCGAGTTCGTGCAGCACGGCGGTAGCGTAGCAACCCGGCGGCAGCGCGAAGGACAGTTCCAGCACGCCGTCCTGCAGCCATTGGTGCTGCAGCAGCGCCGGGCGCAGGCGCAGCGAACGGCGCTCGTGCTTCAGGCCTTCGGCTTCCAGCCCGGCACGCAGCGCCTGCGACTGCTCATCGTCGATCGCAGCCAGCTCCAGCGCACGCGCGGCATCGCTGCTGCGCAGGTCGCCGACGCCCCACAACGGGCCGCTGGGATGGATGTCGAAACGGGCCAGACGTTCAGCCAGCACCTCGCTCCACGGCTCGGGACCGAACACGCTGCGGCTGCCATCCAGCATCCAGACCTCGCCGTCGATCGGCTGGTCCCAGCTGCCCTGCTCCACGCGGGCGCCGAGCACACGGTTGAACAGGGCCGAACGGGCGGCCGACAGCAGCAGCGAACGCTGGTCCTTGCGCATGCGGCGGCCGCCGAACATCGCCAGCGCGGCGGGTACGTTGCCACCGTCGCGGCCGAAGCGCTGCTCACCGAACCAGTTGGGAATGCCGCGTTCGGCGATCTGCTGCAGGCGTGCGTCGATCGCTGCGGCATCACCGTGCACTTCGCGCAGCACCAGCTTGAAGCGGTTGCCGGCCAGCGCCCCGCGCTGCAGCTTGCGGTTGTGCCAGGTCGAGGACACCACCTCCACGTCGTCGCTGGCCAGCAGGGCCAGATCCGGCGCCACGCGCTTGGGCAGGTGCACGCTGAAGCGCTGGGTGGTGACCGCGTGCCGATCCTTCATGCCAGCGAAGCTCACCGCCATCTCCGGCAGGCCGGCCCACTGCGCCAGCAGCTTGGCCACGTGCACCGTATTGGCGCCGCGCTTGCGGATCTCCAGCAGCAGGTGTTCGCCTTCGCCGGTGGCTTCGAAGGACGGCAGCTCGTCGACCTGGAAATCATCGGGCGTGCTACGGATCAGCGCACCTGCGAACAGTGGCTCACCAAAGGCCAGCGGCAACGGCATCATGCCGCCACCAGCAGCACGATGGCCTGCGCGGCAATGCCTTCCTCGCGGCCGGTGAAGCCCAGCTTCTCCGAGGTGGTCGCCTTGATGCTGACCGCCTCGACCGGAAGCTGCAGCAGCTCGGCGATGCGCTCGCGCATGGCTGCGGCATGCGGCCCGACCTTGGGACGTTCGCAGATCACGGTGATGTCGGTGTTGCCGACCTGCCAGCCACGCGAGCGCAGCAACACGTCGCAGTGGAGAAGGAAATCGCTGCTGTCGGCATCCTTCCAGCGGTCATCGCTGGGCGGGAAATGCTGGCCGATATCGCCCAGCGCCAGCGCACCGAGCATGGCATCGCACAGCGCGTGCAGGATCACATCGCCGTCGCTGTGCGCCAGCACGCCGGCGGTATGCGCAACGCGCACTCCCCCCAACATGATGTGGTCGCCCGGGCCGAAGGCATGGACGTCGTAACCCTGGCCAATGCGGACAGGCGGGAAAGGAAGCGTGGTCATCGGAACAGCCTTTGCTATGCAGCGCGCGCGCCGGTCATTCGGCGCGACGGGAAAGTACGAATTCGAAGCGATCCAGGTCCGCGGGCGTGGTGACCTTGAAGTTGTCCTCGCTGCCTTCCACAAGCACTGGACGCTGGCCTTGGCATTCCATGGCCATGGCATCGTCGGTGACCTCGATGCCAGCGGCAGCCGCCTCGGTCAGTGCCCGCGCCAACTGGTGGCGACGGAACAGCTGCGGGGTCAGTGCCCGCCACAGCCGCGCGCGCGGCTCGGTGCCATCGATGCCGCCATCGTCGCCGGCGCGTTTCAACGTGTCGCGCACCGGGGCGGCCAGGATCGCTCCCACCGGATCAGCGCGCCCCACTTCCAGCAGCCGGCTGAGATCGGCCAGCGCCAGGTTGGGCCGCGCCGCGTCATGCACCAGCACGAACTCATCGGCGCGCACGCTGTCGGGCAAGGCGAGCAGCCCGGCCAGCACCGACGCCGCCCGCGTCTCGCCGCCGTGGCAGGTCAGGACGGGCTTGCCGGACCATTCGGTCCAGCCCGGCCAATCCGCATCGTCGGCACTGATCACCACCATCGCACCGGCCACCGCAGGGTGCACCAGCAGGGCATCCAGGGTGTGGGCCAGCAGGGTCCGGCCGCCTGCCTGCAGGTACTGCTTCGGCACCGGAGCACCGAAACGACTGCCACGACCGGCAGCGGGCACGATCACCCAGATCGCCGCGCTCATGGCACGTCGGCCGGGTGATCGGCCGGCGTCGGCGCGGCCACAGGGGCACGCACCGGGGCCACCGGCGCATCTTCGACCACGCGGTAGAACTTCTCGCCGGGCTTGATCATGCCCAGCTCGCTGCGCGCGCGCTCTTCAATGGCCGCCTGTCCTTCCTTCAGATCCTGGACTTCGGCAGCCAGCGCATCATTGCGCTGCTGCAGGCCATCGTTGTCACGGTTCTGGTGCTCGACCTGGGCTTCCAGGGTCATCACTTCGCCTGAATTGCCCGGGCCGAACCAGAAACGGTACTGCAACCATGCCAGCAGCAGGGCCAAGGCCAACAGCGCCCACCGCCAGTTGCGCATGGGATCAGCGCTTCAACGAAACGAAGGCATCACGACCGGCGTAACGCGCGCCGGCACCCAGCGCTTCTTCGATGCGCAGCAGCTGGTTGTACTTGGCCACGCGATCGCTGCGGCACAGCGAACCGGTCTTGATCTGGGTCGCCGTGGTAGCAACGGCGATGTCGGCGATGGTGGTGTCTTCGGTCTCGCCCGAACGGTGCGACACGATGGCCGCGTAACCGGCGCGGTCGGCCATGGCGATCGCTTCCAGCGTTTCGCTCAGCGTGCCGATCTGGTTGACCTTGATCAGGATCGCGTTGGCGGTGCCCGAATCGATGCCTTCCTTGAAGATCTTCGGGTTGGTGACGAACAGATCGTCGCCGACCAGCTGCACCTTCTTGCCGATGCGGTCGGTCAGCAGCTTCCAGCCGGCCCAGTCGTTCTCGGCCAGGCCGTCTTCGATGGTGATGATCGGGTACTGGTTCGACCAGTCAGCAAGGAAGTCGACGAACTGCTCGGAGGTCAGGCGCTTGTTCTCGCCGACCAGGTTGTACTTGCCGTTTTCGTAGAACTCGCTGGAGGCCACGTCCAGGCCCAGCAGCACGTCGTCACCGGCGGTGTAACCGGCCTTGCCGATCGCTTCCAGGATGGTGTCGAGCGCTTCGACGTTGCTGCGGAAGTCCGGCGCGAAGCCGCCTTCGTCGCCGACCGCCGTGCTCAGGCCATGGCCCTTCAGCACCGACTTCAGCGAATGGAAGATTTCCGTACCGGCACGCAGGCTTTCGGAGAACGAGCTGAAGCCCACCGGCAGCACCATGAACTCCTGGAAGTCCACGTTGTTGTCCGCGTGCGCACCACCGTTGATGATGTTCATCATCGGCACCGGCAGCGACGGTGAAACACCGGTCTTGCCAGCCAGGTACTGCCACAGCGCCTGCTTGTTCGATGCGGCGGCAGCATGCGCGGCGGCCATCGAAACACCCAGCAGCGCGTTGGCGCCCAGGCGGCCCTTGTTCTCGGTGCCATCGAGGTCGATCAGGCGGCGGTCAAGGCCCTCCTGGTCGGTGGCATCGAAGCCGGTCAGTGCGCCGGCAATGGCGCCGTTGATGTTCTCCACGGCCTTGCGCACGCCCTTGCCGAGGTAACGGGTCTTGTCACCGTCACGCAGTTCCACCGCTTCCTTGGTGCCGGTCGAGGCGCCGGAGGGGACTGCGGCGCGACCGAACGAACCGTCCTCCAGGATGACGTCGGCTTCCAGCGTGGGGTTGCCACGGCTGTCGAGGATTTCACGGGCGTGGATGCTGCGGATCGTACTCATGGTCTGGCCGGTTACCTGTCTGTAGAGGAAGGCGACAAAAACGAATGCCGCGTGATTATCCCCGCACGGCCGCCCATTGCCAAATCGGCGACTGAATCCCGTGCCGCCACGCCTGCAGCGGTGCGACTAGAACAGGCGCGGCAACAGCAGGCAGGCCACCAGCAGGGCCAGCAGCGCGAGCGCTGCGATGCCTGCGGCCGGCCGTTGCGGCAGGCGCAGCGACAGCACGGTGGCCACCAGGCAGCCGAGCGTGACCAGCGCGCCGATGGAAAGTGTGATCAGCAGGGGAATGCGGGTCGCCCGCAGGGCATGGTCGCCATCGCCGGGCATGCCGACACTGGCGAGCACCAGGAAGGCCAGCATGAACACGCTGGCCCAAGCCGCCAGAGACAGGCCAAGGGCCGTCCAGCCCCATGGCCAGTGGCGCCACTGCCGCCGCTGGCGGCGCGCATCCAGCGCCGCCCACGGATCAAGACTCATGCGAAGCGCGAGAAACCGTGCTTCTTGGTCACCGCATCGAGCTCCATCAGGGTCTCCAGCAGTTCTTCCATCCGATCCAGCGGCCAGGCATTGGGGCCATCGGACAGCGCCTTGGACGGGTCCGGATGGGTTTCGGCAAACAGGCCGGACACACCGACCGCGACCGCGGCACGCGACAGCACCGGCACGAATTCGCGCTGGCCACCGGAGCTGGTGCCCTGCCCGCCCGGCAGCTGCACCGAATGGGTGGCATCGAACACCACCGGGCAGCCGGTATCGCGCATCACCGACAGCGAGCGCATGTCGCTGACCAGGTTGTTGTAGCCGAAGCTGGCGCCGCGCTCGCAGACCATGATCTGCTCGTTGCCGGTCGCCTTGGCCTTCTCAACCACCGGCTTCATGTCCCACGGGGACAGGAACTGGCCCTTCTTGATGTTCACCGGCTTGCCGGCGGCACAGACCTTGGTGATGAAATCGGTCTGCCGGACCAGGAACGCAGGCGTCTGCAGCACATCGACCACCGAGGCCACTTCGTCCATCGGGGTGTATTCATGCACGTCGGTCAGCACCGGCACGCCGATCTGCTTCTTCACTTCGGCCAGTACCTTCAGGCCTTCCTCCAGGCCCGGGCCACGGAAGGCGGTACCGGAAGTGCGGTTGGCCTTGTCGAAGCTGGACTTGAAGATGAAATTCACCCCGAGCCGGCCGGTGATTTCCTTCAGGCGGCCAGCGACGTCGAGCTGCAGCTGCATCGACTCGATCACGCAGGGGCCGGCGATCAGGAACAGGGGCTGGTCCAGCCCGACCTCGAATCCACACAGTTTCATGGCGTTTCCTTGTTGTGGCGCGGCGCCGGCACGGGCCGGCAGGCATCAGGGGTTCAAGCGCGGAACATGGGGGCTGCACGCCCCCACTGCAAGTCAGGCGACGGCGTCGGCCAGCGGCTGGCCCGCCGCCTTGCGCTCGCGCGCGGCACGGATGAAGCCGATGAACAACGGGTGGCCGGCACGCGGGGTGGACAGGAACTCCGGATGCGCCTGGCAGGCCAGGAACCACGGGTGAGCGCTGCGCGGCAGTTCGATCACTTCCACCAGGGTGTCGTCCATCGATTTGCCGGCGATCACCAGGCCGGCATCTTCCAGCTGGGTGCGGTAGCGGTTGTTGAACTCGTAACGATGGCGGTGGCGCTCTTCCACCACGTCCTTGCCGTACAGCTCGCGGGCCAGCGTGCCCGGCTTCAGGCGCTGCTCCTGCAGGCCCAGGCGCATGGTGCCACCAAGGTCGCTCTTGTCGTCACGCTTCTCCACGTCGCCGGTGGCGGTGCGCCATTCGGTGATCAGGCCGATCACCGGGTCCGGCGACTGGCGGTCGTTCTCGGTGCTGTTGGCGCCTTCCAGGCCGGCCACGTGGCGGGCGTAATCCACTACCGCGGCCTGCATGCCGTAGCAGATGCCGAAGTACGGCACCTTGTGCTCGCGGGCGTACTGCGAGGTCAGCACCTTGCCTTCGAAGCCGCGATCACCGAAGCCACCGGGCACCAGGATGCCATCGACATCGGCCAGCGCGGACATGTCGCTGCCTTCCAGCTCCTGCGCTTCCAGCCACTTCAGGGTGACCTTGGTGCGCTGGCGCAGGCCGCCATGCTTGAGCGCTTCGCCCACCGACTTGTACGCATCCTGGTGGTCCACGTACTTGCCCACCACCGCGATGGTCACCGCATCGAGCGGGTTGAGCGTGGCATCCACCGCGTCTTCCCACATCGACAGGTCGACCGGACCGGCCTTGTCGGCCAGTTTGAACTGGTTCACCACGATGTCATCCAGGCCCTGCGCGTGCAGCCCCATCGGGATGCTGTACAGCACGTCCACGTCCGGCACGCTGATCACCGCACGCTCGGAGACGTTGGTGAACTGGGCGATCTTGCGACGCTCCGAGTCCGGCACTGCCTGTTCGGAACGGCACAGCAGCACGTCCGGCTGGATGCCGATCGATCGCAGCTCCTTGACCGAATGCTGGGTCGGCTTGGTCTTCAGCTCGCCGGCCGCGCTGATGTACGGCACCAGGGTGAGATGCATGAACAACGCCTTCTCCGGGCCGCGCTCGGTGCGTACCTGGCGGATCGCTTCCAGGAACGGCAGCGACTCGATGTCGCCGACCGTGCCGCCGATCTCCACCAGCGCCACGTCGAAGCCTTCGGTCGCTTCGTCGATGCAGCGGCGGATCTCATCGGTGATGTGCGGAATCACCTGCACGGTGGCGCCGAGGTAGTCGCCGCGACGCTCCTTGCGGATCACGTTCTCGTAGATGCGCCCGGTGGTGACCGAATTCTTGCGGCTCAAGCGGGTGCGCACGAAACGTTCGTAGTGGCCCAGGTCCAGGTCGGTCTCGGCGCCGTCATCGGTGACGTACACCTCGCCGTGCTGGAACGGACTCATGGTGCCCGGGTCGACGTTGATGTACGGGTCGAGCTTCATCATCGTGACCTTCAGGCCACGGGCTTCGAGGATTGCGGCCAGTGACGCGGCGGCAATGCCTTTGCCGAGCGAGGACACCACGCCGCCGGTTACGAAAATCAAGGGAGTCATGGCTGCAAGCATCCTGTATTGAATTGAGGAACGGCCACGCCCCTCCGGCCCAACGGGCGGGGGGTAGGCAGAAAGGGGGATTGGCGACTCGCCGAGGCGGCGAGCAGGGAGGTGGGGCGGTGGCCAGCGAGCGAGGTCAGCTTGGCCGTGCCGGTCGTGGAGACCGTCACCTGCGCCCAGCCTTGCTGGCTGCCACGCATGGCCTTGCCAGTCCAATCGCTGATGGTGGACACGCACTACTCCCGGAAAGCGATAGTTTACAGATTGAAGGCCCCAAGCCCAAGGGGCAGCCGACAACCAGGCAAAAAGAAGGCCCCGGCAGAACCGGGGCCCGGGCACGCAAGCGCGGCAGATCAGCGCTTCTTGCGGGCTTCTTCCTCTTCTTCCTCGCGCTGCGGCGCCTGCTGGCCGTTGGCCTTCATTTCGGCGTTGGCCTGCGCGCGGCGCTTGGCCTTGGCATCAGCTTCGGCCTGCGCCGGATTGGCCTGGTCGCCCTGCTGCGGCGCCGGCTGGCCGGCGTTCTGGGCCAGCGCCAGCGGCACGGCGACCACGGCAGCGGCAACGATGGCGATAGTGAGCAGCTTCTTCATGGAGTCCTCCTCGCGGTAACGACCCTGAACATCGGGGCGCTGGGGTCGATTTCCCAGCTGCGGCCATTTTAGCGCCGCCGCTGGCCCGGCAGATGAACCGCAGGCGTGCAAAATCCCTGCCCAGACCGCACACTTGCGCGTCGCTCCAACGCTTTGAAACATAGATGAACACCCGCTATAACGCCGCCGATATCGAAGTCCTGTCCGGCCTTGACCCGGTCAAGCGCCGCCCCGGCATGTACACCGACACCACCCGCCCGAACCACCTGGCGCAGGAAGTGATCGACAACTCGGTGGACGAAGCGCTGGCCGGCCACGCGCGCTCCATCGAGATCACGCTGTACAAGGACGGCAGCGTGGAAGTCAGCGATGACGGCCGTGGCATGCCGGTGGACATCCACCCGGAAGAGAAGATCCCCGGCGTGGAACTGATCCTGACCCGCCTGCACGCGGGCGGCAAGTTCAACAACAACAACTACACCTTCTCCGGCGGCCTGCATGGCGTGGGCGTGAGCGTGGTCAACGCGCTGTC
Organism: Stenotrophomonas lacuserhaii; assembly: GCF_014836545.1. GTDB lineage: Bacteria > Pseudomonadota > Gammaproteobacteria > Xanthomonadales > Xanthomonadaceae > Stenotrophomonas > Stenotrophomonas lacuserhaii. The sequence continues at coordinate 22,461 of NZ_JACSQS010000022.1, forward strand.
CACCCTGGTGGAACTGCATATCAAGCGCGAAGGCGCCGAGCACCGCATCACCTTCCGCAACGGCGATCTGGCCTCGCCGCTGGAAGTGGTCGGCAGCGTGGGCAAGAAGAACACCGGCACCCGCCTGCGCTTCTGGCCGGATCCGAAGTACTTCGATACGCCCAAATTCGCGGTGCGCGCGCTCAAGCACCTGCTGCGCGCCAAGGCCGTGCTGTGCCCGGGCCTGACCGTGAAGCTGACCGACGAGGCGACCGGTGAGGTCGATACCTGGCATTACGAAGACGGCCTCCGCGACTACCTGAAGCTGGAACTCGGCGAGCGCGAGATGCTGCCGGGCAATCTGTTCGTCGGCCACGTCAAGAAGGAAAGCGAGATCGCCGACTGGGCCGTGGCGTGGATGCCCGAAGGCGAGCTGGTGCAGGAAAGCTACGTCAACCTGATCCCCACCGCCCAGCACGGCACCCACGTCAACGGCCTGCGTACCGGCCTGACCGAGGCGTTGCGCGAGTTCTGCGACTTCCGCAACCTGCTGCCACGCGGCGTCAAGCTGGCGCCGGAAGATGTCTGGGACCGGGTCGCCTTCGTGCTGTCGATCAAGATGACCGACCCGCAGTTCAGCGGCCAGACCAAGGAACGCCTGTCCTCGCGGCAGGCCGCCGGCTTCGTCGAAGGCGCCGCCCATGATGCCTTCAGCCTGCTGCTGAACCAGAACGTGGAGATCGGCGAGCGCATCGCCCAGCTGGCCATCGAACGCGCCAGCGCGCGCCTGAAGACCGAAAAGCTGGTGGTGCGCAAGAAGGTCACCCAGGGCCCGGCCCTGCCCGGCAAGCTGGCCGACTGCATCAGCCAGGACCTGTCCCGCACCGAGCTGTTCCTGGTGGAAGGTGACTCGGCCGGCGGCAGCGCCAAGCAGGCCCGCGACAAGGATTTCCAGGCCATCATGCCGCTGCGCGGCAAGATCCTGAACACCTGGGAGGTCTCCTCCAACAGCGTGCTGGCCTCCGAAGAAGTGCACAACCTGGCCATCGCCATCGGTTGCGATCCGGGCAAGGAAGACATCAGTGGCCTGCGCTACGGCAAGGTCGTCATCCTGGCCGACGCCGACTCCGACGGCCTGCACATCGCCACCCTGCTCACCGCGCTGTTCCTGAAGCATTTCCCGGCGCTGGTCGATGCCGGCCACGTGTTCGTGGCGATGCCGCCGCTGTTCCGCATCGACGTGGGCAAGCAGGTGTTCTACGCGCTGGATGAGGAAGAAAAGCGCACCATGCTGGACAAGATCGAGCGCGAGAAGATCAAGGGTGCGATCAGCGTGACCCGCTTCAAGGGCCTGGGCGAAATGAACCCGCCGCAGCTGCGTGAATCGACCATCCATCCCGATACGCGCCGTCTGGTGCAGCTGACCATCGATGATGGCGAGCAGACCCATTCGCTGATGGACATGCTGCTGGCGAAGAAGCGTGCATCGGATCGGAAGGGGTGGTTGGAGACCAAGGGCGACCTGGCCTCGCTTGAAGCCTGACCAACAAAAAACGCCGGCCTTGAGGGCCGGCGTTTTTTTGTGCCGATGCGCGGCGTCGGGCGGTCAGGCCCAGCCCACCATCTCGAACAGCTTGAGGATCAGGTAGGCACAGCCACCGGCCGCCGGGATGGTCAGGATCCAGGCCCATACGATGCGCTCGATCACGCCCAACCGCAGCGAACGCGGGTTCTTGGCAAAGCCAACGCCCATGATCGCGGTGGAGATGCTGTGCGTGGTCGACACCGGCATGCCGAAGTGCGCCGCCACGGTCAGCACCGTGGCCGAGCTGGTTTCCGCAGCGAAGCCATGGATCGGGTGCAGCTTGACCATCTTGTGGCCAAGCGTCTTGATGATCTTCCAGCCACCAGACGCGGTACCGGCCGCCATCACCACCGCGCAGGTCAGCACGATCCACATCGCGATGCCGTCACCCGCACTCGCGTCGGGATGCATGAAGGCCAGGAACGAAGGCAGGTTGTCCAGTGCACCGGTGGCCTCGGCGCCGATCAGCGTCATGGCGATGATGCCCATCGTCTTCTGCGCATCGTTGTGCCCGTGCGCGAAGCCCATATAGGCCGCCGAAACGATCTGCGCCTTGCCGAAGAACATGTTGACGAAGCGCGGGCGTGCCAAGCGACCGATCGCCCCGCCCACCTTTGCCAGGCCTGCGATCATCGCCCACAGCAGCAGCATCACCACGATGCCGAGCAGGAAGCCGGCCACCGGCGAGGTGATCATCGGCACGAACACCTTCCACAGCAGGCCTTTGTTCTGCGCCCAGCTGCCCAGCCGCTCGGACCAGATCAACGCATCCCAGTTGTTGTGGGCAGCGGCCAGGCCGGCGCCGCACAGGCCACCGATCAACGCGTGCGAGGAAGAGGACGGCAGCCCCTTCCACCACGTGATCAGGTTCCAGATGATGCCGCCCAGCAGTGCGCACAGGATCACCTGCGGGGTCACGTCGACCACGTTGGTGTTGAGCAGGCCGGAGGCGATGGTCAGCGCGACGGCGGTGCCGGTCAGTGCGCCGATGAGGTTCATGAAGGCCGCCAGCATGACCGCCCAACCCGGCGACAGCACCTTGGTGGCGACCACGGTGGCGATGGAGTTGGCGGTATCGTGGAAGCCGTTGATGAACTCGAAGACGAGCGCGGCGAAAATCACCACCAGGACAAGGGTCAGCATCCGTGCGGCCCGTCAGCTGTTCTTCAAGACGATCTGGTACGCCACCACGCCCGCCTCGCGGCAGCGGTCGATGGCCTTTTCCAGGATCTCGAAGAATTCCTTCAGCAGGAACATCTGCAGGTGGTCCAGGCGACCGGAATAGATGTCACGGTACAGCTCCAGCATCAGCCGGTCGGCCTCGTTTTCCAGCGCACGCAGCTTTTCGTTGAGCGCGGTCATCCGGTCCAGGTTCATGTGGCGCAGGTCCGCCACCATTTCCACCACCACCGCAGCGGCCTGTTCCAGCATCGCCGCGCGCGGGGCGAAGTCGATGTGCTCCAGGTGGGCTACGGCCAGCGAATAGCGGTCAGCGAACTTTTCGACCTGCTTGGGAATCTTGTACAGCGCCGAGCCGAGCGCTTCGATGTCCTCGCGCTCGATCGGGGTCATGAAACTGTCCACCAGCGCCTGGCTGATCTTGTCCGACGCGGCGCGTTCACGCAGACGAGCAAGCTTGAAGGCATCCAGCGCAGGCTGGCGGTCGGACTCGCGCATCATCGCGTGCAGGGCGCGTGCGCTGTCGCTGGCCGCGACGGCGGCCTCATCAAGCAGGGTGTAGAACTGTTTGCCGGAGCCGAAAATGGTCTGCAGAGAGAACATTGAGAAACCTGTTCGCCGTCACGGGAAGGACGGCACCAGATGGAATTATGACGGCTAGATGACCGTTGCGGGTACTCCCGGACGTTTCTGACGGAATCCGCCCCCAACCTGAACGGGCAGTTGCCGCTCGCCACCCTCGGTTTGCTAAGATGCCAGCGCGCCTACGGGCGCACACCTATGGACGACGACCCTTACCCCCCGCCGCCGCGCCCGACCCCGGTCCCCAGCGCCTGCCGCCATCGCAGACACCCTTCTTCCCTGCCACCAACCGGGGACGATGCCCGTGTTTGAACTGATTATTGTCCTGGCCCTGATCCTGCTCAACGGCTTCTTCGCCATGTCCGAGATGTCGGTCATGACCTCGCGCAAGAGCCGCCTCAAGCAGATGGCCGCCACCAGCAAGCGCGCCGAACGCGCACTGGAACTGTCCGAAAAACCGGAAAGCTTCCTGTCCACGGTGCAGATCGGCATCACCCTGATCGGCATCCTGACCGGTGTGTTCGGTGGCGAGGCGATCGGCCTGGCCATCGCCACCTGGCTGCACGAGCTGTTCCCCGGCTTCGCCTACGCCAGCCAGGTCGGCAAGGCATTGGCCGTGGCCTTGATCACTTTCCTGACGCTCATCTTCGGCGAGCTGGTGCCCAAGCGTCTTGCCATCACCCGCTCGGAAGATATCGCCGGCCTGGTTGCCTGGCCGATGGGCTGGCTGTCGCGGATCGCCTTCCCGGCCGTCTGGCTGCTCTCCCACAGCACCCGGCTTGTGCTGCGGGTGATCGGGCTGGGCAAGGATGAAGCGGCCAGCGTCACCGAAGAAGAGATCCGCATGCTGGTGGCCGAAAGCCACGAGGCCGGCGTGATCGACGCGCACGAGCGCGACATGATGAACCGCGTGATGCGGCTGGGCGACCGCACCGCCGACAGCCTGATGACTCCGCGCAACCGCATTGCATGGCTGGATACCCAGGGCGCGCTGGAGAAGAACCTGGAGATCATGAGCGAGAACGAGTTCTCGCGGTATCCGGTGTACCGGGACAATGACTCGGACGTGGTCGGCATCCTTGAAATGAAGAGCCTGGCCACGCGCATGGCGCGCGGTGACCACGCCTTGTTCCAGAACCTGCGGGAGGTGCTGTACGTCTCTGAAAGCACCCATGCGATGAAGCTGCTGGAGATCTTCCGCGAGGAACAGCAGTCGGTCGCGCTGGTGGTGGACGAGTACGGCGAAATCCAGGGCCTGGTCACCATCAGCGACCTGATGGGCGCGGTGGTCGGCCGTCTGCAGGCCACCGAAAACGCCGACGAAGATGCGCTGGTGGTGACCCGCGAAGACGGCTCGCTGCTGGTGGACGGTTCGCTGCCGATCGAAGACCTGCGCGAGCTGCTGGGCACCAATGACCTGCCCGATGCCGAGGATGGCGATTACTACACGCTGGCCGGCATGTGCATCCATTTCTTCGGCCGCATCCCGCACGTGGGCGAGTACTTCGACTGGGCCGGTTGGCGCATCGAGGTGATCGACCTGGACGGTGCGCGCGTGGACAAACTGCTGCTGCGCACGCTTTCCGACGAGCAGGCCGATGAACTCACCGCCTGATCCCGGCCTGCCGCCGGACGAGGCGTGCCCCGCAGACAGCGGGTCGACCTACCGCAACGAAGGCATCCGCACGCTCCTGGCGATGTTCGAGTTCGGCGACCCGGCCCAGCACATGAAGCTGGGGCAGATCCTACAGAACCTGCAGCAGAGTGCGTTCGGCGTGTTCCTGTTCATCGCCATCCTGCCCTCGTTCATCCCGATTCCGGGCGTGGGTGGGGCCCTCAGCGGTCCGCTGGTGATCCTGATCGGCGCACAGATGATGTGCGGGCTGCGCAAGCCGTGGGTGCCGGGTTTCATCGCCCGCCGTGGACCCAAGCGCGGCACGATGCACAGGTTCCTGGACCGTATCGGTGGCGCGCTGCGCCGGCTCGACCGCCTGCTGAAGCCCCGGCTGCCGCAGCTCCTGCAGCCGGTTGCCGCGAACGCCTTCAGCGGCCTGCTGCTGGTGTTGCTGGGGGTGCTGCTGTCGCTGCCGATCCCCTTCACCAATTATCTGTTCGGCTTCCAGCTGCTGCTGTTTTCGCTGGCGCTGCTGGAACGCGACGGCGTGCTGATGCTGGTGAACTGGATGGCCGCGGTGGTCGCGGTGGTGTTCTTCGGTTTCAGTTCCGGGCAGTTGGTCGAGTACGTAGCGGAACTGTTGCAGCGCTGGTTCTGACCGACCGCAGTGTCGAGCAAGCTCGACACTACTGACCGACTGCCGACCAGACCGTAGTGTCGAGCTTGCTCGACACAGCAGACCGGGAATCAACGAAGGTCGACGAACCCGTTGTCGCCCAGCCGGCTCGGCTCATCCTGCACCGCCGACAGCACGAAGCTCAGCGCCTTGCCCAGCAGGGTACCCGGGCCATCCCAGTATTCGGCCGATTCGGCCTGGACGTGGATCAGCCGCAGGTTCGGATCATCCTTGCCCTCCGGGAAGAACAGCTTCATCGCCGGTGACCACAACGCATCGATCTTCGCCCGGTCGTCGACGATCCGCGCGGTGCCGGCGACGGACACGTAGCTGTTCTTTGAAGGCGACGCATAGGCCACGTTGACCCGCGGATTGAGCGCGATCTCGGCCACCTTCGGGCTGTCGGCCGAGGTGGCGAACCAGAGGTCGCCGTCGAATTCCACTTCCTGGGTGCCCAGCGGGCGGCTGTACAGGCGACCATCGACGCCGGTGGTGGTGAACATCGCCACCTCGACATCCTTGATCAGGGCGGCGAGCTGGGTGATGTGCTGCTGGCGATCTGCGTTCATGAGTTGCTCCTTGGTAGAGCTCCATCTCACGCGAGCGCCGTGCAACGCCGCGTGAGGCGGATGTTCAGCGCGCGTGGTGGCGTACGCGCGGCATTCAGGCAGCGTGGCGCGTGTGCCAAGCCTGCATGGCCAGTTCGAACGAACGCAGGCGCGCGCGATGGTCGTAGATGTTCGCGGTCAACAGCAGTTCGTCAGGCTGGTGGCGATCGACGAAGGCGGCGATGCCCTCGCCCACCTGCTGCGCGTCGCCCAGCACGGTGCAGGCCAGCGCACGCTCCACGCCTACCTTTTCATGCGGCTGCCAGAACGTATCGATGTCGTCCACCGGCGGCGGGATCCGGCCGGGATTGCCGCGTCGCAGATTGACGAAGCTCTGCTGCTGGCTGGTGAACAGCCGCCGCGATTCGGCTTCGCTTTCGCTGGCCACCACGTTCAGGGCCAACATCGCATGCGGCCGCTTGAGCGTGGCCGATTCACGGAAATCACGGCGGTAGACGGCCAGCGCCTCGTCCATCGAATCAGGCGCGAAATGCGAGGCGAAGGCGTACGGCAGGCCCAGCGAGGCGGCCAGGCGCGCGCCGAACAGGCTCGAGCCCAGTATCCACACCGGCACCCGCAGGCCAGCCCCCGGCACCGCCTGCACGGCCTGCCCGGGCTGAGCCGGCTCGAAGTAGTGCAGCAGCTCGCGGACATCCTGCGGGAACTGGTCGGCGCTGTCGAAATAGCGCCGCAGCGCGCGGGCGGTGGGCTGGTCGGTACCGGGCGCGCGGCCCAGCCCCAGGTCGATGCGATCCGGATACAAGGAGGCCAGCGTGCCGAACTGTTCGGCGGCCTGCAGCGGGGCGTGGTTGGGCAGCATGATGCCGCCAGCCCCGACCCGGATGCGCTGGGTGCCACCGGCGACATGGCCGATCAGCACCGCGGTGGCGGCGCTGGCGATGCCCGGCATGTTGTGGTGCTCGGCCAGCCAGAAGCGGCGGTAGCCCAGCGCATCGGCCTGTTGGGCCAGTTCGAGCATGTTGGCGAAGGCGGCGGTGGTGTCACTGCCCTCGCAGACCGGGGCCAGGTCGAGGATCGACAGGGGAATCATCAGGCAGGCATTCCATCAGGAGATGCCCACGGTATGGGGACGGCCGGACACGCTTGCCAGTGTCGATGGCGGGACGCTGATTCCCGTGGCCCTGAATGCCGTGAACCCCCGGTAGCGCCGGGCCATGCCCGCGGCCCCTGCTTCGGATCCCACGATGCCCCGTCACTACCCGCCGAGCCTGGCTCGGAGCTACCGCCCGAAGTCAGAACGCGCTGGGCCTGGGCTCCGGCAGCGGCTGGTCCACCAAGGGCTGCAGTTGTGCATCCAACGCCACCCGCTCGTCGAACACGAAGCAGCGGCCGTCGTAGCCTTCCCCGCCCACTTCCTCGAAGTAGCCCAGGATGCCGCCCTCCAGCTGCAGCACGTTCTCCATGCCGTCGTTGCGCATCCACAGCGCGGCCTTTTCGCAGCGGATGCCGCCGGTGCAGAAGCTGACCACGGTGCTGTCCTTCAGCGCGTCGCGGTGCGGTGCCAGCGCTGCCGGAAGGTCGGTGAACTTCTCGATCGGCAGCACCAGCGCATCCTGGAACGTGCCGAATTCGACTTCCTGCAGGTTGCGCGTGTCGAGCATCACCACCGGTTTTCCGGCATCGTCGTGGCCCTGGCGCAGCCAGCGCTGGACGGTGGCCGGGTCGATCGCCGGGGCGCGTGGATACGCCAGCGGCTGGCCGTCATCGCGACGGAAACTGATGATTTCTTCCTTCACCTTCACCTTCAGCCGGGCAAACGGCTGGTGCTCGCTGAAGCTGGTCTTGACCCGCATCCCGGCGAATCGGTCGTCAGCCTGCAGGGCTGAATAGAAGCCGTCGATTCCAGCCGGCGCTCCTGCCAGGAACAGGTTCAGCCCCTCGCCCGCCACCAGGATGCTGCCCCGCAGCCCTGCGGCCTCGGCCCGCGCAAGCAGCTGGTCGGCCAATTGCTGGGGGTTTTCAACGGTGACGAAGTGGTAGGCAGCGGTATTGGCGATCATCCGCCCATTTTACCCGCTGCGCGGCCGCTCAGCCGCGCAGCAGCATGAACGGAAGCAGCACCAGCGCGGCCGCCACCCCCATGCCCAGCAGCACCAGCACGACAAACCCCGGCCGACGCCGCAGCAGGCTGCCAAAGGTCTCCGCACTGCCGTCCTGCAGGGCCTGCGCGCGCTCGGCGCGCATGCGCACGCTGCGCTGCGCCTGGTAGGCGCCGATCAGCTCGCGGGCGCGTGGATGGTCTTCGTCCTCGCCGATCCACAGGCCGCCGTTGGAGATGCCCCAAGGGCTGGGTTCGGTGCGATACCACGCGATGCGGTGCTGATCCAGCAGCGTGCACACATCGTGGTACTCGTCATCGCCGACGTGGCGCAGGTTGAGCAGGAGTTTCGACATGGTGCCCATCATAAGGCCACGGACTACTCCTACGCCGTTGCGCTGCAGTGGATGATGCCTGTGCAGCTGCCGGGTTGAGACCCTTGCCTTGCCGCAAACGGCGGCGATCCTTTCAAAGGAAACATCATGGGCATCTTCAATATTCCGTTCCTGATCTCCGGCGCCATCCAGGTCGCCGACCTGCAGCTCAATGCGCAGGAAATCGCGCTGCTGGGTTGACCCTAGGCTGAGTGAAAGCGCTGCAGCCCTCCCGCTTTCGGGCTGCAGCCTTCGCACCCGCAGTCACTTCGACACCGGACTGGACCGCAGGCGCGGTGCCGGTTCGCAAGCAGTATCGCCACCAGCCCCCTCCTGCGGACCCGTGCAGACAATGAACACAAGCATTCCCGAGGAACGACATTTCAGCCTGTTCGATGCCGCGCAGCGCATCCAGGCAGCGTTCGACAGTCTCGATATACGGCCTGTCACGACCTTTACCGGGCAGTCGCCGTGCGCTGCGTTGACCGAACTTCACGACGCCGAGGGTGTCCTGTTGACCGGCGGATGGGGGAAAGGCGCGCGTGAGGCGGCAGCGGTCGGGTCGCTGTATGAGGCCATGGAACACCTGTTGATGGATCGCCATGCCGCGCACGGGGCTGAGGTGCGCCCGGTGGAGGACCTGATCGGGCTGCTCGGTCCTGATCTCACCGGCTACCTGCCCGGCGCGCTGCTGTTCGACCAGATCGAGGAAACGATCGCCACGCGCTGCTACACCGGCCTGGTCGGCGCGACGGACTTCCCCTATCCGGTTGCGCTCTCCGCACCCACCTATGCCGATGCACCACTGGCGGCCGACACGTTTGACTACGCTCCCCTGCGCCGCTATGCCAGCAACAGCGGCACGGCGATCGGCGGCAGCCTGGACGAAGCGCTGCTGCACGCACTCAACGAATGCGCCGAGCGCGATGCCATCTCCATGTTCCTGCTCACCCACTTCTTCCACGCCGCCAACGAATCACTGCGCGTGGTCGGTCCTGCGGGCCTGCCCGCTGATGTCGCTGATCTGTATCGCCAGGTCAGACAGTGCGTGGATGCCGATATCTGCCTGCTCGACATTTCCAGCACGCCCGGCATCACCAGCTGCCTTGCCGTCGCGCACCTCTGCTATGACCACGCACGCCCATATGGCGCTGGCGCTTCACTCAATCCCGCCCACGCCGCACGCAGGGCCCTGCACGAGCTGCTGCAGTCGCATCTGGCGCTTGCCAGCAACGCCACCCCGGCACGCGCTGGTCGGGCCGCCTCCGTCCATCCGGTGCAGTTGCTGCAGCAATGGCCGCGGCTGCAGCCCAGCGCACGCATGGACATCGAAGACCGCCTGGCGAGCCAGCCGATCATTACCGTCCCGTTGGAAGATCGGCCGGCAGGGACAGTGGAGGCACAGGTCCAGCAGCTCGCGCAGGCCCTGAAAGCAGACGGGCTGGTTGCCGGCTACAACGTGATCCACACCTTCGACAACGGCATTACGCTGGTCAATGCGGTTGTGCCACGTTTTGAGCGTTTTCATCTGGTCACCCTGGGCCATGTCGTCGTTCCAGGGCAGCGCGGCGGCGCGCCGGGCGGCTCCCGGTAGTGACGCGGCCTCCGTTTCCAGCGCGATGCGCTACCCTTGCATCCCTTCGATTTGGATGCCGCCCATGCGCCGCCTGCTCGCTCCCCTGCTGCTGTCCCTGGCCCTTGCCGCGTGCGCGCCGTCCGGCCCACCGCCGGGTGGCACCATCGCCGCCTTTGAAACCATCGATACCCAGCCCGGTACCGGCGCGGTCGCCACGCCGGGCAGCAAGGTCACCGTGCACTACACCGGCTGGATCTACGACGAGCGCGCAGCAGACAAGCATGGCCAGACCTTCGACAGCTCGGTGACCCGTGGCGAGCCATTCTCGTTCGATCTCGGCGGTGGCCAGGTCATCCGGGGTTGGGATGAAGGCGTGGCCGGCATGAAGGTAGGCGGCAAGCGCACCCTGATGATCACCCCGGACATGGGCTACGGACAGCGCAGCGTAGGGCCGATTCCGGCCGGGTCGTCGCTGGTGTTCGATGTCGAGCTGCTTGATGTCCAGCCCCGCTGAATCCGGCCCGCCCGCGCGCGTCGCGGTGGTAGGCGGCGGCCCGGCAGGCCTGTTCGCCGCCGAACAGTTGTGCGCGGCAGGATTGTCGGTGGATCTGTACGAAGCCAAGGGCTCGCCCGGGCGGAAGTTCCTGATCGCCGGCAAGGGCGGCTTGAACCTGACCCATTCCGACCTCCGCCCGCTGTTCGACAGCCGCTACCGCGAACAGACCGCGGCGGTCGCCGGATGGCTGGACGCGTTCGATGCCGACGCACTGCGCCGCTGGGCCGCCGGCCTTGGCGTAGAGACCTATGTCGGCAGTTCCGGGCGCGTGTTCCCGGTGGACCGCAAGGCGGCCCCGTTGCTGCGCGGCTGGGTACGCCGGCTGAAGGAACAAGGCGTCCGGTTCCACGTGCAGCATCGCTGGCAGGGGTGGGACGCCGACGGCGCGCTGCGCTTCACCAGTGAAAACGGCGAGCAGCGGGTGCACGCCGACGCCACGCTGCTCGCGCTCGGCGGCGGCAGCTGGCCGCAGCTGGGCTCGGACGGTGCGTGGGTTCCCCTGCTGCAGGCCCGCGGTGCGGCGATTGCGCCGCTGCAACCGGCCAATTGTGGTTTCGATGTGCCATGGACCCCGTGGTTCGTGCAGCGCCATGCCGGCACGCCGCTGAAGTCCGTGGTGGCCCACTGGACCGACCTGCACGGCGCGCCGCGGCATCAACAAGGCGAATGCGTGGTGAGCGAGTACGGCATCGAAGGCAGCCTGGTCTACGCGCTGTCGGCCGACCTGCGCGAGACGATCAATCGTGATGGCAGCGCAACCCTGTGGCTGGACCTGGTGCCGGGACGCGAGCAGGACCGCCTGGCGGCCGACCTGGCGCGCCCGCGCAAGGGTCGCAGCTTCGGCGAGCACCTGCGCCGGCAGACCGGCGTCGATGCGGTGAAGGCATCGCTGCTGTTCGAGGTGCTGGGCAAGGACGCCGGGCAGGACATCGCCGCAGTTGCCGCCACCCTCAAGCGCCTGCCCATCCCGCTGCAGCGCCCGCGGCCGATGGCCGAGGCGATCAGCACCGCCGGCGGGGTGACCCTGCCGTCGCTGGATGCCGGGCTGATGCTGAAGGCCGTGCCGGGCGTGTTCTGCGCAGGCGAGATGCTGGACTGGGAAGCCCCCACCGGGGGCTACCTGCTGACCGCCTGCTATGCCAGCGCCAAACGGGCGGCCGACGGCGTCATCCACTGGCTAGCGACGCGCTGACATCGCGGGTCGGCGCATGCGCCTGGCTGCGAGCGTGATGCCACTGGGGTGCGGGTACGCCTGTTCCCCTTCATCCAGGAAGCCGGCACGCTGGTAGAACGCGACCGCGTTGAGCGAGGCCGACAGCAGCACGTCGCGCTGCGGATCAGCCAGGGCCAGCAGCTGTTGCAGCACGGCCTGGCCCAGCCCCTTCCCGGCCTGCTCCGGGGCGACGAACAGCGCATCGACTTCGTTGTCCTGCAGCACCAGTATCCCGTAGCCGAGCAACTGTCCGTTCGCATCGTCGGCCACCACGCAGCCTCCTTCGGCGATCAGCCCCGCATATCGCGGTGGCGGCGGTGAAGCCGACCAGCGCGCGATCACGTCCGGTGGATAGTGGCTGCGGCACAGTTCGCGCACGCAACGCGTGCGCAGTGCCCACAGCGCCGGCGCATCGTCGGCGCGACCGCCACGGAAGCGCGGCAACGCCTCCACGCTCACCGCGATTTGCTCGCGCGCAGCGCCTGGATCCGTGCCGGTGGCTGGAACGAATCACTGCGCGCATCGGCCCAGTAATCGTGGAATACCGCGTGGTCCGGGACCTGGCGCAGCAGCTCGCCCGGGGCTAGGTAGCGGTATAACGAGGCCAGCGAGCGGATCTCAACCGGCGATACCCGGCGCAGGATGTGTTCCGGCCCCAGCTCGGCCGGATCATTCAGTCCGGCCGCGCACAGCAGCTCCTTCAACGCATGCAGGGTATGCCGATGGTAGTTGTGCACGCGTTCGGCCTTGTCGGTCGGGTCCAGGCTGCGCCAGCGCGATGGATCCTGGGTGGCGATACCGGTAGGACACTTGTCGCTGTGGCAGCTGAGCGACTGGATGCAGCCCAGCGCGAACATGAAACCACGCCCGGCATTGCACCAGTCCGCACCCAGCGCGATGATGCGCGCGATGTCGAAGGCGCTGGTGATCTTGCCCGCCGCGCCGAGCCGGATGCGATCGCGCAGGTCCAGGCCGACCAGCGTGTTGTGCACCAGCAGCAGCGCTTCGTGCATCGGCACGCCGACATGGTCGACGAACTCGGCGGGGGCCGCGCCGGTACCGCCCTCGGCGCCATCGACGACGATGAAGTCCGGCAGCAGGCCGGTCTCGCTCATCGCCTTGGCGATGCCGAACCACTCCCACGGATGGCCGATCGCCAGCTTGAATCCGACCGGCTTGCCGCCGGACAGCTCGCGCAGGCGGGCGACGAACTGCAGCAGTTCGATCGGCGTGGAGAACGCGGAGTGCCGCGAGGGCGACACGCAGTCCACGCCCATCGGCACGCCGCGGGTCTCGGAGATCTCCGCGCTTACCTTGGCCGCCGGCAGCACCCCCCCGTGGCCCGGCTTGGCGCCCTGGGAAAGCTTGATCTCGATCATCTTGACCTGATCGGTGGTCGCATTGGCGACGAAGCGCTCTTCGCTGAAGCTGCCATCGTCATGGCGGCAGCCGAAGTAGCCCGAGCCGATTTCCCACACCAGGTCGCCGCCCTTCTCGCGGTGGTAGGACGATATCGAGCCTTCGCCGGTGTCGTGGTGGAAGCCGCCGCGCCGCGCGCCTTCGTTGAGCGCGCGGATCGCATTGGCCGACAGCGAGCCGAAGCTCATGGCGGAAATATTGAACACGCTGGCCGAATAGGGCTTGGCGCAGTTGGGTCCGATCAGCACGCGGAAATCACTGTGACCGATGCTGGTGGGCGCCAGCGAGTGGTTGATCCACTCGTAATCCACCGCGTAGGTACTGCGCAGCGTGCCGAACGGCACCACGTCCATCTCGTTCTTGGCGCGCTGGTAGATCAGCGCGCGCTGCTGGCGCGAGAACGGCACGTCTTCCAGGTCGCTCTGCACGAAGTACTGGCGGATCTCCGGGCCGATCGATTCCAGCCCGTAACGGAAATGCGCGAGCACCGGATAGTTGCGGCGCAGCGTGCTGCGCGACTGCAGCAGGTCCCAGGTGCCCAGCACCACCAATGCAGCCGTCAGCCCTACCCCCCAGTACCAGGCGACCCAGTACGTGGCCAGCCACAGGCAGACCGGAAACAGGATGATGGCGAGCGCGTAGGCCAGGTAGCGGTGCATGGCGTTCCTTTCAGGATGGCTGCAACCAGTCTACCCGCGACGGCGTCGACGCCGCGCCAGCCGCTTACAGGCGGCCGTCCACCGAAGCACGGGGCCACGCCGACTTGACGTCGTAGACGATGCCGCCCGGTGCCTGCAGGGCCGCGATCCGTGCCGCATCCATGTCCAGGAACGCGGCGTGCGCCACCGCCAGCACCACCGCATCGTAGGCACCGGGTTCTGGACGGGCGACCCACTGCACCGCGGTGTCCGCCAATACCGCCGGACCCACCCATGGATCGTGCACCTCCACCCGCGCACCACTGGCCTGGAGCTGTCCGGCCAGTTCCAGCGCACGGCTGTTGCGCAGGTCCGGGCAGTCTTCCTTGAACGTCACCCCGAGCACCAGGATGCGGGCCTGGGCCGGGGAGCGGCCGCGTTCGGCCAGCAGCGACAGCACGCGCTCGGCCACGTGCGCGCCGACCCGGTTGTTGACCTGGCGTGCGGTATGGATGAGATCAGGGTGGTAGCCCACGCTCTCGGATTTGTGCAGCAGATAATACGGATCCACGCCGATGCAATGCCCGCCGACCAGGCCGGGCCGGAACGGCAGGAAATTCCACTTGCTGCCGGCTGCGTCGAGCACGTCCTGGGTATCGATGCCGAGCTTGTCGAAGATCAGCGCCAGTTCGTTGACCAGCGCGATGTTGACGTCGCGCTGGATGTTTTCCACGACCTTGGCGGCCTCGGCCACGCGCATCGACGGTGCGGGGAACGTGCCGGCGGTGATGATCCGGCGGTACAGCGCGTCCACGATCGCGGCGACCTCCGGGGTAGAACCGGAGGTGATCTTGCGGATGTCGGCCAGCCGGCGCGTGCGGTCGCCCGGACTGACCCGTTCGGGGCTGTAGCCGCAGTAGAAGTCCTGGTTGAAGCGCAGTCCCGAACCCGCTTCCAGCAGGGGAATGCAGACTTCTTCGGTGGTGCCGGGATACACGGTGGACTCATACACCACCAGGTCGCCGGCCTTCAGCACGCTGGCCACGCGTTCGCTGGCCGAGCGCAGCGGGCCCAGATCGGGCTGCTCATGCGCGTCTATCGGCGTGGGCACGGTGATGATGTAGACGTTGCAGGCCGCCAGTTCGGCCGCATCGGCGCTACAGCGCAGCAGCGGTGCGCCCGCCAGCTCGCCGTCCTCCAGTTCCAGGGTATGGTCGTGGCCCTGCTGCAGTTCGGCAACCCGCGCGGCATCGATGTCGAAGCCCAGGGTGGGGAACAACCGCCCGAAGGCGACCGCCAGCGGCAGGCCGACATACCCCAGGCCGATGATCGCAGGACGCGGTGACGCAGCAGCCGAAACCGGGACGCTCATGCGAAGCCTTCCTGCTGCGCGATGCGGCTCGATCGTTCCATTGCGCACCCGCCTCCAACTCAAAGAGGCACAAGGGTAACCGCCATGCCCGGCGCTGACCACGCCCGTGATCAGGAGCCCAGGCTGACCGCCGCGGGCTCCAGCTCGCCATCGCCGCCGGTCCAGCTGCGCAGCAGCAGCGCCAGCCCCTGCTCGGCCGTGGGCGGGTCGGCACTGATGCCCGTCCAGGGCGCGTCGATGATGTGGCTCATCGTCAGTGGATCGATCCGCCGGTTGGCCATGGTCCAGTGGGGGAACCGGCGCGTGCCCACCACTGCCGCGGCCAGTTGCCGTACGCCATGGTGGCGACTGGCGTTGAGGACCCTGCCGTAGACGGAATCCAGGCCATCACGGGGGCCTTCCAGGTATTGCAGGAAGCGTTCGCCATCGAACATCAGCACGCCGGTGACACCGGCCATCCGGTTGAACGCCGTCGCATCGGCCAGCAGCGCATCCAGCTCCTGCGGTGCCAGCTCCGGACGGGCCTGGCTGACGTAGGCAATCGCGTGCAACGACATGGTCACTCCCTGGCCCCTTACAAAGCCGAATATGGCATGAACGACGCACTGTTTACAGTTGGATTGCCCATACCGCGTATCTGGTCACGGTTCCACGCACGCGCGCCGCCATTCCAAATTCGCGCCCCGTGGTGCACCCTATGCCGCGCGGCCCGGATGGCGAAACTGGTAGACGCAGCGGACTTAAAATCCGCCGACCGCAAGGTCTTGCCGGTTCGATCCCGGCTCCGGGCACCAGATCCGCTTGCCAGCACCCCGATGCCTCACAGGGCACGCGAGTAACGCGCCGGCTGTCCCGGCCGCGACAGGTAGCGGTCAAAGCACATCGCCAGCAGGCGAAGCAGCGGGCGCCCCGCTTCAGTGGCACGCACCCCTCCCTCGTCCAGCTCGGCCAGCCCGTCGGCCTGCAGCGCGTGCAGCTGCACCAGCGCATCGGCGAAGTACGCTTCGAAGAGGATACCGCGCGCGGCACACAGGGCCGCCGCATCGACGTGGCCGTGGCACATCAGCCGCTGGATGATCTCCGCGCGCAGCAGGTCGTCCTGGTCGAGCTGTACGCCGCGCCACACCGGCAGATGCCCGGCATCGACCGCCGCCTCCCACGCCGGCAGGTCTCGCGGGTTCTGGCTGTAGGTGCTGGCCACCGTGCTGATGGCGCTCACCCCCAGGCCCAGCAGATCGGTATCGGCATGGGTGGTGTACCCCATGAAGTTGCGGTGCAGCTGGCCGGCGCGCTGGGCACGCGACAGGTCTTCTTCCGGCAGCGCGAAATGGTCCATGCCGATGTACTGGTAGCCGGCCTGCAGCAGCCGCTCCACTGCCAGCCCGAGCAGCGCCAGCTTCTGCTCCGGCGCCGGCAGCCGGGATTCGTCGATCTGCCGCTGCGCGCGGAACAGCTGTGGCAGGTGCGCATAGCCGTATACCGCCAGCCGATCCGGGCGCAGTGCCAACACCTGCTCCAGCGTGCGCCCGAAGCCCTGTTCGTTCTGTCCTGGCAGGCCGTAGATCAGGTCCACGTTGACCGAGCGCATCCCGTGATCGCGGCAGGCCTGCAGGATATCCAGCGTCTGCTCCACGCCCTGCAGGCGGTTGATCGATGCCTGTACCGCCGGATCGAAATCCTGTACTCCCAGGCTGGCCCGGTTGAATCCCAGTTCGGCCAGCAGGGCCACGTCGTCGCGGTCGATGAAGCGCGGATCGAGTTCGATGGAGAAATCGCGCGCCGCGGAAGTACTGAATCGGAAGCGCCTGCGCAGGCTTTGCAGCAGTTCGGTCATCGCCTCACGGGTGAGGAAATTGGGCGTTCCGCCGCCCAGGTGCAGCTGGATCACCTCGCGGGACGGGTCGATGTGCGAAGCGATCAGGTCCGCCTCGGCCAGCACCCGCGCTACGTACGCGTGGCCACGGCTGCGGTCGCGGCTGATGATCCGGTTGCAGCCACAATAGAAGCACGGGCTGCTGCAGAACGGGACATGCACGTACAACGACAACGCGCGTGCCTGCCCGTTGCTACGTGCCAAGGCAGCGGTGAATTCGCTCTCGCCGAATGCCTCATGGAAATGCGGCGCGGTCGGGTAGGAGGTGTAGCGCGGACCCGGTTTGTCGTGCCGGCGCAGGGTCGCTGCGTCGAAACACCAGGCCAGGCCGCCTTCAACAGGTGAGTACGTGTCCATGCCTGCAGCGTGCCTGCGCCCGCGCGCAGACGCCTTGACCCAGATCAATCCAGGCCGATCAGCCGACGATCGGCAGGCCGATAGATGGCAGGCGCAGCATCCGGTAGCGCTTCCAGAACGTATCGGCGATGCGCGCGGCGATGTCATCGGCCAGCCGCTGCATCTGCGGGTTGCCACTTTCCGCCGAGGTCATCCGGAACAACACCAGCCAGCGGTCGAACAGATCGCGGTCCATGTCATCGATGGCCATGTGCTTGGACATCGGCGAGCCCTGGAAGCGCCGGGTGCCGCGCAGCAGGGCCGACCAGAAATCGACCAGCTGCGCCAGGTGGGTCGGCCAGTCCTGCACGTGCGCAGTGAACACCGGACCCAGCCGGGGTTCGTCACGTACGCGCGCATAGAAGTCGTGGACCAGACGGGTCACTTCCGCTTCGGTGCACAGGTCGGGGGAGGCTACGGGGAGCGGCAGTGGCAGGGTGTCCATGGAATCGGCGCGGATCTGATGGCCCATGATCGCACCGGGCTCCACAACTCCCGCTTGATCAGGATCAAGGACGCCGGCCTGGGCGGTTTCTACAGTGGCCGCTGCCGGTGGGACGCTCCCTGCTCCCGTCGGTCCCCACCGCCCTCCTGCCGGAATGTGACCCATGCCCCGACAGTGCCTCACCCACGCCCGTTGGCCCCCAGGGCGACGCTTGCCCGCGCTGGGCGCGATCCTCTGGCCAGGCTTCATCACCGCGGCGTTGGCGTGCGTGGTGTTCTTCGCCTTCGTCGATCCGCTGCGCCTGCGCGATATCAGCTTCCCCGGCCACGGCATCAGCCGCGGGCTGGGCTACACGCTTGGGTTCTTCATGTTCTGGGGGATCACCAGCCTGTCCAGCGCCACCACCTGCTACCTGCTGCGGCCGGCATCGGCGCACGGTGGAGACGACGACGAGGTGCCGCTGGGATGAATCCGCCCACGCTGCCGTCATGGACCCGAACGGCCCTGCCGGTCGTGCTGCTGATCGGCTTCCACGCCCTTCCGTGGCTTCGTTGGGACGGCCGCCAGGCGGTGCTGCTGGACGTGGTGGAGCGCCGCTTCGATGTGTTCTGCCTCACGCTGTGGCCCAGCCAGGCCGGCCTGTTGCTGGGGGCGCTTGCGGTGCTGGCGGTGACGCTGGCCTTGTGCACGCACCTGGCCGGCCGCCTGTGGTGTGGGCATGCCTGTCCGCAGACCGTGTGGAGCACGCTGTTCGCCTGGGTGGAGCACGGCACACGGCGCCTGCTTGGAAAGTCCCGCGTAGAGCCGCTCGCGCGCCATGCGCTTTGGATCGTAATCGCGCTGTGGACTGCGTTGAGCTTCGTCGGCCTGTTCACTCCCATCCAGTCGCTGCTGGCCCGCGCCGTCACCCTGCGGCTGGACGGCTTCGAATCGTTCTGGATCGTCTTCTACACCGTGGCCACATGGGGAAACGCCAGTTTCCTGCGCTGGCATGTCTGCCGCCTGCTGTGTCCCTTCGCGCGTCTGCAGCCGCTGCTGCGCGATGGACATACCCCGCGCATGCTGTACCTGGCGCCTCGTGGCGAGCCGCGCGGGCCAAGGCGGCCGGGAGGTGGCAGCATTGCCCAGCGCGGACGCGGCCTGCTCGATGCCGGCACCGCACAGGATTACGTATTCCGCTGGGCCCATCCGCAGCTGGCCGGACCGATGCCCCGTTTCGCCGATGATCGGCTGGGCGACTGCACCGACTGCCGACGCTGCGTGCAGGCCTGCCCGATGGCGCTGGACGTGCGCGATGGCCCGCAGGCCGATTGCCTGGACTGCGGTGCCTGCGCGGTGGCCTGTGAGCAATCGCAACGGGCGGCAGGGCTGGGCCCCGGGCTCATCCAGCACATCAGCCCGCAGCGACTGGCCGGACATCGGCTGCAGTGGATACGACCGCGGACGCTTGCGCTGCTGGGACTGCTGAGCCTGCTGCTGGGACTGATCGTGCTGGGTGCCGCGCTGGCAGGGTGAATCAACGCGATGGCGGGTCCGCCGGCGGCACCAGCTGGGCGCGCCGGACGATGCCAAGCTGTTCGATCAGCAACGCCATATCGTTGGTCACCTGGGTGCGCTCACGCCCCTCCGGTACCAGCCGCGCCAGCACCTGCTGGTAGGTATTCCAGAACTCCGGGCCGCATCCATGCCGCTGGTAGCTGTCCTGCAGCTCGTCGCGAACCTGGTCGGCCAGGTCCTGTCTGCCGTAATCCATGTACGACCTCCACGAAATCGGTGGCAGCGGATGCGGGGGCATCCGTCGAGGCAACACGATGCCTATGAATTAGACATGCTTTTGTCTACGCGTCAATGACACAGCAGACACATTCCGCGAACCTCACTGAATGATTCACCTCAATCGCCCGCCGCGTGTGGCGTGCTGCGACGTGTCCCGACGCGCTCCTCACCGCGCTTGCGTAGGCTGAAACCTTCAATCGCCAGACGGAGAAAACGCGCATGCAGTTGACCGCGCAGCAACAACGCATTCTGGAAGACATACAGGCCACCCGCCCGGTTGCGCAGGAAGACGCGAACTGGGCGGTTGAAGCGGGACTTGCCGCACAGGGCGAAGACGGCGACATCG
This sequence comes from Stenotrophomonas lacuserhaii, assembly GCF_014836545.1. Taxonomy (GTDB): domain Bacteria; phylum Pseudomonadota; class Gammaproteobacteria; order Xanthomonadales; family Xanthomonadaceae; genus Stenotrophomonas; species Stenotrophomonas lacuserhaii. The sequence continues at coordinate 42,728 of NZ_JACSQS010000022.1, forward strand.
ACCTGACCCAGCAAGGCCGCCACTATGTGGATTCATCGCAGTTGTGACGACAGCAGCCGCATAAGGGGCTGCGCGGGATGCCGTAATGCGCGTGGCCGTTTGCGGACCGCGCATCAGTTGCCCCCTGTGGCGCAGCGCGCGGCCGGCCCCTACTGGATTGCAGGCCACTGCAGGGCGATGGTGCGTTCATCTGGTGCACACCTTCCAACGCCAGCCCGTGGAGTGACTGATGATCAACGCCGCCCTGCTCTCGCAGATCCTGATGTGCCCCCTGGCGCTGGCCCAGCGCTGGACCGCGCCGCTGAACGAGGCGATGCAACGTTTCGACATCACCATCCCGCGGCGGATCGCGCATTTCCTGGCACAGATCGGCCATGAAAGTCTGAGCCTGCAGCACCTGCAGGAAAACCTTTCATACAGCCGCAAACGCATCGGTGAGGTATTCGGCCGGCGCCTGTCCGAGGCCGAGCAGCCGCAGTATGTGCGCAAGCCGGAGCGGCTGGCCAACCGCGTGTACGCCAACCGCAATGGCAACCGCGACGAGGCCAGTGGGGATGGGTATCGCTACCGCGGCCGCGGACCGATCGCCTTGACCGGCCGCGACAACTATCGCCGCATCGGCGAGCTGCTCGGCCTGCCGCTGGAGGAACAGCCCGAGCTGCTGGAATCACCGGAAGTGGGTGCGTTGGCTGCTGCAGCGTGGTGGCAGGATGCCGGCCTCAATGCACTGGCCGACCGCGATGACCTGCTGGGTGTAAGCCGACGGATCAACCTGGGATCGAGCACCAGCAAGGCCACGCCGGAGGGCATGGCCGACCGCACGATGCGGACCAGCCGGGCGCTGCTGGCGATGGGCGTGGGGTGACTGGCGTCTTCTCTGCAGCCAACGAGGCAGCGGATATATCGCGCATGGGGCAGGAGGAGGTAGAGGCGGTGTACGAGGGCGAATCGAACGGTCCCAAGCCCAAATCGCGGTTGGATCGCTACAGCCAGAGCGGCGAGCACACCGGCGGCTTTTGGATGCTGGTTGATGTCGATCTGTCCAAGCTCAGCACGGGAGCGATGCACGATGCGCTCCTTGAGAAATTGGCTAGCGCACCTCAGTAGCCCAGTTGTGCTACACGCAACTACTGCAGGCCGGGTGCACCGTTTCTTACTTGGGGCCTTAGCCAGACGTTATGGCTCTTTCCTAAGGGCCATAGCGTGGCGCAGCCACCGGTGGTGTCGTTCCGAAGTAGAGAACGGCCGGCGGTGCACCTGCCTTCACGTCAGGGCGCGCTTTGAAACTTCTCAGAGCCTACGGCAATTGATACGGCAACAACCAGCATTGTAATTATCATCAGCGTTAGAAGCGCCGCTGATAGACTTGGTTTATGCAGCGAAACCAGTCCAGATATCAGGAAGAGCAGAGGAAGAACAGCAAGTCGATTCCCAGCCCAGCGGTGAAGGGCGGAAGGGTCGTTTACTCGCGCGTAGTTGACGACATTTAGCGGCCGAGATTTTCCTGCATAGCGAACAGCCAGTGCGGGAATGAGGAGTACAGGCACAAGAAATAGTTGAATGATCGCAAGCAGTGCCGCCATCTTAGTTCGCTCCAATTTGTAGTTTCGCGACGTCAACGACGAGGGCTTTGTGCAGTTCAATTGAAGTGGCGATCAAAATTTTCGTGCGGCCACGCGGCAGCGTCGGCAGATGCAGGGTTGTTGACCCATCGATCTCTTGACACTTACAGCACCAGCTGGTGAGAGCAGTCCACTGAGATAGAAAGACTCATGAAGGACTCTGCACCAAACTCGCCATGTCGAGCAAGCATGTCTGACTTGATTGAGCCTGTAATACCTCACATCGAGACGAAATGATCGCGCTTCAAGAAGCCAGGAACAATCGGCAACCTGTCGAGGTCAAGTGCACTCGAGGGAAAAACCAAATGCTGAAAGGAGCGCCACAAATCCGTGGTTGTATGGCTGCTGCATGCTGCCGGCCAACTTTTGCTTGACTTCACGAGAGCTACTTCAGCGGCGCGCCCCTCTTCGCTGGACGGGCTCGTATTCTCTTCATCTAGAGCGAAAACGTGGCGAGCCATCGGATAGAAGCGCGGAGCAGGCTCGCCCGGCCTTTCACGGACCACCTCAGGTTTGCGCAGCCTCAAGGACACGCCCGCTTCGCACCCGCACATCCTTGTAAGGAATCGGCAAGACCAGCTGTTCGACAGCACGCATTTTCACCCGTCGTCTGTCGTCAAGCTGCTGGCACCGTCGCCGTTACGCGCGGTGACGGTGGCGATCCAGATAGTCCTCCTGCACCACGTGGTCCGGGGCGACCTCCTTCCAGTGCCAGGGGCCGCGGGATAGCGCGCGCGAACACGTACTGCGTGGCGGCGCGTCGATTCACCCCCAAATCAGGGGACTGCAGACCTGCCTGCCAAACGCCAGACATAAAAAAAGCCCTGATAAATCAGGGCTTTGTCTGGAGGCCTGGGTCGGAATTGAACCGGCGTACGCGGCTTTGCAGGCCTCGCCAACTTCCGCTGTGTCATATGCTTATAGATGCTTGCCACTCCACCTGCCACGTTCTCGGGCGTTGTTAGCGCTGCCATGAAGATTAGCTCGCAGCACGACCGCCTAATCCCACTGCTCAAGCATTAGCATACCGTTGGCGAACTGATGGGCCCATAGTGCCAGCTCCAGACCACTTGTGAACTCATGCTGAGAGTTTCGCAGACTTCGAATTTTAGTACGCGCATGGTTAGTAACGCTCCTCACAGCCTCATTGCGTGAAGCGGCGGTCACGCAAGCCATATGGTTCTTTGAGACGAGATGTGCCGTTAGCCTACCCTCGCGGGCCCGGGCAGCGTAAAACGAGTCTTCGGATGCACCGACGCTGGGTATGCAGAATAGTTCGCGAAGATCGGCCGTGTCGAGAATCAGAAAACCATCGCTGTATGCGCGCTCGCCAGTAGGCAGACGCTGATCCTCAACGATGAGAAGGTAGCCATCGTCCTTGAGCAACCTAAATAGCGGAGAACCTTTACCGAGCAACCCAGGCCATTGGTCAGGCTCGATCTCATGAAGCACATTTGTCATAACTATGCAGTCAATACTTCCGAGCCCCAGCTCTCCAAGCATTAAATGGACGTCATTGAAATATCGCCCAGAATGACTCCCGTGATAAAGCTCGATTGCAGCCTTGCACTCCTCACTATCAGAGGTATAGGCATCAAACGCATGGTAAGAGATGGATCTTCCACCCTCCTTCAGCGCGTCAACTAGCCGACCCTTTCCCGCTCCGTAATCCACAATTTTCAACTCAGCATCACTGCTTATTTTAGCAAGCGTCTCCCTTATCTGCGTGAGCTGCGGATCATCTGCTTCTGTCATCACAACAGCAGGTGGCATTAGGCATTGGTAGGAGAAATTGTTGACCGCGATCTGAGCAGGCAGAGAAAGGAAAGACGCAAGCATTGCGACTTGTTGCTCATCACCTAGAAGCCCAGAAATCACCTTCATTGGATTGCGGCCCGCACGAGTAGCCTTGCCTTCGACGACTGACCAGATACTCCTCGAGTTTCTAGAATTTATGAAAGATAGCAGAGGAATTGAGTGTGTTGCGATCCAAACCTGGACAAGCGGCGCGTTCTGCTCGATATGCTGCAGCAAATCCACCAGTACTGACGGATGCAGATGAGTTTCCGGCTCATCCATGAACAAGATTGCCTCCCCTATTCCTTGAGCTTTCGCATGCAAGGCTGTAACCAGCTGGAGCATAACCATCTGGCCGGAAGACAGCCCTGCGTTAGCGATAGGCCGACCAAACAACGTGGGGCGGCCGCGCCCATCCCGCATGAGGCGCTGGCCCAAGAAGCTGAAGATAGCATCGTCTAGAGACGAAAATGACTTCGCTGCATCCTCAGCTCTGACACCCTCCGCTTGAATCGTACCGTGCGAAGTATTGAAGTGCCGGTCAAATATCTCTTTGATATACGGCACAGCTTCCTTCTTCCAGTCGGAAGCGTGCGAGGTGGACAAACGCTCAGCACTCGCCCATATAGCCTCTTCGGTAAGCTTAGCCGGATCAACCAGATCGCCTGCAGAAGGCGTAAACTTAAGCGCTGAGCCGGGGATTGCATCAAAGCGAAAGTTTTGGCGAACATGCCTCGTACTCAAATGCTCGTCAAGCATAGTTTTGAGTCCGACCTGCCCCTTATCAACAGCCGTCTGATAATGATTTATGTGCGCATCTAACTGTTGCTCGTCCAGTCCTGAATGGCCGTCCGATATTCTTAATGACTCACTAACAAAATTAAGAATTCTTGACTTCCCGCTGCCATTTTTACCCGCCAGTACTACATAGCGCTCCAGTCCACTAATCGCGTGCTCTGGAAGTCCTGAATTGCGAGCCAAGGGCCCTGAAATTTGTACATGCTCCAACATAGGTGCTCCTTCACTAGTTGTTCAGCGCACAGCTTTTACGACACTCCGTCCTGCCCTGCAAGCCCCGCGAGCAAACTCTTAGTGAACTTGGGACAAGGGCAGCTCCCTGCCTCAATTAGGCAGAAGATTAAAAGTCTTCACCGCTGACCTTAGGAATCAAAGACTTAAAGCGATAATAGTTACGGATTCCTGCAACGCAAACCCCCGCTCCTTGGGCGCGTTCCATCGGGTTTTACGGAGGCATCCGCACTATCTCCCGGCGCCCACTGACTCATCCACGCCAGCCTGCGGCGACAAGAGGGCTCATCAGGCACACGCGCAGTCAATTTATCCATATGGACAAGTCAGAAAAATCGCCGATCAGCCTTTTCATGTTGGCATGCCCTATTGCCATACCCACGCTAGTTAGCGTAAATCGACTCATACCTGAAGAGGACCAATGCGTAAACAAATCATCCATATAACTCCTCCTCCCAACAACCATGCTCCTGATGCCCGCCTCATCCATAACATTTTCACCGTAAAGCTTCTTAATCAACTCACCCTGATCATTCGAAACGGATAGCTCGCCAAGAGTACGAGCCAAGTGGTCATCATCTATCGCATTGATCTGGCCCAGCGAAGAATCATTAAAACATTTCACGAAAATCGGGTGAGTCACCGGCAGCTCAATCCCACGATTAACCAGATCCTGAGCTGTGAACCCCTTCATGAACAGCCCTTTGTAACTCCTCATAAGACAATGCTCAAGTGAGTACACCGACAAGCTAGAAGCACCGCAGCCAGTGAACTGGAGATGCTGCATCGAGGCATCGGTCGCGGGCTTTTCACTGATGAATGACTGGATATACTTGTCTAGATACGTATCTAACGTATCTAAAGATAAAACCCCGGCATTCCTGGTGTTCTTAAAAACAAAAATAAGAGCAAGCACATCAAACTGCCCGCGTGTAAGCTTAGGAGCGGTAACAAGGGACTCATCCAAGACCAACTGCAGTATGTCCCGCTGCTCCTGCTTCGAACGATCAACGAGCAAATCAACCAAGAGATCACCCAGGTCCTTGTCGCCCGATCTGGCGTACTCTCTTTGGACAGAATAGAGCGCATACTGGAAGCCAGGATCATCCGCACCGCCAAACCCAGCAGGATTTTCTGCACGAAGCTTATCTAAAAACCCCTCAGTAATTTCAGTCGCACGACGCCCAGCCTCCTCCCTTGCGGGGCCGGCCAGCTGATAGAAATTGGCTTTGAAGACATCCAATGCTATCTCTTTCACCTCCCCGTAAGACACCCCTGAGTAGACAGTAATGTCACCGCCTGCTTGTAACGCCGTGCCTGCTTCGGCGACCGACTGCGATTGCTTATGGCTCACCGGCGTCACCTTTTCGCACATTGATATCGCGCCCAGCCTGCATGGCCACACCACCTGCAGCCACTTTCTGAGACTGTGACTGCGCGCCGACAGCGCTCTTCGGGCTTTTCTTAAGATAAAGAGTCCCGACAGTAACAACTGCGAAACAGAAAGGCACCAATGCTTCAATCGAACGGTCTATTGCAAGCCATACGACGGAAAGCGTAAGCCCAACCCACGAAACCGCTCGAAGCCAATTAATCAATCTCACAGATGCCCCTCCATAACCCTGCGACAGAACGCAATAATGTCAGAGGTTAGCCAGCTCTGCATGCAGTTAGGACATTTTGGGGATCGAGCTGCTTCCCCCTGCCTCTCAGCACGACGTTGTCCTGGATCCATTGCAGCTTTTTTGCGACCTTCCGGCGCAGCGCCTGCTCATGGCGTAGCGCCCACATCTCGCATCCCCGCCGGCCGGCAGCGAACGAACTGCACGGCCTGAGCAGCAGCGGCGCATGCAACCCATCCTCGGGACTCAGTCTCGCTAGCCACGATCCGTCGACCCTCTGCTGCATCGAGGCCACCTTCGCCACCGGCCAGCAAGGCGCCACGTTGGTGCTGATGGTGTGTGCCGGCTGGCTGTGGGCTGGCCTCTACGCCACGCCGTACAGCATCACTCCGTACCAGGTCGCGGCAACCGTCGGCCATAGGGTCCGCATCACTCCGAGCCAGCTGTTGGTCGGTGCAGGCGCGTTCCCGCTTACCGGCAAGTCGCTTCAGGCAGCACACCGCTGGCTCGACCGCCAGGGAGTGACGGTCCGCGCCGTGTCCACCACCGCCCGCACCCGGGCAGCCAATCCCGCAGAGGCAGTATGAGCAACCGATCCATCGTCATTTACGGGCCGCGAGCGTGCGGCAAGACAACGCACGCGGAACAGCTCCGCGTCCATTTCGAACTGGAAACCACGGTCGACGACTGGGACGGCCTAAGCGCCTACCCGCGCGAAGGCGCCTTGGTGCTTACGAGCAACCCTGAAGCACAGGTGCAAGGCACCGACCAATCGATGCACTTCGGCGCTGCCATGCGCGCCCTGAGAAGTGAGGCCGCGCGATGACCGCAAAGATCCAGCGCTACGGCCGCGCAGCCAAGATCCGCGACGTGCTGTTCGCGATCCCCACCGGCGCCACCACCGTAGAGATCAAGGCTGCGGCCGACCTGTCCGACAGGCTCAGCGCGATCGGGACCTCGCTCATTGCCATGCGCAAGAGCGATCAGGTGACCATGGCGATGGGCCCGAACAGCATCATCTGGCACCTGACGCCAAAGACGCGGGCCGAGATGGCTCGAATGGCTGCTACGGCGGCGGTGTTCAACCGTCCGCGGCGTGCACTCCCTGCGGCGTCTGCCCGCCCGTCCGAAAGCAGCACGACGATCCGGCACAAAGACGATGCACGTGCCGCGATCGCTGACCAGCTCGACGCGTTCCGCCGGGCCGGCGGCAAGGTAGAGGTCCTAGGCAACACGCCCTTTAAGTCCGTAATGAACCGCCGCCAAGGCAACGACAGCCGCATGGCGAAGAGCGCCAAGGGATGAGCCACCTCACCGTCCCCCTCTACTGCGCCGGCACCACGGCATTCCTGGTTGCGCTGCTGCTGCGCGCGATCTGGACCAGTGCGCACACGTTCGTCGCCGTGTTCCTCGGCGCACTGATCTTCTTCGCCTGGCGCACTTATGCGGAAACCCGCAAGAACTGGCCAGCGTTCAAGGGAGAGATGCGCGTGCGCACCGACGCGCGCCGTCGAGCAGCGCAGCAGAAGCGCTACCGGCACCACTGAATTCGCCCGCTCGGCCATGCCGAGTCCCGCGCCGGCCGGGTTCCACGAGCCGGCAACCATCACTAGGACTTCAGCGTGCGAACCCCAGTAGGACAACCCGATTACGCCTTGCGACTGCGGCCTTCAGAGGGTGTCGATAGCCCTTTTCAATTCTTCCTTTATTTCACTTGCCCAGTTCTTCGCAAACTCATGATTTTCAGCAAGTTGAATGCTCGTCATGTAGTCAAGCCGCACGCATTTCCCAATCGCGGCCTCGAGTCGCGCATAAGCAAGCGTTCCCCTAAGCGACCGCAAAAGTGCAGGACGGACTGTAGCCAGTTCGTCCTTAGCGGAGCCAGCCTCGTTCTTAAGATTGTTATACGCAGTGCTAAGGAACTGAACACCGGTAGTCGCGATCTCAACATTATTTTGATCTCGCTTCGGCACGACGCATGCCGACCCGTAGAGTCCTTCCAGGGCAGCGATGAAATCCGAGAAGAGTTCCTCGATGCACCTCCTGTCGTCCTCTCTCGCTCCCGTGCGCATAGCATCGGCTCGCGCCCACTCGGCCCTCATCAACTCAACGGTCCGATTGTGTTGCTCATTCGAGAGCTCGAGAGTTGCATTGTGCTGACTCTCTGCGAGTGCCATAGCAGCGTTGTTTTGTCGCGCGGCTCGCTCGTCAGCAGCGGCCGTCTGCTGACCGGCCAAGACCCTCGCAGCCTCTGCTTGGCTCAGTGCGAGACCCCTCGCACTAGCAGCTTGCTGCTCAGCCAGCTCCCTCGCCCAAGTATTCTGCTCAGTGGCTCGAAGCACCGCTTCGTCCCTCTGAGCTTTCGCGAGAGCGGCTGCCGCTATGCCCTGTTCGTTCGCTCGGGCGTTTGCCGCCCTTTCCTGGCCTTCCGCCAAGAGGGTTGCTGCACTTGCCTGCCTCTCAGCAATCTTTCTGCTGGCCCTTGTCTGCCAGCCAGAAACTATCAGCGCAATCACCAAAGCTGCGAGCGCACCAATCGCTTGCATGATGAATGCCACGGTCTGCAGTTTCAGCAATGCATCTGGGCTGTTCGGAAGAAAGTCCAACATGTTGCCCTCCTTGGGTTTACTGATCGATCGCACGCTCGATGCGGGCGGTCCCTTACGCCGGATTATGCCTGATGCGCTACGTATCTCTATTTTCCGGCATGGAAGCGGCGCACCTCGCGTGGGAAGCACTAGGGTGGACCTGCGTTGGCGTGGCTGAAATCGAGCCGGTTGCATGCGCGGTGCTGGCGTACCACCTGCCCCACATTCCCAACCTAGGAAGTGTCACTGAGATCACCGACGGACAGGTGGCCGCTCTGGGACCGTTCGATGTTTTGATCGGGGGTAGCCCGTGCCAAGACCTGTCTGTCGCTGGCCGCCGCGCAGGCCTCGCTGGAGCGCGGTCGAGTCTCTTCCACCACCAGATGAGGATCTTCAATGCAGCTCGACATTTTTGCGGCACCCGCTGGCTCATCTGGGAGAACGTCCCTGGAGCATTCAGCAGCAACGAGGGCCGAGACTTTGCTGTCGTGGTTGGTGCGATGGCAGGATGCGACCTGCCTGTCCCCTCAAATGGCTGGGGATCCGAAGGCATTGCGCTGGGTGACAACGGTCTCGTCGAGTGGTCCGTGCTTGACGCGCAGTGGTTCGGAGTTCGCCGGCTAACGCCGCGGGAGTGCGAGCGGCTGCAGGGCGTTCCCGACGATTGGACACTGACGCCAAATGCGAAGGGCAAGCCCATGGCAGACGGCCCACGTTACAAGCTGCTGGGCAACAGCTTCGCCGTACCCGTCGTCAGATGGATAGGCACGAAGATTGCTGCCGCCCACCGAATGTCGGAGGCGACATGAGCGCACGTCGGGAGCAGTTTGAGCAGGAAGACACCCTGGGCCTCGAGGACGCCGCAAAGGTCCTACGCCTCGGCCTCGAAGCCATGAAGGCTCTTGTGGAAGAAGGCACGGTACCCGCTGTTCGCCTCAACCAGAAGCACACGGTCATGCTGCGCGAGGACCTGATCGAGTTCCTGCGCGCAGAGGGCCGGCGTCAGGCAGCGGAAAGGAAGGCAGCGATCGGGAAGCGGCCGGCCGCCAACAGCGCGCAGCCTGCGCCCCCGCGGGCTAGGCCGGCGAAGGTCCGGCGGATCTCCCCGCCCGACCTCGCGGCATACGAGGTCAAAGGCTGATCACCAAAGGTGGTCAGCCAGTGTGGATGCGCGCAGGTTGGCATAGCGCTTCAGCTGCCTCGGATCCCGATGCCCGGTGATGCTGGCAATCTTGAGGTCGCTCAGCGTCGTCCTTTCGTACAACCGGCTTGTGGCTTCGTGACGCATGTCGTGGAAGTTGAGGTCGTTGCATCCAGCGGCTTGGAAGATGCGGTCAAACTGGCGCGACAGCTGTGACGTGATCTTCGCCAAGGCCTTTTTGTCCGGGTTGCCATCCCACCAGGGAAACAGGCGCACCTCGGATCCGCCACCGTAGGCGGTGAGCTTCGCCACCAGCACCGACGACATGGGCACCTGGCGCTTGCTGCCGTTCTTGGTCTTGCTCAGGAAGATCGTTCGCCGCTCCAGATCGATCTGGCTGCGCTCCAGCGTGTACATCTCCCGCATGCGCATGGCCGACTCCAGCGCCATATCGAAGAGCAGGGTCAGCGCCTCCGAATGCCGCAGCTCGAGCGGGCGCTGCCGGCCTTCCGGCTTGGCGCCGGCCAGAATGGCGCGGATCCGATCCTCCTCCCCGGGCTCCAGTCGCCGATCACGCGCCACATCCGCCTTGATCGCGCCCTCGATCTTGGAAACAGCGATCACGTCGTCAGGCGTATAGGTCGAATAGCCGCGCGGGAGTAACCGCAGCGGATTCAACGGCACCGCGCCGTGGGCAGCGAGCCAGTCCAGCGCACGCGAGAGCGCGCCGACGTGATGCCGGATGGTTGATGGCGCAAGATTCTGGTCGCGCTTCATGGAGGAAACCCATGCCGTCGCCCAGGTGAATGTCAGCTCGGGCAAAGTGATGCCGATCGGCAGCCTTGCCAGCACCACCGGCAGCAGCTTGTTGTCGTCGACGGACACATGTTGGACGCTGCGGTACTCGCTGACCTGGGCGCGAAGATCCTTCGCCGCTGCCTTGGTGTTGGCCAACTCTTCCGGCACGATGCCGCGATCGAGCAGCGCCTCCAGGCGACGCACGTACTCATCGCCCTCGGCCTCGGATTCGAAGCTGAGGTAGATCGGCTGCGGCAGGAGCTTTGTCCTGCGCACCGTGTAGTGCCACGTATTGCCCCGCTGCCTCTTCGTTGCCATCTCTCATCTCAACTCGCGTACACGCACTCGGCACATGCTAACGCGAGTTTGCCACTCGAAAACGCGTGGCAACCCGATGATTTCGACCCCAAATCAGGTGATTGCGGACCTGCCAGCCAACCGCCAGATATAAAAAAAGCCCTGATAAATCAGGGCTTTGTCTGGAGGCCTGGGTCGGAATTGAACCGGCGTACGCGGCTTTGCAGGCCGCTGCATAACCACTCTGCCACCAGGCCGGTGTACAGCTACCAGGAATGCGATCCTGGTAAGACGAAACCCCTGTCGGGGCCTGTCGGGATTTGGAGCGGGAAACGAGACTCGAACTCGCGACCTCAACCTTGGCAAGGTTGCGCTCTACCAACTGAGCTATTCCCGCGTGAGGCCGACATGCTACCGGAAGACCCGGGACCACACCAGCGTTTTCACGCTTCAAAACGCTGCTTTTCCGCTGCGCCACTCCCTTCCGGAAGCATCGCCCCGCACGGCCGGTGCGGGAGAAAAACAAAGCCCCTTCCGGGGCCCGGTAAAACTGGAGCGGGAAACGAGACTCGAACTCGCGACCTCAACCTTGGCAAGGTTGCGCTCTACCAACTGAGCTATTCCCGCAATCTCTTCGACCTGCGCCGAAGAAGCGATATTGTGTCGAAATTCCTTCATCTCGTCAAGCCTGTTCAGCTCTCCGATCGCAGCAATCACGCACGCAGCGCACCTTCGAATACAGGCAAAAAAAAGAGACCGCGTGGGCCTCTTCTTCAAAACCTGGAGCGGGAAACGAGACTCGAACTCGCGACCTCAACCTTGGCAAGGTTGCGCTCTACCAACTGAGCTATTCCCGCTTGGGAGGCGGCATTCTACACGGCCTGTCGCCGGTGTCAAGAGACGGCAGGGACGCCTGCCGTTTCCGCCGGCACAAAAAAAGAGGCCTTTCGGCCTCTTTTCAGATTCTGGAGCGGGAAACGAGACTCGAACTCGCGACCTCAACCTTGGCAAGGTTGCGCTCTACCAACTGAGCTATTCCCGC
>NZ_JACSQS010000023.1 GCF_014836545.1 Stenotrophomonas lacuserhaii
CCCCCCCCCCCCCCCCCCCCCCCCCCCCCCCCCCCGACCCAAACCCAGCTGCGGCTTTGAGCCACCCCGCGAGGGGGTCCCACCCGTTCGATCACCCACCAATCGCACGGCGCGCGCCCAATTTGCCGCATAATCGACAGATGACCGAACACCGCATCATTGGCGCCGACGCCACCCGCGAGGATGACGCCGTCGATGCCAGCATCCGCCCCAAACGCATGGCCGATTACCTCGGCCAGGTGCCGGTGCGCGAGCAGATGGACATCTACATCCAGGCCGCCAAGGCACGCGGCGACGCGCTGGACCACGTGCTGATCTTCGGGCCGCCGGGACTGGGCAAGACCACCCTCAGCCATGTCATCGCCAACGAGCTCGGCGTGGCGCTGCGGGTCACCTCCGGGCCGGTGATCGAAAAGGCCGGTGACCTGGCCGCGCTGCTGACCAACCTGCAGCCGCACGATGTGCTGTTCATCGATGAAATCCACCGCCTGTCGCCGGTGGTCGAGGAAGTGCTGTACCCGGCCATGGAAGACTTCCAGATCGACATCATGATCGGCGAGGGGCCCGCAGCGCGCTCGATCAAGCTCGACCTGCCACCGTTCACCCTGGTCGGCGCGACCACCCGGGCCGGCCTGCTTACCGCGCCGTTGCGCGACCGCTTCGGTATCGTGCAGCGGCTGGAGTTCTATACCGCCGAAGAGTTGACGCGCATCGTGCGCCGCTCGGCGAAGATCCTCGGCATCGACTGCACCGCCGACGGGGCAGGGGAGATCGCACGCCGTTCGCGTGGCACTCCGCGCATCGCCAACCGGCTGCTGCGGCGCGTGCGCGATTATGCCCAGGTCAAGGCCAATGGGCATATCGACCAGGACGTCGCACAGGCCGCGATGGTGATGCTGAAGGTCGATCCGGAAGGCTTCGACGAGCTCGACCGGCGCTTCCTGCGCACCCTGGTGGACTACTTCGATGGCGGCCCGGTGGGCGTGGAATCGATGGCCGCGGCGCTGTCCGAAGAGCGCGGCACGCTGGAAGACGTGGTCGAGCCCTACCTGATCCAGCAGGGCTTCCTGGTGCGCACCGCGCGTGGCCGGATGGCCACGCATCGTGCGTATCGCCATCTGGGCCTGAAGCCGAAGGCGCCCCCGGTAGACCTTTTCGCCGAGCAATCCGACAATGAGTGAGCCGCGGTTCAGTTGGCCGACACGCATTTACTGGGAAGATACCGACGCAGGTGGGGTGGTCTACCACGCCCGCTACGTGGCTTTCATGGAACGGGCACGCACCGAATGGATGCGGGCGCTGGGCTTCGGCCAGGAGCGCATGCGCAGCGAACACGGCATGGTGTTCGCGGTCCGCTCCATGGAGATGGACTTCATCAAGCCGGCGCGACTGGACGATGCGCTGCAGGTGAGCGCCACGCTGGTGCAGTGCCGGCGCGCCAGCATGGTCTTTGCCCAGCAGGTGCTGCGCGATGGCCAGCTGCTGCTGGACGCGCAGGTCAGGATTGCCGCACTGGATGCGGAATCCTTCCGCCCGCGCGGCATGGACGATGCACTGCTGGCGGTCCTGAAGTCCCACGAACACCCTCTTACTCCTACTCCACACAATCCTAATTTGCAGACTGAGGAACAACGATGATCGCAATGCTTCTGGGCCTGCAGGCCACGGTGGTCGAGGCGCTGCCGGAGGACGTCACCAGCGCCGCCGCCGAAACCGCCGTACAGGCCTCGCGCAGCGGCATCAATTACTGGGAGCTGATGACCAAGGCCAGCATCCCGGTGATCATCATCGTGCTGCTGCTGCTGGCCGGTTCGTTCATCAGCTGGGTGATCATCTTCCGCAAGGCCCGCGTGTTCTCCCAGGCCACCCGTGAAGCCGATGAGTTCGAGAACCGCTTCTGGTCCGGTGCCGACCTCGGCAAGCTGTACTCCTCGGCCACCGACCGCAACCGCAGCGTGGGCGGCCTGGAAGCCATCTTCGAAGCCGGTTTCCGCGAGTACAACCGGCTGCGCGATCGTCGCGGGCTGGACGGCCGTGCCCTGCTGGAAGGCGCGCAGCGTGCCATGCGCACCACCTACACCCGCGAAGTGGACCGCCTGGAACGCAACCTGGAGCTGCTGGCCAACATCGGTTCCACCGCCCCCTACGTGGGCCTGGTCGGCACCGTGTTCGGCATCATGGTGACCATGCACGACATGATCAACAGCGGTGAGCAGGCCGGCATCGCGTCGGTGGCGCCGGGCATCTCCGAAGCCCTGTTCGCTACTGCGATCGGCCTGTTCGTGGCCATCCCCGCCGTGTGGGCGTACAACCGTTTCACCACGCGCGTGGAGCGCATGGCAGTGCGGTTTGAAACCTTCGCCGATGAGTTCAGCTCCATCCTGCAGCGCCAGACCGGCGCAGACGACTGAGCCCAGGCGAGGAGCCCACCATGAGTGCCATCGGTCGCCGCAAGCGGCGCAAGCTCAAATCCGAAATCAACGTCGTGCCGTACATCGACGTCATGCTCGTGCTGTTGATCATCTTCATGGTCACCGCGCCGCTGCTGACGCTCAGCTTCGAGGTTGAACTGCCCCGTTCCAACGCGAAGGCGCTGGAGAGCAAGCAGGATCCGATCGTCGTTTCCGTGCGCGCGGACGGCCAGCTGAGCCTGAAGCTGTCCGACGAAAAGCAGCCCACGGCGATGTCCGCCGAGGAGATGCAGGCCCGGCTGGGCGGCATCGTGGCGCAGGACAAGACGGTCCGCGTGATCGTCGCCGCCGACCGTGCCGTGGCCTATGAAAAGGTCGTGGCGGCAATGGACGTGCTGAAGCGCGCGAACGTGGAAAAGGTTGGCCTGGCCACCGATGCACAGTGACGCCTTGCCGCCGCCGCGCGACGAAGAACAGGGCTGGGCCTGGCCGGTAAGCCTTGCCGCGCTGGTCCACCTGCTGCTTGCACTGGTCTTCATCGTGGCCTGGCTGTGGTCGCCCGAGCGCAACACCGAAGCCGCTGCCGGGGACCCGGCGGTGCAGGCCGACATGGCCCTGTCCAGCGCCGAGGCCTCGGCGGCACGGCAGGCGCTGCGCCAGTCCGAGCGCCTGGAAACGCTGCCCGAGCCGATCCCCGAGCCCATCGCCGAGCCCGAACCGATCCCGGAAGACACCATCCCGCCGCCGCAGCCGACCCCCGAACCGCGCCCGATGGACGCGCCCACGCCGCAGCAGTCGCAGGCGCAGGAGCGCGTGGCGCAGCCAGACAAGGTCGACCAGGACGCGGTCAGCGCGCTGGCCATTTCGCAGGAAAAGGCCAGGCAGGAGCAGGAGGCGAAGCGTCGCCAGGAGCAGATCGACCTGACCGAGCGAAAGCGCCAGGAAGAGGCCGAACAACGCGCACGACTGGCCAAACAGCAGGAAGCGGACCGCCAGAAGAAGATCGCCGAGGACGAGCGCAAGGCCAACGAAACCAAGGCCGAGGCGGACAAGCAGAAGAAGATCGCCGAGCTGCGTTCGCGCCGTGAGCAGGCCGAGAAGGAAGCCAAGCTGGCCGAGCAGCGGCTGCGCCAGGTGGCGGCCGCGCGCAACGCGGCGGCCGCGTCCAATGCCAGTGCCAGCAGCAGTGCGGCCTCGCAGCCGGCGGGTGGGGCAGGCGGCACCAGTGACGATCTGACCGCCAAGTACGCCGCAGCGATCCAGGCCAAGGTGCAGGACGCCTGGATCCGTCCGGACAACATCGCCTCCGGCCAGCGCTGCCAGATCGTGATCACCCAGCTGCGCGGTGGCCGCGTGCTGTCGGCCAAGGTCGGCGCCAGCTGTCCGTACGACGAGGCCGGCAAGCGCTCGATCGAAGCGGCGGTGCTGAACGCCCAGCCGCTGCCGTACGCGGGGTTCGAGCAGGTGTTCAACCGCGAGCTGATCCTCAACTTCCGCCCGGATTGACCCGTGCCGGTGGGTGACGACCGTTGGTCGTCACGCCTCGGACAGGAAGAGCGTGACGACCAACGGTCGTCACCCACCGAAGCCCCATCCACCGAAGCCCCATCCACCGAAGCCCCCGTTAGCTCGTACCGACCTTGCTTTCACACCGGTCTGGTTCATGATTGCGAAACCGTTCACCCCGTTCCTGCTATCCCTCGCTGTGGTTCCTTGACTGAGCATTCCATGAAAAAGATGCCCCGCTGGATGGTCGCGTTCGCGGCCCTGTTGCTTCCCTTTGCCGCGCTCGCGCAGCAGAAGGGCCTTGAGATCGACATCGTGGGCGGCAGTGCCTCGGCCACGCCGATCACTGTCGTGCCGATGCCCTACGAGGGTTCGGCCGCCGCGCCGCAGACCGACGTGGCCGCGGTGATCCGCGCCGACCTGGACCGTTCGGGCCAGTTCCGCACGCTGCCCGAAGCGCAGATCGTGGAAAAGCCCACCCGCGGCGGTGACATCCAGTTCCCGACCTGGCGCGCGCTGAAGCAGAACTACATCGTGGTCGGCCGCGTGCAGGACGCCGGTGCCGGCGCGTACCGCGTCGAATACGAGCTGTATGACGTGCCCAAGGGCGAGCGCCTGCTGGGCTTGGCGATGACCGCGCGCGGCAACGCCATGCGCGATGTCGCCCACCAGATGGCCGATGCGATCTACGAAAAGATCACCGGCGTGCGTGGCGCGTTCTGGACCCGGATCGCCTACATCACCGCCAGCGGCCGCGGCGATGCCATGCGCTACGCGCTGATGGTGGCCGATTCGGATGGCTACAACCCGCAGACCATCGTGCGTTCGGCCGAACCGCTGCTGTCGCCTTCGTGGAGCCCGGATGGCGGCAAGCTGGCCTACGTCAGCTTCGAGCGCGGCAATTCGGCGATCTACATCCAGAACATCGCCACCGGTGCACGTGAGCTGGTGACCAGCTTCCGCGGCATCAACAGCGCCCCGGCGTTCTCCCCGGACGGCCGCAAGCTGGCCCTGACGCTGTCGCGTTCGGGCAATCCGGAGGTCTACTCGATGGACCTGGGCAGCAAGCAGCTGACCCAGCTGACCAACCACCTGGCCATCGACACCGAGCCGACCTGGGCCCCGGATGGCAGCGCGGTGTACTTCACCTCCGATCGCGGCGGCCGTCCGCAGGTCTACAAAGTTGCTGCAAGCGGCGGCAGCGCCGAGCGCGTTACCTTCCAGGGCAATTACAACGCCAAGCCGTCGGTTTCCTGGGACGGCAAGAAGATCGCCGTGGCACAGGGTTCGGGCAACAGCTACAAGGTCGCGATGATGGACAGCTCGCTGGGTTCGCCGCGCTGGAGCACGCTCTCCACCGGTTCGCTGGATGAGTCGCCCAGCTTCGCGCCGAACGCCAGCATGGTGCTCTACGCCGCGCGCGAAGGCGGCCGTGGCGTGCTGTACGCCGTGTCGGCCGATGCCCGTGTCCGCCAGCGACTGGTGCTGGCCGACGGCGATGTTCGCGAGCCCGCATGGTCGCCATACCGTACCAAGCGCTAAAAGAGTGTTAATATTTTCCGAGATTTACCCCATTCACCGGCTTAGGAGCCTCAAAGGTATCGCCATGAACAAGACCACCAAAGTTCTGCTTGTTTCCCTGTTGTCCGTGGCCGCCTTGGCCGGTTGCTCGAAGAAGGTGAAGGAAGTGCCGGCCGAGCCGGCCACCACGCCGACCACCACCCAGCCGACCGGCCCGTCGACCTCCGGCCTGTACGGCCCGGGCGACCTGGACACCGATGCCTGCCTGCGCCAGCGCGTTGTGTACTTCGACCTGGACCAGGATTCGGTCAAGGCCGAGTTCCAGGCGATCATGGCCTGCCACGCCAAGTACCTGCGTGACCGTCCGTCCTCGCGCATCACCCTGCAGGGCCACACCGACGAGCGCGGTTCGCGTGCGTACAATCAGGCCCTGGGCGAGCGTCGTGGCAACGGCGTCAGCTCCGCGCTGCAGGCCAACGGTGGTTCGGCTTCGCAGCTGACCGTCGTGTCCTACGGTGAAGAGCGTCCGGTCTGCACCGATTCGAGCGAGTCCTGCTGGTCGCAGAACCGTCGCGTCGAAATCGTCTACACCGCGCAGTAATCCATGCGCATCGGCATCAATCTGATGCTGGCCGTGGCGGCAGCCTTCATGGCTGCCGCCCCGGCGTACGCGCAGCGGCAGAGCCTTGCCGACCGCGTCGGCGCGATCGAGCAGCAGCTGTACAACAACAGTGCCAACACGGACCTGTTGAACCAGATTACCCAGCTCCGCCAGCAGGTCGGGCAGATGCAGGGCACGATCGAACAGTTGCAGCACGATAACGCCCAGCTCAAGCAGGGCAACCAGGACGCGTTCCTGGACCTGGACGAACGCCTGAACCGCCTCGAAGGTGGCGCAGCGCCGGTCGTTCCGTCGGCACCCGGCAGCAATGCACCGCTTCCCCCGGTTCCGGCCGTGCAGCCTCCCGCAGCGGCCACTTCAGAGCGGCCGCCTTCGGTACATGGCGACGCAGGCAGCCTGGCGGTCAGCGGCGATGAGCGCACCACCTACAACGTCGCCTTCGATGCATTGAAGGCCGGCAAGTACGATGACTCCGCGCAGCTGTTCCTGAGTTTCCTGGAGTTGTACCCCAGCGGTGTCTACGCCCCCAACGCGCTGTACTGGCTGGGCGAGAGTTATTACGCCACCCGCAATTTCCCGATGGCCGAGCAGCGTTTCCGTGAGCTGATCTCGCGCTATCCGACCCACGACAAGGCCTCCGGTGGCCTGCTGAAAGTCGGTCTTTCCCAGTTTGGCGCAGGCCAGGTGGAGCAGGCCCAGCAGACGCTGGAATCGGTCGTGGCGCAGTACCCCGGCTCGGACGCCGCGCGCACCGCGCAGGACCGCCTGCAGTCGATCCGCCTGGGCCAGCAGATCCGCTGAGGCCCGCATGGTGGTGATTTCCCGTAGAGCCGAGCCTAGCTCGGCTGTTTGCGTTTCAGAGTCCATGATCCTTGTATGAAGTCGATTCCCGCCAACGCCGTTGCCACGCCCAGTGACATCGTCCAGTCGCCGCTGCCGCGGCTGAAGATCACCGAGATATTCACGTCGCTGCAAGGCGAGGCGGATACCGCGGGCTGGCCCACCGTGTTCGTGCGCCTGACCGGCTGTCCGCTGCGCTGCCAGTACTGCGACACCGCCTATGCCTTCCATGGCGGTACCTGGTGGGATATCGACGATATCGTGGCCGAGGTGCTCGCCCAGGGCGTGCGCCACGTCTGCGTGACCGGCGGCGAGCCGCTGGCACAGAAGCGCTGCCTGATCCTGCTGCAGAAGCTGTGCGACGCCGGCATGGACGTTTCGCTGGAAACCTCCGGTGCGCTGGATGTGTCCGAGGTGGATCGGCGCGTGTCGCGCGTGGTTGACCTGAAGACGCCGGGTTCTGCCGAGATGGCGCGCAACAAACTGGAAAACCTGCCCCTGCTGACCGCGCGTGACCAGGTCAAGTTCGTGATCTGCAGCCGCGAGGACTACGACTGGGCCAAGGCCATGGTCGTCGAACACGCGCTGTCCGAACGCACGATGGTGCTGTTCTCGCCCAGCAAGGGTGAAATCACCGCCCGCGAGCTGGCCGACTGGATCGTCGCCGACCGGTTGCCGGTGCGCTTCCAGATGCAGCTGCACAAACTCCTCTGGAATGACGAGCCGGGCAGGTAAGCTGCCGCGTCGTTCCTGGTTCACCCCGGCGCGGGACAGCGTGCTGGCTCCCCTCCCCAAACCGGATGATTCACCCATGAAGAAGGCAGTCGTGCTTCTCTCCGGCGGCATGGATTCGGCCGCCGTCATTGCCCTCGCTCAGGAACAGGGCTTCGCCGTGCATGCGCTCAGCGTGCGCTACGGGCAACGCCACACCTCCGAACTGGAGGCCGCCGCCCGCGTGGCCGCCGCCCAGGGCGTGGTGCTGCACAAGACCGTGGACGTGGACCTGCGCAGCATCGGCGGTTCGGCATTGACCGATGACATCGACGTACCCGAGGCGGGCGGCGAGGGCATCCCGGTCACCTACGTGCCGGCGCGCAACACGATCATGCTTTCACTGGCGCTGGGCTGGGCCGAAGTGATCGGTGCCAACGATATTTTCTGTGGCGTCAACGCGGTGGACTACTCCGGCTATCCCGACTGCCGTCCGGAGTTCATCGCCGCGTTCCAGGCGCTGGCCAACCTGGCCACCAAGGCGGGGGTGGAAGGGGCGGGCATCACCGTGCACGCACCGCTGCAGTTCCTCAGCAAGGCGCAGATCGTCAGCGAAGGCGTGCGGCTGGGCGTGGATTTCGGGCTAACGGTGTCGTGCTACAACGCCAACGCCGAAGGTGCCGCCTGCGGCCACTGTGATGCCTGCCGGCTGCGCGCACAGGGCTTCGACGAGGCCGGCATCGCCGATCCCACCCACTACGCCTGACATGCGCGGGCGCTTCACCTCGGCACCCGAATCAGGGTAGAATGCACGCCCCCGGAGCAAGGCCGGGGCAGCAATGGGCCGTTAGCTCAGTTGGTAGAGCAGAAGACTTTTAATCTTTTGGTCGATGGTTCGAATCCATCACGGCCCACCATTGCAGGCAGTAGCAGAAAAGCGCCCCGGAGGCGCTTTTTTTGTGGGCTACTGATGGTCGAAATCGAAAATTTCCTGGCGCGGGAGCCCCGAGGTATTGGAGTCACCCCGCGGGGCGATGTAGTTGATGACCGACCACAGGACATAGCCCAGTGTCGCGGCACCCAGCACCTTGCTGCCCGCCTGCAGTGCACGTTGCCCGCACGCTATCGGCGTGTCCCTCCGGTTCGGCGGCAGCAGTGTGTTGCTGCGGGCTGGCAGGACACACAGTGACGGCGCTATAAAAATCGCTCAGCGGCACGCTGCCGGCGTGCACCATTCCGCGCTGCGCCATGATCGGCCGCGCGTCGCTTCTCCGTCTCATTCAGAGCTGACATGGCAGGCGAGTATGGTCAAGGTTGGTTCGGGAGGACAGCGCACAGATGGCGAAGTACGAACGGCAGGACAACTCTGAAACACGCTGGTTGAGTTTCAGGCTACGCAACGGGCAGTCGATCGCGCCAGCCAAGCTGCGTGCCGGCTGGGCGGCAGCCGCGGCGGTGCCGGGCATCTCGGTACGTCGGGAAGACATCGAAAGCGGGACGGTGGTCTACGCCCTGTACGGCCCCAGCAGCCTGGGCGCACCGCAGGTAGCGGAAATGCGCATGCGGCAGTTCCTGATGGACGAAGGCTACACCTTCACCATGGGCACTCTGGGTGCGCGGCCGGGCATCCGGCTCTGATCCGCTGAAAGGCGACGCCGGGTAATGCCCGGCACCGCAGGGCATCACGCCAGATACTTCCGGAACCACCCCAGCGTGCGCTCCCACGCCAGCGTGGCGGCAGCTTCGTCGTAACGCGGCGTTGAATCGTTGTGGAAGCCGTGGTTCGTGCCGGGGTAGACGTAGGCCTCGTACGTTGTCCCGGCCTTCTTCAGCGCCGCCTCGTAGGCCGGCCAGGTGGCATTGACGTTGTCATCCTTCTCGGCGAAATGCAGCAGCAACGGCGCCTTGATCCTGACCACATCGTCCGGCTTGGCCTGGCGGCCGTAGAACGGCACCGCCGCATCCAGTTCCGGATACGCCACGGCCGCCGCGTTGGACACCCCGCCGCCGTAGCAGAAACCGGTGATGCCGACCTTGCCGGTGCCCAGTGCCGACCCGCGCAGGTACTCGATGGCGGCGAAGAAATCATTCATCAGCTTTTCCGGGTCGACCTGCGCCTGCAGCTCGCGGCCGCGTACGTCGTTGCCCGGATAGCCGCCGACCGAACTCAGTCCATCCGGCGCCAATGCGATGAAGCCGGCCTTGGCCACGCGCCGGGCGACGTCTTCGATGTACGGATTCAGGCCACGGTTTTCGTGCACCACCACGATGGCGGGCAGCTTGCCGGCGGCCTTGGCCGGCTTGACCAGATAGCCACGCACCTGGCCATGGCCATTGGGCGAGGGATAGGTGATGTACTCGGCAACGATGTCCGGATCGGTGAACTGCACCTGCTGGGCCAGCGCGTAATCCGGGCTCAGCGCCGCCAGCAGGGTGGTGGCGGCCACGCCGGCCATCGCAAAGGCGGCAGCGCGGTCGAGGAACTCGCGACGGCTCAGGCGGCCATGCACATAGCCGTCATACAGTTCCAGCAGGTCCGGATGGAAATCCTTGGCGGTCAGTCGGGTCACGGGCGCAGCCTCTGCGAAAGCGGTGCACTGAATCTAGCACCGCTTCTGCGGGCGCGCCCGTGGCAGGCCACTCAGGCGGCGCGTGGCGCGTCGTGCGGCAGGCCTTCACCGGAATGGCGGAAGCAGATGCGGATGGCGTCGAGCAGTTCGCTCATGTTGTACGGCTTGGGCAGGAAATGGATGCCTTGGTGCAGCAGCGGCAACACCTCGTGCTGGCACATGCCGGAGGTGACCAGGATCGGCAGGCGCGGGAAGGCCGCACGCACACGGTTGGCGGCCTCGATGCCGCTGATGCCGCCCAGGCAGACATCGGTGAACAACATGTCGAAGCGCTCGCCGGCATTGAGCAGGCCCAGCGCGGCCTCCGCCGAACTGACGCCCACCACTTCACAGGCCTGGCTTTCCAGGGTGAGGCGGCTCAGTTCGAGGGTTTCCTCGGAATCTTCGATCAGCAGCACTCGCGGCTGCACATTCTGCTTTGACAACAACATGACGCACGGGCTCCGTGACACGATTGGAACAAGGGCGGCGGAGGCTCCAGGCCCCAGCGGCGCGCAAGTATGCGCGGGCCGTGGGTGAGCCCTGCGTGCAGGAATCGGTAAGTTCCGGTTACAACGGGGCGGTGCGGCGTGCACGGGGCGGCAGCAGTGCCCACAGCAGCAGCACGGCCAGCCCGGCCGCGCCAAGGCGCAGGCCGATACCCTGCCAGCCCATGGCGATCGCATCGGGCACGCTGATCACGTTCCAGGCCAGGTTCAGCGAGACGTGCAGGACCAGCCCGCTCCACAGGGTGTAGCCATCCAGGCGGTTCAACACGGCAAACACGAAGCCGCTTATGCCGGTCACCGCGAACACCAGCGCGGCCATCGCCCCGCCTTCCGGACCACCGAACCCGAGCCAGTGGACGGCGCCGAACAGCACCGCCTGCACGCTGGCGGCCAGCCACCAGGACCACCCCAATACGCGCTGGGCGAACACGAAGCCGAGGCCGCGGAACAGGATTTCTTCGGCGAGCGGAAACAGCAGGGCCAACATCAGCAGCGAAAGCAGGTCGATGTCGGCTGCCAGCGCGCCCAGCCACCACAGGCCGATCCAGCAAGGCACGGTGGCCAGCAGCACCAGCAGCGGCCCACGCGCGCCGTTCCACTGCAGGCCCAGGCTATGCAGCAGAGAGCGCCTTGGTGCCAACAGCAGGATGGCGGTGATCACGGCGACCAGCGTGGCCAGCAGATTGTCCAGCAGGCTTCCACCGAAGGGCATCGGCAACGCAGGGATAGGCATGCCGATGCCCTTGGCGATATCGCGCACCCATAACCCGAGCGCGACGGCGAGCACCAGCGCGACAGAGGCCGGCAGGACCGGAAAGCGGGAGGTCGTGTTCATCGGGGCATCCTTGCGTGGGTCACGTGGCACTATGCCGCCGCCGCAGCACGCCGGCATGCGCCGGAGGTCCATGTGCCGATCGTCAGGGCCGTTGCCATGCAGTCATCGGCGGGCGGTTACAGTGCAGGTCTCCCCCCTAGCAGGAGTGCCAGCGATGCTGTGCCCCGTTTGCAAGACCCAGGCGCTGACCATGTCCGAACGCCAGGGCATCGAGATCGATTACTGCCCGCAGTGCCGTGGCGTGTGGCTGGACCGTGGCGAACTGGACAAGATCATCGAGCGTTCGGCCTCCGCGCCGGCCGTGCCGCCGCCCGCACCGGTACAGGCTGCGGCCCCGGCTTACAGCCAGCCGCCACCGCCGCCGGTGGCCGTGCAGCACCGCGATACGCGCCACCTGGGCCAGCGCCACAACGACGGCTATGCGCAGCAGGGCCAGTACAACCAGCATGGCTACAGGAAAAAGAAGAAGGAAAGCTTCCTGTCGGACCTGTTCGACTTCTGAGGCAGTCAGGCGGGACGGTGCAGGATGTACTCGCGGTCACGCGAGTCGCCGACGATGAAATCGTACTCGCCCACCTTGTGGCAGCCATGACGCGCGTAGAAGCGCTGCGCGCCGTGGTTTTCCGACCACACGCCCACCCACAGGGTGCGCCGTGACGGGCTGTCCAGCCATTCCAGGAACGCGCCCATCAGCCGCTCGCCGTGTCCCGCATTCTGGTGGCTGGCCAACACGTACAGTCGCTTGAGTTCGATGTCCCCGGCCGCAGCCAGCGGATGCGGCAGGCTGTTCGGGCCGGCGGCCAGATACCCCACCGCGCGTCCATCGGCTTCCAACAGCCACGCTGCAGCGTGCGGGTCAGCCAGTTCGGCGCGTTGCGGTTCCAGGCTGTAGTGCGCGTGCAGGAAGGCCTGCAGGTCCTGCGGCGGATACGAATCGCCGAAGGTTTCGGTATAGGTGGCAATGGCGATGTCTGACAGTGCAGCGGCATCGTCCACGAAGGCGCGGCGCAGGGTGGTGGGCATGGCCCATTGTAGAAGGCCCCGGCACACAGCGTGCACCGGGGCCTGCGGCAACGCGTCCTAGAACCACATCCTGACGCCGGCCACCCAGCGCGTATCGCGGACATGATCCGCGTCGGCCCGGTCGGCGGTATCGCCGAACAGGCGCTCATGGCTGATGCCGATGTACGGTGCAAAGCGGCGGCTGAACTCATACCGCAGGCGTACGCCCGCTTCGACCTTGTTGAGTCCGCGCCCGATGCGCTGGGCCGGCTCATCACGTGCGGCCAGCGTGGCCTCGACCATCGGCTGCAGGATAAGCCGGTTGCTCAGCAGCACCTCGTATTCCACTTCCGCGGTGGCCATCACTTGGCCGCCGGAGCCGGCGTAGAGCGTGGCGGAGGTCTCGAACTTGTACGGGGCCAGGCCCTGGATGCCCAGTGCCGCCCAGGTGCGCGAGTCCGCCGGCCGGAAGTCCTGCTTCACACCGGCCAGCACGTCCCACCACGGGGAAATGCTGCGGCCGTACAGTACTTCCAGGTCCGCCGCATCGGTGCGGCCGCCGCTGCGTTCGCCTTCACTGCGCAGCCACACGCGGTTGATGTCACCGCCGATCCAGCCGCTGGCTTCCCAGGCCTGGCCGGTGCCATGGCGGCCGTCCCACTGTTCCAGCCGATCCACCAGGAGCAGGCTGTTGATGGAGGGGGCGTGCTGCATGGCGGCGTGGTCGATGGCGGGGAAAGCCGCTGCACGGTCGGCGGCGGTGACCGCGGGAATCGGCTCGCGCGGCAACGCGGCAGCATCATGCTGCGCGTGGCCCATCTGCGAATGATCCATGCCGGAATGGTCCATCGTGGAATGGTCCATCTTCGAGTGGTCCATCACCGACGCTGCGGGGGCGGCGTGGTGGTCGTGCGACTGCGCCAGCGCAGGCAACGCCGCCAGCATCGCCAGGCCCATGGCACTGCGCGCAAGGTTCAAGGAGACGCTCATTCTTCGATCCTCACTTCGCGCATCATGCCCGCTTCCATGTGGTACAGCAGGTGGCAGTGGAACGCCCAGCGGCCCAGTGCATCGGCGCGCACCCGGTAGCTGCGGCGGGTCCCCGGCGGCATGTCCACGGTGTGCTTGCGCAGCTGGAAATCGCCCTGTGCATCTTCCAGGTCACTCCACACGCCATGCAGGTGGATGGGGTGCTGCATCATGGTGTCGTTGACCAGCACGATGCGCATGCGCTCGCCGTAGTTGAGTCGCAACGGTTCGGCCCCGGCGAAGGGGATGCCATCGAAGGACCAGGCGAACTTCTCCATGTTGCCGGTGAGGTGCAGTTCCACCTCGCGTCCCGGCTCGCGTCCATCGGGATCTTCGAACAGGCTGCGCATCGCGCCGTAGGTCAGTACCTGGCGGCCGTTGTCGCGCAGGCCGATGCCTGGATCGTCCAGCTTCGGATCGGTGGCGCTGCTCTGCATGTCCACCAGCGGATTGCCGCGCTCGCTGTGCGGGTGGTCGACCTTCGTGGGCATGGCGGCGCCTGCAGCGTTAGCCCCACGGCCGGCGTGTGTGCCGTGATCCATGGCCGGCATGGTGTGGTCCATGCTGTGTCCGGACATGCCGCCGTGGTCCATCGCATGGCCCATGTCGTGCCCCATGTCGGCCATGGTCAGCAGTGGACGCGGATCGCGTGCCGGCACCGGTGCCTGCAGCCCGTGGCGCACCGCCAAGGTGCCGGCGGCAAAGCCGGTGCGGCCCATGTCCTGGCAGAAGATCGTATACGCGTCCTGGCCGCTGGGTTCCACCAGCACATCGAAGGTTTCGGCCGGGGCGATGCGGAACTCATCGATGCTTACCGGGTGGATGTACTGCCCATCGGCGGCGACCACGGTCATCTTCAGGCCGGGGATGCGCACGTCGAAATAGGTCATCGAACCGCCGTTGATGAAGCGCAGCAGCACTTTCTCGCCACTGCGGAACAGCCCGGTCCAGTTGCCCGCCGGCGCCGTGCCGTTCATCAGGTAGGTGTAGGTATTAGCGTTGACATCGGAGATGTCGGTCGGGGTCATCCGCATCCGGCCCCACATGCCACGGTCGGACAGCGCCGCGCCCCAGCCATCGCGGCGCGCATCGCGCAGGAAGTCGGGCAGGGTGCGCTTGTAGTAGTTGTCGTGCTCGGCGAGCTTCTTCATGCGCCGGAACAGCGCGCCGGGATCCAGGTCGGTCCAGTCCGAAAGAAGGATCACGTGTTCGCGATCAAACGCATACGGCGGCGGCTGCGCCGGGTCGATGATCAGCGCGCCGTACAGCCCTGCCTGCTCCTGGAACATGGAATGGCTGTGATACCAGTAGGTGCCGGACTGCTTGAGGGTGAAGCGGTAGTGGTACGCCTCGCCGGGGGCGATGCCGTTGAAGCTGAGGCCCGGCACGCCGTCCATGTTGGCCGGCAGCAGGATGCCGTGCCAGTGGATCGACGTGGGGTGGTGGGCCAGCGTGTTGCGCACGTGGATGTCCACGGTCTGGCCTTCGCGCCAGCGCAGGATCGGCGCGGGCAGGCTGCCATTGACCGTGATCGCCGGACGGGTGCGGCCGGTGAAATTGGCCGCCGATTCGCCGATCGCCAGTTCGATGTGGGAGTGGCCGAGGACCTGCGGCGCGGTGGCCAGGGCAGGACCAGCGGCAGCGAGCGCGCGCGAGGGAAGGCCGGTGACGGCGGCCCCGGCGACCACGCCACCGGCGGCCAGGCCCTGCACGAACAGGCGGCGTGACGGTTGGGCCGGGTGGCCCGGACCATTGGAAGAAGAAAAACGCATTGTAGGAAACTCCAGACGCAGGACATCACCGGTCCGGCGCAGGGGCGCGCGGGCCAGCATCGAGTCACGCCACGGGCGTGGGCGTTGGAATCAGCCGATGGGAGGGCGTTGGATGGGTGGCAGCGCGGGCGTGGGCCGGC
Source organism: Stenotrophomonas lacuserhaii (assembly GCF_014836545.1). Taxonomy (GTDB): domain Bacteria; phylum Pseudomonadota; class Gammaproteobacteria; order Xanthomonadales; family Xanthomonadaceae; genus Stenotrophomonas; species Stenotrophomonas lacuserhaii. Next base: position 15,508 of record NZ_JACSQS010000023.1, read on the forward strand.
CCGGTGCATGCTGCTGCGGGGGCCGTGTGCCGGCGTAGTCGGCGGCCAACAGGGCGAGTCCTTCGGCAGCCAGTGCCGGTTGCTGCGCGCAGGTACGCACGCATTCCTTCAGCTTGCAGTGGGCGTCGTCAGGCGCTGCCAGGGTCTGGTGATCGCTGGCGTGCGGCGGTTGCATGCCGGCCGGTGCGGGGGCGTGCCCGTGGCAGGGAGGCGCTGCAGCGGGCGCTGTTTCAGGCGCATCCATTCGGTGTTCTCCGGCCATGGCTGCGTTCAGTCCGTTGAGCAACAGACTGATCATCAGCACCACGCGCAGCAGGAGGGAGGCCACGGACATGCCGCTACCTTAGCCGGATCGGCGGATCGATGCAGCCCCGCCTGAACCGCTGGTTCAATCGTGGAGCAGCACAAGGCATCCGCGGTCAGCCTTGTTCACGCACCACCTCGATCAGCTGTGGGCCATAGCGCGACAGCTTGGTGCCGCCGATACCGCCGACCCGGGCCAGTTCGTCCAGCGACGTCGGGCGCTGTTCGGCGATGTTGCGCAGGGTGCTGTCGTGGAAGATCACGAAGGCCGGCACATTCTGCTCGCGGGCCAGTTCGGCGCGCAGCCCCCGCAGCGCGTTGAACAGCGCCAGGTCCTGCGGCAGCACCGACAGGCCGCTGCCGCTGCGCTGGGTGCTGCGTTCGCGGCTGCTGCTGGGGGCGCTGTCGCGGCGCATGCTGATCTGCCGCTGGCCCTTGAGCACCTCACGGCTGGCGTCGGTCAGGCGCAGGCCGCCGTGGCCGGCGGTGTCCACTTCCAGCACGCTGGTGGCCACCAGCTGGCGGAACACGCTGCGCCAGGTCCGCGCGTCCAGGTCCTTGCCGATGCCATAGGTGCTCAGCTTTTCATGGCCGCTCTGGCGCACCTTGTCGTTCTCGCTGCCGCGCAGGATGTCGATCAGGTGGCCCACGCCATAGCGCTGGCCACTGCGGTACACGCAGCTGAGCGCCTTCTGCGCCGGGATGGTGGCATCCCAGGCGGCCGGTGGGGTCAGGCAGTTGTCACAGTTGCCGCAGGCCTGCGGATAGGTCTCGCCGAAGCCCGCCAGCAGCACCTGGCGCCGGCATTGCATGGATTCGCAGTAGCCCAGCAGGTGGTCCAGCTTGGAGCGTTCCAGTTGTTTGCGTTCTTCCCCGGCCTCGGACTGTTCGATCATCTGCTTGAGCAGCACTACATCGCCCAGGCCGTAGCACAGCCAGGCTTCGGCGGGCTCGCCGTCACGGCCGGCACGGCCGGTTTCCTGATAGTAGCCTTCCATGGACTTGGGCAGGTCGGTATGGGCGACGAAGCGCACGTCCGGTTTGTCGATGCCCATGCCGAAGGCGATGGTGGCGCACATCACGATGCCGTCCTCACGCAGGAAGCGGCGCTGGTTGTTGGCACGTACTTCGGCCGGCAGGCCGGCGTGGTAGGGCAGGGCGGTGAAGCCCTGGCTGCACAGGAATTCGGCGGTTTCCTCGACCTTGCGCCGCGACATGCAGTAGACGATGCCGGCCTGGTCGCGGTGGCTGCGCAGGAAGCCGGTCAGTTGCTGGCGCGCATTGTCCTTCTGCACCACGGTGTAGCGGATGTTGGGGCGATCGAAGGAGCTGACGAAGTGCCGCGCCTGGGCCAGGTCGAGGCGTTCGGCGATTTCGCGCTGGGTGGGCGGGTCGGCGGTGGCGGTCAGGGCCAGCCGCGGGATGTCCGGCCAGCGCTCGTGCAGGACGGTGAGTTGGCGGTATTCCGGGCGGAAGTCGTGGCCCCACTGTGACACGCAGTGCGCTTCGTCGATGGCGAACAGGGCGATCCGGCTGCGCGAGAGCAACGACAGGAAGCGTCCGGTCAGCAGGCGTTCGGGAGCGACGTACAGCATGTCGAGCTCGCCGGCCAGCAGGTCGCGTTCGACGCGCGCAGCGGTTTCGCCATCCAGGGTGGAGTTCAGGAATTCGGCGCGCACGCCGAGCTGGCGCAGGGCTTCGACCTGATCCTGCATCAGCGCGATCAACGGAGAAATGATGATGCCGCAGCCGTCCCGCAGCAGGGCCGGGACCTGGTAGCAGAGCGACTTGCCGCCGCCGGTGGGCATCAGGACAAGGGCATCATGGCCGGCAGCGACGTGCTCGACGATGTCCCGTTGCGGGCCGCGGAAGTCGTCGTAACCAAAGACGCGGCGGAGCAGCTCGTGCGCGGGACTGGAAGGCATCCCGCTAGTTTACCCGTTCGGGCGGGGTGCTGTTCTGCGTTGCGTTCTGCGCGAACGTCAAAAGCGGCAGGGCTGGGTGGTGGGTGGGGCGGGGAGGCTGTGCAGGACGCGCCGTGAACCCGTCCATGGGGGCTCGCTGTTGCCATCCATGGCAACAGACGGTCTGTACAGCCTCCCCGCCCCACCTCCGACAGGTCCATGGCGGCCACGGGCGTGCGGTGAGGCAGGCCCTGGTAGCGCCGAGCCACGCTCGGCGGAAACCACCAGACACCAGGAAGGCCGCCCCCACATGACCCCCACCCTGTGCAAGCCCCCCTTTGTTAAGGGGGGCGCGCCGACAGGCGCGGGGGATAGGAGGGATGCGGGGGCAGTAAGGCAGCGGGGCTTCGCCCCGCGGCCTTACTGCAGCAGCGAGCGCAGCATCCAGGCGTACTTTTCGTGGGTCTGCAGGCGCTGGGTCATCAGGTCTTCGGTGGGGGCGTCGTCGGCGTCGTCGGCCACGTCCAGTACCTGGCGGGCGGTGCGGCAGACCGCTTCGTTGGCGACCACCAGCTGGCGTACCATTTCACGCCAGTCGGCGCTGTTGGTCAGGCCGGGCTCTTCCGGGATGGAGGTCAGCGCGGCGAATTCGCGGTAGGAGCCCGGTGCGTTGAAGCCCAGTGCGCGGATGCGCTCGGCCACTTCGTCCAGTGCGGCCCACTGTTCGGTGTACTGGGTCTCGAACATGGCGTGCAGCGAGTTGAACATCGACCCGGTCACGTTCCAATGGAAGTTGTGGGTTTTCAGGTACAAAGTGAACGCGTCAGCCTGGTAGCGCGACAGACCGTCGGCGATCTTCTTGCGCTCGCCTTCCTTGATCCCGATATCAATGCCAGGTGCGGAAGGTGCTGCCGAGGCGAGCTTCTGCTTGCCAGTCTGGGCGGCCTTCGCGTTGGCCAGTGCCGGGGCCTTGGTGATGCTCTTGGTCTTTGCCATGGGGACGTTTCTCCTTGTGGATGAGATGATCTTCACGATAGACCAGAACTAATGTCTGGTCGCTATCAAGTTTTTAAACGAATCGATTGATGAACTCTATTGAAAAAAACCCGGCCTCCCGCCTGTCGCAGCAGCGGACCGCCCTCGACGGCGCGATGACCCGCGACCGGGGGCGCCTGCTCGGCATGCTCGCGCGCTGGCAATCCAAACCGCAGGATGCTGGCTTGGCGCAAGCGTTCGAGCAGGCACTGCAGGCGTCGGTACAGCGCCGCCAGGCAAGGGCCAGCCAGAAACCGGCCATTACTCTGGACCCGCAGCTGCCGATCGCGCGTGAAGCCGAGTCGATCATCGCGCTGATCCGTGACCATCAGGTGGTGGTGATCGCCGGTGAAACCGGTTCGGGCAAGACCACCCAGCTGCCCAAGCTGTGCCTGGCTGCCGGCCGAGGCGAAGCCGGGATGATCGGCTGCACCCAGCCGCGGCGCATCGCGGCGCGTGCCGTGGCCAGCCGCGTGGCGCAGGAATTGAACAGCGAACTGGGCCAGCTGGTGGGGTTCCAGGTGCGCTTCAACGACAAGGTCAGCGAAGACAGCCGCATCAAGTTCATGACCGACGGCATCCTGCTGGCGGAAATCGCCAGCGATCGCTGGTTGTCGCGCTATGACACGATCATCGTCGACGAGGCGCACGAGCGCAGCCTCAACATCGATTTCCTGCTCGGCTACCTGAAGCAACTGCTGAAGAAGCGGCCGGACCTGAAGTTGATCGTCACCTCGGCGACCATCGATACCGGACGTTTCGCCGAACATTTCGACGATGCGCCGGTGATCAGCGTGGAAGGGCGCACCTACCCGGTGGAAGTGCGCTACCGCGCGCTGGAAGGCGAGGGCGAAGAGCAGGGCGAGCGCACGGTCAACGATGCCATCGTCAGTGCGATCGATGAGATCACCCGGATCGACGCGCGCGGGGATGTGTTGATCTTCCTGCCGGGCGAGCGCGAGATCCGCGATGCCCACCAGTCGCTGGAACGGCGCAAGTACCGCCAGACCGAGGTGCTGCCGCTGTATGCGCGGCTGTCCAACCAGGACCAGGACCGGGTGTTCAACCCGGGCCCGAACCGGCGCATCGTGCTGGCCACCAACGTGGCCGAGACCTCGCTGACCGTGCCGCGCATCCGTTACGTGGTCGATCCTGGCTTCGCCCGCGTCAAGCGCTACAGCCCACGGCAGAAGCTGGATCGCCTGCATATCGAGCCGATCTCCCAGGCCAGCGCCAACCAGCGCAAGGGGCGCTGCGGACGGGTCGCCGAGGGCATCTGCTACCGGCTGTACGCCGAAGCGGATTTCCAGGCCCGGCCGGACTTCACCGATCCGGAAATCCGGCGCTCCAGCCTGTCCGGAGTGATCCTGCGCATGCTGCAGCTGGGCCTGGGCCGGATCGAGGATTTCCCGTTCCTGGAAGCGCCCGACGAGCGCGCGGTTGCCGACGGCTGGCAGCAGCTGGCCGAACTGGGTGCCGTGGATGGCGAGCGCCGCCTGACGGCCGTGGGCAGGCAGATGGCGCGACTGCCGGTGGACGTCAAACTGGCGCGCATGCTGGTGGCCGCGCAGGCGGCCGGCTGCCTCAAGCCGATGCTGGTGATCGCCTCGTTCCTGGGCATCCAGGATCCGCGTGAGCGTCCGCCCGAAGCGCGTGGCGCGGCCGATACCGCGCATGCCCAGTTCGCCGATGGACGCTCTGAGTTCGTCGGCGTGCTGCGGCTCTGGGACGCCTACCGCCAAGCGCATGAAGACCTGACCCAGTCCAAGCTGCGTGACTGGTGCGGGCGCAATTTCCTCGGTTTCCTGCGCATGCGCGAGTGGCGCGAGCTGCACCGGCAGCTGCGCCTGCTGTGCGAGGAACTGGGCTGGACCGAAGAGGCTGCCGAGGCTTCGCTGGCGCCGCTGCTGGCGGGCAGCAAGGCACCGGCCGCGGCCAGCGATGACGCCACCGCGATCAAGGCCACGCGTGGCCAGCTGCACCGCGCTGCGCGATTGGCGCGCGAAGGCAAGCCGGCCGAGCTGGCGCCCGCGCCGGTGGCGGTGCGTGCGCAGAAGGAGCAGGCGCCGGAAGGTGGTGGCTTCAGCGAGCGCGCACGCTCTGCGGCCTACCAGACACTGCATCGCGCGCTGGTTGCCGGGTTGCCCACGCAGATCGGCCACCGTACCGAAAAGGGCGATTTCCAGGCGCCCCGGCAGCGCCGGTTCCAGCCGTTCCCGGGCTCTACGCTGGCCAAGCGACCGCCGCCATGGCTGCTCGCCGCCACCCTGCTGGATACGCAGAAGATCTGGGGCCTGACCAATGCGGCGATCGAGCCGGACTGGGTGATCGCCGAGCTGCCGCACCTGCTGCTGCGCAAGCACTTCGATCCGCACTGGTCGCGTGCGCAGGGACAGGTGCTGGCCTCGGAACAGATCAGCCTGTTCGGGTTGGTGCTGGCGCCGAAGAAGCCCGTGCACTACGGCCGCATCGAGCCCGCCGAAGCGCACGACATCTTTGTGCGCCAGGCACTGGTGACCGGTGAGATCACTACCCGCGCCAGCTTCGTCGCCGACAACCAGAAAGTCCTGGAACAGGCGCGCGAAGAGGAAGCCAAGCTGCGCCGCGCCGGTATCGTCGCCGACGAAGGCTGGCAGGCGCGCTGGTACCTGGACCGGATTCCGTCGGAGATCCACTCCGCGGCCGGACTGGATGCCTGGTGGAAGAGCCTGCCACCTGCGCAGCGGCATGGACTGTCCTGGTCACTCGTCGATCTGCTGCCCGGCGAAGGCAGCGAAGAAGACCGGTTCCCGAAGTATTTCGCGCTGGGCGATGCCCGGCTGCCGCTGAACTACCGCTTCGAACCCGGCGCGGACGACGATGGCGTAACGCTGGACGTGCCGCTGCACCTGCTCAATGCGCTGGATCCGGTGCAACTGGGCTGGCTGGCGCCGGGCTTCGTGGCGGACAAGGCCACGGCGTTGATCCGCAGCCTGCCCAAGGCCATGCGGCGCAACTACGTGCCCGCACCGGACTTCGCACGCGCCTTCGCCGAAGCGTTCCCGCAGCCCAGTGCCGATGACATCCGCGGCGAGCTCGCACGGTTCCTGTCGCGTGCGACGGGCGCGGCGGTGGCCGCGCTCGACTTCGACCTGGAATCGGTCGATACCCACCTGCACATGAACCTGCGCCTGCGCGACGAGCAGGGCAAGGTGCTGGCAACCTCGCGTGACCTGGAGGGGCTGCGCGCACGCTTCGGTGACAAGGCTGGCCATGCCTTCGCGGCACGCGCAGGGCGTGACATGGCAGCAGAAGGGCTGCGCGATTTCCCGTCTGCACCGATCCCGTTGCAGGTGCCCGGCGAAGCCGGCGTACCGGCCTACCCGGCACTGGTGGACGAAGGGGATTCGGCTGCGCTGCGCATCTTCGCCGATCCGCAGCAGGCCGCTGAAGCGCATCCACGCGGCGTACGCCGACTGCTGGAGATCGGCCTGGCCGAGAAGGCCAAGCAGGCGCGCAAACAGTTGCCGGTGTCACCGAAAACCGGCCTGTTGTACGCGGCCATCGAGTCGCAGGAAAGGTTGCGCGGTGACATCGTGGATGCGGCGATGAACGCCGTGCTGGCCGAGGGCCTGGACGCGATCCGGGATCCGCAGGCGTTCGCGCAGCGGCGTGACAGTGCGGGCAAGGCATTGTTCGGCGAGGCGATGGAGCGCCTGAAGCTGGCCGAGTCGATCCTCGGCCTGGTGGCCGAGATCAAACCCGCGCTGGAGGCACCGCTGATGGGCTGGGCGCGCGGCAATCTGGATGACATGGAGCGGCAGCTGGCCGGGCTGGTGCACGCCGGCTTCCTGCGCGACACGCCGGCCGACGCGCTGTCGCAGTACCCGCGCTATCTCAAGGCGATGCTGCTGCGGACCGAGCGGGCCAAGCGCGATCCGCCACGCGACCAGGCGCGGATGCTTGAACTGCACCCGTTCCTGGAAGCGCTGCAGAAGGGCCGTGAGCAGGGGATGCAGGATCGGCCACAGTGGCAGGCGCTGCGTTGGGACGTGGAGGAACTGCGTGTCTCACTGTTCGCGCAGGAATTGATCGGGCGGGGTGGCATTTCGGCCAAGAAAGTCGCCCAGCGCGCTGCCGAACTGCACAAGGCGCGCTAGCGCGCGGAGCATGGCCGGGCACTGTCGGCCCGGCCCGCCCTCACTTCACCCGCTTCACCTTGGCACGGGTGTTGACGCCGGGAATCTGCAGATACCAGGCGCCGCTGACCGATGGGGCGATGCTGACCTGCGGATCCTGCCGACGCACGCCGCCGACATTGGCACTGTCGGTCTGCTCCCAATGCTGGCCGTTGGCCAACACATACACCCGGCCCTGGGCGAAGCCGCGGAACTCGCCCGGCAGCACGCTGGTGATCGGTTCGCGGCTGCCGAAGTCGAAGAAGCCGCGGTGCTCTTCGACGACGGCCCTGCGGCCCTCTTCGCGCGCAACCTGGATGGCGGCGGCCGACGCGGCTTCCACCTTGCCCTGCAGCCAGCGATTCAGGTTGGCCAGCTCGATCGGATGCAGTTTGTCCAGTCCGGCGGCCTTGAACTCGGCCGGGCTCATCTGCTGCTGCAGGTCACCTTCCACGATGCGCTGGGCCCAGGCCGTGGACGAGACGGCCAGCAGGGCCAGCGAGCACGCAATCAGGCGGGGCGAGGGCAAGGTCATCGGGTGGTTTCCATGGGGATTGGGCCGAGTGTAGGGCAGCGGCGCCGGGAATGAACATGGGTGCGCGGATGTCCCCGCAACGATTGTTCCTGAACGGGTGCGGCGCTAGTGTAGGTCGTACCCGTCTTATCTGTGATCGTCGTGAACCGCGCTTCCGTACCTGGCCTGGATGCCCTGTTGAACCGCCCCTCCGCCTCGGCGGTCCACGAACCGTTGCGGGAGGCACTGCTCGGCGCGTGGACCCAGGTTGGGCACGGCGAGACGGTCGACGCCAACTGGTCGGTACTGGGCGATACGTTCGACGCCTTGGCGTTGCTCTCGGCCGACGAAAGCTCGCTGGTGGCCGCACTGCTGTTCGATCTACCCGCATTGCGCGGCCGCGTCGCCGGCCTGCCGCTGGCCAACCCGGCCGCCGTCACGGGCCTGCTGGACGGCCTGGATGCTGCAGACCAGGTGTGGGCGTTGCATGCCGGGCGCGAAGCGGGCCGCAACAGCGAAGGCCTGCGTCGGCTGCTGCTGGCGATAATCCAGGACCTGCGCGTGGTGCCCTTGCTGTTGGCCAGGCAGCTGGCGCGGATGCGCGCGGCGGACAAGCTGGACGACGAAGAACAGCGCCGCGCGCTGGCCCAGCTGACCCGTGACATCCATGCGCCGCTGGCCAACCGGCTGGGTATCTGGCAGCTGAAATGGGAGCTGGAAGACCTGGCGTTCCGGCATCTGGAGCCGGATACCTACCGGCGCATCGCACGCGAAGTGGATGAGACCCGCGTTGCCCGCGAACGTTACGTGGAGAACGTCAAGAAACTGCTGTCGCGTGACCTGGCGGGCAATGGCATCAACGCCGAAGTCAGTGGCCGACCGAAACACATCTACAGCATCTGGCGGAAGATGCAGAAGAAGCGCCTGTCTTTCGACCAGCTGTACGACATCCGCGCGGTGCGGGTGATGGTCGACGATGTCGGCGCCTGCTATGCCGCGCTGGGCGTGGTGCACGCACTGTGGGCGCCGGTGCCGAGCGAATTCGATGATTACATCGCCCGCCCCAAGGCCAACGACTATCGATCGTTGCATACCGCCGTGGTCGGGCCGGAAGGGCGCACGATCGAGGTGCAGATCCGCACCCATGACATGCACGCGCAGGCCGAACTCGGCGTGGCCGCCCACTGGAAATACAAGGAAGGCGGCAAGGGCGGCGAGAAGGCGTTCGACCGCAAGATCACCTGGATGCGGCAGTTGCTGGAGCAGGCACAGGAGGCTTCGGCCAGTGGACTGGCCGGTGCGCTGGATGCCGAGCTCACCGAGGACCGGGTGTATGCGCTGAGCCCCAAGGGCGAGGTGATGGACCTGCCACAGGGCGCCACGCCGCTGGATTTCGCCTACCACGTGCACACCATGGTCGGGCACCGGTGCCGTGGTGCGAAGATCAACGGCCGCATCGTGCCGCTGACCTATCGGCTGCGCAGCGGGGATCGGGTGGAGATCCTGACCGCCAAGGAAGCCGACCCGCGGCGCGACTGGCTGCTGCCGGCCAACGGTTACCTGGCCAGCAATCGATCACGCGAAAAGGTGCGCAACTGGTTCCACAAGCTGGATCGCGCGCGCAACGTGCAGGCCGGCCGCGAGCTGCTGGACCGGGAGCTCAAACGCCTGGGCCTGGCACAGGCTGATCTTTCCACGGTGCTGAAGAAATTCCATGCCGACAGTGCGGACGACCTGTACATACAGGTGGCACTGGGCGACACCGGCCCCAACCAGGTCAGCCGGGCCCTCCTGGAGGCCGAACGTGCCGCCAGCCAGCCCCCTGCGCCGCCGGCCCTGCCGCGTCCGACGGCACGCCGCGAGGGCCTGGGCAAGAGCAAGTTCACCGTGCAGGGCGTGGGCAACCTGCTGGTCCAGTTGGCGCGTTGCTGCCAGCCGGTGTCCGGGGAACCCATCGTGGGCTACCTCACGCGCACCCGCGGGGTGACCGTGCACCGCGCCGATTGCCCGTCGCTGGCCCGCCTTTCGGCAACCAGTCCGCAGCGCATCCTGCCGGTGGAGTGGGGCCAGGCCGGCAGCGGCTACGAGGTGGATGTGGTGATCGACGCGGTAGACCGGCGCTGGCTGCTGAAGGACATCACCAACCTGATCGCGCAGGAAGATGCCTATGTGCTGGACATCCACAGCGACAACGTCCGCAACAGTGGCCAGGCCCACCTGCGCCTGCGGCTGAAAGTCAGCGACTTCGACCAGCTTTCCGCGCTGCTGGGCAAGATGGATGCGCTGCCTGGTGTCAGCCAGGTCCGCAGGCTCGGCTGAATTTCACGTCATCCGGGCTAGTCTTCGCACATGGAAAGGAATTCGCGTCGCGCAGGCGGGCCGGGACACGATGCGCTGCAGCGCGTACGCCGGGAAGGGCGCTGGTGGTGGCTGCAGGCACGGCACACGCACAGGATCTGGCGCTGGGCGCTGCTGGCTGCCGTCGTGCTGTTCCTCGCCCTGATCCTGCTGCGAAGGCCGCTGGCCGACTGGTTCTGGGATGAGCCGCGCATCCAGCAGCTGCTGGAGCAGGGCGATCATGCCTTGCTGGCGGGCCGCCTGAGCGCAGCCGATGGCAGTGGCGCGCGCGAGTATTTCCAGGCTGCACTGGCGCTGGATGGCGACCGCAGCCAGGCACGCGAGGGCTTGGCGCGGACCGGCGCGGCGGCGCTGCGGTGGGGCGCCAACGCGCTGGCCCGGGACGACCTGGGTTCGGCCGCCGAAGCGCTTGCGCTGGCGCGGCAGTTGCAGGTGCCACAGCCGGCCAGCGAGGCCCTTGCGCGCCAGCTTCGCGACCGACAGGCAGCAGGCGCCGGGCTTGACGTGCTGCTGGGCCAGGCGCGCCAGGCACTGGCTGCCGGACGGCTGGACGACACCCCGGAGGATGCGCTGCCGCTGCTCCAGCGCGTGCTCGAACTGCGTCCTCTGGACGTGGCGGCGCTGGAGGCGCGTGAAGACGCGCTCAGCGATCTACTGCTGCGTGCACGCACGGCCAGCGAGCGCGGCGATGTGCAACAGGCCGCCCGGCTGTTACGGCGCGCACGTGATTATGATCCGGGCCATGCCGACCTTCCGGCCAGCCAGGAGGCGCTGTCGCGCGCGCTGGAATCGCGTGCGCGACAGGCCGCCCGTGAGCTGCAGCGTGGCCGGCTGGACGCTGCTCTGGCGCAGCTGCAACCTGCGCTGGACGCTGCGGGGGAAGATCCGGCCGTTGCCCTCCAGCGCGGGCGCCTGGCCGCCGCGTTGCTGAAGCAAGGCCAGCGCCTGGCGGCGGATTACCGCTTCGATGAGGCCGCGGCGCGGCTTGACGATGCGCAACGCCTGCAGGGAGCCTCGCGTGAGCTCACGGCGGCCCGCCAGCAGATAGAGCGTGCCCGCCTGGCAAGGCAGTCACAGCGCGGCAGCGGTGTGCGTCCCGGTGCCAGCACGAAGCAGCTCGGGCGCCTGCTGGAACAGTTGGGCGAGGCCGAGGCGCGCGGACAGTTGATCGCCCCGCCCGGTGCCAGTGCCTACGACGCGCTGCGCGAAGCCCAGTCGCTCGCCCCGGACGACCGGCGTGTCGTTGCGGCGGCCAAGCGCCTGCTGCCGGCCAGCCGCCATTGCTTCGAAGACGCACTGCGGCAGAACCGGGTCGAAGCGGCCGGCGGCTGCCTGCAGGCGTGGCAGACCCTGGCGCCGACCGATCCCGGGTTGGGGGTGGCACGCAACCGCCTTGCCCTGCGCTGGGTTGCCATCGGCAGTGAACGGCTGGGTAGTGGAGATGTCCGGTTCGCGGCGCGCGCCGCCCTTCAGGCCCGCCAACTGCAGCCCGCGCTTGCTGAACTTCCTGCGTTCGAGGCGCGGGTTCTCCAGGCAGGTGGGCTTCCGCGCTGAGCCGTTGCGCTGTCGGCCGCTGGCCGTGTCCGCTATAGTCCTGCCGCTGCATCCATCTGTCACGGTCTTCCATGCCTGCTGCTGTCCCTCTTGCCGATAACGCGGTCCGCCATGCGGACGGACAAGGACATGCAGCGCGTTTCGACGCGCAGTCTACCTGCGCGGTGATCGTGACCCATGGGCCGGACCCCGCGCTGCTGCAGCAGGTAGTGGCAAGCGTGGTTCCTCAGGTGGGACACGTGGTGGTGTTCGACAACGGCAGCGGTGGGGTGGACGTGGCCGGCCTGCTGGCGGGACATCGCCGCGTGAGTGTGATGCCATCGGCGCTCAACGTCGGCCTGGGCGCTGCGTTGAACCGGGCCTGCGAGCGCGCGCGCGAACTGGGTTTCCTGCACGTGCTGATGATGGACCAGGATAGCGTGCTGGCCGAAGGCATGGTGCACACCCTGGGTGCGGCGCTGGTCGAACTGCAGCAGGGCGGTGACGTGGCGGCGGTGGGGCCGCAGTTCCGCGATGCGCGCAGCGGCGAGCTGGCGCCGTTCGTGCGCTTTGGATTTCCGTTCAACCGTAAACTGCGCGGCGGGCCAGGCCAGCGGGTGTCCTGCGATTTCCTGATCACCTCCGGTTCGCTCGTTCCGGTGGAATCACTGGTGCGGATCGGACCGATGGACGAAGCACTGTTCATCGATAACATCGACATGGACTGGTGCTTTCGTGCCAAGCGTGCGGGGCTGTCCCTGCACGGCATATGCGATGCGCAGATGGCGCACAGCATCGGTGAGCAGCTGCTCGCTTCACGGGTGAAGCAGGACGGGGTGATCGTACACAAACCGTTCCGCCTGTATTTCATCATGCGCAACCGGGTGTTGCTGTATCGCCGCGGTTATACCCCGCGGGTATGGATCGCTCAGGATGTGCCGCGACTGGTGCTCAAGTTCATCGGCAACGCCTTGTTCCTTCCGGCGCGCTGGCAGCGGCTGGTGTTCATGTGCAAGGGACTGCGCGACGGCGTGGCGGGCCGCAGCGGTGGACTGCCGGGCTGACTGCGCTGCCTGACGCTCGAGGCGGAAAGCGCGGCGCGAAGGATACTCATCCTATTGAGTCAGCCTATAGGGTACGCGCGTAATGCGCGCATGACGGACACTGTTGCCCCTCCGATCATCCTTTGTGATCGAGATGGCCTTTGATGACGCGCTATGCGCCGTTTCTACAAGTCATTTTGAATACCGTCACTTTCCTCACCACGAGGAAGGGTATCCATCATGCGCAGCAGTGCGCCAGGTTCCACGTCGGCGCCGCGCGTAGGCGTCGTACTGTGTGCTTTCAACGGCGAGCGGCATCTCGCCACGCAGCTGGACAGTATCCTGGGGCAGACCCGGTCGGTGGATGAGATCGTGCTGGCTGACGATGCGTCGACAGATGCAACGGCGGCCATACTTGCAGCCTTCGCCCAGCGTGCACGCCGGCAGGGGGTGTCCGTGCTACTGCTGGAGAATCAGCGCACGCTCGGCTGTGTGCAGAACTTCGCTGCAGCACTCCAGCGCGCCACGGCCGACATCATCCTGCTGTGTGACCAGGATGACCGCTGGCATCCCACGCGCGTGCAGGATTGCCTGGGCCCGTTCGCCGCCGACCACTCGCTGTTGTTGCTGCATGCCGACGCGCGCCTGGTGGATGCCACCGGTACCGTCATGTCTGCCAGTCTGTTCGACACCCTGCGCATCCATCCAGCGGAGATTTCCCTGGAGCGTTCGGCCCTGCCCGTGGATGCGCTGCTGCTGCGCAATGTGGTGACCGGTGCGACCTGTGCGTTACGGCGGGAGCTGCTGGCTCTGGCCATGCCGATGCCCAGTGCGTGGTTGCACGACGAATGGCTGGCCCTGATCGCGGCGCTGCATGGCGGTCTGGATGTCCAGCGCGCTGCGTCCATCGACTATCGCCAGCATGCCGGCAACCACATCGGCGCGCGGCGCGAAACCCTTTTGCAGCGCATCCGGCGGCTGGATCTTCTGAGCAGGGAAGGCCGCGCGCGGATGCAGCAACGCTTTGCGGTACTGGACCAGACGCTGCAGCGGCAAGGGGTCTGCTTGGCGCCGCCGCGTTGGACCGGTCTGCAGGCGATCTGCTGGCGGATGGCCGCTTCGCGCTTGCTGCTATATCGGCAGGCGGAGGTGGAGTGGCGCTGGGTTCTGCACGACCTGACGCGCCTCATCGGCCGCGTGGTGGCGGCAAGCTGGGCCGGTGCGGGCTGGCGTGGGCCCTGCGCGGCTCTGCACGCTGCGGCCCTGGTCGCGCTGCGGCGTCGTCTGCCAGCTTGAACTGAACCCAACGGCGGGGACGGGAACAGGCAGCGTTCGCGGGGCCTGGGGTAGACTCGGCGCATTCAAATATCGCGCCCTGCCTGTGCCCCGACGCTACGATTCCGACGACATCGACGATCTCGACGACGACAACGACACCGGCGCTTCGCCCTGGCGCCGCCGGTTGATCACCTGGAGCATGGCCGCCGTTGCGCTGGGGCTGGGCTTCCTGATCCCGTATACGGTGTACCTGAACCATCAGGTCACCCAGCGGTTCGGGGAGCTGCGCTGGCAGATCCCCACGCGGGTGTACGCGCGTCCGCTGGTCCTGCTGCCGGGCAAGGCGATGGACGCGGCCACGCTGAAGACCGAACTGGCCGCGTCGGCGTACCGCGATGACGGCGTCGGCGAGGCGCCGGCGACCTACGCGGTGAAGGGCTCGCGCTTCACCATTTCCAGTCGTGGTTACAACGATGTTGACGGCCGCGTGGCGCCGCGACGGGTGGAGCTGACGCTGTCCGGTGGCAGCATCGCCTCGCTGCGTGATGCCGAAGGGCGCAAGGCACTGAAGGCCGCGCGCCTGGATCCGGCCCGCATCGCCACGCTGTACGGGCAGAAGCAGGAAGAGCGCCGCCTGATCCGCATGGAAGAGGCGCCGGACCTGTTGGTCACCGGCCTGCAGGCAGTGGAAGACAAGGACTTCAACCGCCACCACGGCATCGATCTGTCCGGCATCGCCCGCGCGGTGTGGGTGACGGTGCGGTCCGGTGGGCAGAGCCGGCAGGGTGCTTCCACGCTGACCCAGCAGCTGGCGCGCAGCGGCCTGCTCGGCATCGGCAAGGAACAGACCCTCACCCGCAAGTTCAACGAAGTGCTGTTCGCGCTGATCATGGAAGCGCGGTATGACAAGCGCACCATCTTCGAGGCCTACCTCAACCAGGTGTATCTGGGGCAGCGCGGCAGCCAGGCCATCCATGGCATGTCCTCGGGTGCCGAATTCTGGTTCGGGCGCGACCTGTCATCGCTGGAAAGCGAGCACATCGCGCTGCTGATCGGCCTGGTGAAGGGGCCGTCCTATTACGATCCGCGGCGCAATCCGGAGCGCGCGCTGGACCGGCGCAACTTCGTGCTGGGCAAGCTGCACGAGGCCACGCTGATCGATGATGCGGAATACCAGCGCGCCGTGAAGGCGCCGCTGGGCGTGCCGAAGAATCCCGGCATCGTGGCGGCCAACCGGTTCCCGGCCTACATCGACCTGGTGCGTCGCCAGCTCGGCCATGATTACCCTGAGTCGGTGCTGCAGGGCGCAGGGATGAGCGTGATGAGTGGCATGGCGCCGTCCGCGCAGGCTTACGCCGAAGGCGCGGTGACCCGCACCGTGAAATCGCTGGAGAACAAGAAACGGCCGGAGATCCAGGCCGGCCTGGTGCTGACCGACGTGCACAACGGGGACGTGTTGGCCGTTGTGGGTAACCGCGAAGTTTCCGCGCCGGGCTTCAACCGGGCCATCGAGGCACAGCGCCAGGTCGGCTCGCTGCTCAAGCCGTTCGTGTACCTGCTTGCGCTTGCCCAGCCGGATCGCTACTCGCTGGCCAGCTGGGTGGATGATTCCCCGGTCACCGTGAACCTCGGGCGCAACCGCAACTGGTCCCCGGGCAACGCGGACAACCGCAGCCACGGCACGGTCCGGCTGGTCGATGCGCTGGCACATTCGTACAACCAGGCCACCGTGCGGGTGGGCATGCAGGTGGGTCCGGAGCGGGTCACCCAGCTCATTCACGTGCTGGCCGGGATCAAGGCCGACCCGAATCCGGCGGTGATCCTGGGCGCGACCGACCAGAGCCCGTATGCGATGGCCCAGCTGTACCAGTTCCTGGCATCCGGCGGTGAAATACAGCCGCTGCATGCCGTGCGTGGCGTGCTGGACCCGCAGGGCAAGCTGCTCAAGCGTTATGACAAGACTCCGGCACCGGCCCAGGAAGGGGATTCGATTGCCGCCAACCTGATCAGCATCGGCCTGCAGCAGGTGGTGTCCAGCGGTACCGCCCAGCGCCTGAACGCCGATGGCCTGGCGCGCCTGCAGGCGGCCGGCAAGACCGGCACCTCCAACGACGGCCGTGACAGCTGGTATGCCGGCTACACCGGTGACCACCTGGCGGTAGTGTGGATGGGCAACGACCAGAACGAGCAGACGGGCCTGTTCGGCGCCACCGGCGCGATGCGGGTCTGGTCGGGCATCTTCTCGCGCCTGCCGACCGCGCCGCTGCGGGTCAGCGACAAGGGCCTGGACTACCAGTACGTCGAAGCCACCGGAACCGGCGCCACCGATGCGGGCTGTCCCGGCGCACGCCGCTTCCCGTTCGTGGTCGGCTATGCGCCAGCGTACGCGTCCTGTGCCCCGCCTGCCGCGTTGCCCGAAGAGGGCGGCCAGCAGGGTGGGGGCTGGCGCAGCTGGTTCGGCCTGGATCCCAAGCCGGATGCTCCCGCAGAACCTTCGGCGCAGCCAGCGCCTTCGACGTCCCCGAGGTAAGTGCCATGTCTTTCCGTACCCTGCGCGTGTCCCTGGTTGCGCTGGCGCTGAGCGCCTCGCTGGCTGCCTGTGTCAGCGCGCCACCGCCGGTGGTGGCGCCAGTGGATACCACGACGCCCGCCCAGCGCATGGCCGCAGTCGAGGCCGCCGCAGGTCCTGATGACAAGGAAGTATCGGTGGCGCCGCTGCGCGATCCGCAGGTCGACGATCTGCGCCAGTCGGCGCACGCGCAGCGCCAGGCCGGTGACTTGGCGGCTGCGGCAGCGCATCTGGACCAGGCCTTGGGCCTGGTTGCTGAAGATCCGGCGGTGCTGCAGGAGCGCGCCGAGATCGCGCTGCTGCAGGGCCAATGGGCCCCGGCCGAACAGTTCGCGCACCAGGCCCTGCAGCTCGGATCGAAAACCGGTCCGCTGTGCCGTCGTCACTGGGCCACGATCGAGCAGGCGCGCCTGGCGCGCGGCGAGAAAGAGAACGCCGTGTCGGCCCACGCGCAGATCGCCAGCTGCACCGTGCCGCCGATCATGCGCTACTGAGGTTGGCGAACGGGTAAGGCCCCCTCGCGGGTGGCTGCTATTTGAAGCCGCAGCGGGAAGTGGGCCGGGTGATGGGGCTGGTCGGGGGACGGCAGAAGCCGCATCCTGCGGGCCTCGTTTCGCGCCATCCATGGCGCGGGTCCACGTCATCGCATTCGCGCTGCCGCTCCCACGCTTTGCTGCGCAAACCGTGGGCCCCGTCTCACCAGTACCCACACCCCGCCGCTTCGCGGCCGCCCCTGACTCAGGGGCTCCCTTCACCTGACGAGCCCTGTCTTTCTCCAGCCCTTCCAATCCCGCTCTGTCCATGACTCTGCATGGACCCGTCGAAGGTGGGGCGGGGTGGGTTGGTGGGAACGCTCATCCGCATGGGTCCGGCGCATGCGCCGGACGCGCTGGGCAGGAGCCCAGCGCAGGTCTTGCCGCCTGTGCAGGACTGCACCGGCGAGCAAGCGGATGGCGAGCCTACAGGGACGTACTTGCGGCGATTCCCACGAACCCACCCCGCCCCGCCAACGCAACAGCCCTGCAGCTCTTGACGTTCGCTTTTGCACTTGAGCAAGTGCCGGCAAACACTCACCCTTGGACAGGCGCGCCGTGCAGATAATCCAGGCTGACCTGCAGCAACGCCCGCAGGCCGACATCCAGCGCCTTCTCATCCAGCAGGAACTTCGGCGAATGATTCGCCGGCGCCTTGGCCGGGTCGATGCCCTCGCTGGTGGAACCGACGAAGAAGAACATCCCGGGCACTTCCTGGGCGAACAGCGAGAAGTCCTCCGCGCCCATCTGCAGCGGCGGCTCGTACACATTGTCCTTGCCCACCACCGCCTGCAGGCTCGGCAGCATGCGGGCGGTCAGCTCCGGGTTGTTGACCGTGGCCGGGTTGCCTTCGGCCTCGTAGATCTCGGTCACCGCCGTCGCCCCATGCGCCGCCGTGGTGTGCTCGGCCACGTTGCGCAGGTCGGCGAAGATCTGCTGCCGCATGCCCTCGTCGAAGGTGCGGATGGTGCCGACCATCTCCACCTCGTCGGGGATGATGTTGTAGCGGATGCCGCCGTTGATCGCCCCGAAGGTCACCACCGCCGGCTGCTGGGACAGGTTGGTGCGACGGCTGACGATGGTCTGCGCAGTACCGATCAGGTCGGCCGTGGCCACGATGGGGTCCACCCCGTTCCATGGCGCCGAACCATGCGTCTGGCGGCCGATCACCTTGATCCCGAAACGATCCGAGGCCGCCATCAGCGGGCCACCACGCACGGCGATCTTGCCCGCCTGCACGCTGGAGAACACGTGCAGGCCGAACACCGCCTCCGGCTTGAAATCGGCGAACACGCCTTCCTTCAGCATCAACGCCGCACCGCCCTCTTCCGGCGGCGGCGCGCCTTCCTCTGCGGGCTGGAAGATCAGCATGACCTGGCCCGGGAGGTCCTTGCGCATCGCCACCAGCGCTTCGGCCACGCCCAGCAGCGTGGCGGTATGCGCATCATGGCCGCAGGCATGCATGACGCCGACCTGCTGGCCGCGGTACGTGCTGGTGGCCTTTGAGGCAAACGGCAGCCCGGTCTGCTCGGTCACCGGCAGCGCGTCCATGTCCGCCCGCAGCGCGATCTTCGGGCCGGGCTTGCCGCCTTCGATGATCGCCACCACGCCGTGGTGGGCGATACCGGTCTTCGGCTTCAGGCCCATTGCGCGCAGCCGCTTGGCGACTTCGGCCGAGGTGCGCTCCTCACGGTTGGACAACTCCGGATGCTGGTGGAAATCGCGACGCCATTCCACTACCTGGGCCTGCAGGCGCTCGGCGGCAGCGGCCACTTCGGGACGCTCGGCGGCCTGGCCATGGGCAAGCATCGGCAGGGCCAGCAGCAGGGCGGATGACAGCAGCGCGCGACGGGGCATCGGGATCTCCACGGTAGGGTTGCGCTTGAATGTAGGCCAAGCTGTCGCTTTCGGGAACCTTCGGCCGCTGGCAGGGTCGGAGCATCCGGCCCTTTTGGCATGCAGGCAGCGGCACCGCCCGCAGGTATGCTTGGCACCTTGCCAGCCGTGCGCCTTGCCCGGCCCAGCCCCCAGGAGTGATTGGAATGTCGCGTTTGTGGAAGATCGTGCTGCTGGTGGTGGCAGTGTTGGTGGTCGTCTTCATCGGCCTGCGCATGGCCGGTGGTGGCAAGGAAAAATCGTCCGGCGACGCCGCCGCGAGCGCTGAGCGCGGTGGACCGCCGGCCGACGCCGGCCCGGTACCGGTGACCGTGGTCCAAGCGCAGCGCCAGGACGTGCCGGTGTACGCCAGCGCTCTGGGCACGGTGAGCGCGATGAATACCGTCACCGTCAGTCCGCAGATCGGCGGCCAGCTGATGAGCCTGAACTTCCGCGAAGGCCAGGAAGTGAAGAAGGGTGACGTGCTGGCGGTGATCGACCCGCGCAGCGCGCAGGCGAGCTACGACGAGGCGGCTGCCGCCAAGCGCCAGAACCAGGCGCAGCTGGCCACCGCACGCTCCAATTACCAGCGCTCCAGCGCACCGGAGTATGCGCAGTACGTTGCCAAGACCGACCTGGATACCCAGCGCAATCAGGTGGCCCAGTACGAGAGCGCGGTGGCCGCCAACGAGGCCAGCATGCGCGCCGCCCAGGTGCAGTTGCAGTACACCCGGGTCACCGCGCCGATCACCGGCGTGGCCGGCATCCGTGCGGTGGACGCCGGCAACGTGGTCAGCGCCGGCACTGCCCTGGTCACCCTGACCCAGGTGCACCCCATCCACGTGGTGTTCAACCTGCCCGAGCGCCAGCTGGGCGACGTACGCGCCGCGCAGCAGGCCGGCGCGGTGCAGATCGCCGCGCTGGACCGCACCGATGCGCACGTGATCAGCGGCGACGGCACCCTGGACGTGGTGGACAACCTGATCAGCAGCGACAGCGGGACTTTCCGCGCGCGCGCCCTGTTCGCCAACCAGGACAACATCCTGTGGCCCGGCCAGTTCGTCAACGTGCGGCTGCAGCTGCGCACCATCGGCGGCGGCATCGTCATCCCGACCCAGGCCGTGATGCGCGGCCCGGACGGCGAGTACGTCTATGTCGTGCAGGCCGACAACACGGTCAAGATGCAGACCGTGCGCAGCGGCGTGGAAGTCGGTGACAGCCACGTGCAGGTGACCGAAGGCCTGAAGGGCGGCGAGCGGGTGGTCAGCGAAGGCCAGTTCCGGCTCAAGCCGGGCGCCAAGGTCAACGCGCTGAAGCCGGGCGAGACCCCGGCCGCGCCGACCGAAGCCGAACTGAAGGCGGCACAGCAGCAGAACGGCGGCGGCCGCCGCGGCGGTGGTCCGCGCTGAGCGCGGCGATCGCCTGAGTTACCGGCGCCGGCACTTCTGCCGGCGCTGTCATGACGTTCCAGCAAGGATCCGCCCGTGGGCTTTTCGACCCTCTTCATCCGCCGCCCGATCGCCACCTCGCTGCTGATGGCGGGCCTGCTGCTGCTCGGCATCCTCGGCTACCGCCAGTTGCCGGTATCGGCGCTGCCGGAAATCGATGCGCCCAGCCTGGTGGTCACCACGCAGTATCCCGGTGCCAATGCCACCACCATGGCATCACTGGTGACCACGCCGCTGGAACGGCAGTTCGGGCAGATCTCCGGACTGGAGCTGATGACCTCCGACTCGTCGGCCGGACTGTCCACGATCATCCTGCAGTTCTCGATGGAACGGGACATCGACATCGCCGCGCAGGACGTGCAGGCGGCGATCCGCCAGGCCACCCTGCCCTCCTCGCTGCCCTACCAGCCGGTCTACAACCGGGTCAATCCGGCCGATGCGGCCATCGTCACCCTGAAGCTGACCTCCGATACGCGCCCGCTGCGCGAGGTCAACAACTACGCCGATTCCATTCTCGCCCAGCGCCTGTCGCAGGTGCAGGGCGTGGGGCTGGTGTCGATCGCCGGCAACGTGCGCCCCGCCGTGCGCATCCAGGTCAATCCGGCGCAGCTGTCCAACATGGGCCTGACCCTGGAAGACCTGCGCAGCGCGCTGACCCAGGCCAACGTCAGTGCGCCGAAGGGCTCGCTGAACGGCAAGACCCAGTCCTACAGCATCGGCACCAACGATCAGCTGACCAGTGCCGCCGAGTACCGCGATACCATCATCAGCTACCGCAACGGGGCGCCGGTGCGCCTTTCCGACGTCGCCAACGTGGTGGACGGGGTGGAGAACGACCAGCTGGCGGCGTGGGCCGACGGCAAGCCGGCGGTGCTGCTGGAAGTGCGCCGCCAGCCCGGCGCCAACATCGTGCAGACGGTGGAGCGCGTGCGCGCCCTGCTGCCGCAGCTGCAGGGCGTGCTGCCCGCCGACGTGCACCTGGAGATCTTCTCCGACCGGACCGAAACCATCCGCGCCTCGGTGCATGAAGTGCAGTTCACCCTGATCCTGACCATCGGACTGGTGGTTGCGGTGATCTTCCTGTTCCTGCGCCGCCTGTGGGCCACCATCATTCCCTCGGTGGCGGTACCGCTGTCGCTGGCCGGCACCTTCGCGGTGATGGCCTTCGCCGGCATGTCGCTGGACAATCTTTCGCTGATGGCGCTGGTGGTGGCCACCGGCTTCGTGGTCGACGATGCGATCGTGATGATCGAGAACATCGTCCGCTACATCGAACAGGGCAAGAGCGGCAAGGAAGCGGCGGAGATCGGCGCCCGCCAGATCGGCTTCACCGTGCTGTCGCTGACCGTTTCGCTGGTGGCCGTGTTCCTGCCGCTGCTGCTGATGCCCGGTGTCACCGGCCGGCTGTTCCATGAATTCGCCTGGGTGCTGAGCATCGCGGTCACGCTGTCGATGCTGATCTCGCTGACCCTGACTCCGATGATGTGCGCCTACCTGCTCAAGCCGGACGAACTGCCGGAAGGCGAAGACGCGCATGAGCGCTCGGCGGCGGCCGGCAGGCAGAACCTGTGGAGCCGCACCGTCGGGCTGTACGAGCGCAGCCTGGACTGGGTGCTGGCCCACCAGCCGATCACCCTGGCGGTGGCCGGCGCTGCGCTGGTGCTGACCGTGGTGCTGTACCTGCTGATCCCCAAGGGCCTGCTGCCCGACCAGGACACCGGCATGATCACCGCCGTGGTCCAGGCCGACCAGAACGTAGCCTTCCCGCAGATGGAACAGCGCACCAAGGCCGTGGCCGAGGCACTGCGCAAGGATCCGGACGTGACCGGGGTGTCGGCGTTCATCGGCGCCGGCAGCATGAACCCGACGCTCAACCAGGGCCAGCTGTCGATCGTGCTGAAAGAGCGCGGCGAGCGCGACGGCATGGACGTGATCCTGCCGCGCCTGCAGGACGCCGTGCGTGACATCCCCGGCATCGCGCTGTACCTCAAGCCGGTGCAGGACGTGACCCTGGACACGCGCGTGGCCGCCACCGATTACCAGTTCGTGCTGTCCGACGTGCAGGCCGATGAAGTGGCCACCCATGCCACGCGCATGACCGAAGCGCTGCGCAAGCGCCCGGAGCTGGCTGACGTGGACAACAACCTGTCCACGCAGGGCCGCGCGTTGGAACTGAACATCGACCGCGACAAGGCCAGCGTGCTGGGCGTGCCGATGCAGACCATCGACGACACGCTCTACGATGCCTTCGGCCAGCGCCAGATCTCCACCATCTTCACCGAACTCAACCAGTACCGCGTGGTGCTGGAAGTCGCGCCGGAGTTCCGCACCAGCACTGCCCTGATGGAACAGCTGGCGGTGGCCTCCAACGGCACGGGCGCATTGACCGGCACCAACGCCACCAGTTTCGGCCAGGTGACCTCGTCCAACTCGTCCACGGCCACCGGCATCGGCAACCAGAACACCGGCATCACCGTCGGTGGCGGCGGCATCATTCCGTTGTCCGCACTGGCCGACAGCAAGGTGACCAGTGCCCCGCTGGTGGTCAGCCACCAGCAGCAGCTGCCGGCGGTGACGATCTCCTTCAACGTGGCCCCGGGCTACTCGCTGTCCGCTGCGGTGAAGGCCATCGAAGAGACCCAGGCCGAACTGCAGCTGCCCTCGCAGGTGCATGCACAGTTCATCGGCAAGGCCGCCGAGTTCACCGGCAGCCAGACCGACGTGGTGTGGCTGCTGCTGGCCTCGCTGGTGGTGATCTATATCGTGCTGGGCGTGCTGTATGAAAGCTACATCCACCCGATCACCATCATCTCCACCCTGCCGCCGGCCGGCGTCGGTGCGCTGCTGGCACTGATGCTCAGCGGCCTGAGCCTGTCGGTGGACGGCATCGTCGGCATCGTGCTGCTGATCGGCATCGTCAAGAAGAACGGCATCATGATGGTCGACTTCGCCATCGAAGCACGGCGCACCGGCGCCAACGCGCACGAGGCGATCCGCCGTGCCTGCCTGCTGCGCTTCCGCCCGATCATGATGACCACCGCCGCAGCGATGCTGGGTGCGTTGCCGCTGGCGCTGGGTACCGGCATCGGCTCGGAACTGCGCCGCCCGCTGGGCATCGCCATCGTCGGCGGGCTGCTGCTGTCGCAGCTGGTGACGCTGTACACCACGCCGGTGATCTACCTGTACATGGAGCGGTTCTCCGAATGGCTGGCGCGACGCCGCGAGCAGCGTGCGGCACGTCGCGGCGGAGATCCGGTACAGGAGCCACCGCTGCAGGAGCCGCAGGCGTGAGCATGACCGACGTGCTGGCGGGAGCGTGGCATTGAACATCTCCGGCCCCTTCATCCGCCGCCCCATCGGCACCGCGCTGCTGGCGATCGGCCTGTTCATCATCGGCCTGATCTGCTACCTGAAACTGGGCGTGTCGGCGCTGCCGAACATCCAGATCCCGGTGATCTTCGTGCATGCCAACCAGTCCGGCGCCGATGCCTCGACCATGGCCTCCACGGTCACCGCGCCGCTGGAACGCCACCTCGGCCAGCTGCCGGGGATCGACCGCATGCGCTCGTCGAGCTCGGAAGGCAGCTCGCTGGTGTTCATGATCTTCCAGAGCGATGTCGACATCGATTCGGCCGCGCTGGACGTGCAGACGGCGATCAATTCGGCCCAGGCCGACCTGCCGTCCGGGCTGGGGTCGCCAATGTTCTCCAAGGCAAACCCCAACGACGACCCGGTCATCGCCATCGCGCTGACCTCTGAAACGCAGTCGGCCGACGACCTGTACAACGTCGCCGATTCACTGCTGGCCCAGCGCATCCGCCAGATCACCGGGGTGTCGTCGGTGGATATCGCCGGCGCCTCCACGCCGGCGGTGCGCGTGGACGTCAACCTGCGACTGATGAATGCCCTGGGGCTGACCGCCGATGACCTGCGCAATGCGGTCCGCGCGGCCAACGTCACCTCGCCCACCGGCTTCCTCACAGATGGCAACACCACCACCGCGATCATCGCCAACGATTCGGTGGCACGCGCGGCGGACTTCGCCAACCTGATCATCAAGACCGGCGCGGACGGGCGCATCATCCGCCTGCAGGACATCGCCAACGTCTACGACGGCCAGCAGGATGCCTACCAGGCGGCGTGGTTCAACCACAAACCCGCCGTGGTGATGTATGTCTTCACCCGCGCCGGTGCGAACATCGTAGAGACCGTGGACCGGGTCAAGGAACAGATCCCCACCCTGCGCGATTACCTGCAGCCGGGCACCACGCTGACCCCGTATTTCGACCGCACCCCGACCATCCGCGGCTCGCTGCACGAGGTGCAGATCACGCTGCTGATCGCCTTGGCGATGGTGGTGCTGACCATGGCGCTGTTCCTGCGCCGGCTGGCGCCCACGCTGATCGCCGCCGTCACCGTGCCGCTGTCGCTGGCCGGTGCGGCGCTGGTGATGTACGCGCTTGGCTTCACCCTGAACAACCTGAGCCTGCTGGCGCTGGTGATCGCGATCGGCTTCGTGGTCGACGATGCGATCGTGGTGATCGAAAACATCATGCGCCACCTGGACGAGGGCATGCCGCGCATGCAGGCGGCCTTCACCGGCGCGCGCGAGATCGGCTTCACCATCGTCTCGATCACCGCTTCACTGGTCGCGGTGTTCATCCCGCTGCTGTTCGCCAAAGGCATGATGGGCGCGTTCTTCCGCGAGTTCACCGTCACCCTGGTGGCAGCCATCGTGGTGTCGATGATCATCTCCCTGACGCTGACGCCAGCGCTGTGCAGCCGCTTCCTGGACCCGCACGCCGATGCTGGCAAGCCGACCCGTTTCGGCCGTTGGCTCGATGCCGGGCACGACCGCATGCTGCGCGTCTATACGCGCCTGCTGGATTTCTCGCTACGCCATGCGCTGCTGCTGTCGTTGACCCCGCTGATCCTGATCGGGGTGACGATCTTCCTGTTCGGTGCGGTCAAGAAGGGCGCGTTCCCGCCGCAGGACACCGGCCTGATCTGGGGCCGTGCCAACTCCAGCGCGACGGTCTCCTTCGAAGACATGGTCAACCGCCAGCGCCGCATCACCGACATGCTGATGGCCGACCCGGCGGTGAAGACCGTCGGCGTGCGCCTGGGCAGTGGCCGGCAGGGCTCCAGCGCGCAGTTCAACATCGAACTGAAGTCGCGCAAGGACGGCCGCCGCGAAACCACCGCGCAGGCGTTGTCGCGCTTGAGCGCCAAGGCCGACCGCTACCCCGACCTGCAGCTGCGCCTGCGCGCCATCCAGGACCTGCCCAGCAACGATGGCGGTGGCTCCAGCCAGGGCGCGCAATACCGCGTGTCACTGCAGGGCAACGACCTGGCGCAGCTGCAGGAGTGGTTGCCCAAGCTGCAGGCGGTGCTGAAGAAGAACCCGAAGCTGGCCGACGTGGGCACCGATGTCGACGATGCCGGACTGCGCCAGAACATCGTCATCGACCGGGCCAAGGCCGCACGCCTGGGGATCTCGATAGGTGCCATCGACGGTGCGCTGTACGGTGCGTTCGGCCAGCGCCAGATTTCCACCATCTACTCGGACATCAACCAGTACAGCGTGGTGGTCAACGCGCTGCCCGAGCAGACCGCAACCCCGGGTGCCCTGGACCAGGTGTACGTGCGTGCGGGCAATGGCGAGATGGTGCCGCTCACTGCGGTGGCCGAGCAGGTCCCCGGGCTGGCGCCTTCGCAGATCACCCACGAAAACCAGTACACCACGATGGAGCTGAGCTACAACCTGGCGCCCGGTACCAGCATGGGCGAGGCCAAGGCGATCATCGACAGCACCGTGGCCGGCATGCGCATGCCCGGCGACATCCGCTTGGCTGAGGGCGGTGGATTCGGTTTCGATTCGGACCCGATGGAAATGCTGGTACTGGTGATGGCCGCGATCATGACCGTGTACCTGGTGCTGGGCATGCTGTACGAAAGCCTGATCCACCCGGTGACCATCCTGTCGACCCTGCCCGCTGCGGGCGTCGGTGCGCTGCTGGCGCTGTACGGCACCAACACCGAACTGTCGGTGATATCGATGATCGCGCTGGTGCTGCTGATCGGCATCGTCAAGAAGAACGCGATCATGATGATCGACTTCGCGGTGGTGGCCCAGCGCGAGCACGGCAAGAGTGCGCTGGAAGCCGCGCGCGAAGCCAGCATCGTGCGCTTCCGCCCGATCATGATGACCAGCATGGTGGCGATCCTCGCCGCGGTGCCGCTGGCCATCGGCATCGGCGAGGGCTCCGAACTGCGCCGCCCGCTGGGCATCGCGATGATCGGTGGCCTGCTGTTTTCGCAGAGCCTGACCCTGCTCAGCACCCCGGCGCTGTACGTGATCTTCTCCTGCCTGGCCCAGCACTGGCGCAGCTGGCGCACCCGTCGCCGCGAGAAGAAACAACTCAGGCGCGCCGCCCGCGCCTGAAAAAAGGGGACGGAGGGGATTAAGTCGCATTCGACCATAGGCGGCCGAATGCGACTTAATCCCCTCCGTCCCCTTTTTTCACGATAATGGAGGCTGATGCTGCTGCCGAGCCCGCATGTCCGCCCGCGAATCCCGTCTTAGCCGCCTGTGGGCGCACGAGAAGGCCAGTTATGGCCTGCGTGTTTTCATTGCCCTGAGCACGGCGATGGCCGTGTGCTGGCACCTCGACGCGCTGCCCGCACTGCCCGGCGTGTTCCTCGGCATCATCGCCAGCGCCATCGCCGAAACCGATGACAACGCCTGGGGCCGCACCAAGGCCGTGGTGCTTTCCTTGCTGTGCTTCTGCATCGCCGCCGCCGCGGTCGTATGGCTGTTCCCGCTGCCGTGGGTGTTCATCAGCGCGCTGGCGCTGTCCACCTTCTGCCTGACCCTGCTTGGCGGGCTGGGTGAGCGCTACGCCTCCATCGCCCAGGCCACCGTGACCCTGGCCATCTACACCATGATCGGGCTGGAACAGCATGGCGCCGGTGACTGGCGTACGGCGCTGGACGCAGTCAGCCACCTGCTGGCAGGGGCGACCTGGTACGGCCTGCTGTCGATCCTGTGGACCGCGTTGTTCGCCAACCGTCCGGTGCGCGAACGGGTGGCCCGGCTGTATGTCGAACTGGGCCGCTACCTGCAGTTGAAGGCCACCCTGTTCGAGCCCGTGCGCGAGGCCGACCTGCAACGCAGGCAGCTGGCGCTGGCTGAACAGAACCGCCGCGTGGTCGAAGCGCTGAACATCGCCAAGACCGCGATCCTGGCCCGTTTCGGCCGCTCCGGACGCCCTGCGGTGAACTCCGGATTGTACCTTCGCCTGTATTACACCGCGCAGGATTTCCACGAGCGCGCCAGCTCCTCGCACTATCCGTACGGGGCGCTGGTGGATGCGTTCTTCCACAGCGACGTGCTGTACCGCTGCCAGCGCCTGCTGGACCTGCAGGGCCAGGCGTGCGCCCGCCTGGGCGAAGCGATCCGCGTGCGCCGCCCCTTCGCATACGGCGACAGCAACCAGCAGGCGGCACGCGACCTGGTCGATTCGCTGGCCTTCCTGCGCGTGCAGGATCGTCCGCAGTGGCGCCGCCTGCTGGCCTCGCTGGACCTGCTGGTCCACAACCTGCAGAGCATCGGCCGCCGCCTGCTGGACGCCGAGAATTCGGACGCCACGCTGGACAACGTCGACACCCGGCTGCGCGACAACAACCCGCACACGCTGCGCGAGATGGCCACGCGCCTGCGGCAGCAGCTGACCCCGGGCTCGGTGTTGTTCCGCCATGGGCTGCGCATGGCCATCGCACTGGTCGTGGGCTTCGCCGCCATCTCACTGTTCAATTTCCAGAACGGTTCGTGGGTACTACTGACCATCGTGTTCGTGTGCCGACCGAACTTCGGCGCTACCCGGCAACGGCTTGCGCAGCGGATCGCCGGCACATTGGGTGGGTTGGTGCTGACCTGGGCGTTGCTGCAGCTGTTCCAGGATCTGCACAGCCAACTGCTGATCGCGCTGCTGTCTGCGCTGCTGTTCTTCTTCACCCGTACCGACCGCTACCTGGTGGCGTCCGGCGCGATCACGGTGATGGCGCTGACCTGCTTCAACCTGATCGGCGATGGCTTCCTGCTGATCGTGCCGCGCATGGTGGACACCGTGCTCGGCTGCGCGATCGCCGCCGCTGCGGCCTTCCTGATCCTGCCGGACTGGCAGGGGCGCCAGCTCAACAACGTGCTGGCGCGCGTACTGGACAGTGCCGCGCGCTACCTGGAAGCGGTGTTGGGCCAGTACCGCAGCGGCATGCGCGATGATCTTGCCTACCGCATCGCGCGACGCGACATGCACAATGCCGACGCAGCGCTTTCCACGGCGTTGTCGAACATGCTGCGTGAGCCCGGCCATGTCCGCCGCAACCTCGATGCGAGCTTCCGCTTCCTGGCGTTGTCCAACACGCTGCTGGGCCATCTGTCCGCACTGGGCGCGCATCGCGACCAGGTCGACAGCTTCGCCCAGGACCCACTGGCGTGGTCCGCCGGCGAACGCGTGCAGCAGTCACTGAAGCAGCTGGCCAGCGCGCTGGCCGAACGCCAGCCGATCGTGGACGATGACGGCGAGGGTGACCGCGGTCTTGCAGAGCAACTGGAGCAGTTCGACGATGCGATGCCACCGAAGCTGCAGTTGATCCGCACGCAGATTGCGCTGGCATTGCGATTGCTGCCGAAGCTGCGCAGGGCGGCCGATGAGGCGGTGCAGGGGCCGGTGCGGGAGCGGACTGCGAACGGGTGAGACCCCCTCGCGGGTGGCTGGTTCAGAGCTGCAGTTGGTTGGCGCCGGGCGGGTGGGATCTGCAGGACACGCCGCAAGTACGTCCATGTAGGCTGCGTCGCCGCATCCATGCGGCTCAGCGTCCTGCAGACCCCACCCGCCCGCCCCCCTGACAGGTTCCGGGGACCGCCACCCGCGAAAAAAAAGGAAGAACAAAGGCAGGGGTCAGAGTCCTTTCGCTGCGCGAAAGGACTCTGACCCCATCTTTCCCCCCTTCCAACCCCCCGCTCTATCCATGGCCACCATGGACCTGTCGAAGGTGGGGCGGGGTGGCTGTGCAGGACCGTCTTTTCGCATGGATGCGAAAAGCGAGCCT
>NZ_JACSQS010000024.1:0-34063 GCF_014836545.1 Stenotrophomonas lacuserhaii
GGTGGCTGTGCAGGACCGTCTTTTCGCATGGATGCGAAAAGCGAGCCCCCATGGACGGGTTCACGGCGTGTCCTGCACAGCCACCCCGCCCCGCCAACCAGCAGCCCTGCAGCTGTTGACGTTGCCGTTGCCTTCGCCGTCGCTTCAAGCCCGCGCGCAAGCGCAGAAAATCACAACACCTGCGCGGTCACTGCGACGAAGTGGCACACGCTGCCGCCGATCACGAACAGATGCCAGATCGCGTGCGAATAACGGATCGATTCGCGGTGGTAGAAGTAAGTGCCCAGCGTGTAGGACAGCCCGCCGGCCAGCAGCCAGCCCAGCGTCCACAGGTCGATCGCCGCCAGCATCGGCTTGATCGCCACCACGATCAGCCACCCCATCGCGATGTAGATGCCGGTCGACAGGGCCTTGAAACGGCCGGTGTAGAACAGCTTGAACACCACCCCGGCCAGGGCCAGCGTCCAGATCGCGGCGAACATGCTCCAGCCCCAGGGGCCGCGCAGACCGATCAGCATGAAAGGGGTATAGGTGCCGGCGATCAGCACGTAGATCGCGCAATGGTCGAAGACCTTCAGTCGCCCCTTGGCCACCGGGTGCTGGATCGCGTGGTACAGCGTGGAGGCGGTGTACAGCAGCAGCAACGCCACGCCGAACACGATCGAACTGAACAGTTGCCAGCCATCGCCGTTGATGGCGGCCAGGGTGATCAACACGGCGCTGCCCGCCAGGGCGAACACCGCACCGAGGCCATGGGTCAGCGCGCTGGCGATTTCCTCGCGGATCGATTCAACAGAGGTCATGTGGGACGAGTGGGTCGCAGGGAGGGGGACCTGCATCTCCCCTATCATCGCCGCGATGGCCGGCGCGTGCACGCCCGGCCACCGCCGTGGTTCAGGACGTGGCGGTGTACGCCGCTTCACGGGTAGCGGAGAAGCGTACGTCCGGCGCGCGTTCCTGCGCCAGCTGCAGGTTGACCCGCGTCGGCGCCAGGTAGACCAGCTGGCCGGCCGCATCCACCGCCAGGTTCAGCGCGTTCTTCTCGCGGAACTCTTCCAGCTTCTTTTCGTTGCTGCAGGTAACCCAGCGCGCAGTGACCACGCTGACCGGCTCGAAGGTGGCTTCCACCCCGTATTCGTCCTTCAGGCGGTACGCGGCCACGTCGAACTGCAGCACGCCGACCGCACCGAGGATCAGGTCGTTGCTCATCAGCGGACGGAAGAACTGGGTCGCCCCCTCTTCGGACAACTGCGCCAGGCCCTTCTGCAGTTGCTTGAGCTTGAGCGGGTCGCGCAGGCGTGCGCGGCGGAACAGTTCCGGGGCGAAATTCGGGATCCCGGTGAAGGTGATCGCCTCGCCTTCGGTGAAGGTGTCACCGATGGAAATGGTGCCGTGGTTGTGGATGCCGATGACATCGCCCGGCCACGCTTCGGCAGCGATCTCGCGATCACTGGCCATGAAGGTCAGCGCGTTGGCCAGCTTCATGTCCTTGCCGGTCCGCACGTGCAGGGTCTTCATGCCTGCCGCGAAACGGCCCGAACACACGCGCATGAACGCCACGCGGTCACGGTGCTGCGGGTCCATGTTGGCCTGGATCTTGAACACGAAGCCGGTCAGCTTGTTCTCCTGCGGCTGCACGGCGCGGCCGGTGCTGGCACGCGGCTGCGGCGACGGGGCGTGTTCGACGAAGAAGTCCAGCAGCGGCTGCACGCCGAAATTGTTCACGCCCGAGCCGAAGAACACCGGGGTCTGCTTGCCCGCGCGGTAGGCGTCCAGGTCGAACGGGTGGCTGGCGCCCTGGACCAGTTCCAGTTCATCGCGCAGGTCGGCCAGCATCTGCGCGCCGATCTTCTCGGCCAGGCCGGGCGAGTCGATGGACGGGAAGATGGTCGAGTCCTGGCGGGTGAAGTTGCGGCCCTGCTCGTAAAGATGCACTTCGCCGGTGATCAGGTGGACCACGCCCTTCAGGCGCTGGCCCATGCCGATCGGCCAGGTCACCGGTGCGCACTGGATGCCCAACACGCTTTCCACCTCATCCAGCAGGTCGATCGGTTCCTTGCCCTCGCGGTCGAGCTTGTTGATGAAGGTCATGATCGGCGTGTCGCGCAGCCGGCAGACCTCCATCAGCTTGATGGTGCGCTCTTCCACGCCCTTGGCCACGTCGATCACCATCAGCGCCGAGTCCACCGCAGTGAGCACGCGGTAGGTGTCCTCGCCGAAGTCGGCATGGCCGGGGGTGTCGAGCAGGTTGACGATCTTGCCTTCGTAGGGGAACTGCATCACCGATGAGGTCACCGAGATGCCGCGCTCTTTTTCCAGCGCCATCCAGTCGGACGTAGCGTGGCGTGCGGCCTTGCGGCCCTTGACCGAACCAGCCATCTGGATCGCACCGCCGAACAGCAGCAGCTTTTCGGTCAGCGTGGTCTTGCCCGCATCAGGATGGGAAATGATGGCGAACGTGCGGCGGCGCGCGGCTTCGGTGGCGACTTCGGACATGGCAGGGGGCGCCCGCCCGGGGCGCAGATCAATGAAGTAAGCCGATGATTATCGCCGAAAAAAGGTGAGGGAGGGGATCAGGGCTGTTTTTCGAAGTGGAGCTGGCCGCGCGGGGTGACGATGCGCACCGGGATCGACTCGAGCTGCGTGCCGCGCTGTCGCTGCACGGCGAAATGCAGGTGCGGGGCGGTGCTGTACCCGGTGTTGCCGGACAGCGCGATCGGCTGGCCGGCCTGCACCTGCTGGCCTTCATTCACCAGCACGCCCTCGTGCTGCAGGTGCGCGTAGACGGCCATGCTGCCGTCGTCATGGACGATGCGCACATAGTTGGCGCGCCCGCGGTCACGCTGCGGATCCAGTCCATTGCCGCTGAAGCCCGCCTGCACCCGGGTCACCCAGCCGCCGCGCGCGGCCAGTACCGGCGTGCCTTCGGGCAGGGTGAAGTCGACTGCATGGCGGTTTTCGGCGTCGCGGTGGCTGAATCGGCCCTGCGGAGCTTGGCCCACGCTGAAGCGCCGCGCATCAAACGGTAACTGGTAAGCGAACGAATCCGCCGCCGGGGCGCCTGACAAACCCCAGCCGGCGCGCCAGTCGATGGTATCTGCCGCCATCGCGGGCCGGGCACACAGGGGCAGCAGGATCAGGCAGCACGGCAGCAGGCGGCGCATCGAGGATCAGCGTGGCAGCAGGAGGGCGGACTGTAGCAGCCCGCGCAGGCCCCCGCGGAAGTTGCGAATGAATCCATCGCTTCATCCGCATGAAAGGATTGACAGGCTGGAAGTTCGCTGGCATCGTGGGTCCACCATCGAGACCGGCAGAGGGACAGGCCCTTTGAAGCCGGGGCAGCCCGCAGGCGCGCAAGCGTCAGCGTAGGTGCCAAATCCTGCGGGGACCCCGTGTCTACCGGAAGATGGTTCGAGCCGTGCCCGGAACGGGCAGGACTTGGACGCGAGCCCCGCGAAGGCTCGATGGCCGTTTTCCTTTTTGGATGCCGCCATGAGCTTCGCCCCCAGCACCGCCCTCCGCCCCGACTCCTTTGTTCCCGTCAGCGTGCCGGTCGAAGACCGCGTGCATGCAGCACGCGGCGAGTTCGCCGCGGTGCTGGACATGCGCCATGCCGGCCCGCGTCCGATCCGCCTGCGCTACGAATGGGTAGGCCCCGCCGACGCGCCCGTCGTGGTGTTGGCCGGTGGCATTTCCGCCAACCGCCACGTGGCCGCCAATGCCCAGTTCGGCGAGAAAGGCTGGGCCGAAGGCCTGGTCGGCCCGGGGCGGACCCTCGACCCGCAGCGGCTGCGCGTGCTGGCGTTTGATTTCATCGGCGCCGATGGCGCGCTGGACGTGCCGATCGATACCGCCGACCAGGCCGATGCGCTGGCGATCCTGCTGGATCACCTCGGCATCGCGCAGCTGCAGGCCTTCGTCGGTTATTCCTATGGCGCGCTGGTCGCCCAGCAGTTCGGCCTGCGCCACCGCCGGCGCGTGCAGCGGCTGGTGGTGGTCAGCGGCGCGCATCGTGCGCACCCCTACGCGGCCGCCTGGCGCGCCCTGCAGCGACGCGCCGTTGCACTGGGCCAGCTGCAGTGCAGTGACGAGAACGGCCTGGCCCTGGCACGCCAGTTCGCGATGCTCAGCTACCGCACGCCGGAAGAGTTCAGCGAGCGCTTCGACGCCGCCCCGGAAGTGATCAATGGGCGCGTACGCGTGGCCGCCGAAGATTACCTGGACGCGGCCGCCGCGCAGTACGTCGCGCGCACGCCGGTCACCGCCTGGCTGCGCCTGTCCGAATCCATCGACCTGCACCGCATCGAACCGGCGCAGCTGCTGCTGCCCACCGTCGTGGTGGCCGTGGAAGGTGACCGCCTGGTGCCGCTGGCCGACCTGGTCAGCCTGGTCGAAGGACTGGGCCCGCGCGGCAGCCTGCGCGTGCTGCGCTCACCCTACGGCCACGACGCCTTCCTGAAAGAAACCGATCGCATCGACGCGATCCTCGCCAACGCCATCCGCATCCCGGGAGAAACCGCATGAGCCACGACATCAACGGCACGCCGTCCTGTAGCCGCACCACTGCCGCAGTGCGCGCCGGCATCGACCGCGACAGCGCCCACGGTGCGGTGACCCCGCCGATCGTGCTGTCCTCCAACTTCAGCTTCGATGGGTTCGGCAACAAGCGCCAGTACGACTACACCCGCAGCGGCAATCCGACCCGCGACCTGCTCGGCGAGGCACTGGCCGAGCTGGAAGGCGGCGCCGGCGCGGTGGTGACGGCGACCGGCATGGGCGCGATCAACCTGGTGCTGCAGGCGCTGCTGGGCCCGGAGGACACCCTGGTGGTGCCGCACGATGCCTACGGTGGCAGCTGGCGGCTGTTCAACGCGCTGGCCGGCAAGGGCCAGTTCAAGCTGGTCACCGCCGACCTGACCGATCCGCGCTCGCTGGCCCACGCGCTGGCCAGCTCGCCGAAGCTGGTGCTGGTGGAAACCCCATCCAACCCGCTGCTGCGCATCACCGACCTGCGCTTCGTCATCGATGCCGCGCACAAGGCCGGCGCGCGGGTGGTGGTCGACAACACCTTCCTTTCGCCCGCCCTGCAGCAGCCGTTGGCCTTCGGCGCCGACCTGGTCCTGCACTCCACCACCAAGTACATCAACGGCCACAGCGACGTGGTTGGCGGGGCGGTGGTGGCGCGCGATCCGGACCTGGTACAGCAGCTCACCTGGTGGGCCAACGCACTGGGCCTGACCGGTTCGCCGTTCGATGCCTTCCTGACCCTGCGCGGCCTGCGCACGCTGGATGCACGCCTGCGCGTGCACCAGGAAAACACCGCGGCGATCGTGCCGCTGCTGGCCGCCCATCGCGCGGTGAGCGCGGTGTACTACCCCGGCCTCGCCGACCACCCAGGGCATGCCATCGCCGCACGCCAGCAATCCGGTTTCGGCGCCATGCTGTCCTTCGAACTGGCGAACTGCGAGGGCGACGATCCGCATGCGGCGGTGCGCGCGTTCGTCGATGGCCTGCAGTACTTCACCCTGGCCGAATCGCTGGGCGGCGTGGAGAGCCTGGTCGCACATCCAGCGACGATGACCCATGCGGCGATGACCGTGCAGGCGCGCCAGGCCGCCGGTATCAGCGAAGGTCTGCTGCGCTTGTCGGTGGGCATCGAATCCGAACGCGACCTGCTTGCCGACCTTGCCGCTGCTCTGGACCGGGCGGCGGCCGTGGTCGATGCACAGGCGCGGCAGAAACAGGTCGTGGATGCATGAACGCCCAGGTCATCGAACTCTCGCGCGCCTCCTCGGGGCGGCTGGCGTTGCTGGGAACCGGCACGGTGGGCACCGCGTTCGTCGCCCGTTACCAGGCATTGCAGGCACGCGGGCTCGCCTTGCCGCCGTTCCGTTGGTTGGCCAACTCGCGCGCGGTGCTGGCCTGCGACGGTGCGCCGGAACGGCCGCTGCATGAGATAAAGCGTGCCCCCCGGCTGACGGCCGCCGCGACACCGTGGAAGCAGGCAGACGACCTGCATGCCGGAGACGTGGTGGTGGACGCCACAGCCAGTGAAAGCGTCGCCGCCGAACACGCGCTCTGGCTGGCGCGCGGCGTGCACGTGGTGACCGCCAACAAGCTGGGGCAGGGCGCGCAGCAGCAGCGTGCGGCGCAGATCGCGGCGCACTGTGCCGACAGCGGGGCGCGCTACGGCGACAGTGCGACGGTCGGAGCGGGCCTGCCGCTGCTGAGCAGCCTGCGCGCGCTGGTGGACGGCGGTGACCGCATCCACCGCATCGAAGGCGTACTGTCCGGCTCGCTGGCCTGGTTGTTCCACCGCTACGACGGTAGCGGGCCGTTTTCGCTGGCCGTGCGGGAAGCGCTCGCTGCCGGCTTCACCGAGCCGGATCCGCGGTTGGATCTTTCTGGAGAGGACGTGCGACGCAAGCTGTTGATACTGGCGCGCGCCAGCGGATTGGGCCTCACCGATGGACAGGTACAGGTCGATTCGCTGGTGCCGGCGGCGCTGGCCACGCTGCCGCACGCGCAGGCGCTGGAGCAGCTGGCGCAGCTGGATGCACCGCTCCACCAGCGTTGGCTGCGTGCACGCGAAGCGGGCCAGGTGCTGCGCTTCATCGGTCGCGTCGAAGCCGGGGCCGCACGCGTTGGTGTGCAGTCGCTGGCGGCTGACCACCCGCTCGCGTCGGGTGCAGGAACGGACAACCGCGTCGCGATCCACAGCGATCGATATCACGATCAGCCCCTGCTGATCCAGGGGCCGGGCGCAGGTGCGGAGGTCACGGCAGCGGCGTTGTTGGATGACGTGCTGCGCATTGCGCGGACGCAGACAACCGAACGACGTTGAGCCCGAGGATCAGCAGGCACCCCGGGCGCTGATGCGGCGAACTACAGCCCTGCCCGTTGCAGGACGCCCCCGCCGTGGGCAGAGGTGCCGACCCTGCCGGCACCTCCACGTTCTTTACGGCGCCTTCAGTGCGCGCAGCAATGCGGCATTGAAACGTGCGGGATCCTGTACCTGCGGCGAGTGCCCCAGTTCGGCGAATTCCACGAGCTGTGCGCCGGGTATCGCCGCGGCGGCTGCCTTGCCCAACACGGGGTAGTCGCCCAGCGTTGCCTTCAGCGCAGGAGGGGCCATGTCGCGGCCGATGGCCGTGCGATCCTTCTGGCCGATGAACAGCGTGGTCGGCACCCGGATGTTCTTCAACTCGTGAACCACGGGCTGGTTGAACACCATGTCCGAGGTCAGCGCCTGGCTCCATGCCACAGCGTCCTTGCCCGGGCCGGCATACAGGCCGGCCTGCATCCGCGCCCAGCGCTCGAACGAGGGCTTCCAGTCGCCGTTGTAATACACATCAAGCTGGTATTTCTTGATGGATTCAAAGCTGGTCTTCAGCTCGTTGGCATACCACGCATCCACGCTGCGCCACGGCACGCCCAACGCCTTCCAGTCCTCCAGGCCGATCGGATTGACCAGCGACAACGACTGCGTGGCATCCGGGTACAGCAGCGCATAGCGGGCAGC
Organism: Stenotrophomonas lacuserhaii; assembly: GCF_014836545.1. GTDB lineage: Bacteria > Pseudomonadota > Gammaproteobacteria > Xanthomonadales > Xanthomonadaceae > Stenotrophomonas > Stenotrophomonas lacuserhaii. Next base: position 7,523 of record NZ_JACSQS010000024.1, read on the forward strand.
CAGCATGCCGCCCATGGAATGGCCGACGATGTGCGCGCGCTGCACGCCGAGCTGCTGCAGCAGGGCATGCGTATTGGCGGCCAACTGGCCGAACGAATACTGGTACCCCTGCGGCTTGCTGGATTTGCAGAAGCCCACCTGGTCTGGCGCGATCACCCGATAGCCGGCATCAAGCAGGGGCTGGATGCTCTCCTGCCAGGTAGCGGCACAGAAATTCTTGCCGTGAAGCAGGACCACCGTGCCGACCGGCGCACGCGGCGGCGAAAGATCCAGGTAAGCCATTTCCAGAGGTTGGCGCTGCGACTGCAGCGCGAACGTCTTCACCGGATGGGGATAGTCGAAGCCTTCCAGCCGGGCGCCGTAGCTATCGGCGGCGAGCGTGGTGATTGGAAGGCAGGCAAGCAGGGCGGTGGCCAGCAGGCGCATGGTGGTCTCCGGGGGGAAAGCTTGAGGTTAACCGGAAAGGCGTGACGACCAACGGTCGTCACCCACCACCACCAACGGTCGTCACCCACCACCACCAACGGTCACCAGGCGCAGGCAGCTGGCGTCAGCACTCGATGACGTTCACCGCCAGCCCGCCGCGGCTGGTTTCCTTGTACTTGTCCTGCATGTCGCGGCCGGTGTCGCGCATGGTCTTGATGACCTTGTCCAGCGATACCTTGTGCTTGCCATCGCCGCGCATCGCCATGCGCGAGGCATTGATTGCTTTCACTGCGCCCATCGCATTGCGTTCGATGCAGGGAATCTGCACCAGACCGCCGATCGGATCGCAGGTCAGGCCCAGGTTGTGCTCCATGCCGATTTCGGCGGCATTTTCGATCTGGCTGGGACTGCCGCCCAGCGCGGCGACCAGGCCACCGGCGGCCATCGAGCAGGCAACGCCCACTTCGCCCTGGCAACCGACTTCGGCGCCGGAAATCGAGGCGTTTTCCTTGTACAGGATGCCAATCGCCGCGGAGGTCAGCAGGAAGTCGAAGATCCGCTGTTCGTTCGCCCCCGGGCAGAAGCGGTCGAAGTAATGCAGTACCGCAGGCAGCACGCCGGCGGCGCCGTTGGTGGGGGCGGTCACCACACGGCCACCGGCGGCGTTTTCTTCGTTCACCGCCAGCGCGTACAGGTTGACCCAGTCCAGCGTGGTCAGCGGATCACGCATCGCAGCTTCCGGCTTGGACGACAGTTCGCGGTGCAGGGCGGGGGCGCGCCGGCCGACCTTCAGTCCGCCTGGCAGTACGCCTTCCTGGCGGATGCCGCGGGCCACGCACGCCTGCATCGCTTCCCATATTTCGCGAAGCTGGTCCCGGATCTCGTCTTCGCTGCGCCAGGATTTTTCATTCTCGAACATCAGCTGGGCAATGCTCAGCCCGCTCCGCGCGGTCTGCGCCAGCAGTTCATCGCCACTCTTGAACGGATAAGGCAGGGGGGTCTCATCGGGTACGATGCGGTCGTCGGCCGCATCATCCTGGTTGACCACGAAGCCGCCGCCGACCGAGTAATAGTCGCGCGTGGCAATCAGCTCATCGTTGGCGCCGTACGCTGTGAAGCGCATGCCGTTGGTGTGGTAGGGCAGCTTCTGGCGCTTGTTCAGGCCGAGGTCGCGCTTCTCGTCGAAGACGATTTCATGCTGGCCCATCAGGTTGATGCGCCTGCTGGTACGGATGCGTTCCAGCGTGACCGGGATGATGTCCGGGTCGATCAGGTTCGGCCGCTGGCCTTCCAGCCCCAGCAGTACCGCTTTGTCGGTACCGTGTCCGCGACCGGTCAGTGCCAGCGAACCGTAGACATCAGCGCGGATGCGCACCACGTCCTGCAGCCGGCCGGGATCGAGCAGCCAGCGGTGCACGAAGCGCTCGGCCGCTTTCATCGGGCCTACGGTGTGCGAGGAACTCGGGCCAATGCCGATCTTGAAGACGTCGAACGTGCTGACTGCCATGGATGCCGTGCTGCGGGTACCGGGAAAGACGCTATTCTAGCGGTTGCCGCAGCGCATCCTTGGCTGCGCCGCAGCAAAGCCATCGGAGCCCTGCCTGTGTTCATCCTGTACCAGCGTGATGACTGCCAGCTGTGTGACCAGGCCTTGGCCGTGCTCGCCCAGGCGCGTTTCCCGGATTTCGATCCGGTGTTCATCGATGGGCATCCCGCGCTGGAACGCCGGTATGGAGCGCGCGTGCCGGTGCTGCGTGATGCCGGTGCGGACTGTGAGCTGGATTGGCCATTCGACGCCGCTGCACTGGCGGCATGGAGGCACCCGGACCCGTAGCGCCGGACCTTGCCCGGCGCTGGCGGACCGCGTCGGTCATTTCGCCTTGAACGTCACCACGGTGCTGATCGCGGTTTCGTCCGGAATGCTCTTGGTGTCGGCCCAGTCGCCTCCTCCCACGCCGAAGTCCAGGCGCTTGACGGTGGCCTTGCCCTTCAGAACCGGCTGGGTGCCGGGGGTCCAGGTGAAGGTCAGGGTCACCGGCTTGCTGACGCCGCGCAGTTCCAGCGTGCCATCGGCAGCGTAGGTGTCGCTGCCCAGTGCGCGGAAGCCGCTGGCGGAGTAGCGCGCGGTGGCGAACTTGCCGACATCGAAGAAGTCCGCGCCCTGCAGGGTGGAGTCGCGGTCACTGTTGCCGCTCTTCGCACCGGCCAGCGGGATGTTCACCTCGAGCTTGCCGGCCGCAGGGTTGGCCGGGTCGAAACTGAGCTGGGTGGAGAACCCGGGGAAGGTGCCGGCGAAGACCTCGCCGTCGTACTTGGTGGCAAAGGCCAGGTTGGAACCCGGCGCTCCGGCCGCCTGCACGTAGTCGGCGGCCAGGGCAGGCGAGGCGGCCAGCAGGCCAGCCAGCGCAGCAGCGACGGCCGATGGGGTGCTCAGTTTGATGCTCATCGAATCAGTCCTTCTGGGAAGAGGCGAGCCAGCCGCGCGGCAGCATGCGCGCCAGGGTGGCATCGCGTTGGAAAAAGTGGTGGTAGAGCGCGGCACCGGCATGCGCCAGCACCACTGCGATCAACAGCCAGAAACCATATTCATGGATGGCGTGCGACACCGCTACCTTCTGCGGATCCGGCGCCACCAGCTTGGGCACGTCGACCAGGCCGAACCAGCGGAACGGACGCAGCCCGCTTGCCGAGTCGTAGATCCAGCCGGACAACGGAATGGCGAACATCAGGACATACAGCAGCCCATGGGTAGCGCTGGCGATGCGTTCCTGCCAGCTTGGAGTGCCGGGCACCGCCGGCGGTGCGCCGGCATGCAGGCGCCAGCCCAGGCGCAGCACCACCAGCGCCAGCACACTGATGCCCAGTGATTTGTGCGCGGTGTAGACCCAGAAATACTTCGGCGTCTTCGGCAGCTCGCCCATGGTCAGGCCGACCACGCCAAGGGTGAGGATCAGCAATGCGATCAGCCAGTGCAGGGATTGGCTCACGCCACCCCAGCGCTGCGCATTGGGACGGGTCATGGCGTGCTCCTGTCAGTCGGCTCGGGCGGAACGGGGGCGGCGGAAGGTTCGTCATCACCGGCGTTGCGGTCGCGAACGGCCTCCGCTTCGATGCGCAGCTGCACGCTGTCGCCGATCATGCTGGACCATGCGGTGATGCCGAAGTCGCGGCGGCTGAGCGTGGCAGTCGCCGAGAAACCAGCGGTGCGGCGGAACGGCGGCAATGGATGCCGTTTGAGGGCGTTGAGCTTGACCTCCAGCACGACTTCACGGGTAACCCCACGAAGTGTCAGGTCTCCTTTGACGCGTGCATGGGTTTCATCGATCTGCTCGACGCTGGTGGACACGAAGCGTGCTTCGGGAAAGCGTTCGCCGTCGAGCAGGTTACGTGCCAGCGCGGACTGGTTCCATTTGGCATCGCCCAGGTCCAGGCGGGAGATCGGAATACGCACGTCCAGGCGGGAAGCGGCCCAGTCGGCGGGATCGAACGACACTTCGCCCTCACTGCCGGATACGGTGCCCAGCGCATTGGAAAAGCCGGCATGTTCGATGGCGAACAGGACCCGTGTATGTACCGGGTCGAGCCGGTACGTCGGCGTGGCCGCCATGCCGACCGCAGGCAGCGCGGACAGCAGCAAGGCAAGGGTAAGGCGTCGCAGCACGCGGTAGGCTCCTGCAGGGGGACGTGACGATCATACGCACGCCACAGGCTTCGCGAGCAGCCACATGGCTGCAACAGATCATGGTGCCGATGGTCCTTGCCGGCCAAGGCCCGTCGGCAATGCCACCGCCAGCATCCCGCTCGCCGGACGCATCGTCAAGGCTGTGTGACAATCGCCTGCATCCAAGGGGGAGCGATGGCCAAGCACATGCATCAAGGACGGGCGCTGGGATGGCTGCTGGCAGTGGCCGGCCTGCTGTTGTCAGGGCTGGTCCCCTGTCAGGCGCTGGCGGGCGCGCAGGATGGCGCCGAAACCCCCCGGCTACGGCGGCTGGGCCCGGCCGAAGGCCTGCCATCGCGGATGGTCACGGCCTTGGCGCAGGACCGCCAAGGCTACATCTGGGCTGCGACCGATGGCGGATTGGCGCGTTATGACGGCGTGTCGCTGCGCAGCTGGCGGCATGATCCGCAGGCCGAGGGCAGCCTGCCTGGCGATGAGATCGAAACACTGCTGGTGGACGCCCAGGACCGCCTCTGGCTGGGCATAAACGGCGTGGGCCTGGTCCGCATGGGACCGGCCCGTGACGCCTTTGAAACGCTTGACGACATCAACGAGGCCTGTGACGGACAGTTCTGGACCTTGGCCGAACACGACAAGGCGTTGTGGATCGGCACCAGCGCCTACGGGCTGTGCCGACGCGACGAAGCGGGCAAGGTGCAGCTGTTCCGTCATGATCCGCATAATAGGCACAGCATTCCCGGTGACACAGTCTTTTCCAGCCTGGTCGATGGGCGGGGACGCCTGTGGGTCGGTACCGAGCAGGGGGTCGCGCGCTGGAACGGCACGGGCTTTGATCGGATCGCGCCGGCGACCCTGGGCGCCACCGCGGTGCTGCGGCTCAGTCGCGATGCGGCCGGCGGCGTATGGGTTGGCACGCAGTCCGATGGCATGTTCCACATCGACGCGCACGATGCGGTCCAGCGTCCCCGGTGGTCACAGGGCGATGCGTTGCGCTCCTCCAAGGTGCTGCATGATCGCCAGGGCGGCTTCTGGGTAGGCAGCTCAGATGGGCTGCTGCGCGGCGATGAGCAACGTCTTCGCCGGTTGGAAGGCGACCGTGGCAGTGGTTTCCTGACCGTGCACAGCGGCGTGGTGGATCTGCTGCAGGACCACGAAGGCGGCATCTGGATCGCCTTGTTGACCCAGGGACTGGCTTACCTGCCGCCGGACTGGAAACGTTTCTCGACCTGGTACCAGCTGGACGGCAAACCGCTGGACAGCCAGTACCTGCTGAGCGCGGCCAGCGACGGCACGGACTTCTACATCGGTGCAGCGCCGGGCGTGTATCGACTCGATGGAAAGGGCACGCTGTCGCTGCTGGTCAGTGACCGGACCATCGGCAGCGGTGCGGTCTGGTCGCTGCTGCCGCGTCCCGACGGCACATTGTGGCTGGGGCGCGCAGGGCGCATCACGGTGTACGACCCCCGCCGCGGCAGCCATCGGGACTGGTTGATCCACGGCGGCGCGGACCTGCGCCAGCGCATCGACCTGATGCGCGCCGCGCCCGATGGAACGGTGTGGCTGTCAGTGATGAACCATGGCCTGCAGCATCGCGATGCGGGTGGGCGACTCCTGCAGGAAATACGTTCCAGCGATCTGCCTGGACGCAGTGAAGCGCCGATCGAACAGATCCGCTTCGATCCCCGCGGGCAGCCATGGGTGGTGGGCGACATGGGCGTGCTGCGCTTCCAGGACAGCGCGTTCCTGGCCGTGCCGGGCGTTTCGCGCGGACCGATCTTCGATATCGCCTGGGTTTCGCCCACCGGTGTGTGGCTGGCACGGCAGGGCGCATTCGAACGCTACGACTGGGACGGTCTGGGCCTGAACCTGCGCGAGCAGGTTGCTGCGGCCGAAGGCGTGCCGCCGGTGTCGATCGGCGGACTGGTGCCCGCGGCCGACGGACAGATATGGGCCACCAGTCCGCGTGGCCTGATGCGTTGGGATCCGCTGGCGCGACAGCTGCGCATCTACACCGAGCGCGACGGATTGCCCGATGCGGAGTTCAACGGTCGCCCGCCTGCGCAGGATGCCGCAGGCAGGGTGTTGGCCGTATCGAAGATCGGACTGGTAGGCTTCGATCCGAACCAGCCCGACGCACGGCTGCCGCCATCGCAGTTGGTGGTCGGTGCGTTGCGGGTGCGCCGCGACGATGGCGAAGGGTGGCAGGAGCTGCCCCTGGATGCCCCGGTCGTGCTGGGGCCGGATGATCGCGATCTGCAGATCAACGCACGCCTGCTCTCCTTCGCCAACCCGCTGAGCAACGCCTACCGCTTCCGCGTGGACGGGTATGACTTGAACTGGGTGCCGGCTGTCGACGGCGAGCGCACGCTGTCGCGCCTGCCTGCAGGCAGCTACCGCATCGAAGTGCAGGCGCGCCGCGCCGGCGGCGACTGGACCATCGCCCCGGACCTGCGGATGGAGGTGCTTCCACCGTGGTGGCGCAGTGGCGCTGCGCTGCTGCTGTATGTGCTGGCCGGCGCGCTGCTGTTGGCTGCCCTGGCGTGGTACGTGCGGCTGCGGCTGCGTCGGCGCCAGCAGTGGCAGCTGACGCTGCACAAACAGCATCTTGCCGAACAGGCATCCCAGGCCAAGAGCCATTTCCTGGCCACGCTGGGCCATGAAGTGCGAACGCCGATGACCGGTGTGCTGGGGATGAGCGAGCTGTTGCTGGACAGCCCGCTGGACGAGCAGCAGCGCGGCTACGCGGGGGCCATCCACCAGGCGGGCACGCACCTGTTGCGGTTGGTCAACGATGCGCTGGACCTTGCACGCATCGAGGCCGGCCGGCTTGAACTGGACATCCGCCCGTTCGGCCTGGAGGCACTGCTGGACGAAGTGCAGGGCCTGATGGAGCCGCTGGCAGGGCAGCGTGGGCTTGCCTTCCAGCGACAGGTGAACGTGCCAGGCCATGTCTCGGCCAGCGGCGATGAAATGCGGGTACGGCAGATCCTGATGAACCTGCTGGGCAACGCCATCAAATTCACCGAGCGTGGCGAGGTGCGCCTGGCGGTGCAGCTGTCCGATGGCGGCGCAGGAATCGTGTTCGAGGTCACCGACACCGGGCCGGGCATCAGTGTCGAGCAGCAGGCGCGATTGTTCGAGCGCTTCGAACAGGCCGACGGACCGCGCACCGCCTCGCGCTTCGGCGGCTCCGGGCTGGGCCTGGCGATCTGCCAGGAGCTTGCCGTGGCAATGGGCGGCCGCATCGGCGTGCAGAGCCGGCCCGGCCAAGGTGCCTGTTTCCGTGTCGAACTGCCGCTGCCGTGGCAGATGCAGGCGCATCCCCCAGAGTCCGGCGCCGGTCTGCTGTCGCTTGATCTGCCCGGGCTGGCAATCCTGCTGGTGGAAGATGATCCCACCGTGGCCCGGGTCATCGTCGGCCTGCTGTCAGCGCGCGGGCACCGCGTGGTCCACGTACTGCATGGGCTGGCCGCGTTGGCAGAAGCCTCCACGGCGGCCTTCGACGTGGGGCTGCTCGACCTGGACCTGCCCGCATTGGACGGCCTGGCACTGGCGCGGCAACTACGCGCGCTGGCGCATGAGTTCCCGCTGCTGGCGGTGACCGCGCGTTCGGATGCCTATGCCGAAGCAGACGTGCTGGCGGCGGGATTCGATGGCTTCCTGCGCAAGCCGGTGACCGGGGACATGTTGGTCGAAGCGATTGCCCGGGCGCGACAGCGCCGACCTTCGCAGTGAAGCCACCGCCGACAGCGGGTGGGGCGTGCCGCGCCCTGCGCGAAGAGGCGGGCTTCGGTTTACCATGCCGGGACGGCGATGTGCTGTCGCATCCACCGCTGCGTTGAACGCGCGGTCTGGCAGGTGAGGGACGGCAATGCGGAGATGGCAAGGTTGATGGGTCTGCGTACGGCGATGACGCTGTTGCTGTCAGGCTGGCTGTTGCTTGCGCCTGCGCGTGCGTTGGCGCAGCCGGTTCCGCCCACGCCACGACAGCTGACCGTATTCGACGGGCTGCCTTCCAACACCGTCAACCGGATGGCCGAAGACCGCCTGGGCTACCTCTGGATCGCCACCAACGACGGGCTGGCGCGGTTCGATGGCCGCAGCTATCGCATCTGGCGTGCTGAAGATGGCCTGCGTGACAACCGGATCTGGACGGTACTCGCCGATGCGCGCAACCAGTTGTGGATCGGTACCGAAAACGCCGGGTTGGTGCGCTTGTCCGCCGATCGCCGGCAGATGCATTTCTATGACCGCGCCAGCCAGCCGCTGCTGACCAGCAACACGGTCTGGAGTATTGCCTCCACCCCTGATGGTGCGATCTGGTTCGGTACCTACGAGGGCGGCCTGTACCGCCTTGATGCGCAGGACAGACTGCAGCGGTTCCTGCCCGAGCCGGGCAACCCGCGCAGCCTGCCATCCAACAGCGTACCGTTCCTGGCAACGCTGCCGGACGGCACGCTGTGGGTCGGCACCAAGCGGGGCCTGGCGCGCTGGACCGGTACCGATTTCGAGCGCATGCCGGATGCGCTGCCCGCAGATGCAGTGATCAACGGGATGACTGCGGACGCCGATGGCAGCCTGTGGATCAACACGCTCGGCAGTGTGATCGTGCGGCGTGCCGACGGACGTTTCGAACCCGCGCCCTGGCCGGTCCCGGATAACGACCAGGTGCTCGGGATGATGCTGCACGACGAGCAGGGGGGCTACTGGCTGGACACCCGCTCCGGGCTTGGGCGCGGCGTTGATGGCCATTACCAGCAGGTGCCGCTCTACAGTGCACTGGCGCGCGGCCGGGTGCGCCCGAACTGGACTGGCGCATTCCAGGACCGCGAAGGCGGCATCTGGCTGGCCAGCACCAATGCCGGCTTGTGGCACCTGCTGCCACGCTGGTGGCAGTTTTCGGTACTGGCACGGCTGGAAGACGAGCCGTCATCGCTGCGCAACGCTTTCGTGCTGGGCACGGCCGCCTCGCGCGACGGGGGCGTGTGGACGGTTGGGGGCCATGGCGCGCTGGACAAGCTGGACCCGCTGACCGGGAAAGTGCAGCAGCACCTGACCTGGGTCAACGGCAACCACTGGTTGATGTCGGTGGCCGAGGACGCGCGCGGGCGGGTCTGGATCGGGTCGATGGACGCCCTGCAGCGCTACGACCCGGCCAGCCGCCAGTTGCTGCGCTGGGGCAGGGGCGCGGGCAAGGATGCGGTGATGGAGGGCAACGTCCAGGACATCGCGGTGTGCGCTGACCAGGTCTGGACCATGTCGCCTGCCGGTGTGCAGGCGCGCGACCTGGACGGACACCTACTGCACGACGTACCGCTCGGGCAGGGGGGGCTGCAGGCCGGACAGCTTGCCACCAGCCTGGAATGCGGGCCTCGCGGCCGACCGTGGCTGACCAGCAGTGCCGGCGTGCAGGAGTGGGATGCGCTGGGTGCGCGTTTCGTCCAGGTCGATGGTGGTCCATCGGGTGCGGTGCACGCCATGGTGCTGGCGGCCGACGACCAGGTCTGGCTCTCCCAGGATGGTCGCCTGGTCCAGCATCGGTGGAACGGCAATGCCCTGCAGCGACATCGGGCGATCGGCGCGGTGCAGGGTTACCCGGCGCTGGCGGCCAACGGGCTGGCGGTCGACGCCGGCGGTATCGTCTGGGCCAGCAGCCCGCGCGGCATGCTGCGGGTGGATCCGCGCACGCCGAGCGTGCGCCTGTACGGCGTGCACGACGGCCTGCCAAGCCAGGAATTCCGCGAAAACACGCTGGTCTCCGCCACCGGTGGACACCTGCTGGCCGGCACGCCGGCCGGGCTGGTGGTGTTTGATCCGCTCAAGGTGGGGCCGCCAACGCGGCAGGCGCCGCTGGTGATCGAACGGGTCGAGGTAAGCCGCGGCGACAAGGTGGTCGACCTGACCCACGCTGCCTCGGTGACCATCGAAGATGGCGACCGTGACCTGCACATCGTGGCGCGACTGCTTTCCTTCAGTGATGCGGCGTCGAATGTCTATCGCTTCCGGCTGGCTGGCTACGACCCGGATTGGGTAGATGGCGGGGCGGGCGGAGAGCGGGTGTTCTCGGCGCTGCCGCCGGGCCGCTACGCACTGGAAGTGCAGGCGCGTTCTGCCGACCACGTCTGGTCGCGGATCCAGACGCTCGAGTTCCAGGTGCTGCCACCCTGGTGGCGAAGCGTCACCGGTGTGCTGGTGCTGGCCGCAGCGTCGCTGTTGCTGCTGAGCGGCTTTGCGTGGTTGTATCGGCGGCGCCTGCATCGGCGCCACGATTACCAGATGGCCGTGCACAAGCAGGAAGTGGCCGAGCAGGCATCGGCGGCCAAGACCCGCTTCCTGGCCAATCTGGGACACGAGGTGCGCACGCCGATGACCGGTGTCCTGGGCATGACCGAACTGCTGCTGTCATCACCGCTGGACAACCGCCAGCGCAGCCAGGCCGAATCGATCCGCAGCGCCGGCGAGCATCTGTTGCTGCTGGTCAACGACGCGCTGGACCTGGCGCGGATCGAGTCCGGTCGCCTGGAGCTGCGGGCGCAGAGCATCGACCTGCACGCGCTGCTTGCCGAGGTACAGGCGCTTACCGCGCCGCTGGCGCGTCAGAAGGCGGTGCAGTTCACCTTGTACAACGAGCTGGCCCCGGGCCTGGCCGCGGAGGGTGATCCGCTGCGGGTGAGGCAGATCCTGCTGAACCTGCTCGGCAATGCGGTGAAGTTCACCCAGCGCGGTTCGATCACCCTGCTGGCGCGTGCTGGCAACGAAGCATGCGGCCTCTGCTTCGAGGTCACCGACACCGGCCCCGGCATCAGCCACGAGCTGCAGAAACGCCTGTTCCGGCGCTTCGAACAGGCCGACGGCGCACGTACCGCTGCCCAGTACGGCGGGAGCGGGCTGGGGCTGGCGATCAGCCGTGAGCTGGCGCTGGCGATGGGCGGTGACATCATCGTGGAAAGCCAGTTGGGACGCGGCACGCGTTTCCGCGTCGAGCTGCCGCTGCCGCTGCACCCCCTTGAGGCGACCGATGCGCCGGCCGCGGACGGGCGAGGGACACCAGCGCTTCCGCTGCGCATCCTGCTGGTGGAGGACGATCCGACCGTTGCCGAGGTGGTCGGTGGCCTGCTGCGCGCGCGCGGGCACGAGGTGGTGCATGCCGAGCATGCCCTGGCGGCCCTGCGCGAGATGGCCGGGGAGCGCTTCGACATCGGCCTGCTCGACCTCGACCTGCCTGGGCTGAGCGGCTTCGACCTGGCGCTGCACCTGCGCAACCAGGGGCACGCGCTGCCGTTGTTGGCGGTGACAGCGCGCACCGATGGCGATCTGGCCGAGCGCGTCGCCGCTGCGGACATGCAGGGCTTCCTGCGCAAGCCGGTGACCGGGGATCTGCTGGCCGAAGCCATCGCACGGGCGATGTCCGCGTAGTGCGATCCCTCGTGCCGACGCTGGTCGGCACCGCCATATCGCCCGCCTGCAGCCCTATTCGGCGACTTCCTCGATCTGCTTCGGCTCCGGACCGGTATCGGGCAGCTGCCAGAAGATCAGCGTGGAGGTCAGCGTGATCGCGCCCACGCACAGGAACGTGGCGTGCAGGGCCGCGGTGGCGCCATGTGACTCCAGTGGCGCGAAGGCCGCCAGCAGGCTGCCGGCGGCAGCGGCGCCGAAGCCGGCCGCCAGCATCATCACCATCGACAGCAGGCTGTTGCCCGCGCTGGCGAAGCCCACGTCCAGGTCGCGCAGGGTCACCGTGTTCATTACCGTGAACTGCAGCGAATTGACCGCGCCGAACAGTGCCAGCTGCAGCAGTCGCCAGCCCAGCGGCTGGTCCGGCGACATCAGCGCGAAGCTGGCCATCGCGATGCCTACCAGGACGGTGTTGGTCATCAGCACCCGACGATAGCCGAAGCGCTCCACCAGCTTGACCGCCAGCCGCTTGGCGACCATGCCGGCCGCCGCGACCGGGATCATCATCAGGCCGGCATTCATCGGGCTCATGCCCATGCCGACCTGCAGCAGAAGCGGAATCAGCAGCGGCATGGCGCTGCTGCCGATGCGCGAGAACAGGTTGCCGAGAATGCCGATGCGGTAGCTGGGCACGCGGAACAGGGCGAGCGAGAACAGTGGCGCGGTGGAGTTGGCCGCGTGCAGCCAGTAGCCGACCAGCGCGGCCAGGCCGGCCACCGTCATCAGCATCACCAGCGCATGCGGGGTGCCCATACCGGAGATGCCATCCAGCGCCAGCGACAGCACCACCATGCCGAAGGCCAGCATCAGGTAGCCGCGCAGGTCGAAGCGGCTGCGATGGGCGGCGTAGTGGTCGGGCATGACCTTCATGGCCACGAAATAGCCGATCACCCCGATCGGCAGGTTGATCAGGAATACCCAGTGCCAGGAGGCGACTTCGACCAGCCAGCCGCCCAGCGTGGGGCCGATCAGCGGACCGATCAGCGCGGGGATGGCGATGAAGCTCATCGCGCGCAGGAAATCTTCCCGCGGCACCGAACGCATCACCGCCAGCCGCCCGACCGGCAGCAGCATGGCCCCACCAATGCCCTGCAGCACGCGTGCGGCGACCAGCTGGTGCAGGCTCTGCGCCAGGGCGCAGGCCAACGACCCGAGGGTGAACAGAATGATCGCGACCAGGAACGTGCGGCGAGTGCCGAAGCGGTCGGCTATCCAGCCCGATGCGGGAATGAAGGTGGCCACCGCCAGCGCGTAGCTGAACACCACCGACTGCATCTGCAGCGGGCTTTCGCCCAGGCTGCGCGCCATCGCCGGCAGCGCCGTGTTGACGATGGTGGAGTCCAGCATCTGCATGAAGATCGCCAGCGACACCAGCCACAGCAGGGGACGGATGGAGGCGTAGCTTGCTGTCATCGGGCCGGGATCCGCGCGATCAGGAGGCGCCATCATCGCCGAAGGGCGGTCATGGCGCGATCAACGCACGCCTTGCCGCCACGTCGGGAAAAGCGTCAGCGCGCGCTGAGCCGGTGCACGGCATCCACCAGCACCTGCACGCTGGCCGGATCCATGTCCGGCGACATGCCATGGCCGAGGTTGAACACGTGGCCTTCGCGCGACCCGCCATTGCCTGCCGCATAGGTATCCAGCACGCGCCCTGCCGCCTCGGTGATCGCTTCGGGGCTGGCATACAGGGTGGTCGGGTCCAGGTTGCCCTGCAGCGCGACCCGTCCGCCGGTGCGGCGCACGGCCTCGTCCAGGTCCAGCGTCCAGTCCAGGCCGAGCGCATCGGCGCCGGTGTGCGACAGCGCTTCAAGGTGCAGGCCCGTCCCCTTGCCGAACAGGATCAGCGGCGTGCGCTCGCTGCCTTGGCCGCGTTCCAGTTCGGCGGAGATCCGCTGCAGGTAGCGCAGCGAGAACTCCCGGTACATCGCCGGGGACAGCACGCCGCCCCAGGTGTCGAAGACCTGCAGCGCCTGCGCGCCGGCCGCGCGCTGGGCGCCAAGGTAGGCAATCACCGCATCGGTCACCACCTCCAGCAGCCGATGCAGTTCCTGCGGGTGGTTCAGCGCCATCGCTTTGATGCGCGCGAAATCCTTGCTGCCGCCGCCTTCCACCATGTAGCAGGCCAGCGTCCACGGGCTGCCGGAAAAACCGATCAGCGGCACCTGGCCATCCAGTTCGCGCCGGATCACCCGCACCGCGTCCATGACATAGCGCAGTTCCTGCTCCATGTCCGGCACTGCCAGTCGGGCGATGGCGGCGGTATCGCGGACCGGATGCCGGAACTTCGGACCCTCGCCCTCGACGAAGTACAGCTCCAGGCCCATCGCATCGGGGATGGTCAGGATGTCGGAGAACAGGATCGCCGCGTCCAGCGGGAAGCGGCGCAGTGGCTGCAGGGTGACTTCGCAGGCGATCTCCGGATTCTTCGCCATGGCCAGGAAGCTGCCGGCCTTGGCCCGCGTGGCGCGGTATTCCGGCAGGTAACGGCCGGCCTGGCGCATCAGCCAGACGGGGGTGTGGTCTACCGGTTCGCGACGCAGGGCGCGCAGCAGGCGATCATTGCGGAGGGGGCTGGTCACGTAAGGGTGTTCCTTGTGCGGGTAGGGCGCGGGGCGCTGTTCCGGGATGGGGCGATCAGGCGCTGCAGTGGAGGACTGCAAAGCCTCGATGCAGCTCTGCATCGCGCGCTTTGTCGAAGGCCGCGCGGGCCTCGGCCTCTTCCAGGTACAGCTCGCGTCGAAGCTGCGAGCGGCTGCCGATGCGGCCCGATTCGCGCAGCAGTTCCCAGCCACCGAACAGGTCCGGCAGCAGGGTCAGGCGCAGGAAGCGGGGCGCCTCGGAGCCGATCGCGGGTTGTTGCAGGAAGGCATGCATGGGGCAAGTGTAGCGCCGAGCCACGCCCGGCGGCTCGCGCTGGCGGCGGCGCGCGACGGCGGGTTCCCCGGCGTACAGCTGCGTCCGCTCAACCGCTGGCCAGCACGTCCAGTACGTCCTGATCCGATACGTCGGCCACCACTTCGGCCTGTCCGATGCCGCGCCACAACACCAGGCGCAGGCGTCCGGCCACGTTCTTCTTGTCCAGCCGCATGCGCTCCAGCAGCGACGTCGGCGTCAGGCCCGCCGGCAAGCGCACGGGCAATTGCAGCGACTGCAGCACGCCGACGAGTCGATCCGCGTCGGCCGCCGGTGCCCGCCCCAGTGCGGTGGAAAGTCGTGCGGCCAGCACCATGCCGACCGCGACGGCCTCGCCGTGGATGAGCGCGTCACGTCCCGGGGCGCTGTAGCCCTGCTCGGTTTCGATGGCGTGCCCGAACGTGTGGCCCAGGTTGAGAAGGGCGCGCTCGCCTTTTTCCAGCGGGTCGCGTTCGACGATCGCCGCCTTGTGCGCGCAGCTGCGTGCAATGGCTTCGGCAAGCAGGCCGCTGTCGCCGGCGACAAGGCCTTGGGCGTGCTGCTGCAGCCAGTCGAAGAACACCGGATCGCCGAGCGCCCCGTACTTGACCACCTCGGCCAGCCCTGCGCGCAGCTCGCGCACCGGCAGCGTGGCCAGCACGTCCGTATCGGCGACCACCGCGCGCGGTGGATGGAAAGCGCCCACCAGGTTCTTGCCTGCGGGCAGGTCCACGGCGGTCTTGCCGCCGACCGACGAATCGACCATTGCCAGCAGCGTGGTGGGAAGCTGGACACAGTCCACGCCGCGCATCCAGCAGGCAGCCGCGAAGCCGGACAGGTCGCCGACCACCCCGCCCCCCAGCGCAAACACGCAGGCATCGCGGGTGGCGCCCAGGGCGGCCAGTGCTTCGATGGCGCGTCCGAATTCGGCAAGGTTCTTGGAAGCCTCGCCTGCCGGCAGAACGTGTTCGCCGATGCTCAGGTCCGGTCGCGCCTGCAGCAGCGCGCTGCGTACGCCGGCCAGGTACAGCGGGGCGACCTCGCTGTCGCTGACAAGCAGAACGTGGCGGCCGCGCACATGGCGGGCCAACGCAGGTCCATCGGCCAGTTGGCCGGGGCCGATGGTGATGGAATAGGGATGCTCGCCGCCGACGGCGACGTGCAGGTGGGGGGTGTCGGTCATGCGATGGGGTCCTGTCGCTGCCAGTGCGCGGCCAGCTTCACCACCAGGTGGGAAGTGGCTTCGGCAGCGGTGTAGAGGTCGGTGTCCAGGGTGAGGTCGGCCAGCTGCCGATACAGCGGATCGCGATGGTAGGCCAGGTCCTGCAGCACCTGTTCGCGGTCCGGCCGCTGCAGCAGCGGGCGGCCTTTGTCACGTGCCAGGCGTTCCAGCTGGGCGGCCACGCTGACCCGCAGGTAGACCACATAGCCATGCGCGGCGATCGCCTCGCGGTTGCCCGCATCCAGCACCGCGCCGCCGCCGGTGGACACCAGTTGGCCATGTCCGGCGAGCACCTGCTGCAGGGCCTGGCGTTCGTGCTGGCGGAAGCCGGCTTCGCCGGCCAGTTCGAACAGGGTGGGAATGCTGGCGCCGGCGTTGTCGACGATGACCTGGTCCAGATCGATGAAGTCCAGCGTGAACCGCTCGGCGAGGCGACGGCCGATGCAGGTTTTGCCGGCCCCCATGGGGCCGATCAGGATCAGGTTCGGTGCTGGATTCATGCCTTGTGATGCTAACACCTCCGTGACATTCCTTTACGCCTCCACGGCCCAGCCTTGGCCGGCGCGGACTCTCCCGCGCGCCACCCGGAGCAGCACCATGTCGGTCGCCAAGGTCATCGAAATCAATGCCTCGTCCAAGACCAGTGTCGAAGATGCGGTACGCAGCGGCCTGAAAAAGGTTGCCGAGAGCGTGAAAAACATCCAGGGCGCCTGGATCAACGAGACCAAGGTCGTGACCAGCGGCAACGGCGAGATCACCGAGTGGCGGGTCAGCCTGAAGGTCACCTTCCTGGTGGAATGAAGGCTCCGGGCCCGGGCGGTCGCAACTCAGCGAACCTCGATGATGCGACGCTCGGCGTCCAGCGCGATCACCCGGTCGGCCAAGGCTGGCAGGGTGCGAAGCGCCTGCCGGCTGACCCGTTCGTAGTACTGGACGAAGCGCTCCAGCTGCGGGCGGGTCATGCCGCTGCGTCCGGGCTGGGCCGCCTTCAGGTGTTGTTCCTGCTGCCAACGCCAGCGCGGCACCACCGCGAAATCCGGCGGCTGCAGGAACCACAGCCGGTCACAGCGCTGCCACAGTGGCGCGTAGTGATCGGCCAGTGACTGATTGCACCAGCGACGCCAGCGACCGTCGGGGTCGGCTTCGCGTTCCAGCGCGTTGAGCGGTTCCCGCAGTGCGTCGGCCGGCTGCGCCGGAGTACCCAGGAACCAGCCTTCGAACACCAGCAGGTCCAGCGGTGCATCCAGGGCCTGCCACTGTGCAGGGGGCAGCCGTTCATCGGCCAGTTTGTCGAAGCGTGGCAGTGCGGTGGGAGCACGCGCGATCACTGCATCAAGCACCGCGTGCGCCAGCGGCAGGTCATGCGTGCCGGGTGGACCGCGGGTGACCAGCAGGGGATGCACATCGCGCGCCAGGCGCTGGCGCTGGCCGCGGGTCAGGTAGACATCATCAACCGAAAGCGTCGCAGCGCGCAGGCCACGCGCCTGCGCACGGTCCACGACCTGCGCGGCCAGCGTCGATTTCCCGCTGCCCTGCAGGCCGCTGATCGCCAATACCGGCACCTGCGCGCCGCTGGCCAGCGCATCATCGAGCGCCTGTTCGGCCAACGTATCCGGGAATCCTTTCGTCGTGTTCGTGTACGCAGTCGCCTTCATGCCGCCACAATAGCCCAATCCCTTCAGGAATGACGTGTCATGAGCGATCTCTACAACGAAGCCTTGTCCACCTTCTCGGCGCTGTTCGACGAGGCCCGGCAGGGCAGCGAGATCGAGCCCAACGCGATGACCGTGGCGACCGCCGACACCTCCGGACGCCCCTCCGCGCGCACCGTATTGCTGAAGGCCTTCGATGCACGTGGCTTCGTGTTCTATACCCACCTGGACAGCCACAAGGGGCGTGAGCTGCAGGCCAATCCGCAGGCGGCGCTGCTGTTCCTGTGGCGCAGCCTGCGCGAGGCCGGCATCCAGGTGCGCATCGAAGGGGCGGTGGAGCAGGTCGGCGATGCCGAGGCCGATGCGTACTTTGCATCGCGCCCGCGTTTGAGCCAGATCGGTGCATGGGCGTCGGTCCAGTCCCGTACGCTTGATTCGCGCGAGGAATTCGATGCGCGGGTCGCCGCGGTGGAGGCGCGTTTCGATGGCCAGGACGTACCGCGCCCGGCGGGCTGGAGTGGGCTGCGGGTTGTGCCGGACCGTATCGAGTTCTGGTACGGCGCGCAGTTCCGCCTGCACGAGCGCTGGTGCTATGAGAAGGCTGCCGATGGCAGCTGGAGCAAGCGCCTGCTCTACCCCTGAGGCACGCGCTGTGCGTGCCATGACGTGATCTGCCTGTCGCTGTGCGTTGCCGCAGGCCCCGGCCCGATGGCCGCTTCATGTGCCGGCAGGGCGGGCTGTCGCAGCCTCGCGTTCTTTGCAGGAAAGGAGAGTCGGGATGGAGCGTCTGCGCCGGTTGTGGTCCGTTGCCCCGTTGCGTGTCGGGCTGGAGGCGTGGGTGCTGCTGGCCGCCCGTGTGGTCGCAGGCGTGATGTTCAGCGTGTCCGGCTGGAACAAGCTGTTCACCGAGCCTGGCCGCGACCGCATGCTGGCGACGCTGCACGATGCGGGCATTCCGTGGCCGGGGCTCAGCGCCCCGGTGCTCGGCGCGATCGAATGGGTGGCCGGGGCCCTGCTGGTGGTCGGCCTGCTCAGTCGTCCGTCAGCCGTGGTTCTGGCGGCCATCTGCGTGGTGGCCGCGCTCACCGATGGCATCGCACGCATCCCCGGAGGACTGGGCGTGCTGGATTGGCTGAGCTGGTTCTTCTATCTGACCGAGGTGCCCTTGGCAGTGCTGCTGCTGTGGCTGGCGCTGGCCGGAAGCGGACGTTTCGCACTCGATGCGCGCTGGGCTGCGCGAGGGTAGGACGCGGTCGGTGACGGCCGTTGGTCGTCACGCCGCTGCGCTCGCCGAGCATGGCTCGGCGCTACCTGCGTCCCGGTAGTAACGGTCGCTGGTCGTCAGCCCTCGCAGCCACTCACCCCAGCCCGGCTGCACGCAGCCAGCGCCACAGCGTGGTGCGCGATATCCCCAGCGCCTGCGCCATGCCCTCGCGATCGTTACGGTGGGCCGCCAGCAGCTGCTGCAGCTGCACGCTGGACGGGCGTCCCGCAGGGGGCTGCAGTACAGGCGAGGAGGCCGCGTCGTGCGCCAGTTCCGGTGCCAGTGACAGCAACCGGGACGCATCGATGCTGCCTTCGGCAGGCTGCCAATGGATGCGCAGGCGGTCGACCAGGTTGCGCAGTTCGCGCACGTTGCCGGGCCACTGCGCTGCGCTCAACAGCGCCATCGCGTCCTCGTCCAGCGGGGCGTCGACGCCACGCAGTTGCTGGAAGAAGTGGTGCACCAGCAGGGCGACGTCGCCGCGTCGCGCGCGAAGCGGTGGCAACACGATGCGCAACGTCGCCAGCCGGTAGTAGAGATCGCGGCGGAACTGCCCGGCCTGCACGCGCTGCTCCAGCGACTGCAGGGTGGCGGCGACCACGCGCAGGTTGACCGGCGTGGGTTCGGTGGCGCCCACGCGCAGCACTTCGCGTTCTTCCAGCACGCGCAGCAGGCGGGTCTGCAGCGGCAGCGGAAGCTCGCCGATTTCATCCAGGAACAGCGTGCCGCCGTCGGATGCTTCGACCAGCCCGACGCGGCCGCCGCGGCGGGCGCCGGTGAACGCGCCATCGCTGTAACCGAACAGTTCCGATTCCAGCAGCGATTCACTGATCGCGCCGCAGTTCAGCGCGACGAAGCGGCCGCGTCGGCCACTTTCAGCGTGAAGCTGGCGGGCCACCAGTTCCTTGCCGGTGCCGGTTTCGCCGCTGACCAGCACGGTGCTGTCATGCGCGGCGTACAGCGCGATGTGCTGGCGGACCTCGGCCATCACGCTGCTGTCGCCGAGCAGCGCGGTGCCCTGGCCGGCGCGGCTGCTGCGGCGTTGCCGCGCGGGCACGCGGCGGCTGCCCGAACGCGCCAGGGTGTGGGTCAGCTCCAGCGCATGTTCGAAGGCCTGGCGGACCGAATCGGCCGAATACAGCAGCACGCCCTGCAGTCCGGCTGCTTCGGCGTGGTCGATGGCCATGCCGGTGCCGACGATCACTTCGATGCCGTTGGCGCGCAGGTCGGCGATGCAGTCGCGCGCGTCTTCGCGGGTGACGAAACGGCGGTGCTCGATCTGCAGGCCGAAGCTGTCCTGGAAGCTGCCGAAGGTCGGCACGTCACTGGCATGGGTGACCAGGCCGATGCGCGGGGCGATGCGGCGTGCGCGTGCCAGCGCTTCCATCAGGTCGAAGCCGTTGGCCTGGATCGGCACCAGTGGCACGTCCAGCCGGCTGCGCAGCCAGGCGGCATTGGAACCGCCGGCAATCACCACATCGCAGGGTTCCTGGCGCAGCCGCTGGTTGATCACCGCTACGGCATCCTCGAAGCCGAGGTTGATCTGCTCGATGCGGGCGCGGCGGTCGAACTCAGGTATGACATCGCCCAGCAGCCCGGTCAGCCGCGACACGCTCACTGTCCAGATCACCGGCTGGATGGGATCGGTATCGCCGGGGCTGTCGGGATGGCGGGGCAGGTACACAGGGCGTCGCGCTTGGCCGGGGTGTTTCATGATACATCGGTTTCAATGTTTCATATGTTTCAACGTTGCGCAGGCCGGAGTTAAGTGAATCAATCACTTGCGCGTTGGCACGCTCTTTGCGCTCTTTTGGGGTGACCCCTGACAGGATTGCTGCATGACTGCTTCCCTTGTTTCCGCCGGCGCCCGCTTCCGCCAGGCCCTGGCTGCCGAATCACCGCTGCAGGTGATCGGTGCGATCAACGCCAACCATGCGCTGCTGGCCAAGCGTGCCGGTTACCGCGCCATCTACCTGTCCGGCGGGGGCGTCGCGGCCGGTTCGCTGGGCCTGCCGGACCTGGGCATCAACACCCTGGAAGACGTGCTGATCGACGTGCGCCGTATCACCGATGTGTGCGACCTGCCGCTGATGGTGGACATCGATACCGGCTTCGGGCCGAGCGCCTTCAACATCGCGCGCACGGTGAAGTCGCTGATCAAGGCCGGCGCCGGCGCCTGCCATATCGAAGACCAGGTCGGTGCCAAGCGCTGCGGCCACCGCCCGGGCAAGGAGATCGTGTCGCAGGGCGAGATGGTGGACCGGGTCAAGGCCGCTGCCGATGCCAAGACCGATCCGGACTTCTTCCTGATCGCGCGCACCGATGCCATCCAGGTCGACGGCGTGGATGCGGCCATCGAGCGCGCCATCGCCTGCGTGGAGGCCGGTGCCGACGGCATCTTCGCCGAAGCCGCCTACGACCTGGACACCTACCGTCGCTTCGTCGATGCGGTGAAGGTTCCGGTGCTGGCCAACATCACCGAATTCGGCGCCACCCCGCTGTTCAGCCGTGACGAGCTGGCCTCGGCCGGCGTAGCCATCCAGCTGTTCCCGCTGTCTGCCTTCCGCGCAGCCAACAAGGCCGCCGAAAGCGTGTACGAAGCGGTGCGCCGCGACGGCCACCAGCGCAACGTGGTGGACGCCATGCAGACCCGCAACGAACTCTACGACCGCATTGGCTACCACGCCTTCGAGCAGCAGCTCGATGCGCTGTTTGCCGCCAGGAAGTAACCTGCTGCCACGATTTCCGGGAGGAAAACCATGAACGATACGACCGCCACCCCGACCTTCAAGCCGAAGAAGTCCGTCGCCCTGTCCGGCACTGCTGCCGGCAATACCGCGCTGTGCACCGTCGGCCGCAGTGGCAATGACCTGCATTACCGTGGCTACGACATCCTGGACCTGGCCACCACCAGCGAATTCGAGGAAATCGCCCACCTGCTGGTGCACGGCAAGCTGCCCACCCGCGCCGAGCTGGTGTCCTACAAGGCCAAGCTGAAGTCGCTGCGCGGCATCCCCGCAGCGGTCAAGGCCGCGCTGGAAGAGTTGCCGCCGTCGGCGCACCCGATGGACGTGATGCGCACCGGCGTGTCCGTGCTGGGCTGCGTTTCGCCGGAAAAGGACGACCACAACCATCCCGGCGCGCGTGACATCGCCGACAAGCTGATGGCCTGCCTGGGGTCGATGCTGCTGTACTGGTACCACTGGAGCCACAACGGCCGCGCCATCGACGTGGAAACCGACGATGACTCCATCGGCGGCCATTTCCTGCACCTGCTGCACGGCGAGAAGCCGCAGGATTCGTGGGTCAAGGCGATGCATACCTCGCTGATCCTGTATGCCGAACACGAGTTCAATGCCTCGACCTTCGCCTGCCGCGTGATCGCAGGCACCGGCAGCGACATGTTCAGCGCCATTGCCGGCGGCATCGGCGCCCTGCGTGGCCCCAAGCACGGCGGCGCCAATGAAGTGGCCTTCGAGGTCCAGAAGCGCTACGACAGCCCGGATGAAGCCGAGGCGGACATCAAGGCGCGCGTGGAGCGCAAGGAAGTGGTGATCGGCTTCGGCCACCCGGTGTATACCGTGTCCGACCCGCGCAACAAGGTGATCAAGGACGTGGCCCGCGAACTGTCCGAAGAACAGTCGAGCATGAAGATGTACGACATCGCCGAGCGCCTGGAAACGGTGATGTGGGACATCAAGAAGATGTTCCCGAACCTGGACTGGTTCAGCGCGGTGAGCTACCACATGATGGGCGTGCCGACGGCGATGTTCACCCCGTTGTTCGTGATCGCGCGCACCTCCGGCTGGAGCGCGCACGTCATCGAACAGCGCATCGATGGCAAGATCATCCGCCCCAGTGCCAATTACACCGGTCCGGAAGACCAGGCGTTCGTACCGATCGACAAGCGCGCCTGAAGCATGACCCGGCATCCTCGCGCAGGGTGCCGTGCGGAGCGGGACGGCGATGCCGTCCCGGTTCCGTTGTGGCCTCGCAACGCCGTCCCTGCCGGTGAGGCGACGCCCGGCCCGCCACAGTCCAAGAGCCAGCCATGACCAGCCCCCTGATGAACGAGTCGTACCGCAAGAACCTCCCCGGCACCGCGCTGGACTATTTCGATACCCGCGAGGCGGTCGATGCGATCCAGCCCGGCGCCTACGCCACGCTGCCGTATACCTCGCGCGTGCTGGCGGAAAACCTGGTGCGTCGCTGCGAGCCTGCGACCCTGGAAGCCTCGCTGCGGCAGCTGATCGAGCGCCGCCAGGACCTTGATTTCCCCTGGTTCCCGGCCCGCGTGGTCTGCCATGACATCCTTGGCCAGACCGCGCTGGTGGACCTGGCCGGCCTGCGCGATGCCATCGCCGATGCCGGCGGTGACCCGGCGCAGATCAACCCGGTGGTGCCGACCCAGCTGATCGTCGATCATTCACTGGCGGTGGAACATCCCGGCTTCGACAAGGCCGCCTTCGAGCGCAACCGCGCCGTTGAAGACCGTCGCAACGAAGACCGGTTCCACTTCATCAACTGGACCCGCAAGGCGTTCAAGAACGTGGACGTGATTCCGCCGGGCAACGGGATCATGCACCAGATCAACCTGGAGAAGATGTCGCCGGTGGTGCAGGTGCGCGATGGCGTGGCCTTCCCGGATACCTGCGTGGGTACCGACAGCCACACCCCGCATGTGGACGCGCTGGGCGTGATCGCCATCGGCGTCGGTGGCCTGGAAGCAGAGAGCGTGATGCTCGGTCGCGCCTCGTGGATGCGCCTGCCCGACATCATCGGCGTGGAGCTTACCGGCCGCCCGCAGCCTGGCATCACCTGCACCGACATCGTACTGGCGCTGACCGAGTTCCTGCGCGCGGCGCGGGTGGTCGGCGCGTGGATCGAGTTCTTCGGTGAAGGCGCCAGCGCGCTGAGCATCGGCGACCGCGCCACGATTTCCAACATGACGCCGGAGTTCGGCGCCACCGCAGCGATGTTCTCCATCGACCAGCAGACCCTGGACTACCTGCGCCTGACCGGCCGCGAGGAAGCGCAGGTGCAGCTGGTGGAAACCTATGCCAAGGCCGCCGGCCTGTGGGCCGATGACCTGGCCCAGGTGCAGTACGAGCGCGTGCTGCAGTTCGACCTGTCCAGCGTGGTGCGCAACATGGCCGGCCCGTCCAACCCGCACAAGCGCGTTGCCACCAGTGAACTGGCCGCGCGCGGCATCGCCGATGAAGCCAAGCTGGCTTCCGGCAAGCTCGAGCAGGCCGGTGGGCTGATGCCGGATGGCGCGGTGATCATCGCCGCCATCACCAGCTGCACCAACACCAGCAACCCGCGCAACGTGATCGGTGCGGCACTGTTGGCACGCAATGCCAACCGTGCCGGGCTTGCCCGCAAGCCGTGGGTGAAGAGTTCGCTGGCACCGGGCTCCAAGGCGGTGCAGCTGTACCTGGAAGAGGCCGGCCTGCTCGGTGAATTGGAGCAGTTGGGCTTCGGCATCGTCGGCTTCGCCTGCACCACCTGCAATGGCATGAGCGGCGCGCTGGACCCGGTGATCCAACAGGAGATCATCGACCGTGACCTGTACGCCACGGCGGTGCTGTCGGGCAACCGCAACTTCGATGGCCGCATCCACCCCTATGCCAAGCAGGCGTTCCTGGCATCGCCGGCACTGGTGGTGGCCTATGCAATCGCCGGCACCGTGCGCTTCGATATCGAAAAGGACGCGCTGGGCTTCGATGCGCAGGGCAACCCGATCACCCTGAAGGACCTGTGGCCGAGCGACGAAGAGATCGATGCGGTGGTCAAGGCCAGCGTGAAGCCGGAGCAGTTCCGCAAGGTCTACGACCCGATGTTCACTTTCAAGGTGGAGCATGGCGCGCCGATCAGTCCGTTGTACGCATGGCGTCCGCAGAGCACCTACATCCGCCGCCCGCCTTACTGGGAGGGCGCGCTGGCCGGTGCCCGCAACCTCAGCGGCATGCGTCCGCTGGCCGTGCTGGGCGACAACATCACCACCGACCATCTGTCGCCGTCCAACGCGATCCTGGCCAGCAGCGCCGCTGGCGAGTATCTGGCGAAGATGGGCCTGCCGGAAGAGGACTTCAATTCCTACGCCACGCACCGGGGTGACCACCTCACCGCGCAGCGCGCCACGTTTGCCAACCCCAAGCTGATCAATGAAATGGCCGTGGTCGACGGGGCGGTGAAGCAGGGCTCGCTGGCCCGCGTGGAACCGGAAGGCCAGGTGATGCGCATGTGGGAGGCGATCGAAACCTACATGCTGCGCCGGCAGCCGCTGATCATCATCGCCGGTGCCGACTACGGGCAGGGCAGTTCGCGTGACTGGGCGGCCAAGGGCGTGCGCCTGGCGGGCGTGGAAGCGATCGCGGCCGAAGGCTTCGAACGCATCCATCGCACCAACCTGATCGGCATGGGCGTGCTGCCGCTGGAGTTCAAGCCGGGCGTGACCCGCCTGACGCTGGGCATCGACGGCACTGAAACCTTCGAGGTGACCGGTGCGCGGCTGCCGCGCGCGGAGCTGACCCTGGTCATCCACCGCCGCGACGGCAGCCAGCTGATGGTGCCGGTGACCTGCCGGCTGGATACCGCCGAAGAGGTGTCCATCTACGAGGCCGGCGGGGTGCTGCAGCGCTTCGCGCAGGACTTCCTGGAAGCCTCGCAGGGCGCATGACGCTCTCGCCGACCCTCTTCTTGCTGGATTGACCCCATGACCTTTCTTCCACAGCTCCGCATTCCTGCCACCTACCTGCGTGGTGGTACCAGCAAGGGTGTGTTCTTCCGCCTGCAGGATCTTCCGCTCGCCGCGCAGGTGCCGGGTCCGGCGCGCGACGCGCTGCTGATGCGGGTGATCGGCTCGCCCGATCCGTATGCCAAGCACACCGACGGCATGGGCGGGGCGACCTCCAGCACCAGCAAGTGCGTGATCATTTCGGCGGCCTCGGTGCCCGACCATGATGTCGATTACCTGTACGGCCAGGTGTCGATCGACAGCGCCTTCGTGGACTGGAGCGGCAACTGCGGCAACCTGAGCACGGCGGTCGGCCCGTTCGCCATCAGCAACGGTTTCATCGATCCGGCGCGGGTGCCGCGCGATGGGCTGTGCACCGTGCGCATCTGGCAGGCCAACATCGGCAAGACCATCATCGCCCACGTGCCGATGCGCGATGGCCAGGTGCAGGAAATGGGCGATTTCGAGCTGGACGGGGTGACCTTCCCGGCGGCGGAAATCCAGCTGGAATTCCTCGATCCGTCCGACGAACAGGACGGCGGGGCGATGTTCCCGACCGGCAACCTGGTCGATGCGCTTGAGGTGCCGGGCGTGGGCACCTTCAACGTAACCCTGATCACCGCCGGCATCCCGACGATCTTCCTCAATGCCGCCGACCTGGGCTACACCGGCACCGAACTGCAGGCGGCCATCAATGAAGACCGCGCGGCGCTGGAACGCTTCGAAGCGATCCGCGCACACGGTGCGGTGCGCATGGGGCTGATCGAGCGCATCGAGCAGGCGGCTACCCGCCAGCACACGCCAAAGGTGGCGTTCGTGGCCCCGGCGCAGGACTTTGTTTCCTCCAGTGGCAAGGCGATCGCCGCCGGCTCGATCGACCTGCATGCGCGCGCGCTGTCGATGGGCAAGCTGCACCACGCGATGATGGGCACCGCCGCGGTTGCCATCGGCACCGCCGCGGCGATCCCCGGCACGCTGGTCAACCTGGCCGCCGGCGGCGGCGCACGCACCTCCGTCGTGTTCGGTCATCCTTCGGGCACGTTGCGGGTAGGGGCCGAGGCGGCGCTTGTGGACGGGCAGTGGACCGTGACCAAGGCGATCATGAGCCGCAGCGCCCGGGTATTGATGGAAGGCACCGTGCGCGTCCCCGCCGATACCCTTTGACCCGAATGTCTGGTGGGTGACGACCGTTGGTCGTCACAGCCC
>NZ_JACSQS010000024.1:34073-43900 GCF_014836545.1 Stenotrophomonas lacuserhaii
GGGGCGACACCCACCAGGTGCAACGGTCGTCACCCATCAGGTGCAACGGTCGTCAGCCACCAGGGGCAACGGTCATCACCCACCAAACGCAGCAGCGCGGCTGCCGTGCAATCAGCACCCCCGCCGTCAAGGATCTGGCGGCATAATGCACGCCTTGTTCAAGGAGTGACGACATGACCGGTCCGCTGCGGCTTCGGAAGTGGGGATGGGCGGCAGCCCTGGTGGCGGGAAGCCTGCTGGCCGGCCTGGCCGGCTGCAACCGCAACGACAGCGGGCAGCTGCCCGCCGCCAGCGGCGAGGCGATCACCGCCAAGGCCGAGCAGGTGACCGAGTTCACCCTGCTGCGTGCCTACCCGGACCAGAAGAACGATGGACTGTCGCTGGCGCTGGAGTTCTCGCGCCCGCTGGTTGGCACCCAGGACTTCGATGCGCTGGTGCGCTTCGAGGAAAAGGTCGGCACTGATGACAGCAGCTGGACCCTGTCCGAGGACGGCAAGACCCTGCGCTACCCGTTCGTGGAAGCCGCCAAGGAATACTCGCTGGTGGTGTCGGCCGACCTGCTGGCCGCCGATGGCAGCCGGCTGGGCAAGGAGCTGCGGCAGAAGGTGTTCAGCGGCGAGCTGACTCCGGTGGCTGGCTTTGCCTCGCAGGGCAGCGTGCTGCCGGCGCGCGACAGCCGCGGCCTGCCGGTGGTGTCGGTGAACGTGCCGGAAGTGGACGTGGAGTTCCTGCGCGTGCGCGAAAAGGAACTGCCGACCTTCTTCAGCCAGTACCAGCGCGGCGGCCGCCGCGGCAGCTGGGAACTGGACAGTGACTACAGCGAACGCACCCCGATCAGCCGCCTGGCCGAGCCGGTCTACGTCAACCGTTTCATCCTCGGCGGCAATCAGAACGAACGCGTGCTGACCTACCTGCCGACCCAGGACATCAAGGAGTTGCAGGAGCCGGGACTGTACTTCGCGGTGCTCAAGCGCACCGGTGCCTTCGATGGTGAGTTCGATACGGCGTTCTTCAGCGTCAGCGACATCGGCCTGCATACACGGGCCTACAAGGACAAGCTGTTCGTCCATACCGCCTCGCTGAAGGACGGCGCGCCGCTGAAGAAGGTGGACGTGCGCGTGCTCGACGGCAAGGGCGAAGTGGTCCTGCGCGGCAGCACCGACGGCAACGGCAACGCGCTGCTGGATTACACCCTGGATGCCGGCCACGTGCTGGTCGCCGGCAGCGGCAAGGACACCAGCTTCCTGCCGTTCAACCAGCCTGCGCTGGACCTGAGTGAGTTCGCGGTCGCCGGGCGGGACAACGCCTGGTTCGATGTGTTCGCCTGGTCCGGGCGTGACCTTTACCGTCCCGGCGAGACCGTGCGGCTGTCCGCGCTGCTGCGCGACAACGATGGCAAGCCGGTCGCACCGGGCAAGGATGCCAAGGCACGCCAGCCGGTGTTCCTGCGGCTGAAGCAGCCCGATGGCAAGATATTCCGCGAGACCCAGCTGCAGCCCGGCGAACAGGGCTACTTCAACTTCGAGCAGCTGATCCCGGCCGATGCGCCGACCGGCCGCTGGCAGGTCGAGTTCCGTACCGATCCGGCCAGCAAGGAAGCGATCCAGGGCATGACCCTGCGTATCGAGGAGTTCCTGCCGGAGCGGATGAAGCTGGACCTGGACAGCGCACAGAAGAGCCTCAAGCCCGGTGATGCGCTGCGCCTTCAGGCCGACGGTGCCTATCTGTATGGCGCGCCGGCCGACGGCAATCGCTTCACCGCGCGCCTGGCGGTGGCGGTGGAACAGAAGCCGGTGGAAGGCCTGCCGGGTTACTTCTTCGGCGACCCGACGGTGAGCCTGCCGCGCGAAGCCAAGGATGTGGTGGATACCACGCTGCCCGCCGATGGCAGGCTGAAGCAGGATGTGGACCTGCCGGAGGAAGCCGCCAAGGCGAAGACGCCGGTGGCGGTGGTGTTGTCCGGCAGCCTGTATGAGACAGGCGGACGCACCGTCAACCGCACCCTCAAGCGGGTGATGTGGCCGGCCGCGGCGCTGGTCGGCGTGCGCCCGCTGTTCAACCCGGACGATGGCGCCGATGCCAATGGCACCGCGCGCTTCGAGCTGGTGCGCGTGGACGCGGCCGGCAAGCCGCAGCCCGCCAAGGGGCTGAAGGTCACCCTGGTACGCGAGCTTCGCGACTATCACTGGGCGTTCAACGACAACCGCTGGGACTACGATTTCACCCGTCGTTTCGAGAACAAGGACACCCGTAGCGTCGATGCCGGCACCAGCGCGGTGGCCTTCGAGGTGCCGGTGGAGTGGGGCGAGTACCGGGTGGACGTGTTTGATCCGGCCACCGGCCTGACCAGCCGCTACCCGTTCCGCGCAGGCTGGAGCTGGGGCGACGACAACCGCGGCCTGGATGCACGCCCGGACAAGGTCAAGCTGGGCCTGGACAAGACCGGCTACAAGGCCGGCGACACGCTGGAAGTGACGGTGACGCCGCCGCATGCAGGCCGGGGCCTGCTGATGGTGGAAACCGATCGCATGATCTACGTGCAGGATATCGACGCCAAGCCGGGCAGCACCTTCAAGATCCCGGTCACTGCCGATTGGGAGCGCCACGATGTGTACATCACCGCGCTGGTGTTCCGCGGCGGCAGCGCACCGAGCAAGGTGACGCCGGCACGCGCGGTTGGCGTGGTGCACGTGCCGATGGACCGCAAGGCGCGCACGGTGGCCGTGGGCCTGGTGGCGCCCAGGCAGATGCGGCCGGAGCAGGACCTGCCGGTCACCGTCAGCGTGCCGCAGCTGGCCGGCAAGGTCGCGCACGTGACCGTGTCCGCAGTGGACGTGGGCATCCTCAACATCACCCGCTTCCCGGTGCCCGACGCGGCCGCGCACTTCTTCGCGCAGCGCCGGCTGGGCATCGATGCCTATGACATCTACAGCCGCGTCATCGAGAGCTTCGACGGCAGCAGCGGCAAGCTGAAGTTCGGTGGCGACATGGCGCTGGCGGCGTTGCCGCAGGCCAAGCGGCCGACGGCGCGGGTGCAGACCGTGGACCTGTTCACCGGGCCGGTGAAGCTCGATGCCAAGGGCAATGCCCGGGTCCGGCTGAAGGTGCCGGACTTCAACGGCACGCTGCGGGTGTCGGCGCTGGTGTATGCCGATGAGAGTTACGGCAAGCGCGATGTCGAGACCGTCGTCCGCGCCCCGCTGCTGGCCGAAGCCAGCATGCCGCGCGTGCTGGCCCCGGGCGACCGCAGCACGGTCACCCTGGACGTGCAGAACTTCACCGGCAAGCCGGGCCAGTTCAACGTGAGGGTGGAAACCGAAGGCCCGCTGAGCCTGGCCGAGGGCACCCGCTCTGTCCAGCTGGCGACCGACGCCAAGACCACGCTCAGCTTCCCGCTGAGTGCGCGCGAAGGGCACAGCGTGGCCAAGGTGCGGGTGCGGGTGGACGGCAACGGCTTCAAGGCCGATCGCCGCTACGACCTGCCGGTGCGCGCGGCGTGGCCGCAGGTGCTGCGCTCGCAGGTACGCACGCTGGATCCGCTGGCTGCGGTCAGCTTGGATGGCAGCCTGCTGGACGGGCTGATGCCGGAATCGGTGACCGCGCGCCTGCTGGTCAGCCCGCTGCCGCCGATCCCGTTCGCCAGCGCGCTGCAGGGCGCGCTGAACTATCCGTATGGCTGCGCCGAGCAGACCACCAGCAAGGGCTACGCCGCGCTGATCCTGGACCAGGCCACCTCGGCCATGCTCGGCGCCGACGGGCTGGATGCCAAGGTGCGCCGCGAGCGCATGGAAGGCGCCTTCGGTCGTCTGGCCTCGATGCAGGTAGCCAACGGCAACTTCTCCATGTGGGGCGACGACGGCTACGTCAATCCGTGGCTGACGCCGTACATCACCGAGTTCCTGCTGGATGCCCGCGATGCCGGTTTCGCCGTGCCCGACAACGTGCTGCAGAAGGCGTTGAACCGGCTCAGCGAGGACCTGCTGTCCGGCGGCAACCAGTTCTACGGCCAGGACCGCCGCGACAACCTGAAGTTCGCCAACCAGGCCTACTCCGGCTACGTGCTGGCGCGGGTCAACCGCGCGCCGCTGGGCACCCTGCGCACGCTGTATGACAACGAACGGGCCAAGGCCATCGGCGGCCTGCCGCTGGTGCACCTGGGCGTGGCGTTGTCGCTGCAGGGTGACCGCAAGCGCGGCGAGGCGGCCATCACGGCCGGCTTCGCCAAGCCGAGCAGCGAACGGCCGTCGTACTTCGGTGACTACGGCAGCGCGATCCGCGATGACGCGCTGATGATCGCACTGACCCACGAGCACAACCTGGCCAAGCCGGCCTGGGACGCGCGTTCGGTGGACCTGGGGCGCGAGCTGGATACGCGCCGCAACCGTGGCTGGATGTGGCTGAGCACCCAGGAACAGGTGGCCATCGCCCGCCTGGGCAAGGCGCTGGCCGCGAACCAGAAGAAGCTGGTGGCTGGTGAGCTGGTGATCGGCGCGCAGACCGAAAGCATCGGCGAGCGCCGCCTGTTCGGCCGCAGTTTCGATGCCGCGCAGCTGGTGAGTGGCGTGCGCTTCGCGCCCAGCGGCGAGCCACCGATGTTCGCCAGCATCGACGTGGCCGGCATTCCGCGCACCGCGCCGGCGCCGGACAACAGCGTGATCGGCGTAGAGCGCAGCTGGTTCGGCACCGATGGCAAGCCGTGGACGCCGCGTCCGTTGAAGGAAGGCGAGGCGCTGATCGTGCGCGTCACCGTCACCCCGGACAGCAGCATGCCTGATGCCCTGCTGACCGACCTGCTGCCAGCGGGCCTGGAAATCGAGAACTTCAACCTGGGTGATGCCAAGCAGTGGGCCGACGTGGTGGTGGATGGCATCGGCATCAGTTCACGTGGCGATGCCGCCGACGTGAAGCACGAGGAGTTCCGCGATGATCGCTACGTGGCGGCGCTGAACCTGTCGCGTGGCAGCAAGGCGACGCTGTTCTATCTGGTGCGCGCAGTCACGCCGGGTACCTACACGGTGCCGCCGTCGCTGGTGGAGGACATGTACCGTCCGCAGCTGCGCGGCGTTGGCCGCAGCAACCCGAGCACGATCACGGTGGTGCAACCGTGAGCCGGCGGGCGGGCCGCCACGCGGCGGCCTGCCGACGGGGCCGCCAGTGATCAAACGCGGCCTGCGCCGGTTGCGGCGCAGCCTGCGGCCGCTGTGGCCGTGGCTGAGGTGGGGCAGCGTGGCGCTGCTGTTGGCGGCGCTGCTGCTGGACTTCGCGTTCCCGCCGCCGTTGCCGAAGCAGCGTGACACCAGCACGCTGGTGGTCGCGCGCGACGGCAGCCCGTTGCGCGCCTTCGCCGATGCCGAAGGCGTGTGGCGCTACCCGGCTTCGGTCGAGCAGGTGTCCCCGTTGTACCTGCAGGCCCTGCTGGGCTACGAGGACCGCTGGTTCTGGCGCCATCCCGGCATCAACCCCGTCGCACTGCTGCGGGCCAGCACGCAGATGATCGGGCAGGGGCGCATCGTGTCGGGCGGCTCCACGCTGACCATGCAGGTAGCGCGCATCCTTGATCCGCACACGCGCACGCCGTGGGGAAAAATCAAGCAGATGCTGCGCGCGCTGCAGCTGGAAGCGCACCTGTCCAAGCGCGAAATCCTGGTCCTGTACCTGGAGCGCGCGCCCTACGGCGGCACCATCGAGGGCGTCGAAGCGGCCAGCTGGGCCTATCTGGGCAAACCGGCGGCGCAGCTTTCGCACGCCGAGGCAGCGCTGCTGGCCGTGCTGCCGCAGGCGCCCAGCCGGCTGCGTCCGGACCGCCATCCGCAGGCAGCGCAGCAGGCGCGTGACAAGGTGCTGGCACGGATGGCCTCGCTGGGACGCTGGTCCGCCGAAGAGGTGGAGGATGCACGCGTGGAAACGGTGGTGACCCGTTCGCTGCGTCCGCCCCTGCATGCCGCCTTGCTGGCGCAGCGCCTGCATGCCGCACAACCGGGCCAGCCACGCATCCAAAGCAGCATCGACATCGACCTGCAGCGTACGCTGGAGGGCCGGCTTTCCAGCTACTTTTCCACGCTGCCCGAGCGGACGTCGGCGGCGCTGCTGGTGGTCGACAACCAGACCCTGCAGGCACGCGCCTACGTCGGTACGCTGAACTTCGGCGACCGGCAGCGGCTGGGCCACGTGGACATGGTGCAGGCCTGGCGTTCGCCGGGTTCCACGCTCAAGCCGTTCCTGTACGCGATGGCACTGGATGACGGGCTGATCCACTCGGAAAGCCTGCTGGTGGATGCACCGCAGAGTTTCGGCGGTTACCGCCCCGGCAATTTCGACGAGGCCTTCAATGGTCCGGTGAGCGCAGCCACCGCACTGCGCCTTTCGCTCAACGTGCCGGCGGTGGACCTGCTGGATCGGGTCGGGCCGGCGCGTTTCGCCGCGCGCCTGTCCCATGCCGGGATCCAGCTGCGTTTTCCACGCGGAAGCTCGCCCAACCTGTCGTTGATCCTGGGCGGCACCGGCGCGCGGCTGGAGGACCTGGTCGGCGCGTTCGCGGCGTTGAACCGCGATGGCATCGCCGGCCGGGTGCGCTACACCGGGTCGGATCCGGTGCTGGATCGCCGGCTGGTATCGCCGGGGGCGGCGTGGATCGTGCGCGAAGTGCTGGAGGCCAATCCGCGTCCGGGGCAGGGCACCGATACCTTCGACCTCGGGGGGCGGCCACGGGTCGCGTGGAAGACCGGCACCAGCTACGGCTATCGCGACGCCTGGGCGATCGGCAGCACGCGCCAGTACACCGTGGGAGTCTGGGTGGGGCGGCCGGACGGTACGCCATTGCCGGGACAGTACGGGGCGGTGACTGCACTGCCGCTGATGCTCGAAGTGGTCGACAGCCTGCCACGGCAGGGCCGCGCCAGCGCCCCACCGCCGCGTCCGGCTACCGTCAGCCAGGCCGATGTGTGCTGGCCGACCGGTGGCCTGGCCAGCGAACTGCCCGATGGACTGTGCCAGCGGCGACTGAGCGCGTGGTTGCTCGACGGCAACCTGCCACCGACCTTCGCCGAGCGCGATGCGCGGCGCTGGCAGCCGGGGCGGCAGCGCTACCAGGCTGACGCGCAGAGCGGCCGGCGGCTGTCCGCAGATTGCAGCGCGCCGCACCACGTGGAAGAGCGCGAGGTCGCGCGATGGCCGGCGCTGCTGTCACCGTGGTTGCCGCAGGCGGCACGTGAGGCCTCGCAATTGCCTGCGCTGGCGCCGGATTGCCGCGACGACGGGCGCCAGGCCAGCATTGCCCTGCACATCGATGGGCTCAACGACGGCGTGTCGGTGGCACGCGCACCGGGTGCCGTCGATGGCGTGCGCCTGCAGCTGCGCGCATTGGGCAGCGAGCACGACATCGACTGGCTGCTGGACGGCCGCTGGGTCGCCCGCACCCGCGGCGCCCAGCCTTTCAGCCAGCGCTTTGAACAGCCGGGACGGCATACGTTGACCGCACTGGCCAGCGATGGGGCCTGGACCCAGGTGCGGTTCAACGTGGTGCGCTGAGGGCGGTCTACTTGCCTATCCAGCCATCCAGCAGGTCGGCGAACTCGTCGGCGTGCTCTTCTTCCTGGGCCAGGATCTCTTCCAGGATGCGCTTGGTGGTGGTGTCCTTGTCACCGACGAAGTTGATCATTTCGCGGTAGCTGTCGATGGCGATGCGCTCGGCGATGAGGTTCTCGCGCACCATGTCGCGCAGGTCGGTGCCTTCCTTGTACTCGGCATGCGAACGTGCGGTCAGGGTGTCCGGGTTGAAGTCCGGCTCGCCGCCCAGCTGGACGATGCGTTCGGCCAGCTTGCCGGCGTGTGCCTGCTCCTGCTGGGCATGCTCCAGGAACTCGGCCTTGACCGCATCGGCGAGCATGCCCTTGGCCATGAAGTAGTGGCGGTAGTAGCGCAGCACGCACACGTATTCGGTGGCCAGCGCATCGTTGAGCAACTGGATGACCGCCTTGCGGTCGGCGTTGTAGGTATCGGTGATCGCACCATCTTCGATATTGCGCCGGGCGTTGTCGCGCAGGATCTGGCGATCACTGATGCCGGCAGGATGGGCGGGATGCGGTTGCTTGGCTGGCTTTGACATGGCTGGCCGGTTCTCCTTCGTTGGTTGCGGTGGCGCGTTGATCAGTGCGGCAGGTGCGCCAGTACATGCTCGGCCGATGACACCTCGAACGCGCCGGGGGCGTCGATCCAGGCTTCGCGTACCGTGCCGTCCTCCACGTACAGGGCGAAACGACGCGAGCGCATGCCCATGCCGGACGCGCTGGCGTCGACTTCCAGCCCGAGCGCGCGGGCCAGTTCGCCGTTGCCATCGGACAGCATCAGCAAGCCATCGGGGACGTGCTGGTTTTCGCCCCACGCCTTCATCACGAACGGGTCGTTGACTGCCACGCAGTACACGTCGATGCCGCGCTGGCGGAATTCGGCGAAGTGTTCGATGAAGCCGGGCAGGTGACGGGCCGAGCAGGTCGGGGTGAAGGCACCGGGCACGGCGAACAACACCGCCTTGCGGCCGTCGAACAGGGCTTTGGTGTCCACCGTCTCCACGCCGTCGCGGATCCGTTTCAGCGTGACTTCGGGGATCGGGTCGCCAGCGTGGATGCTCATGGGTGGGCTCCTGGTAAACAAGTAGCGTAGGCATGTCGGTGGAAGGGCCGTGTCAACGGATTGAAAATCCCGCGTGCACACCCGATCTGCTGGGCAACGGGGCAGACACCGTCCGGGCCTGCACACGGCAGCCGCTAGAATAGGCGCGGGTTGGCGCCCCCGGTGCCGACGGATCAATCGAGGTAGCACGATGGAATTCAAGGATTACTACGCCACGCTGGGCGTGGAACCCAGCGCGGGCGACGCGGAAATCAAGACCGCTTACCGGCGGCTGGCGCGCAAGTACCACCCGGATGTCAGCAAGGAAGCCGGGGCGGAAGAAAAGTTCAAGGGCATCAACGAGGCGTACGAGGCGCTGCGCGATCCGCAGAAGCGCGCGGCGTATGACCAGCTCAAGGCCCAGGGCTATCGTCCGGGCGAGGAGTTCAATGTCCCGCCCAACTACGGCGGCGGCGGTGGCTTCGATTTCGAGGAAGTGTTCGGTGGCGGCGCAGGCGGTGCCAACGGCGGCTTCAGCGATTTCTTCGAAAGCCTGTTCGCACGCCAGCGCGGCGGCGCCGGGCGTGGCCCGGGTCCGGGCTTCAGCAGTGGCGGCCATGCCCCGCAGCGCGATACCCGGGCCAAGCTTTCCGTCCCGCTGGAAGCGGCCTACAACGGCGATACGCTGCGGATCACGGTCAACGGCCGCCAGCTGGACGTGCGCGTGCCCAAGGGCATCAAGCCGGGCCAGGTGATCCGGCTGGGCGGGCAGGGCACCGACGGCGGCAACCTGCTGCTGGAAGTGGAATATGCCGCGCACCCGCAGTTCGAAGTGGACGGTCGCAACATCCTGTACACCCTGCAGGTGACGCCGTGGCAGGCGGCGCTGGGCACCAGCATCAGCGTGCCGACGCTGGGCGGTGCGGTGGAACTGAAGGTGGCCGCTGGATCCGATGCCGGGCGCAGGCTGCGCCGGCGCGGCCGGGGCTTGCCGGGCAACCCGGACGGTGACCAGATCGTTGAGCTGGAGATCGTGGCGCCGGCGGCCAGCGATGAGGCCCAGGCCGAGGCCTACCGCAACCTGGCCAAAGCGTTCGGCGAGTCGATCTGAGGGGTTTGTTGTGCTGCGCACGGCTTGAAGCGCAGGCAACGGCGACGGCAACGTCAAGGGCTGCAGGGCTGCGGGTTGGGGGGGGGGGGGGGGGGGGGGGGGGGGGGGG
>NZ_JACSQS010000025.1 GCF_014836545.1 Stenotrophomonas lacuserhaii
CGTGCCGGGGCCCGGGGGGGGGGGGTCATGCAGGACCGTCTGTTCGCATGGATGCGAACAGCGAGCCTCCATGGATGGATTCACGGCGTGTCCTGCATGACCCACCCACCCGGCGCCAAACCAGCCAACCCAAACCAGGCAACCAACCACGAGGGGCTACGCCGCTCGCAGCAGCCTGGGCACCTGCAATACCGCGTGCGCCCATATCGCCCCCCACACTGCCACCCGCACCGGCAGGCTGCGCTGCCGCGCTTCGAAGCGCTGGAAATATCGCCACAGCCCACGATGCTTGTGCCATTCCACGAAGAATGGCCGCGAGCGGCTGGAGACGCCACGTACGTGCAGCACCTGCAGATCGTTGGCGATGGCCACCACGCCGCCGGCCTCACGCACGCGACGGCACAGGTCGAGGTCTTCAGCATGCAGCCGGTAGCCGGCGTCCCAACCGCCAATGCGTTCGAACAGCACGCGCGGCATCAGCATCACCGCACCGGAAATCGCCGGCACGCGCTGCATCGCCACGCTGGGATCACGTGCGATGGCCAGCTTCGACCCGCTCCCGGGCGAGCGCAGCATGGCCAGGAAGTCAGGGTCGCGACGGCGCACCGCATCGTCGGCACGGCCGTTCTCATCGACCTGCTCCACGCCCAGCAGGCAGTCGCCCAGCGCCTGCGCGCGCTCGCACAGCAGGGCCAGGGTCTCCGCTTCCACCATCACGTCAGGGTTGATGAAGGCCAGCCACGGGCTGCTGGAATCGCCGGCGCCCTGGTTGTTGGCGGCAGCGAAACCGGGGTTGTCCGGGTTGGCGATGAAGCGCACGCGCGGGTCATGGCTGGCATGCCGCTGCAGGATATCCACCGTGTCGTCGATCGATCCGTTGTCCACCACGCGGATCTCGGCGATGCCGCGCGCGTCGCGCAGGCGCTGCAGGCAGTCCTCGATGGTCGTGCTGCTCTGGTAGGTGACGACGACGGCGACGATGGCGGGGTTCAAACGGGCGGCTCCTGCGGCGGCGGGGCGACGCCGAACAGATCGCCCTGCGCCTTCGGCATTATCGCGCGCTGGTAGCGAAGCTGCAGGTCCTCGCGTGCGGCATGCAGCGGATCGTGCATCAGGAAATCGGCCAGCCGCGGCGTCCACGCCGGCCAGCGACTGGCCAGCGCTTCCAGGTCCCCCGGGGCGTGGCCACCCTCGTCAGCGCGGGCGACGAAGGCGGTCTCGCACAGCACGTTGCGCCACCCCAGTCCGGCCATGCGCAATCCCAGGTCGATCAGCGCCGCGCTCCAGCCGCCGTAACTGTCCGCGTCCAGTCCGCCCGCACGTTGCCGCGCCGTGCCCCGCACCAGCACCGCATGGGTCACCGCCGAGGGCAGTTCCGGATACCTGGGCGGCATGTCGGCACATGCCTGGGACAGGGTTTCAAGCGCGTCGGGCATGGCATTGACCTCTCCCATCCGTGGCCATGCAACGGTCTCGCCGGCGTTGCACCACGGCGTCGCCGTGGCGATCGAGGCATCCCGTGCGAAGCAGGCCTGCAGCTGGTCCAGCCAGCCCGGTCCCGGCACGCTGTCCGGCGCCAGCACTGCCACGTCCAGCCCCGCGCAGGCGCGCAGCATCTCATCCAGATGGGCCACTTCACCCAACGGCCGCGCACGCCGCGTGTACTCGGCCTGCAGCGGCGTGTGGGCCAGCCAGTGTTCTACTACGGCCTGCGCACGCGGACCGGCCTGTGCGTCATCGGCCAACCATACGGCGGTACCAGGCGGCGTGCCTGCATCCAGGGCCGCCAGGCAGCGGTCCAACGCCGAGTCGTCCACGCCCAACGGCAACAACACGATCGCCCCCATCCCGCCTCCGCTGGTGGATGCACGGCGGGCGGTTGCCACGGCCATGTGCGGCCAGCGTAGCAAGCAAGACGGCCGCAGTGCGACCGTCCTTGTCGTGACTTACTTCGCGCGCGGGGTGTTGATCGGCTCCATCGCCCGGAAGCGGCGGCTGTATTCGTCGGTCAGGTCGCGCGATTCCTGGCCGTTGCGGACGATGGTCGGGGTCAACAGCACGATGACTTCCGAGCGCCCGCTGTTGCGCCCCTTGCTGCCGAAC
This sequence comes from Stenotrophomonas lacuserhaii, assembly GCF_014836545.1. Taxonomy (GTDB): domain Bacteria; phylum Pseudomonadota; class Gammaproteobacteria; order Xanthomonadales; family Xanthomonadaceae; genus Stenotrophomonas; species Stenotrophomonas lacuserhaii. The sequence goes on from NZ_JACSQS010000025.1 coordinate 2,104, forward strand.
AGCGCGCCAAGCACCGGAATACGACTGAGGCCGGGGATGCCGCTGCTGCTGTCGATGCCGGAGTCGGTGGTCAGTCCGGCGAGCATGATCGTATCGCCGCTCTGCACCGCCGCTTCGGTGGCCAGCTTGCGCGTGGAGATGCGCGGATTGCAGCCGCCGCTGGCCTGGTCGCAGTTGCTGGCGACCGCCTCGGCGTTGCTCACCTCCTGCACGATATCCAGGAACACCGTGCCATCACGGGTCACCCGTGGCCGCACCTTCAGGATCACGCCGGTATCGATGTACTGCACCTGGCCGTAGGTCCCACCGCCCACGCCGCTGTTGAACGAGGTGCTGGTGATCGGCACCCGCTCACCCACGTTGAGGGTCGCTTCGGCGTTGTTGCGGACGAAGATGGAGGGCGTCTGCAGCAGCCGGACGTCGGACACCTTGTCCAGTGCGCTGACCACCGCGGCGGCATTGCGCCCGAGGAAGGTCCAGCCCAGTCCGCTGCCGCCGGTGACCGCACCGGAGAAGGTCCCCCAGATGTCGCGGCCTGCCGCATTGGGCAGCGTGGCCCCGCCCACCGCGCCGGTATACCCGGCGCCCTGCACGGCGTTCTCGAAGTACCAGTTCACGCCATAGCTCAACTCACCGGTCAGCCTGACCTCGGCGACCTGGGCTTCGATATGCACCTGCATCGGCATCACGTCCAGCTTTTCCACCACCTCGCGGATGGATCGCCAGGCCTGCGGCGTGGAGCGCACCAGCAGGGTGTTGGTTTCTTCCACGGCGGACACGCCGACCGTGTCACCTGCGATCTCCAGGGTGACGCTGGCGTTGCCTGACTGGCGCTGCGGCAGGTTCATCGAAGAACCACCCTGGCCGGCGCCGCTGCCGGAGGTACCCAGCGCACTGCTGTCCAGTCCGGCGTCCTGCGCGCGGCTGTCGCCCCCGTCGATCCGCGAGCTGGTGCCACCCGGTGCCAGCGAGGCGCCGCTGTCGCCTCCACGACCGCTGCCGCTGCTGCCGAAGGCCTCCGCCAGCCGTTCGGCAAGATCGCGCGCCTTGACGTAACGCAGTTCGTAGGAGAACAGCCGCGGCGCACCACCGGCGGTATCGATGCGATCCAGCCACTGCTGGATCTGGTCCAGGTAGCGCACCTGCGGGGTGATCACCAGCACGGCATTGGCATTTTCCAGCGGCAGGAAGCGCAGCATCCCCGCGCTGGGGGTCTCGCTGTCCTTGCCGAAGATCTTTTCCAGATCGGCCGAGACCTGTTCGGCCTTTCCGGAACTGATCGGGAACACGCCCACCGACATGCCGGACAACCAGTCGACGTCGAAGATCTGCACGGTGTGCAGGTAGTTTTCCAGTTCCTGCCGCGTGCCGCCCAGGGTGATGACGTTGCGTCCGCTGTCAACATTCACGATCGCGTTGGGCCGCGCGTAGGGCTCCAGCACTTTCTTCATCTCCGTGGCGGAGATGTACTGCAGCGGTATCACGCGCACTTCGAATCCACGTGCATTGGCCGCTGGCGCGGTGCTCGGCGCCACCGTACCGGCAAGCGCCTGGTCGGCGGCGACGATGTTGTAGCGGCCACCGCTGTAGACCATGCGGGCGTTGTTCCAGCCCAGCACCATCTCCAGCAGGTTGAGCGCCTGCGCGCCGGACACCGGCTTGGGCGTGGCCAGCGTCACCGTGCCCTGCACGCCAGGCGCGATGACGTAGTTCTGTCCCAGCAGATCGCCCAGGATGGCCTTGACCACCGCATGCAGCGACTCGCCTTCGAAATTGAACGTGGCATCGCCGTTGCTGGCCTGCGCCAGCGCAGGTGACCGCGCCGCTGCGGCACTACGGTTGATCATCGTGCCGGTGCCGCGGCGGATCACGGCCTTGGGCGCGCCCTGCTCTTCCGTCTCGAGGGTCTCGGTCGGGGTGCTGATGCTGGTGTCGAAACGCGCCTTGCGCTGCACGTCCGGCGTGGGCACCGTCGTGCAACCGACCAGCAGGGCGAGGGCGAAAGAGCAGCTGGGGAAACGCAGGTTCATGCTTTCACTCTAAGGGTTGGCAGCGCCGCCGGGGGGCGGCGTCGACTGGCGTTGCTGTTGCTGCTGCTGAAGTTGCTCGCGGCGGGCACGGATGCGTTCGCGGATGGCGCGCATCTGCTCTTCGCTGGGCCCTTGGTGGGCAGGCGCTTCATTGGCGGCAGGCGTGGGCGCAGCAGCTGCAGGAACCACCGCCGGGCTCGGCTGCCCTGCGCGCGCCGCAGCGGCGGCGGGGGGCGGCACGGGGATGCCCGGCCGTGCCGCGCCGGCGGGGGCTCGCGGATCGCGTAGCTGGGTGGGTGGTTGCCCGCCCTGGCCATCGAACACCGCCAGTTCCAGCACCTGCGCACCGTCGGGGCCAAGTACGGTCGCGCGGCGCGGCTCAAGCGCCAGCAGCTGCCAGCCTTCGAGCGCCTCGCCATTGAGGCGCAGGCGCAGCGAACGGTTGTTGTCGCCGGACAGCGTGGCCATGCCGAAGCTGCCGCTGAGCAGTACGCCGGTCAAACGCAATGCACCACCGGGCGTGGCCTGCTGCTGCCCCCCCAGGCGGAACGGATGCGGCCGGCGGTCTTCGGCGAATACCGGACGCTCGGTGATGGCGCTGTAACTGGACGGTGCGGCCATCGGATCAGCCGCAGCATCGGGAAGTGTCGGCAGGCGGGGCGCCGCCACCTCGCTGTTGTCTTCGCCACGGATGCGGGTACCCGCACCGAGCACCGTGGCCAACCAGCCCGCCGCCGCCAGCAGGGCAAGCCCCAGCAGGATCGCGCCGCGCAGGCTGAAGCGCTCACTCTGCATCGGTCTGCTCCACGTCGGCAGGGGGGCTGCCGGCAGCATCGACCTCGTCGGTGGCCGGCGCGGGCGCCATCTCCGTTGCCGCCGCTGCCGCTTCTTCGTCTCCCACAGAGCCAGGGGCCGCGCCGGCATCAGCGATTCCCGGCTGCAGATAACCGATCAGCTCGAAGGACACGTCAAGGCCGGTACCGGCTTCCTCGGTGGACTGCTGGAAGCGCTGTGCAAGCATGTTGAGGTTTTCCACGAACAGGCGTGGCGCCCCGGTTTCCAGCGCGTGCAGCACGCTGGCCGTTTCATCCACGCCACAGCGCAACCTGACCTGCAAGGCGACCCGGACATAGCTGGCCTCGGTACGGTTGTCCGGCATCGGCGTGCGATTGCTGACCACGCAGCCGCGGTTGCCCGGGCTGGCCGACAGCACCGCGTCCTGGACGCGCGAGGACAATGCCGCCGCCGCGGCCTCGGCGGTGGCTTCGGGCAGGAAGCCAGGACGCTCACGCAGCGCCTGCTGCACCTGCTGCAGGCGCGCGCTCACCTCCGGTCGCTGGTCGATCTGTACCTGCACGCGGTGCTGGCGTTCCTGCAGTGCGACGATCTCCTGGTCGATCGCGCGCCAGGGCACGGTAAAGAAGGGGTGGACCAGAAGCAGGTAGGCCAGCGCCAGCACGGCGAGCAGCAGCGCCAGTGCCAGCCAGCGGTCACGGGGCGTCGTTTGCACCGGCATCGGCCGCTCCCTTCTTCGCCATGGCGGCGGCAGCGTTGGCCGAAGCACGCAGCTCGGCGGTCAAGGTGAAGCGGTCACGTCCGCCTGCGGTTCCATCGGCCTGCAGCACGCCGGTCAGGTTCACCCGCTGCCACAGCGCTGACTGCTGCAGCAGCGGCACCAGCTGGTTGGCCTCGCGGCTCAGCCCGATCAACTGCAGTTGCTGGTTCTCCACGCCGATCTTCTCAAGGAAGCTGCCATCGGGCAGCTTCCGACTCAGTTCATTCCATACCGCCAGCATCGTCGGTCGCTTGTCGCGCTCCTGGTCAAGGAAGCGTGCCCCATCCACCAGCGCCTGCAGGCGCGCGCGTTCATCGGCCACGCCACGTGCGTTGCGCGCACTGCGCTCGACCTCCGCTCGCAGCGTATCGGCGGCCTGCTCGCGGTTATGCAGCAATTGGCTGCCCGCCAGCAGCAACATCACCAGCGCGGCCACCGCCAGCAGCAGCTCCAGCCGCAGCTGGGGATTGCGCATGTGTCGGCGCAACGGAGGCGGCAGCAGGTTCACCTTCAACGGTTCACCAGCGCGATCCATCACGTCGATGCCACTGACTGCATCGGCCCAGCTGCCCACGTCCTGCTGCCACTGCTCAAGGCGCACGCGTGGCAGGACCACCAGCTCGACATCCAGCTGGCCGGCGCCGGCATCACCCAACAGGCGTACGTCGTGGCTCACCTGGTCGGCGGTGAATGGGGTCTGCCGATCGATTTCGAAGCCCATCACGTCCAGCAGGCGACCCGCTGCAGCAGCCGGAACCCGCAGCGTGCGGCGCAGCACCTGGCCGCCATCCAACAGCCAGTAACGCGGCAGGCGCTGCAGGCGCGGCGGCAGTGCGGTGGCCAGCGCGGCGGCCTGGCACGGCCATGGCAGCGTGGCCACCGCCAGCCGCTGGGTGCCGATCTCACGTTCCAGGTGCAACTGGTCATCCTGTTGCCGCAGCAGCAGCCGCGCTGGCGCCCAGCCCAGCGCCCACTGCCAGCGGGCCGGCAACCAGGCCAGCAGTGAAGTCCGCCACCAGTGCAGGAAATGGCTGGCTCGCGGCGCTACCTGCGCCGTTACCTGCCTGAATCCTTGCTGCCACGCTGTCATTGCGATGCCATTCCCTGTTCCCATTCAAGCACTGTGTAAGCCCGCCCCATCGCCACGCTCTGGGCATTGCGCACCACGGCCCGGCTGCTGGCGATGCGACCCCGGTCATCCGTGACCCGACAGTCGATACTATAGGTGCCACTGCCGGTGGCAATAGAGGCGGGACGCGACGGATCGTCGGCGCCGCTCCATTCCTGCTCCCGCTGGGCCAGCACCAGGGCGGCATCCAGGCCCAGCGCGGTCAACACCGGGCCGCGCGCGAAGCGTCCGTCCGGGCGTGACTGGCGGCTGTGCAGGGTCAACATCGGGCGCATCTGGCGGTACAGCGACGGGCTGATTCCCAGCACCCGCTGCAGCTCGCCAAGGGTCTCGAAGCGGGCGTTGCGCGGGCCGTACGGCAGGCCGGCGGCGACATAGTCGCCCAGTTCGGCGCCGCCTCCTGCGGGGCTGAGGTCATCGGCGTCGCGCCAGTCGATGATCGCACCGGCCAGCTGCGTTGCCTGCTGCGGGTCGACCTGCAGCGCGCGCAGGAAGCCCTCGAGCAAGGCGGCGTCGGCCAGGTTCAGGTTGATCTTGCCGCCTTCGTCTTCAATCCGGATATCCACCTTCGCACCGTCGAACTGCCAACGATACGGCCGTCCATCGGGCTGCCAAGGGGGGCGCGCGGAATCGGCGCGCAGCCGGGACATGGCATACGCCACCCCCGCACGGCCGATTTCCTGCGCACGACCGGTGTCGTCCTGCACCCGCTGCTGCAGTTGCTCGATACGCGCTGACAAGGCGAAGGCGCCGACCAGCGCGGTCAGCAAGGCAATCAGCCACAGCACCAGCACCAGTGCCGCACCGCGCTGGGGACGGGCTTGCACGGCGGTCATCGCGCCTGCTCCTGGCCGCCGTTTTCCAGCGCCACGCGCAGCTCCGGCCACGCCGGTCCGCGCAGCGGCTGCACCTGCACGGAAACCAGCAACGGCGGACGGCGCGTATCCGGCCACGCGTCCACCCAGTCGCTCAATCCGCCACTGGTTTCGTCGCGGCCGCGGTAGCGCAGCGTCACCTGGCGCAGGCCATCGGCCAGCGGCTCCGGCGCGCGCGGGGGACGCTCCTGGATCTGCACGCCGTCCTGCACCATCACCAGCCCCAGCTGCAGCCGCACGCCCTGCCCGCTGCGCACCACCTGCAGGTCATGCACGTAGGATCCACCGCGCCCGAGGTAGCCCGGGACCTCGGAAACAAAGCGCAGGCGCTGCGCTTCACCAATGAAATAGAGCGGTTCCCGCGCAGGATCGGCTGGCTCGATGCGACTGCGCAGCGCCTGGCTCAACTGCCGTCGCAACAGACCTTGCACCGCACGCATGCGCTCGTTGTCAGCCGCCACTGCCTCGCCACGCTGGCTGATGGTCATTGCCGAACGCACGGTGACAAAGGCCAACGCGAGCCCGGCGGCCAGCAGCGCGGTGGCCAGCAATACTTCGATCAGGGTGAAGCCTGACGCGCGATGATTCATGGGCTTGCCTCCAGCATCGGCGGCAACAGGCGCAGCGTGCGCCAGCGCAGTTCACCGGCGCGCGGCTGGGTCCAGCGCACCTGCAGTTCAAGCTCCACCAGGCGCGGGCCGGCCGATGCCTGCGCCTGTGTGGGCGGCACGGGCGTATCACGGGCTTCCACGTAGGGACGTACCTGCAATTGCCATTGGTAACGGCCCTGCTCCCAGCGACCCTGCTGCTGGCCTTCGCGAAGCGGCGACTCGATGCCCACGCTGGTCAGCAGGGACTGTGCGTGCAGCACCGCGCGGGTGCGCACATCGGCCTGCCCGACCTGTCGCGCGGCGCCGGACAGGGTACCCAGCAGCAAAGTCAACGCGATGGCAAGCAGCGCGAACGCCACCAGTACTTCGAGCAGGGTGAAACCGCCCACGCGGCGACGTACCCGCATTGCGTACCGGGCGCGTGTCACGGGGGTGCATCCGGAGCGGAGCGTACTTCGCCGGTCAGCCATCCCACGTCGATGCGCCACCGGGCGTCTCCTCGCTTCAGCACGATCCGGCCACCACTGGAGCCGCCATCGGGGTGGAACTCGATCGCGCCGCGCCCTGCGCCCGGCTGAAGCTGCGCGGCCCCCTCGAAGCTCACCTGCAACGATTCGGGCAGGCTGCCGCTGCGTCCGCCCGCTCCTTCCCAGCGGCGCGCACGCGGCTCGATGACGAAGCGCTGCACGGAACCACGCGCGATGGCTTCGGCGCGGGTCAGGCGCAGCTGGCTGGCCAGCTCCTTGCCGGCATTGCGCAGCTGGGCGCCGGACATGCCACGCGCGAACATGCCGCCGGTGACCAGCCCGACCAGTGCGATCAGCGCGATGACCAGCAGCATTTCCAGCAGCGACATGCCGCCCACGCGCGGGTGGCACGCGGGCATCGGCTGCAGGTGAAGGCGGCTCAGCCCCGGCATGTGCGGGCCCTTCGCTGCATCACTGTTCGTAGCGGATGTCCGCATCGAAACTGGTGCCACCCGGCTTGCCATCCTTTCCCAGGCTGATCAGGTCATAGTCCTGGCTCTCGCCGGGGGCACGGTAATCCAGCGGCCGGCCCCATGGATCGTCCAGGTCCGATGCTTTCGCGTAGGGGCCCATCCATCCGTTCACGCCACTGGGCGCGGTGACCAGTTCATCCAGTTTGCCAGGCAGGCGATTGGTGTCCAGGCGGTAGTTGTCGATCTTGCTGGCAACGGTCTGCACCTGGGCCTTGGCCAGGTTCGCCTTGCCGCGGTCGGCACCGCCCAGCACGCGGCTGGCCACCAGGGTGAGCACCGCGCCGATCAGCACGATGACGATGATGATCTCCAGCAGGCTCATGCCGGACTGGCGGCGAGCGGAGGTAAAAGCTTTCAGGGGACGGTGTCGCATCGTCAGGGGTTCCTTTCCACGGGGAAAACAGGGTCAGCCAATGGCATTGGTCAGGTCGTACATCGGTACCAGCACGGCGATGATCACCAGCCCCACCACCGAGGCCAGCACCAGGGTGATCGCCGGCACCATCGCCGACAACATGCGGTCGATGCTGCGTGCGGTTTCCTGCTCGAAGGTGTCGGCGGTCTTCAGCAGCATGGTATCCAGTGCACCGGATTCCTCGCCGACCTGGATCATCTGCAACGCCAGGCGGGGGAAGCGCTTGCCACGTGCCAGCGCGGCGGAAAGGCCGTTGCCGTTCTTGACTTCATCGGCGGCCAGGTCGATGTCGGCGGCCAGCGCGCGGTTGCCCAGCACGTTGCGCGCGATGCCCAGCGCCGCCAGCAATGGCACGCCATTGCGCAGCAGGGTGCCCAGGGTGCGGGCCAGCCGCGCGGTCTCCAGTTTGCCGAGCAGGCCACCGATACCCTTGCGCTGCAGCAGCCAGCCATCCAGCGCCAGCCGGAACGCGGGCTGCCGCGCCTTGCGTTCCCCCAACCAGGCCAGCAGCGCCGGCACCACGATGAAGAAGATCCAGCCATCACGCACCAGCAGGCCCAGCTGCAGCACCAGCTGGGTGAACCACGGCAGGGTGACATCCAGGCTTTCGTACATCTGCGCGAACTGCGGCACTACGTAGCCGAGCAGGAACAGCAGTGCCCCGCCGACCACCACCAGCAGGATCGCCGGGTAGATCAGTGCATTGACCACCCTGCCCTGCAGCGCGCGGCTGCGTTCCAGGTAATCGGCCAGCCGCTGCAGCGTGTCGTGCAGGCTGCCACCGGCTTCGCCGGCGCGCACCATGTTGATGTACAGGCGCGAGAACAGTCCGTGCTGACGCTCCAGCGCACTGGACAACGATGCGCCGCCACGCACGGTGTCGCGGATCTCGCTGACCACGCGCCGCGAGCGTTCGTCTTCGGGCAGGCTGAGCAGGATGGTCAGGGCGCGGTCCAGCGGTTGGCCGGCACCTAGCAGCGTGGACAACTGCTGGGTGAACTGCAGCAGCGCGGCACCCTGGAACGGGCGCTGCTTGAACAGGCCGCGCAGGCGCCCCGCCTCCAGGCCGCCTTCGCTGGCCAGGCGGGTTTCCATCGGCAGGTGGCCCTGCTCCTGCAGCCGGACCACCAGTTCGGCCTGGCTGGCCGCTTCCATCTGGCCATCCACAACTTCACCCTGCGCATCCAGTGCCTTGTATCGGAACACCGGCATGCTCAGCTTTCCTCGGTGGTGCGCAGGACTTCTTCCAGCGTGGTCTGGCCGGCCAGCGCCTTCAGCAGGCCATCTTCGTACATGGTGCGCATGCCGCCACTGCGGGCGATGCGTTCGATTTCACCCATGCCGTCGCGGCGCATCACCGCGCGCCGCAGTTCATCGTTCATGACCAGGAATTCGACGATCGTGGTGCGCCCCAGGTACCCGGTGGGCGCCAGCGCCGATGGCCGCGGACGATAGAGATGGATGGTGCCTTCCGGCTGCAGCCGACGCAGGTCGAAGCGTTCGATTTCCTCCGGCGAGGCCGGGTACCGTTCGGCATGGGTCGGCTCCAGCCGGCGCACCAGGCGCTGGGCCAGGATGCCGTTGATGGTGGAGGTCAACAGGTAGTCCTCCACGCCCATGTCCAGCAGGCGGGTGATGCCACCGGCCGCGTTGTTGGTGTGCAGCGTGGACAGCACGAGGTGGCCGGTGAGCGCGGACTGGATCGCGATGCGCGCGGTTTCCAGGTCGCGCATTTCGCCGATCATGATGATGTCCGGATCCTGGCGCACGATGCTGCGCAGCGCATTGGCGAAGTCCAGCCCGATCTGCGGCTTGGCCTGGATCTGGTTGATGCCTTCGATCTGGTACTCGACCGGATCTTCGACGGTGATGATCTTGACGTCGGCGGTATTGAGCTGGCTCAACGCCGTATACAACGTGGTGGTCTTGCCCGAACCGGTCGGCCCGGTGACCAGCAGGATGCCGTGCGGCTGATCGAGCACCTTGCGGAATGCCGGCAGGAATTCGTCGGTGAAGCCGAGGCGCTGGAAGTCGAACACCACGGTTTCGCGGTCCAGCAGGCGCATTACCACGCTTTCGCCATGCGCGGTAGGCACGGTGCTGACGCGCAGGTCCAGCTCCTTGCCCTGCACGCGCAGCATGATGCGGCCATCCTGCGGCAGGCGACGTTCTGCGATGTTCAGCCGCGCCATGATCTTGATGCGGCTGATCACCGCAGCGGTGAGGTTGGACGGCGGGCTTTCCCCGTCGATCAGCACGCCGTCGACGCGGTAGCGCACCTTCAGGCGCGTTTCGAAGGGTTCGACGTGGATGTCCGAGGCGCGCAGTTCCACCGCACGCTGGATGACCAGGTTCACCAGCCGGATCACCGGTGCTTCGGAGGCGAGGTCGCGCAGGTGCTCGATGTCATCCACCGCCGCCCCTTCGCCATCTGCGGTTTCAACGATCGCGCCCATGGCGCTGCGGCCCTGGCCGAACCAGCGCTCGATCTGGTCGTCGATCTCCGAACGCTGCCCGACCCGCGGGTGCACGTCCACGCCCATGGCCAGGCTGATGGCCTGGCAGGGATACGGATCATGCACGTCGGCCTGCCACAGCAGCAGGCCCTGTTCATCCAGCGAAACCGGACAGACGTGGAACTGTTTGAGGAAGCGCAGCGTCACCGGCAACGCATCGACCAGCGACGACGGGGGTGTTTCCGGCATCTGTCGCGCATCCAGCAACGGCACGCCGAGCACCTCGGCACTGACCTGCGCCTGGTCGCGTTCGGAAACCAGACCCAGGCGGACCAGCAGCGACAGCAGGCTGCCACCGGATTCGGCGTGCAGGGTGCGGGCGCGGACCAGATCGGCATCCTTCAGCCGTCCGCGCAGGAGCAGCGCGTCGATCAGCGACATTTCGATGGTGTCCACGTTGACCTGGTCGGCTACTGCGTTCACAAAGTGCCTCGCCTGCAATCGTCCAGACTTTAGCAGTTCGCCGTCGGTCACAGCCGTTCAGCGCGGGAAAATCTCGATTGCGTCAAATAAAAAAGGCCCGCCAGCAAGCTGGCGGGCCGTCTACATCAACGTGATGGCTTACTGCGTGGCGAGCAGCGAGACACCGGAGAACGCCGCGTCACCGGCCAGCTTCACGTAGTAGGTGCCAGCCACCGGCGCAGTGATGCGCACGGTTTCGGCATTGCCTGCACGGGTCGACTTGGCGGTGTACACCACGGTCGAGGTGCCGGTGTCCGCGCCCACGTGCAGCGACACATTGCCGGTGCCGCCGTAGGTGACGAAGCTGACCGGCTTGCCGGCCGTGGCGACGAAGCTGTACAGCTTCTCGCTGCCGCTGGCGCCGGCGATGCCGGCCACGGCCACCTTGTTGGTCAGCGGAGTGGCAGGCGGTGCGCAGTTTTCGGTGCACGGCTCCTTCAATGCTTCATCCAGGGCCGCCTTGGCATCGACGATGCCGGTTCCGATCGGCGTACCGGCCGGGATGGTGACCGGGAACGCGCGCGCGGTCTGCTTGAGCAGCGTCTCCATCTCTGCCGGGGTCAGCGGATCGCGATCCGCATCGGCCAGCGCGCCCTGTACCAGGGCGGCCACGCCGGCGACATGCGGTGATGCCATCGAGGTGCCGGCCATGCCCATGTAGCTGTAGGCACCGGAGGTCGGGGTGGTGGTGCCGTTGTAACCGGCCTGCCACACGTAGCCGCCCGGGTTGCCGTCGACACCGCCACCGCCGCCCGGGCCGGACAGGTCTACAACCGTACCGAAGTTGGAATAGGAGGCGATGCCGCCGGTGATGCGGCTCGCACCGACTGCGATCACGTTGCTGCAGCTGGCCGGGCGGAAGTTGGCCGCGTTGGAGGCCGAATTGCCGGCCGCGACCACCACGAGGGTGCCGCGCGAAACCGCGCCATTGATCGCGTCCTGGTACAGCGGATCACAGGCCGAGCCGCCACCCAGGCTCATGTTGATGATGTCGGCCGGGGTCGTATTGGCCGGAACGCCAGTGACGGTGCCGCCTGATGCCCAGGTGATCGCATCGGCGATGTCGGACAGGTAGCCACCGCACTTGCCCAGCACGCGCACCGGCAGCACGCTGGCCTTGTGCGCCACGCCGGCCATGCCGAGCGCGTTGTTGGTCGCTTCGGCGATGGTGCCTGCCACGTGCGTGCCGTGCCACGAGCTGTCTTCGGCCAGCGAGCCGTCGTAGCATTCGTTGTCGTTCTCGACCCAGTCGCCCATGTCCAGCGCACCGGGGACGCGTTCGTCGGTCGCACGACGCGACGTTTCCGCATCACTGATGAAATCGTAGCCGGGCAGCAGCGCGCCGCTGGCAAAGTCCGGGTGCTGCGGCAGGATGCCGGTGTCCAGCACCGCCACCACCACGCCTTCGCCGGCACCCACATCCCACGCAGCCGGTGCATTGATGCCACCGGTGGCGCTGTTCAGATGCCACTGGTACTGCGCGTAGTACGGATCGTTCGGCACCAGGGCCGGTGTTGCGTCAGCCTGTACGACGGCCCGCGCGCGCGCCGGGGTGCCGGCGTCGATGGCATACATGCGTGCGTCCGGCACGGCGTACTGTACGGCCGGGTCGGCGCGCAGTTCCGCCAGCACCTTGTCCAGGTCGGCACCGGCCAGGCGGGATTTCAGACGGATCAGGTCGGCTCCCACGCCGAGCCGGCGGGCGACCTGCGGACTGAACGCGGCAGCGCGGGCGCTGGCGGTCCCGCGGTTGCCGGACAACGTGGCACGCGACAGCGCACCATTGACGACCGCCACCTTGGCTGCGCTGCTGCTCGCCGCGCTGCTGCCGGCCTTGTACTTGACGATGATGCCGTTCGCCGCCTGCTGCTTCGCAGCGGGGACCTGCTGCGGCGCACTGACCTTCAGGTCGGCGGCCTGGGCCATGCCCGCGCCTGCGGTCAGCGACAGTACGGCGGCGGCGAGTACGTTGATGCGAAGGTTCTGCTTGTTGATCACGTCGAAATCCTCTTCTGGGTCGATGGTGGAACCAAACCTGCGGCCTTACTCCCTGCAACTACCCCTGGCTGGCCTCGCCAGGGTTGCCGTGACCCGCCCCCTCAGGCTTCACTGGCCAGCGGCGACCGGACGGTCGCCGCCGTGTTTCTGCGCTCGGCCAGGCGTTACCAGCCGAAGCCGGCACCGACGCCTACCGAGCTGTCATCACTGCTGAACGCGCCGCCGAAGGTCACCGTTGCGCGGTCGCTGACCGCACGCTGGTAGCCCAGTGACAACGCCGATTCGCCGCCCTGGAAGCCGACGCCGACGCCGACCCGGTTCTGGGTGCGCACACCGGCCGCACTGGTGGCCATGTTGAGCATCGCCGCGCTCATCGCGCCCTGCTGGTCGATGCGGCGGTCCATGTTGCGCAGCTTGCCGTCGACATCGCCCTTGAACACGTCGAAGCTGTCGGCGACCGACTTGACACGCGAATCGGTGTAGCTGTTGGCCGAGGCCACGCCGCTGTCCAGCTGGCCCTTGTTGACCGCGTCGGTGGCCTGGGTACCGGCGGCGACGTTGGTCACCTGGCGTTCGTTGCCAACGCTGCCGACCGACACCGAGTTGGCGCGGTCTGCGACCGAGCCCTGGCCCAGTGCCACCGAGTTGTCCGCCGAGGCCGTTGCCCCCAGGCCGATCGCCGTGGCACCTGCGCCACTGGCGACCGCGCCCTGGCCCACCACCGCCTGCGCACTGACATCCGCGCTCGGGGTGGCGACCGGCAATGTGCCGCCGGCGGCCGTGGACGGGCCGCTGCCACCGGCGGCCGGCGACGGTGCGGTGCTGACCGGCGTACCCGAAGCCAGGCTCTGGCCCAGGTTGGAAACCCGGCTGTCCAGCGCGGTCAAGGCGTCGCCGACGTTGCTGTAGGTGTTGCCCTGGATGATGTAGTTCGGCGCGACGAACACGCCCTGCAGGCCGACGCTGGCGCCACCACCCAGCATGCTGGCCGCATTGGCCAGCGACTGGAACAGCTGGCCACCGTTGACCGCCTGGCGGCTGTCGCCGCTGATGCTGCCGGCGGCGATGTTGTCCAACACCGTGCCCTGGGCCCCACCGAAGGTCAGCTTGCCGTGTTCGGAGTCATCGTAGGCCAGGGTGTTGGCCTGGGTGGTCTGCAGGCCGCCGATGCGGCTGTCGATATCGCTGACCTTGGTTTCCACCGCACCCACGCGCTGGTTGGTGGTGCTCAGCTGCGAACCGGTCACCGCATCGCTGCTGTCGGCGGTCAGGCGACCATCGGCCACGTTGACGATGCGACGGGTCGCCGGTGCACTGGCTCCGTTGCCGCCGCCGACAGACACCACGTTCGCTTCTAGCGCCTGCGAACCGGCGCCCAGTGCGACGCTGCGTGCACCGCTGGCGAGCGCGTCACCGCCAAGGGCGAGCGAGCCGGAGCCGGAGGCCACGGCCGAGTTGCCGACTGCGGTGGCGTTGAAGGCGCTGGCCTGCGAGAGACCACCGACCGCCGTGCTGAAGTCGCCGCTGGCGTCGGCGCGGAAGCCGAGGCTGGCGGCCACGCTGCCGTTGGCGCTGCTCTCCGCACCGACGGCCGTCGCCGCATCGCCGGCGGCGCTGCTGAAGTAGCCCACTGCCACCGACTCCACGCCCGATGCTTCGGACAAGGCGCCAGCAGCGGTGCTGCCGGTGCCACTGGCTACGCTGGCGGCACCGAACGCCGAGCTGGTTTCAGCCGATGCCACGCTCTCTGCACCGTTGGCGGTGGCGTACTCGGCCGATGCGGCCGCGTTGGCACCGCTGGCGGTGGCATTGGCTGCTGCCGCCAGGGCATTGAAGCCGACTGCCGAGGCGTTGGCACCCACCGAGGTCGCGCCACTGCCCAGCGCGATCGCACCGTCCCCCAGCGCATTGCTGGCTTCGCCTGCGGCCAGCGCATTCTCGCCGTCCACCAACGCACCGGCGTCACTGTCTTCGCTGCCGCTGGCGGCGAAGTACTTGCTGGCCGTTGCACCGGCCGCAGCGACGGCTTCCAGCTGGGCCAGGTTCACCGCATCGGTGGCCTCGCTGCCGGCGGCCACGTTGGTGATCTGGCGGGTGGCCCCACCGCCACCGACCGACACGCTGTTGTCGCGGTCGGCGATGGAGTCGGCACCCAGCGCAACGCTGTTGAGCCCTGCCGATATCGCCGCGTTGCCGATCGCGGTGCTATTGACCCCGGACGACCATGCGCCGCCACCGACGGCGGTGGAGTAGTTGCCCGATGCTTCGGTGGCGTACAGCCCACCGAGCGCGCCACCGACGGCCACGCTGTTGGTGCCACTGGCGATGCTGGCCTGGCCGGCTGCGGTGCTGTACGCACCGCTGGCCACCGAGTCCCCGCCGAGTGCCACCGAGTTCGCGCCCGACGCATCGGCGAAGCTGCCCAGCGCGGTGGCGTTGAACGCCGACGCCTGTGCGTAGCCACCGACCGCCGTGCTGTAGCCGGCGGTCGCTTCGGCAGCGAAGCCGAAGCTGGCGGCCGTCGTGCCGATCGCCACCGCTTCGGAACCCACCGCGGTGGCACCGCTGCCGTCGGCGGTGCTGAAGTAACCCACCGCGACCGCTTCTTCGCCGCTGGCTTCAGCCAGCACGCCGCTGGCGGTGCTGCCGGCGCCGGTGGCCATGCTGCCGGCGCCGAAAGCGGCACTCATTTCACCCGACGCCAGGCTCTCTGCGCCATTGGCCGTGGCGTACTCGCCTGATGCCACGGCGTTGGCGCCGCTGGCGATGGCATTGGCGGCCGTGGCCTGTGCGTTGAAGCCGCTGGCGCTGGCGTTTTCACCCGAGGCCAAGGCATTGAACCCCACCGCGGCGGCATTGCTGCCGATCGCGGTCGCGCCACTGCCGAGTGCAACGGCGCCATCGCCGATGGCGTTGCTGGCCTCGCCTGCGGCCAAGGCGTTTTCGCCTTCGACGAAAGCACCCGCATCGCTGTCTGCGCTGCCGCTTGCCTGGAAATACCTGCTGGTGGTTTCACCTGCTGCCGCCACCGCTTCCAGCTGGTCCAGGTTCACCGCATCGGTGCCCTGGGTACCCGCTGCCACGTTGGTGACCTGGCGCTCGTTGCCGGCACTGCCTACCGACACGGTGTTGTCACGGTTGGCTACCGAGTCCGCGCCCAGCGCTACCGAGTTGACCGCACTAGCGGTGGAGAAATAACCGATGGCCGTGCTCTGGTCGCCGGTGGCGAACGCCAGCGTGCCGGCCGCCGTTGCGTTGTCACCGCTGGCCTGCGCACCGGCGCCCACCGCCGTGGCCGCTTCGCCGCTGGCTTCGGTGGAGATGAAGAAGCCCAGCCCGGGCAGCAGATCGACCGGACCACCGATGGCCGTGCTGCTGGTGCCGGTGGCAATGGTCTGCGTGCCGATGGCCGTGGAATAGTCGCCGATGGCGTTGGATACCGCACCGAAGGCAGCAGACTGCGCGCCGGAGGCATACGCACCCAGACCGTAGGATGCTGCACCGAAGCCGCTGGCAACCGCGCTGGCACCGACGGCGGTGCCGCCGAGCCCCGCACTGGTGGCGCCGGTATCCACCGGTACGCCGCCGTTGGTGATCAGCGCGTTGCCGTCCTCATCCACGGCCACGCCGCCGACGGCGACGCTGCCCGGGCCGGTGGCCTGCGCGTTGTTGCCGAACGCGGCGCTGTTCTGCCCGGCTGCCAGCGCGTTGAAGCCGACCGCCGTGGCGCTCTGGCCCACCGCCGTAGCCCCGCTGCCGAGCGCCGTTGTGCCATCGGCCAGTGCGTTGGACGCCTCGCCGATGGCCGTGGCGTTGGCGCCGGATGCAAAGGCACCGGCGTCGCTGTCATCACTGCCAGTGGCCTGGAAGTACTTGCTGGTCGCTTCGCCGGCGGCGGCCACCGCGTCCAGCTGGTCCAGGTTCACCGCATCGGTGCCTTCGGTACCCGCTGCCACGTTGGTGAGCTGGCGCTCGTTGCCGGCACTGCCGACCGAGACACTGCGTTCGCGATCGGCGATCGAACCGGCCCCCAGCGCCACGCTGTTGTCACCGGCGGCGCTGCTGCCCGCACCGACCGCGATCGCACTCTCGCCGAGCGCTTCGGAATTGGTACCAATGGAGATGCTGTTGATGGTGTTGCCGAGCGCCTGGTAACCCAGCGCAACGCTGTAGTCACCGTAGCCGAATGCACCGCGGCCGACCGCCGTGGAGCTGGCACCATCGGCCCAGCTGTTGTAACCGATGGACGTCGCGCCGCTGCCGCTGGCCCAAGCCGCCGGACCAAACGCGGAGGCATTGGTTGCCGTGGCCCAGGCACTGGAACCGAACGCGGTGGCGCCTGCCGCAGTGGCGAAGCTGTAGCCGCCGACGGCCGTGCTTTCATCGCTGCTGGCCCACGCGCTGTCACCGATCGCCACGCTGTAGCCGCCGGTTGCGCGCGCCTTGTTGCCGCCGGCGAAGCTGTTGTCGCCGGTGGCCTGTGCACCGGAGCCGAAGGCATTGCTGACCAGGCCGGTAGCCTGCGCCGCGTTGCCCACCGCAGTGGAACCCGCGCTGGCGGTGGTGCCGGTCAGCACGGCGGTTCCGTCGTCGTTGAAGATCGGCGCGTTGTATTCGTCATACGCCTGGCCGAGGCCACCGATGGCCACCGCACCTTCGCCGCCGGCGCTGGTGTTGCGGCCGACCGCCACGCTGTCGTTGCCGACGGCAGCAGCACCTGCGCCCTGTGCGACGGCGCCGTCACCGATGGCGTTGCTGGCCGAACCGGCCGCCAACGCCCCTTCACCTTCGGCCCATGCACCGATGTCGGTGCCGGTTTCCGGCTGTGCCTGGAAGTACTTGCTGGTGTTCTCCGCACCTGCGGCCACCGCATTGAGCTGGTCCAGGTTGACCGCGTCGCTGCCCTCGGTACCGGCGGCCACGTTGGTGATCTGCCGCTGCAGGTCGGTGTTGCCCACCGACACGCTGTCCGCGCGGGTGGCGATGGAGTCAGCACCCAGCGCCACGCTGTTGTCACCGCGTGACTCGGCCGCATTGCCGAGCGCGGTGCTGTTGGCACCCGGTGACCAGGCACCGCCACCGACGGCGGTGGAGAAATTGCCGGAGGCTTCGGTGGCGAGCAGGCCGAACAGCGCCCCACCGACGGCCACGCTGTTGGTGCCACTGGCGATGCTGGCCTGGCCGGTTGCGGTGCTGTAGCCGCCACTGGCCGCCGAATCGGCGCCCACGGCAACCGAGCTGTTGCCCGTGGCTGCGCTGCCGGTACCCATGGCGGTGGAGAAATCACCCGTGGCGTTGGACACCGCGCCGAACGCGGATGCCTGCGCGCCGCTGGCATAGGCCCCCACACCGTACGACGAGGCAGCGAAGCCGCTGGCTTCGGCGCTGGCACCAACGGCGGTGCCGCCCACGCCGGCACTGGTCGCGCCGGTATCCACCGGCACCCCGCCGTTGGTGATCAGCGGGTCGCCATTGGCGTCCACTGCTGCACCGCCAACGGCCACGCTGCCCGGGCCGTTGGCCTGGGCGTTGTTGCCGAAGGCGGCGCTGTTCTGGCCGCTGGCCAGCGCGTTGAAGCCAACTGCGGTGGCGTTGCTGGCCACGGCGGTCGCGCCGCTGCCGAGCGCGGTGCTGCCGTCGGCCAGCGCATTGGACGCCTCGCCGATGGCGGTGGCGTTGGCGCCGGCCGCGAACGCGCCGGCGTCGCTGTCGTCGCTGCCGGTGGCCTGGAAGTACTTGGCGGTGGTGTCGGCTACTGCAGCCACTGCGTCCAACTGCTCGAGATTCACCGCATCGGTGGCCTCGGTACCGGCCGCTACATCGGTGATCTGGCGCTCGTTGCCGACGCTGCCGACCGCGACCGAATTGGCGCGCACTGCCTCGGAGTTGGCGCCCAGCGCCACGCTGTTGGCCCCCCGTGCCGTGCTGTAGAAGCCGACCGCAGTGCTGTCTTCGCCGCTGGCCCAGCTCTGCGCGCCGAGCGCGCTGGCCCGGTCGCCGGGGGCGTAGGCGAAGTAACCGACAGCAGTGGCCTGCTCGCCGGATGCTTCGCTCAGCGTGCCGCTGGCCAGGCTGAGGTCGCCGCTGGCGATGGCACCGGCGCCCACGGCCGTGGCCGATTCGCCACTGGCCTGGGTCTGCACGAAATAGCCCAGGCCCGGGATCAGGTCCGCCGGTCCGCCGATGGCCACGCTGCTGGTGCCGGTGGCGACCGATTCGGTGCCGATGGCGGTGGAGTAATCGCCGATCGCATTGGACACCGCACCGAAAGCGGAGGACTGCGCGCCGCCGGCGTAGGCCCCCAGGCCGTACGAAGACGACGCAAAACCGCTTGCCTCGGCGCTTGCGCCGACGGCGGTGGCGCCCACGCCGGCGCTGGTGGCGCCGGTATCCACCGGCACGCCGCCGTTGGTGATCAGCGGGTTGCCATCGGCGTCCACTGCCGCCCCACCGACCGCCACGCTGCCGGGGCCGTTGGCCTGGGCGTTGTTGCCGAAGGCGGCGCTGTTCTGGCCGCTGGCCAGCGCGTTGAAACCGACCGCCGTGGCATTGCTGGCCACGGCGGCAGCACCGCTGCCGAGGGCCGTGCTGCCATCGGCGAGCGCATTGGACGCTTCACCGATGGCGGTGGCATTGGCGCCGGCGGCGAAGGCACCGGCATCGCTGTCGTCGCTGCCGGTGGCCTGGAAATACTTCGCCGTGGTGTCGGCGACGGCCGCCACTTCGTCCAGCTGGGCCACGTTGACCGCATCGGTGTCGGCCGTGCCGGCCTTCACGTTGGTGATCTGGCGCTCGCTGCCGGCGCTGCCGACCGACACGCTGTCGGCGCGGGTGGCGATGGAATCCGCGCCCACCGCCACGCTGTTGCTGGCCGATGCCACGCTGCCTGCACCGAGTGCGGTGCTGCCGGTCGCGGTGGCCTGCGCGCCGCCACCGAAGGCGGACGCAAGTGATTTGCCAGCGAAGGCATCGGCGCCGATGGCCACGGCGTACAGGCCGGTGGCGGTGCTGCTGTCACCCACGGCCACCGCGGTCGCACCGGACACCACCGCGGTGCCGGTCACCGCGCATTGCGCCAGCGAGCCGTCCGCCAGGGTGCACTCTTCGGTGCCACCGACTGCAACGGACTGGGCCAAGGCCGACGGCATGGCCGCTCCCCATCCCAAGGCCATCGCCAACGAGGCGCCCACCAGGATCGGACCACTGCCTCGGCGGCGCTTGTCGATGACGTTGCCGGGCTGGTCGGAAGAGGCCAGTTCCGAGGCCACGACCAGCTGTCCGAGTGCTTTGTTCCAGACCTTGCGATAAATCCGATTCATCTGCGTACGACTCCTGGTTGGGCTGGTTTTCGGGCAAAGCAACGCCACCGCCGGGCCCGATGGCCCAACGTCCCCTGAGGGCGTTTGTTCGCGTGATTTACTGCAGTTGCCGAACGGCGCGCAGTGCAACGTGAAGCGGTGCGCGCGGTCCTGCGGGTGTGGCTGACTGAATGTTTCCAGAACGAGCTAAAGGTTTAACGTGAACTTTTCTCAACGTCAATACCTTGACGAAGAAAAAAGAAATGACGTGACTGCCTTCTCGGTTCAGTGCATTCATGTGAAGAAGCCGGCCTGCTGCCACGGAGCGCAAGGCTGCCTGTTCAGTCACCCATCGGCGCCCAACGTCGTCCATTGGGCGCGCCGCAAGAAAAAACCCGCCGGTTGCCCGGCGGGTTCTCAGTACGCCTGCGAATTGGCGCTCTGCATCACTGAACGGTATTCAGCCGCACCATACGCGGGCGTTGCGGAACATCCGCAGCCACGGCGAGTCGCCCTGCCATTCAGCAGGTGCCCAGCTCAGGTTGAGCGCGCGTGGCGTGCGTTCCGGATGCGGCATCATGATCGTGACCCGGCCATCGGTACTGGTCAGGCCGGTGATGCCCCCAGGGGACCCGTTCGGGTTCAGCGGATACTGGCTGGCCACGTTGCCGTCGCCGTCGATATAGCGCAGTGACACCCGTGCCGCGGCCTGGTCCACGGCGGTGTCGAAGACCGCGCGGCCTTCCCCGTGCGCCACCGCCACCGGCAGCCGCGAACCGGCCATCCCGCGCAGCAGGATCGAAGGTGATTCCACCACTTCCAGCAGCGCGGTGCGGGCTTCGAACTGCTCGCTGGCATTGCGGCGGAACTGCGGCCAGTGCTCGGCACCCGGGATGATCGACTTGAGCTGGCTGATCATCTGGCAGCCATTGCAGACGCCCAGCGAGAAGCTGTCTTCGCGCGCGAAGAACGCCGCGAACGCATCACGCAGCGCGTTGCGCTCTAGGATCGAGGTCGCCCAGCCACGCCCGGCGCCGAGCACGTCGCCGTAGCTGAAGCCACCGCAGGCGGCCAGGCCAGTGAAATCGCGCAGGTCCACGCGGCCTTCGATCAGGTCGCTCATGTGCACATCGAACGCACTGAAGCCGGCACGTTCGAAGGCGTTCGCCATTTCAATCTGGCCGTTGACGCCCTGCTCGCGAAGGATCGCGACCTTCGGCCGGATGCCGGTGTTGATGAACGGCGCAGCGATGTCCTCATCTAGGTCGAAGCCCAGCTTCGGCTTCAGGCACGGCGCATTGAACGCACGCGCCACCTCGCGCTCCTGGTCGGCGGTCTCAGGGTTGTCACGCAGTTTCTGCATGGCATGGGTGACCGACCACCAGGCATCGAACAGCGCTTCCCAGCGCCACTCGACCACGTTTTCGCCGTGCAGCGATACACGCACCACCGGCGCGGTGGTCGGCCGCGCGATACGCTGCGCGCACTCGGTCAGGGCGTGGCGTTCCACCAGGTCGGCGAACGCCGCCCGGTCTTCGCGCGCGACCTGCACCACCGCGCCCAGCTCTTCGTTGAACAGGCTGCGGAACGGATCATCGCCCCAGGCATCGAGCAGGATGTCCAGGCCCATCCGCGAGGCAAACGCCATCTCGCACAGTGCGGCGAACGCGCCGCCGTCGCTGCGGTCGTGGTAGGCCATCAGCAGGCCGTCACGGCGCGCGTCGCGGATCAGTTCGAAGAAGGCGCGCAGCCGCTGCGGATCATCCAGGTCCGGCGCGGTGCCACCGAAGGCCGGCAGGCCACCGTGGTCGGCGTGCACCTGGGCCAGGATCGAACCGCCCATGCGCTGCTTGCCGGCACCCAGGCCGATCAGCCACAGCTCGCTGTCCAGGTCCCGCTGCAGCAGCGGGGTCAGCTGCTGGCGCACGTCCAGCACCGGGGCGAAGGCGGTGATCACCAGCGACACCGGCGACACACTCTTGTGCGCCTCGCCTGCGTCATGCCATTGCGCCTGCATCGACAGCGAATCCTTGCCGACCGGAATGCTGATGTCCAGCTGCGGGCACAACTGCATGCCCACCGCCTTGACCGCGTCGTACAGCAGCGCGTCTTCGCCCTCGTGGCCGGCCGCGGCCATCCAGTTCGCCGACAGCTTCACCTCATCCAGCGCATCCACCGGGGCGGCACACAGGTTGGTGATCGCCTCGCCGACAGCCATGCGCGCCGATGCGGCGGCATCCAGCAGGGCCAACGGGGTGCGTTCGCCGAGCGACATCGCCTCGCCGACCACGCCATCGAAGCCGGTCAAGGTGATCGCCACGTCCGATACCGGTACCTGCCACGGCCCGATCATCTGCTCGCGCGCGGTCAGGCCACCGACACTGCGATCGCCGATGGTGACCAGGAAGTTCTTCGCCGCCACCGTCGGGTGCGCCAGCACGCGCAGGCCGGCTTCATGCAGGTCCAGGCCGCTGGTCTTCAGCGCCGGCCAGCGCGGCGCCGGCGGGTGACTGGCATCACGATGCATCTTCGGCGGCTTGCCGAACAGCACGTCCATCGGCAGGTCGATCGGAGCATCGGCCGGGATGTTGCCCGGCGTCGCACCGTAGGCCACCACCAGGTGTTCTTCGGTGGTCGCCACGCCCACGGCGGCGAACGGGCAGCGCTCGCGCGCGCACAGCGCGGCGAATTCGGCCAGCCGTTCCTGAGCCACGCCCAGCACGTAGCGTTCCTGCGATTCGTTGCACCACAGCTGCATCGGCGACAGCGAGGGATCATCGCTGGGCACCTTGCCCAGGTCGATCACCCCGCCCACGCCGGAATCGTGCAGCAGCTCCGGGATGGCATTGGACAGGCCGCCGGCACCGACGTCATGGAAGAACTTGATCGGGTTGTCCAGCCCCATGCCAACGCAACGGTCGATCACTTCCTGGCAGCGACGCTCCATTTCCGGGTTGTCGCGCTGCACGCTGGCGAAATCGAGGTCTTCGGCACTTTCACCGGAGGCCACCGACGAGGCGGCACCGCCACCCAGGCCGATCAGCATCGCCGGGCCGCCCAGCACGATCACCGCATCGCCGGCCTGCAGTGGAAGCTTGTCGACCTGCACGCGATCGATGGCACCCAGGCCGCCGGCCAACATGATCGGCTTGTCGTAGGCGCGGGTGATGCCGCCCTCTGCCAGCTCGAAGGTACGGAAGTAACCGAGCAGGTTCGGTCGGCCGAATTCGTTGTTGAACGCGGCACCGCCGAGCGGGCCGTCGAGCATGATGTCCAGCGCCGGGGCCATGCGCGGGTTCAGCGCGCGCGGCGCCTCCCACGGCTGCGGCAGGGTCGGGATGCGCAGGTGCGACACCGAGAAACCGGTCAGGCCGGCCTTCGGCTTGCCGCCGCGTCCGGTCGCGCCTTCGTCGCGGATCTCACCGCCGGCACCGGTCGCCGCGCCCGGGAACGGAGCGATCGCGCTCGGATGATTGTGGGTTTCCACCTTGATCTGGAACGCGCTGGGCAGCACCGCTTCGCTGCGGTACTCGCCACTGGCCGGATCCGGACGATAACGCGCGGCCGGATGGCCCTCGATCACCGCAGCGTTGTCGCTATACGCGCTGAGCGTGTGCTGCGGGGTCTGCTGGTGGGTGTTCTTGATCATCCGGAACAGCGAACGATCCTGCTCCTGGCCGTCGATGGTCCAGCTGGCATTGAATATCTTGTGCCGGCAGTGCTCGGAGTTCGCCTGCGCGAACATCATCAGTTCCACGTCAGACGGTTTGCGCCCGAGCTGGCCGAAGCGCTCGCGCAGGTAGTCGATCTCGTCCTGCGCCATGGCCAGGCCGAGGCGCTGGTTGGCGCCTTCCAGGTCATCCAGTGCCACACGTTCCAGTTCGCCGCGCGCCGGAGTGGAAAACAGCGTGCTGCCCTGCTCCACCGTCTCCAGCACCGACTGCGTCATCGGGTCATGCAGCGCCTTCACCAACGCCTGCTGCACCGCCGGGTCGGTCGGCCAGCCCAGCACATCGATGCGCAGGCCGCGTTCCACCCGGCTGACCGGCTGGCCCGCACCGCGCACCAGTTCGGTGGCCTTGCTGGACCACGGCGAAAGGGTACCCAGGCGCGGCACCACGAAGCGCTGGGTGGCGCCATCGGCCACCGGCTCGGCCCGTTCGCGCGCCTCCAGGATCCGCGACAGCGTGGCGGTATCGGCCACGCCCTGCCCGTCGGGCTGGATGAAGTAGACCTGCCAGGCCCCGCTGATGCGCAGATCGGCGGCAATGGACTGCAGGCGGGATTCGAGACGTTCGCGGCGGAACGCCGACAGGGCGGGCGCGCCCTCGAGGACCATCATGTCCGGGGAACCGTGGTTGGGAAACGGGCCCGATAGTGTACCGGAAGCGGCGCGGCGGGCCCGGATGGCCGATTACTGGAGGCCGCTGCGCGGACCACGCGCGAAGGTGATCGCCCCTTTCCCGACGGGCACGCTGCCATGCTTTCTGCTTCGGCGACCATTCTGTCCACTACGCCCGGTTCCCTGTCCTCGACCGCCCTGCTGCGCCAGGGCCTGCGCCAGATCAGCGCGGCCGGGCTGGCCCCCGCCCCCGTGCCCCGGCATGTCGTCAACTGCCGGCCGGGCCGGATCGCCGATCATCAGCTGGACCTGGGTGGGCTTCGCGCCGTGCGTGAAAACGCCATGCGCTTCTGGCAACGGCAGCCGGACCCGCTCAGCCTGGTACGCCCCGCACCCTCGCCGCAGCGACCGCAAGCGCACCCTCAACCGCCCCGGGCGCTGTACGGCACCCTCCCGTTGCCGCCGTCGCGCGTATTCGCGCTGGCCCGCTGCGGCCCCTGGCAGAGGCCGCAGGTGTCGGCTCCGCCGAGGATCGTCGAGGCCGTGCGCAAGCGTTTCGAACCCAGCCTGGATCTGGAAAGCCGGTTGTGCGAACAGCAGATCGTGGTGCGCCGCGAGGAGCGTCATCCGCTGGGCCTGCTCAGCCTGCAGGGACTGCCGCTGTTGGAGCGCAATACAAGCTACGGCAGCGAGCCCTGGCCCAGCCGCACCAGCACCAGCGTTGTGCGTGGCACGGTGGCGCGCGCGGTCGCGCTGAAGCAGGCGCGGGATGCCGCGGCCGGGGGTGAGTCCCGGGTGTGGAAGTCCATTACGGGTCCGTTGCACGGCATGTCCGGCTCACCCGACAGCGGCCTGTCACTGTGCGCTTCCGATGACGAGGACCTGGCCGCAGAGGCCGTTGCCAGCGCACGGCAGATGGCCGCGCGGCGCCGCCACTGCCCGGACATGCAACGCCTTGAAGACCTGCTGCGTGGCCTGATTCCGAAGCCATCGGCGCACTGCCCCCATCCCCCGCACAGCCATCCCACGCGCCCGCAGAAAAGCGAACTGCATCCCTACGGCATCCATCGAGCCCTGGTCGGTGCCGCGATGGCCGGACATGACCGTTGGCGAGCCAGCAGCCGCGCGATTTCTGACGGCGTCCCGGCGCGGTGGCGGCCAAGCTGGAGCCACCTTCCCTTTGCAGGTGAAATCCCCATGATCCGCGTCGTCTACAACCCTCCCGTTATGCATACCGCACAGGCCAGCGCAGCCGTGCAGGCCGCATCGCAGGCGCAGCGCCCCGCCCTGGTGCCCCACCGATTGCTCAACTACGCGCAAGGCGTGCAGGCCTGGGGTCCGAAATCGTCTTCGTTTCTCATCCCTGCGCAGACGACCGCTACTGAGCAGAGCGCGCGGCCAACCCTGCCCGCCAGCGCGCGGGAACTGTGCGCATTCACCGGCCTCATCCTGAAGAACGGCAAGTTCGATCCCGACCAAGTGCTCACCTCCATCAGGCGCAACGTCGGCCCCGGCCTGCGCACCGCCATGGAGCGTCCGGCGGCCCACGTCGCGCGTGCGTCGCTGCCGCGATTGACCTTTGGCGTGCTGGGCGCAGCCGCCGCCCGGGCGGCAGGAAATGAGGCGCAACCTGCGAAAGCGGTGGTGCCGGCCAGCGCGCCAACCGCGTCGCAGCCGGCCAGCAGGCCGGGGGAGGGAGCAGGCGATCGCGCGTTGGACAGGATCGCCAAGATCAAGTTGAAGTGGCAGAACGGGGACTACGCACCAAAGGCAAACGCGACCGCTGCCACGCGGACCGCGGACGTCGCCGTGCAGCGCATCAGCACAGAAATCGCCCAGGCGCGAAACCCCAGCGGCTGAAGCCTGCCGCACGCCTCTCCTTTTCGGAATCCACCCGCTGTGATTGCAACCCACTCCTCCAGTAACCTGTCGGCGCTGCGCGTTACGTCGCAACCCGTAACAGTGACCTCGCCGGCCATACGCCCGCGTTCAAGTGACCGTTTCGGATTTCCGGTGGCCACTATCCGCAACGGCGCAGAACCAAGCGCCCAGCTGCCACGAAACGGTGAGCTTCTCACCGGCATGCGGCATCCCGCGTTCCTCGCGTTCAGCCAGGCTGCAACGGCGCCTGTGCATGCGCCCATCAGCAGGCACGCCTTCGAACTGCTTGCCCAGGAACTTGGCATCCAGCTGGCCAGCGTGTCGCTGGTTACATTGCACGGCATTCGCGATGCGTTTCGAATGCCTGATCCGCGCTGTCCCCGGTCGGCACAGCTCACCGATCAGCAACGAGATCTGCTGTGCGTCGGCCTCACCCTGGAGCTGCTCCAGCAACCGCGTGTGTGGAACGAAGGCGCTGGTGACCTGGTTCCGTTCATCGTTGACAGCGCGAACTGGCCCGAAGGCCGCGCGCTGCGCATCGTGGATACCGACAATGGCGCGATCCATCTTTACCGCCCTGGGCAACCCGAGGCACATCATTATCCGGGCCGCGAGGTGTTGCCCGAGGTAGAGGACGACGAGATCATCCTGCTGCGCCACGACCGTCATTTCAGCCTGCTGCGGCGCGACCAGGATGGGGTCGTCGATGAGGTTGCGGCCGATGGCGACTGCTTCTTCAGCTGCCTGTCCAAGGCACTGGGCAGCCCCGACATAGCGACGTCGAACCTGGCCCTGCGCCAACAGCTCGCAGAGCATCTCTGGACCCGACAGGATGCGTTGCAGCTCCTGAGCGCCGTTGAGGGACCGCTGACCGAGCAGCGCGCCATCGGCTCGGTCGCGCCGGACGTCTATAGGTTCGAGAACGGCGACCTCCTTGCCACGGATGTTTACTCTCCGCAGGCTCTGTCGTCGATCCAGCAACAAACGGTCAACGATCTGGGGGAGTCAGTGGCCGGGATGCTCGACGCCGTTGATACGACACTGCAGCATCGGATCCAGGCCGCACTTAGAACAGCCCGGAAACACTACTCCGACCGGATCGAACAGGTACTCACGGACAATCCCGCGGGGCTTGATGAAGCCGATCTCTTTGCCAAGGGCGCGGAGATCAAGCACGGCGTGATCAACGAGATGCTTGACACGTTGGCAGGCTTCAGCGCGAATGAATCACTGGACAAGCATGAGCAGTGCATCACCGCAGACATCAACGCCTATTGGAACATCATCCGCGCGGCAAATGCTGCAAACCTGACACTGCGGGAATCGGCGCGACCTCACCGGGAGAGTCTCCGGCTGTAATTCCCGCGATGTAGGGGAAACCACCTTCACACACAAAAAGCGAACCAGCTCACGGTTTGCGGTGTGCATTGATGACAACGTTGTCGTCACTGACCACCCCAGGGTGGCGGTGTCGTCCGCTCCCCTCCGCCGCTTGCCTGCGGCGCGCGGACCTGCGTCACGCGCGGCCTCATCGTGACCCGCGCGAAAATCTGATTCGATCGGAGATATCCCATGCATGACCCGATTGCACGCAGTGCCGCTCGTCCCGCCCGCTCGTTCCCCCATCGCCCCGGGTGGCTGCTCGCCCTGGCCATCAGTGGCGCCCTGCCCGGCTTGGCGCAAGCCGCCAACTGCGCAGGGGTGGGCCAATGGGACCAGGCCAAGATCTACCGCACAGGCGACACCCTGCAGAAAGGCGGGGTGTTGTACCAGGCAAAACAGGACATCTGGAATGCCCCGCCGGACCACCCGGCCGGCGCCCCGTACTACACCAACCTCGGCGCCTGCGACGGCAGCGGCAGCAACCAGCCGCCGGTGGTCAGCCTGACCTCCCCGTCCAACGGCGCCACCTTCAGCGCCGGCAGCACGGTGAACGTCAGCGCCAACGCCAGCGATACCGATGGCAGCATCAGCAAGGTCGAGTTCTTCCGTGGTGGCAGCTCCATCGGCATCGACACCAGTGCGCCTTACAGCGCCAGCTGGGCCAATGCCAGCGCCGGTACCCACACCCTGCGCGCAGTGGCCACCGACAACAACAACGCCACGGCCAGCACCGCCACGATCACCATCACCGTCAACGCGGCCAGTGGCGACACCACCGCGCCCAGTGTGCCTGGCGGGCTCGCCGTAGGTACCCGCACCGCCAACAGCGTTGCCCTCAGCTGGAACGCGTCCATCGACAACAGCGGTGGCAGTGGGATGGCCGGCTATGACGTGTACCGCAACGGCAGTCTGGTCGGCTCGCCCTCCAGCGCCACGTACCTCGATGGCGGTCTATCCCCTTCCACGACCTACAGCTACCGCGTGCGTGCGCGCGACAATGCCGGCAATGCATCCGCCCAGGGCGGTACCGTCAGCGCGACGACCCTGGCCGGCGATGGTGGCACCACCGGCAAGCGGGTCATCGGCTACTTCACCCAGTGGGGCATCTATGGCCGCAACTACCGGGTAAAGAACATCGACAGCAGCGGCTCGGCGGCGGGGCTGACCCACATCAATTACGCCTTCGGCAACGTACGCAACAATCGCTGCGAAGTCGGCGTCACCCAGCCTTCGGACCCCAATACCGGCGCCGGGGGCGATGCCTTCGCCGATTACAGCAAATCGTTCTCCGCCGCCGAAAGCGTCAGTGGCAGTGCCGATACCTGGGACCAGCCGCTGCGTGGAAACTGGAACCAGCTGAAGCAGCTGAAGGCCAAGCATCCGGGCCTGAAGGCGCTGATTTCGCTCGGCGGCTGGACCTGGTCGCGCGGCTTCTCCAGCGCCGCCCGGCCGGAGAACCGCCAGGCCTTCGTGGCCTCGTGCATCGACGCGTACATCCGCGGCAACCTGCCGGTCACCGATGGCGCGGGCGGCACGGCGGCAGCACTGGGCGTGTTCGATGGCATCGACATCGACTGGGAGTATCCGGTCGCCTGCGGCATCGCCTGCGGTGCGCCGGAAGACAACGCCAACTTCACCGCGCTGCTGGCCGAGTTCCGCCGCCAGCTGGATGCGGTGCGACCGGGCCTGCTGCTGACGGTCGCCGTGGGCGCCGGCATCGACAAGATCCGGGTCACCAATCCAGCCGCCTATCATCCGTACCTGGATTACATCAACGTGATGACCTACGACTTCCACGGCGCGTGGGATCCGCGGACCAACCATCACTCGGCGCTGTTCAATGCCGCCGCCGACCCGTCCACCGGCGACCAGCTGCAGTACAACAGCAATGACGCCATCGAAGCCTTCATCGCGCGTGGTGTACCGGCATCCAAGCTGAACCTCGGCATCGGTTTCTACGGCCGCGGCTGGAACGGCGTGGGCGGCGGCAACAACGGCATGTACCAGACCGCGTCAGGCGCTGCGCCGGGCACCTACGAAGCCGGCATAGAAGACTGGAAGGTGCTGAAGAACCTGGGCTGGCCTACCTACACCGACACGGCGGCCGGTGCCACCTGGGCCTACAACGGCAGCACGCTGTGGAGCTACGACACTCCCGCCAACGTGACCCGCAAGATGACCTATGTCAAAGCCCAGGGGCTGGGCGGGGCGTTCTTCTGGGAGTTCAGTGGCGACGACACGCAGGGCACGCTGTCGCGCAGCATCAGTGATGGCCTGAAGTAAGACCAGCGGCGGCTCCCCGCGATCACTGCGGGGAGCCGTCGTCTGCGTTACCTGGCATCAGAAAGGTTGCGCCGGCCGCAGGCGGAACACACGGGCCGGCCGCAGCGGCCAGCTGCCAGAGGGTGCCTTCAGGAACAGCGCGTCATCGCGCTGCCCAGCGGCCAGGTATCCGAATCGTTACTGCAGATGGACACCCGGCGGATGGCCGTGGCGGCGTCGTCTCGGCTGGTGTCCGGCGTATCCTTCGCGCCCGCCGTGGCAGGTCGCGGCGGCAGGTTGGCGATCGCGGTGGGAACAGCGCCGGCCGGGCGGGTGGCGATGGGCACTCTCGGCGGCGGGGCCGGCGGTGGACCCAGCGGACGGGGCGGTGAAACGGAGGAAGCAGAAGCGCGCAGCATCATGAGAGGCAATCTCCAGCAGAAGACCTCTACCCTGCACGCGCCTCACCGCGCCGGCTTGCATATTTACTGCAGCGGTTTCCGCCAGGACGCCGGACCGACCAGCATCCTGGAGGACGCGTCCCTCAGCGCGCGCGGCGGTCCAGTGCGGCCTTCAACTGCGCGGGGGGCAGGTAGCCACCCAGCTGGGTGCCATCGGCGGCGAAGATCGCCGGCGTGCCGTTGACGCCGAGCTGCTGGCCCAACGCGTACTGCATCGCCACCGGGTTGGTGCAGTTCTTGGCCGGCACCGGGCTGCCCTGCTTGGCGGCGGTGAGGGCCTTGCGGCGATCACTGGCGCACCAGACCGAGATCATGTCGGTGTAGTCCTTGCTGCCCAGGCCCATGCGCGGGAAGGCGAGGTACTCCACGGTGATGCCGTTGCGGTTGAGCTCGGCGATATCCTGGTGCAGCTTGCGGCAGTAACCACACTCGATATCGGTGAAGACACTGATGGTGTGCTTGGTATTCGGCGCGGCGAACACGATGCGGTCACCATGATTGGCCTTCTCCAGCAGGCCGCGACGATACGCCAACAGACCTTCGCTGTTGACCAGCGCCTTGGCCTGGATGTCGTAGGGCTGGGACTGCATCAGATACTTGCCGTCATCGGACACGTACAGCACCTGGCCGGATACCACCACTTCGCGGAACCCGGGAAACGGGGCGGCACCGATGTAGTCCGGCTTGAAGTTGGGATCCAGCTGGGTCAACGCAGCGCGGACGCTCTGCTCGGCACCACCGCGTGACGAGGCGGCGGGGGCAGCGGGCGTTTTCGCGGCAGGCGGCGCAGGCTGCGCACACGCACTGAGGCTGAGCAGGCCGAACAGCGCGGCAGTAAGGACTCGTAACATCGGGGGCCCGCAGGATCAGAAGGAGTCCGATTCTCGCACAGCAGGGCTGAGCCTCGTGCGATGGGCTGTTGGTGTCGCAATCGCCTGAGCGATTGATGGAAGCTTTCACAAAAGGCCTGCCGCAAGCTCGTTGCAAAACACAACGGGCCGCTTCATGCAGATCCTCAACCAGCTCGGATTGATGTTCCGGGCGACCGTCCTCAACCAGCTTACCGCCAAGGTCAGGCTGGCCAGTGCGCACTATTCCCCCTCCCGATTCAGCGCCGCATTGACCGGCATCGGCAATCAGGAGCAACAGCTCGCCAACCGCTTCAGCCAAGGACGCCTGAGCGTTGACCAGCTGTACCGCCAAGCCAGCCGACTTGCCAGCCAGGACGTGCTGCTCAACACACGGCTGCGGCCGGACAGTGATTGCCATGAGGCGGTGGCACGCCAGCCGGTGGCCACGGCGTCGGCATTCCGGAGCGTCCTGGTACGCGCCTATTGCACGGCAACCGAAGAGAAGAAACAGGCGCTGGGCGTACTGCTGGCACCGGCCATGGTTCGTGCACGGGCACGCTGCATGCTGGCTGACGCGGTATGGCTGGGCCATATCACCCGTTCCGACGACCTGCTGGCCCAGGTCCGCCAGCTGGCGCATCTGGAAGCGGTCGATTCGGCCTGCCCGTTGGACCAGATGGAGCAGCTCGAACGTCGCGCGGGACGCGAGATCCTGCACTCCGTCGCGGGACAGCAGCCGGACGGGCCGGATGAAGCCTGGCATGCAGTCCGCCTGATGTTGGGCAGCGCGGCCTCTGCGTTGCTGCCGGCCGAGCCTGACAGCGTCCGGCCGGTACCCCCTTCATGGACGCAGCTCGCCGCCCATGCCCGGAGCGGGAGTGGGGTTCCGGATAACTTTGAGGTGTTCCGCGACACGATGGGAGGCGCAGTTGACGACGCATTAGCGCTGCGGGAGCCGGACGTCGAACCCGCCGAGCAAGTCTGCCAGTGCACCTTCGAGCTGTTGGAGTACATCAGGCAGCAGGTCAAGCAGCACGCCCTCATACCCCCCCGCTCCGGTGACCCTGCCGCAGGTTTGCGGTGGGAGGCGCATGCGGATCGACTGGAGCGGGAAGCCGTGGACCGCCTGCTGCTGTACCGGGCCCGGACGGCAGCTGCCGCGCAACGCGGGGGCTCCAGCAGCAGCGCCTAGCCGGTCACCCGCGCGGATGATGCTTGGCATGCAGCTTCTGCAGGTGCTCGCGCGCCACCAGCGTGTAGATCTGGGTGGTGGACAGTGAGCTGTGGCCGAGCAGCATCTGCAGCGCGCGCAGGTCGGCTCCCCGGTTGAGCAGATGGGTGGCGAAGCTGTGACGCAGGCCGTGCGGGCTGATCCGCACCGGATCGATCCCGGCCAGCACCGCATAGCGCTTTACCAGGTGCCAGAATGCCTGGCGGCTGAGCGGGCGCAGGCTGGGTTCGATGAACAGCGGGACCTGGCCGCCGGCATCGGCCGGCACGCTGCGCTTGTTCGCCAGCTGCGGCCGCGCCTCCTGCAGGTAGCGCTCCAGCCAATGCTGGGACTCCTCGCCGAGCGGCACCAGCCGTTCCTTGCTGCCTTTGCCGGTAACGCGCAGCACGCCCTGGCGAAGGTTCACCGCGGTTGCCGGCAGGCCCACCAGTTCGCTTACGCGCAGGCCGGCGGCGTACATCAGTTCCAGCATCGCGCGGTCGCGCAGGCCCAGCGCCGTATCGATGTCGGGAGCCGCGAGCAGCGCGTCGATCTGGCTTTCTGCCAGCGCCTTGGGCAGCAGCCGTGGCAGTTTCGGCGGATCCAGCAAGGCGGTCGGATCATCGCTGCGTGCACCACGGCGGACACTGTCGGCGAAGAACGCGCGCAGGGCCGACAGCAAACGCGCGTTGCTGCGCGGCGACCACCCGTGGCGGGTACGCCAGGCCAGGTAGTCGAACAAGCCGGCGCGATCGACGCCGGCAAGGCCGCCGGCCTGTCCGCTGCGCCAGCGCGCCAGTCCTTCCAGGTCCCGCCGGTAGCTGTCCAAGCTGGCGCGCGCCAGGCCATGTTCGGCCCAGGCGGCATCAAGAAACCGGGTGATCACCACCGAATCGGCGGCGTCGAGTTCGGGTAGCGCCTGGATCAGCTGGCGGCGTTCGGCAGGCGAGGAAGCAACGGACATGGCCGAAGGATACGCCGCACGCTGCGCACCCCACCAGCATTGCGTATGCTTCCCCGCATGGCTGATCCGCATGATGCCCCTGCCGCCGCTGCCGTGCGCCCTGCTGCCCTGCTTGGCTGGCGCCTGCTCGCCTTGCTGTACGACCTTTTCCCGGCGCTTGCGTTGTGGATGCTGGCCGCATCGCTGTTCGTGGTTGCATTCACCATCAACGGCCACACAACCCACGAAAACATCGCTCCGTTCAGCACGTGGCAGTGGGCGTTGTGGGCGTGTTGCTGGGTGCTGACCGGTCTGTATGCCACCTGGAGCTGGCGCCGTGGCGGCCAGACGCTGGGCATGCGGCCGTGGCGGATCGCGGTGACCGGCGATGATGTGCAGGCGCCGTCGCTGCCCTCGCTGTGGGTGCGCTATGCCGTTGCCAGCGTGTCCCTGGGCCTTGCCGGACTGGGCTTCTGGTGGGCCTTGATCGACCGCGACCGGCTGACCTGGCACGACCGCGCCAGCGGCACCCGGATGATCCGCCGTCCCAAGCGATGAGTCCGGGCCGCGTAGCTGAACCAACGCCGCACTGTCATCAAGCCGTCATCGATCCACGATAGATCGCAGACGGGGGCGCTGCGTAGCCTGTGCGGCCAATCCGTTCGATGCCTTGATGATGATGCGCCTGCTGCTGGCCTGCGCGTGCCTGTGGCTGGCCGCCTGCTCTCCTACTGCTTCCACCTCGCTGAGCGAACGTCTGGTATCGCCCGGCGGTGCCTCGCCGTTGCTCGACCAGGCGCATATCGCAGCCACCATCGCCACCCTGCCCAACCGGAATGGCTACGTGACCAGCAGTGAGGACGTTCGCCTGTTCTGGCGTGCCTTCGACGCAGGCGACTACGGGCTGCGCTACCGCTATGCGCGCCCGCGCCATGAAGGCGGCGGGCCGGTGGACATGGACCTGCGGCTGGAGCCACCGCGGCCGTTCCATGCGCGTGCGCCGCGCGGCACCGTGGTGCTGCTGCACGGCTGGATGATGAGTGGCGATGCGATGCTGCCGTGGTCGCTGCAGCTGGCCCAGTCCGGCTACCGCGTCATCACCATCGACCTGCGCAACCACGGTCACTCAGGCGGTGGCCCGGCAGGTTATGGAACGGTGGAATCGGACGAGGTGATCGATGTCATCCGTGCCTTGCGTGCGGCCGGTGAAGTGCAGGGACCGCTGTATCTGTTCGGAGTGTCTTACGGCGCTGCGACCGCGTTGTTTGCTGCCGAGAAGCTGGGCGACGACGTGCAGGGCGTGGTGGCGATGGAATCCTTCGCCAACGCCGGCGATGCGATCCGCAGCATGATCCCGCACCTGCTGGCCAGCCAGCCGCATGGCTGGCAGGCGCAGGCGGTGGCGGCGTACGCCCGTTGGCGGTATGCCGACCAGGACATGGACGCGGTGATCGCCGCAGCCAACCGGCGGCTGGGGGTGGACCTGGACCAGGTGGATGTCAGCCGTGCGGTCGCCGCCAGCCGCGCCTGCGTGCTGCTGCTGCATGGTGACGAAGACCAGCATATCCGCGTGGACCAGGGACGCCGGCTGGCACAGGCCAGTCCGCGTGCGCACTACATCGAAATGCGCGGCGAGGACCACATCACCCTGCCGATGCGGATCGATCTGCTGGGCGGCATCGTGGATGACTGGATGTCGCGTGATGTTTCCGCCCCGGATGGCCTGTGCCCGGCACCGCGGCTTCCGCTTGAGGCGAACTTCATGGCGCTTGCGCAAGGTGTGGGTGGGTCGAACGGGTGATGCCCCCTCGCGGCTGGGTTGAAAGCACCAGCCTTGGGCTGGGCCGGGCGGTCGGGCTGGTCGGGGGACGGCAAAAACTGCGTCCATGCGGGCCTCGTTTCGCGCCATCCATGGCGCTCAACGCCCCCGCCCAGCCCC
>NZ_JACSQS010000026.1 GCF_014836545.1 Stenotrophomonas lacuserhaii
GCCATGGATGGCACGAAACGAGGCCCGCATGGATGCAGCTCTTGCCGTCCCCCGCCCAGCCCCACCGCCCGGCCCAACCCAGCTGCGGCAACAAACAACAGCCACCCGCGAGGGGTGGTTCCACCCGTTCGACCCACCCCGGCCGCAGGAATGCCACGCGCGCTGCGTGATCGCCGACATAAGGCGCACAGGGCCCAGTGGTATAGTTCGCGGCGAAATACGGACCCCGCGTCCGGCCCTCCATTCCTGCCAGGAACACCTCCCATGCTGCGATCTGTTTCCCTGCCGCGCCGCGGCCCGGTTCTGCCCCGTCTGCTGGGTTCGCTGCTGGTGGCCGCAAGCCTGGCTCTGCCGGTGATGGCCTCGGCCGCCGGCCTGCTGGACGTCGCCTACCGCCCGCTGGCCGGCAAGGACCCGGTGAACCTGGCCCAGCGCTACCACGGGCGCGTCCTGTTGGTGGTCAATACCGCCAGCAAGTGCGGCTTCACCCCGCAGTACGAGGGCCTGGAAGCGCTGCAGAAGTCGTATTCCGCGCGCGGGCTGAGCGTGTTGGGCTTCCCGTCCAATGACTTCAAGGGGCAGGAGCCGGGCGACGAGAAAGACATCCAGGAGTTCTGCACCCTGACCTACGGGGTCAAGTTCCCGATGTTCGAAAAGGTGCATGTCATCGGGGATCAGGCGACCCCGCTGTACAAGGGCCTGACCGCCGCCACCGGCGTAGCGCCGGGCTGGAACTTCCACAAGTACCTGATCGGGCGCGATGGCACGGTCATCGCCCAGTTCCCGAGCCGGGTGAAGCCGGATGACAAGGAACTGGTGGCGGCGATCGAACGCGCGTTGGCGGCCCCTGCGGGTCATTGAACGACGCACGTGCGCCTCGACATATCGGACGCGCGTGCGACAATGCGTGTTTTCGCGCCGACGTCGGCGTTTTTTCACTTCCAGGAATGCAACACATGAAGATGGGAATGCGTGGCGCTGCGGCGTCGGTTCTGATTCTGGCGATGGGCACCACCGGCGTGGCGCTGTCGCAGCAACCGGCTGCCGCCCCGGCAGCAGCCAAGGAGACCAGTAATTTGAATTCCAAGCAGAAGCTCGGCTATGCCATCGGCGGCGACGTCGCCCGTTCGCTCGAAGCGATCAAGTCGCACATCGATCTGGCCGCCATGCGTGAAGCCGTACAGGCCACCTTTGATGGCAAGCAGCCGTTGATCACCCAGGCCGATGCGCAGAAGACCGACACGGCGCTGCGTACCTCCATGGCGATCGCCAATGGCCAGCAGGTTCCGGGCCAGGCGCCGGGCTCGGCGCCGCCGAAGGTGGACAACCGCCAGGTCGGCCTGATGCTGGGCAGCTACATGGTCGGCCCGTCGCTGGCCGAACTGAAGGGTGACATCGAGCTGGACGCGCTGTTCGACGCGGTCAAGACCGCTTTCGACGGTGGCCAGCCGAAGCTGAGCCAGGAAGAGGGCGCGGCGATCCTGCAGTCCTTCATGGCCACCAAGCAGGCTGAAATGCAGGCCAAGGCCGCGCAGCTGGGCCAGACCAACCGTCAGGAAGGCAATGCGTTCCTGGCCAAGAACAAGACCGTGCCGGGCGTGGTCACCACCGCGTCGGGCCTGCAGTACCAGGTCATCCGCCCGGGCAGTGGCGAGCGTCCGCTGCCGAGCAGCAAGGTCAAGGTGAACTACGAAGGCAAGCTGCTGGACGGCACTGTCTTCGACAGCAGCTACCAGCGCGGCCAGCCGGTCGAGTTCGGCCTGGACCAGGTGATCAAGGGCTGGACCGAAGGTGTTTCGCTGATGCCGGTGGGTTCGAAGTACCGCTTCTGGATCCCCGGTGAGCTGGCCTACGGCGAGAACGGAACCCAGGGTGGCCCGATCGGTCCGAACGCCACGTTGACCTTCGACGTCGAACTCATTTCCGTGCAGCCGTAAGGCACGCACGCGCCCTGCCATACCCGCCGGGACAACCGGCGGGACTGGCGATCCATGTCATTGGCCGGGGACGATCAACGCATGTCTGAAACTTCATCGAGCGAACGCGAGCAGGCGCTGGAAGCGCGCCTGGTCGAGCTGGAAATGCGTGTCTCCTTCCAGGAGCAGGCATTGGCCGAGCTGAGCGAGGCGCTGGCCGATGCACGCATGGAGGGCTCCCGCAACGAGGGCCTGATGCGGGTATTGCTGGAGGACCTGGGCAAGGTCCGCAACGCGCTGTATTCCTCTGATCCGGTGGATGAGCCGCCACCGCCGCACTACTGATCTGTCCTTATGAGCGATACCCTCCGCGACCAGTTGATGGGCCTGGGCTTCAAGCCCGCGCCGAAGCCTGAACGCAGCAATGACCGCAAGCCGGACCGCAAGCCGGAGGCGCGCCGTGATGGGCGACCGGGCGGCGGCAAGCCGGGGCAGGCCGGTGCCCGCCCGAACCACGGCAAGCCGGGTGAGAACCGCCCTGCGTCTGCCCGCCCGGGCAATGCCGGCAACCCCGGCAACCGTCCTGGTGCGCGACCGCAGGGCGCGCGCAAGCCGCGCTCGCAGGAAGAGATGGACCTGGCCAAGGCCTATGCCATCCGCGCGCAGCGCGAGAAGGAAGAGCGCATCGAAGCCGAGCGCCAGAAGCAGGAAGAAGCACGCGTGCGCCGCGAGGCGAAGGCGAAGCTGGAAGTGCTGCTGAAGGACGCCTCGTTGAACGTGGAAGAGGCCGAGATCGCGCGGCACTTCCCGTACGGCGGCAAGATCAAGCGCATCTACGTCACCGCCGACCAGCTGAAGGCGCTCAATGCCGGCGAGCTGGGCGTGGTGCAGGTGGCCGGGCGCTACATGCTGGTGACCGCGGAGATGCTGGCCCAGGCCGAGGCGATCTTCGCCCAGGCGGTGGCGCTGAAGGTGGATCCGAACGCGCCTGCCGAAGATGACCCGTACGCCGATCCGCAGTACCAGGTGCCTGACGACCTGGTCTGGTAAGCATCGCCACACCATCGACGAGCCATGCTCGGCGATGGCCACCGTCCAGCATCGGTAGCGCCGACCCATGGTCGGCGAGCGCAGCGGGCAGTCCCGGCATTACTCCGGATCGTAATCCAGGTTGGAGGCCAGCCAGCGCTCTGCCTGCGCGCGGTCCACGCCCTTGCGCCTGGCGTAATCGGTGACCTGCTCGCGACTGACCCGGCCGACCACGAAATACTGGCTCTTCGGATGGCTGAAGTAGTAGCCCGATACCGCCGCGGTGGGCAGCATGGCGAAGCTTTCGGTCAGCTGCATCCCGGCATTGCCCTGCGCGTCCAGCAGCCGGAAAAGGGTCTCTTTCTCGCTGTGTTCCGGGCAGGCCGGATAGCCGGGAGCAGGCCGGATGCCGCTGTACTTCTCGGCGATCAATGCGTCGTTGTCGAGGGCCTCGTCGTTGGCATGGCCCCAGAATTCCTTGCGCACGCGCTGGTGCAGGCGCTCGGCAAGCGCTTCGGCGAAGCGGTCGGCCAAGGCCTTGAGCAGGATCGCATTGTAGTCATCATGGGCGGCCTCGAAGCGCGCCACGTGCGCATCGATGCCGATTCCGGCGGTCACCGCGAATGCGCCGATCCAGTCCTGGCGGCCACTGTCGGCGGGCGCGATGAAGTCGGCCAGGCAGAAATCCGGACGCTCGGCGGGCTTGTCGACCTGCTGGCGCAGGAAGTGCAGGGTGGCCTCGCCGTCGGAATGCTGCACGCGGACATCATCGCCCACGCTGTTGGCCGGCCACAGCCCGAACACCGCGCGTGCCTGCAGCCACCGCTCTTTGACGATGCGGTCCAGCATCTGCCGTGCATCGCGATACAGCTCGCTGGCCTGGCTGCCGACGATCTCATCGGTGAGGATCGCCGGATACTTGCCGGCCAACTCCCAGGCCTGGAAGAACGGCGTCCAGTCGATGTAATCCACCAGCTCGGCCAAGGGATAGTCCTCGAACACATGCAGTCCGGGCTGGTTCGGCGTCGGCGGCACGTAGTCCGCCCAGCCGCCATCGAAACGCTGCCCGCGTGCGTGGGCCAGGCTGACCAGGCGCTTGGCATCGCCGCGGTTGCGGTGGCGCAGCCGGATGTCGGCGTAGTCGGCTTCGTTGGCGGCCACGAAGGCGTCGCGCAGGTCGCGTGAGATCAGCGACTGCGCCACGCCGACCGCACGCGAGGCATCCTTCACCCACAGCGTGGGCGCCTTGTAATGCGGGTCGATCTTCAGCGCGGTGTGCGCGCGCGAGGTGGTGGCGCCGCCGATCATCAACGGCAGCTCGAAGCCCTGGCGCTGCATCTCGCGGGCCACGTGGCTCATCTCTTCCAGTGACGGGGTGATCAGGCCGGACAATCCGATGATGTCGGCGTTCTCCGCGCGTGCGGCGTCGAGGATCTTCTGCGCCGGCACCATCACGCCCAGGTCGATCACCTCGAAGTTGTTGCAGGCCAGTACCACGCCGACGATGTTCTTGCCGATGTCGTGCACATCGCCCTTGACCGTCGCCATGATGATCTTGCCATTGCTGCGCGCGGTGTCGCCGCTGCGCAGCTTTTCCGCTTCGATCCAGGGCAGCAGGTAGGCCACCGCCTTCTTCATCACCCGCGCCGACTTGACCACCTGCGGCAGGAACATCTTGCCGGCGCCGAACAGATCGCCGACCACGTTCATGCCGTTCATCAGCGGACCTTCGATCACATCCAGCGGGCGCGTGGAGGCCTGCCGCGCTTCTTCGGTGTCCTGCTCGACCCAGGCATCCAGGCCGTGCACCAGCGCGTGGGCCAGGCGGTCGGTAACCGGTTTGTCACGCCACGCCAGGTCTTCGACCCGCGCCGCGCCCTTGCTGCCCTTGTAGCGTTCGGCGATTTCCAGCAGGCGCTCGGTGCCATCGGCGCGGCGGTTGAGGATCACGTCCTCCACGCGTTCGCGCAGTTCGGCATCCAGGTCGTCGTAGATCGGCATCGCGCCGGCGTTGACGATGCCCATGTCCATGCCGGCGGCGATGGCGTGGTACAGGAACACCGCGTGGATCGCCTGGCGCACCGTCTCGTTGCCGCGGAAGGAGAAGGACACGTTGGATACCCCGCCGGACACATGGCAGTGCGGCAGGGTGCGCTTGATGATGCGGGTGGCTTCGATGAAGTCCACCGCATAGTTGTCGTGCTCTTCGATGCCGGTGGCGACGGCGAAAATGTTCGGATCGAAGATGATGTCCTGCGGCGGGAAGCCGATTTCATCCACGAGGATGCGGTACGCCCTCGTGCAGATCTCGACCTTGCGTGCGCAGGTGTCGGCCTGCCCGGCTTCATCGAAGGCCATCACCACCGCCGCGGCGCCGTAGCGCAGTACCTTGCGCGCATGCTCGCGGAACAGGTCCTCGCCTTCCTTCAGCGAGATCGAATTGACCACGCTCTTGCCCTGCAGGCATTTCAGCCCGGCCTCGATCACGCTCCACTTGGAGGAATCGACCATCACCGGGATGCGCGCGATGTCCGGCTCGGACATGATCAGGTTGAGGTAGCGGGTCATCGCCGCTTCCGAATCGATCAGGCCTTCGTCCATGTTGACGTCGAGGATCTGCGCGCCGCTGGCCACCTGCTGGCGCGCCACGTCCACCGCTTCCTCATAGCGCTCTTCCTTGATCAGTTTGCGGAACTGCGCGCTGCCGGTGACGTTGGTGCGCTCGCCGATGTTGATGAACAGCAGGTCCGGGGTGATGACCAGCGGTTCCAGCCCAGACAGCCGGGTATGCGCGACGTTGCTCATGCCGCCTGCTCCCGTGTGCCGGGTAGTGCACGCGGCGGCAGGCCGGCGACCGCCTCGGCGATGGCGCGGATATGCGCAGGGGTGCTGCCGCAGCAGCCGCCGACCAGGTTCAGCAGGCCATCGGTGGCGAAGCCACGCAGGGTGG
This sequence comes from Stenotrophomonas lacuserhaii, assembly GCF_014836545.1. Lineage (GTDB taxonomy): Bacteria > Pseudomonadota > Gammaproteobacteria > Xanthomonadales > Xanthomonadaceae > Stenotrophomonas > Stenotrophomonas lacuserhaii. The sequence continues at coordinate 5,896 of NZ_JACSQS010000026.1, forward strand.
CGGCCATCTCTTCGGGGGTCTCGTCGTACTCGCCGAACGCGTTGGGCAGGCCGGCATTGGGATGGGCGCTGATGTAGCAGCCGGCCACCTGCGACAGGGTTTCCACGTGCGGGCGCATCGCATCGGCGCCGAGCGCGCAGTTGAGCCCGATCGACAGCGGTCGCGCATGCGCCAGCGAGGCATGGAAGGCTTCGGCGGTCTGCCCGGAGAGGGTGCGCCCGGAGGCGTCGGTGATGGTCCCGGAAATCATTACCGGCAGGCGTGCGCCGCGCGCATCGAAAGCCTCTTCCACGGCGAACAGGGCTGCCTTGGCGTTGAGGGTGTCGAAGATGGTTTCCACCATCAGCGTATCCGCCCCGCCATCGATCAGCCCGTCGATGGCCTCGCGATAGGTGCCGCGCAGTTCGTCGAAACTGGTGTTGCGGAAGCCGGGATCGTTGACGTCCGGGCTGATCGAGGCAGTGCGGCTGGTGGGTCCGAGCACCCCGATGACGAAGCGCGGCCTGTCCGGCGTGGTCGCTTCCATCGCATCGCAGCAGGCACGCGCCACGGCGGCACCGGCCTTGTTCAGTTCGTACACCAGGTGTTCCAGATGGTAGTCGGCCTGGCTGACCGACGTGGCGTTGAACGTGTTGGTCTCCACCAGGTCCGCGCCAGCCTGCAGGTACTCGGTATGGATGCCGGCGATGATGTCCGGCCGGGTCAGCAGCAGCAGATCGTTGTTGCCTTTCAGGTCCTGCTCCGGCACCGGGCCATGGTCGCAGCCGGCGCCATGCACGTGGCCGTCGGCACGGGTATCCACCCCGCCGATGAAGCGCTCGCCCCGGTAATCGTCCTCCTGCAGCCCATGGCGCTGGATCATCGTGCCCATCGCACCGTCAATGATCAGGATGCGTTCGCGCAGGGCGTTCAGCAGGGCAGTGGCACGTTCGGGATGCAACCAGGGCAGGGCGGGCACGGCGACCTCAGGCTTTGTTGGCGATCAGCGAAATGACTTCGAAATGCGGCGGGCGCTTTTCGCGCGTCACCGTCTCCAGGCTCGATACCTGCAGCCCGGCCTTGTCGACGAACTTGCGCAGCTCCTTGTCACTGAAACCGAGGTTGACATGGCCGTAGGCATCCACCGCCGCTTTGTGTTCATGGCGGGCCAGGCTGCACAGCAGCAGGCGTCCGCCCGGCCGCAGCACGCGCGCCGCTTCGGTGACCGCCTGCGCCGGCTTTGCGGCGTAGGTAAGTGCATGCATCAGCACCACCAGGTCGAAGCTGCGGTCCTTGAACGGAAGCGCATGCATGTCGCCCTCGCGCACTTCCACGTTGGGCAGGCGGCGCAGGCGCTCGCTGGCGGCGGCGACCACGCGCGCGCTGGTGTCGATGCAGACGTAGCGGCTGGCATGCGGGGCCACCAGTTCAGCGAGCACGCCATCGCCAGAGGCGATATCCAGCACGTCGCCGGTTTCCAGCAGGGGCAGCGCGGTGCGTGCCAGGGCCTCCCACGTGCGGCCCGGGGAGTAGTGGCGCTCCATGTCACCGGCCACGCTGTCGGCCCAGTTCTGGTCGGCGGCACGGCTGGCCAGCACCGAGGCCACGCGTTCGGCGTCCTGGCGCAGCAGCGGGTCGTCGCTGCCGGTGCTCAAGGCATGCCACAATGCGCGTTGCGCCGGGTCCAGCTGGGCGTCGTCGAAGCGGTAGTACGCGGACACGCCCGCACGCCTGTCGCGCACCAGCCCGGCCTCTTTCAGGCGTGCCAGATGCGTCGATACCCGCGGCTGGGCCAGCCGGGTGATCGCCGACAGCTCGGCTACGGTCAGTTCTTCCTGCTCCAGCAGCGCCAACAGGCGCACCCGGGTGGCGTCGGCGAACACTTTCAGCCGGGTCGACCAATCCTCGAGATCCATAAATATCCACCTATCGCGATAGAGAGATATTTTCGCCTGCAGGCGATGAACGGTCAAGCAACCGGAGGTTGGCGGTAGCGCCGACCCAGGGTCGGCGAGCGCAGCGGTGCGTAAGCGGAAGGAATCCGCCGAGCACGGCTCGGCGCTACCAGAGCGGCGCAGCGATGCGTGGACGGTGGGATCCGAGGTTCAGCGCCCCAGTCAGCTGGCGATACCCCGCCCCCCGTACAATCGCGGATTCATTACCCGGGAGGGGTCGTTGTGGATTTCAGCTTTACCGAAGAGCAGTTGATGCTGCAGGACGTCGCGCGCCGCATCGCGCAGGAAAAGATCGCGCCCAGCGCCGAGCACCATGACCGCACCGGCGAGTTCCCGCTGGCCAACATCCAGCTGCTGGGCGAGAACGGGCTGATGGGCATCGAAGTGCCGGCCGAGTACGGCGGTGCGGGCATGGACCCCATCGCCTACGTGCTGGCGATGGTGGAGGTCGCTGCCGGTGACGCGGCCCACTCGACCATCATGTCGGTCAACAATTCGCTGTTCTGCAACGGCATCCTGACCCATGGCACCGAGGCACAGAAGCAGAAGTACGTGCGCGCCATCGCCGAAGGAGCGGCCATCGGCGCCTTCGCACTGACCGAGCCGCAGTCCGGCTCGGATGCCACGGCCATGCGCTGCCGCGCGGTCAAGCAGGCCGACGGCAGCTACGTGATCAACGGCAAGAAGAGCTGGATCACCTCCGGCCCGGTGGCCAAGTACATCGTATTGTTCGCGATGACCGATGCGGACAAGGGCGCGCGCGGCATCAGTGCGTTTCTGATCGACACCGACAACGCCGGCTTCGGCCGCGGCAAGACCGAACCCAAGCTCGGTATCCGCGCATCGGCGACCTGCGAGATCGAGTTCAACGATTACGTTGCGCAGGCCGAAGACCTGCTGGGACAGGAAGGCGAGGGCTTCAAGATCGCGATGGGCGTGCTCGACGCCGGCCGCATCGGCATCGCCTCGCAGGCCATCGGCATTGCCCGTGCGGCGTATGAAGCGACGATCGAATATGTGAAGGAGCGCAAGGCGTTCGGTGCGGCCATCGGCACGTTCCAGATGACCCAGGCCAAGATCGCCGACATGAAATGCAAGCTGGACGCGGCCCTGCTGCTGACCCTGCGTGCGGCATGGGTGAAGGGAGAGGGCAAGCGTTTCAGCAATGAAGCGGCGATCGCCAAGCTGACCGCATCGGAAGCGGCGATGTGGATCACCCACCAGGCTGTGCAGATCCACGGCGGCATGGGCTACTCGAAGGAAATGCCGCTGGAGCGTTACTTCCGTGACGCCAAGATCACCGAGATCTACGAAGGCACCTCGGAGATCCAGCGCCTGGTCATCGCCCGCAACGAAACCGGGCTGCGCTGAGGCTTCGGCGTAAGCGGGGGGGGGGGGCGGGTCCACAACCCGCTCCGCCCGCACGATCGCCTAGAATGCCCGTCCTCTCAAAACAGGTACGGGCATGGTCATCTACCGCGGTGCAGGGTTCTTTACCCTGCTGACACCGATCGTCGCAGTGCTGTTGCTGCTCTGGCTGTACCCCGATCCGTCCGTCGCCAAGGGCAACATCACCTTGGCGCAGTTCCTGCTGGGTTGCGGCATCGGCGCGGCAATCAACGTGGTGCTGGGGTTCGTGCTCAATCGCGGCGTGCGCCCCGAGGGCGTGCCGGCGCGGCATCACTTCTTCTACCTGCCCATGCAATGGCCATCGCTGGCCATCGTGTTGGCGTGCGCGGTGGTTGCCGTACTGCGTTGAGCGGCGGGTGCGAATGAAAAGAAAAGGCCCCGGAGCGATCCGGGGCCTTCTCATTTGAAGCGTGACGGCTGGAAAGGCATGACGGCCAGCGGCCGTCACGACCCTCAGCGGTCCGGGCGGTGTGCGCCCTCTGCTTCGTGCTGGCGCTCCACGAACTCCTTGGAGGGCTCGTCCAGCTTGTCGCCCAGCATGCGGCGCACCACGATGAAGAACACCGGGATCATCAGCAGGCCGAGGAAGGTGGCGAACACCATCCCGCCGATCACGCCGGTACCGATGGCGTGGCGGGAATTGGCGCCGGCACCGGTGGAGATGGCCATCGGGATCACGCCCATGATGAAGGCGAAGGAGGTCATCAGGATCGGGCGGAAGCGCAGGCGCGCCGCTTCGATGGTGGCGTCGCGCAGGGTCCTGCCGGCCGCACGCTGTTCCACCGCGAACTCCACGATCAGGATCGCGTTCTTCGCCGCCAGGCCGATCACCGTGATCAGGCCGATCTTGAAGAACAGATCGTTGGGCAGGCCGCGGGCCATCGAGAACACCAGCGCACCGAGCACGCCCAGCGGCACCACCAGCAGCACGGCGACCGGGATCGACCAGCTTTCATACAACGCGGCAAGGCACAGGAACACCACCACGATGGACAGCACCAGCAGCAGCGTGGCGGCGTTGCCCGCCAGGATTTCCTGGTAGGACATGCCGGACCAGTCGTAGCCGAAGCCGGCCGGCAGTTCATCGCGGACGATGTCTTCCATCGCGGTCATCGCTTCGCCGGAGCTGCGCCCTGGTGCCTGCGAGCCCACGATGTTCACCGCCGAATAGCCGTTGTAGCGGCTCAGCGACGGCGGCGCCGATACCCATTCCGAGCGCACCACGGTGCTCAGCGGGATCATCGTGCTGGTGCCGTCGGCATTGGTGTCCAGCGTGGACGGGCTGTAGAAGCTCTTCAGCGATGCTTCGCCGGTGCGGTAAGGCGCATCGGCCTGCATGGTCACGCGCTTGATGCGGCCCTCGCTGAAGAAGTCGTTGACGTACACCGGGGCCAGCATCAGCTGGATGGTGCTGTACACGTCCGACACCGACATGCCCATCGCCTGCGCCTGCACGCGGTCCACGTGCAGGGCCAGCTGCGGGGCGTTTTCCAGGCCGTTGGGGCGCACGCCGGTCAGCAGGTCACTCTTCTGCGCGGCCGCACCCAGCAGGGTGTTGCGGGCATTGGTGAGCTGCTCGAAGCCTGCACCGGTACGGTCCTGCAGCCACATGTCGAAGCCGCCGAACTGGCCCAGGCCCTGCACGGTGGGCAGGTTGACCACGAAGATCTGCGCTTCCTTGATGCCGTAGAACGCGCCGTTCATGTTGCCGATCAGCTCGGGCACGGTGACCTCGCGGTCGGCCCAGGGCTTGAGCCGGATGAAGCCCATGCCCACGTTTTCGCCGGAACCCACGAAGCTGAAACCCGCGATCTGCAGCAGGCCCTCGAAGCCTTCCTGCTTTTCCAGGATGCCACGCATCTGCGCGAACACTTCGTTGGTCTGGGTCTTGGTCGAACCCGGCGGCAGCTGCACGATGGCCAGTGCGTAGCCCTGGTCTTCTTCGGGCAGGAAGCTGCCCGGCATGCGGGTGAACAGGAACGCGCACAGCGCACCAAGCACCACGAACAGGATCATCCAGCGCGGCGCATGCTTCACCGCCGAGGTGATGTGGCCCACGTAGGTGCCGCTGATCCTGTCGTAGTACTTGTTGAAGGTGCGGTAGACGATGTTCGGCTTGTCGTTGTGCGTCGGCTTGAGGAAGGTCGCGCACAGGGCCGGAGTGAAGCCCAGCGCCAGGAACGCCGAGAACGCCATCGAGATGGCGATGGTCAGCGCGAACTGCTTGTAGATCTCACCAGCCGCACCGCCCTGCAGCGCCGACGGGATGAACACCGCCGCCAACACCACGGTGATGGCCACCACCGCACCGGTGATCTGGGTCATGGCCTTCTGGGTGGCCTGTTTCGGCGCCATCCCTTCGTCGGTCATGATGCGTTCGACGTTCTCGATCACCACGATCGCGTCATCGACCACGATGCCGATCGCCAGCACCAGCGCGAACAGGGTCAGCTGGTTGATCGTGAAGCCGATCATCCACATCCCCAGGAACGTACCCAGCAGCGCGACCGGGATCACCAGCGTCGGGATCAGGGTGGCACGGAAGTTCTGCAGGAAGATCAGCATCACCAGGAAGACCAGGATGATGGCCTCGACCAGCGTCTTGATCACTTCCTCGATGGAGATCTTCACGAAGGTGGTGCTGTCGTACGGGGAGAACCAGCTGACACCAGCTGGGAAGCTCGGCTGCAGCTCGTCCATCTTCGCGCGCACCGCTTCTGCCACGTTCAGTGCATTCGCACCGGGCAGCAGCTGGATCGCGAAGGCACCGGTCGGCTTGCCGTTGTACTGGGTATCAAAGCCGTAGTTGCCGGCACCGAAACCGATGCGGGCAATGTCCTTGAGCAGCACGCGCGAGCCATCCGGATTGGCGCGCAGGATGATGTTCTCGAACTCTTCCGGAGTGCTGAAGCGACCTTCGGCCGATACCGTGGCGGTGAAGTGCTGGCCCACCGGGGCCGGGTCCGAACCCAGCGAACCGGCGGCGAACTGCACGTTCTGCTCACGCACTGCGGCCAACACCTGGCTGGCCGACAGGCCGTAGCCCTGCATGCGTTCCGGGTTGAGCCAGATGTTCATGGCGTACTCGCCACCGAACTGCTGGGTGCTGCCCACGCCGGGGATACGCGAGACCTGGTCCAGCACGCGCGAGGCCACGATGTCGTTCAGCGCGTCACGGCTGTTGCCGCCGGTGTCCGAACGCAGCGCCACCACCATCAGGAAGCCGGCGTTGGCCTTGGCCACCACCACGCCCTGCTGGGTCACTTCGCTGGGCAGGCGGGGCGTGGCCAGCGAGACCTTGTTCTGCACCTGCACCTGGGCGATGTCCGCATCGGTGCCGGTTTCGAAGGTCAGGGTGACCGTGGCGCGGCCGTTGGACGAGGAGGAGGAGCTGAAATACAGCAGATGATCGATACCGGTCAGCTGCTGCTCGATCACCTGGGTGACCGATTTTTCCGTGGTGTCCGCGCTGGCGCCCGGGTAGGTGGCCGACACGGTGACCTGTGGCGGGGCGATGCTGGGGTAGGACTCCACACCCAGGTTGAGGATCGCGATCACGCCGCTGAGCGAGATCAGGATCGCTACCACCCAGGCAAAGACCGGGTGTTCGATGAAAAATTTAGGCATGACGGAGTTTTCCCGTTACTGCTTGGTCGAATCGGAGGCCGGCGCTGCCTGCTCGGCAGCGGCCGGAGCCTGCTGGGCTGCATCGGGCGCGGCCGCATCGGCGGCGGCATCACCCTGGGCGGCCGGCGCCTGGCCCTGCGCCGGTGCACCCTTGGCAGCGGCGGCAGCCTGTTCCGGGGTCCACGGCTTGGCCGTCGCCGGTGCGCCTTCCTTGACCTTCTGCACGCCGGCAACCACGACCTTGTCACCCGGCTGCAGGCCATCGGTGACCAGCCAGTTGCCGCCCTGTGCGCCTTCGGTCTTGACGTTGCGGCGCACCACCTTGCCATCGGCCCCGACCACCATCAGGTAGCCGCCGGTGGCATCGCGCAGCAGCGCCTGCTGCGGCACCAGGTAGGCGTTGTTGCGCTCGCCCAGGGTGGCCTGGAAGCTGACGAAGGCGCCGGGCAGCAGGATCCGGTCCGGGTTCGGCAGCACCGCGCGCAGCGATACCGCACCGGTGGCCGGATCGACCGTGGTGGAGGAGAAGTCCAGCGTGCCGTTCTGGCCGTAGGTGGTGCCATCGGAGAGCTTGACCTGCACGGTGGCCTTGCCATCGCCGCTCAGCGCCAGGGCGCCCCTGGCCTGTGCGGCGCGCAGCTGTGACAGCTCGTCCACGCTCAGCGAGAAGTTCACGTACAGCGGATCCAGCTGGTCCACGGTGGTCAGCAGGGTAACGTCGCCCTGGCCGACCAGCGCGCCTTCGGTGACCTGCTGCTTGCCGGCCACGCCGCTGATCGGCGCGGTGACTTCGGCGTAGCCCAGGCTGATGCGCGAGCTGCTCACGGCGGCTTCGGACTGCTTGACCGCCGCCAGCGCAGTGCGCTCGGCCGATTCGGCATTGTCCAGGTCGGCCTTGGAAACATATTTCTGCGGGGCCAGCGAACGGGCGCGATCCGCTGCCACCTTGGCGTTGGCATAGCTGGCACGGGCCGAGGCGAGCTGGGCTTCGGAAGCGTTGAGCTCGGCACGCAGCGGCGCCGGGTCGATCAGGAACAGGGTCTGGCCCTGCTTGACCTCGCTGCCTTCCTGATAGACGCGCTTGAGCAGCACGCCCGGCACGCGGGCGCGGACGTCGGCGCTGCGGAACGGCGACAGCCGGCCCACCAGCTCACGCTGCAGCGGCAGGGTCTGCGGCTTGGCATCGATCACGCCCACTTCCGGCGGCGGCGGGGCCTGCTGTTCTTCTTTCTTGCAGCCAGCCAGGGCAATGGCAACAGCGCACGTCAGTGCGAGGGTGCGGAGTGGGGCGATCATCAGGAGAAACTCCGGAGTTGGTTTGAATGCGGTTGGGGCGAAGCGGCCGGCGCGAACGCGCGCAGGAAGCTGTCGACGGAAAATCCAGCCCAGCGCCGACGCGTCCCGGCGTCGTCGCGATGGGGCATGTGGAAGCGTTGCCGATCGAAATCCTGGCCACCGATCATGCTGATTAGCAGTTCGGCCATGAAGTGCGGGTCGTCATGCCGGAGCTGCCCGCGGGCAATGGCGGATTCGATCCATTCAGCAAGGTGAAGCGTCAGCGTTCCGGCGCCATCGCGCCACAGGCTGCGGGCCTCTTCGGGAAACTGCGCCGCATCGGCGGAAATCATCCGGCACGCCTGGGCCACGTGCGGCTGGTTGAAGTGGTCCAGGTAATCGGTAGCGAACTGCATCAGGCTGCCGCGCAGGTCATCTTCGCGCAGGCCGCGCAATCCGGCGGTGGCCCGGCAGACGTGCCGTTCCACTACCCGGCGCATCAGCTCCTGCTTGCTGCCGTAGCGCGAATACAGGGTCTGCTTGGAGCACCCCGCATGCTGGGCTACTGCTTCCATGCTCATCTGCATGCCATGCCGGGCGAGCAGCTCGCGCACCGCATCGAACACACGAAGATCGCGCGCGTCCATGTCGGCAGCGGGGAGGGGAGCGGGGTTCACAGAGTGGACTATACCGTCCAGTTCAGGATTGTGGAAACGTTTTGAGCCGTGTTGCGGCATGTTCTGTCACAGGCTTTGCCGATCCTGTCGGCATCGCCCGCCGATCACGACACCCGTACGCGGGCGGACGGTGCGTGCGGTCGCTGCGTCCGATGTAAACCGCACCCAACCCGTATCTGCATATTCCGTCCTGCAGCAAGGCCTTTTCCTGCAACACGGCTACAATTTCATTTTCCCAACTGGGCAACACGACTCGCTCTGCCATGAAATCGCAAAAGTCTGCAGTCAAAACCGTGAAAACCAAGCCCGCCACGGCGGAAACCCAGCTTGTCCCGGCAACTGGTTTCTCGCTGGAACCGGTGTACACGGCCTTGCGCAAGCGATACCCCGCGGCCGGGCAGGCCGAGGCAGTAGCGTTCGCCGCCGACTTCTACAAGCGCATGGAAGCGGACGAGTTCCCGCACCACAGCGTGGAAGAATGGGCCGCGCTGGCCGCTGACACGCTGGAGTTCGCGCGCAGCCGCAAGATCGGCAAGGCCAACGTCCGCGTGTTCAACCCCACCGCCAAGGGCAATGGCTGGGAATCGCCGCATACCGTGCTGCAGATCGTCAACGACGACATGCCGTTCCTGGTGGATACGGTGACCATGGCGCTGGCCGAGCAGGGCATCGGCGTGCATGTGCTGGGCCACCCGGTGATCCGCTTCAGCCGTGACAAGGCCGGCAAGCTGGCCAAGGTCGGCGAGGGCGAGATCGAATCGGTGATGCTGCTGGAGATGGACCGCCAGAGTCCCGACGCCATGGCCGAGGTGGAGCAGGGCATCATCAAGGCGCTGGAAGAAGTGCGTTCGATCGTGCGCGACTGGCAGCCGATGCGCGATAAGGCGCTGGCCGTGGCCGACGACCTGGGCAGCCGCCAGCTGCCGGTCGACGATGCCTCGCGCCGCGAGGCGCAGGAGTTCCTGCGCTGGGCCGCCGACAACCACTTCACCTTCTTCGGCTACCGCGAATACCGCGTGCAGAAGGATGGCAAGGAAGACGTACTGGCCCCGCTCAACGACACCGGCCTGGGGCTGATGAAGGGGCGCGACAAGTCCGCCGCGCGCCCGGTCAAGACGCTTGCCGCGCAGGGCCTGAACACCACCACCGGTCTGAAGGACGCGCTGATCCTGACCAAGACCAACGCACGTTCGCGCGTGCACCGCGCCGGTTACATGGATTACATCGGCGTGCTGGAATTCGACGCCAAGGGCAACATCATCGGCGAACAGCGCTTCCTCGGCCTGTTCACCTCCAGCGCCTACAACCGTCGCCCGTGGGAAATCCCGCTGGTGCGCCAGCGCTATGAACACGTGATGCAGCGCTCGGGCCTGTCGCTGTCCAGCCACAGCGGCAAGGCACTGCGCCACATCCTGGAAACGCTGCCGCGCGAAGAACTGTTCCAGTCCAGCGAAGACGAGCTGTTCCGCACCGCGATGGGCGTGCTGGGCCTGCAGGAGCGCGTCCGCAGCCGTCTGTTCCTGCGCCGCGACAAGTATTCCCGTTTCATTTCCGCGCTGGCCTTCCTGCCGCGCGAACGCTTCAACACCGACGTGCGCCTGCGGATCGAGGCGATGCTGCGCGACGCCCTGCACGGCGAGCACGTGGACAGCTCGGTGGTGCTGGGCGAATCGCCGCTGGCCCAGGTGCACCTGATCGTGCGTCCCAAGGCCGGCCCGGTGGTCGACGTGGACACCAACGCGCTGGAACAGAACCTGGCCCACCTGCTGCGCAACTGGCAGGACGACCTGCGTGAAACGCTGGTATCCCGCCACGGCGAGACCGAAGGCCTGCGCATCGCCTCGCGGATCGGCAAGGCGCTGCCCGCCGGCTACATCGAAGACAACAGCACCGCCGTGGCGGCCAGCGATGTCAGCCAGCTCGACGCGCTGACCGGTCCGGACGACCTGCGCCTGAGCCTGCAGGCGGTGCCGCGCGAAAACGGTGATGGCCTGCGCCTGAAGCTGTATCGCCAGCTGGATGACATCCCGCTGTCGGACGCGCTGCCGATGATGGAAAACATGGGCCTGCGCGTGATCTCCGAGCGTCCGTACCGCCTGACGGTGGATGATGCCCCGGTGTACGTGCAGGACTTCGAGGTCGAATCAGTGGCCGGTGCCATCGACGCGGCCAGTGTCGATGAAGCGTTCGGCGAGACCTTCGCCCGCGTATGGCACGGCGACGCCGAGAACGATGGCTTCAACCGCCTGGTGCTGGCCGCGGGCCTGCACTGGCGCCAGGTCGCGATGCTGCGTGGTTACTGCAAGTACCTGCTGCAGACCGGCGTGCCGTTCTCGCAGGCGTATGTGGAAGGTACGTTCACCCGCTATCCGCTGCTGGCCCGCCTGCTGGTGGAACTGTTCGAAGCACGCTTCGACCCGGCGACCGGCAACGAGAGCAAGGACGACATCGCACACGGCCAGGCCACGCTGAAGGCGCACCTGGACGTACTGGCCGCCGGCGACGAGGCGACCCTGAAGGTGCTCAAGACCGTTGTCGACGCGCGCAAGGGTGACCGCGACGGCCAGATGCAGGCCGCGCGCGATGCGCTGCTGAAGCTGATGGACCGCGTCTCCAGCCTGGACGAAGACCGCATCCTGCGCAGCTTCATGGGCGTGATCGATGCCACGCTGCGCACCAGCTATTACCAGACCGATGCCAACGGCCGTCCGGGTCATGTCATCAGCTTCAAGTTCGATGCCGCCCTGGTGCCGGACCTGCCCAAGCCGCGTCCGTACCGCGAGATCTTCGTCTACGGCCCGCGCGTGGAAGGCGTGCACCTGCGTTTCGGTGCGGTGGCCCGTGGTGGCCTGCGCTGGTCGGATCGTCGCGAAGACTTCCGTACCGAAGTGCTGGGCCTGGTCAAGGCGCAGATGGTCAAGAACACGGTGATCGTCCCGGTCGGGGCCAAGGGCGGTTTCTTCGCCAAGACCCCGCCGGCCAGCGGTGACCGCGATGCGGTGTTCGCCAACGGCGTGGCCTGCTACAAGCTGTTCATCCAGGGCCTGCTGGACATCACCGACAACATCGTCAACAACAAGATCGTGCCGCCCATCGACGTGGTCCGCCACGACATGGACGACCCGTACCTGGTGGTGGCCGCCGACAAGGGCACCGCGACCTTCTCTGACATCGCCAATGGCCTGGCCGTGGCGCACGGCTTCTGGATGGGCGATGCGTTCGCCTCCGGTGGCTCGGTCGGCTACGACCACAAGGGCATGGGCATCACCGCACGCGGTGCGTGGGAATCGGTCAAGCGCCACTTCCGTGCACTCGGCCATGACAGCCAGAGCCAGGACTTCACCGCTGCAGGCGTGGGTGACATGTCCGGCGACGTGTTCGGCAACGGCATGCTGCTGTCGCGCCACATCCGCCTGGTGGCTGCCTTCGATCACCGCCACATCTTCCTGGATCCGAATCCGGATGCGGCCAGTTCGTTCGTCGAGCGCGAGCGCATGTTCACCGTGCCACGTTCCAGCTGGGCCGACTACGATGCCAAGCTGATCAGCAAGGGCGGTGGCATTTTCCCGCGTACGCTGAAATCCATCGAGATCACCCCGCAGGTGCGTGAGGCGCTTGGCCTGGAAGATTCGGTCAAGGCGCTGTCGCCGAACGACCTGATGAGCGCGATCCTGAAGGCACCGGTCGACCTGCTGTGGAACGGCGGCATCGGTACCTACGTCAAGGCCACCAGTGAGCAGCACAGCGATGTCGGCGACCGCGCCAACAACGCGCTGCGCGTCAACGGCACCGAGCTGCGCTGCAAGGTGGTGGGCGAGGGCGGCAACCTCGGCATGACCCAGCTGGGACGCATCGAAGCGGCCCAGGCCGGCGTCCTGCTCAACACCGACTTCATCGACAACTCCGCCGGCGTGGACACCTCTGATCATGAGGTGAACATCAAGATCCTGCTCAACGACGTGGTGCGTGCCAAGAAGCTCACCGTCGAGCAGCGCAACAAGCTGCTGGCGTCGATGACCGACGAAGTGGCCGCACTGGTGCTCAATGACAATTACCGCCAGAACCAGGCCCTGAGCCTGATGGAGCGGATGGCAGTCAAGCGCCTGGGCTCCAAGCAGCACTTCATCCGCACCCTGGAACAGCAGGGCCTGCTGGACCGGCAGATCGAGTTCCTGCCGTCCGATGCCGAGCTGTCCCAGCGCAAGGCGCGCGGCCAGGGCCTGACCCGTCCGGAGCTGTCGGTGCTGCTGTCCTACTCCAAGCTGGTGGCCTTCCAGCAGTTGCTGGAATCGGACATCCCGGAAGACCCGTACCTGTCCAAGGAGCTGCAGCGTTACTTCCCGCAGCCGCTGCAGAAGAAGTACGCCGATGCCATGGAACGCCACCGCCTGAAGCGCGAGATCATCGCCACGGCAGTGACCAACCAGACCATCAACCGGATGGGTGCCACCTTCCTGATGCGCATGCAGGAAGACACCGGCCGTTCCATCGCCGAGGTCGCCAAGGCCTATACCATCAGCCGCGAAACGCTGGATGCACGCGCGCTGTGGGCGCAGATCGACGCACTGGACGGCCAGCTGCCCGAATCGGTGCAGGTCGATGCGCTGGAAGTGATCTGGAAACTGCAGCGTGCCTTCGTGCGCTGGCTGCTGTTCCGCCCCGGCCCGATGCCGGGCATCACCGAGGCGGTCAACCGCTACCAGGGTCCGTTCAACGACATCCGCGTGGCTTCCGGCGTGCTGCCTGATTCGCAGCGTCCGACCTACGAAGCGCTGGTGCAGCAGTGGGTGGACAAGGGCCTGCCGGCCGGCCTGGCGCAGCAGCTGTCCGAGCTGCACTTCCTGGCCCCGGCGTTCGACATCATCGAACTGGCACGTACCCGCAAGCTCAAGCCGGTGGATGTGTCCAAGATCCACTTCCGCCTGGGTGAGGCGTTGAGCCTGCCGTGGTTGTTCGAGCAGGTCGATGCGCTGGAGGTCAACGGCCGTTGGCATGCCGTGGCACGCGGCGTGCTGCGTGACGAACTGGCGGCCCACCACCGCAACCTGGCCGGCCAGGTGCTGGCCACCAAGGGCGGCACGGCCGAAGCCAAGGTCGCCGCCTGGGTCGGTCGTGACGACAACAGCCTGCGCTTTACCCTGGCCATGCTGGGCGAACTGGCCGAACAGAAGACCCTGGACTACCCGACCGTGTCGGTCGCGGTGCAGCGCCTGGGCCAGCTGGCCTCGCACGGGGGGTAAGCCCCCGCCAAGTCACCTGGCGAAGGTGGGTGACCTGGCTCAAGGTGGGTGACGACCGTTGGTCGTCACAGCCCGCATCAGCCAGCGTGGCGCGGATTCCGCGCCACGTCCGGTTATGCTCTACCGGTACCCGCGCACCACCGGACATCCTGCATGAGCGATTCCCCCCGCATTGCTTTCCTGGCCAGCAACACCGAGCCGGCACGGCTTGCCCTCGCCGCCATGGTGGCGCGCCACGGCGAGCATGCGCCCGACGCGGCGGACGTGCTGTGTCCGCTGGGCGGCGATGGCTTCATGCTCCAGACCCTGCACCGTTACGGCCACCTCGGCCGGCCGGTGTTCGGCATGAAACTGGGCACGGTGGGCTTCCTGATGAACCAGTACCGTGACGCGGACGATGTGGCCGCGCGCATCGCGCTGGCCGAACCGGCCCACCTGCGGCCGCTGCAGATGACCGCGCTGACCGAATCGGGGACCTCCACCGGATCGCTGGCCTACAACGATGTCTCGCTGCTGCGCCAGACCCGGCAGGCCGCGCACATCGGGGTGGACCTCAACGGCCAGGAACGGGTGGCTGAACTGATCGGTGATGGCGTGCTGGTGGCCACCCCGGCCGGCAGCACTGCGTACAACTATTCCGCGCATGGCCCGGTGCTTCCGTTGGGCTCGGCCACCATCGCGCTGACCCCGTTGGCGCCGTATCGGCCCCGCCGTTGGCGCGGGGCGATCCTGAAGGCCGATACCGAAGTTCGCTTCCGCGTGCTTGATCCGTACAAGCGCCCGGTCAGTGTCACCGCCGACTCGCACGAGACCCGCGACGTGGTGGAAGTGACCATCCGCGAGTGCCGCGACCGCCAGGTGACCCTGTTGTTCGACCCGGAGCACAACCTCGAAGACCGGATCCTGTCCGAACAGTTCGTGTTCTGAGCGACAATAGGCCGCCGGCAACCGCCGGTCGCTGCAAGGAATTCCCCGATGGGCGACAACACTCCCCGATTGCTGACCGTCGCGGTGACCTCGCGCGCCCTGTTCGACCTGGAAGAGAGCCACGCGTTGTTCGAAAGCGACGGCGTGGACGCCT
Organism: Stenotrophomonas lacuserhaii; assembly: GCF_014836545.1. Taxonomy (GTDB): domain Bacteria; phylum Pseudomonadota; class Gammaproteobacteria; order Xanthomonadales; family Xanthomonadaceae; genus Stenotrophomonas; species Stenotrophomonas lacuserhaii. Next base: position 21,140 of record NZ_JACSQS010000026.1, read on the forward strand.
ACGCCAAGTACCAGCGCGAGCACGAAGACGACGTGCTGGGCCCCGGCGTGGCGTTCCCGGTGGTGCGCAAGCTGCTGGCGCTGAACCAGGGCGCCGGCCCGGAAAATCCGCGCGTCGAGGTGATCCTGTTGTCGCGCAATTCGGCCGATACCGGCCTGCGCATCTTCAATTCGATCCAGCACTACGGGCTGGGGATCATCCGCGCTACGTTCACTGCCGGCGAGCCGACCTGGCCCTACGTGAAGCCCTTCGGCACGGACCTGTTCCTGTCGGCCAATCCCGAATCGGTACGCAGCGCGCTGCGCCACGGCATCGCCGCAGCGACCATCCTGCCCAAGCCGCCCGGCGAAACCGCTGCCGCCGCCGCCGACCAGGTAGTGGATACCCGGCGCCCGGCCGGGCAGCTGCGGATCGCCTTCGATGGCGATGCGGTGATCTTCGGCGATGAAAGCGAGCGTATTTCGCGCGAGCAGGGGGTCGAAGCCTTCGGCCGGCATGAGCGCGAGCGCGCCCGCGAAGCCTTGAGCGGGGGCCCGTTCCGCGGCTTCCTGTCGGCGCTGCACACCTTGCAGGAAGTGTTCCCGTCGGGAGAAGACGCGCCGATCCGCACCGCGCTGGTGACCGCGCGCTCGGCGCCTGCGCATGAGCGGGTGATCCGCACGCTGCGCGAATGGGGCGTGCGCCTGGATGAAGCGCTGTTCCTCGGCGGCCGCCACAAGGGCCCGTTCCTGCAGGCCTTCGGCGCGGACATCTTCTTCGATGATTCGCAGCACAACATCGACAGTGCCCGCGAACACGTCGCGGCCGGCCACGTGCCGCACGGCGTCGCCAACGAGACCTGAGCGGACGGTTCATGGTAGCGCCGAGCCATGCCCGGCGAGCGCGCAGCGCGGCCTGTGTCAGCCGCCGACCGTGGGTCGGCGTTACCGGTTTATTGCGGCACCGCGTTGCGCAGGTCGACGACCTGCCAGCGCAGGCCCTGCGGCTCCAGTACAACCTGCAACGGTGGCTGTCCGGGCCCGCGGTCGAGGTCCACCACGAAGCGATCCAGCCGCTCGAAGCGTCCTTTGGCCTGCTTCAATGGCTGCGCCGGCTGGGTGGGGCCCCAAGAGTCGTTCCCCTGCAGCTCGTTGCGGCCGCGTTTGTACAGGGCGTGGCCCTGCAGCAGCGCACCGATCCCCATCGGGGTGATCATGGTATCCACCGCGGCGCCGCCCAGCTGGTCGCCGAGGCCGTACAGCAGCGCGCCGAACGGACTGCCAGCCACGTCCGGACCGGCCTGGCGCACCATGTAGTCGCTGACCTGCGCGCGCAGGCTGAGGCGCACGCGCGGGAAGTCCACGTAGCGCTCCAGCCGCGTCGTGTCGCGCTGTTCGATCGCCTGGGCGAGCCCATGCACGGTGAGGTAGGGACCACTGAACCACCAGCCGGCCAGTGCCAGCAGCAGGACCAGCACGAAAGCGACAAACTTCTTCATGGCAGCAGGAGGTTGAGGGACAAGCCCACAGCGTGCCGGATCACGCGCGGACGTGGGTTAAGCCTCAGTGACTGGGTGAGCCGCCGCCATCCCCGAACGCGGTCTGCGCGGGACGCTGCGAACGGATCGCGGCCACTGCCGCGCGCATCACTCGTGCCGCGTCCGCTTCGGGAAAGCGACGATGGCCCCAGAAACCGGAGCACCCCAGCCCGATCGGCGACACCTGCAGTCCGCTGCGTCCCAGCGTGCGGCGCTGTTGCGGCAGCGGCGTTGCCATCGGGGTCAGAACTCCAGATCCAGCGCCGCGCACAGGTAATCCACGAACGGACCCAGCGCGACCAGGTCCTTGCCCAGTGTGGACAGCAGGCGCGGCCCGGTCATGGTGGCGTCGTCCAGCTGGCGCCACATCACCCAGTTGCGGTGCTTGAGATCGTCGATGAACTCGAAATCCGCCGGGAAGCCGCGCGGCGGGCGCACCAGCTTTTCGGTCTGCTCCATCTCGAAGCGACGGCGCAGCGCCGGGGCATGCGCGGCCTGCTTCCAGCTGCCGGGATTGTCCAGGATGAAGTGGCGGATGCGGCGCTGGGTATCCGGCTCGGGATGCCACACACCCGCCCCGACGAAGCTCGCACCGGGCTGCAGGTGCACGTAGAACGACGGTGCGGCGACTTCACGACGACGCTCATGGAACAGCCGCGCGCCCTGCCAGTTCTTGTACGGCGATTTGTCGTTGGAAAAGCGCGCATCGCGGTAGATGCGGAACAACGAACCGCCCACGGTGCGCGTATCGGCACGGAACTTCGGGCTGACCTCGGCCAGCGCCGGTTGCAGGTCAGCGAGCAGGCGCAGGAACGGCTGTCGTACGTGGTCTTCGTACTGCTGCTTGTGGTCAGCGAACCACGCCTTGTCGTTGTGCAGTGCCAGTGCTTTCAGGAATTTGAAGCTGGCATCGGAAAAATAAGCGCTCACAGGCTGTCCTCCAGCTGCTTGCCCCAATCGCGCAGCGCCTGCAGCAGCGCCGGGCGGCGCAGGTCGTCGGACGGCTCGGCGGCAAGCGCATCGATCTGTTCGTTGTACTCGGCCAGGTTCACTTCGCCGAGCTTTTCATCACCGCGCAGGCGCCGCTGGCGGTAGGCCTGCCAACGCGCGCGGGCGTCGGCATCCAGGCTGCCAGGATGGTTGCGCGCACGATAGCGCAGCAGCAGTTCCGGCAGGCGGGGATCATTGAACTCCCCTTCCAGCGCGCCCAGTGCTTCCGGCGGAGTGGTGCGCACGCGTGCCAGCAGGGGCTTGTCGCCGGCGCCGAGGAAGCCATCGTAGATCGAGGCATCGACATCGGATGGGCCGCCTTCGCGTGGCCGGGCGAAGACCTGGCGCGCCTTTTCGGCCAGCAGCGCGGCATGGGGACGCAGCTGGTCGACCTTGGCTTCGATGGCGGCGATGTCCAGCCCAAGGCGCTGGTGGTCATCGGGTCGCAGGTGGTTCCAGGCCACCAGCGCGGGGACCTTGTTGGCGTGTACTTCCTTCAACGGGATGCGCTGCACGCCTTCAGGCAGTTCACTGGCGCGCAGGTACAGGCGCTCGGCGATGGTCTCGGCCGGCAACTGCAGCAGCGCGTCAACATCGCCGTCCAGGTCGAACACGATGTAGCGGTTGGCGATGTGCGGATGCACGGTCAACGGCAGCACCGGCGCGGCGCACAGGCGGCTGGCCGGATAGCGCATCGAGATGTGCAGCAGTGGCCGCAGGGCGGTGACATCCAGCAGGCTGGTGACAAAACGCTTGTCGCGCAGGCGCAGCGCATAGTCCCACAGGCGCGGCTGCGCATCGCGGAACAGCCGGGCCATGCCGATGGTGGCGCGCACGTCGGACAACGCCTCGTGCGCATCGCCATCGCGCACGCCGTTGGCATCGGCCAGGTGCTCCAGCTTGAACGAGGTCGCACCGTCTTCGCGCTTGGGCCAGGTGATGCCGTCGGGACGCAGCGCATGCATCAGCCGCAGCATGTCCAGCAGGTCCCAGCGCGAGTTACCGTTGCGCCATTCGCGCTCGTAGGGGTCGAAGAAGTTGCGGAACAGCCCGTGGCGGATGAACTCGTCATCGAAGCGCAGCGTGTTGTAGCCCAGCGCGCAGGTGCCGGGGCGGCTCATCAGGTCATTGATCCGCGCCAGCGCCTCGGATTCGCCGATGCCTTCGGCCAGCGCATGCTGCGGGGTAATGCCGGTGACCATCGTGGCATACGGTGAAGGCAGCAGGTCATCGGCCGGGCGCACGTAGAAACTGACGGGGGCGTCGATCTCGTTGAGCTGCGCATCGGTGCGGATGGCGGCGAACTGTGCGATACGGGTGCGGCGAGGATCCTGGCCGAAGGTTTCCAGATCGTAGAACAGGAAGCTGTCGGCCATCAGTGCGCGCCCTCCAGCACTGGCAGCTTGGCGTGGACTTCGGCTTCCAGCGCGCGCCAGTCGACCTGCTGCAGGGAATCCAGCCCTGTGGTGGCGTTGCGCAGGATGCGGCGCTGTATCCGCGTGCGCTCCAGCGCGACGGCGTAGGGCGTGTGCAGGAAAGTAACCATGGTGTAGTGTGGCACGAACCGCGTGGGCCACCTCTGCTGCAGCGCCAGCTCCAGTTCACGCTGCAGCAGGAACCCCGGGTCGGCCACCTGGTCGCGCATCTCCGTGTAGTTTTCCAGCGCCATCTGCTGGATTGCCCAGGCATTGGGCGAACGCTCGATCTCAAACGCCGAATACGCGCTGCGCAGGTCGCTGGCGGCTTCCAAATGCCGGGCCAGCGCGACGCAGTCTTCGAAAGCACAGTTCATGCCCTGGCCGTGGAAGGGCACCATGGCGTGCGCGGCATCGCCGATCAGCACGGCCTTGCCATCGGTATGCCAGCGCTCCAGGTACAGGGTGCCGAGAAGGCCGGGCGGATGCGCATCCCAGTCAGCGCGCAGGTCCGGTATCAGCGCCAGGGCATCGGGAAATTCGCGGGCGAACAGTGCTTCGGCCTGTTCGCCGGTGGTGACCGTGCTGAACCCTGGATCGCCCTTGTTGGGCAGGAACAGCGTGACGGTGAAGGTGCCTTGGTGGTTGGGCAGGGCGATGCACATGAAGCGGCCGCGCGGCCAGATGTGCAGCGCGTTGGGGTCGATGCTGAAAGCACCGCTCGGGCCCGGCGGGATCTCCAGCTCCTTGTAGGAGTGGTCCAGGAATTCGATGCGCTCACCCAGTGGCTGGCGGCGGTTCATCGCCGCGCGCAGCGCCGATCCGGCGCCGTCCGCGCCCACCAGCGTGACGAAACGGATGTCATGCGGGGTGTCATCGCGGTCATCGATGAAGCGCGCGTGCTGCGCGTCGAAGTCCACGGTATGCAGGCGCCGGTGGAAATGCACGACGGCGCCAGCCTGTTCGGCCAGCTCCAGCAGGGTGACGTTGAGCTCACGGCGATGGATCGACCAGATCACTTCGCTGTCGTCGCGGCCATAGCGCTGCAGCGCGGGGGCGGCGTCGTCGCGCAGGTGGACCATCCGCCCGCGCATCATCACGGCACGCTCCATCACCGCCGCTTCCACGTGCGCGCCGGCCTGGCGCAGCGCGTTGCGGCCGCGTTCGGCCAGCGCCAGGTTGATCGAGCGGCCGCTTTCATAGCCACTGACGCGCGGGTCCCCGCGGCGCTCGTACACCGTGATGTTCCAGCCCTGCCGGGAGAGCAGGATGGCCAGCAGCGAGCCGGCCAGCCCCGCACCGACAATGGTCAGCGAACGCGGGGCGGCAGTGTTCAGCGATGTGTCCTGCACGACGTCAGTGCCGGGCCCAGGCATCGACTGCATCAACGAAGTGGTGCAGGTCCTGGTAGCGGTTGTACAGCGGTGTCGGCGAGATCCGGATCACGTCCGGTTCGCGCCAGTCACCCAGCACGCCCACCGCGCGCAGGTGTTCGAACAGCGCCCGACCGCGCTCACGGCCGCCGATCACCCGCAACGACAGCTGGCAGCCGCGGCGCTCGCTGTCAGCGGGCGTGATGCGTTCCAGCACGTGCGGCAGGCGGCTCTGCACCAGCGCATCCAGCATCCCGGTGAGGGCCAGCGACTTGTCCCGCAGTGCGGCCATGCCGGCGCGTTCGAACAGGTCCAGCGACGCACGCAGCGGCGCCAGCCCGAGGATCGGCGGGTTGCTGAGCTGCCAGCCTTCGGCGCCGACGGACGGCACGAACTGCGGCGCCATCTGGAAGCGGGTGGCTTCCTCATGGCCCCACCAGCCGGCGAAGCGCGGCAGGGTGGTGTCGCGATGGTGGCGTTCATGTATGAAGGCCCCGGCGACGGCGCCCGGACCACTGTTGAGGTACTTGTAGTGGCACCACACCGCGAAGTCCGGCGCCACCTCATGCAGCTGCAGCGGCAGGTTGCCGACCGAATGCGCGAGGTCGAAGCCGATGTTGGCGCCCTGGGCGCGTGCCAGCGTGGTGATCGCCTGCAGGTCGAACGCCTGGCCGGTGCGGTACTGCACGCCGGGCCACAGCACCAGCGCAAGGCGCGCGCCGTGGCGGGCGATGGCCTGCTCGATGGCCTGCAGCGAGATCGTGCCCTCTGCTTCATCCGGCTGCACTTCGACCAGGCAATCGGCGGGATCGAACCCGTGGAAGCGGATCTGCGCTTCCACCGCATGGCGATCGGTCGGGAAGGCGCCGGCTTCCATCAGGATCACCGGGCGCTGCGCGGTGGGCCGGTAGAAGCTCACCATCATCAGGTGCAGGTTCACGCTGAGCGTGTTCATCGCCACGACTTCGCTGGGCAATGCGCCGACCACCTGCGCCAGTTGTCCGCTGACCAGACGGTGGTAGCCCAGCCATTGGGTCGGGCCGGTGAAGTGGCCCTCCACGGCCAGCGTGGCCCATTGCCCCATGACCTCCTGCACCGCGGCCTGCGCACCACGCGGCTGCAGGCCCAGCGAATTGCCGACGAAATAGGTCTGCTCGCCGCCTTCGTGGCGGGGGATCAGGAATTCGCCGCGCAGGTCGCGGAGCGGATCATTGGCATCCAGGGCCAACGCGTGGGCACGGCTGAGCGGTTCGGACATAGTGAGAGCGACACGATTTGACGTGTTCGAAGTGTACCGCGCGCGGCGTTGTGGCATGCCTGCAGCAGGGCAGAGCGTGACGCCCAACGCTCGTCACCCACCAGGACAGCACGCCCTCCGGTAGCGCCGAGCCATGCTCGGCGTCCTCTGTCAGGGCCCTTGTCAGGCGCCGGGCAGCGGATCCACGTGTCCGCATTCACTGCAGGTGCGCAGCTGCAGGTCGCCTTGGTAACGGGCGAACACCTTCGGCAGGTCGGTTTCGATGTTCTGCAGGGTGAACCACTCCTCATGCAGCTTGTGATTGCAGCGCTCGCAGTGCCAGACCACGCCATCGCGTTCGTGCGGCAGGCGCCTGCGTTCCACCACCAGCCCGATGCCGCCCGGCGGGCGGCGCGGTGAGTGGGGCACGTTGCCTGGCAGCAGGAAGATCTCGCCCGCACGGATGGGAATGTCCCGGACCTGGCCGTCTTCCTGCACCTTCAGCACCATCTCGCCTTCCAGCTGGTAGAACCACTCCGGGCCTTCGTCGATGTGGAAGTCGGTGCGCGAATTCGGGCCGCCGACCACCATCACGATGAAGTCGCCGTCCTCGATCATCTTGTTGCCGACCGGCGGCTTCAACAGGTGCCGGTGTTCTTCGACCCAGCCCATCAGGTTGATCGGTGAAGCAAGCATGCGGACGCTCCGGTTGAGGCTCAGTCGCGCTTGCCCTTGCGCGGGACGAAGGACAGCGCTTTCTCATAACCCGGCTGCAGCGCTTCCGGGCTGTCGACGTCGATGCCCATTTCGCGGACGCGGCCATCGCGCAGGCTGTAGACCCATCCATGCACGGTCAGCTTCTGCCCACGTGCCCAGGCATCGCGCACGATGGTGGATTGGCAGGCGTTGGCGACCTGCTCGATCACGTTCAGTTCGCACAGCCGTGCGTGGCGCAGGTCGGGATCATCGATCGCATCGAGGATGGCCGAATGCTTCTGGGCCACGTCGCCGACATGCCGCAGCCAGTTGTCGGCCAGGCCGACACGGACGTTGTTGAGGCTGGCATGCACGCCGCCGCAGCCGTAGTGGCCGACGATCAGGATGTGCTTCACCTTCAGCTGGTCCACCGCGTACTGGATCACGCTCAGGCAGTTGAGGTCGGTGTGCGCCACCACGTTGGCCACGTTGCGATGCACGAAGACCTCGCCCGGGGCCATGCCGATGATCTGGTTGGCGGGTACGCGCGAATCGGAACAGCCGATCCACAGGTATTCGGGATGCTGCTGCGTGGACAGCCGGTCGAAGAACGCGGGGTCTTCCTGCTGGATCCGGTCGGCCCAGTCGCGGTTGTTCTGCAGCAGCTTTTCAACATCTTTCATGTGGGGTCCCTGACGTGGTGGGAGGCAAGGCGCGGCGGGCAGAGCCGCGTCGTCGCGGGAATCAACGGAATATTTCAGTCGCGCGCGGTGTCCGGCGCGTCCAGGAAACGGCGCATCCACTGCGCCAGCTCGTGCGCGGCGGGGCAGGGCAGCCGTTCCAGTTCGGCCATGACCGCCTGCTGGTTGGCCACCGGGTGGTTCTGGCTGAGCTTCATTTTCAGCTGCACGGTGTCCACCAGGAAGCGGAAGCCGATGATGCCGCGCAACTGGCTGAGGTGGTCATCGCGCTGCGCCTCGAACTGCCAGTCACGGCCTACCTTCGCTTCGTACAGATCGCCGGTATCGGCGACCACCGCCGCCAACGCGTCGGTGTCCTCGAAGCGGTGCAGTTGGCCGCTCAGTTCAGCGGCGGCATAGTTCCAGGTCGGCACCCGTGCCATGGCCTCCTTGTCCGGGTACCAGGATGCCGAGACATACCCGTGCGGGCCGTCCACCAGCACCTTGGCGGGTCCGTCGCGGCGCGATTGCGGATTGGCCCGGGCCCAGTGCCCGCGCAGCTCGATCGCCTGCCCTTGGCGGCGGTACAGCACCGGCAGCCGGGTCAGCTCTGGCAGGCCATCCTCACCGGTGGTGAGCAGGGTAATGAACGCATCGCGGGCAAACAGCGCGTCCAGCCAGTGCAGGTCGGTTTCAGCGAAGGCGCGCGGGGTGAACATGCAGCTAGACCGTGCGGCCCAGCGACTGCACCATCAGGCCACGCAGCCCTTCATCGGTGCTGGCCCGCGGCGGCTGCACTTCATGCAGCGAGAAGCCACGCACCAGGGCGTCTTCTTCGTCCAGCCCGTCGTATTCCACGAACTCGGCATCGAACAGCTGCGCGCGAGCGGTGTCTTCACCGTCGTAGCTCAGCGTGTTGCCATCGCTGTCCAGCACTTCGGCGGTGCCGGCCGGGCGGATGCGCAGGCGTGCCCAGATCAGCGTGTTGCCCAGGCTGGCCAACCACCAGCTGTCCTGCGGAAGGGAGTCGTCATTCATTTCGTGATTACCAGATCGACGCCAGCCAGAGCAGGGCGGCCATGCCCAGTCCGGCCAGCAGGGTCAGCAGCGATACCCAGGCCGGTGTCGCCAGCCCGGACAGCGAGCGGTCCGGCTGCGCGCGATAGTCACGCCGCAACAGCCAGGCCAGTGCTTCGGGCTTGAGGAAGGCACCGCTGCCAAAGCGCTGCGACAACGCCGGATGGCGGTCGCGCAGGTGCACCAGGGTCAGCGGCCAGAAGATCACGAAGGCACTGAACCCGGCGATCGCCACGCCGAAGAAACACAGCGCGAAGAACAGGGTCATGGGGTCGGTACCTCCGTGGATGGAAGGGGATCAGAAGTCGGCGTTGCCCGGCGCGCGCGGGTAGGCGATGGCATCGCGGATGTTGGACAGCCCGCAGACGTACACCACCAGGCGCTCGAAGCCGAGGCCGAAGCCGGCGTGCGGCACCGAACCATAGCGGCGGAAGTCGCGATACCAGCCGTAGTGCTCGCGGTCCAGGCCGAACTGCGCCATGCGCGCATCCAGCACGTCCAGGCGCTCTTCGCGCTGGCTGCCGCCGATGATCTCGCCGATGCCCGGGGCCAGCACGTCCATCGCCGCGACGGTCTTGCCGTCGTCGTTCAGGCGCATGTAGAACGCCTTGATGTGCTCGGGGTAGTTGGTCACCACCACCGGGCGGCCGATATGTTCTTCGGTCAGCCAGCGCTCGTGCTCGGTCTGCAGGTCCAGGCCCCATTCCACCGGGAAATCGAACTTCCGGCCGGAGTTCTGCAGCAGCTTCACCGCTTCGGTGTAGTCGATCTGCTCGAACGGGGCATTGATGAAGTTCTCCAGCTTGCTGATCGCGTTCTTGTCCACGCGCTCGGCCAGGAAGGCCAGATCATCACCGCGTTCGTCCAGCACCGCGCGGAACAGGTACTTCAGGAATTCCTCGGCCAGCCGCGCATCTTCGGCCAGGTCGGCGAAGGCGATTTCCGGTTCGATCATCCAGAACTCGGCCAGGTGGCGGGTGGTGTTGCTGTTCTCGGCGCGGAAGGTCGGGCCGAAGGTGTAGACCTTGCTCAGCGCCAGGCAGTACGCCTCCACGTTGAGCTGGCCGGACACGGTCAGGAAGGTTTCCTTGCCGAAGAAATCACGGCTGAAGTCGACCTCGCCGCGCTCGGTGCGTGGCAGGTTGACCATGTCCAGCGTGGAGACACGGAACATCTGGCCGGCGCCTTCGGCGTCGGAGGTGGTGATGATGGGCGTGCTGATCCAGTTGAAGCCGTTCTGGTGGAAGAACCGGTGCACGGCCTGGGACAGGCAGTTGCGGATGCGGGTGACCGCGCCGAACAGGTTGGTGCGCGGGCGCAGGTGCGCCACTTCGCGCAGGAACTCCGGCGACATCGGCTTGGGCTGGATCGGGTAGGTCAGGGGGTCTTCGACCCAGCCGACCACTTCCACGTCGCTGGCCTGGATCTCGAAGGACTGGCCCTTGCCCTGTGATTTGACCAGGGTGCCCTTGGCGATCAGCGAACAGCCGCTGGTCAGGCGCTTGACCTCGTCGAAGTTGGCCAGCGATTCGGCTGCCACCACCTGGATCGGGGCGAAGCAGGAGCCGTCGGTGACGTTGATGAAGGCAAGATTCGCCGAGCCACGCACCGTGCGTACCCAGCCGCGTACCGTGACTTCGCCGCCTTCCGGGATCTTCCCGGCAAGCGCATGTTCAACGCTGACCACCGTCATGACTTGAATCCTCTGCTGATCGACTCGATCTGTGAATTCGAAGTTTACCGGTTGCAGCGTTCCGCTTGCGAGGCATTTCTACTGCCCCGGTGGCCTTTATACTCGTCTCGTACCTTCGTGGAGCTCCATCATGGCCGTCAGCCTGACCCCAGTAGCCTTTGAGCGCGTGCAGCGCTTCGTCGCCCAGACCCCTGGTGCCCTGGGGCTGCGCTTTGGCGTGACCCGCACCGGTTGCTCGGGCTGGGGTCACGTGACCGATCTGGCACGTGACGAGCGCGAGGGCGACCGTGTTTTCGATCAGGACGGGGTGCGCATCTACGTGGACGCGCAGAGCCTGCCGCTGGTGGATGGCACGGTCATCGATTTCGGCAAGCAGGGCCTGAGCGAGACGTTCACGTTCAAGAACCCGAATGCGGCGGCCGAATGCGGCTGCGGTGAGAGTTTCACCACGGATGAGTCGCACCGCTGAGGGTTGGCGGTTTTCCGGCCTGCGGCCGGCTTGCTGTAGCAGCAACGTCAACGTCAACGGCAACGGCAACGGCAACGGCAACGGCAACGTCAAGAGCCTGCAGGGCTGTGGGTTGGCGGGGCGGGGTCGCTGTGCAGGACACGCCGTGAATCCGTCCATGGAGGCTCGCTTTTCGCATCCATGCGAAAAGACGGTCCTGCACAGC
>NZ_JACSQS010000027.1 GCF_014836545.1 Stenotrophomonas lacuserhaii
CCATGGACCTGTCGAAGGTGGGGCGGGGTGGCTGTGCAGGACCGTCTTTTCGCATGGATGCGAAAAGCGAGCCTACATGGACGTACTTGCGGCGTGTCCTGCACAGCCACCCCGCCCCGCCAACACGCAGCCCCACAGCTTTTGACCTTGTACGGCCTACGACCAAGGTCGGGGCGTTCTCGCCGCTGCTGGCGCTCTATGCTCGATCCCATGACTTTGTCTGGGAGGGCTGTGTCATGGACTACGAAGAAACCTACCGCCGTTCGATCGACGAGCCGGAGGAATTCTGGGGCGAAGAAGCCAATCGCATCTATTGGCACAAGAAGCCACAGCAGGTGCTGGACTACAGCAATCCGCCATTCCGGCGGTGGTACGTCGGCGGGGAAACCAACCTCTGCTACAACGCCGTCGACCGTCACCTGGCCGAACGCCCCGACCAGCTCGCGCTGGTGGCGGTGTCCACCGAAACCGGTACCACGCGCGAAATCACCTACCGCCAGCTGTACCGCGAAGTGAACGACTTCGCCGCCGTGCTGAAGCGGCTGGAGGTCGGCCATGGGGATCGGGTGGTCATCTACATGCCGAACATGGCCGAGGCGGTGTTCGCCATGCTGGCCTGCGCCCGGATCGGCGCCGTGCACTCGGTGGTGTTCGGCGGCTTTGCAGCCCACAACCTGGCCCTGCGCATCGACGATGCGCGGCCGAAGCTGTTGATCGCCGCCGACGCCGGCATGCGCGGTGGCAAGCTCATTCCCTACAAGGGCATGGTCGATGCGGCCTGCGCCGAGGCGCAGAATCCACCGCCGCACGTGCTGATCGTGTCGCGCGGGCTGGACCCGGCCGAACCGCGCCAGGCCGGGCGCGACGTGGACTACGCCACCCTGCGTGCCGAAGTCGGCGAAGTCGACGTGCCCGTCCAGTGGCTGGAGTCCAGCGAGCCGAGCTACCTGCTGTACACCTCCGGCACCACCGGCAAGCCGAAAGGCGTGCAGCGCGATGTCGGCGGCTATGCGGTGGCGATGGCCCAGTCGATGCAGACCGTGTTCGATTGCCAGCCGGGCCAGGTGATGTTCTCCACCTCCGATGTCGGCTGGGCGGTGGGGCACTCCTACAACGTGTATGGACCGCTGATCGGCGGCTGCACGTCGCTGTTGTACGAAGGCCTGCCGACCCACCCGGACCCGGGTATCTGGTGGGCGCTGTGCGAGCAGTACAACGTGCGCACCCTGTTCTCTTCGCCGACCGCGATCCGCGTGCTGAAAAAGCACGACGTCGACTTCATCCGCCGGCATGACCTGAAAGCGCTGAAGTACATCTTCCTGGCCGGCGAGCCGCTGGACGAGCCCACCGCGCACTGGGCCAGCGAAGCGCTGGGCAAGCCGATCATCGACAACTACTGGCAGACCGAAACCGGTTGGCCAGCCCTCACCCTGCTGCCGGGACTGGACATGAAACCGGTGCGCTTCGGCTCTCCCGGCTTCCCCAACCTGGGTTACCGGATGAAGGTGATCGATGAAAACACCGGGGGAGAGGTCGCGCCCGGGCAGAAGGGCGTGCTGGTGATGACCCCGCCGCTGCCGCCGGGCTGCATGAGCACCGTATGGAACGACGATGCGCGCTTCCTGCAGAGCTACTTCAGCCACTTCAAGGAACTGCTTTACAGCTCGCTGGACTGGGCCATCCGCGATGAGGATGGCTACACGTTCATCCTCGGCCGCACCGACGATGTGATCAACGTGGCAGGGCACCGGTTGGGCACGCGCGAGATCGAAGAGGCCATTTCCGGTCATCCGCGGGTGGCCGAAGCAGCGGTGATCGGGGTCAAGGACGAACTGAAGGGGCAGGTGCCGCTGGTGTTCGTGACCCTCAAGCAGGGCCTCAACGGCGAAGACCCGGCCCCGGTGGTGGCGGAAATGATGGCGGCGGTGACCGCCTCGCTGGGGGCGGTCGCCCGGCCGGCGCACATCCACGTGGTCAATGCGTTGCCGAAAACCCGCTCCGGCAAGCTGTTGCGACGTTCGCTGCAGGCGCTGGCCGAGCAGCGCGATCCCGGCGATCTGTCGACCCTGGATGATCCGGCGGCACTTGATGAGATCCGGCGCGCGCTGGGACGCTGAACAGAGCGGTGGGGCAGGTGCCGAGGCGGCCCCGGACGCCCGCAGGCGGACGTGCTGCACTGCAGCTCCGCCGGCGCGGCGACTGCGCTAAGCTCGGCCTGTCATCGCGCTGCCACACGGCGCTCCGCCTGGGGGAAACAGGCGGGGTTGCCGCAGCCGGTGGTAACGGGAGTCCAGACAGGGGGGGAACGCACATGGCACTGCTGCACGCCAAGACGGCCGCTGGCCGTCAGGAAATCGATGATCGCGCACGGCGGCTGCCTGCCGCGCTGCGATCGATCCTTTTGATGGTTGACGGCCAACGCGATGATGATGAACTGCGTGCATTGCTGCCGGGGCTGCGTGCGCCGCCCGACGCGCTGGAACAACTGCTGGCACAGGGCCTGATTGAAAAGGTCGGCGGCACGGCCGCGCCGGCACGCTCCCCGGCGCTGACTGAAGGCCGCGGCCAGGACCCGGAGCTGTACCGACGTCTCTACGACCTGATGAGTGAATCGGTGCGCCGTCACCTAGGCCTCAAAGGCTATTTCATGCAGTTGAAGATAGAGCGTTGCACCGACGCGGCAGCGCTTGAACAGCTGCTGCCGGACCTGGTCGCGGCCATCGGCAAGGCACGCAGCACCGCACTGGCCAACCGCTGGCTGGAGGAAACGCGGCAACAGCTCGAGCCCGCCGTGCTCGGCTAGCGCGTGGATGGTTCGGATGCGCATGCGTGTAAGGTTGGATCGAACTGAGACCTTTCGGCCAACGCGCCGACACCCGGGTCGGCTAAAGTGAGGCCCCCGGATCGTCCAGGTTCCATTGTGCAGATCGCCTCCGCTTCCGAGCCTGCTACCGCCATGAAGGATGACAACGGCACCCCCGGCTGGGATGCCATCAGCCAGGCGCTGTGCGCCGCGCATCCCGGTCAGGTGCCGCGTCACTTCGGTACGGCATTGCCGTGGACCCTCGGCGGCAAGGACCCGCTGGATGGGGTCAGTGTGTACTGGAGTGGACAGGGTCGCCCCCACTGGCATTACGTCAGCTATGGCCTGTCCGAGCTGTTCGACAAGGAAAGCGACGACGCCGAAGTCAGTGGTTTCGGCTTCGAGCTGACCTTCCGCCTGGCCGCTGCGGAAGGCAGCACCGAGGCGGACGCGCCCCCTACCTGGCCGATGAGCCTGCTGCAGAATCTGGCACGCTACGTGTTCCAGACCGGCAACGTGCTGGAGGCGGGACACCATCTGGACGCCAACGGTCCGATCGCCGCCGGTCACGCCACGGCGCTGCGCCACCTCGCCTTCGTCGACGATCCGCAGCTGCCCTCCCGCGAGACCCCCAATGGGCGCCTGCAGTTCCTGCAGGCGGTGGGGCTGACCGATGGCGAACATGGCGCGATCCTGGCCTGGTCCACCGCGGGAGTGTTGAAGGCGCTGGAACCGACCATGCCCTTGTGGATCACCGACCTCGACCGCGCCTGCGCGCTGTCCGACGCCGACGTCGCCGCCCGCATCGCCGCCGGGACGCAGGCTCAGGGCGCCGCCACCGGTCTGTTGCTGGTAGAGATGCTGGAATGGCAGGACGCAGGTGATCCCGGCGCCACCACCCTGGTGCTCGGTGCGGGGCAGGTCGAGCGCCTGCGGGAGCTGCTGGAGGTTCGCCTGGGCGCTGGCCTGCCGCTGGAGATCGTCGGCCCGCAGAAACGCTGGATGTTTGAACCGGGCGAGCGGGACCGCGTGCAGGGCGATGACCTGCAGCGGATCTGCGTGCTCTCGCCGGGCACGTGCGCGCGCCTGCAGCAGGCGCTCAGGCCCGTGGCCGGCGTGGCGCGGATCTCCGGCGTGCTGTCGATCGACATCCGCCGCTCCTGCCTTCGCGACAGCGAAGGAAAGCCCCTCCGCTTCATCGGCTGACGCCGCTGAAGCACCCCGAAAGCCCCGTTCGCGGACCTGGACACGCGCGGCGGTCACCCCGCGCGCGCCATACTTACACCGATCAGGCCAGGCCTTCCGCCTTCAGTACGGCCTGAACGCCTGCATCGGCATCCATGCGCGTCTTGTACGCGGCAAGATGCTCCAGGCCGGACAGGTCGACCTTCGCCGCGGCGGCCCAGCGCAGGGTGATGTAGAAGTAGGGATCGGCGAAGCTGCGGAATCCGGCCAGCCACGGCTTGTCGGCCAGCTGCGTATCGGCCTGTTCGAAGAGGCCGCGCAGGCGCTTGTGCGCGGCCGCGGCCAGTGCTGCCTTCTGCCCTTCATCAGCCAGGAACTTGCCTGGGGCGAACAGCGGCGAGAACGCCGGGTGCACGTCGGAATTGACGAAGGACAGCCAACGGGCCGCTTCAGCGCGTTGGCGCGGGCTGCCATCGCCTGCCAGGCCTGCCTGCGGATGGGTATCGGCGATATAGCCCATGATCGCCGCGTTCTGGGTCAGCACGAAATCGCCATCGACCAGCGCGGGTACCGAACCGACCGGGTTGATCTTCAGGAACGCCGGGCTCTTCAGGCTTTCACGATCCAGCAGTTCAACCTCGAACGGCTGGCCGGTCCATTGCAGGGCGATGTGGTCGGCGGTGGAACAGGCACCGGGCTTGCTGTACAGCTTCATGGGAACTCCGCGCGGGATAGGTGGCAACAGACCAACACTATCGCGGAGCCCGCAGCGCCCGGCAATCACGCGCAGGCACAACAGTGCGTTACGACTGCCGCGGCTTGAGGCTCTGCACCTTGTAGAAGGTGTGGTCGCCGATGGTCGCCACCTGGTAAGCGTTGCGCCAGCTCGGGCTGGCGATGGACAGCGCCGCGAAGTGGCTGGCTCCGGGCACGATTTCCTTGCGCTCGCTGACCGGCAGGGCCCAGTTGCGTTCAGCATCGAAGGCAACGGTCATCGCTTCGCGCCAAGCGGCGTCATTGGCCAGCTGGGTGCCCGGCGCCACGATGGTCGGAGCGAACTGCTTGCGCGCGGTTACCACCTGGCACATCGAGTCACCCCACAGGCCGCTGTCGCGGCGTCGCAGGGCCACCTCGGCGACGGCCTGCTGGCCACGCACGGTCTGGTCGCGGGCTTCCAGGTAAACAGTCGTGCTCAGGCACAACGAATCAGCGGCCGGCTGCGGCAACAACTGCGACAGCCAGAGAATCCAGGCCAGTTTCATATAACTCCTTGCTCCGTATGGGCCGGACCTGGCGCTTCCGCCGGCAGTGTGGCCGGCAGAGGCGGGGGTACGGCTTGGCGTCATGGGGAGGCGACCATCGGGGTCACCCCGTGGGCGGCCACGAAAGGTGATCGACGATCGATCAGGTGGGCCGCACCTGCTCACCGGAACTGGGTGGTGAGCGGGAAAGTTGGCGCAAGGTAAGGGGGTATTTCGCAACGCATCCTGAATCAAACGAGTTGACATTCAGGTTCGGGGCAGGGTCGGAAAGCCGATTCAGCTGCCCCTATTCAGCTTTTTCAGAGGGCAGCGGCGACGCGGCTGCCTTGGTCAATCGCGCGCTTGGCATCGAGTTCCGCAGCGACGTCGGCGCCGCCGATCAGCTGCGCGGAGATGCCGGCCGCAGCGAGTTCCGCATGCAGGGAACGATTGGATTCCTGGCCGGCGCAGATCACCACGTGATCGACATCCAACAGCTGCTCCACCCCCTCCACGCGGATATGCAGACCGGCATCGTCCACGCCCAGATACTCCACGCCACCCAGCTGCGTCACGCCCTTGGCCTTCAGCGTGGCGCGGTGGATCCAGCCGGTGGACTTGCCGAGCCTCGCGCCCGGACGTCCGGCGCTGCGCTGCAGCAGCCACAGCTTCCGTGGCGAAGGAACGATGACCGGACGGGCAAGGGCGCCGCGCGCTTCGAAACTCGGATCAACGCCCCATTCGGCCATCCAGCTCGCCGTGTCCAGCGACGGCGACGGACCGGCATGGCTCAGGAACTCGCCGACATCGAAACCGATGCCACCAGCGCCGATGATCGCCGCACGCGGCCCCACCGTGACCCGGCCCAGCAGTACGTCCAGGTAGTCCACCACCTTCGCATGTCCGGCGCCGGGGAAATCGACCTTGCGCGGCAGGATGCCGGTCGCCAGCACCACCTCGTCGAAGCCAGCAAGCGTGTCGACAGACACCCGCGTGCCCAGCCGCAGCTGCACGCCGGTTTCCTCCAGCTTGTGGCGGAAGTAGCGCAGGGTTTCGTGGAATTCTTCCTTGCCCGGGATCCGCTTGGCAACGTTGAACTGGCCGCCGATCTCATCGTTGGCGTCAAACAGGCTTACATGGTGGCCGCGTTCGGCAGCGACGGTCGCACAGGCCAGGCCGGCCGGTCCTGCACCGACCACCGCGATGCGCCGCGGCGCTGTGGTGGGCCGATAGACCAGCTCGGTTTCATGCGCTGCGCGTGGATTGACCAGGCAGCTGGCCAGCTTGTTCTCGAACACGTGGTCCAGGCAGGCCTGGTTGCAGGCGATGCAGGTGTTGATGCGCTCGGGGCGGCCGGCGCGTGCCTTGTTGGCCCACTGCGGATCGGCCAGCAAGGGGCGCGCCAGCGACACCATGTCGGCGCCGCCGCTGGCCAGGATGCGCTCGGCCACGTCGGGCATGTTGATCCGGTTGGTCGCCACCAGCGGCACCCCGACGTGGGGCTTCAGCTTGGCGGTGACCCCGGCGAACGCCGCGCGCGGGACCGAGGTGGCGATGGTCGGAATGCGCGCCTCGTGCCAGCCGATGCCGGTATTGATGAGCGTTGCGCCAGCTGCTTCGATGGCCTGTGCCTGGGCGAGGATTTCCTGCCAGTTGCTGCCATCGCTGACCAGGTCCACCAGTGACAGCCGGTAGATGATGATGAAGTCCGGGCCGCACGCTTCACGGATCCGACGCACGATTTCCACTGCGAACCGCATGCGCTGTGCAGCATCACCACCCCATTGGTCGGTGCGGGTGTTGGTGCGCGGGGCGACGAACTCGTTGATCAGGTAGCCCTCCGAGCCCATCACTTCCACGCCGTCGTAGCCCGCATCGCGGGCCAGCCGCGCGCTGCGCGCGTAATCGGCGATGTGCCGGTCCACGCCGCGGCTGGACAGGGCGCGCGGGGTGAACGGATTGATCGGGGCCTTCAGCTTGGATGGCGCAACCGACAACGGGTGGTAGGCATACCGCCCCGCATGCAGCAGCTGCAGGCAGATCTTCGCGCCGTGCTGGTGGGCGGCCGCAGTGAGCTGGCGATGCGGACCGACTTCCCATGGCCAGCTGAGTTTGCCGCCGAACGGCTTCAGCCAGCCGACCACGTTGGGCGCGAAGCCGCCGGTGACGATCAGTCCGACACCGCCTTCGGCGCGCTCGGCAAAGTAGGCGGCAAGGCGCGGAAAATCGCGGGCGCGGTCTTCCAGCCCGGTGTGCATGGAGCCCATCAGGATCCGGTTGCGCAACTGGGTGAAGCCCAGGTCGAGCGGAGTGAACAGGTGGGGGTAGGCGCTGTCGCTGGCTGGCGTCATCGTGGATACGCTTGCGTACGGAAGCGCCCAGCGTGCCGTGAATTTGCGTCCGTCGCAAGGCGCGCTGCGGTATTCCACCCGATGCGGCGGGGTGTTCGGGGGCGGGCGGGTCAGCCCGGCGGAACCGTCGCCTGCGCCGCGACCGGGGGCCTGCCGATGCCGAACCAGCCCAGCGTCATGCCGCACAGCGGCCCGATCAGCAGCGCGAAGGCCAGCGTGCCCAGTCCCACGTTGCCGCCCAGCAGCCAGCCGGCCAGCAAGGCGCTGCCTTCTATCAGGCTGCGCACCTGCCAGATCGGCCAGCCGCTGCGGGCATGCAGGCCGGTCATCAGTCCATCGCGCGGACCGGGCCCCAGGCGTGCGCCGATATACAGGCCGGTGGCTACGGCGATCAGCAGCAGCCCGGCAGCAAACAGTGGCAGCCGCAGCGAAAGGCCTTCCACCACAGGCAGCAGCCACAGCCCGAACTGTGCAGCGGGACCGATCAGCAGCACGTTGAGCACGGTGCCCAGGCCGGGCTTCTGACGCAGCGGCCACCACAGCAGCAGCACCACCGCGCCGATGGCATTGGTGGCCAGGCCGAACGACAGCGACGTATGCGCCGCGATGCCCTGCGACAGGACATCCCAGGGCGCCACGCCGATTCCCGCACGCACCATCAGGGCAATCCCCAAGCCGTACAGGCAAAGGCCGGCAACCAATTGGGTGATGCGCAGCAGCAGGGAGGAGGGCATGACGACGGGCCTGTGGGGTCTGTCGCCACGATAGGTCGCGAGAGGGGCGGCGAACAGGTACAGCACGCTGCGATTCACGCCATACAGCGGTGCGCACAGCCTCGACCCTGATCCCTTGATCGGCTCAGTGAATCTACCGCGGTGTGCGTTACGCGCCGGGACACTATTCGGCGCGTGGCAACGCAGGTGTGTGCCAGTAAATCCCATATGAGCGTCGTTAACAGCACGCCACTGCCGTTCAGACTGGCCTGGCGTAGAAAGTTCCTCACCGCGCAGGCTGCGGGGTGAACGCTTGACTTTCCGCCAAAGCAAAATGTTGCAGCGCGAGACTGAAGCCCGGTAAAACCCTTGCCACGCCTGACTGTTGCGGTTTTTCATGATCCTGTATAGGGTGCAACCGCCGGTCCGGTGGAGGCCCGGCGCCCGTTTTTCACATGTTACGGGACTGTTAACATGGCCTTCACTCCCCTGAGCATAATGTTCGCGGCGGTGGCGTGCTGAATCGGCTGTCGTAGTGCTGGCCCATGCCTCTACCGGTTTCATACCCCCGATATAGGAGCTGTACTCAATGAACAAGAAGATCCTTACCGCCGCGCTGCTGGGTGGTCTGGCTTTCGCCCAGGCTGCTTCGGCACAGGAGTTTGACGACCGCTGGTACCTGACCGGTTCGGCTGGTTTCAACTTCCAGGACAGCGACCGCACCACCAACGATGCTCCGTTCGTCAGCCTGGGCCTGGGCAAGTTCATCAGCCCGAACTGGTCGCTCGACGGTGAGCTGAACTACCAGAACCCGAACTTCGACGCCAATCAGGACCTGAACTGGTCGCAGTACGGCGCCTCGCTGGACCTGCGTCGCCACTTCGTGCAGGAAGGCCGCGGCTGGAACCCGTACCTGCTGTTCGGCCTGGGCTACCAGAAGTCGGAAGAAGAGTTCGCTGCTGTCGACGCCAATGGCCCGCGTGAGCGCAAGGACGGCAACTTCGCCGCCAAGCTCGGCGCCGGTCTGCAGACCACCTTCGACAAGCGCGTTGCCGTGCGTGCCGAAGTGGCCTACCGCGCTGACTTCGACGACAAGAGCGTTGCCGCTCCGAGCGAAGACTGGTTCGGCGACGTGCTGGCTTCGGTCGGCGTCGTGATCCCGCTGGGACCGGCTCCGGTCGCTGCCGTGCCGGCTCCGGCTCCGGTTGCCCCGAGCTGCGCCGACCTGGATGACGACGGTGACGGCGTCAACAACTGCGACGACAAGTGCCCGGATTCGCAGCCTGGCCAGACCATCGGTCCGGACGGTTGCCCGGTGCCGGTCTCGATCGACCTGAAGGGTGTCAACTTCGACTTCGACAAGGCCAACCTGCGTCCCGACGCGGTTGCGATCCTGAGCGAAGCCTCGCAGATCCTGACCCGTTACCCGGACCTGAAGGTTGAAGTTGCTGGTCACACCGACTCGAAGGGTTCCGACGAGTACAACCAGAAGCTGTCCGAGCGTCGTGCTACCGCCGTGTACAACTACCTGACCTCCAACGGCGTTGCTGCTTCGCGCCTGCAGGGTCCGGTCGGTTACGGCGAGAGCCGCCCGATTGCTCCGAACACCAATGCTGATGGTTCGGACAACCCGGAAGGCCGTGCGAAGAACCGTCGTACCGAGCTGAACGTCCAGAACTGAGTTCTGACGTTTTACCGGTAAGACACACAGCAGGACCCGGCTTCGGCCGGGTCTTGTTGTTTATGCGCGGTCGTTTTTGTACCGCTTATCCGAAAAAAACAAAAAAACCAATGAGTTGCCGTATTCATTGAATGTAGGATCTTGAAAGCCGTTGTGTCGCTGTTAAACTCGCGCCACTACCCACTTTTCTGGATGCTCCTCATGCTGCGCACTGCATCGGCCGTCGTCCTGGCCCTGGCCCTGGTTCCCGCCGCCCACGCTGCCGTGGACTGCTCGGTCTCGGCCAGCAGCGCTCCGCTGCCGTTGCCGGCCACCGCGATCGCACCGGTGGCGAGCGAGCTGTTTACCCGCAACTCTCGGCTGGGCATGCCCGCCGGCGTGTTGACCACCAATTACGAACAGGCCCAGTCGCTGGACAGCGTGCTGCGTCGCCTGCGCATCGAAGGTTGCCAGAACGTGGCCAAGGCCATGCCGAGTGCACCGGCGGTGAGTCCGAATGATCCGGCCGCCTACAAGCCGCAGACCGCGTTCGACAACACGCCGTGGCGCTTTGACATGAGCCAGAACGGCAAGCGCATGACCGCCGAAGAGTTCGATGCCTGGATGAAGGCGCGTGGCGTTCGCGTGGTCAAGGCCCGTCCGGTGCCGGCCACCGCCGTCGCGCCGGTTGCCCCGGTGGAAGCCTCTGCCGAGACCAAGCCGGCTGACAAGAAGTAAGTGAGGGCGGGGCAGGACATGCGGCCACGGCGCCCGCCTGCCAACCCACCTGCTCGTGCCCGCCCCGGTGGTGGGCGCGCAGCGCCTGCAGCAGGCGGGGGCGTTCGCCACGGACTGGCACGCGTGTTGTCCAAGGCGGGCCTGTGTTCGCGTACTGAAGCGGCGCGCTGGATTGCCGCCGGCCGGGTGAGCGTGGATGGGCGCACCGTCCGTGATCCCGAGTTCCCGATCCAGGCCGGCCGCCAGCAGGTGCGCGTGGATGGCCAGCCGCTGGATGCCGCGCCGCGCATCTACCTGATGCTCAACAAGCCGCGCGGCCTGGTCACCACCGTCCAGGACGAACAGGGCCGCGAGACGGTCTACCGCTGTTTCGATGGGGCCGGCCTGCCGTGGTTGGCGCCGGTCGGACGCTTGGACAAAGCCAGCGAAGGCCTGCTGCTTTTCAGCAATGACCCGCAGTGGGCGGCTGCGCTGATGGATCCGGCCACCGGCCCGGACAAGACCTATCACGTGCAGGTGGATGGCATTCCAGAGGCGTCGATGCTCGCCGCATTCTGTGCTGGCATCGAGGACGAAGGGGAATTCCTGGCTGCGCGCGCGGTGAATCTGCTGCGTACCGGCGAAAAGACCTCGTGGCTGGAAGTGACGCTGGACGAAGGGCGCAACCGGCATATCCGCCGCCTGCTGGCGGCGTTCGACCTGCAGGTGCTGCGGCTGGTCCGCATCGGCATCGGCGGGCTGCGGCTCGGCGAACTGCCCAAGGGCCAGTGGCGGATGCTGCAGATGGAAGACCGGCGGCAACTGGAGGCCGCTGCAGGACCGGGCTGAGACCCGCGGCCGACGCCTGGCGTCGGTCCCGCTCCGGGCGCAAGGGGGGCCCGGCTTTGCATTTACTGAAAGAGGTATCCCACCGTGTTGCGTTTCCTGACCTCTCCACTGCGCCTGACGCTGCTGCTGCCTTTGGCGGCCCTGGCCGCATGCAGCCACAAGAAAGAACTGGCCAAGGCCCCGCCACCGCCACCGCAGGACATCATCGAAGTACGCATCCCCGAGCTGGACGGGCGCGGCAGCTACCGTTTCAACATGAGCGACGGCGACAAGAAGATGTCCGCCGACGAATTCGACGCCTGGATGAAAGCCAACGGCATCCGCGTGGCCAAGGGCCGCTGACACAAAAAAAAGGGGACGGAGGGCATTAAGTCGTATCCAGCCGGTACAGGCTGGATACGACTTAATGCCCTCCGTCCCCTTTTTGTCAGATCACCCCGAGTTCGCGGCCGATGCGGGTGAAGGCATCGATGGCGCGGTCCAGGTGCTCGCGCGTGTGCGCTGCGCTGATCTGGGTGCGGATGCGCGCCTGGCCCTTGGGCACCACCGGGAAGAAGAAGCCGATCGCGTAGATGCCTTCTTCCAGCAGGCGCTCGGCGAACTTCTGCGCCAGCGGTGCGTCGTACAGCATCACCGGGCTGATCGGGTGCACGCCGGGCTTCACGTCGAAACCGGCAGCCACCATCTTTTCGCGGAAGTAGGTGGTGTTGGCCACCAGCGTTTCGCGCAGGTCGTCGGCGGCGGCCAGCATTTCGAAGGCCTTGATGCCGGCGGCCACCACGTGCGGCGGCAGCGAGTTGGAGAACAGGTAGGGGCGCGAGCGCTGGCGCAACAGTTCGATCACTTCGGCCTTGGCCGTGGTGAAGCCGCCCAGCGCCCCCCCCATCGCCTTGCCGAGCGTGCCGGTGATGATGTCGATCCTGTCCAGCACGCCCTTCACTTCAGCCGAGCCACGGCCGGTCTTGCCGAGGAAGCCGGTGGCATGGCATTCGTCGATATGGACCAGCGCGCCGTACTTCCGGGCCAGCGCGGTGATCTCGTCCAGCGGAGCGATGAAGCCGTCCATCGAGAACACACCGTCGGTGGTGATCAGCTTGGTCCGGCAACCGGCCGCATCGGCGGCCTGCAGCTGCGCTTCCAGATCGGCCATGTCGCAGTTGGCATAGCGGAAGCGCTTGGCCTTGCACAGGCGCACCCCGTCAATGATCGAAGCGTGGTTGAGGCTGTCGGAAATGATCGCATCCTGCTCGCCCAGCAGTGGCTCGAACAGGCCGCCATTGGCGTCGAAGCAGGCCGCATACAGGATGGTGTCCTGCTTGCCGAAGAAGTCGGCAATCTGCGATTCCAGCTGCTTGTGCAGGTCCTGGGTACCGCAGATGAAGCGCACCGACGCCATGCCGAAGCCGTGGCTGTCCAGCGCATCCTTGGCGGCCTGGATAAGGTCCGGGTGGTCGGCCAGGCCCAGGTAGTTGTTGGCGCAGAAATTGAGCACCGTGCGGCCGTCTTCCAGGGTGATCTCCGCCGACTGCGGGCTGGTGATGATCCGCTCGGACTTGAACAGGCCCTGGGCGCGGATGGCGTCCAGTTCCTCGGCGTAATGGCGGGTCAGGTCAGGCGAGGATTCGGTCATGGTGGCAGCACGGCTCAACACGGGAAAGCGACGATTTTACCCGCCCCGGCCATGGAAGGGCGGCAGGGCAGGGAGCACGAACGTGTTGCGTTGCAATATCAAACAGGTTAAAAAACCGTGAACCGGATGGATTCACGCAGCCGGTCCGCGCCACGCCCCATGTCCCTCCTCCCCGCCATCGCCCCCCGGAGACGCCCATGAAGCACGCCGTCCGCTGTCTTGCCGCTGCTGCTGTCCTGTCCCTCGCCTCGTTCGCCGCCAGCGCGCAGGAAGCTGAGTCGCCCTACAGCTGGAACGTCACCGCCGTGTCCGATTACGTCTTCCGTGGCGTGTCGCAGACCGACGAGGATCCGACCCTGCAGGCCGGCTTCACCTACACCAGCCCGGTCGGCCTGTATGCCGGTGTCTGGGGCTCCGGCGTCGACTTCGGGCCGGGCGACCCGAGCACCGAAGTGGACTTCCTGATCGGTTACGGCTTCGACGTCAGTGACAACGTCAACTTCGACGTGCTGTTCAACCGCTACACCTACCCGGGTGCCAGCGAGCTCAATTACAACGAGCTGATCACCAGCACCACCTTCGCCGAGCAGTACAAGCTCACCGTGGCCTACACCAATGACCTGTCCGGTTCGGATACCAAGAGCTGGTATTACGCCATCGGCGGTGAGTGGGCGCTGCCGCAGGATTTCACCCTGGCGGCCAACGTCGGACGCACCTCGCTTGAGACCGATTTCGGCAAGGACTACACCGATTTCAACATCGGCGTCAGCCGTCAGTTCGGCCTGTTCAACCTTGGCCTGGGCTTCCACGGCACCGATGGCGCCGGCCGTGACAACAACGGCTACCTGGCCGACAACCGCGTGGTGTTCACTGTCGGCGTCGGCAAGTAACCAGCGCCCCGCGTGCGACCGTGCAGCACACGTCATGCACAACGAAAAAGGCGCCCTTGCAGGCGCCTTTTTCAATCATGTGACCCTTTGTTCCCTCTGGTGGAGAGCCCCCTTGGTGTTCAAGGGGGCGCGCCGACAGGCGCAGGATAAGGAAACATGCGGGAGAACTGATCGGACGCGCTTCGCGCGCCCGATCAGTTCCAGCTCAGTACCACCTTGCCGGCCTTGCCTTCTTCCATCAGGTCAAAGCCCTTCTGGAAGTCATCGATCGGCAGCTGGTGGGTCATCACCTTGCCGAGCGGGAAGCCGGACAACACCAGCTGGGTCATCTTGTACCAGGTCTCGTACATCTTCCGGCCGTAGATGCCCTGCACGGTCAGGCCCTTGAAGATGATCTTGTCCCAGTCGCAGCCGGCGCCGCGGGGCATGATGCCGAGCATGGCGATCTTGCCGCCGTGGTACATGCAGTCCAGCATGTCGTTGAACGCACGCGGATTGCCGCTCATTTCCAGGCCCACGTCGAAGCCCTCCATGTGCAGTTCCTTCATCACGTCCTTCAGCGACTGGTTGGCCACGTTCACCACGCGCGTGGCACCCATGTCGGCGGCCAGCTTCAGGCGGAAATCATTGACGTCGGTGACCACCACGTTGCGCGCACCGATGTGCTTGCAGATGCCAGCGGCGATGATGCCGATCGGGCCGGCGCCGGTGATCAGCACGTCCTCGCCGATCACATTGAACTCCAGCGCGCAGTGTGCGGCGTTGCCGTAGGGATCGAAGAAGGCGGCCAGCTCGGACGGGATCTGGTCCGGGATCGGCCACAGGTTGGTGGCCGGCATCACCATGTATTCGGCGAAGGCGCCGTTCACGTTCACGCCGATGCCGACGGTGTTCGGGCACAGGTGCTGACGGCCGCCGCGGCAGTTGCGGCAGTGGCCGCAGACGATATGGCCCTCGGCCGAAACGCGCTGGCCGACCTCATAGCCGGTGACCGCACTGCCGAGCGCGGCGACGCGGCCGACGAACTCATGGCCGATGGTCAGGCCCGGCTTGATGGTGCGCTGGCTCCACTCATCCCACAGGTAGATGTGCAGGTCGGTGCCGCAGATGGCGGTCTTTTCCAGCTTGATCAGCACCTCGTTGGGGCCCGGCACCGGCACCGGCACTTCTTCCAGCCAGATGCCCTTGGCGGCTTCGCGCTTGACCAGCGCCTTCATCGTTTGTGCCATCTCGGTGGAACTCACAGGGGGAAAGATGGCGCGGATTATAAAGCCGCCAGCGACCGCGCCATGTTGCAGCGCGGGTCAGCCGGCGTTACCCCGGCCACTGGTGGCCTGTCGAGGGCGGGGCGGGGTGGCTGTGCAGGACCGTCTGTTGCCATGGATGGCAACAGCGAGCCCCCAAGGACGGGTTTACGGCGTGTCCTGCACAGCCACCCCGCCCCGCCACCCCGCAGCCCGTCAGCCCGTGAGCCGGGGAAGCACGACCCATGACCTCCGGGCATCCTGCCGGAGCCGGGTGGCGGGCTAGAATCGATGGTTCCATTACCCAAGGGCCGCTTCATGCGCTCGAACCTGCTTGCTTTCTCCATCGTCGCCAGCCTTGGCCTGGCCCAGCTCGCCCATGCCGCCGAAGGCATGTGGGTGCCGCAGCAGCTGCCGGAAATCGCCGGTCCCCTGCAGAAAGCCGGCCTGAAGCTGTCGGCCGAGCAGCTGGCCGACCTGACCGGTGACCCGATGGGCGCGGTGGTTGCCCTCGGCGGTTGCACCGCCAGCTTCGTCTCCCCGCAGGGCCTTGTGGTCACCAACCACCACTGTGCCTACGGCGCCATCCAGCTGAACTCGACGGCCGAAAAGAACCTGATCAAGGACGGCTTCAACGCCCCGAAGACCAGCGACGAACTCAGCGCCGGCCCGAATGCCCGCGTGTACGTGCTGGACCAGATCACCGATGTGACCGCGCAGGCCAAGGCCGCCATCGCCGCGGCAGGCAAGGACCCGCTGGCCCGCACCCGCGCGCTGGATGCCTTCGACAAGTCGCAGGTGGCCGCCTGCGAGGCCGACGCCGGCTTCCGCTGCCGCCTGTACAGCTTCTCCGGCGGCAACACCTACCGGCTGTTCCGCAACCTGGAAATCAAGGACGTGCGGCTGGTCTACGCGCCCCCGGGCAGCGTCGGCAAGTTCGGCGGCGACATCGACAACTGGATGTGGCCGCGCCACACCGGCGACTTCTCCTTCTACCGCGCCTACGTGGGCAAGGACGGCAAGCCAGCCGCCTTCGCAGCCGACAACGTGCCCTACCAGCCCAAGCACTTCCTGAAGTTCGCCGACCAGCCGCTGGGGGCCGATGACTTCGTGATGGTGGCCGGCTACCCGGGCCGCACCAACCGCTACGCACTGGCGGGCGAATTCAACGAAACCGCCGACTGGACCTACCCGACCATCGCCCGCCACTACAACGCCGTGCTGAAGCTGATCGAAGATGCCGGCAAGGCCGACGCCGACGTCAAGGTGAAGTACGCCGCCACAGCGGCCAGCATGAACAACGTCGCCAAGAACTACGCCGGCCAGCTGGAAGGCTTCAAGCGCATTGATGCGGCCGGCCAGAAGCAGGCCGAAGAGGCGCAGGTGCTGGCCTGGTTGAAGCAGCAGGGCGCCGCTGGCAAGCCGGCGCTGGCCGCGCACGCGCAGTTGCTCAAGCACCTGGAAACCGGCCGCAGCACGCGCGAGCGTGACCTGTTCGTCAACCAGTTCAACAACACCTCTGCCGTGGGTTCGGCGATCACCCTTTACCGCACCGCGATCGAGCGCAGCAAGCCGGACGCTGAACGCGAAGCCGGCTACCAGCAGCGCGACCTGCCGACCATCGAAGGCGGCATCCGCCAGATGGACCGCCGTTACGTGGCGAAGATGGACCAGCAGCTGCAGCAGTACTGGCTGGAGCAGTATGTCGCCCTGCCGGCCGCGCAGCGCGACAATGCGGTGCTGAATCAGTGGTTGGGCGGCAGTGATGCCAACGCGGTCAAGGCACTGGTCGGCAAGCTGGGTGGCACCCGCCTGGGCAGCCTGGATGAGCGTCTGAAGTGGCTCACCGCCGACCGTGCCGCATTCGAAGCCAGCACCGATCCAGCCATCCAGTACGCGGTGGCGATGATGCCGGCGCTGCTGAAGCAGGAAGAGCAGAAGAAGATCCGCGAAGGTGAGTCGCTCAGCGCGCGCCCGCTCTACCTTCAGGCCGTGGCGGACTACAAGAAGAGCCAGGGCGGGTTCGTCTATCCCGACGCCAACCTGTCGCTGCGCATCA
This sequence comes from Stenotrophomonas lacuserhaii, assembly GCF_014836545.1. Classification (GTDB taxonomy): domain Bacteria; phylum Pseudomonadota; class Gammaproteobacteria; order Xanthomonadales; family Xanthomonadaceae; genus Stenotrophomonas; species Stenotrophomonas lacuserhaii. Next base: position 17,343 of record NZ_JACSQS010000027.1, read on the forward strand.
CCTTCGGCAACGTCATGGGCTACGGCAAGGACGGGGTGAACTACACCCCGTTCACCACGCTGGAAGGCATCGTGGCGAAGGAAACCGGCGAAGACCCGTTCGATTCGCCGAAGGCGCTGCTCGATGCGGTCAAGGCCAAGCGGTATGGCGGGCTGGAAGACAAGCGCGTCGGTTCGGTGCCGGTCAATTTCCTGTCCAACCTGGACATCACCGGCGGCAACTCCGGCTCGCCGGTGCTGGACGCGCACGGCAAGCTGGTCGGCCTGGCCTTCGATGGCAACTGGGAATCGGTCAGCTCCAACTGGGTGTTTGATCCGGTCATGACCCGCATGATCGCCGTGGACAGCCGCTACATGCAGTGGATCATGCAGGAAGTGGCGCCGGCGCCGCAGCTGCTGAAAGAACTGAACCTGGCGAAGTAAACGGTCACGGGGCGGATTCCCCATCGGATCCGCCCTGTTTTCCCACGGCGGGGCTTCAGGCGGAGCAGGTATGATGGCGCTCCGGCGTGGTTTCACGGGACGTGAACGAAATGCCGGACCTCCTCCCCCCAAGGACCCGTACCCCGCATGCGCATCCTGCTTGCCCGTCACGGCGAAACGCCGTGGAACGCCGAAGGCCGTTACCAGGGCCAGATCGATATCCCGTTGTCGCCGATCGGCGAAGCCCAGGCGCAGGCGCTTGGCGAGCGCTTGAAGTCCGTGGACATCACCCGTGCGGTGGCCTCGCCGCTGTCGCGTGCGCAGCGCACCGCGCAGCTGGCCCTCGGCGCCCGCGCCGACATGCTGCTGACCGAACCGGAGCTGCAGGAAATCGCCCACGGTGAGTGGGAAGGCCTGTTGGCCAGCGAGATCCATGAAAAAGACCCGTCACGGCTGCGCGCCTGGCGCGAAGAACCGGACACCGTGCTGATGCCGGGCGGCGAATCGCTGCGCCTGGTGCTGGACCGCAGCTGGCGTGGCCTGGCACGTGCCGCCGAAGGTCTCGGCGAGGACGACACCCTGCTGGTGGTCGCCCACGATGCGGTGAACCGGGTCATCCTGTGCCGGATCCTCGGCCTGCCGATCAGCCGCCTGTGGAGCTTCCGCCAGGCGCCGACCACGCTGAACCTGCTGGAAGGTCCGGACATCGAACAACTGGAAGTGGTGCGCATGAACGACTGCGCCCACCACACGCCGTTCTTCGGCGAAGCCAAGCACCGCGCCCTGTAACCGAATCGATTGGACGTCCCACCGTGACTGCACTGCCCACTACGCTCAGCGACTGGCTCGTTTTCATCGAACGCCAGCACTCGGCCACCATCGACATGGGACTGGAGCGCGTGCGCACCGTTGCCACCGCCCTGCAGCTGGGCGCCCCTGCGCAGCGCACCATCACGGTGGGCGGTACCAACGGCAAGGGCTCCACGGTGGCTTTCGTCGAAGCGATCGCGCGTGCCGCCGGCTGGAAGGTCGGCGCCTATACCTCGCCGCACCTGCTGCGCTACAACGAGCGCGTGCGCATCAATGGCGAAGAAGCCAGCGACGAAGCACTGGTGGCGGCCTTCAGTGCGGTCGAAGCCGCGCGTGGCGATACCACGCTGACCTACTTTGAATACGGAACGCTGGCGGCTTTCTACCTGTTCGCGCAGGCCGGACTGGACCTGGCGGTGCTGGAAGTCGGGCTGGGGGGGCGCCTGGATGCGGTGAACCTCATCGACGCCGACGTGGCCGTCATCACCACCGTGGACATCGACCACGCCGACTGGCTGGGCGCTGACCGCGAAAGCATCGGCACCGAAAAGGCCGGCATCCTGCGTGGCTGGAAGCCGGCCGTGCTGGGCGAGATCGATCCGCCGTCCAGCGTGCTGCGGCGGGCCTACCTGATCGGTGCCAACGCGATCCGCGCCGGCAGCGATTATTTCAACGAAACACTGGACGCGCAGACCTGGGCCTGGCGCGATGTCGCCGTGCGCCTTGAGTTGCCGATGCCTTCGCTGGCCGGCCCGGTGCAGCTGGCCAACGCCGGTGCGGCCATTGCCGCGCTGCGCTCGCTGGAGCTGCCGCCGGGCTGTTCGCTGCCACGCGCCGCCTACGCCGAAGGCATCGCCGCCGCGCGCATCGACGGCCGGCTGCAGTGCTTCCAGCGTGACGGGATCAACGTGCTGGTGGACGTGGGCCACAACCCGCAGGCGGCCGCCGCGCTGGCCCGCGCGCTGCAGGCCGAACCGGTCAGCGGGCGCACCCTGGCGGTGTATGCCGGCCTGCAGGACAAGGATGCGGCCGGCGTGGTGCAGGCGCTGGGCGAGGCCGTGAGCGAATGGACCTTGGCCGGGCTGGAAGGCCCGCGCGGCCAGGACGCCGCCACGCTGGCGGCCCGACTGGCCGGAACCGTTGCCGCGGATGCTTCACAGGCCGATACGGTGGCCCACGCGCTGGCCCAGGTGCTTACGCAGGCAGTGCAGGGAGACCGCGTACTGGTGTTCGGTTCCTTCCATACCGCCGCCGAAGCGCTGGCTTGGCTGCAGACCGCCGCCTGAGCCGCGTTCAGCCGTTGCCGACGCTGCATCACGGCAGGACCGTATAATCATCGGCAGTTCCCACCTGTTGCCTGCCATCCGTGGATACGTCCCTGAAACAGCGTCTGATCGGTGCCATCGTCCTGGTGGCCCTTGCCGTGATCTTCCTGCCGATGCTGGTGACCGGCCCTGCCCGCAACAGCACTGCCGACAGCGTGCCGCTGGAAGTACCCGGCGCGCCGGCCAATGCCCAGTTCGAAACACGCGAGTTGCCGTTGGCCGCTCCCGCGGGGGGGGACAGTGGCCTGCGCGGCGCCGCGCCGCTGCAGGAACCTGCCGCCAACGCCGCCGCGACGGTGGATACCGGTCCGGCCGTGGCCGCCGGCAATTTCGCGGTCAGCTTCGGTGCCTATGCCAGCAAGGCCGATGCCGATGCGGTGATCGCCCACCTGAAGGGCGCGCAGCTGCCCGGTTTCAGCGAAGCGGCCACGATCAACGGCAAGCAGGCGTGGCGTGTCCGCGTCGGCCCCTTCGTTGACCGCGCACAGGCCGAATCGGCCCGGCTGCAGGCCGTGAAGATCCGCAGCGACGTGCGTGCCGAAGTAGTCACCCTGGATGCCAACGGTGAAGGCGCCGCCGCGACTGCGCAGGCGCCGGCCGCCACCACCACGCCGCTGGGCGGCAACCCGGTGCAGACCCAGGCGCTGCCGGAAACCGCGCCCCCCGCAGCGGCTGCCGCGCCGGCACCCAGGCCCGAACCGAAGCCGACCGCGGTCCCCGCGCCGGACACCAAGGCGGTCGCCGCAAAGCCGGCGACGCCTGCGCCGGTGGCCAAGCCGGAAGTGAAGCCTGAGGTGAAGGCGCCGGCGGCCCCGGCCGCCAGCGGCGTGGGCTTCGCCGTGCAGCTGGGCGCGTTCGGCCAGGCCGCCGATGCCAACGCGCTGCGCGATAAAGCGCGCGCCGCCGGCTTCAGCGCCTTCGTCGATCAGGTCCGCACTGACAAAGGCGTGCTCAGCCGGGTCCGTGTCGGGCCGGTCGCCAACCGTGCCGAGGCCGACCAGCTGAAGGCGCAGGTCGCCGCCCGGGTCGGCGTGGCCGGCATGGTCAGACCGCACCCCTGATGCCCATTCCCGGCCAGGACGCCCAAGGAAACCCGCCCGCATGATCGACATCGTGCTGGCCTGCGTGATCGCCATCTCAACCCTGCTGGGGTTCGTGCGGGGCTTCGTTGGCATCGTGGTCGGCACGCTGTCCTGGCTGCTTGCCGGCTGGGCGGCGTTCCTGTTCGGCAATGACGTGGCGCACCTGTGGTCGGCGCCGGCACAGCCGGGTAACGGCCACCTGGTCGGCGGCTATGTGACGGTGTTCCTGGCCGTGCTGATCGCGGTCACCGTGCTGGGCATGCTGGTCCGTGCCGGGCTGCGCATGGCGCTGCTGGGCGGCGCCGACCGCATGCTCGGCGGCGCACTGGGCCTGGTGCGTGGCGGCTTCATCAGCGCGGTGCTGCTGCTGATGGCCACCTTCACCCCGCTCACCGCCGAACCGGCCTGGCAGCAGTCCTACCTGCGCGCGGCGCTGCAGCCGGTGGTGGGGTGGATGGATGCCCAGCTGCCGGATGTTTCACGGCCGATGCAGAACCTCGAGCGGATGGTGCCCAAGGGCCTGCCTTCGTCGCTGGATGGGCTGGTACCGGCTGGCTTGCCCTTGCCGTCCAGCGGTTCGTCCCCATTTGCAGAAAGCCTGTTGGGAAAGCCGACCGCGACAGGCGATAATGGTGTCCTCGGCGAGGTGGTGGCGGGACGCGGATGGCCGCGTAACGTGGACCCGGCCAGGGGCGCGGCGAGCGAGTCCGCGAACGCCCCGGCACTGCCCGCGAACATCGAGTCGGCGCCAGAGCGTCCAGATCCTGCCGCTGTCCCGTAAGGCGGCTCCCCCGGCCAGGCACGGCCAACATCCCTGTAGATGGGCGCAGCCCAGCGGAGATTACGCAACATGTGTGGCATCGTCGGAATCGTCGGCAACCAGAACGTCGCCGGGCAGCTCTATGACGGCCTGACCGTCCTCCAGCATCGTGGCCAGGACGCGGCGGGCATCGCCACCGTCGACGGCACCCGCCTGCGCGTGCAGAAGGCCAACGGCCTGGTCCGTGACGTGTTCGACGCACGCACCATGTCCACCCTGGAAGGTCGCGTCGGCATCGCCCACGTGCGCTATCCCACCGCCGGGTCCGAAGGCATGGACGAGGCGCAGCCGTTCTACGTCAATTCGCCCTATGGCATCGCGCTGGCGCACAACGGCAACCTGATCAACACCGAAGACCTGCGTCGCCAGGTGTTCGAACAGGACCGCCGCAACGTCAACACCGATTCGGACAGCGAAGTGCTGCTGAACGTGTTCGCCTACGAACTGGATGCACAGAAACAGCTCAGCCCGGAAGCGGCGATCCGCGCGGTGTCCCACGTGCACCGTCGTTGCAAGGGCGGCTATGCGGTGGTCAGCGTGGTGCTGGGCCTGGGCCTGGTCGCCTTCCGCGATCCGCACGGCATCCGTCCGCTGGTGCTGGGCAAGCGCAGCCACGCCGAAGGCGATGAATACATCGTGGCCTCCGAATCGGCCGCGCTGGACGTGCTGGGCTTCCAGCGCATCCGCGATGTGCAGCCGGGCGAAGCGCTGGTGATCACCGCGCGCGGCGAACTGTTCTCGGAAATCTGCTCGGAGACCGCCGAACACACCCCGTGCATCTTCGAATACGTGTACTTCGCGCGGCCCGATTCGATGATCGACAACGTGTCGGTGCACAAGGCGCGCATGCGCATGGGCATCAAGCTGGGCGAGAAGATCCTGCGCCTGCGCCCGGACCACGACATCGACACCATCATCCCGATCCCGGACACCTCGCGCGATGCCGCGCTGGAGATCTCCAACACGCTCGGGGTGAAGTACCGCGAAGGCTTCATCAAGAACCGCTACATCGGCCGCACCTTCATCATGCCGGGGCAGGGCGAGCGCGTTAAGTCCGTGCGCCGCAAGCTCAACCCGATCCACCTGGAGTTCCGCAACCGGGTGGTGCTGCTGGTGGATGACTCGATCGTGCGCGGCACCACCAGCCAGCAGATCGTGCAGATGGCGCGCGACGCCGGCGCCCGCAAGGTCTACCTGGCCAGCGCCGCCCCGCCGGTGCGTTACCCGAACATCTACGGCATCGACATGCCGGCCGCCGAAGAGCTGGTCGCGCACAACCGCAGCGTGGAAGAAATCGAAGCGCACCTTGGTTGCGACTGGCTGATCTACCAGGACATCGAAGACATGGAAGCGGCGGTGCGCGAAGGCAATCCGGCGCTGCAGAACTTCGATTCCTCGTGCTTCAACGGGCATTACCCGACCGGCATCGAGCCGGGCTACTTCGAGCGCATCCAGCAACTGCGTTCGGACGACGCCAAGCACAAGCGCCGCGCCTGATCGTGAGCGCCACGGCCCCATGCGACGTCGATCGATCCGACGTCGCCGGTGACCTGTTGCGCGCCGCGCAGCAGTGCCTGGCCGAGGCCGACCCGCTGCGCAAGGTCGCGCTGACCCAGGCCCATGCTGCGGCCTTCCGCGCCGGTCGACTGAAGCTGCCGGCCGATCCGCCGGCGCCGGCGCCGATCCGCATGCCCGGGCGTCCGGCCACCCTGCAGCAGGTGCACCCGCGCGACGTGCCGCGACGCAAGCTGGGTGGGGCGGAGGGACGCGCACGTTTTATCCATGCCATCGCGCATATCGAGCTCAACGCGATCGACCTGGCCTGGGACGCGGTGTACCGCTTCCGGGGTCTGCCGTCGGCCTTCTACGCTGACTGGGTCAGTTGCGCAGACGATGAATCGCGGCATTTCCTGATGTTGAGCGGACGGCTGCAGGCGCATGGCCACGACTATGCCGATTTCCCCGCCCACAACGGGCTGTGGGAGATGTGCGAGAAGACCGCCCACGACGGATTGGCGCGCATGGCCCTGGTGCCGCGCGTGCTTGAAGCGCGTGGCCTGGATGTCACCCCGGGGCTGATCGCCAAACTGCGTGGCTGCGGCGACGAAGAGACCGCCGACGTGCTGGAGATCATCCTGCGCGAAGAAGTCGCGCATGTGGCTGCGGGCAGCCGCTGGTACCGCTGGTACTGCGAACGTGCCGGCGTGGACCCGCGTGCCCGCTTCAGGCAGCTGCTGGTCGACTACGCCGGTGGGTACCTGCACGGCCCGTTCAACATCGAAGCGCGCCTGCTGGCCGGATTCGACGCCGACGAGCTGGCCGAACTGATGGAACAGGCCGAGCGCGCCGGGTAGCGGGCCTCAGGCGTTGCGCAGCACGACGCGCTGGCCGTCGGCGGTGGGGCGGTTGATGTAGAACAGTCCCGGGCCGGGTCGATACGGCAGCTCGCTGACTCCGGCATCGGCGGTGTAGGTGAGTGCGGTGTCACCCAGCGCGTCGAAATTCCAGTGTGCCGACTGCATCAGGTAACGCTGTTTCAGCAGTCGTTCCTGCGCCGGCTCAAGCGCCGTGCTGGCCATCAGCGCAGCGGCGATCCCGCGCAGGTCCGTGGGCAATGTGCTGTCGATGCCGGCATCGGGTGCGTCGGTCCAGCGCACGCCCGCCGCCGCGGCACGCGCATGCATCAGGCGCAGCGCGATCAGCTGGTAACGCCAGTCGATCGGACGCTTCAGCACCACTGCCGAATACACGAACAAGGTCGGCGTGGGCAGCGCGCTGCGGCTGCCTGCCTGGCGCTGGCGTACCCACTGGTGCCACGTGTCCACCCACACCGCATCGGCGCCCAGCCCCAGCTGCTGCTGCCAGCGGACGGCTTCGGCCAGTGCACGCTGGTGGCTTTCGGTGCGATGCAGCCAGTCTGCAGGGGGAAGGGCGAAGTCCTCCAGCCCGTGTCGCCGCACCTGCTGGCTGCGTGGACGGGTGAGCAGCTTGGGGCCCTCTTCTGTCTGGTCGTAGCCGCCCCCGATGTTGGCGTGTACTCCGGGCAGCCTGATTTCTTCGTGGTCCGGTGCCACCGTGGTCAGGGCGAAGTGCTCGCGATGTTCGTCGCGCGCGCTCAGCTGCAGCACCTTGCCTGCAATCCCCGCAGGCAGGTGCAGGCGCGGCGCTTCATCGGCACGACCGCCCCTGATCGCCACTACGGTATCGAACAGCCCGATGAAGCCGATCGCCGGATGGGGCAGGGTGAACGCCGGATCCACGCGCAGGCCGGCTTCGCGCAGCAGTCCTTGCCAGTGCGGTGATCCCCAGGCCGCGATCTGGTTGGCGACATCACGTGCCGCCGCGGCCCCGCGCGAGAACCCGAACAGATCCACCCGGATGCCTCGCAGCGGCTGCTGCCAGTGCCGTGCGAGCTGTGCCAGCGCAGCGGGGAGCTGGGCCTGCAGGGCGCGGTTGATCTTCGCGCGGACACCGCTGGTCCCCACGCCGAAGGCCAGTCCGATCAGGTCATCAGCCTGGCCATCGCGGGTGCCGGTGCCTTCGGTATAGATCGCCACCGACGGGGTGGCGGCGCCCGCCACGCGACCGTCCGCGTACAGCGCATGCAGCCTCGCCACGTTGGTCAGGCCGTTGTTGAAGCTGCTGGTGATGCGGCTGTGGTACGGCGAGGCGTCATCGGCCTGCCATATCGGTGGCAAGGCTTGCGGCGGACCGGGGTGGTCGCCGCCGGGACCGCGCCCGCGCGCCAGGTTCCGTGCGTTGTTGCGCGTACCGTCGAAGAACAGGCCGATTCGAAGCAGGCCGCTATCGCGTGTGCTGCCGTCCCCTCGCGCTGTGCTCATGGCCGCCCTCCCGTGCACGGACAGTAGCGCGGCGCCGGGTGCAAGGGAACCCTGCCAGGCCGGTGACGCCGACCACGGGGACACGTCTGCATTGCCACGGCGGTCACGTTGCTGGCGGGCATCGGTTCGATTTCCCGCCCGCGTGGCGTGCCACCACGGACACTCCGCTTCGCCGTTGCCATGCAATCGCTGCACCGGCTCGGCCGTGACGGCTACGCATCTGGTGCCGCGCCGATCTGCGGCCCATTGATGAAGCGTCGGCAACAGGGGAATCCGCTATGGAGAACGAATCATGTCCCATCATTCGAAATACACGCCGCTCGCGACCGCGCTGGCCCTGCTGGTCAGCGGAGGCGCCACTGCAGCGCCCTTGTTCGAACCTGCCACAGGGCCTGCACCGCGTGCCGGCACCGACGCCGGCTGGGCCCACCTGCAGGCCGAACCCAGCACCGATATCGTGCAGGCGCTGCGCATGAACGTGGCCGCACTGTCCGATGATCGGCTGGAGCTGCCGCTGGGCGAGCGGATGCTGCAGGTACGCCGTATCAGAGAAGAAGCGGCAGCCGATGGCAGCCTGGTCTGGTATGGCGCCGAAGAGGATGCCGCCGCGCCGCTCGCCGTGTCTGCGCAAGGAGCTGCGGCGCCTGCATCGGTGATCCTGGTGCAGGCGGTCGACGGCAGCGTTACCGGGACCATCCGCGACCGCCAGCAGCGCTACGACCTGCGTCCGGTGGGCCACGGGGAACACGCGCTGGTCAAGGTGGACGAGCATGGGTTGCCGCCGATGCATCCGCTGGGCATGCCGTCGCTGCCGGCGCCGCCAGCGCCGCCGCCCGCGCCGGACGTGCAGGCCCGCAGCGGAGATCCGGGTGGCTGGGCGACGATCCGGGTGCTGGTGATTGCCACCCAGGGGGCCATCAACGCCTATGGGGGCAACATGAGGGCAAAGGCCGAACTGGCCGTGGCCGAATCCAACGAGGGGTTCAAGAATGGCTGGACCAACATCCGCATGGAGCTTGCCGACTACCGCACGACCGGCTTCCCTGATGGGCGCATGGGGGATGACCTGGGGAGGCTGCAGAACCCGGGCGACGGCCAGCTGGATGAGGTGCACGCCCTGCGCGACGCTGCCCGGGCCGATGTCGTCGTGATGCTGACCGACGGCAAGGATGCATGTGGCGTGGGCTATATCAACGCGCCGGCCTCGCATGCCTTCGCCGTTGTCGGCTGGCGCTGCGCCACCGGAAATTATACCTTCGCCCACGAAGTCGGCCACGTGCTGGGCGCCAACCATGACCGCGCCAACGCCTCCGGCTCGCCTTATCCCTACGGACACGGCTACCAGTTCAGCCTGGGCAGCGGCGAGCGTTTCCGCACCATCATGTCCTACGACTGCCCGGGCGGTTGTACGCGCATCAATAGCTGGTCCAACCCGGGCATCACCTACGGCGGCGCCCGCACCGGTGATGCGGCCACAGCGGACAACCAGCGGGTGCTGGTGCAGCGCAAGCACGTGGTCGCCGGATTCCGCTGAGCTTGCTGCGCCTTTGCTGGAAGAGTCGGGTCCCCGCGTCACGCCTTCGGGCGTGGCGCGCAGAGCGCGGCCCCGCTGGGCCCCGGCGTTATCGGGCTGCCAGAGGCGGCGTTTCCTGATGGATCCGCGCCGGCGATCGTCGCGTAATGGCCTCATGCGCGGTGAAGTCCGCAGTGTCCGGAGTCGGGTGCTGGTTCGCCGTAGTGCCCACAGGAGGTCATCATGCTGCATTCCCGTCTTCTCCCCGGCCTGCTCCTGGCCGGTACATCGTTGGCAACTGCTGCCGCCCCATCGCTGAAACTGCAGGAGGCTGCCACCTCTGCGCTGCATGCCGGGACACCGGCATTGATGCTCGAGATCGAGGGCCGGCCGGTCGCCGTGCGACGCGAACATTCCCGCGCATTGGCTACGGGGGACGTGGCATGGAGCGGCAGCTGGGACGCCACCGGACAGGCTGCGGGGGGCGAGCTCAGCCTGGTGCGATCCCCGGCGGGAATCACGGCGGTCGTGCATAGGGGCGAAGACCTGCTGCGCATCGTTCCGGTCGGCGGTGGCCGGCACCAGACCCTGCCGCTGGCCACCCGCCAATTGCCGATGCATCCTCCGGGTGACATCCCGGTGGGGCCACTGAAGCCATCCGCCGTCGGCCCGGCAGGCGCCGCGCCGACCAGCAGGGTCCGGCTGCTCGTGGTAGCCACGGCCGACGCGGTGGCCGGCTACCCCGGCGACCTGCGGGCACTGGCCGAACTGTCCATCGCCGAATCCAACCTCACCTACCAGCGCAGCGGCGTGGACATGGACGTGGAACTGGCGGGGTACGTGGTCACGCCCTATGAGGAAAGCGGCAACATGGAGCAGGACCTGAGGCGCCTGCGCTCGCCTGGTGACGGCCACATGGACGAGGTACACGCGCTGCGCGACCAGCACGCGGCTGATGTCGTTCTGCTGCTGATGAATCGTGCGTTCGCCTGCGGGCTCGCCGATCAGATCGGGGCGGACGCCGACGGTGCGTTCGTTGCCGTGCTGGAGCAATGCGCTGCGGGAGAGTATGTCCTTGCCCATGAAATCGGGCATCTGGCAGGCGCCCGGCACGACATCAAGCGCGATCCGGCAGTCGCCCCGTTCGCCTTCGGCCATGGGTACTGGTACCAGCCACCGCGTGCGCTGGGATGGCGGACGGTGATGTCCTACGACTGCCCGACCGGCTGCCGGCGCATTCCCTACTGGTCCAGCCCGGACCTGCTGCACGAAGGCCAGCCCACCGGGAACCGCAACGAAGCGGATAACCGCCGTGTGCTGGAACTCACCCGCGCGAAGATCGCCGGCTTCCGCTGAGCAGGAGCATCACAGTGCCTGCAGCGACATCCCATCGGAGGTGACCCGCAGCACCGAACCCTGCTCATACCAGTCGCCCAGCACGATGCGCGTGCGTGCCTGGCCGCCTGCCATCAGCGAATGCACGGCGGGGCGATGGGTATGGCCGTGGATCATCGTGTCCACGCCGAAGCGGATAAAGGTCGCATCCACCTCGGCCGGTGCCACGTCGGTGACGGTTTCGAACTGCGCGCGATCTCCCTGCTTCATTTCCGACTGGCGGCTCTGGCTGGCATCGCGTGCCTTCTGTGCGAACGCGATGCGCGCGGCCAGCGGCTGTGCCAGGAACTGGGCCTGGAACGCCGGGTCGCGGGTCTGCGCACGGAACTGCTGGTATGGCAGGTCATCGGTACACAGCAGGTCGCCATGCTGCAGCAGCACCGGGGTGCCATACAGGTCGATCACGCTGGGATCGGGCAGGATGCGCATGCCGGCGCGCGCGGCGTACTGCTCGCCCAGCAGGAAGTCGCGGTTGCCGCGGATGAAGTACACCGGCACGCCGGCATCGGACACTTCCTTCAGCGCCGCTGCCACCGCATCGGCCGCCGGTGAAGGCGTGTCGTCACCGATCCAGGCTTCGAACAGATCGCCCAGGATGTACAGCGCGTCCGCTTCAAGGGCTTCGCTGCGCAGGAAGGCAAGGAAGAGCTCGGTGATGGCCGGACGGCTCGCGTCCAGGTGCAGGTCGGAAATGAACAGCGTGGTCATGCGCCTATTGTAGGCAAGACATCCGATGCGTGTGGGGATGGGGATCACGCGCCCAACGGCAGCCATCCCAGGCTGGCCCACGCCAGCAGCAGCGCGATACCGGTGGCGGCCAGGACATCGCTGGGGTAGTGCAGGCCCAGCACCACGCGCGAGGCCGCCACGCCCAGCGTGAACGGCACCAGCAGCGGCGCCAGCCATGGGTAATAGAACAGGGCCACAGCAGTGAACGAGACTGCATGCAGGGTGTGGCCGGAAGGGAAGCTGAACTCGTCCAGCGGGGCCACCCAGGCGCGGATGCGCAGATCAGCCTTGTAGGGCCGCGGGCGCCGGGTCCAGCGCTTGAGCCCCTTGTACATCAAGAGTGCGGCCAGGCCGGTGGCGGCCATGTGGGTACTGGCGCGCAGCCCTTCCATGCCATCCAGCAACACCAGCGCACCCATCAGCACGTACCAGAACACGCCATCACCCAGCCGGCTGATCACCGCGAACAGCGAGCGCATGCGACGGCGGCGGCAGTACAGGTTGGCACGGCGGCACCAGCGGGTTTCGCGGCCGATCAACAGGTCAAGCGGCGTGGTGCGCATGCAGCCTCCGGGCGTGGGCGAGTTCGGACAGCAGGGCATCGAATTCGGCTACCACCTGCTGTGGATGCAGGCGCTTCATGTCCCGCGCCGCCTGCTGGCCAAGGCTGGCGCGCAGTGTGTCATCGCCGGCAAAGCGCAGCGCGGCTTCGACGAACTGGTCGTCGGTATCCACCGCCGCGCCATTCTCACCATCGCGCAGGTATTCGCGCGCGGCGCCGTAATCGAAGGCTACCGTGGCGAGCCCACTGGCCATCGCTTCAAGGGTCACGTTGCCGAACGTCTCGCTGCGGCTGGGAAACAGGAACAGGTCGCCACTGGCGAAATGGCGCGACAGCGCTTCGCCGCGCTGCACGCCGCAGAACAGGAAATCAGGATTGTCGTGGGCCAGTTTTTCGCGGGCCGGTCCATCGCCGACCAGCACGAAGCGGGCTTTGGGGCGCTGCTGCTGCAGCCGGCGGAAGGCCTTCACCGCAAGACCCAGGTTCTTTTCCGCGGCGATGCGCCCGACGTAGATCGCGGCAAAACCATTCCCCTCGATACCCCATTCTTCGCGCAGCGCCGGATCGCGCTTGGCCGGATCGAACTGTTGGCTGTCCACCGCGCGGGCCAGCAGGCGGACCCGTTCGAAGCCTTCGCCGGCGAGGAAGTCCTGCAGTTCCCGGGTGGGCACCAGGGTGGCATCGGCCTGGTTGTGGAAGCGGCGCATCCAGCGCAGCGCGGCGGCCTGCAGCCATGCAACGCCGTAGTCAGGCAGGTATTCGTCGAAGCGGGTATGGAAGCCGGTGGCGACCGGGATGCCGAGCCGGCGCGCGCAGCGCAGGGCCGACCAGCCCAGCGGGCCTTCGGTTGCGATGTAGACCGCATCGGGGCGTCGGGCCTGCCACTGGCGGCCCAGCCGGACAGGCGCGGGCAGGCCGAAGCGCAGGCCGGGATAACGGGGCAGGGCGGCACCGGGAACCAGCAGCGTGCCGTCCCGCTGCTCGGCGTCGCCGTCGGCGAGCTGGCGCGGTCGCACCAGGTCGACCTCGTGCCCGGCCTGGCGCAGGCCCATCTCCAACCCCTGCACGGTCAGGGCCACGCCGTTCACTTCCGGAGGATAGGTCTCGGTGACGATCGCGTAGCGCATGGGGCTCTCCCGTTTGTGCGCATGCTCGTCGTTGGGCATGTCCCGGGCATGACCGGATTGCGACCGTCGCGTTACCGGGCGAACGGGTGGGACCCCCTCGCGGGTGGCTTTGGAGCTGCATCTGGGGCGGGGGGGGGGGGGGGGGGGGGGGGGGGGGGGGGGGGGGGGGGGGGGGG
>NZ_JACSQS010000028.1:0-17608 GCF_014836545.1 Stenotrophomonas lacuserhaii
CCCCCCCCCCCCCCCCCCCCCCCCCCCCCGCCCACAAACAGCCCCGCAGCTGTTGACGTTGCCGTTGCTCGAAAAAGCGGGCGCCGGGCGCAGCCCGGCACACACACAACTCAGTCGTCGCGCAATTCGCCACCGGGCAGGAACGCCCAGGTGCGGGTCACCTGCAGGATATCCACGTCGTCCTTGGTCTGCGGCAGCGCCGGGAAGGGCTGCGCCAGCCGCACCACGCGCAGGGCCGCCTCGTCCAGCAGCGGGGTCCCGCTGGAGCGCAGGATGCGTGCGCTTTCCACGCTGCCATCGCGGCGCACGCCCACGGTGATCACCACCTGTCCGCCCAAGCGGCGCTGGCGCGCTTCATCCGGGTAATTCAGGTTGCCCACGCGTTCTGCCCGGTCGACCCAGGCGCGCAGGTAATTGGCCCAGGCGTATTCGCGGGTGCTGGCCGAAACGAACTTGCGATTGGGCCGCTTGGCATACTGCGCCGAGCGCAGATGTACTTCGGCGGCGAGCCGGGCCATCTCGGCATCGCGCTGCTCGCGCGCGTTCAGCGGCGCATCCGGGCGCGGCTGTTCCGGCATCGGTTGCTGCTGGGCCCGCAGCACCTGCTCTTCACCATTGCGGCTGCTCACCACCCGTGACTGCGGCGGCGGCGGGGCGGCGGCATCCTGGCGTTGCTGCGGTACCGGACTGCTGCCGGGCAGCGCCTGCGGCACCACGCCGGTCTGGCTCTCGCGCGGACGCATCGCCTTGTCGTGCTCGCCGCCGCCGACCTGGCTGGCGGCGGCCAGGAAATCAGCCTGCTTGGGCGTCAGCGCGGTCTGGGTCTGGGTGAAGATCACGTCCAGCGTCGGCACCAGCGGGGCGTCGCCGCGCACCGCGAACCCCACGCCCAGGATCAGCAGTGCATGCAGGGCAACGGACAGTGCCAGGGTCGCGCCCAGCCGCTGTGATTCGCGGCCGCCGGCACCGGGGGAAACCATCGCGCTCATCGCGGCAGGTCGGCCTCGATGGCATCGAACAGCTGGCCGGCAATGTTCAGTCCGTACTGCGCGTCCAGTTCACGCACGCAGGTCGGGCTGGTCACATTGACCTCGGTGAGGTAATCGCCGATCACGTCCAGGCCGACGAAACGCATGCCACGCCGCTTCATCTCCGGGCCCACCTGGGCTGCGATCCAGCGGTCACGCTCGCTCAGCGGGCGGCCTTCGCCGCGTCCGCCGGCGGCCAGGTTGCCGCGGAACTCATCGCCCTGCGGGATCCGCGCCAGGCAGTAATCCACCGGCACGCCGTCCACCAGCAGGATGCGCTTGTCGCCGGCGGTGATGTCCGGGATGAACTTCTGCGCCAGGGTCAGCTTGCGGTCGCCGTCGGTCAGTGTTTCCAGGATCACGTTGAGGTTCGGATCGCCGGTGCCGCTGCGGAAAATCGAGCGTCCGCCCATGCCGTCCAGCGGCTTCAGCACGGCCTGGCCGTGTTCCAGCACGAAGGCCTTCAGCGCCTTGGCGTCGCGGCTGACCAGGGTCGGAGGGCAGCATTGCGGGAACAGCAGGGCGGCCAGTTTCTCGTTGTAATCGCGCAGTCCCTGCGGATTGTTGACCACCCGCGCGCCGGCCGTGGCCGCCACGTCGAGCACCTGGGTGTCATAGATGAACTCGGCATCCACCGGCGGGTCCTTGCGCATCAGCACGACCTGGCCCGCGCCGAACACGGTCTGGCTGAATTCGCCCAGGGTGTACCAGTCGGCCGGGTCGTCGCGCACCTGCAGCGGGGCGGTGCGCGCGACAGCGCGGCCGTTGTCCAGGCTCAACCCGCCGGGCTTCACATAATGCAATGCGTGGCCTCGGCGCTGCGCTTCCAGCAGCATGGCGAAGGTGGTGTCCTTGGCGATCTTGATATGGGCGATGGGGTCCATCACCACGATGACGTTCAACGGCATGGCGGCACCTGTCAGGCAAGGTGCTGATGGTAGCGGCTCCGCCCGCGGCGTGCCCGCCTGTCTGCGCGCAACGCTGCGTGCGGCCCATGATCCCGGCCCCCGGCAACACGGCCGGACGGGCCTCACGCACGAAAGTCGTCGCCGAACTTGCTGGCGGTCACGCAAGTGCGATATAGATACGCCTTCGCAGCGGCACCGACCGAAGTGCCGCGCATGGGGAACGGTAATGACTGAGAACATGACTGCGGGCGGGGAGCTTGCAGGACTCCGGGTGATGGTCATCGACGATTCGAAGACCATTCGAAGGACGGCGGAAACGCTGCTGAAACGCGAAGGCTGCGAGGTGGTGACCGCCACCGACGGCTTCGAGGCCTTGGCCAAGATCGCAGACCAGCAGCCGCAGATCATCTTCGTGGACATCATGATGCCGCGTCTTGACGGCTATCAGACCTGTGCGCTGATCAAGGGCAACCAGCTGTTCAAGTCGACGCCGGTGATCATGCTGTCGTCCAAGGATGGTCTGTTCGACAAGGCGCGCGGGCGCATCGTCGGCTCGGAGCAGTACCTGACCAAGCCTTTCACGCGCGAAGAACTGCTGGGTGCCATCCGCACATACGTCAACGCCTGACCAGGGGGGAAAGGCAAAATGGCTCGTATCGTCCTGATCGAGGATTCACCGACCGACCGTGCGGTGTTCAGCCAATGGCTGCGCAAGGCAGGGCACGAGGTCGAAGAGGCAGACAACGCCGAAGCCGGGCTGGAGCTGGTTCGCAGCCAGCTGCCGCAGCTGGTGCTGATGGACGTCGTGCTGCCGGGCATGAGTGGCTTCCAGGCCACCCGCGCACTGGCCCGCGACGCGGCCACCAAGCACATCCCGGTGATCATCGTCAGCACCAAGGCGATGGAAACCGACAAGGCCTGGGGCCTGCGCCAGGGGGCTGCCGATTACATCGTCAAGCCGCCGCGCGAGGAAGACCTGATCGCGCGGATCAACGAGCTGGTGTCCTGATGCGCTCTCCCTTCGACATCCTCGAAGCGTATGAGCGCCGCAGCCTGGCCCATGCGGTGCAGCTGCCCGAACGCCAGTTCGCCCAGGACCTGTGGCGTGGCGTGGGGTACCGCGTCGGCCATCGTCGCCTGGTCTCGGACTTCCGCGAGGTGGTGGAAATCGTGCCGATGCCACCGGTGACGCCGGTGCCATGCGCGCAGCCGTGGCTGCTGGGCGTGGGCAACCTGCGCGGCAACCTGTTCCCGGTGATCGACCTGAAACTGTTCCTGGAAGGCGCGCGCACGGTGCAGCAGGAAGGCCAGCGCGTGCTGGTGATGCGCCAGGCCGGAGGCGATGTGGCACTGACCATCGACGAACTTTACGGCCAGCGTAGTTTCGAGCTGGACCAGGAAGTTGCGGCCGGTGGACTGGCCGACGGGCGCTACGCCCACTTCGTCGAACGCGCCTTCCATGCCGACGACCACGACTGGGGCGTTTTCTCGCTCTCGCTGCTGTCGCGCACTCCCGAATTCCGGCAAGCCGCGGCCTGAACGCTGGCTTCCGTTCCTGCATTGCATTGAACATCGAGGTTGAACGATGAGTACTGCTTCCGATTCCAGCAAGGCGGCCAAGGTGCGCCTGGGTGGCACCAACGCGTGGTTGATCCTGCTGCTGCTGGCGATGGCGCTGTTCGGCCTGAACACCGGCGTGGCCACCTGGCAGGGCAGCCGCCTGGCCGACGCCAGCACCAAGGCCGCCGACCTTCAGGTACTGTCACAGCAGCTGGCCAACCAGGGACGAGAAGCAGTGGCCGGCAACGCGCAGGCCTTCACCGCGTTCAAGGCCACCCGCACCGCGATCGATGAGAACGTAGCCACCCTGCAGGGCCGCTACGGCACCGAACCGGGCGTATCCGCCCCGATCGGCAAGCTGGCCGCGACCTGGCAGCCGTTGGCCAAGAGTGCCGCCCAGCTGGTGTCCAGTGAGCCGGCGGTACTGACCCTGGCCGGCAACGCCAACAACTTCACCGGTGCCGTGCCGGGCCTGCAGGCGCAGTTGAACGAAGTGGTGCGCGCGATGAGTGCTTCCGGTGCACCGTCGGCACAGATCTACAGCGCGCTGCAGCAGGTCGTGGTCGCCGGCACGATGGCGCGCCGGGTCACTGAAATCCGCGCCGGTGGCTCCGGTGCCGCCGGCGCCGGCGATGCACTGGCCCGCGACATCACCGTGTTCAGCCAGGTGCTCGACGGCCTGCGCAATGGCAACGAGGACATGGGCATCGCCGCCGTACGCGGCGCTGCCGCGCTGGCCGCGCTGGAGCAGTCCCAGCAGCAGTGGACGGCGATGAAGACCGACGCCGATGCGATCCTGGCCAGCTCGCGCCAGCTGTTCGCCGCGCAGGCTGCGGCCGCCAGCCTGACCGCCGGTTCGTCGGACATGCTGGCCGACAGCAAGGGCCTGTTCAACGCGTTCTCTTCCTTTGGCTCGGCCAGCGATACGCGGCTGTTCCCCAACTTCTGGATCGGCGTGGTGTCCGGCGCGCTGTCGCTGATCGCGATCATCGGCTTCGTCAGCACCTCGGTGCGCGGACGTTCGCGCGAGCAGGAACTGCGTTACCAGACGCAGGTGGAATTCAACAGCCGCAACCAGCAGGCCATCATGCGGCTGCTGGATGAAATCAGCTCGCTCGGTGAGGGCGACCTGACGGTGAAAGCGTCGGTGACCGAAGACATGACCGGCGCCATCGCAGACGCCATCAACTACGCCGTCGACGAGCTGCGCCACCTGGTGACCACCATCAACGACACCTCGGCCAAGGTCGCCGTGTCCACCCAGGAAACCCAGGCCACGGCGATGCAGCTGGCCGAAGCGGCCGGCCACCAGGCCAACCAGATCACCACTGCCTCGGACCGCATCGGCGAGATCGCGGCAAGCATCGAACAGGTATCGCGCAATTCCTCCGAGTCCGCCGAAGTGGCGCAGCGCTCGGTGGTCATCGCCGCCGAAGGTGCCGGCGTGGTGCGCGAAACCATCCAGGGCATGGACCAGATCCGCGACCAGATCCAGGAAACGTCCAAGCGCATCAAGCGGCTGGGTGAGTCTTCGCAGGAAATCGGCTCGATCGTGGAACTGATCAACGACATTTCCGAGCAGACCAACATCCTGGCGTTGAACGCGGCGGTGCAGGCCGCTTCTGCAGGCGAAGCCGGTCGCGGTTTCGCCGTGGTGGCCGACGAAGTGCAGCGCCTGGCAGAACGTACCTCCGGTGCGACGCGACGCATCGAAGGCCTGGTGCAGGCCATCCAGGCCGATACCAACGAAGCGGTCACCTCGATGGAGCAGACCACCGCCGAGGTGGTGTCCGGTGCACGCCTGGCCGAGGACGCCGGCACCGCGCTGACCGAGATCGAGCGCGTGTCCAACGCCCTCAACAACCTCATCAAGAACATCTCCGTGGCCGCCCAGCAGCAGTCCTCGGCCGCGTCGGACATCACCCATACCATGGGCGTGATCCGGCAGATCACCGGCCAGACCTCGCAGGGTGCGGGGCAGACCGCCGAATCGATCGGCCACCTGGCACAGCTGGCCGCCGACCTTCGCCGCTCGGTCGCCGACTTCAAGCTGCCGGCGTAAGCCGGCAGTACGGGGAAGCAAGGATTACCTGATGAAGCATCGTCACTATTTCCGCCACACTGCATGCCACGCCCCGCGCGGCATGCGATCGCTGGCGACCGGAGTCCGCCCATGAGTACCCTGCGCGATGCAATGAGCCATGCCGCCCTGGGCTGGGTGAAGCCGGAGCTGGATGAGACCCTGCGCCAGGTGCGCAACGAGGTCGAGTACTTCGTCGAGGCGCCCGCCGACGCCAGCCGCATGCGCCTGTGCGCCGGCTACCTGCACCAGGTGCAGGGCACGCTGCGCATGGTGGAACTGTATGCACCGGCGATGGTGGCCGAGGAGCTGGAACAGCTCGCCGTGGCGATCGGCAATGGAGAGGTCGCCGAGCGCGATGAATCCTGCGCGACCCTGATGCGCGGCAGCGTGCTGCTTCCGGATTACCTGGAGCGCCTGCAGAACGGCCACCGCGACATCCCCATCGTGCTGCTGCCGCTGCTCAACGAAATCCGTGCCGCGCGTGGCGTGGCGGGCATCAATGAAAGCGTGCTGCTGGCCTTTGCGCCGGACAGCGTCGGCGCTACCGAAGCCGAACTCGACCACGCCCGCGGCAGTTTGAGCGGGCGCAACCGTGAACTGCTCGATACCGTCGGCAACGCGGTGAAGGAAGAGCTGCTGCGCATCAAGGACGCGCTGGACCTGCACCTGCGCACCGGCGGCGCGCCGCAGCAGCTGCAGCAGCAGGTCAACGAACTTGCCGCGGTGGGCGATACGCTGGCCATGATGGGCCTGGACGTAGCGCGCAACGTGGTGGTGCAGCAGCGCGATGCGCTCAGCAGCGTGGTCGCGGGTGAGCAGCAGATCGACGAGAGCCTGCTGCTGGATGTCGCCGGTGCACTGCTGTACGTGGACGCTTCGCTGGATGACCAGGTTGCCCATCTGGGCGCGACCGGCAGCGGCGAAGATGACCCTTCCGCCGCCGAAACCCGGCGCACGCTGGAAGTGCTGGCGCACGAAGCGATCGCCAACTTCACCGTGGCCCGTGAGCATTTCGTCGCCTTCATCGAAACCAACTGGAACCACGAACAGCTGCAGGACGTGCCGCGCCTGCTGGGCGAAGTCGGCGGCGCGCTGCGCATGCTCGACCTGCCGGTGCCGGCCGACTACCTGAAGGGCGTGCAGCTGTACATCGACGCCGAATTGATCGGGCGCCAGCGCGTGCCCAGCGGACGCCAGCTGGATACGCTGGCTGATGCAATGGCCAGCCTGGAGTATTACCTGGAAGCGCTGCGCGATCGTCGCGCCGGGCGCGAGAGCATCCTGGACATCACCCGCAGCAGCCTGGAAGCCCTGCGCTACTGGCCGCTGCCGGTAGCCAACGCCGCCGCAGTCGAGCCGCTGGCCGATGCGGCGCCGCAGCCGGTGCAGCGCGAAGCCGTGCTGCCGCCGCCGCTCGCGGTGCCCGGGCTGGAAACGCTGGAGCTGCCCGCACTGGCCGCGGCCCCCGCGCAGCTGCCGCCGCCGCTGCCGGACTTCGTGTTCGATACCGCGCCGAGCGCACCTGCGCTGGACGTGCAGGGCCTTGAGCCTGCAACCGATGCACCTGCCGATGCGCAAGCGCTCGACGACGCACCGTTGGAGCATGTACCGATCGAACCGGCCGCCCCGACGCTGGTGTTCGCTGCGACCACCGCGGTTCCGCCGCAGGTGCCGGCCTGGGAACTCGGCAGCTTCCACGCGGCAGCCGACGAGAGCGACAGCCGCGCGCCGACCTTCACCGACTTCGATCCGGTATTCGCTGAAGATGCCGCCGATGCCACGCGTTGGACGGTCGAACCGGTCGCCCAGGTGGATCTCACCGCCGTTGTCGATGGCCAGGCCACGTTTGCCGATCTTCCCGCGCACGGCGACGTGCCGGGCGTGCTCGGCGACGCCGACGAGGGCCTGCTGCTGATCGATGGCGCTGACTTCGACCCGGTGCTGGCCGAAGTCGAGGCCGAAGACGATGCAATCGAGCCGATCAGCTTCCACTTCGATGAGGGCGGCATCAGCCGTGCCGACGATGTCCTGTCGTTGGAAGCGCGGGAAGCCTCGGTCATCGAGGCGCCGGCGGGATTCGATGTGATCACTGCTGCCGAACCGGCGCCGTTCGCATCGTCCGAGCCGCTGCAGGCACATGAAGCTGAGCCACCGTCGACCGACTCTGCGGTGGTCGACGATGCCGATGCGCGCTTCCTGGCCGAACTGGCCGCGGCTGCGGCCGACTTCAATCCGCAGCCGGAGCCGCCGGCGCCGTTGCCGGCCGAAACGCCGGTTGCCGCCGCCGAAACGCTCGACGGTGGATTCGATGAGCAGGCCGAGAACATCGACCAGGACATCCGCGAGGTGTTCCTGGAAGAGTTCGACGAAGAACTGATCAATCTCGGCGGGCTGTTGCCGGCCTGGCGCGCGCAGCCGGACAACATGGACCGCCTGCGTCCGATCCGCCGCGTGTTCCACACGCTGAAGGGCAGTGGGCGCCTGGTGGGCGCGCGTACGCTGGGCGAGTTCGCCTGGAAGATCGAAGGCATGCTCAACCGCGTGCTGGATGGCTCCCGCCCGGCAACGCCGGCGGTGGTGGCCGTGGTCGAACAGGCCTACCACGCCCTGCCCGAACTCAATGCGGCACTGCGCAGTGGGCAGCGCGTCAGCGCGGACCTGCAGGCGCTGCAGTCGATCGCCGACCGCGTTGGCGCCGGCGAAGAAACCTTCCACGTGCCGCTGGCCACCCATCCGGTCCCCGCGGCGGTTTCCGCAACGGACGAACAGGCCGGGATCGATGCGCTGGAAGCAGCCTTCGCCGCCGATGTGGCGACCGCCTCCCTCGAGGGTGCGCCGGCCAGCATCGACAGCGTGCTGCGCGAGATCCTGGAAGCCGAAGTGGAAGCGCACATGGCCACCCTGCACGGGTGGCTGGCGTCGTCGCGCGTCGAACCGCAGCCGGTCTCCGACCCGCTGCTGCGTGCCGTGCACACCATGAACGGTGCCTTCGCCATGACCGATGTGCCGGAGATCACCTCCGTGACCGGCGCGGCCGAAAGCTACATCAAGCGCTCGCTGGCGGCTGCCGAAGCGCCCAGTCATGAGGGCGTGCATGCGCTGGACGCCACTGCGCGCGCGATCGAAGCCACGATGCTGGCGTTGCAGGCCGAATCGCCCCGCATCCCGCTGCAGCAGGAACTTGCCGAACGCCTGCAGGCGCTCGCCGCGACCCTGCCCGAAGCGCGTTGGCCGGTGATGGAAGATGCCGCCGATGTGCTTGAGCAGGCGCAGCCAGACCCTGCTGCCGTCAGTGCCGATGTCGATGTCGATGTCGACGTTGAGGTGATCGAGGCGGCCGAGCCGGAAGCGCAGGCCGGGGTCGAGGTCGAGCAGATCGCCGAGGCGATGGTCGGCAGCGGCGAACTGCACGTCATCGAGCCTGAGCCCGAGTCCGCCAGCGCTGAGGCTGCATGGGTTGAAGAACGGTCCAGCGACGAAGAGGTCGCACCGTTCGACGCGCCGGTCGTGGCTGAGGTCGAACTGACCGGCGCCAACGATCTGTCTTCGTTCCTGGATCCGCTTCCGGCGCCGTCGGTCGAGCACGAATGGGGCGCCGAGCCGACCTTCGTCGCGGAAGCCGAAGTGCCGGCGGCAACATCGCACGAGAGCGACCAGGCCACCGCCGAACCGGCCCAGGACCACGATGTCGAGGTCCAGCTGACCGGCGCAGAAGACCTGTCGCTGTATCTGGACGATGCAGCACATGCCGCGCTGCCCGACAGTTACGTGCCGGGTGCCATCGAACCTGCCGCCCAGCACGACGAACCGCTCGGGCAGGCGCTCGAGGCGACCGGCGAGGCGACCGGCGAGGAGCCGGGCGACGCGCTGTCCGACGAACAGCAGGACAGTGCCGCCTTCGGCGAAGCCGTGTCGCTGCAGGAAGCGCTGGATGAAGGGCTGCACGTCATCGACGATTCCGTAGAGGAAGACGCGGGCGAGCTCATCTCTGTTGCCGGCGATGCCGGATCGGCGGGCGAGGACGCGGCTTTCGCCGAGAACATCGATGCCGATGAGCCGGCTACGGCGCCCTACACCGAGGAAACGGAACAGCTTTCCGCCGAAGCCGAAGCCGAAGCCGACGTCGTGCAGCAGCCGTACTTCGAGATGGAGCCGGCCGCTGCATCGCTTGCTGGTTCGTCCAACGCCGGTGCAGCCGAGGTGCCGCAGGATGCGCACGAGGTTGCCCTGCAGGACGCTGTGGACGCCACGGATGCCCAGGCAGTCGAAGCCGAAGCAGTCGAAGCAGAAGTCGGCAGCGCCGATGCGCTGGACTTCAGCGTGCTGGACCGCGAGCTGGTCGACATCTTCGTCGAAGAAGGCAAGGACCTGCTCGACCATTGCGACGGCCTGATCAGCGAACTGCGCACCGCGCCGGAGGACCGTGAGCCGTTGGCCGGCCTGCAGCGCGACCTGCACACGCTGAAGGGTGGCGCGCGCATGGCTGGCATCAATCCCATCGGTGATCTCGGCCACGGCATCGAATCGCTGCTGGAAGCGGTGTTCGCCGGACGCACCAGCATCGAGCACAGCGATGTACAGCTGTTGGAGCGTGGCTTCGATCGCCTGCACCAGATGCTCACCCTCACCGGCAACCATCGCCAGGTGGCAGCGGCCGACGACCTGGTGGCTGCTTTCGATGCGCGTACCCAGGGCCGGCCGGCCACGCAGGCCGAGGCCGACGAACCCGCCGCTGCCGCGCCCAGTGCGGCCGAGCTGATCGCCAGCCTGCCGCTGTCCGCGCCACTGCCGGTGGAAGCCGGCGGCGAGGAAGAAGGCGGCGCGCGTCCGCAGCAGGAACAGGTGCGCGTGCGTGCCGACCTGCTCGATCGCCTGGTCAACCACGCCGGTGAAGTGGCGATCTACCGTTCGCGGCTGGAACAGCAGCTCGGTGCCTTCCGCGGCGCCATGGGCGAACTGGACCGCACCAATGCCCGTCTCCGCGACCAGCTGCGCCGTCTTGACCTGGAAACCGAGGCGCAGATCGTTGCCCGTTACCAGCGCGAGCAGGAGCAGGCCGACCACAGCTTCGATCCGCTGGAACTGGACCGCTTCTCCACGCTGCAGCAGCTCAGCCGCGCGCTGAACGAATCGGCAGCCGATCTTGGCGGCCTGCAGGGCGTGCTGGACGACCTGTCACGCCAGTACGATTCGTTGCTGCAGCAGCAGTCGCGCGTCAGCTCGGAACTGCAGGACGGCCTGATGCGCGCGCGCATGGTGCCGTTCGACGGGCTGGTGCCGCGCCTGCGCCGTGTGGTGCGCCAGGCCGGTACCGATACCGGCAAGCAGGTCCATCTGACGCTGGAAGGTACCCACGGCGAACTCGATCGCAACGTGCTGGATCGCATGGTGGCGCCGCTGGAGCACATGCTGCGCAACTCCGTCGCCCACGGCCTGGAAACGGCCGAACAGCGGCGCGCGGCAGGTAAGCCGGTGGAAGGCGAGATCTCGTTGCGCCTGCATCGCGAAGGCTCTGAAATCGTGCTCGACGTGGCCGACGACGGTGCCGGGCTGGACCGCGAAGCGATCCGCCGGCGCGCGCTGGAACGCGGCCTGATCCAGGCCGATGCCACCCTGGCCGACAACGAACTGGACAACCTGATCTTCGCCTCCGGCTTCAGCACCGCCGACCAGCTCAGCCAGCTGGCCGGGCGCGGCGTGGGCATGGACGTGGTGCGCAACGAAGTGCGCCAGCTCGGCGGCAGCGTGGAAATCCACTCGGTACGCGGCCAGGGCGCTCGTTTCACCCTGCGCCTGCCGCAGACGCTGGCCGTCACCCAGGCGGTGTTCGTGCAGATCGGCGAGACCACCTTCGCCGTCCCGGTGGGTTCGGTCAGTGGCATCGGCCGTATTTCGCGCGAACGTTTCGAGGCCGGCGACAGCACCTACCGCTACAGCGGCGAGGAGTACACCCTGCATGACCTGGGCAGCCTGATCGGCCAGGCCCCGGCCCGTGCCGAAGGGCAGGCGCAGGTGCCGCTGCTGCTGGTGCGCGCCGGCGACCTGCGCGCTGCGGTGGCGATCGACCAGGTGCTCGGCAACCGCGAAATCGTGGTGAAGCCGGTCGGCCTGCAGATCGCCTCGGTGCCGGGCATCTACGGTGCCACCATCACCGGCGATGGCCGCGTGGTGGTGATCCTTGACGTGGCTCCGCTGGTGCGCCGCTTCGTCGCCAACCCGGAGCGTCCGCTGCCGGTGGCCGAACTGGAACAGCAGCGCCAGGTGCCGGTGGTGATGGTGGTCGACGATTCGCTGACCATGCGCAAGGTCACCGGCCGCATCCTGGAACGGCACAACTTCGAAGTCAGCGTGGCGCGCGATGGCGTGGAAGCGCTGGAGCGGCTGGAAGAACGCGTACCGGACCTGATGCTGCTGGACATCGAGATGCCGCGGATGGATGGCTACGAGCTGGCCACCGCGATGCGTGCCGACCCTCGTTACCGCGACGTGCCGATCGTGATGATCACCTCGCGCAGCGGCGACAAGCATCGCCAGCGCGCTTTCGAAATCGGCGTGCAGCGTTACCTGGGCAAGCCTTACCAGGAGCTGGACCTGATGCGTAACGTGTACGACCTGCTGGGGATCGCCCGTGTCCGAGAATGATGCAAGCCTGCCGCCGGCCGTCGCGCTGCTGGCACGCCCGGGCGCGGCCCGCGACCGCCTGCGCGAGGCGCTGGTCCTGGCCGACGTGGCGCTGGTGCTGGAAGAAGATCCCGATGCGCTGGATCCTGCAACGCTGATCGCGCTCGCCCCGCAGGCCGTGGTGATCGCACTGGAGCCGGCCGTGGAAGCCGCCCTGGAACGGCTGGACGATGCGCTGTCTTCGCCGGCTTTCACCCTGGTGTTCGACGAGGCCGAACTGGCGGCGCGCCGCGAAGGCTGGGAAACCCAGCGTTGGGCGCGGCACCTGGCGGCCAAGCTGCATGGTCATCGCGAAGTGCTGCCGCCCGGTGCGGAAGTCGAAGAAGACCTGCAGATCGAACCGGGGATGCCGGATACGCCGGCCCAGCTGCACGTTGATGCGCCGCTGGACTTCCACCTGGACGAAGCGGTCGACGCAGCTGATCTGCTGGCAGGCGACAGCCTGTATGAAGCACCCGCGCAGTGGCAGGAGCCGCAGACGCTGGAACAGGCACTGGCGGCGAACCTGCCCGACGCCGATGCCGAGGCCCCTGCCACGCCTGCCGATGCAGACGCCGTGGTGCCGCCGCCGCTGGCCGACCACAGCCGCTGGGCGCTGCTGGACGAGGACGCCGCGCCCGCTGCGGTGAGCCGCCAGACCACCGCTCCGCCGGCGTTGCCGGTATTCGATTCGGCCCACCTTTCGCTGGTGGACATGGACGACACGCCGCCCGGTACCGGGCCACGCCGCGGCGCGCGCGGTGCGGTGGTGGTGCTGGCCGGCATCGGCGGCCCTGATGCGCTGCGGCGCCTGCTGGCCGCGCTGCCGTCGGCGCTGGACGTGCCGCTGCTGGTGCGGATGCCGCTGGACGGCGCGCGCTACGGCAATCTTGTCAAGCAGATGGCGCGGGTTTCGCCGTTGCCGGTGCTGCTCGCCGAAACCGGCGCAGAGGTGCTGGAAGGCCACGTCTACATCCTGTCCGACGACACCGCCACCGTGCTGCGTGATGGCGGACTGCAATTCGAAAGCCGGCCCCAGGGCCTGGAACTGGCGCGACTGCCGCCGGGCGAAAGCGCGGTGATCCTGCTCAGTGGTGCCGACCTGCTGCAGGTCGACCCGGCACTGACGCTGGCCGAGGCCGGTGCATGGGTGGGCGGCCAAGTGGGCGAGGGCTGCTACGACCCGGCCGCAGCCACCGCCGTGGTGGCGGCCGGCATGTTCGCCGGTGAGCCGCAGGAGCTCGCACAGGCCATCAGTGCCCGCTGGGCACGTCCGGAACAAGGGGAAGCACAGTGAGCCATGCCAACAACGATGAGATCCGCGGGGTCCTGATCCAGTCCGGTCCCGAACGCGTGCTGCTGCCCAATGCCACCGTGGCCGAAATGATGGCCAAGGTGCAGGTGCAGGCGAGTGCGGAAGGTCCCGACTGGCTGCTGGGCACGCTGGCCTGGCACGGCTGGGAGGTGCCGCTGGTGTCCTTTGCGCGGCTGTCCGGGCTGGGCGAGGAAAGCATCGGCGGCAACAACAAGGTCGTGGTGCTCAAGGCCTTGGCCGGTAATGCCCAGCGCCCGTATTTCGCGCTGCTGACGCAGAGCTTCCCGCAGCTGATTTCGGTGCCGCGCGATGGCCTGCTGGCCGATGCGTCCGAAGAAACCCTTCCCGACAGCGTGCACATGCGTGTGCTGCTGGGTGAGCAGAGCGCGCTGCTGCCGAACCTGGACGCGGTGGAAACCGCACTGGATTCGCTGCACTGAACCCAGCAGCGGGTGGGTGACGAACAACCCGGTGGGTGACGACCGTTGCTCGTCACGCCCTTGCCCCGGCCGAAGCGTGACGACCAACGGTCGTCACCCACCACGACCAACGGTCGTAACGTTCCCGCGGCCCACGGTCGCCGGCCCGCGCCTCAGCCCATGTCGCCCAGGCGTGCCTGCAGGGCCGCGATCGCAGCGAGCCCCGCGGTTTCCGTGCGCAGGATCCGCGGCCCCAGCTGCAGCCCCTGGAAGCCCGCTGCGGCCAATTGCTGGCGATCGCGCGGCGACCAGCCGCCCTCCGGACCAATGGCGATCACCACGCCGCCTGCGGGCGCTGCCTGCAGGGTGGACAGGCGGTGGCTGCCTTCCGGGTCGAGGGTCAGGCGCAGTGTATCGGCGGGCAGTACCGCCATCGCAGCGGCCAAGCCCAATGGCGGGCCCAACTGCGGAATCACCGCACGCCCTGACTGGCCGCAGGCGGACTGCACCACGTTGTTCCAGTGCGCGACGCGCTTCTCTGCGCGCGCGGCATCCAGCTTTACTTCGGTGCGCTCGGCATTGACCGGCACCACGGCCGCCACGCCGAGTTCGGTGGCCTTCTGCAGGATCAGGTCCATCTTCTCGCCGCGCGCCACGCCCTGCAGCAGGGTGATCCGCAGCGACGATTCATTGGCCAGCGGCGTGGCTGCTTCGATCCGCACCTGTGCATCACGCTTGCCGGCGACGACAATCGTGGCGGCATAGTCATGCCCATCACCATTGAACAGCACGCAGGCATCGCCCTCGCGCAGTCGCATCACCCGCAGCAGGTGGTTGGCGGCGTCCTCGGGCAGCGACACGGTCTGGCCGGTCTGCAGGGGAATCGACACGGGGCAGCGGGTCACGCGCATGCGGCGTTCTCCGGAACGGATGGGCGGGCGTCCTGCGGGGAGGGGGGTGTCTCTGCTAGCATCGTGGGCTCATGAACATGTTGCTTCCTCCGTCCATTCTATCGGCCCGCGCGGGGTCTACCGCATGAGCCGTCCCCTGCCGATCATCCATCGCATCACCGATGAGGAAAACGGCCCGTTCCAGCGCCAGCACCTGGACCTGGAGTTTTCCAACGGTGAACAGCGCCGCTTCGAGCGACTGGTCAGCCGCGGCCACGGTGCCGTGGTGGTGGTGCCGATGCTGGACGATGACACCGTGCTGCTGGTGCGTGAATACGCCGCCGGCATGCACCGCTATGAACTGGGCCTGGTCAAGGGCCGCATCGATGCCGGCGAAACGCCAGAGCAGGCGGCCGACCGCGAGCTGAAGGAAGAGGCCGGCTACGGCGCGCACCGCGTTGACGTGCTGCGCGCGATGACCCTTGCCCCCACTTACATGAGCCACCAGTCGTGGCTGGTGGTGGCGCGCGACCTGTATCCGCAACGGCTGCAGGGCGATGAGCCCGAAGAACTGGAAGTGGTGCCGTGGAAGCTGTCACAGATCGACCAGCTGATGCTGCGCGAAGACTTCTCCGAGGGCCGTTCACTGGCGGCCCTGTTCATCGCTCGAGAGTGGCTGCAGCGTGGCGCGACGGCGCCATGACCCACGCCCGCCTCACCACCGATCTGCGCGAAACGGTCATCGCCATTGCCCAGGATGCCGCCGCCGCGATCATGCAGGTCTACGCGTCCGGCTTCGACATCACGATGAAGGCCGATGACAGCCCGGTGACCGCAGCCGACCTGGCCGCGCACCAGCGCATCGTCCGCGGCCTGTCGCGGCTCACCCCGGACCTGCCGATCCTGTCCGAGGAAGCCACCGCGGCCCCCTGGGAAACGCGGCGCCACTGGGGCGCCTACTGGCTGGTCGATCCGCTGGATGGCACCCGCGAGTTCATCAAGCGCAACGGCGAATTCAGCGTCAACATCGCGCTGGTCTACCAGGGCGCGCCAACCTTCGGCGTGGTGCTGGCGCCGGTGACCGGGCTGGTCTGGCACGCCATGCGCGGCGAGCAGGCCTACCGCCGGCAGGGCGTGCATGACACCGTGCTGCGTACCCGCGTGCCGGCGCACGCACCGCTGCGGGTCGCCGCCAGCCGCTCGCACCGTTCGGCGCGCACGCAGGCGCTGCTCGATCGCATGGGCGACATCGAAACCGTGGCCCAGGGCTCTTCGTTGAAGTTCTGCCGGATCGCCGAGGGCGACCTGGATGTGTATCCGCGGCTGGGTCCGACCAGCGAGTGGGACACCGCGGCCGGCCAGTGCGTACTGCACGCCGCCGGTGGCGCGGTGCTGTCCACCGCCACCGGCAAGCCATTCCGCTACAACCGCCGCGAAAGCCTGCTCAACGGTGATTTCATGGCCCTGGGTGATACCCGCCTGGCGTGGCGCGACTGGCTGCCCCCCGACGAACCGGAGACTGCATGAGCACGAGCGACGCCGCCACCGAACTGGGCCGCCTGCTGGCGATCATGGCGCGCCTGCGCGACCCGCAGGGCGGCTGCCCATGGGACCTGGAGCAGGATTTTTCCACCATCGCGCCGTACACCATCGAAGAGGCCTACGAAGTAGCCGATGCGATCGATCGCGGTGACCTGGACGACCTGTGCGATGAACTGGGCGACCTGCTGCTGCAGGTGGTTTTCCACGCGCAGATGGCGCAGGAGCAGGGCGCGTTCGCCTTCGCCGACGTGGCGCGCAGCATCAACGACAAGATGGTCCGCCGCCACCCGCACATCTTTGCCGACGCCAGCGCCGGCGACGCCGCCGAGGTGCTGCGCAACTGGGAGGCGATCAAGGGCGAGGAACGCGCCGCCAAGGGCGAGACGGATGGCTCGGCGTTGGCCGGCATTTCGCGCGGACTGCCGGAATGGCAGCGGGCGATGAAGCTGCAGTCGCGCGCGGCCAAGGTCGGCTTCGACTGGCCCGGCCCGTTGCCGGTGCTGGACAAGGCCGCCGAGGAACTGCAGGAACTGCGCGAGGAATTCGAACGCGGCGACGTGGCGGCGAACAAGACCCGGTTGCAGGAAGAACTCGGCGACCTGTTGTTCGTCTGTGCCAACCTGGCACGCCACGCCGATCTCGACCTGGGTGCTGCGCTGCGCGGGGCCAACCACAAGTTCGAGCGACGCTTCCGCGCGATGGAAGCGCGCGCCGGTGAAGACGGGAAGCGGCTGGCCGAGCTGGACCTGGACGCCCAGGAAGCGCTCTGGCAGCACGCGAAAGCCGACGAAACCGCATCGTGAAAACGCTCGGGTTGTTCGTCGTGACGGCGATGGCCGAGATCATCGGCTGCTACCTGCCGTGGCTGTGGCTGCGTCGCGATGGCAGCATGTGGTTGCTGCTGCCGGCGGCGGCCAGCCTGGCCCTGTTCGCCTGGCTGCTGACCCTGCATCCGCAGGCCAGCGGGCGCGTATATGCGGCCTACGGTGGTGTCTACGTTGGCACTGCGCTGGTCTGGCTGTGGTTGGTGGACGGCATCCGTCCCGGCCGTTGGGACCTGCTCGGCGTGGGCCTGTGCCTGGCTGGCATGGCGGTGATCATGTTCGCCCCGCGCACCGGCTGAGGGTCTGGTGGGTGACGACCGTTGGTCTCTGGTGGGTGACGACCGTTGGTCGTCACGCTCTCCGCCAGCAAGAAGCGTGA
>NZ_JACSQS010000028.1:17618-30809 GCF_014836545.1 Stenotrophomonas lacuserhaii
GACGACCAACGGTCGTCCCCCACCGGGTCGCTTGTCACTCTCCCACCGGGTCATTGTCATGCACCCACCGGGTCGAGACGATCAGGGCTTCCGGCAGCCCAGCATCCCAAGATCGATCGCATCGGCCATGCGCGCATAGCCTTCATCGTTCGGATGCAGGTGATCGCGGGTGATGCCGCCCGGCAGCGATTCCGGCACCGCCGGGTCACGCAGCGCCGCATCGAAATCCACGACGCCGTCATAGCCACTCTGCGGCCCGCGCGCCCAGGCATTGATCGCCGTGCGCGTGGCAGCTGAAACAGGTTCGTAGCGCTCCGAGCCACCGAACGGGGTCAGCGTGCCGATGAACGCACGCCCGCCGTGCAGGTGCACGCGGTCGGCGATCTGCCGGTAGCCGGCCTGCATGTCTTCGGCGTTGCGGCCGGGCAGTGGTGCCGGCCCACCGCCATGGCGGATATCGTTGATCCCTTCGAACACGATCACCTGGTCGGCATCGGCGGTGGCGATCACATCGCGATCCAGCCGCGACAGCGCGCTGTGGCTGCGGCCGTGGTCGAGCAGTTTGTTGCCACTGATGCCCTGGTTGAGCACCACGAAGCGGTCTGGGCAAGCGCTCTGCAACCGCACCGCCAGCCGTTCGGGCCACTGGTTGTACGAGCCGCGCTGGGCGGTGGCGCCCTCGGTGATGGAGTCGCCGAGCGCCACGATCACCGACGGCCGATCCGCGCGCTGCACCAGCACCGCGGAGAACACATTCTGCCGGTAGGACACCGCCACCGAATCGGCGATGGTGGGATGACGGCCATCGACGACCCGCACGGTGGTGCGACGGACCGCAGGCCGGGTCGCCTGCGGGAAGTAACCAGTGACCCGGATTTCATCCAGCGCGGCCGCCTGCAGCGGTACCGCGTCAGTCAAAAGCGCCGCGCCAACCGGCACTTCGATGAGCGCGCGTCCGGCCACGGTGACCGGCAGCGCCGTGCCGGAAGGCCCCTGCACGGTCACGTCCTGCAACCGCAGCGGGGCAACCCCGAGTTCATTGCTGATGCGCAGCCGCAACGCATCGGCGCGGCTGCCCAGCCGCATGTCCTGGCGCACGGTCTGTGCAGCGAACTGCATGGGGGCCTGCGGCGTGCCATCCAGGCGATCCGGCGCGGGCGAGGCGGTCCATGCGGTGACCCACACCGGCTGCGCAGGGGCAGCCGATGCGGAGAGCGCCGAACCAAAGGCAAACGAAACAGCAGTGATCCAGCGCAGCATGGCAAAACTCCGGTCAGGAGAAGAACGTACCGCCGTTGACGTCGACGTTGGCACCGGTCATGAAGGCTGCCGCGTCCGAGGCCAGGTAGACCGCCACGTCGGCCGCCTCTTCCGGCCGGCCCTGGCGACGCAGCGGCGTACCGGCGGCCACCGCAGTGCGCACTTCCGGCTTGGTGAACTCATCGTGGAAGCGGGTGGCGATCATGCCGCAGCACAGGGCGTTGACCCGGATTCCCTTCGGGCCGAGTTCCTTGGCCATCGCACGGGTGAAGGTCATCACGCCGGCCTTGGCCGTGGCGTAGATCGCCGCGCCCGGGCCGCCGCCGTCACGTCCGGCCTGCGAGGCGAAGTTGACGATCGCCGCGCCTTCGCTCATGTGCGGAACGACCGCGTGGGTGGTCAGGTAGGTCGAGGTCAGGTTGAGGTCGATCACCTTGTGGAAGAACGCCGGATCGATGTCGGCCAGCGGGCGACGCTCCACCATGCCGCCAGCCACGTTGACCAGCACGTCGATGCGGGGGCCGAACGCGGCCTGCGCCGCAGCGACCAGGCCGGCAACCGCAGCCGGATCGGTGACGTCGGCGCGGTGCACGATGGCCTGGCCACCGGCGGCCTGGATCAGCTCCAGGGTCTGCCGTGCACTGGCTTCATCGTTGGCGTAGTTGATGCACACGCGGGCGCCGGCAGCGGCCAGCTTGATCGAAATGTCGCGACCGATATCGCGGCCGCCACCGGTGACGATGGCCACCTTGTCCTGGAATGACATGGGGTGAAACTCCTTGTTTACGTGAGGGGGAAAAAAAGGGAGCGCAGGCACGCGCTCAGGAATCCGACGAAGGGGCATCGAGGCGGCGCACCGTACCGGTGATCCACCACAACGCGATGAGCGAGAGCGGCACCAGGGCCGCCACCAGCATGAACATCGGCGCGTACGACTCACGCGTCAGCACCGGCACCAGCCAGGTGGTGATCAGCGTGCCGGCCACGGCGGCGAGGCCACCCAGGCCGGCCAGCGTGCCGACCGAGCGTCCGCCGAACAGGTCACCCGGCAGCGTCTGGATGTTGCCGATCGCCACCTGGAAGCCGAACAACACCGCGGCGATGGTCAGCACGGCGGTCAGCGGCTCGGCCGCCAGCACCGCCCCGAGCAGGGCAGGGGCCATCACCATGCAACCGAGGGTGATCGACCATTTGCGTGCGCGGTCCACGCTGTGGCCGGCGCGGATCAGCCGGCCGGACAACCAGCCACCGGTCAGGCTGCCGAGCATCGCGCCGACGAACGGGACCCAGGCGAACAGGCCGATCTGCTTGATGTCGAAGCCGAAGGTTTCGGCCAGGTAGATCGGCAGCCAGGACACGAACAGCCACCAGATCGGGTCCAGCAGGAAGCGGCAGGCCAGCATGCCCCAGCTCTGCCGGTGCGCCAGCAGTTCGCGCACGCTGCGCCGCGGTGCAGCCGGGTCGGCCGCTCCGGCCTGGTCCTGCATGATCAGCCTGCGCTCGGCGTCGCTGACCCACGGATGCTTGTCCGGCCCGGCGCGGTAGACGAACAGCCACGGCAGCAACCACAGGAACCCCATCGCACCGATCACCACGAAGGTGCCGCGCCAGCCCAGCCACAGGTACAAGGCGGCGATCGCCGGCGCCGACACGATCGCACCGATCGAGGCACCGGCATTGAACACGCCCTGCGCCAACGCACGCTCGCGCGCGGGGAACCATTCGGCATTGGCCTTCACCGCGCCCGGCCAGGCGCCTGCTTCGCTGACCCCGAGCATCGCCCGCACCAGGCTGAAGGACAGGATCGAATGGGTGACCGCATGCAGCGCGATGGAGATCGACCACACGCTGATGGACAGGGCGAAGCCCATCCGGGTGCCGATCAGGTCGAACAGGCGCCCGAACAGGAACTGGCCCGCTGCGTAGAACAGCATGAACACGGTGACCAGCAAGGCGTAGTCATCCTTGGTCGCGCCGACCTCGCGGGCGATCTCCGGCCACATCACCGCCAGCGCGTTGCGGTCGATGTAGTTGATCACCGTGGCGACCGCGATCAGTCCGACGATCAGCCAGCGTACCGCCGAGCGCACTGGCACCTTGCGCAACGTGTCGATGGCGGCCGGCCCCTTCATCGTGCATCTCCTTTGCCGGCCGCGCGGTCGATCCGCGCATGGCTGCCGCGCCAGCGATAACTGCGTCCGTCGACGTTGACGGTGTGTTCGACATCGGCGCTGCTGTCATCGGCCACGCCCAGCGCAATGCGCGCGCCGCTGGCCAGGGTCACCTCGACCAGCTCGGCATCGCTGCCGCGTGCGCGCTTCAGGTCGCGGATCTGGCTGTCGGCACCGTGCACGTACTCGGCGGTGCCGTTGTACTCGCCATGCGGCTCCAGCACGCTGAAGAAGCTCACCGCGCGCTGCCCGTCCACGCGCTGCACCAGCGCCGGTTCGCGGCGCAGGTTGAACTCGGGATCATTGGCACCACTCTCCACCAGCAGGGCCTGCGAAGGCGCGCTGCTGCCGAAGCGGTAACTGTAGAAGCGTCCATCGAGCAGCCAGGCAAGCGTGCGCGGATCGCTGTCGGCCTGACTGCGCGCATCCAGCCACAGGTGCTGGTAGCCGTTTTCCCTGCCCAGCACCGGGCGCTGGTCCACGAAGCGCTCGGCCTCGAATCCGGTGCTGACGATGTGGCCATTGAAGTGCAGCGGCAGGTCGAAGCGCGCTGCCTTGTCCGCACTCACCTGGAGCAGGTCCAGCACCACGGGCAGGCCCAGCTCCGGATGCTTCAGCAGGGCCTGGGTACGGGTGAATACCACGCCGGGATACGCATCGCGCATCGTCGCCGAAGCGACCTGGGTATCCTTGCCGGCCTTGAAGAAGCGCACGGTCGGCGCATGTTCCTCGCCGACCTTCCAGTCGCCGTTGAAGTGGCTCTTCTCGTCCACCACCAGCGTGTTGTGGGCGATGGTCTGCTTGGCCCAGCTGCGGTTCTCGGCCAGGTAGATGCCACCGCGCTTGGCTTCCACGTTGAGGAAGCGGGCCGAGCCGTAATCGGTCACCACCCGCTGCCCGTTGTCATAGAACAGCCAGTTGAGCTTGTCGAAGTGGCCGTGGCCCATGCCCTGCATGGTGTCTTTCTGTACCAGGGCCTGGCCGCGTTCACCGCCCATGCGCAGGATCGCCAGGCCACCTTTGTCACCGTCCGGGCCATCGCGCAGCAGCATCGGGGTGTAATCGAACGGCTTGGCCTTGCCGGCGGCCAGGCCCTGCGCCACCTTCAGCCCTTCCGGGGTCAACAGCAGGCGTCCCTGCTGTTCGGCGACGGACAGCAGCCGGTCATCGCCGCTGCGGGAATAGGCGATACCAATGCCGGCCACCAGTTCCTCGGTGTCCACGCCCTTGTCCAGGATCGCATCGTTGATCGGGAAGAACAGGCCGTCGTAGCTGCTCTGCACCAGCACGTCGACCGCCTTCAGCAGCACGCCATCGCGGCGCTCGAAGATGCGGCGTTGCGGTTCGTTGCGTTCGATGGCGTTGGCGAACAGCAGGAACGGCGCCAGCGCATAACGCTGGTAGTAAGGGCCTTCTTCGTAATAGCCGTCCGGCGAGAACAGCAGGTCGACCTGGCGCAGGAAGCCGAATTCATCATCCTTGCGGCTGCCGCGCAACGACTTTTCCACCAGCTCCTGGTCGCGCAGCACATAGCCGGTCATGCCGGTGGCCGCTACCGCCCAGGTGGAATGGTTGTGGATCTGGTCGAAGTTCTTCGGCTCACTGGCGAGGAATTCAGCCATCGGACGGAACACGTTGTCATCGATGGTCTGGCGGTCCTTGGCCGGCAGTGCGTCGCGGATCGCGTCGTAGCCCTGCACCGCATTGACCAGCCACACCGAGTCGTTCAGCACCTGCCAGAAGACCCGCCCCGGGATCTGCCCGCGGCCTTCCGGATGCGGGCCCAGCGTCGGGTACAGCGTGGCGTACTCCAGCAGCATGCGCCGCGCGTAGTCCACGTAGGCGGTGTCACCGGTGAGGCGGTACAGCGTGCCAGCAGCCAGCAGTGCCTGGTAGTTGCGCTTGTGCTGTTCGTGGGTGCGGCCGCCGCCCTTGTCCTTGGGGAAGGGCACGTCGATGCCGGCCTTCATCATTTTTTCCAGCATCGCCTTGTTGCGCGCCTGCTCCTTGGCGAACCACGGATAGCGCGCACCATCGCTGGCCATCTGCTGCCACTGCGCAGCGGTCACCAGCACCGGGGTCGTGCTGCTTTCCGCCGCTGCGGGAGCCGCGGCGAAGGCCGGCGAGGCGGGCAGCAGGGCCAGGGTTGCGGTAGCAGTAGCCACGGCGAGGGCAAGCGAAAGGCAGGTGTGTTTCATCGATCAGCTCCGTTGGCGGACAGACGGTGGCCGACAGCGGCCGCATCCGTCCATTCCCCTTGTTTGGGATACCAGGTGACCCCGGTATCGTCGCGCGGTATCACCGCCAGGTTGGTTGCCGCGCCCACGTCGGCCAGCGCGGACGAGGGCGACCACAGTCCGTTCGGCGCCTGCACCAGCGTCACGGTCATGCTGTCCACGCCGCCCGGCAGCGCGGTGGAGGCAAGCGGTGACTGCACATTGCCGCTGAAGGCCACGCCGGCCAGGCTGCCATCGACCGTCACCGGATTGGCACCGGTGCGGTTGACGATCAGGTTGGCGCGGAACTGGCTGCTGCTGGGCGGCACCACCATCGCGCTGGCCGCGTTGTAGCCCACGCCGAAACTGATCTTGGCCACGTCGACGAAGGTATTGCGCTCGATCAGGGCATCCACCACCGGCGAGTAGCCCGACAGCGCGGCGTTGGCCTGGCCGTACATCACCGCCAGGCCGGCGCGGTTGCTGCTGCCGGCCAGCGCCTGGAAATAATTGTTGCTGACCTGCTGCTGCGCGTTGATCACGCGTACGCCGCCGGTGCCAGCCTTGCCATCACCCAGGAAGACGTTGTCCAGCACCCGGTTGCCGTTGCCATGGCGCAGCGTCAGCGACCCGGCCGAGCGGTAGAACACGTTGCCGCGGTACGTGTTGCCGCCGGACTTGTTGGAAATGATCTCGGTTTCGCCATCGCAGCCTTCGAACCAGTTGGCTTCCACGGTGCTGTTGGAATCGCTGAGCGAGGTGTCGCTGGTGCCGACGCGTAGTGTTTCGCCACCGTTGACACCCAGCGCCGGCCGCGGGCCGAACCAGTTGTGGTCGATGCGATGCTGGTTGTCCAGGCCCTGGGTGGCATCACGCACCACCACCACCGTAGGACCGGCATTGGTCTTGCCGCGCAGCTGGCTGTGGTCCAGCCGGTTGAATGCGCCGTAGAGCATCACCCACTGGTCCTGGTCGGCCGGGTCCGGATTGCTGTAGTCATCGATCACCAGCCCGGTGACCCGGCTGTTGCGCGCCACTGCCTTGCTGGATTCCCGGAACGCCACCACTGCATCGCTGGGGCTGTAGCCGTTGCGGAACACCAGGTTGGCCACATGCAGGTGCTGGCCGGCCAGGCGCAGGTCCGACTGCCCGGTGAGCACCACCTGGCCGGGGGACTGCGCGCGCAGGGTGATCGGCGCGGCCGCGGTGCCATTGCCTTTCAGCAGCAGGCGCGTGTTGTTCCAGGTGCCGTTGGCCAGCACGATCTCATCGCCCGGCTGCAGATTGGCGGAGGCGGCGGTGTATTCGCCGGCGTCGTGCACCAGGTAGCTTGCCGCCTCGGCGGGCGACGCGAACGGAATGCCCAGCGCCAGCAACAGGGCGGCGGTCAGATGGCGTGACGGACACTGCATGGTGTTCCCTCCGAAGCGTGGCCTGCGAAGCAGGAGATGATTGTAAGCCGTAGTGCTAGTCCAGTTGGGATGCAAAGTAGGGCAAGAACATCGCCAAGTCATGCTGCAACAGCACATCTTTTAACCGTGAATTGGCCTATAGCAGTGGTAAGACGAAAGAATCAGTCCAATTGGTTGACATTTGTGTGTCCGCATGTCGAAAGTGCGCCCCATGCCCGCTGTGCGGGACATCCTTTGGGAGGAGGACATCATGCGTCGTACTGAACTGCCCGTTTCACCGTTCCATCCACATCCGCTGGCGGTCGCCCTGCTGGCAGCGCTTTTCGCCGCAGCGCCTGCCATGGCCCAGCAGGCCGATCCGCCAGCCACCGGCGCGGCCACCACGCTGGACCAGGTGCAGGTGACCGGCATCCGCGAATCGATGCAGAGTTCGATCAACAAGAAGCGCGACGACACGGTCATTTCCGATGTGCTGTCGGCTGAAGACATCGGTGACCTGCCGGCGCCGTCGCTGGCCGACGCCATCGAGACGCTGACCGGCGCGGCGTCCACCCGCGACAAGACCGGCGCCTCGGAAATCTCGATCCGCGGCCTGGGTGCGTTCCTGAGCAGCACCAATTTCAACGGCCGCGAGATCACCAACGGCAGTGGCGATCGTTCGGTGAACTTCAACATGTTCCCGGCCGAACTGATCAATACCGTGGCGATCTACAAGACCCAGCGCGCCGACATCATCGAAGGCGGCGTGGCCGGCACGATCGGTCTGGAGACGGTGAAGCCGCTGGAATACGGCAAGCGCTCGGTGCAGATGGACCTGCGCGGCAGCTGGGCGGAGTACGACAAGAAGTACAAGGACGACGATGGCATCGGCTACCGCGGCACGGCCAGCTACATCGACCAGTTCGAATTCAGCAACGGCGGCAAGCTCGGCGTCTCGCTGGGCATCCAACGCCTGGAAGGGTCTGATCCGGAAGAGAGCATCACCAGCGGCTCCACCTGGTACGCCTGCGACGGGCGGGTCAATGTCGCCAACGCCAACTGCACCGAGCCGGGGGCTGCCGCGATCGCGGCCGGCACGCCTTACTACCTGGTGCCCAGCAGCCGGATCTACCGCCTGAAGCAGGAGCGCAACGACCGCCAGAGCGAGTTCGCCGCAGTGCAGTGGCGGCCCAATGATGTGGTCGAGGTCAATGTCGATGTGGAACACACCGACCGCAACTGGTATGAAAACCGCAGCGACCTGAGCCTTTCCAATACCCGGCGTGGCATCGTCGACCGCCAGGTGGACGACAACGGCGTGGTGCGCGCACTGTCGGGCAGCACCTCGATCGATTCGACCTCCAACCGCTATTGGCGCAACGAGGAGTACACCGGTGGCGGCCTCAACCTGATCGTGCGCCCCAGCCCGGCCTGGGAACTGTCCACCGATCTTTCGTATTCGCATACCCGGCGCGTCGACAATGAGCGCGCCACCCGCCTGCGCGCCAACCAGCGCGACACCGCCAATGCGATCGTGCCCGGCATCAGCAGCGGCACCACCGGTTATGTGAACTATGACTGGGCATGGCAGGGCGAGGTGCCGAGCGTCTACCTCGATCCCGCCTTCGACCCGGGCAACTGGGACGCCTACACCGGCGCGGCGCGCGTGACCTCCAGCGAGACCGAGAACGACCATCAGATCCGCGCCGGCCGCTTCGATGCCAGCTTCATGCCGGAGGACGGATTCTTCACCCGGATCAAGGGCGGGTTGCGTGCCAGCCAGGCCGATTACACGCTGCGCGACAACACCCTGGTCACCGATTACGACCAGCGCATTGCCGGTGACAAGGCCTCGATCATCGCCGCCAACCGCGGCTGCCGTACCGCCTTCCCGCAGAAGGACTTCATGGATGCCGCCAGCGGCAACACGATCTCCGAGTGGGCCTACTTCGACCCGATGTGCCTGTACCAGTCCTTCCGCGGCACCAGCGACAGCCTGCTCGACCCGTCGATGCAGGATCCCAACAACGTGGACATCACCGAGAAGACCCGTTCGCTGTACCTGCTTGGCGAGTTCGCCAGTGAATGGTTCGGGCTGCCGGTGACCGGCAACCTCGGCGTGCGCTGGGTGAAGACCGACGTGCGTTCGGAAGGCGTGCGCACCGGCCTGACCGTGGTGGACAACGGCGATGGCACCATCCGCCTGCAGCCGACCGGTGACTTCACCACCCAGACCTTCAAGGCCGGCAACGACAAGCTGCTGCCCAGCGTCAACGCCTCCTTCGAACTGCGAGATGACCTGCTGCTGCGCGTGGCGGGCTACCGCGCCATGTCGCGGCCGGACATCTCCGCCCTCGGCGCCGGCCGCACCATCAACGTCAACGGGGATGCCAGCTTCGGCAACCTGGCCGATGCGCTGGACGACATCAGTGCCAGCGGCAACCCGGCCGCGCAGCCGCTGATGAGCTGGAACGGTGATCTTTCGCTGGAGTGGTATCCGAACCCGGACACGCTGCTGGCCGCCGCCGTCTACTGGAAGCAGTTCAACGGGGGTACGGCGACCGCGCTGGTCGATGAGACCTACACCCTCAACGGCCAGTCGGTGACGGTGCCGGTGCGCCAGCAGGTCACCACCGATGAGGACAGCACGCTGACCGGCATGGAGCTCAGTGCCACCCATCGCTTCTCCTATCTGCCGCAGCCGTTTGACGGGATGGGCTTCAAGGTCAGCTACAACTACGCCGATTCGGACTACGAAACCCAGGATTCGCGCCTCGGCGAGCAGCTCGCCAGCGATGGCAGCGTGATTCCCGCGATCGTCTCCCCGGCCG
Source organism: Stenotrophomonas lacuserhaii (assembly GCF_014836545.1). Classification (GTDB taxonomy): domain Bacteria; phylum Pseudomonadota; class Gammaproteobacteria; order Xanthomonadales; family Xanthomonadaceae; genus Stenotrophomonas; species Stenotrophomonas lacuserhaii. The sequence continues at coordinate 27,488 of NZ_JACSQS010000028.1, forward strand.
GCCTGAGCGGGTTCTCGCGGCACGTCCTGTCCGGCTCGTTGTACTGGGACGTCGGTCCGTTCAACATCCAGGCCATCGCCAAGTTCCGTTCGAAGTATTACCAGGACTTCACCGGCAACACCGCGCAGCAGAACCGGTACTACGATGACAACACCAGCGTGGACCTGCGCGCCCGCTACCGGGTGAACAAAAACCTGTCGCTGTCGCTGGAACTGATGAACATCACCAATGAACCTCGCGTGGCCTACCAGCCTTCCTATGGCAACTTCCGCGAGGTGGTGAGCTACGGGCGACGTGCATTTTTCGGTGTACGATACAAGTTCTGAACGAGACGGCGCGATCCTGGTGATCGCGCCGTTGCTCCAACCGGACCAGCCCCGCGTGCGGTGGCCCGGGACGGTGCCGGAGGGAACCACCGAGGGTCAGCCCATGTCCGCCAACCGCCTGTACCAGACCATCGCCGCAAAACTGCGCAAGTTGATCGAGGACGGAGAGTTCCCGCCCGGCGCGCGCCTGCCTGGCGAACGGGAACTGGCCGAACGCTTCGGCGTGAGCCGGGTGACCGTGCGCGAGGCGGAAATCGCCCTGGAAGCGCAGGGCTGGATCGCCATCCGGATCGGTTCGGGGGTCTACGTGAAGCCGCGCCCGCTGGACGGGCAGGGCGGCTTCCCTGACGTAAGCGCCTTCGACCTGACCGCAGCGCGTGCGGTGTTCGAGGCCGAGGCGGCCGCGCTGGCCGCCGGCAACCTGGACGATGCGGACATCGCAGAACTGCGGGTGCTGGCCGAGGCGCTGTGCCGCCGCGACCTCACCGACGCCGAAGCAGGCGACTTCGACCGCCGCTTCCACCTGACCATCGCGCGTTTGTCCGGCAATCCGGTGGTGGAGTACTTCGTGCAGCAGATCTGGCGCATGCGCAGCGACCTGCCGCGGGTGGCCGAAGTCTATTCGCGGGTCTGCCACGACGATGGCGCCAGCCGCGCGGACGAGCACATGGCGATCTTCGAAGCCCTCGCCTCGCGCGATCCTGTTGCAGCGCGCAACGCGATGCGCCATCACTTCCAGCGCCTGTTCGAAGCGATGCTGGAAGCCACTGAAAACGAAGCGCTGGCGGAGATCCGCCGCCGCACCGCCCATGACCGCGAACGGTTCATGGCGACCACGCGCATTTAGAGCCTGCAACATGGGGCGCGGAGGCGGGAGAGGCTGCACAGGACACGCCGCAAGTACGTCCTTGTAGGCTACTGTTCGGCTCCTGCCTCACAGTGTCCTGTGCAGCCTCTCCCGCCTCCGCCTGACAGTTTCCTGCGCCGGTCCTGAAGCCAAGCAACGCTCGGCTGCTCTTTCTTTTCTTCTCGTTTGCCCCGGCGGACCGACCCACTGTCCGGCGGCGGCAGGCAGGGGTGTGCAGGACCGTCGTGAGGCAGGAGCCGAACGCGAGCCTACATGGACGTACTTGTGGCGTGTCCTGCACAGCCCTGCCTGCCGCCGCAGCGCGACAGACCAAAAAGCCCGCCAGCGCGGCAAACCCACCCCGCGCGGTATGCTGCAGGTCGGTTTTCATGGAAGAGGAAGCGTGATGTTCCCGACGATGTTCTTTACCGTGGTACTGGCCCTGGTGGCCGTGATCATCCTGTTCAAGGCCGTACGGATGGTGCCGCAGGGGTACGAATGGACGGTGGAGCGCTTCGGGCGCTATACCCACACCATGTCGCCCGGCCTGCACTTCCTGATCCCGATCGTCTATGGGGTGGGTCGCAAGGTGAACATGATGGAGCAGGTGCTGGACGTGCCGAGCCAGGAAGTGATCACCAAGGACAACGCCGCCGTGCGGGTGGACGGGGTGGTGTTCTTCCAGGTGCTGGATGCGGCCAAGGCGGCTTATGAAGTGTCCAATCTTGAAGTGGCGATGATCGCCCTGGTGCAGACCAACATCCGTACCGTGATCGGTTCGATGGACCTGGATGAATCCCTCAGTCAGCGCGAGGTGATCAATGCCCAGCTGCTCAGCGTGGTCGACCAGGCCACCAATCCCTGGGGCCTGAAGGTCAACCGCATCGAGATCCGCGACATCCAGCCGCCGCGCGACCTGCTCGATGCGATGGCACGGCAGATGAAGGCCGAGCGTGAAAAGCGCGCGCAGATCCTCGAAGCCGAAGGCGCGCGCCAGTCGGAGATCCTGCGTGCCGACGGTGAGAAACAGGCGACCGTGCTGGAAGCCGAGGGTCGGCGTGAAGCCGCGTTCCGCGATGCCGAAGCCCGCGAGCGCCTGGCCGAGGCCGAGGCCAAGGCGACCCAGATGGTGTCGGTGGCGATCGCAGAGGGCGACGTGCAGGCGATCAACTACTTCATCGCGCAGAAGTACGTCGAGGCCTTCAAGGAGCTGGCGACCTCGCCCAACCAGAAACTGGTGCTGATGCCGATGGAAGCCAGTGGCGTGATCGGATCGATCGCAGGCGTCGCCGAGCTGGCCAAGCACGCCTTCGCCAAACAGGAAGAGAAGAAGTCCACGCGCGCGGTCCCGCCGCGATTTGGAGACTGACATGCGCTGGGAAGTGGTCGGATGGGGGGCGCTGGCCCTGGTCTTGTTCGCCGCCGAAGCGATGGCGCCGGGCGCGTTCATGCTGTGGATCGGCATCGGCGCTGCTGCGGTGTTCCTGATCACCGCGCTGGTGCCCGGCATCCCGGTGCTGTGGCAGGTGGTGGCCTTCGTGGTGCTGAGCGTGGTGGCCATCCAGGCGTATCGGCGCTGGGGCCGCACGCGCGGGCGCGAAAGCGACAAGCCCCTGTTGAACCGCCGCAGCGAACAGCTGGTAGGCCGCGTGGCGGTGTTGCAGCAGGGCATCGTGGCCGGGCAGGGGCGGGTGAGCATCGATGATGCGTCGTGGCAGGTGACCGGGCCGGAGCTGGCGGCGGGGACGCGGGTGCGGGTGGTGGCGGTGGTGAACGGCGTTCTGCAGGTGGAAGCGAACGGGTGAGACCCCCTCGCGGGTGGCTTGCTGAAAGCGGGTTACATGCTTGGGGCCGGGCGGTGGGGCTGGTCGGGGGACGGCAGAAGCTGCATCCATGCGGGCCTCGTTTCGCGCCATCCATGGCGCGGGTACACGTCATCGCATTCGCGCTGCCGCTCCCACGCTTTGCTGCGCAAACCATGGGCCCCTCCTCACCAACACCCACACCCCGCCGCTTCGCGGCCGCCCCTGACTCGGGGGCTCCCCCCCCCCACCCGACACGCTACGGGGCCCCGGTAGCGCCGAGCCGTGCTCGGCGAGCGCAGCGGGCCGTTGGCGGAAACATCCCGCCGACCATGGGTCGGCGCTAC
>NZ_JACSQS010000029.1 GCF_014836545.1 Stenotrophomonas lacuserhaii
GGTCAGAGTCCTTTCGCGTAGCGAAAGGACTCTGACCCCATTTTTCTCCCACCCTTCCAACCCCTGCCGTGTCCATGGCCGCCCTGGACCTGTCGAAGGTGGGGCGGGTGGGTTGGCGGGAACGCTCATCGCCATGGATGGCGATGGCGAGCCTCCAGGGACGGATTCACGGCGATTCCCGCCAGTCCACCCGCCCCGCCAACACGCAGCCCTGCAGCTTTGAACCTTGACGTTGCCCTTGACGTTGCCTGAAAAGCGTCAGCCCGCCGCAGGCGGCAACCCGATCGGGCAGCTCACGCCGGTGCCGCCGATCCCGCAGTAGCCGTTCGGATTCTTCGCCAGGTACTGCTGGTGATAATCCTCGGCGTAGTAATACGTCGGTGCCGGATACACGATCTCGGTGGTGATCGGCCCGTAACCGGCCGCCTCCAGCTGTACCGCATAGGCATCGCGGCTGGCCACCGCCGCAGCGTACTCGGCCTCGGTCAGGCAGTGGATCGCCGAACGGTACTGGGTGCCGGTGTCGTTGCCCTGGCGCATGCCCTGCGTCGGGTCATGGCTTTCCCAGAACACCTGCAGCAGCTGCGCCACGCTGACCAGCTTCGGGTCGAACACCACCTCCACCACCTCGGTGTGGCCGGTCAGCCCGGAACAGACCTCTTCATAGGTCGGGTTCGGCGTCACCCCACCGGCATAACCGACCGACGTGCTGTACACCCCGGGCAGCGTCCAGAACTTGCGCTCTGCGCCCCAGAAGCAGCCCATCGCGAAGCGGATCCGCTCATACCCGGCAAACCGGTCCTTGAGCGGATGGCTGTTGACGAAGTGCTGGTTGCTGTGCAGCGGCAGCGGCTGGTCGCGGCCCGGTAGAGCCTCTTCCGGTCGCGGCAGGCGCTGCTTGAAGGCCCCGATGCCGAGGATGCCGTTACCAAGTCCCAACATGTGGTGCTCCTAGGCCGGCTGTCCGGCAAGATCGTCTGTGTCTGAAATGGGGTCACCAGGGGCAGCGCCCAAGTCCAGCCCGGCAACGATCGCTTCAGCTTCCGGCCGCGCCGCCTCCGGCACGGCCACCCGCAGCACGCCGAACAGCGGCAGCTCGCCCATCCCGCCCAGCAGCGATTCGCCGAACACGAAGGCGGGAATGCCGGCATCCTCCAGCGCGTGCTTCACCAGATGGGCGTCAAACAGATTGTCCGCCTTGTAAACGATATGCATGGCAGCTCCTCGGCAGGTGGCTGCCAGCATACGCCCGCCCCGGTGCACGGGCGGTTGCCCGCGGCGATGCCGGGCAAGCCAGCCGCCGACACGCTAGACTGGCGGTCTTTCTGCCCTTGATTGCCGCATCATGTCCGAGCACACCCCTGCCAGCCCCGAGACCCCCGTCGAAAGCCCCGAGAAGCGCGATTTCATCCGCCAGATCGTGCGCGAGGACCTGGCCAGCGGCAAGCACCAGACAATCAAGACCCGCTTTCCGCCCGAGCCCAACGGCTACCTGCACATCGGCCATGCCAAGTCGATCTGCCTGAACTTCGGCCTCGCCGGCGAGTTCGGCGGCGTGTGCAACCTGCGCTTCGACGACACCAACCCGGCCCGGGAAGATCCCGAGTACGTGGCCGCCATCCAGGACGACGTGCGCTGGCTGGGCTTTGAGTGGAACGAATTGCGGCATGCCTCGGACTACTTCCAGGCCTATTACCTGGCCGCCCAGAAACTGATCGGCGCCGGCAAGGCCTATGTGTGTGACCTGACGGCTGAAGAAGTGCGCGCCTACCGCGGCACCTTGACCGAACCGGGCCGGCCCTCGCCGTACCGTGATCGCAGCGTGGAAGAAAACCTGGACCTGTTCGCGCGCATGCGCGCCGGCGAGTTCCCCGACGGTGCCCGCACCGTGCGCGCGAAGATCGACATGGCCAGCGGCAACATCAACCTGCGTGATCCGGCGCTGTACCGCATCAAGCACGTCGAGCACCAGAACACCGGTTCGGAATGGCCGATCTACCCGATGTACGACTTCGCGCATGCGTTGGGCGATTCGCTGGAAGGCATCACCCATTCGCTGTGCACGCTGGAATTCGAAGACCATCGGCCGCTGTACGACTGGTGCGTGGACAACGTGGACTTCGCCCACGACGACGCGCTGACCGCGCCGCTGGTCGATGCCGGCCTGCCGCGTGAAGCGGCCAAGCCGCGCCAGATCGAGTTCTCGCGGCTGAACATCAACTACACGGTGATGAGCAAGCGCAAGCTGATGGCGCTGGTCACCGAGCAGCTGGTGGATGGCTGGGACGACCCGCGCATGCCGACCCTGCAGGGCCTGCGCCGCCGCGGTTACACGCCGGCGGCGATGCGCCTGTTCGCCGAGCGCGTAGGCATCAGCAAGCAGAACTCGCAGATCGATTTCAGCGTGCTCGAAGGCGCGCTGCGCGAGGACCTGGACAGCGCCGCGGCCCGCCGCATGGCGGTGATCGACCCGGTCAAGCTGGTGCTTACCAACCTGCCCGAAGGCCATGAAGAATCGCTGACCTTCAGCAACCACCCGAAGGACGAGTCGTTCGGAACCCGCGAGGTGCCGTTCTCGCGTGAGCTGTGGATCGAGCGCGAAGACTTCGCCGAAGTACCGCCGAAGGGCTTCAAGCGCCTGCTGCCGGGCGGCGAAGTCCGCCTGCGCGGTGCCGGCATCATCCGCTGCGATGAAGTGATCAAGGATGCCGACGGCACCATCACCGAACTGCGTGGCTGGCTGGATCCGGAATCGCGTCCGGGCATGGAAGGCGCCAACCGCAAGGTCAAGGGCACCATCCACTGGGTCAGCGCGGCGCATGCGGTGCCGGCCGAAGTGCGGCTGTACGACCGCCTTTTCTCGGTGGCCGACCCGGACGACGAAACGGAAGGCAAGACCTACCGTGATTACCTGAATCCGGAATCACGCCGGGCCGTGACCGGGTATGTCGAGCCTGCAGCAGCGATCGCCACGCCGGAACAGTCGTTCCAGTTCGAACGCACCGGCTACTTCGTCGCCGATCGCCGTGACCACACCGCGGCCAAGCCGGTCTTCAACCGCAGCGTGACCCTGCGCGATACCTGGTCGGCCTGACGCCGCCCGTCCCGCGCGCGGATCACCCCGCGCGCCATCGCCGCCTGCCCCTGCCCGCCCGCTTCATCGGACGCGGGCTACACTGCGCGCGGCTGTTGTTGTGTTCCAACCCCGCACCCCGATGAGAGGCACCCCGCGATGCTGTATGCGCAAGTCCACCTGACCCTTCCCGCCTGGATCCATGACCAGATCGACCTGGATCAGCGCTATCCCGGCGACGAAGCCAAGGTCGCACTGGCCATCGCGCTGTCCAGGTCGAACGTCGAGCACGCCAGCGGCGGCCCGTTCGGCGCGGTGGTGTTCGGCCCGGACGACCAGGTCATCGCAGTGGGCGTGAACCGCGTGATGCCCCACAACACCTCGCTGGCGCATGCCGAGAACATGGCCTACATGCTGGCCCAGCAGCGCCTGCAGACCCCGCGGCTGAACGATGTGCTGTCACCGATCACCCTGGCCACCTCGTCCCAGCCCTGTTGCCAGTGCTACGGTGCCACCGTCTGGGCCGGCATTGATCGCCTGCTGATCGGTGCCAGTGCGGCCGACGTGGAAGAACTGACCCCGTTCGACGAAGGTCCGCTGCCGGCGGACTGGGTGGGCGAACTCAACAAGCGCGGCATCGAGGTGGTGCAGGGTCTGCACCGCGATGACGCGCGCGCCGTGCTGCGCACCTATGGAGAAGCCGATGGCGCCCGCTACTGAGACCTCTCCTGCCACGGCAGGGATCGGCCTGCTGTGCCCGTGCCGCCAGGGCTTCGAACCGGAACTGGCCGGCGAACTGACCGCGCGCGCGGGGGAATTCGGTTTCGCCGGCTACGCGCGTACCCAGCGCAATGATGGCTACGTGCTTTTCATGTGCGAGGAAGCCGCCGCGCTGAGCCGCATGCTGTCCTGGCGCGAGCTGATCTTCGCCCGGCAGAAACTGGTCGTGCTGGCCGAACTGCCGCAGCTGGATCCGGTCGACCGCATCACCCCGATGCTGGCGGTGCTGGGCGACGCGCCGCGCTTCGGCGATCTGTGGGTGGAACATCCCGACTCGGACGCCGGCAAGCCGCTGTCCGGGCTGTCGCGCGCGTTCGGCAATGCGCTGCGCCCGGCCCTTCGCAAGGCCGGAAAACTGACTGACAAGCCGAACGAGAAGCTGCCGCGTCTGCACGTAGTGTTCGTCGATGGCACCCACGCCTTCGTCTGCGTCGCCTCACCGACAGACAGCGCACCGTGGGCACTGGGCATTCCGCGGCTGAAGCTCCTGCCGGATGCGCCTTCGCGGTCTGCGCTGAAGCTGGAAGAGGCCCTGCTGACCCTGCTCACCGCCGAAGAACGCGAGGCGCTGATGAAGCCGGGGATGCGCGCGGCCGACCTCGGCGCCGCACCGGGTGGCTGGACCTGGGTGCTGACCCGCCAGCACCTGAAGGTACTGAGCATCGACAACGGCCCGCTGCGCCAGCACGTGCTGGACACCGGCCTGGTCGAACACCTGCGTGCCGATGGCTTCCACTGGTCACCCGAACAGCCGCTGGACTGGATGGTATGCGACATGGTGGAGCAGCCGCGCCGGGTCGCCGAACGCATGGCGACGTGGTTCCGCGAAGGCTGGTGCAAGCACGCGATCTTCAACCTGAAACTGCCGATGAAGAAGCGCTGGGATGAAACCCGCCTGTGCCTGGAACTGTTCGAGGAACAGGCCGGCAAGTCGCTGACTGTACGCGCCAAGCAGCTCTACCACGACCGCGAAGAGATCACCGTGCTGGCCTCGCCGCTGCGCTGAGGGCTGCACGCCGATGTGCGGATGACAGGCAATGCGGGGTGTCATGCCCCGCTGCCTTCGTGCAGATGGCACCCGCTGCTACAGGCTTGCGGGGCGCGGCCGCAGACGCATCATATCAACACGCGCCTGGTTCGCAGAGGCAATCACCATGCTGGCCGCCTCGATCTGGCGGTGCAGGTCGCTCACCCGCTCCAGGTCGAAGCTCTCAACCCCCATCATCCAATCCTGCAACCATTCATTGCTGGTTGCCTGCAATCCCGCGCGGCTGGCCCGATACTCCGATTCCAGCTGCTCCAGACTGGATGCCTGCCTGCGGCGGCTCAATGGGCGCAACGTCTCCATGAGCCGATGGTCGACCAGGCGGTCATGGCATTTCTGCGCACGACTGGAAGGTGACAGACCCGCGCTGCCGGCATTGGCCACGGAGACCAGCACCCGATCCAGGGCGACGTCGCTGACCCCGCTCTCGATCGATGCTGATCGGGAACGGCGCGCCGTTACCCCGCCGGACCAGCAGTGACGGGCAGCCGACAGCATCGGCCGCATACAGGTGGACAGGCTCATGCTTGATGACCCTGCAGTTGCGACAGCTTGAGCAGGGGATGGCCGAAGTTCATAGGTGGATATCCATAGTGGTGGAAGATGACCGCACTATGCGCAGACCGGCCACGTCCGGCTTCCACTATCCACACACGCCTGCTGCGGCGGCACCGATTTGAGGAAATGCTCATGTCCATGAAAGTCGCTCCCTTGCTTGCCGCACTCGCCGCCGTGACCCCGGCAGGTGCACAATCCGCGCGCCCTGCCCCTGCCGAAATCCAGCCACTGCAGCAGCATTCCGGTGCCATCCGCGAACAGGCGCTGGCGGCCGGACGCATCACCGGCAGCGTCGACATCGCAGTGCCTCTGGGTGAAACGCCGGTCACCATCCGGTCAGTCACCCCGTCCAGTGCCAGCGGACAGTACCGGATCAGCTTCAGCCTGCTGGACGTGGATGGCGATGGCTTCATCAGTCGCGATGAAGCGCTGGCCAACCGTTCACTGGCGGATGAATTCAACGCACTCGACGTCAAGCGGCGTGGCCGACTGGACCGCGCCGACCTTGCCGGTTGGCTGGTGGATTGACCCCTGCGGTCACCATCGCGCTACACCTGCAGCGGTGTTCCAGCCTCGGCATCCAGTCCGACAGGGACCTCGCGCAGGCGGATGTCCCACGCGCCACCGCGCCCCTTGGTGACCGACTGGACGAGAAAGCGTGCCTGGGTTCCGAACAGGCGCTCAGCTGGTTCACCGGCAAACCGCCAGCGGCTGCCCGTCTGCATGCCGCTGAAGCCTTCAAGGGTGAAACGAACCGGATGCAGACCAGCCTGACGAACGACAGGATCGGTCCGGACAGTCAAGGCCGAATCGGATGTCGACAGGAAACGTGCGGGTTGTAACAGCCGCTGCGTACCCACCATACCCCGCAGGGTCTCTATCATCGCCAGTGAATGATCCGCCTGGCGGTGCATTGTCCGGAAATCCACGCGTGCCTCCCGATAGCCCGCGTAAGCCGTGGCATATGCTTGTCGATCAATTGCGTGCAGACGTGCCGGAGTCAGTGCATCGGCACCGCATTTTATGCCCTGCTTGAACTGCCTGGCTCCTTTATCAAATATATCGTCGCCGTGGCGCTCCCTGATCTCATTGATCACCGCGGAACCTGAAACGCCGGAGGCGCAGCCATCGAACATCTTCTGGATCTGCCTGCGGCCCACCGTGGTATGGAACATGGTGTCGAATTCGCAGTCCGCTCTCAGCTGCGCAAGCACCTTCTGTTCGTCGCTGAACGACTGCACCGGGGCATTCCGGTGGCCCGCCGCCCTGCTGCGGGCGGCAACCTTCTGCTGACGCTCGCCCTCCTTGATCCCGGTGTCGATGGCGTGAAGCTGCCGTTCCAGGTCGGTGACCATCTGACCTGCCAGCACAACCGATGGCCGTTGCAGCATTCTTATGCTCTGCCGTGCGTCGTCGACCGCCAGGGTGAAATCGGACGCGCTGACGCTGGCGTTCAAAGAATCAAACAGCAGACGGCAACTGGCGGCGACGCCCGCTTCGTCGCCACGCTCACCGACCGCGATGCGCACGGCGTCGGCCAGCGCCCCGTTGACGGCAACTGCGTGCCTGGCGAGCGTATCGGCTACCGCTGTCATATCCATCTTTTCCTCGGCGCGATGCAGAGCGGTGGACAGCGTCAGCCGCGTCACTGCCGCCTGGCCAGCCATGCCATGGCGCACGGCCAACGCCTGTGCCTGCTCCGCGCGCTTGGCCGTGCCGATGCCCAGCAGATTCTTCAGCATGCTGCGGCTGGCCAGCGGCACGATGCGGACTCCGCCGTTGGCGGCCGGATCTGCTTTCATGCGCAAGGGCAGCCCCTCCTTGCACTGACGCGATGCCGCGTCGACATCAGCGCTCAAGCGCCGGTAGGCCGGTAATGACCGCGCTTCGACCACGTGTGACGTGATGCCCGATTGCACGGCCGTGCACGTGTTGCTGACGGATCTCAGGGCATCAACCAAGGCGGCTTTCTGCATACGCAGTTCTGCCCGGCTCGATGCCAGTGCCGTGCTGACCTGTGTGCGCTGCTCAGCGAACGATGGGGGGAGGGGGCAGATGATCGGATAGGGCATAGTGGACGACCGAAGACACTGGACTGGAAGGGCAGCACAGCCTGTCATCTTCCCTCTGGAACAACTTCCATTTCAGCATCATCTGCAGAAGCAGTCCTTGCCACCACCAACCCGCATCACACCCCGGCGGCGCGCTTCCAGAACATCTGCAGCAGCGGCGGCAGCTTGCCGGTGCAGCCGAGCGCGCGCCCGCGTGCCAACGTCAGGTGCAGTTCGTCATTTGAAAACAACCGGTTGATGCCATCGAAGCTGTACGCGGCAATCGTGTTGTCGCTGCGTCGTTCGCGCGCCCAGCGCTGCAGCCGCTGCGGTGACAGCTGCGGCTGACCACGCCGCTGCGCCGAAGGCGCAAGCCAGCGCTGCAGCGCGGCCACGTCGCGCAGCCCCAGGTTGACGCCCTGGCCGGCCAGCGGATGCACCACGTGCGCCGCGTCGCCCAGCGCCAGCACGCGGCCGGCGACATAGTGGCGGGCCAGCTGGCGGCGCAGCGGGAACGCGGCCCGCTTCGATACCAGTTGCAGTTCCCCCAGGCGTCCACCGAAGGCACGCGTGAGTTCGCGGTTGAACGCCGCCTCTTCCAACTGCAGCACGCGTTGCGCTTCCTCCTCCGGCAGGGTCCAGACGATCGAACTGCGCTTTTCGGCCACCGGCAGCAGCGCCAGCGGGCCGCCGGGCAGGAAGCGCTGCCACGCCGTGCCCTGGTTGGGCAGCGCGCTGTCCACGTAGGCCACCACGCCGCGCTGATGGTAATCGTGGCGGTCCACCTCGATCCCGGCCAGCTGGCGCAAGGTGGATTCGGCGCCATCAGCGGCGATGGCCAGCGTCGCTTCGATGCGGCGCCCGTCGTGCAGGCGCAGGCGCACGCCGTGCTCGTCCTGTTCCATCCCTTCGACCCGGGCCGGGCAATGGACATCGACGCCGACGGCTGGCAGCGCCGCCCACAGCCGATCGACCAGCAGGCCGTTTTCGATGATCCAGCCCAGCTCGCTGCGACCAAAGCGGTCAGCGTCGAACAGCAGGTCATCGCCACCGGCGGCATCCCACACCTGCATGCGGCGATACGGATGCGCGCGACCGCGCATGATCGCCTCCCACACCCCGAGCCGCTGCAGCAGCTGCACGTTGTCCGCAGCGAAGGCGAACACCCGCAGGTCCGGTTGCGCCGCCTGCCACGGCGCCGGCTCATGGCCTTCGACCACCGCCACCGACAGACCGGCGTCGGCCAGTGCCAGCGCACAGGCAGCGCCAACCACGCCGCCGCCGACGATCACCACATCGGTACGTGCGCGGCGGCTCATGCGGCTTCTCCGCGGCACAATTTCGGCACCTCGCCCCGGAAGCCCATCGAGCCCCCGACCAGCATCGACTGCAGCGAGGTGGCCTGGGCGGCCAGCAGGCCAAGGCTGCGCAGCGGACGCAGCAGCGGAGCATCGTTGCTGGTCAGGCGCGCCAGTCCACCAGAGAACGCGATGGTCTGCGCCCGGTCTTCCTCCCTTCGCGCTGCATAGGCCTGCAGCAGCGCATCGGCACCGGCATCGCCCTCGGTTTCCAGCAGCTCGGCCAGGGTCAGCGCATCGCGCAGGCCCAGGTTGAAGCCCTGCGCGCCCAGCGGGTGGATGGTCTGCGCCGCATTGCCGAGCAGCACCGCGCGTTCGCCGACCAGCGCGCGCGACAGCACTTGGCGCAGCGGATAGGCCGCGCGCGGACCGGATTCGAGCAGGCGCCCGGCACGCCAGCCCACCGCCGCCTGCAGCCGCGCCAGCCAGGCCGCCTCGTCCAGTGCCATGACGGCATCTGCTTCATCGCGGGCTACGCCATGCACCACACCAAAATGGCGGTCACCGCGCGGCAGCAGGGCCGTCGGGCCGGTATCGGTGAGCCGCTCCCATGCGGTGCCATCCGGTGCACGTTGGCTGCGCACGCGCGCCACGAACAGCGTCTGCTGGAAATCATGTTCCTCCACGCCGATCCCCAGCGCGCTGCGCACGCCGCTGGCGGTGCCATCGGCACCGACCACCAGCCGCGCCTTCAGCGTGTGCTCACCGGCGTCGTCCTGCACCTGGACCTGCCGATAGCCATCGACGACCGCGCCCAGGCCGATGAAACGCGCCGGGGCCCGCCGCTGCAGCTGCGGCAGTTCCTGCAGCCGCGCTTCCAGTGCCATGCCGAAATCGCGCGCCACCACCACCTGGCCGAACCATGGCCGGCCGTAGTCGGCGGCCGCCAACTGCACGCGACCGAAGTCCCCGGCGCGACTGACATGGATGCGGGTGATCGGGCCCGGCGCGCTGGACAGCTTCTGCATCACCCCCAGCGCGGTCAGCGCATTGACCGTGGCGGCAGCGAAGCTGAGGTTGCGCTGGTCGAACACGGCCGGCAGCGAACCGGCGGCGCTGGCTTCCAGCAGGCAGGCACTGCGGCCGATACGCTGCAGCGCGATGGCCAGGCTGGCGCCGACCAGCCCGCCGCCGATGATCAGGACATCAACTCGTTCGCTCATGCCTGCATGATACGCGTTCGCCCGCCGCCCCTGCCCCGCCGCCGCCCCTGCACGGGGCGTGCAGCCGGTCTAGAATGGGGTCTGTTCACTTCCCCGCGCGCGTCCTGATGACCACCTCCCCGCAACGTGCCTTCGTGCTGACCTGCCTGGTGCTGTTGATGGCCGCCACCCGGGTGAACCATTTCGCCGCCATCCCGGATGCCTCCTGGGCGGTGTTTTTCATCGGCGGCTTCTACCTGCGCAGCTGGACCCGCTGGGCCTTCCCGCTGCTGATGGCGCTGGCGGTGCTGGTGGACTGGATCGTCATCAGCAACCTCGGGCTGGATTTCTGGCAGCACTACTGCGTGTCGCCGGGTTACTGGATGCTGCTGCCCGCCTACTTCGCGATGTGGGCCGGCGGCATGGCGCTGGGCCACGGTTACCGGGGCGCGCAATGGTCCACGCTGCCCAGGGCGATCGCGCTGGTGGTTGCCGCCGTTGCGGTCTGCCACCTGTTCGCGCAGGGCGGTTTCTACTGGACCACCCGCAATGTCGCCGATCCCACCGTGGGCGGCTGGCTGAAGAACTACGCGGACTGGTTCGTGCCTTACCTCGGTACCACCGCGCTGTACGTCGGACTGGCCGCTGCGCTGCAGTTGGCCGTGGAGCAGGTCGGCAAGCTGCGCCAGGCGCAGCGTGACGTGCGCGGCTGAGGCACGGGCAGATGGGCAACCGGCTTTCGCGCATCTACACCCGCACCGGCGATGACGGCAGCACCGGGCTGGGCGACGGCAGCCGGGTCGGCAAGGACGATGCGCGCGTTGCCGCCTTCGGCACGGTCGACGAGGCCAATTCGGCGCTCGGCGTGCTGCTGGCCGTGCCCCTGCCTGCCGACGTGCAGGCGCTGCTGACCCGGCTCCAGCACCAGTTGTTCGATCTGGGCGGCGAGCTGTGCATCCCCGGCCATGCGGCGATCACCGATGCCGACGTCACCGCGCTGGAACAGCAGCTGGATCACTACAACGCCGACCTGCCCACGCTGAAGGAATTCATCCTGCCGGCCGGTGGCGAAGCCGCCGCACGCTGCCACCTGGCCCGCACCATCGTGCGCCGGGCAGAACGCGAGACGGTCGCCCTGTCGCGCGTGGAAGCGGTGCGGCCACAGGCACTGCATTACCTCAACCGGCTTTCCGACCTGCTGTTCGTGCTGGCCCGCGTACTGGCCCGCGCCGACGGTGCCGGCGAAGTACTCTGGCAGCATTCGCGCCGCCACGGCTGACCTTTCCGGATCCCCTGCGCCCATGCTGGCCTACACCCATCCTTCCTGCCTGCAGCACGACCCCGGTCCGGACCATCCTGAATCCCCGCAACGCCTGCAGGCCGTGCTCGATGCGCTGCACGCGGCGTTCCCGGCACGGCTGGAGTGGCGCCAGGCGCCGTCGGCCAAGCGCGGCGACCTGGCCCGCGTGCACGATGCCGAGCTGATCGACCTGGTGCTGCAGGCCCAGACTGCCGAGCTGCGGCAGATCGACATGGACACCCGCACCTCGCCCGGGTCGGCCGCCGCCGCCCTGCATGCGGCCGGCGCCGGCATCGCCGCGGTGGATGCAGTGATGCTGGGCGAAGACCCGCTGGCGTTCTGCGCGGTGCGCCCGCCCGGCCACCACGCCACCGCCAGCACGGCGATGGGGTTCTGCCTGCTCAACAACATCGCGGTAGCCGCCGCGCACGCGCGCGACCGCTACGGGCTGGAGCGGATCGCCGTGGTCGACTTCGACGTGCACCATGGCAACGGCACCCAGGACATCTTCCAGCTGGATCCCCGGGTGGCTTACTACAGCACCCACCAGGCCGGCCTGTTCCCGAACTCCGGACTGCGCCGCGACCGTGGCGCGGGCAACCTGCTGAACATCCTGCTGCCGCCGGGCAGCGGCAGCCTGCGCTTCCGCAATGTCTGGGCCGACGAGATGCTGCCGGCCATCGATGACTTCCGGCCGCAGCTGCTGCTGGTGTCGGCCGGCTTCGATGCGCACCTGCGCGACCCGCAGGCCGACCTGATGCTGGAAGCGGAGGACTTCGCCTGGATCACCACTGAACTGCACGCACTGGCCCGCCGCCATGGTGCTGGCCGGGTGGTGTCGATGCTGGAAGGCGGCTATGACCTGCAGGCCCTGGCCGAGTCCAGCGTGGCCCATGTCGGCGCCCTGCTGGAGGGCCAGGCGGGGGCCGCCTGATGAACCCCGGCCGCCGACGATGAGCGTCCTTCATTGCCCCTATGCAAGGGATGGGGCAAGCTACGGATCGTTTTCGCCTGAACCATCACGCGTGCGCAAAGCCTTCCGCCTGTTGCCCCTCCCCCTGAGTATCGCCCTCTGCCTGCCGGCGTTCGCCGAAGACAAAGCGCCGAACTGGGGTCTGTGCCCTGCCACCGACGCCCTGCCCGCCTTTGGCGAGGCACCGCCGGCGGACAAGGCTGCCGCGGAAACGCGCACCCAACAGCCCACCGACATCGAGGGCGACCAGCTGTATGGCACCTCCACGGTGCCGCAGTACCAGGGCAACGTCGCGCTCAAGCGCGGTGACCAGTTCCTCGGTACCGACCACCTGAGCTTCGATACGGAAACGGGCAATTACACCGCCGAGGGCAATGTCCGCTACTCCGATTCGTCGATCCGGATGGTGGCCAAGCGCGCCGAGGGCAATCAGGAAGCGGACACCCACAAGATCTCCGACATCCAGTACCAGCTGGTGTCGCGACGTGGCAACGGTGGCGCCGAATCGGTGGACCTGCAGGGTGCGGTGGGGCAGATGCACCGCTCCACCTATACCACCTGCGATCCCTCCCAGCCGATCTGGAAACTGTCCGCCCCGCAGATCGAAGTGGACAACGACGAAGGCTTCGGCACCGCGCGCAACGCCGTGCTGCGCATCGGCAAGGTGCCGGTGCTGTGGGCGCCGTACTTCAAGTTCCCGATCGATGATCGCCGCCAGACCGGCCTGCTGTATCCGGAGCTGGGCCTGTCCGGGCGCAACGGGTTCGATTACGCCCAGCCGATCTACTTCAACCTGGCGCCGAACTACGACGACACGCTGACCCCGCGCTACATGAGCAAGCGCGGCTTCATGCTGGACAACGAATTCCGCTATCTGTACGACGGTGGCCGCGGCGAGCTGCGTACCGCCTACCTGCCCGATGACAAGCTGCGCGAAAAGGACCGTGGCCGCCTCGAGTATTCCGGTTACCACAATTTCAACCCGAACTGGCAGGCCCGCGCCGGGCTGGCGTGGGTCAGCGACGAGCGCTATCTGGAAGACTTCGCCAACAAGCTGCTGGGCGTGACCGCGTCCAACCTGCAGAGCCAGGCGGGGATCTACGGAACCGGTGAAAACTGGACCGCCGGGTTGATGGCCGACTACTGGCAGTTGACCGATTACACGCTGACCGAGGACGCGCTGCCGTACAACCGGCAGCCGCGCCTGTTCGGCACCTGGGACCAGCCGATCCTGCCGTGGCTGGAAGTGGGCGTGTATGCCGAAGCGGTGCGCTTCGTGCATGACGACGTGCATGACAAGATCATCGATGCCGACGGCGAGTACGTGCGCAACGGCGTGGAGCGCGAAGTGCTCGGCGGTTCGCGGCTGGACATCAAGCCCTACGTGACCATGCCCTTCAGTGGCGCGGCCTGGTACGTCACCCCGACACTGGCCTGGCGCTACACCGGTTACGATCTGGAACAGGGCCTGGCCGACAGCATCCGCGCCAACAACCTGGCCGCGGCGGGGATCACCAACCCGACCCCGGACCAGCTGCGCGGCAACACTTCGCCGCATCGCAGCGTGCCGATCGCCAGCCTGGACGCGGGCATGTTCTTCGACCGCGAGACCACCATCGGCGACAAGCCCTACCTGCATACGCTGGAACCGCGCCTGTTCTACCTGCGCACCCCGTACCGCGACCAGAGCGAACTGCCGGTCTTCGATACGCGTGACTTCACCTTCAGCTGGGGCCAGCTGTTCCGCGATTCGCGCTATACCGGTGCGGACCGCCAGAACGACGCCAACCAGCTGACGATGGCACTGAGCACCCGCTTCATCGACCAGTCCAGCGGCCGCGAGCGGTTCTCGGCCAGCATCGGCCAGATCCTGTATTTCGACGATTCCCGCGTCACCCTGCCGAGCAACCCCAGCCCGGTGGAACAGGGCAAGTCGGCCTGGATCGCCGATACGAACTACATGATCAACGACCGCTGGAACCTGGGCGCCACCTACCAGTGGGACCCCAAGAACAAGCGCGAAGACCTGGCCAGCGTGCGTGCGCGCTACCTGATGTCCAACGACGGCATCGTCAACCTGACCTACCGCCACCGCATCAACCCCGATGGCACCAACCTGCTCAAGCAGGGTGACCTGTCCTTCCTGTACCCGATCAACCCCAGCTGGAGCGTGGTCGGCCGTTACTACTACTCCATCGAAGACAGCAAGCCGCTGGAAATCATCGGTGGCGTGCAGTGGGACAGCTGCTGCCTGGCCGTGCGCGCCCTGGCCCGCCGCTACGTACGCAACCGCGAGGGCGAGCTGAATACCTCGTTCCAGCTGGAGTTCGTCCTGAAGGGCCTGAGCTCCATCGGCCAGAACACGGACCGTACGCTGCGCCGTGCTATCCTCGGCTACAACCGCGACGACCTCTATCTCGTGCCCCCCAGCACCACCGGCGCGACCCGCGACGACTACGATCCGAACCTGATCCCATGACCAAGACCTTCCCCGTCCTACTCGCCTCCCTGCTGGCGGTGTCCACTGCGTCCGTACCTTTGCAGGTACTGGCCCAGCAGACCCAGGCACTGGATCGCATCGCCGCCGTCGTCGACGAAGACGTCATCCTGCAGAGCGAACTGGACCGCGCGCTGGCCAACATCAAGACCCAGTACGCCGGTCGCGAGAACCAGCTGCCGCCGGACGATGTGCTGAGCCGGCAGGTGCTGGAGCGCCTGGTGCTGGTGAAGCTGCAGGTGACCCGTGCCGAAGGCAGCGGCATCCGCGTGTCGGACCAGGAACTGAACCAGGCGATCAACTCGATCGCCCAGCAGAACGGCAGCAACCTGGAGACCCTGCGCGCGCGCCTGGCACAGGACGGCATCGATTTCGATGAATTCCGCCGCTCGGTGCGTGACGAGATCATCGTCCAGCGCCTGCGCCAGAGCTACGCGCAGAGCCGCGTCAGCGTCAGCGAAGGCGAAGTGGATGCGGCCATCAAGCAGCAGGCCGTCACCGGTACCCAGTACCACCTCGCACACATCCTGATCGCCACTCCCGATGGGGCCGATGCCAACCAGATCGCCACCGGCAAGCAGAAGGCCGACGGCGTCAAGGCACTGCTGGACAAGGGCGAACTGGACTTCAACGCGGCCGCCGTCCGTTACTCGGACAGCCCCAATGCCCTGGAAGGCGGCGACCTCGGCTGGCGCTCCATGGACGAGATCCCGCAGGCGTTCCTGCAGGTGATGCAGGACATGAAGGCCGGCGACGTGGTCGGTCCGCTGCGTGGCCCGAGCGGCTTCCAGCTGCTGAAGCTGGTGGAAGTGCGTGATGCCAATGCGGCCGCGTCCACCGGCCAGACCATCACCGAATACCACGCCCGCCACATCCTGGTGCGCGTAACCGACCAGCAGAACGATGCCGCCGCCAAGGCGAAGATCGATACCCTGCGTGCCCGCATCGCCGGTGGCGCTGATTTCCAGGCCGTGGCCCGCGAGTCGTCCGAAGACACCAACAGCCGCGGCCAAGGCGGCGACCTGGGCTGGTTCCCGGTCGATGCCTTCGGTCCTGACTTCGGCCGCCAGGTGGAAGGCGTGACCGACGGCAACATCAGCCAGCCGTTCCGCACCGATGCCGGCTGGCACGTGGTGCAGCGCGTGGCGACCCGCCAGACCGACGTCGGCGTGGACAACCAGCGCGCGCAGGTCCGCGAAACCATCGGCCGTCGCAAGCTGGAAGAAGAGTACAACCGCTTCCTGTCCGAACTGCGTGGCGAAGCCTACGTCAGCTTCCGCAGCGGTGACCGGGCGGAAAACACCGCCACCCCGCCGCAGTCCTGAGCCATGCTCCCAGGCGCGAAGCTCGCAGGAGCGGTGCTCCCCGAGCTCGCCTTGGTGCCGGGCGAGCCCGCCGGGATCGGTCCGGAACTGTGTATCCGCCTGATCCAGCAGCCGCGCACTGATTGCCGGCTGCTGGCCTTCGCAGACCCCGCTACCCTGCACGCGGCAGCCGCCGCGCTGTCGCTGCCGCTGCAGTTGCTGCCGGCCGACGCCGAAGCGCGCCTGCCGGGCGACCTGCGCCTGCACCCCCGTGCCAATGCAGTGCCCAGCCGGTTCGGCCAGGCCGACCCACGCAACGCCGCCGCCGTGATCGGGGCGCTGCAGGCCGCCGGCCAAGCGTGCCTGGACGGCCGCCTGGACGGCGTGGTGACCGGCCCGGTGCACAAGGCGGTGATCAACCAGGGCGGCATCGCCTACAGCGGCACCACCGAACTGCTGGCCGACCAGGCCGGGGCCAAGGTGGTGATGATGCTGGCCAATGCCATCGTGCGCGTTGCGCTGGCAACCACCCACCTGCCGCTGCGCGAGGTCGCCGATGCGATCTCCGCCGAGGGGCTGGAGCACACCCTGCGTACCCTGCATGCTGCCCTGCGGCATGAGTTCGGCCTCGCCCATCCGCGCATCGCGGTGCTGGGGTTGAATCCGCACGCCGGGGAAGACGGCCACCTGGGCCGCGAAGAGCTCGACCTGATCATCCCGCTGCTGCAGCGCCTGCGCGCCGAAGGGATGCAGCTGGTCGGCCCACTGCCGGCCGACACCGCGTTCCTGCCGGCCAAGCTGGCCGGCTTCGACAGCGTGCTGGCGATGTACCACGACCAGGGCCTGCCGGTGCTGAAGTATTCCGGGTTCGAACAGGCGGTGAACCTCACCCTCGGCCTGCCCTACCCGCGCGTGGCGGTCGACCATGGCACCGCGCTGGAGCTGGCCGGACGGGGCATCGCCGATCCTTCCAGCCTGCAGGCTGCCACTACCCTGTGTGCGCAACTGGCCCGGCAACGTAGACTTAGCGTATGAACCAGTATTCCCCCTCTGGCACGGCATTCACCGCCCCGGCCAAGAAGCAGTTGGGCCAGCACTTCCTGGCCGACCGCCATTACATCGACAGCATCGTGCGCGCGGTCAATCCCAAGCCCGGCGACCGCCTGGTGGAGATCGGTCCCGGCCAGGGTGCGATCACCCTGCCGCTGCTGCGCCAGCATCCCGAACTGACCGTCATCGAGTTCGACCGCGATCTGATCGCACCGCTGACCGCCGCGGCCGCGCCGCTGGGCGCGCTGACCATCATCCAGAGCGACGTGCTGCGGGTGGACTTCACTGCGCTGGCGCAGGCCGAAGGTGGCAGTGGACAGATCCGGCTGGTCGGCAACCTGCCCTACAACATCTCCTCGCCGATCCTGTTCCATGCGCTGGACCATGCCGCCGTGGTGCGCGACATGCACTTCATGCTGCAGAAGGAAGTGGTCGACCGCATGGCCGCCGGCCCGGGCAGCAAGGTGTTCGGCCGCCTCAGCGTGATGCTGCAGGCGTACTGCGAAGTGACCTCGCTGTTCGTGGTGCCGCCGGGTGCGTTCCGGCCGCCGCCGAAGGTCGATTCGGCCGTGGTGCGGCTGGTGCCGCGTGATCCGTCCACGGTCGGGATCCACGATGCCAAGCGCTTCGCCGAGGTGGTCAAGGCCGCTTTCGGCCAGCGCCGCAAGACCCTGCGCAATGCGCTGAACAACGTGGTCAGCGCCGAACAGTTCGCCGCTGCCGGCGTGCGCCCCGATGCCCGTGCCGAACAGCTGGAGGTGGCGGAATTCGTCGCCCTGGCCAATGCAAGCTGATTACACTGCCAAGATGCACGACGACCAGTACGCCATGGACGTGGAAGTGGCTCCGCGCTTCCTCGATGACCAGTCCGCCCCCGAGGACGGACGCTTCGCCTTTGCCTACACCATCCGCATTCGCAACAGCGGCCGGGTCGCGGCACGCCTGGTGGCGCGCCACTGGCGCATCACCGACGCCGAAGGCCGCGTGGAGCATGTCGACGGCGATGGGGTGGTCGGCGAGCAGCCGCGGCTGCGTCCCGGTGAAGACTTCCGTTACACCTCCGGTGTCATGCTCGGTACGGAGCACGGCACGATGCAGGGGCACTACGACATGGTGGCCGACGACGGCACCGAGTTCGCCGCCGACATCGCGCCGTTCGTGCTGACCATTCCCCGAACCCTGCACTGACACGGAGGCCAGGCCATGAGCGTGTGGGCTATCGGCGACCTGCAGGGTTGCTATGACGTTACCCAGCGGTTGCTGGAAAAAATCCGCTTCGATCCGGCGCAGGACACCCTGTGGTTCGCTGGCGACCTGGTGAACCGCGGCGGGCAGTCGCTGGAAACGCTGCGGCTGGTGCATTCGCTGCGCGACCATAGCGTGGTGGTGCTGGGCAACCACGATCTTTCGCTGCTGGCGGTGGGTGCACGCAGCGAAGAAGAACAGCGCAAGGTCAACCCGGACCTGCTGCGCGTGGTCACCGCCGAAGACCGCGACGTGCTGCTGGACTGGCTGCGCATGCAGAAGCTGGTGCACACCGACCGTGAGCTGGGCTGGATGATGGTGCATGCCGGCATGGCACCCAAGTGGACCACCCAGATGGCCGAGAAACATGCGCGCGAAGTCGAGCAGCAGCTGCACGGCAACGGCTACCGCAAGCTGCTGCGCAACATGTACGGCGACAAGCCGATCTGGGCGCCGAACCTGACCGGTTATGACCGTTCGCGGGCGATCATCAACTTCTTCACCCGCATGCGTTACTGCACCACGCGGGGACGCATCGGCATCGAAGACAAAGGCACCCCGGGCACCCAGGAACAGGGCCTGTACCCGTGGTTCGAAGTGCCGGGCCGTGTCGAGCGTGACCTCAAGGTCGTGTGCGGCCACTGGTCGGCGCTTGGCCTGACCATCACCCAGGGCGTGCATGCCATCGATACCGGCGCGGTGTGGGGCGGCAAGTTGACCGCGCTGCAGCTGGATACCGACGAACTGCGCGTGGTGCAGGTACCCGGCCGCGATGTGCCGGCACCGGTGCCCGGCGCGCGACCGCCGGCACGTGCCCCCAGACCGCGCCCGGAAGGCCAGCAGGCCGCGCAGCCCAAGCCACAGGCGCAGGCGCAGCCCGGCGGGCAGCCTGCGGGCGGCGAGACGCGTACCCGTGGACCCCGCCGTCGGCGCGGTCGTGGCCGCGGCAACGGCGGTGGTGGTGCAGGCAGTCCGCCCACGGCGGACTGACCGCTGCACCCGCCCTCAGCGGCGGGTGTAGTGCACGAAGCGGAACGCGAACGGATGCCGCGCATCGGCCGCATGCGGCTGGCTGTCCGCCTGCTGCCACAGGGCTTCATCGACGACCGGGAAATGGGTATCCGCCGGCACCTCGGTGTCCACCCAGGTCAGGTACAGGTCGCTGGCCTGCTCCATCATCAGGCGGTAGATCTCACCGCCGCCGATCACGCACAGTTCGTCGGCGGCTTCGGTGCGGCAGATCGCCAGCGCCTGTTCCAGCGATGCCACCGCGCGCATGCCGTCGAACGGAACCTGGCCACTGCGGGTCAGCACCAGGTTGGTCCGCCCCGGCAGCGCGCGACCGAGCGATTGCGCGGTCTTGCGCCCCATCAACACCGGCTTGCCCAACGTGAGCGCCTTGAAATGCTTCAGGTCATCGGGCAGGTGCCAGGGCAGCTGGTTGCCGTGGCCGATGCCGCGATTGCGGTCCAGCGCTGCGATCATCGAAAGGCGCGGGGAACTCACACCGCCACCGGGGCCTTGATCGCCGGATGCGGATCGTAACCGTCGATGCGGATGTCCTCGAAGCGGAAGCCGAACAGGTCGGTGACCTCCGGGTTCAGCCACAGCGTCGGCAGCGCACGAGGTTCACGCGCCAGCTGCTCGCGGGCCTGCTCGAAATGGTTCGAGTACAGATGGGCATCGCCCAGCGTATGCACGAAATCACCCACGCCCAGGCCCGTGGCCTGCGCCACCATGTGGGTCAGCAGCGCATAGCTGGCGATGTTGAACGGCACCCCGAGGAAGATGTCCCCACTGCGCTGGTACAGCTGGCAGCTGAGCTTGCCGTCGACCACGTAGAACTGGAACAGGCTGTGGCACGGCATCAACGCCATCTGCGGCAGCTCGCCGACATTCCAGGCACTGATCACCAACCGACGCGAATCCGGATTGCGCTTGATCTCGTCCACCAGCCACTGCATCTGGTCGATCTGCCGGCCATCGGCGGCCGCCCAGCTGCGCCACTGCTTGCCATAGACCGGCCCGAGGTCGCCGTTCTCATCGGCCCACTCGTCCCAGATCCGCACCTGGTTGTCCTTCAGGTAGGCGATGTTGGTATCGCCCTGCAGGAACCACAGCAGCTCGTGGATGATCGAGCGCAGGTGCAGCTTCTTGGTGGTGACCAGCGGGAAGCCGTCGGCCAGGTCGTAGCGCATCTGCCAGCCGAACACGCTGCGCGTACCGGTGCCGGTACGGTCGCCCTTCTCCGCACCGTGCTCCAGCACGTGCCGCAGCAGGTCCAGGTAGGGCTTCATGGTTTGGCTCCGGCCGGGGCAGCCGGCAACACCGGCTGCAGCACCGGCGCGCGGTGGGACATCCACAGCAGCACCAGGCCCAGCGCCACCAGCGGCAGGCTCAGGATCTGGCCACGGGTCAGCCAGTCGAAGGCCACGTAGACGCCGTTGTCCGGCATCCGCACGAACTCCACCGCGAAGCGGAACAGGCCGTACATCAGCGCGAACAGGCCCGATACCAGGTAACGGTTGCGCGGCTTGGCCGACACCGCCCACAGCACCGCGAACATCACCAGGCCTTCCAGGAAGGCTTCATACAGCTGCGAAGGATGGCGGGCGTACTGGTTCAGCGCACCGGCGGCGAACTCCGCCTTCAGCGCGGCCGTGTCGAGCTGGGCCAGCGGCGCCGGCAGCCCCGACGGGAACACCACGCCCCAGCTGCCGTCGGTGAACTTGCCCCACAGCTCATCGCCGATGAAGTTGCCCACGCGTCCGAAGCCCAAGCCCAGCGGCACCAGCGGCGCGACGAAATCCATGGTGTCGAAGAAGTGCAGGCGGTGCCGGCGCGACCACCACCAGCTGGCCCCCAGCACGCCCAGCAGGCCGCCGTGGAAGCTCATGCCGCCGTCCCACACCTTGAACAGCAGCAGCGGGTTGGAAAGGAAATCGCCCAGTGCGTAGAACAGCATGTAGCCCACGCGACCGCCCACCACCACGCCGAGCATCGCGTAGAACAGCAGGTCGGAGAAGCCATCGGCGTTTACGCCCGGCAGGCGCCCGGCGGCGATGCGGCGCTTGCCCAGCCACCAGGCCGAGGCGAAGCCAAGCAGGTACATGATGCCGTACCAGTGCACCTGGATCGGCCCCAGCGAGATGGCAATGGGGTCGATATCGTGGAAATAGATCATGGACGGTGCCTTGCGGGGATCGGGTTATTTTAGCGCCGCCAGCGGGCCTCAACCCAGAATCTGCGGCCAATCGGGCAATGCGTCCTGGTCTGACCGCGCGCCCGGCGGAAAGTGCCCGGCCAACAGGGTCGATACTTCATTGATCGCCAGCACCAGGGCAGCGGCGGGATCGCGTCCACGCAATCCCTCGCGGAGCGTTGCGCAGATCCGCTGCCAGTCGGCTTCGGCAACCCGCCCGTGCAGGCCGCGGTCGGCCACGATTTCGATGGCATGGTCGGCCAGCAGCAGGTAGATCAGCACGCCGTTGTTGTGTTCGGTATCCCACGTGCGCAGCTGCGCGAAGGCACGCTCGGCGGCCTGGCGCGCGGTCACCCCGCGCCACAGCGCATCCAGCGGCAGGTCGGCTTCCACCGCGAACATGACCTGCCCGCCATGGTGTCGTTCGCCTGCGGCAATGGCCTGGGTGATCGCCTGCAGGGTGCTGGCCGGGAAGGTCCGCCGTACCGACGGGGACACGATATGCCGCAGTGCGCGTCCGATCATCACCATCCTCCCGATGCGCCGCCGCCACCGGAGCGGCCACCGCCACCGCCCCAGCCACCGCCGCCGCCGAATCCACCGCCGCCCCCGAAGCCGCCACCTCCGCCCCAGCTGCCGCCGCCCCAACCGCCGCCGCCGGCGAACCGGCCCGGGTGCCCGGAGGTCACCGCCATCAGCAGGCCGACGATGCCGGCGATACCGCTGGCCAGCAGCAGTGAAGTAAAGAGGAAGGCCACGACGGCCGCGCCGCCCGCGGCGATCAGCCCGCGCACCGGCCGCGGCAGGCGGCCGAGCACCGCGCGCAGGATCGACCCGACGAAGAAACCGATCACTACCGCCACTACCCAACCGTCGCCGCCGCCGTCGCCCTGCGGTGCGCGATGCGCGCTGACCGGTGCCGGCAGCGGCTCGCCGTCGATCAGCTTGACCAGTACACCGGTGGCCTCGGTGATGCCACCGGCGTAGTCGCCGGCGCGGAACGACGGCACCAGGTATTCCTGGATCACGCGGTTGGCGATTGCATCCGGGATCGCGCCTTCCAGGCCATAGCCCGGTTCGATGCGGACCCGTCGATCGTCCTTGGCAACCACCAGCAGCACCCCGTCATCCACGCCCTTGCGACCGACCTGCCACTGCTCGAATACCCGGGTGGTGTACTGCGCGATGTCTTCCGGCTGCGTGCTGGGCACGATCAGAACCTGCAACTGGCTGCCCTTGCGCTGCTGCAGTTCGATCGCCTGCTGCTGCAGTTGGCGGGTCTGCGCGGCATCCAGGGTGCCGGTGGTATCGACCACCGGAGAATCCAGCTTCGGGATCGTGGCCAGGTCCTGGGCCTGCACGCTGCCCAGCGGCAGGCACAGCAACAGCAACCAGCCAAGCAGGCGCAGGTGCATCGATCAGCCGCCCGGCTGCGGCGCCGGCGCCTGCTGCGGTGCAGGCTGCGGTGCAGGCTGCGGGGCCGGCGCACCGGTGTTGAACTTCACTTCCGGCGCGTTGGAAATCTGCGCTTCGTTTTCCACGGTGAAGTTCGGCTTGACCTGATAGCCGAAGATCTTCGCGGTCACCACCTGCGGGAACGAGCGGATGTAGGTGTTGTAGTCCTGCACCTGCTGGATGTAGCGGCCGCGGGCCACGGTGATGCGGTTCTCGGTGCCTTCCAGCTGGGCCTGCAGGTCGCGGAAATTGGCATCGGACTTGAGCACCGGGTAATTCTCGGTGACCACCAGGAGTCGAGACAGCGCACTGCCGAGCTCGCCCTGGGCCTGCTGGAACTGGCGCAGCGAGGCTTCGTCATCGGCGTTGACGTTGATCTGGCCGACCCGCGAACGGGCCTCGGTGACTTCGGTCAGCACCTGGCGTTCCTGGGTGGCGAAGCCCTGCACGGTGTTGACCAGGTTGGGCACCAGGTCGGCGCGGCGCTTGTACTGGTTGAGCACTTCGGCCCAGCTGGCCTTGACCGATTCGTCCTTCTGCTGGATGGCGTTGTAGCCGCAGCCGGACAACAGGGAAGCCAGCAGGAGCAAGGGGATGAGGCGGGTCAGCAGGCGCATGGCCGGGCTCCAAGAGGTGTTGGAAGCCGGAGCATCGCATGTTCCAGGTGAATGGGTTGCTGCGGGGTGGGTCGAACGGGCCGGACCCCTCGCGGCTGGCTGCTGCGAACAGCAGGCTGCGTTCTTGGCGACGGGCGGTGGGGCTGGTCGGGGGACGGCAAAAACTGCGTCCATGCGGGCCTCGTTTCGCGCCATCCATGGCGCTCAACGCCCCCGC
>NZ_JACSQS010000002.1:0-10344 GCF_014836545.1 Stenotrophomonas lacuserhaii
CCCCCCCCCCCCCCCCCCCCCCGACCCACCCGCAGCAGCAGCGGCGATCAACCGCCAGCCACGAGGGGCGCAGCCGTTCGCCGGATCAATCCTCTTCGGCAAGCATTTCCTGCAGCTTCTGCCGCGCCGGCTTGGCCAGCTTCTTGCTGTTCAATGCGAACCGGATGGTGGCTTCCACCAGGCCAAGGTGCGTGCCGCAATCGAAGCGACGGCCTTCGAACCGATAGGCG
Source organism: Stenotrophomonas lacuserhaii (assembly GCF_014836545.1). GTDB lineage: Bacteria > Pseudomonadota > Gammaproteobacteria > Xanthomonadales > Xanthomonadaceae > Stenotrophomonas > Stenotrophomonas lacuserhaii. Next base: position 231 of record NZ_JACSQS010000002.1, read on the forward strand.
TCCACCGGCTCGGACTTCAGCAGTTCGGCAATGGCGTCGGTCAGCTGGATCTCACCGCCAGCACCAGTGCCGGTCGATTCCAGAAGCTCGAAGATCTTCGGGCTCAGCACATAGCGGCCGACCACGGCGAGGTCGCTCGGCGCGTCTTCCGGCTTGGGCTTTTCCACGATCGCCGAGATCCGGCCATGGCTGCCGTCGAACGTCTCAGTGGCGACGATGCCGTAGCTGGCGGTCTGCTCATGCGGCACGTCTTCCACTGCGATGACGCTGGCGCCGGTGGCCGCATTGAGGTCGGCCATCTGCTTCAGGGCGCCGTCGCCACGGTTGTAGATCAGGTCATCCGGCAGCAGCACCGCGAAGGGCTCATCGCCGATGATCTCCTTCGCACACAACACGGCATGGCCAAGACCCAGCGCTTCGGCCTGGGTCACGAATACCGCGCGCACCCCGTTGGGCAGCACGTGGCGGACCAGCTCAAGCTGTTCGGTCTTGCCGGCGCGCTCGAGCTTCTGTTCCAGCTCGTAGGCCTTGTCGAAATAGTCGGCGACGGCGTGCTTGTAGCGGTTGGTGATGAAGATCAGGGTGTCACAGCCGGCTTCGATGGCCTCGTCGACCGCGTACTGGATGAGCGGGCGATCAATGATCGGCAGCATTTCCTTCGGAACCGTCTTGGTTGCCGGCAAAAAGCGCGTCCCTAGCCCTGCCACTGGAAAAACTGCCTTTCTGATTCGCTTGCTCATCGATTACCTGTTGGCCTCACGCGCGGGGAAGGGCACTACGTTAGCGGATGGAATGTAAGCATCCTGTTGAAGCGGATCGAACTCCGGCATCGTCGCGAACAGAATCTGCTGGATGGCGTCGATATCGTAAGTCGCGATGGCATCGCGCAGCTTTGGCACGTTGCCCAGCACCAGATCGCGCGAGAACGTGCGCACACCGGCTTCCAGCACTTTGGGGTGCGAAGTCGGCCGGTAATCCTCATCGGAATAGAACAGCGTCTCATGCAGCTTCTCGCCGGGACGCAATCCGGTATAGATGATCGCGATGTCCTTGTACGGTTGCTTGCCGGCAAGCCGGATCATCTGCTCGGCCAGCACCCGGATCGGCACCGGCTCGCCCATGTCCAGGGTGTAGATGGCGCCGTGCGACGCCGACGCGGCCGCCTGCAGGATCAGCTGGCAGGCCTCGGGAATGGTCATGAAATAGCGGGTGACTTCCGGGTCGGTCACGGTCACCGGACCGCCCTTCATGATCTGGTCGCGGAACACCGGCACCACGCTGCCGGCCGAGGCCAGCACGTTGCCGAAGCGGACGGTCACGAAACGGGTATGCGTGGACTTCTGGTCCAGGCTCTGGCAGATCATCTCCGCGTAGCGCTTGCTGGCGCCCAGCGAGTTGACCGGGTCGACGGCCTTGTCGGTGGAGATGAACACGAAATGTTCGACCCTGGCCTCCATGCAGGCCCGGGCGACGTTCTCGGTGGCCAGGATGTTGTTGCGCACCGCTTCGCGCAGCTGACGTTCCAGCACCGGCACCTGCTTGTAGGCGGCCGCATGGAAAGCCGCTTCGATGCGATGCAGCGACAGCGCGTGGCGGATCACCGCCGGATCGCCACAGTCGCCCAGCACCGCCTCCACTTCGATATCCGGGAAGCTGCGGCGCAGCTCGGCTTCGATGGTCAACAGCAGCAGCTCGCTCATTTCCAGCAGGACGATGCGCCCTGCCCCGTGGCGGGCACACTGCCGGCACAGCTCCGAACCGATCGAGCCGCCCGCGCCGGTGACCAGCACCGTACGGCCACCCAGCCAATTACGGATCAGCGACCAGTCCGGCTGGATCGGCTTGCGGCCGAGCAGGTCTTCGATCGCCACTTCCTTCAACTGCCCCGGTAGCGACTGGCCCTGCAGGATGTCGCTGAGCTTGGGCACGGTACGGAAGGGCACGCCGGTGCTTTCGCACAGGCCGACCACACGCTGCATGCCGACCGCATCCAACGAGGGAATGGCGATGACGATCAGCTTGGCGGCCGTTTCGCGCGCCACGGCGGCGGTGTCGTCCAGCGTGCCAAGGATTGGCAGGCCCTGCAACTTGGCGCCCTGCAGGTGCGGGGCGTCGTCCAGCAGGCCGACCGGGTCGAACTCGCCTGAACGGCGCAGGTCACGCACCAGCGCCTCGGCAGCCTGGCCTGCACCGAGGATCAGTACGCGCCGGCCGCTGGTATCGGACTGCACGGCCTGGTAATCCTTCCAGGCGCGGTACAGCAGACGCGGAGCGCCCAGCAGGGCCGACAGCGCGAACGGGTAGATGACCAGTACCGACATCGGAACGCCGTCGAAGCGCTTCCACATCAGGGTCAGGACGATGGCCACCAGGCCGATGAAACTGGCCTTGAAGATGTTGATCAGGTCGGCCACGCTGGCGAACCGCCACAGACCGCGATACAGCCCGACGCGCCAGAACACCAGCGCCTGGATGCCCAGCACCAGCGAGGTGTCGACATTCCAGAGCGGCAACGCAGGTGCCTCGGGCAGGATGGAATAGCGGCCGGCATGCAGCAGCTGCCAGCAGGCCCACACCATGAACAGGTCATGGACGACGATGGCCGCGCGGGGCACCAACGCCATTATTCGATTCCACCGAGCTGACATGACCAGGTTAAACCCTCAATAGTTGCGCAGGCGAACACGCATGACAGCCCACAGACAGGCCAACAGCGCGCCCCAGGCCAATGCCAGGCCCGCCTGTTGCAGCGGCGCCAGCCGAACCGAGAGCGCCAGTACCGCCGCGCCGACGAGGCCGAGCAGAATATACACGCCAGTCACCTGTGTGTGGCTCCAGCCTGCCTTCACCGCACGCTGGTAGACATGCTGCGTATGGGGTTCCATCCAGCGCTGCCCCGAGAGCATGCGGGATGACAGCGTGAAGCCCGCGTCCACGATGAAGGCTGACAACGGTATCAGCAGCGCCAACCAGTGAATGCTGGTGACCACGCTGGCCAGCCCCGCCAAGGCCGCCATCAGGTACCCCAGCGCGCCGCTGCCGACGTCACCCATGAAAATGCGTGCGCGCGGGAAGTTGAATGGCAGGAAGCCAAGGCAACCCGCCGCGACCACCACCGCGAGCAGCGCGAACGGCATCGGCATCACGGCGGCCAGGCTCAGCGCACCGACAAGCGCATAGCCACCGGCGATGCCGTTGATGCCGTCCATGAAGTTCCACAGGTTCACCAGCGCGGTCGCCACCAGGAACAGCAGCACCGCCTGCAGCGCATTGCCGGTCGCCTGCCAGACCAGTCCCGCCAGCAGGGCCGACGCCAGCATGTGGACCAGCAGCCGGCGCACGGCCGGCAGCGGGCGGTGATCGTCCCACCAGCCTATTCCGGCCACCAGCACCAGGCCAGCGGCGAACATCGCCAAGTGCGCTGCGGCGGCCGGATATAGCAACGCGCCCGCAGCGAGGCCGACCAGCGCGGTCACCACGATGGCGATCCCACCGCCGCGCGGCGTCGCCACGTGGTGGCTGCGGCGCTCGCCCGGGTGGTCCAGCAGCTGGCGCCGCAGCGCGTAGCGACGCGCCAGCCAGGTCAGCACGGCCGACACCAGCGCCAGCGCCAGCAGCGCCAGCCACGGTTGGATGTCCCGCATCGCTTACAGCACCGCGTAGTTCAGCAGCGGCTTGACCGTTCCCCATTCCTTGCAGCTGGGGCATTGCCAGTGATGGGTGCGCGCGCCAAAGCCGCAACGCGTGCAGCGATAGGCCGGGTTGCGCACCAGAAGCTGGTCGGTGATGTGCTTGAGGTCATGCAGAGTCGCAGTGGGATCGGCGCCTTCGGCCAGGGTGAGGTCGATCAGCGCCGACTCGCCACGTACCGACGGGCGGTCCTTCAGCTGCCGGCCCAGATAGGCACGGGCCGGCGAAATGCCCTCTTGTTCTTCCATCAGGCGCGTCAGTGCCAGCACCGGGGCGATGCCGCGGTAATGCTCGGTCATTTCCGACAGGAAGCTGCGGGCGCCACCCATGTCACCGACCTTGCGGTAGTTCTGCATCAGCGGCTGCAGCACTTCGGGCAGGTATTCGGGATCATTGCGTGCGGCACGCTCGAAGGCACGCACGGCGGCTTCGGCATTGCCCGCGTCGGTTTCCAGCCTGCCTTCGATGATGCCGGCACGTACCGACATCGCATCGGCCTGGTAGGCGCGCGCGATGGCCGCCCTCGCCTCTTCGACGTTGCCGGCACCACGATGGCGTTCGGCCAGTTCACATTCAAACTGTCCCACCAGTTTGCCCATCGGCTCGCCGGTCACTTCCTCGAAGCGCAGGGCGTTGTCGATCGCCTTTTCCCAGTCGCGCTCGGCCTGGTAGATGCCGATCAGGTGCTTGAGCGCCTGCGGTGCGCGCTGGTCGATCTGCGCCAGCTCGCTGAACACCGTTTCGGCGCGGTCCAGCAGGCCTGACTTCATGTAGTCCTCGCCGAGCGCCAGCAGCGCCTGTACACGCTGGGCATCACTCAGGTCGGTACGGTTGACCAGCCCCTGGTGCAGGCGGATGGCGCGGTCGACCTCGCCACGACGGCGGAACAGATGGCCCAGAGCGACCTGGGTCTCGAAGGTTTCCTTGTCCAGCTCGGCAATGTGCAGGAACAGCTCGATCGCCTTGTCCGGCTGCTCGTTGAGCAGGTAGTTCAGGCCTCGGAAATAGGTGCTGGACAGACGGCTGACCTGGTTGTCACCGTGTCGCTGCCCGCCGCGACGGCCAATCACCCAGCCGGCGACGGCGGCCAGCGGTACGCAGAGAAAGAACCAGAAATACTGGGAAACGAATTCCATGCGTGATCAGCGTCCGGCAAAAGGAGGATTGGGGGTCGCCACCGGGGTCACCAGGGCGGCCTTGTTGGCGCGGCGCAGCTGGGCATAGAGCGGAACGACCACGCTCACCAGCACCAGACCGGCACCGACCACGACCCCGACCAGCAATGCGGCGATCATCGCCACGCCAACCGAGGTATGCAATTGGGTAAATACAAGATTGATCGACATCTCGGTCATGTTGACCGCGCCGATGATGAGTCCAAGGACCAGAACGGCCAGCAGGACCAGCAAACGGAAAACCTTCATGCGACAGCTCCAGTCATGCCCGGCCTGTAGCTTATCCGACCCGGCGGGGGGATCGCACGCGCAACGTCACTGCCGTCAGGCAGGATCAGCATCCTGCGGAACCACGTCGCTGACGCGTTCGCGCAGCTCCTTGCCCGGCTTGAAATGCGGTACATGCTTGCCCGGCAGGGCGACCGACTCCCCCGTCTTGGGGTTGCGGCCCAGTCGCGGCGGGCGGTAATGCAGGGAAAAACTGCCGAAACCACGGATCTCGATCCGGTCACCGGCCGACAACGAACCACCCATCATTTCCAGCAACGACTTGACCGCCAGATCGACATCATCGGCCTTCAGGTGCGCCTGCCGGCGCGCGAGGATTTCGATCAGTTCGGATTTGGTCATTGCAGGCTCTGCTTGGGGGGCTCCAACCCTGAAACGGCCCGGACAAATGTCCGGGCCGTCCAGGAAACTACGACAGCGTAAGGCCGATTACTCGGACTTGTTGCCGCCCAGCTGTGCACGCAGCAGCGCGCCGAGCTGGGTCATGCCACCCGAAGCGGCGGACTGGTAGTCCTCCAGCACTTCGCGCATTTCGGCATCGTCCTTCGCCTTGATCGACAGCTGCAGGGTGCGGCCCTTGCGGTCCATGCCCACGAACTTGGCTTCGATCTTGTCGCCAACCTTCAGGTGCTGGGTTGCATCGTCGACGCGGTCGACGGAGATATCGCGGGCAGCCACATAGCCCTCGATGCCGTCAGCCAGTTCGATGATGGCGCCCTTGGCGTCAACTTCCTTGACCACACCTTCGATCTTCGAACCCTTCGGGTTCACGGCCATGAACTGGCCGAACGGGTCCTGCTCCAGCTGCTTGACGCCCAGGCTGATGCGCTCGCGTTCCGGATCGACGGCCAGGACGACGGCGTCCAGGTTGTCGCCCTTCTTGAAGTTGCGCACGATGTCTTCGCCAGTGGTTGCCCAGCTGATGTCGGACAGGTGGACCAGGCCGTCGATGCCGCCGTCCAGGCCGATGAAGATGCCGAAGTCGGTGATCGACTTGATCTGGCCCGACACCTTGTCACCCTTCTTGTGGGTGGCAGCGAAGGTTTCCCACGGATTGGCGGCAACCTGCTTCATGCCCAGCGAGATGCGGCGACGCTCTTCGTCACAATCCAGCACCATCACTTCGACTTCGTCACCCACCTGCACAACCTTGGACGGGTTGACGTTCTTGTTGGTCCAATCCATCTCGGACACGTGCACCAGGCCTTCCACGCCCGGCTCGATCTCGACGAACGCGCCGTAATCGGTCACGTTGGAGACCTTGCCGAAGACGCGGCTGTTGGCCGGGTAACGACGCGAGATGTTATCCCACGGATCTTCGCCCAGCTGCTTCAGGCCCAGCGAAACGCGGTTGCGCTCGCGGTCGAACTTCAGCACGCGCACGTCCAGCTCGTCGCCGACGTTCACGACTTCGGACGGATGGCGCACGCGCTTCCATGCCATGTCGGTGATGTGCAGCAGGCCGTCGATACCGCCCAGGTCCACGAACGCGCCGTAGTCGGTCAGGTTCTTGACGACACCCTTCAGGATCGCGCCTTCCTGCAGCTTGTCCATCAGCTGCTCGCGCTCTTCCGAGTGCTCGCTTTCGACGACAGCGCGGCGCGAAACCACGACGTTGTTACGCTTGCGGTCCAGCTTGATGAGCTTGAATTCCAGCTCCTTGCCTTCCAGGTAGGCCGGATCGCGCACGGGGCGCACATCGACCAGGGAACCCGGCAGGAACGCGCGGACATCCTTGATGTCCACGGTGAAACCACCCTTGACCTTGCCGCTGATGCGGCCGGTGATGGTTTCGTTCTTTTCCAACGCTTCTTCCAGCTCGTCCCACACCATCGCGCGCTTGGCTTTCTCGCGCGACAGGACGGTTTCACCGAAGCCGTTCTCGATGGAATCGAGGGCGACCTTGACGATATCGCCTTCGGCGACATCGATCTCGCCAGCGTCGTTACGGAACTGTTCGATCGGCACGATGCCTTCGGACTTCAGCCCGGCGTTGATCACCACGACATCGCCGCGGACTTCCACGACGGTACCGCTGACGATCGAGCCCGGCTTCAGCTTGGCCAGATTGGCCTGGCTGGCTTCAAACAGTTCGGCAAAAGATTCGGTCATTAGATTTACTCTGTTGATCACATGGGTCAGCGGCTTCCATCAAGGAGTCCGTCTGCCCGCCTGTTGGTCGACCCCGGAATAGCAGGCCGTGTGTGAAGTGGTTAAACCGCCACGCATCATTGCGCGGCGGAGCATTTACTACCTTGCAGTACGGATCGCCTTGCGGCGGCGACAACCGCCACGAACGCTGGCGGTACTCCTGTACGAACGGATCAGGCAGCCGAAACCGGAAGCAGATCCATCACTCGTGCAACGACATCATCGATGCCGATACCAGTGGTATCGATGAGGACGGCATCGTCTGCCGGCTTCAGGGGCGCCACAGTGCGCTGTGCATCACGGGCGTCGCGGGCCATGATCTCGCGCAGGAGGTCATCAAAGTTAACAGAAACCCCTTTGTCATTCAACTGCTTATGCCGGCGCTCGGCGCGCTCCTCTGCGCTGGCGGTCAGGAAAACCTTGAATGGGGCATCGGCGAAGATGACCGTGCCCATGTCGCGGCCGTCGGCGACCAGGCCTGGCGCCAACCTGAATGCGCGCTGGCGTTCCTTCAGTGCACTGCGCACCTCCGGAATGGCGGCAATGGCCGAGGCCAGCGCCCCGGTGGTCTCCAGCCGCAGCTCGTCGGTGGCGTCGGTGCCGTTGACCAGCACCCGCATCGCCTCGCCCTGCTCCACGAACTGGACCTTGGTATCAAAGGTGCAGCGCACCAGCGCGGAGGCGTCTGAGGTATCGATGTCGGCCCAGCTTGCCGCCACGCCCACGGCCCGGTACAGCGCACCCGAATCGAGGTAATGCCAGCCCAGCCGGCGGGCTACGATGCGGCTGATGGTACCCTTGCCAGCCCCGGAAGGGCCGTCGATGGTGAGGACGGGAACGAGTGCGGACATGGGGTTTCCAGCGGGTGTGAAGGCCCCATTCTAGCCCCAGCCTGAGTGCCTGCCACGATTGTTCTTTGCAACCACTTGAAACGATGGAGAAAAGCCCGGTAGAATGGCGGGCTTGAACGAGCGTCAACGCAGTATTGTCTCTGGCATATCGCGGCCGCGCTCCATCTGAACACTTACTTTTACACTCAACGTGTACGCCGAGGTATGCCATGAAAGTCCTGTCCTCCCTGAAGTCGGCGAAGGCCCGTCACCGTGACTGCAAGGTCGTGCGTCGTCGTGGCAAGATCTTCGTCATCTGCAAGTCGAACCCGCGTTTCAAGGCGCGCCAGCGCTGAGTCGGTCGGCCTGACGGCCGTCCACGGTTCCTCGCGGGGCCGGTTTGATGCAGAAAGCCGCCTCCGGGCGGCTTTCTGCTTTGTTTGTGCTGTAATCGCCGTTCTTGACCACTGGGGAGTAGCTCGAGATGAAGCGTTACCTGATGTCCGTGGCCGTGCTGGCCATGCTGGCCGCCGCCACCCCGGCGCTGGCCGACACCCTGCTGATCGACCGTGCCGCCGACAAGCCGGCCGGCGCCCTGCCCGTGCGCGGACAGAGCATGCAGCAGGTGCAGAGCCGGTTCGGCTCACCCGCTGAACAGCTCGATGCCCGCGGCGGCCAGAAGCGCCAGTGGCCGACCATCAACCGCTGGGTCTACCCGCAGTTCACCGTCTACTTCGAAAGGCAGAAGGTGATCGACGTGGTGGCCAACAAGGCGGCCCCCAACGAGATCGGTCCCAAGCCACCGATCCGCTGACGAACCCGGCCCGCGCCTGCGCGGGCGCATCCAAGCGAGACCATGAACCAGACCCTTCGTTTTCCTGCCGAATGGGAAGCCCAGAGCGGCATCCTGATTGCCTGGCCGACCGCCGACACCGACTGGGCCGATCGCCTGGGCCAGGTGGAAGAGACCTACATCGCCCTGGTGGCGGCGATCACCCGCTTCCAGCCGGTGCTGATCTGCGTGGCCGACGATGACGTGGAGACCTACGCCGAGATGCGGCTGCGCTCCAACCGCATCGACATGGACCGCGTGCTGTTCGTCACCGCTGCCTACGATGACACCTGGCTGCGCGACTCCGGCCCGATCACCCTGCAGCGCAAGGATGGCGGCTTCCAGCTGCTGGACTTCCGCTTCACCGGCTGGGGCGGCAAGTTCGACGCCACCCTGGACGACCAGTTGGTCGGCGTGCTGGATGCCGCGCGCGTGTTCAACGACGCACCGGTGCGCAGCATTGCTTTCGCGCTGGAGGGCGGTGGCATCGAAACCGATGGCCAGGGCACCCTGCTGACCACCTGGAAGTGCCTGCACGAGCGTCACCCGGACCGTGACCGCGCCAGCCTGTCCGCCGATCTGGCCCAATGGCTGCAGCAGGACCGTGTGCTGTGGCTGGACCACGGCTACCTGGAAGGTGATGACACCGACGCGCACATCGACACGCTGGCGCGCTTTGCCTCGGCCGACAGCATCGTCTACCAGGCCTGCGATGATGCGTCTGATTCACACCATGCAGAGCTGCAGGCGATGGGCGCTGAACTGGCCGCGCTGCGCACCGCCGATGGCCAGCCGTATCGCCTGTTCCCGCTGCCTTGGCCGCAGCCGGTACTGGACGAAGGGCGTCGCCTGGCGGCTTCCTACGCGAACTTCCTGATCATCAATGGCGCGGTGCTGATGCCGGCTTACGGCGACGTGGCCGATGACGCGGCGCGCGACGTGCTGGCGGCGGCGTTCCCGGACCGGGAGATCGTGCAGGTGCCGTGCCGGTCGCTGATCTGGCAGAACGGGAGCCTGCACTGCATCACGATGCAGCTGCCGGCGGGGTTGCTGGCGGCAAACGGCTGAGCCCTTCGTGGCTGGCTGGTGAACCGGCATCTTGGGGTGGGCGGGGGGGGGGGGGGGGGGGGGGGGGGGGGGGGGGGGGG
>NZ_JACSQS010000002.1:10354-77336 GCF_014836545.1 Stenotrophomonas lacuserhaii
GGTCGGCGGAGTCCGTCAGACCCCATTCCCCTCACCATCCGCCGACCATGGGTCGGCGCTACCGAAGGCCCCTAGGCCACCGTCGACCTGTCGGAGGTGGGGCGGGTGGGGGTGATGGGAACGCTCATCGCCATGGATGGCGATGGCGAGCCTACAGGGACGTATTCACGGCGGTTCCCAGCAGCCCCTCCCGCCCCGCCCAAGCCAATGCAGCAGCGCTGTCGCTCTACGCAGTTGACCTTGCTCGCGCCTCTGCCGGCCGCAGGCCAGAACACCCTCATACCCATCATTCAGCCACCGCCACGCCACCCTCTCCCATCCGCGTTAACATGCACGTTTTCCCCCGCAGGAACGCTTCCGGATGAGCCCCCGCCAGCCCCTTACCGTCGCCCTGATCCAGGAGCGCAACCACGGTGATGCCGCCGCCAATCTCGCCGTGATCGAATCCCGCGTCGCTGAAGCGGCCGCACAGGGTGCCAAGCTGATCCTGCTGCAGGAACTGCATAACGGCGCATACTTCTGCCAGCACGAAAACGTCGACGAATTCGACCTGGCCGAGCCGATCCCCGGCCCCAGCACCGAACGCATCGGCAAGCTGGCCAAACAGCATGGCGTGGTCCTCGTCGCCTCGCTGTTCGAACGCCGTGCCGCCGGCCTGTACCACAACACCGCCGTGGTGTTCGAAAAGGACGGCAGCCTGCTCGGCAAGTACCGCAAGATGCATATCCCGGATGACCCGGGTTTCTACGAAAAGTTCTATTTCACCCCGGGCGACCTCGGTTTCACCCCGATCGACACCTCGGTCGGCCGCCTCGGCGTGCTGGTGTGCTGGGACCAGTGGTATCCGGAAGCGGCGCGCCTGATGGCGCTGGCCGGCGCCGAACTGCTGCTCTACCCCACTGCCATCGGCTGGGATCCGGATGACCAGCAGGATGAAAAGAACCGCCAGCGCGATGCCTGGATACTCAGCCACCGCGGCCATGCCGTGGCCAATGGCGTGCCGGTGCTGAGCTGCAACCGCGTCGGCCACGAACCCTCGCCGATGGGCGCATCGGGCATCCAATTCTGGGGCAACAGCCACGTGCTGGGTCCGCAGGGCGAATTCATCGCCGAGGCCGGTGGCGAAGAAACCGTCCTGGTCTGCGAGGTCGACCTGCAGCGCAGCGAACACGTGCGGCGCATCTGGCCGTTCCTGCGCGACCGCCGCATCGACGCCTACGGCGACCTGCTGAAGCGTTACATCGACTGATTCCCTGCCGGAACCTGCGCCCATGGCCGTGCTTATCCGTGATGCCAGCGAGGCTGACATCACCGCGATCACCGCGATCTACGCGGTGGAAGTGAACGACTTCGTCAACACCTACGAGTACGACATCCCGGACGCGGCAGAGATGCTGCGACGGATGCAGGACATCGTCGCCCGCGGCTTCCCGTACCTTGTCGCCGAAGTCGACGGCGAGGTCGCCGGCTATGCCTATGCCAATACGTACCGCACCCGCGTGGCCTACCAGTGGACGGTGGAAAACTCGGTCTACGTCGATGCGCGCTTCCAGGGCCAGCGCGTCGGGACCACGCTGCTGCAGGCACTGATCGATGCCTGCACCGCGCGCGGTTACCGGCAGATGGTCGCGGTCATCGGCGAACCCACCAACACCGCCTCCATCAAGTTGCACGAGCGCTTCGGTTTCCACCTGGTCGGCGTGTTCCAGGGCCTGGGCCGCAAGCACGGCCGCTGGCTGGACACCGTGCAGATGCAGCGTGCACTGGGCGACGGCGCCGACAGCGCCCCTACAAACGAGTAAATGCATGACTGACACCCTCCCCCTGTCCATCGACGGGACTGCAGACGATGCGCTGTTCGCCGGCCAACCGGTGCGCATCGTCGAACGCGATGGCGTGCGCTATACCCTTCTGGGCACCGCGCACGTGTCGCACGCCAGCGTGGAAGCGGTGGAGAAGGCCATCCACAGTGGCCGCTTCGATGCGGTCGCGGTGGAACTGGATCCGCAGCGCCTGCAGGCGCTGACCGAGCCGGACACGCTGGCCAAGCTGGACCTGGTGGAGGTGATCCGCAAGGGTCGCGTGGCGCTGTTCGCCGCCAACCTTGCGCTGTCGGCCTACCAGCGTCGCCTGGCCGAACAGCTGGGCATCGAGCCGGGCGCCGAACTGAAGCGCGCGGTGCTGCTGGCCCGGGAGCAGGGCCTGCCGGTGCACCTGATCGACCGCGAGGTCGGGCTGACCTTCAAGCGCGCTTCGGCGCAGCTGGGCTTCTTCGGCAAGATCAAGCTGATGACCGGCCTGGCCGCCGGTCTGTTCTCCTCCGACGAGGTCGGCACGGACGAAATCGAAAAGCTCAAGCAGGGCGACATGCTGGAGTCCAGCTTCGGCGAGTTCGCCAAGGAAAGCCCCGCGCTGTATGACGCCATCATCGGCGAGCGCGACCGCTACATGGCTACCCGCCTGCGCGAGGAACGCGCCCTGCAGGGTGCCGAGCCCGCCCAGCGCGAGGTGCTGGCGGTGGTCGGCGCCGGCCATCTGGCCGGCCTGGCCACGTATCTGGAAACCGACAATGAGCCGCCGGTACCGCTGCGCGCGCAGCTGGAAGAAGTGGCGAAGAAGCGCAACATTCCCTGGTTCACGCTGGCCATCCTGGCGATCGTGGCGACCGGCATCGGCGTGGGCTTCTACCGCGGCGGGCTGGGGGTGGGGGGCGAACTGCTGCTCACCTGGGCAATGTACACCGGGGGCCTGGCCGGCCTGGGCTGCCTGCTGGCCGGAAGCCATCCGCTGAGCATCCTCACCGCGATCGTGGTGGCCCCATTCAAGCCGTTCCGCCTGAGCATTCCCACCGGCGCCTTCGCCGCGCTGGTGGAAGCGCGCCTGCGAAAGCCGGCCTACGAGGATTTCCTCAAGCTGCGCGACGATGCGCAGAGCTTGAAGGGCTGGTACCGCAACCGCGTCACCCGCGTGGTGCTGACCTTCATGCTGACCAACCTCGGCAGCATGCTCGGCCTGTGGCTGACCGGCTTCCAGGTATGGGGCAAGGTCGCCGGATGAAGAAGCGGTAGCGCCGAGCCATGGCCGGCGAGCGCAGCGGGCTTCTCGCCCGGGCGTCCCGCCGAGCACGGCTCGGCGCTACTGCAGCGCCGGGGCGTCCACACCCCGGCCGCGGGCCCTGCGGATCAGCCGCGTCGCCGCACTGCGTGCATCATCCAGCACCGCGTAGATGGTCGGCAGGAACAGCAGGCTGACCACCGTGGAGAACGCCAGGCCGCCGGCAATCGCGCGCGCCATCGGGTAGTACGGTGGGCCGTCGCCGAACATCTGCGTGTCGGTCAACGAAATCGGCACCATCGCCAGGATCGCCGTGCCCATCGTCATCATGATCGGGCGCAGGCGTTCGCGTGAGCCTTCCACCAGCGCTTGGGTACGGGCCATGCCGCGCCGGCGCAGGTTGTTGATGTGCTCGATCATCACGATGCCGTTGTTCACCACCACGCCCATCAGCACCAGGATGCCGATGAAGGACATGATGCCGAACGAGGTGCCGGTCAGCCAGAACAGCCAGAACACCCCGAAGATCGAGAACAACACCCCGCTCATGATTGCTGCCGGGAACAACAGCGATTCGAACACCGCGGCCATCACCACGTAGATCATCAGCAGCGCGATCACCAGGTTGAACAGCATCTGCTGCATCGCTTCATCATCGTTGCCGAAGTCGCCACCGTCGAAGCTGAAGCTGTAGCCGGCCGGGAAGTTCATCGGCTTGAGCACCGCCTCGATCGCCTTGCGCCCATCCGGGGCGGTGACCTTCTCAGCCAGGTTGGCCTTGATGGTCAGCGTGGTCTGCCGATTGGTGCGGCCGATCTGCGTGGCCGAGGACAGGATCTCCACTGAAACCAGGCTCAGCAGGGGCACGGTGCGGCCATCGCCGGTGCGCACGCTGAAGCCATCCAGGTCCTCCGGCGTACTCTGTTCGGCGCCGGCGAAACGCACCCACACCGGCACTTCGTTATCGCCGCGGCGGAACTCTCGCATCGGCGCGCCCCGCAGCGCCAGGCCAACGAAACTGGCCACCTGTTCGGCATTGAAGCCGAACGCGGCCGCGCGCTCACGGTCGACCTTGATCGCCAGTTCGCTGCCCTTCTCGCCGTTGTCGATGCGCACGTCGCGCAGTTCCTTGCGCTGCGCCAGCAGCGGCAGGACTTCCTCGCCGATCTCCTGCAGCATCGAACTGGAATCGCCGACCAGCTGCACCTGCACGCCGCTGTTGCTGCCACCGGAATCGCCGCCCTGGTTGCCGACGAAATAATCAGCACGCGCGGATTTCGGCAGGCCCTTGCGCAGTTCTTCCTGGATCGCCTTGAGGCCGCCGGCGTGCGCCTCGTCCAGGGTCACGATGGTGGAACTGCCTTCGTCTTCGCTGTACCAGGAATACACCTGGGCGATGTGCAGGCGCTCGCGGTTGGCGTCCAGCCAGTCTTCCACGCGCTTCACTTCATCGGACATCTGCCGGTAGGTATAGGCACTCTTCCACATGTAGCCGATGAACACGTCCTTGCCGCCTTCGCCGCCGAACATGTCCACCTTGGTCAGCTTCATCGGCACCAGGCTGACCAGCACCACCAGCAGGATGCCAAGCAGGCTCCAGCCACGGTGGCGCAGGGTCCAGTCCAGCAGCACGGCATAGCGGCCCTGCAGGCGCGCGATCACGCCGGTCTTCGAATGCAGCAGCTTCGGGGTGTCCATGCGCGCGGACAGCATCGGGATCAGGCTCACCGCCACAAGCCAGGACGCCAGCAGGGACACCGAGATGGTGATCGCGATCTGCGACATGAAGATGCTGATGTTGTTGGTTTCACCGAACAGGTTCGGGATGAACACGATGCAGTGGCACAGGGTGCCGGCGCTGAGCGCGATGGCTACGTTGCGGGTGCCGATGATCGAGGCCAGCCGCGGCTGGTCGGGCATCCGCTCGCGTTCCTGGTAGATGCTTTCCACCACCACCACGGCGTTGTCCACCAGCATGCCCACCGCCAGTAGCAGGCCCATCATGGTCAGGATGTTCAGCGTCACCCCGACGAAGTACATGAAGCCCAGGGTGATGATGAAGCAGATCGGGATGGCCAGGGTCACCATCAGCGTGGACGGCCAGTGGCGCAGGAAGAAGAACAGCACCGTCACCGACAGGATCAGGCCGACCGCACCGGCTTCGGCCAGTTCCAGCAGCGAGGACGTCACCGTCTTGCCCTGGTTGTCGATGACCTTGATCTGCACATCGCGCATGCTCGGCTGTGCACGGATCGCTTCCACTTCGGCCAGCGCAGCGCGCGAGACTTCCACCAGGTTGGCGCTGCGCTCCTTGAAGATATCCAGGCCGATCGCCGGGTTGCCGTCAAGGCGACGCCCATAGCTCATGCGGGTCGGCTTCAGGCGCACCTCGGCGATGTCGCCCAGCCGCAGTCCCTTGGCGTTGATCACCAGGTCGCGCATCTCCTGCAGGTCGGTGATCTCGCCCACCGGCTGCACGCGCACGCGCTGGCCGTTGTCATCGATCTGTCCGGCCGACAGCGAGAAGTTCAACGTGCGCAGGCGCTCGCTGAGTTCGTTGATGCTCAGGCCGTGCGCGTTCAGCCGGTTCGGGTCGATGGCGATCTCGACCTCGTTCGGCGGTGCGCCGGAGATGTTGACCCGCGCTACGCCGGGGATGCGTTCGATGCGCCGCTTGAACTCCCGGTCCAGCATGTCATACGCGCCGGTCAGGTCGGTATCGCTGGCCAGGCGCACCTTCAGCACCGGCTCGTCACTGCTGGACCACTTGAACACGTTGTAGCGCTGCAGGTCGTCGGGCAGGTCGGTGCGGATGGCATCGATGCGCTCGCGTGCATCGGATGCGGCGATGGCGATGTCGCGGTCCCAGTCACTGAACTCGATGAAGATGTTGGCCCCTTCGGAGGTGGCCGACGAGCGCATCCGCTTGATCCCGGTCATCGTCGCCAGGCTTTCTTCCACCGGACGGATCAAGGTGCGTTCCACTTCTTCCGGGGTGGAGCCGGTGTACGGAATCTGCACGAACAGGAACGGTGCGGTGATGTCCGGCAGCGCCTCCAGCGGCAGCCGGAACGAGGCGATCAGGCCCACCACCACCAGCGACACGAAACACATGATGGTGGTGACCGGGCGGCGGATGGAGAACTCGGCGATGCTCATGCCGGCTCCTCCTGGCCCTGCCCGGCCTTGGGCGCATCGAAGCCCGCGTCGTGGGCCAGCTTGCGCCCGCGCTCGCGGTAGTAGGCATCGCCCTTGCGGTCCATCAGGTCATACACCACCGGGATCACCAGCAGCGTCAACAGGGTAGATACCAGCAGGCCACCGATCACGGTGATCGCCATCGGCGCGCGCACTTCGGCGCCCTCGCCCATCGCCACCGCCAGCGGCAGGAAGCCGAACAGCGTGCACAGCGTGGTCATGATGATCGGCCTCAAGCGCGAACGTGCGCCCTCCACCAGCGCCTCGTGCTTGGCCACGCCGGCCTCGCGCAGCTGGTTGACCTTGTCGATCAGGATGATCGCGTTCTTGGTCACCAGCCCCACCAGCAGGATCAAGCCGATGAACACCACCACCGAGATCGGCTTGCCGCTCAGCAGCAGCGCCAGCACCGCCCCGACCAGGGCCAATGGGATGGTGAACAGGATCACGAATGGATGCAGCAGTGATTCGAACTGCGAGGCCATCACCAGGTAGACCAGGAAGATCGCCAGCCCGAAGGCGAAGATCAGCGATCGCGCCGACTCGGCGAGTTCTTCGCCCTGTCCGCCGATGTGCATGCCCACCGCAGCGCCCAATGGTTGTTCGGCCACCATCGCCTGCACTTCGCGCATGGCACCGCCCAGGTCGATGTCGCGCAGGTTGGCCGATACCACCGCCACCCGCGTCTGATCGGCACGATGGATCTCGCTGGGGCCGGTGGTAGCGACCACTTCGGCCACCGCATCCAGGGTCACCGGGCGGGTGCTGCCGGGATTGACGATCAGCCGGCGGATGCTGTCCACGCTGGCCCGGTCGCCCTGCTGGGCACGCACCAGCACGTCGATCTTGCGATCACGGAAGCTGTAGCGGGTGGCCACGTCGCCGCGCACTTTCTTGACCACCACATCGGCGATCTGGCGGGTGGTCAGGCCCAGCGCACCGGCGCGTTCCTGGTCGAAGCGGATCTGGATCTCCGGGAAGCCTTCTTCCACCGTGGATTTGACGTCTGCGTAGTGCGCGTTGTTGCGCAGCATCGCCGCCAGCCGCTGCCCGGCCTGCTCCAGCGAGGCCATGTCCTGCCCGCGCAGCTCGATTTCCAGCGGCGTGGAGAAGCTGAACAAGGCCGGTCGTGCGAAGTCCACCTGCACGCCCGGATGCGAAGCCATGGTGCCGCGCAGGCGCTCGGTGATGGCCGCTTCGCTGCGTGCATCGCCCCCCCCTTCCATCACCACGGTCAGCTTGCCGATGTTCTCCCCGCTTTCGGTCGGGCTGGCATCCAGCCGGGTGCCCGCGCCACTGACACCGTACAGCGAGGCAATGCCTTCACCGGCCGCCTGCTTGCCGTCGCCATGCGCCAGCTGCAGTTCGCGCACCAGCGCATCGGTCTGCTTCAGCGGCGTGCCGGCCGGCAGCTTCACGGTCATCTCGAAGCGGTCCTGGGCCAGCTGCGGGATCAGGTCTGCGCCGAGCATCGGCACCAGTGCCATGGTCGCCACGAAGGCCAGTGCCGCCAGCCCCAGCACCTTGCCCGGATGAGCCAGTGCGCTGGGCAGCAGGCGCAGGTAGCCGCGTTCGGCGCCGCCGTAGGGCTTCATCGCCACGTCGCTGGCCTTGCGCATCACCGGCCCGACCACCGCCACGATGCCGCGCCACACCCGCACCACCAGCCAGGCCGCGCCGAAGAAGCTCCAGCGGATGCCCGCCACGAAGCCGCGACGGCCACCAGCCACCGGCTTCAACCAGCGGTTCTGCGGATGCCAGGCTTCGCCAGCCGCTTCTTCCGGGAAGGCCAGCGGCGGGCGCCCCTTCAACGAACTCAGCATCGGAATCAGGGTCATCGACACCAGCAGCGAGATCGCGATGGCGATCGCCACGGTCAGTGCCTGGTCACGGAACAGCTGGCCGGCGATGCCATCGACGAACACCAGCGGCAGGAACACTGCGATGGTGGTCAGAGTGGACGCCACCACCGCCATGCTCACTTCCCGCGTACCCGCAATCGCCGCCTGCAACACGCCCAGCCCGCGTTCGCGCGCCTTGGCGATGCTTTCCAGCACCACGATGGAATCATCCACCACCAGGCCGGTGGCCAGTGCCAGGCCGCCCAGCGACATCACGTTCAAGCTCAGGCCCAGCTGGCCCATGAAGAAGAACGTGGCGATGATCGACACCGGCAGCGACAGGCTGATGACGAAGGTGCTCCAGCCATCGCGCAGGAACAGGAAGATGATCAGGATGGCCAGCAGGCCGCCGATCACCGCGTCCTTCTTGACGTCGCTGATCGCGTGCTCGATGAAGCGCGACTGGTCTTCGACGGTGGTGAGCTCGGCATCGGACGGGAAGGTGGTCTTGATCTGCTCCAGCCGCGCGCGCAGGGCCTCGGCGGTGGCTACGGTGTTCGCGTCGCCCTCTTTGTAGATCGCCAGCTCGACCGCCTCCTTGCCGCCCAACCGGATGATCGCCTCGCGTTCCTTGTACCCCTGGCGCACGCTGGCGACGTCCTTCAGCCGCACCGGCACGCCATTGGCCACCACACTGGAATTTCCGCCCGATGCACTCTGCGCTGCCGATGCGGCCGACATCGCCGCGTCCGAGCCGGTTGCCGCGGCAATGGCGAACATCTGCGCCATCGCCGAATCGGCTGCGCTGCCGTTGGAGGACTGGGTGGTGATCAGCAGGTTGCGGATCTCTTCCAGATCGACGAACTGGTTGACGGTGCGCACCAGGAAACGCTGCGAACCCTCTTCCAGGCGGCCGCCGGAGATGTTGATGTTCTCCTCTTTCAGGCGCTGGATGACGGTGTCGATCGGCAGGTTCAGCTGCGCCAGCTTCTGCTGGTCGATGTCCACCTGGATCTCATCTTCCAGGCCACCGCCGACCTTCACTGCGGCCACGCCGGTGACCGGCTCCAGCTTCTTCTTCAGGTCTTCGTCGGCATAGCGGCGCAGGCCGGTGAGTTCACGGATCGCCTCGGCGTCGGTGGCCGGCGCGTCCTTGCTGGAAATCACCAGGCGCATGATCGGTTCGGTGGACGGATTGAAGCGCAGCAGCACCGGGGCCTTGGCCTCCAGCGGCAGGTTCAGCGCTTCCATCTTGTCGCGCACCTCCAGGCTGGCCTGGTCCATGTTGGTGCCCCAGGCGAACTCCAGCACTACATCGCTCTGGCCGGTGCGCGAGATCGACTTCAGCTTGCGCAGGTTCTTGACCACCCCGACCGCTTCTTCCACCGGCTCGGAGATCAGGGTTTCGATTTCAGACGGTGCCGCGCCGGTGTACTCGGTGCGCACGGTCAGGGTGGGATAGCTCAGGTCCGGCAGCAGGTTGACCTTCAGGCTGTTCAGGGCAATCAGCCCGAACAGGATCAGGGTGACCGTGCACATGGCGATGGTCACGCGGCGGCGCGTGGCGAACTCCACCAGGCCTCCGCCCATGCTGCCGGGGCCGTGACCCGGGTGCGGGTCGCGACCGTGGTCGTCACCGGCCGATGTCATGGGGCGCTCCCTGCCTTGGCAGCCGGCGTGGCCTTGGCCACCTGCTTGGGATCGGCCGGGACGATCACCTGCACCGCAGTGCCATCGCGCAGCGCAACCTTGCCGGCGGTGACCACCTGGTCGCCTGCGGCAAGGCCCTCGCGCACTTCCACCCAGGCGCCCTCGGCGTAGCCCAGCGTCACCGGTACGCGCGCGACCTTGCCGGCGCGCACGCGGAACACGGCCGGGTCACCGTCGTCCAGCAGCGCCAGGCGCGGCACCACCAGCGCATCGGCGCGTTGGTCGTAATCGATGCGGATGCGGCCGAACATGCCCGGCTGCAGCGACTGCGCGCCGCCGTCGAAGATGCTCACCACGCGGAACGTGCCGCTGCCGGAATCCACGACCGGCGAGATGCGGTCGACCTGACCGGTGAAGCTTTTGCCGGGCAGTGCGTCGGCCAGCAGGGTGACCGGCTGGCCGGCACGCAGCGTGGCCAGCTCGCGCTCGGGCACGTTGAGCGTTGCTTCCAGCCGCGCGTTGTCGACGATGCGGAAGATCGGGGTGTTGATCTGCACGAAGTTGCCGGTCTTGATCGAACGCGAAGCGATCACCCCGGAGATCGGTGCGGTGACCGTGGTGTAGGACAGTTCCAGCGTGGCCAGCCGGTACTGCGCGCGGGCGTTTTCCACGTCGTAACGCAACTGGTCCACATCCGCGGCGCTGACCATCTGCTGGCCCACCAGGCGGTTGGCGCGCTGGTAGTTGTTTTCCAGCTTGCGCATCACTGCTTCACTCTGCGCCACCGCCAGCCGCGCGCGGTCCGGATCCAGGCGCACCAGCGGCTGTCCGGCACGCACCTGCTGGCCTTCTTCCACCAGTACCGCCAGCGCCACGCCGGAAGTCTTGGCCACCACTTGCGATTCGGCGCGCGGCTCCAGTGCGGCGGTCCCGGTGTAGCTGGCGGCCACGCCGCGATGGCTGGCCACCGCCACTTCCACCGGTACCGCCTCGACCTTCTTTTCTTCGGACTTGCCGTCCTTGCCGTCTGCCGCCTTGGCTTCGTTGTTGGGGCCACCCGCGCAGCCAGACAGCAGCAACGTGGTGGAGATGAGCAGCGCGGCGGCGCAGATTCCGCTGCGGCCGGCGGGCAGGAAGGCATGGCGTGACATCGTCGGGTCCCTGGGGATGCGTGAACAGGTGTGGTAGCAAAGTAATGCACCACCTCACGGCTACACCATATCCCAAAGGTCACGGTGACTTCACGCCGTCGGTCGGGCCGCCCCCATTTCAGCAACATGAAACGAGCCGCTATACTCGGGCCGTTCCGTACCCCACGCCGGAACGACCAGACCCGTAGCCCGGAAACGACATCATGCGCCCGCAGCCGCTCGCCGCTTGTCTTGCTCTGGCCGTCCTCCTGCCCTTCGGGGCCGCCGTGGCCACTCCTGCACCTGCTTCACCTCCGTCCGCCCCTGCCGCTCCAGCGCCGCTTCCGGCCCCGCAGGCACCGGCGCCGGCCGCCGCCCTCACCGGCAATTTCGACAACGGCCGGGTCCTGGCATACACCTGCCAGGGCTGCCACGGCATCACCGGTTACAAGAACGCCTACCCCAGCTACCGCGTGCCGAAGATCGGCGGGCAGAGCGAGCAGTACCTGCTGCAGGCCCTCACCGAGTACCGCCATGGCAAGCGTCGTCATCCGACCATGCAGGCGCAGTCGATGAGTTTCAGCGAACAGGAGATCGCCGATCTCGCTGTTTACCTGTCCACCGTCAAGTAAGGCACGCCTACATGTCGAAAGCCGCGCAGTTCACGCGTCATGCCATCGCCTTGTCCGTCGCCGTCCTGATGGCCGCCTGCTCGCCGTCGCACGAAGACAGCAGCACGCAGTCGCCCGACCAGCCGGGCCAGGCCAGTGGCGATCTTCCCGCTCCTTCCTCCTCGGCCGGGCTGCCGGCCGGTCGCCCCGCCGCCGGCGAGGCGCGTGCGCAGGTCAAGGGCAAGGCCACCGGGCAGAGCTGCATCGACTGCCACGGCGCCGATGGCAATGCACCGATCGACCCGACCTACCCCAAGCTGGGAGGGCAATACAGTGATTACCTGGCGCACGCGCTGCAGGCGTATCGCTCCGGCGATCGCCAGCACGCGTTGATGACCCCGCAGGCGACCGGCATCAGCGACCAGGAGATCGCCGACCTGGCCGCCTATTTCGCTTCACGCCCGACCCAGCTGCGTGACCTGCACGGGGTGAAATAAGCCCCCCGAAAATGCGTGACGACAGGGCATGACCTCGGTAGCGCCGACCCATGGTCGGTGAGCGCAGCGGCAATCTGACAGAAGGGGTCAGAGTCCTTTTACGCAGGAAAAGGACTCTGACCCCGTCGAGCGGTTCAGGCGTCCAGTTCCTGCCAGCGCGCGTAGGCGGCATCCAGCTCGGCCTGCACCTTGGCCAGCTTCTGGTTGTGCGCGGCCATGTCCGGCGCGCTGCGCTGGTAGAACGCCGGATCGTTCATCGCGGCAGTCAGCCCTTCGACGTCCTTTTCCAGCGTTTCGATCTTCAGCGGCAGCTGTTCCAGCTCGCGCGCGTCCTTGTAGCTGAGCTTGCGCTTGGCCGGCGCCGGGACTGCGGCCGCTGCGACGGCAGGGGCGGCCGGTGCCGCAGCAGCGGCCGGGCGGCTCGCCACCACCGGCGCGTTGGCCTGCTGCGCGGCCACGAAGGCCGCATGGCGCTGCCAGTCGCTGTAGCCACCCACGTAGTCACCGACCACGCCCTCCCCTTCCATCACCAGCGTGGAGGTCACCACGTTGTCGAGGAAGTCACGGTCATGGCTGACCAGCAGCAGCGTGCCGGTGTAATCACCAAGCAACTCTTCCAGCAGCTCCAGCGTTTCCACGTCCAGGTCGTTGGTCGGTTCGTCCATCACCAGCAGGTTGGACGGCTGCGCGAACAGCTTGGCCAGCAGCAGGCGGTTGCGCTCACCACCGGAAAGCCGGGTGATCGGCGCGCGCGCGCGTTCGGGGGTGAACAGGAAATCCTGCAGATAGGCGTGCACATGCTTGCGCTTGCCGTTGAACTCGATGAAATCGCGGCCTTCGGCCACGTTCTCGATGGCGGTCCAGTCTTCGCGCAGCACCGAGCGGTACTGGTCGAAATAAGCGATTTCCAGGTTGGTACCGGCGCGCACTTCACCGCGGTCCGGTGCCAGGTCGCCCAGCAGCAGCTTCAGCAGCGTGGTCTTGCCGCTGCCGTTGGGGCCGATCAGGCCGATGCGGTCGCCACGCAGGATGGTGGCGGAGAAATCGCGCACCATGCAGCGCTCGCCGAAGGAGAACGACACGTCCTTGATGTCGATGACCTTCTTGCCGGAATTGGCAGCCTGGGCCGCTTCCATCCTGACGTTGCCGCTGATTTCGCGGCGCGACGAGCGCTCGTTGCGCATCGCTTCAAGGCGGCGCACGCGGCCTTCGTCGCGGGTCCGGCGGGCCTTGATGCCCTGGCGGATCCACACTTCTTCCTGCGCCAGCATCTTGTCGAAACGGGCGTTTTCCTGTGCCTGCGCGTTGAGCCGTTCTTCGCGGCGGCGCTCATAGTTGGCCCAGTCGCCCGGCCAGCTGGTGACCTGTCCACGATCGATTTCCACGATACGGGTGGCCAGTGCGCGCAGGAAGCGACGGTCATGGGTGACGAACACCACACTGCCGTTCCAGTTCTTCAGGAACATTTCCAGCCAGTCGATGGCTTCGATGTCCAGGTGGTTGGTCGGTTCGTCCAGCAGCAACAGATCCGGGCTGGACACCAGCGCGCGGCCCAACAGCACCCGGCGCTTCATGCCGCCGGACAGCCGCGCGAATTCGGCATCGCCGTCCAGGTCCAGCTTGGTCAGGGTTTCGCTGACGCGCTGGTCCAGGCCCCAGCCGTTGGCGGCATCGATCTTGGCCTGCACCGCGCCCAGCGCATCGCCGTCGAACTCTTCGGCGACGCTCAGGTGGTGGAATTCGGCCAGCCACTGGCCCAGTTCGCCCAGGCCTTCGGCGACCACGTCGAACACGCTGCCGGCGGCGCCGTGCGGCACCTCCTGTTCCAGCCGGGTCACGCGGACGCCCTGCTGGACGCGGACTTCGCCATCATCGGGCTTGTGGTCGCCGGACAGCAGCTTGAGCAAAGTGGATTTGCCGGCGCCGTTGCGGCCGATCAGGGCGATACGCTCGCCCGGCTCGATCGACAGTTCGGCTTTTTCCAGCAACAACGGGCCGCCGACGCTGAAGTCGACGTTCTGCAAGGTAATCAGAGGCATGCGGGTATTGTAAGGGGTTAACCCCGTACAATGCGCCATGAATGAATTCTCGACCCTGCCGCTGAGCCCGGCCCTTCAGCCTGGCCTGGAAGCGCTCGGCTACACCACCCTCACCGCCATCCAGGCGCGCAGCCTGCCGGCCATCCTCGACCGCCGCGATGTGATCGCCCAGGCCCCCACCGGCAGCGGCAAGACCGCCGCCTTCGGGCTGGGCCTGCTGCAGGCGCTGGATCCGGCCACCCAGCGGGTGCAGGCGCTGGTGCTGTGCCCCACCCGCGAACTGGCCGACCAGGTCGGCAAGCAGATCCGCAAGCTGGCCACCGGCATCCCGAACATGAAGCTGCTGGTGCTGACCGGCGGTTCGCCGCTGGCGCCGCAGCTGGCCTCGCTGGAAGCCCACCACCCGCACGTGGTGGTCGGCACCCCCGGCCGCGTGCAGGAACTGGCCCGCAAGCGCGCGCTGAACCTCGGCGCGGTGCGCACGCTGGTGCTGGACGAAGGCGACCGCATGCTGGACATGGGCTTTGAAGAGCCCATCCGCGAAATCGCCGGGCGCACCCACAAGGACCGCCAGACGATGCTGTTCTCGGCCACCTTCCCCGATGCGATCCGCGCGATCGGCCGCGACGTGCTGCGCGATCCGGTGGAAGTGACCGTGGATGGCGCCGACGATGCTCCCTCCATTCGCCACCTGTTCTGCGAAGTGGAGCCGGCGCACCGGCAGAAGGCGCTGGCCGGGTTGCTGCTGAAGTACACGCCGGAATCGGCGGTGGTGTTCTGCAACACCCGCAAGGATGTGGACGAAGTCGCCAATTCGCTGCAGCAGTTCGGCTTCTCTTCGCTCGCCCTGCACGGCGACATGGAACAGCGCGACCGCGAAGAAGTGCTGGTGCGCTTCGCCAACCGCAGCTGCAACGTGCTGGTGGCCAGCGACGTGGCCGCGCGCGGGCTGGACGTGGAAGACCTGGCGATGGTGATCAACTACGAACTGCCGACCGACATCGAAACCTACCAGCACCGCGTTGGCCGTACTGGTCGTGCCGGCGCCAGCGGCATGGCGATCAGCCTGGTGGCCGGCCGCGAAAAATCCCGCGCCGAGGCGCTGGAAGCGCAGCGTGGCAAGCCGCTGGACTGGCAGAAGACGCCGCTGGCGACCTCGCGCCCGGCCGAACTGCCGCAGGCCGCCATGCGCACCCTGCGCATCGACGGCGGCAAGACCGACAAGCTGCGCCCCGGTGACATCCTGGGTGCGCTGACCGGCGATGCCGGCCTCGCCGGCAAGCACATCGGCAAGATCGCGATCTACCCCACGCGTTCGTACGTGGCCATCGCCCGCGAGCACGCCAACCGGGCCGTGGCCAAGCTGGAAGAAGGCAAGATCAAGGGCCGCAGGTTCCGTACCCGCGTAATGTAAGCCGGCAGCGGTGACGACCCAGCGGTCGTCACTACCGGAGCCGGGGCAATAGCGCCGAGCCATGCTCGGCGGCCGTGGACCTCAATAAACCAGTTCGGTGTGCAGCGGCAGGCCGGCTTCCCAGCGGCCACGGCCGCCCAGCCCATCCAGCTCCACCAGCACGCCGGCGCCGACCACGTCCACGCCCAGTCGACGCACCAGCGACAGCGCGGCCACCAGCGTGCCGCCGGTCGCCAGCACGTCATCGATAATCGCTACGCGGGCACCGGCCGGCAGGGCATCGGCATGTACTTCGATGCAGTCGCTGCGGTATTCCAGCGTGTACTCCTCGCGCAGCACCTTGCCCGGCAGCTTGCCCGGCTTGCGCACCGGCACGAAGCCGACCCCGAGCTCCAGCGCCATCGCCGCGCCCAGGATGAAGCCACGCGACTCGATGCCGACCACGGCATCCAGCCGCAGGTCGCGCCAGCGCGCGCTCATGGCCTGGATCGCCGCACGGAAATCATCGCCATCGGCGAGCAGCGGCATGATGTCCTTGAACAGGATGCCCGGCTTGGGGAAATCAGCGATGTCGCGCAGGCGCGATGCCCACTGCGGTTCGACGTGTGCGTCGGTCATTGCAAGGCCAGCGTTGTAGGGCGGCATAGGGTAACAGGCCGGTCGGCGGGCTGCTGTCGGTGGACCCGATGGCCGGCCGCTCAGGAACTGCAGGACAGCATCGAACAGCCTGCCTTGTGATCTGCCCACGCCGGACGTCTGCCGGCGTAATGCTCCAGCCCGGCACGTTCGGTATACGGATCACGCAATACCTCCTGCAGCGCCTGCACCCCGCCCATGTCGCCCTGGCTGGCGCGATCGATCGCTTCCTGGGCCAGCCAGTTGCGCAGCACGTAGAGCGGATTGGCGCGGGTCATCCGCGCGATGCGCTCGGGCGCGGCCAGCGGATCGGCACGCAGGCGTGCGGCATAGTCGTGCAGCCATTGCAGCAGCGGCTCGCGCACGGCCGCCTGGCGTGCGGGGTCATAGAACACGCCATCGAGCACCCCCGCATCCGGCGCAGCCACGTCCAGCCGCATCAGCGCGCGGTAGGCCAGGGTCATGTCCATCGCCCCGTCCTGCATCAGCAGCTGCCACCGCTGGTGCAGCTGCAGATCGGCCTCATCGGCTGCGGACAGGCCGAGCTTGGCCGCCACGTCGCGGCGGGTGCAGGCGCCCAGCGTGGCCTGGAACGCTTCCAGTCCGGTCTGCAGCGGCTGCACGTCGGCAAACAGCGGTGCCAGCGCCTGCGCCAGCCGGGTGAGGTTCCAGAACACCACCTGTGGCTGGGTGCCGAAGCGGTAACGGCGTCCCTGCGCATCGGTGGTATTGGGCGTCCACTCCGGATCGTAATCTTCCATCCAGCCGTACGGGCCGTAGTCGATGGTGAGACCGAGCACGGACATGTTGTCGGTGTTCATCACGCCGTGGACGAAGCCCACGCGCATCCAGTGCGCCACCATTTCCGCACTGCGCACGGCGATCTGGGCGAACCAGTCGCCCAGCAGCGATTCGCCACTGCCCTGCAGCTCGGGGAAGTCCCGCGCGATGCAGGTTTCCGCCAGCTGCAGCAGCAGCGCCTGCTCGCCGCGCGATGCGGGCAGCTCGAAGCTGCCGAAGCGCAGGAATGACGGCGCCACGCGGCACACGATGGCACCGGATTCGATCTCAGGATGACCGTCGTAGAACATGTCGCGCAGCACGCCCTCGCCGCTGCCGACCAGCGACAGCGCGCGCGTGGTCGGCACGCCCAGATGGTGCATCGCCTCGCTGCACAGGAATTCACGGATCGACGAACGCAGCACCGCACGCCCATCGGCGCCACGCGAATAGGGCGTCGGTCCGGCGCCCTTCAGCTGCAGCTCCCAGTGGCGACCGTCGGCAGTGACCAGTTCGCCCAGCGAGATCGCCCGTCCATCGCCCAGTTGGCCGGCCCAGCGGCCGAACTGGTGTCCGCCATAGTTGGCGGCCCACGGCTGCATGCCTTCCAGCAGCGCGTTGCCGGCGAACACCTCGGCGAAGTCAGTGCTGTCGACAAACGCAGCCGGCAGGCCCAGCAGGTTGGCCACTTCAGGCCATACCGCCAACGTGGAAGGCGCCGCGACCGGGGTCGGCATGACCGCCGACCAGGCCGCACCGCGCACTTCGCGGCGTTGGTTGGACGGCTCCGGATCGCCGGGCAGGCGCTGGATCAGGCGGTTGTCGAAACGAAGGGTGTCAGCAGTATCCATGCCCCCGAGATGGGGGCGGCCGGACGCAGCGGCAAGACGCACTCAGCGCCCGCTGAGCGCCTCCAGGCTGCCACCGCGGGCCACCGCGCGCTGGTAGCCCGGGCGCTGTTCAATACGCTGCAGGAAGCCGCGCAGTGCCGGCTTGTCGGCCAGCCCGTCGCCGCGGCTGGCGGCGGCCTGGATCGGGAAGCTCATCTGGATATCGGCGGCGGTGAAGCGCTTGCCGGCAAACCACGGGGTTTCCACCAGGCGCTGTTCCATCCAGTCCAGGTGCAGGCGGCGCTGCGGCCCGACGAAGCCTTTCTCGGCCTTGTCGGCGATGGCGCGCGCGATGGGTTTTGCGAAGAACGGCATCGGCGCGTTGCGGATCCTCGACATCACCAGGGTCAGCAGCATCGGCGGCATGGCCGAGCCTTCGGCGTAATGCAGCCAGTAACGGTAGGCCATGCGCTCGTCCGAACCAGCCGGCAGCGGCGCAGGCGACAGCACGCGCTCGCTGTCGTAACTGTCGGCCAGGTAATCCAGGATGGCACCGGATTCGGCCAGCACCCGCGTGCCGTCCTGCAGCACCGGGGCCTTGCCCAGCCCGTGCACCTGCCGCAGTTCCGGTGGCGCCAGCATGGTCTTCGGATCGCGCGCGTACTGCTTCAGCTCGTAGGCCAGCCCGAGTTCTTCCAGCATCCACAGCACGCGCAGCGAGCGGGAGTTGTCGAGGTGGTGGACGGTGAGCATGCGGGGAATCCGGGTAGTCAGGTGGGTACAGGGTAGAGAGGGGGGATTGGGGAAAGCGTGACGACCAACGGTCGTCACCCACCACCGCAACGCTGGCAAAAAAAAACGCCGGAAGCTTTCGCTTCCGGCGTTTTTGGCTACCTTACGGCAGCAAGCGGATCAGACCGCCTGCACCTGGTCAGCCTGCATGCCCTTCTGGCCCTGCACGGCGACGAAGGTCACCTTCTGGCCTTCCTGCAGCGACTTGAAGCCGTTGCCCTGGATGGCACGGAAGTGCACGAACAGGTCCGGGCCGCTTTCCGGGGTGATGAAGCCGAAGCCCTTGGCATCGTTGAACCACTTGACGGTACCGCTCTGACGATCAGACATCTTTGAAACTCCTGAAACAATGTGAAATAAATCGCAGCCACCGGATATCGGGGCCGAGACTGAGTTGCAGGCGTTGGCAAAGCGGATCGATGGAGCAGATCGTGAGATCAACTGCACCAGGCCACGATTTACGGTGACCCTAGCAAACACAGTGAGACGGACGATACGCGTGTTTGCTCCAAAAAGCGATAGGCAGTGCGTTCATGGTCTACCACCCCGGCGCAGCTGTGCCAAGGCGCGAGGCCGGATCGGGGGCCGACGAAGCTCCCAATTCAGCTTTCCGCCTACTCCAAGCCCGGTCCACGCAGCGTAAAGCTGCTGGTGAAGCGGCGCGGTTCCCCGTCGATGGGATCGCTGAACGACAGGCCGCAGGCCAGCAGTTGCAGGGGGCGGCGATAGTCACCCGGCGGCTCAGGCGCGTAGGCCGGATACAGGTCATCGCCAAGGATCGGCGCCCCCAGGGCCGCCATGTGCACGCGCAGCTGGTGCTTGCGCCCGGTCACCGGCTGCAGCCGGTAGCGCCAGACCGGCCCCGTGCGGTCAAGCACGTCGATGAGGGTCTCGCTGTTGGGCTCGCCCTGCTCTTCGCGCATGCAATGGAACCGCTCGCCCTTCTGCAGCCGGCTGCGGCGCTGCAGCGGGAAGCAGTGCCCGGGCAGCGCAGGGGCCAGCGCCTCGTAGACCTTGGCGATCCGCCGCTCACGGAACAGCCGCTGGTAGGCATCCCGGCTTTCAGGGCGGGTGGAGAACAGCACCAGCCCGGCGGTCAGGCGGTCCAGCCGGTGCATCGGCACCAGGTCGGTATTGCCGGTGGCGGCCATCAACCGCGCCAACAGGGTCTGCTGGACGTGGCCGCCGGCCGGCACCACCGGCAGGAAATGCGGCTTGTCCGCCACCAGCAGGTGGTCGTCGTGGTGCACGATGCGCTCGGCGAAGGGGATGACCGGTTCATCTTCGACTTCACGGAAGTAGCGGATTTCCAGCCCCACCTGCCACGGTTGGCCGGGGAGCAGTGCCCTGCCCTGCGCATCCTGCACCCGGCCGCGCGCGAAACGGTCCTGCCACTGGGCGCGGCTGATCCGCGCAAAGCGGGCGCACAGTCCGTCCAGCAGGCTCTTCCAGTTGCCCGGGGGCAGTTGGAGACGACTGGCGGCAACGACGGGAAGGATCGGATCGGACGGGGTCATGGCGCACCCATTATCATGGTGCTCTTTGTCCACGGAAGCCTCATGGCCCTCACCGCCACCATCCGCAAGGCCGAGTTGCAGATCAGCGACATGGATCGCGGCTACTACGCGACCCACAACCTCACCCTCGCCCAGCACCCGTCGGAGACCGACGAGCGCTTGATGGTGCGTCTGCTGGCTTTCGCGCTCAATGCCGAGGACCGGCTGGAGTTCGGCCGCGGGCTGAGCACCGACGACGAACCGGATCTCTGGGAACAGGACTACACCGGTGACATCCTGCGCTGGATCGACCTGGGCCACCCGGATGAATCGCGCGTGCGCAAGGCCTGCAACCGCAGCCGCCAGGTGCAGGTGGTGACCTACGCCGGGCATGCCTCGGATGTGTGGTGGCAGAAGCAGGGCAAGGCGCTGGAGCGCTTCAGCAACCTGTCCGTGCTCGACCTGCCCGGCGCCTTCGTGGAGCAGTGGAGCCAGCAGATCCAGCGTGCCATGCGCTGGAGCGTGCTCATCCAGGATGCCGAAGTACAGCTGATCAACGACCAGATGCAGCTGGATGTCATCCCGGTCTGGCGCAAGCGCGCCAAGGAGTGAGCGGCGTGGCGGCAACGCGGTGCGATGTGCTGGTGATCGGCGCGGGCGCGGCCGGGCTGATGTGTGCGCTCACCGCCGGACAGCGCGGCCGCGTGGTGCAGGTGATCGACCATGCCAACAAGGTCGGCAAGAAGATCCTGATGTCCGGCGGCGGCCGCTGCAACTTCACCAATACCGGCACCACCCCGGCCAACTTCGTGTCGGCCAACCCGCATTTCTGCAAATCCGCCTTGGCCCGCTACACGCCTGCGGACTTCATCGAGATGGTCGAGCGGCACCGCATCGCCTACCACGAGAAGGAACTCGGCCAGCTGTTCTGCGACGTGTCGTCCAAGCAGATCGTCAAGATGCTGGTGGATGAATGCGTGGAGGCCGGCGTGCAGGTCCGCACCGACTGCGCGGTGCAGCGGATCGAACGCGGCAGCGACGGCTTCCACGTGCAGACCGCCCACGGAACGTTCTTCGCCGCCTCGCTGGTGGTGGCCACCGGCGGGCTGTCCATCCCCAGCCTGGGCGCCACCGGCTTCGGCTATGAGATCGCCAGGCAGTTTGGCCACGATGTACTGCCCACGCGCGCCGGACTGGTGCCGCTGACCCTCAGCGGCACCCACCAGCAACGCCTGGCGGACCTTTCCGGCGTGGCGCTGCCGGTGGAAGCGCGCAGCAATGGCATGGCCTTCCGCAACTCGCTGCTGATCACCCACCGCGGCATCAGCGGCCCGGCGATCCTGCAGATTTCGTCCTTCTGGCAACCGGGTGATGCGCTGGAACTGGACCTGCTGCCGGGCCAGGACGCCGAGCAGTGGCTGCGCGCGATGAAGCGCGAGCGCCCGGACGCGGCACTGCGCACCGTGCTGGCCGAGGTGCTGCCCAAGCGCCTGGCGCAGCGCCTGTGCGAGCACTGGCTGCCGGACCGTCCGGTCAAGCAGATCGATGAGCCACAGCTGCGCCAGGCCGCCGCCGTGCTCGCCGGCTTCCCGCTGGTGGCCAGTGGCACCGAGGGCTACCGCACCGCCGAAGTCACCCTGGGCGGGGTGGACACCGCGCAGGTATCCTCCTCCAGCTTCGAATCGCGCAAGGTGGCCGGCCTGTATTTCATCGGCGAGGTACTCGACGTCAGCGGTTGGCTGGGCGGCTACAACTTCCAGTGGGCGTGGGCCAGCGGCCATGCCGCCGGCAGCGTGGTGTAAGGGCCCGCGCATGGACCTGCGGGCGCGCATCGTGTATCTAATGGGCAGCTTGGGGAGCCTTTGAATGCAGAACTCGAATGACATCACGCTGCGCCTGGTGATCGTGGATGACAGCGGCGAGAACGCTGAAGCGATCGTCAGCGCGCTGCGCAACAGTGGCATCGCGGTGCGGCCTTCGCGGCCGCAGGACGTGGGCGAACTGGGGCAGGTACTGGCGACGCAGCCGATCGACCTGGTGCTGGCCGCGCCGCAGCAGTCGATCAGCCTGCCGCAGGTCTCCCAGCAGATAGCCGCCAGCGGCAAGGACGTGCCGCTGATCCTGCTGGTGGACCACATCGAAGAGGACGCGCTGGTCGAAGCCAGCGCGCACGGCCTGCGCGCACTCGCGCTGCGGCCGCGGCCGGAACACCTGCTGGCGGTGGTGCGCGACCAGTGGATCGACCTGCAGGCACGTCGCGGCCTGCGCCGGATCGAGGCGCAGATGCGCGAGACCGAACGCCGCTGTGACGCGCTGATCGCTTCTTCGCGCGACCCCATCGCCTATATCCACGAGGGCATGCACATCCGCGCCAACGATGCCTACCTGGAGATGTTCGGGTTTGAAAGCTTCGACGACGTGGAAGGCATTTCGCTGCTGGACATGGTGGCCGCCCAGCACGTGGAAGGCTTCAAGCAGCTGCTCAAGGGCCTGAGCAAGGGCGAGGCGCCGCCGCCGCAGTACCAGATCGATGCACGCCACCAGGATGGCAATGCGTTCGCGGCGACCATGGAGTTCACCAGTGCCAGCTACGAAGGCGAATCGTGCCTGCAGGTGGTTTTCCGCCGCCGGCTGGAACTGGACCCGGAGCTGGCCCGCGAAGTAGAGGAGCTGCGCCAGCGCGACCAGGTCACCGGCCTGCTCAACCGTCCCACTTTCATGGTGCAGGTGGAAAACGCAGTGGCCCAGGCCAGCCGCGGCGAAGGCCGTTCCGGCCTGCTGCTGGTCGAGCCGGACCATTACGCCCGCCTGCTGCCGGACATCGGGCTGGATTCAGCCGATGCGCTGATCGCCTCCATGGCCGCGTTGCTCAACGATACGGTCGGCAGCCAGGCGCAGCTGGCCCGCTTCGGCGAGCACAGCTTCGCGGTGCTGCTCGACGGTGCCTTCGCCGATACCGCGGCCTTGGCCGAACGCATCCGCAGCGCCTACGCCGCGCATGTGTTCAGCATCGGTGAGCGCTCGGCCACCGTCACCGTGAGCATCGGCGGCGTGCAGGTCGGCGAGAAGATCGCCAGCATCGGCCAAGTGCTGGCGCGCGCCACCACGTGCCTGCAGGCCGCGGCCGAGCTGGGCAACAGCGTGCGCATCTTCGATCCGGCCGCCACCGACCGGGTGGAGGAAGAGCGGATCGCACGCTGGGTCGCGCGCATCCGCGAAGCCGTGGAAGGCGATGGCTTCCAGCTGCATTACCAGCCGGTGCTGAACCTGCAGGGGGAATCACGCGAACTGTACGAGGCCTACCTGCGACTGGACCACAACGGCGAGCTGATGAGCCCGGTCGCCTTCCTTGCCATCGCCGAGGAACACGGCCTGCTGGCCGACATCAACCGCTGGGTGGTGCGGCGCGCCATCGCCATCCTGGGCGAACGCCAGCGTGCCGGCCATGCCACCCACATGCTGGTGAAGATCACCCCGGAATCCTTCGCCGATCCGTTGCTGATCAGCACGCTGAAGCAGGAACTGCAGGCGCATGGCGTGCCCGGCGACCGGCTGTGGCTGCATGCCCCGGAATCCAAGGTCTTCACCCACCTGCGCAACGCCCAGCAGTTCCTGCAGGCGGTTGCCCCGCTGGGCTGCCGGATCGGGCTGGAGCAGTTTGGTTCGGGGCTGGATTCGTTCCAGCTGCTCGCGCATTTCCAGCCGCAGTTCCTGAAGCTGGATCGCGGCTTCACCCGCGATGCGGCGAGCACGCGCGAGAACTTCGACAAGATCAAGGAAATCACCGAACGCGCACAGGCAGCCAACATCGCCACCGTCGCCGAGTTCGTCACCGATGCCAATTCGATGACCCTGCTGTTCAGCGCAGGGGTGGATTACGTGCAGGGTGAGTTCGTCGGCGAGGCTACGCCGCGGATGGACTTCGATTTCGGCTGAGGCGCCCGGCCCCCGGCCTACGGTGGGTGACGACCGTTGGTCGTCACCTGCCCGACTTCAGGTCATGTCGACCAGATTGTCGATCTTCACGTCCGGATCCACGTCGGCGTCATAGTCCACGCCCTCCACGCCGAAGCCGAACAGGCGCAGGAAATCAGCCTTGTAGCCTTCCAGGTCGCTGATCTCATACAGGTTCTCATCGGTCACCTGCGGCCACAGTTCCAGCACTTCGGCCTGCACGCCCGGCGCCATTTCCTTGTAGTCCGCGCGCAGTCGGCCGGCATCGTCGATCAGCTCGATGTGGCGGCCATCGGCATCGGTCAGCTCATGGCGCAAGCGCTCCACAGCCGTGCCCTCGGCCTTGCCGCCGTAGAGGATGTCGTACAGCACGTCGAGCTGCTCGATGCAGCCCTCGTGGGTACCCTTTTCCTTCATCACCTTGAACAGCAGCGACAGGTACAGCGGCATGGTCGGGATCGCCGAACTGGCCTGGGTGACCACTGCCTTCAGTACCGATACGCGGGCATCGCCGCCGATCGCGGCCAGCTTTTCGCGCAGGCCCAGCACCTTCTGGTCCAGGTCCTTCTTGGCCGCACCGATGCTGCCGTTCCAGTAGATCGCCTGGGTGATCTCTTCACCGACATAGGTGAAGGCGGTGGTGGTGCAGCCGTCGGCCAGCACGCCGGCTGCAGCCAGCGCGTCGATCCACATCTGCCAGTCTTCCCCACCCATCACCGCCACGGTGCCGGCGATCTCTTCGTCGGTGGCCGGCTCCAGGTGGGTTTCGGTCAGCTTGACCTTGTCGGTGTCCAGGCCGCGCAGGGTGATCGGCGCGCCGATCGGCTTGAGCGTGGAGTTGATCACTTCGCCGGTCTTGGGATGCTTGCGGCGCGGTGACGCCAGGCTGTAGACCACCTGGTCGACCTGGCCGAGGTCGGCCTTGATCAGCGCGATGACCTGGTCCTTCACTTCATCGGAGAACGCGTCGCCGTTCACGCTCTTCGCATACAGTCCGGCCTGGCCGGCGTACTTGTGGAACGCGGCCGAGTTGTACCAGCCGGCGCTGCCGGGCTTGGTCTCGCTGCCGGGCTTTTCGAAGAACACGCCCAGGGTGGCGGCGTTACTGCCGAAGGCGGCGGTGATGCGCGCAGCCAGGCCGTAGCCGGTGGAGGCGCCGATCACCAGCACGCGCTTTGGACCGTTGACGATCTTCGGCCGGGCGCTGATGTAGTCGATCTGCTGCTTGACCGCCGCATCGCAGCCGGTGGGATGGGTGGTGACGCAGATGAAGCCGCGGACGCGCGGTTTGATGACCATGGATACCTCGGTGTGGGACAGGTGCGGTCGCGCTGGCGCGCGTGCACGAAACGCTGGAATCGTAGTGTGCGGGGGGAATATGCACAACCGACGGGGGCGTATCGTGGCTTCACGCTCGAGGCAGCGGGTGGGCCTGGTCGGGACACGCCGCAAGTACGTCCTTGTAGGCTGCGTCGCCGCATCCATGCGGCTCAGCGTCCCGTCCAGGCCCACCCGCTGCCTCTGCTGACGATTCGGCGCCCGTGGCGTGTGCGGGGAGGAAAAAAAGCAAAGAAAAAGCCGCACTTTCGTGCGGCTTTTTCTGTTTCTGCCGGCTGCCTCATTCAGGGGCGGCGGGCCAGGGCTTCTTCGTCCTTGGCCTTGGGCAGCAGGTCCTGCTTGGTCACCGCCAGCACGCCCATGGTCAGCAGGGGGCAGGCGATGAAGATCGAGGACAGGGTGCCGATCACCGCGCCGATCATCTGGCTCAGGGCCAGCCCTTCCAGCGAACCGCCACCGTAGATGTACAGCGCCAGCACCGACAGGAAGAACACCAGCGAGGTGATGATGGTGCGCGACAGGGTCTGGTTGATCGAGCGGTTCATCACTTCCAGCGGCTCGACGCGCAGACTGCGGAAGTTCTCGCGGACACGGTCGAACACCACGATGGTGTCGTTGATGGAGAAGCCCATCACCGACAGCAGGCCGGCCAGCACGGTCAGGTCGAACTCGCGGCCGCTGAAGGAGAAGTAGCCGGCCACCACCAGCACGTCGAACAGGGTGGTGATGATGGCCACCACCGCGAACTTCCACTCGAAGCGGAAACCGATGTAGATCAGGAAGCCGACCAGCACGAACAGCGCGGCGTACAGGCCGTTCAGGGCCAGCTCCTTGCCGACCTGCGGACCGACAAACTCCGAAGACAGCACGGTCGCTGCATTGCCTTCCAGCGATACCGCCGAGCGCACCGCCTCGGCCGTGCGGTTGTTGGCATCGCCGACGCTCTCGCCTTCGGCCTGGGCCTGCGGCTGCAGGCGGATCAGCAGGTCGCTGCCGCTGCCGAAGCTCTGCACCTGGGCACCACCATATCCGGCGGTCTCCAGGTGCCCGCGCACCGCGTCGACATCGGCCGGGCGGTCGAAGCGTACTTCCACCACGGTCCCGCCGGTGAAATCCAATGCGTAGTTGAAGCCCTTGCCGATGATGCTGCCCAGCGCGGCGATGAACACCAGCGCGGCGATGCCGATGGCGATCCATCGGGTGCGCATGAAGTCGAACTTGGTGTCGTTCGGGATCAGGTGGAGCGGAAACAATTTCATGGTATCGATCCTTTTCCCGTCAGATGGCCAGGGTCTTGAGCTTCTTGCGGCTGCCGTACAACAGCACCGCAAGGGCGCGGGAAACGGTGATGGCGGTGAACATCGAGGCGAGGATGCCGACGATCATGGTCACGGCGAAGCCCTTCAACGGACCGGTACCGAACGCATACAGCGCCACGCCGGCCAGCATGCCGGTAAGGTTCGCGTCGAGGATGGTGCCCGATGCTTTTTCATAACCGGCCACGATGGCGGCCTTGGCGGGCATGCCCGCACGCAGCTCTTCGCGGATACGCTCGTTGATCAGCACGTTCGCATCCACCGACAGGCCGATCGACAACGCCAGGCCGGCAAAGCCCGGCAGGGTCATGGTGGCACCGAACAGCGACATCACCGCGACCACGATCAGCAGGTTGAACAGCATCGCCACCGAGGTGATGACACCGAACATGCGGTAGTAGACGGTGAAGAACACCAGCGTGAACAGGAAGGCGAAGCCCACCGCGGTGACACCGCGCTGCACGTTCTCCGCACCCAGGCTGGGGCCGACGATCTTTTCTTCCACGAAGTCCATCGGCGCGGCGAGCGAGCCGGATTTGAGCAGCTTGGCCAGGTCTTCGGACTCACGCTTCTCCAGGCCGGTGGTCTGGAAGTTCTTGCCGAACACGCCGTTGATGTTGGCCACCGAAATGACCTCTTCCTTGACCCGGAAGCTGCGCACTTCCTTGCCATCCACGGTTTCAACGCTGGGGATGCGCTCGGTGTAGACCACCGCCATCGGCTTGTTCACGTTGGCGCTGGTGAAGTCGAACATGCGCTGTCCGCCGACATTGTTCAGCGTCACGCTGACCGCCGCCGAACCGTTCTGGTCGGTAGTGGCCTGGGCTGCGACCATCTGGTCACCGGTGACGATCACGCGCTTGGCCAGCAACACCGGGCCGCGGTTGTCGCGCAGCTGGTAGACCTTGGCTTCGGGCGGAATGCGGCCGGTGGCGACGGCGTCCTGCGCGTTGCCTTCGATGACGGCGCGGTATTCCAGGGTGGCGGTGGCACCGATCATGCGCTTGGCTTCGGCGGTGTCCTGCACGCCAGGCAGCTGCACGACCACGCGGTCGGCACCCTGGCGCTGGATGATCGGCTCGGCCACGCCGAGCTGGTTGACGCGGTTGCGCAGCGTGTTGACGTTCTGCTCGATGGCACCGTTGGCGATGGCGGCCAGTTCGGCGTCGGGCAGGCTGACGATCACCCGGTTGCCGGTGACTTCGAAGCCCAGCGTCGGCTGCGACTTGAACAGCGCATCACGGGCACGCAGTCCAGCGCCCTCGCCTGCGCTCGGGCTCAGGTTGGCGACGATGGTGTTGTCCGCGCGGCGCTCGACCGACTGGTACGGAATACGCGCATCACGCAGGGTGGTACGCACGTCTTCGGTGTAGCTGTCCAGGCGCTTGTCCAGCGCGGCCTTCTGGTCCACCTGCAGCACGAAATGCACGCCGCCCTGCAGATCCAGGCCCAGCGTCATCGGGCGCGCGCCCAGGTTCGACAGCCAGTCCGGCACCGTGGAGGCCAGGTTCAATGCCACCACGTAATCCTCGCCGACGCTCTGCTTGAGCACGTCGTTGGCGGCGGTCTGCGCCTGGATGTCGGACAGGCGGACGATCAGGCTGTCGCCTTCCACTTCGGCCGCCATCGGGGTGACACCGGCCTGCTTGAGGTCGGCCAGCACGCGGTCACGCAGCGCTGAATCCACCAGGCCGCCGCGGTTGGCGGTGATCTGGATGGCCGGATCCTTCTGGTAGATGTTGGGCAGCGCATACAACGTACTGATCGCAAGGACGATCAGGATGACGAAGTACTTCCAGCGTGGAAATTCGAGCATTGCGAGGTTCCCGCGCGGCGCCATCCCCGGCGCCGCGGTTGTGCTTCAGAAAAGGGAGTGGATCAGACAGCCGACTTCAGGGTACCGGCCGGCAGCACGTTGCCGACAGCGCCCTTCTGCACGCGGATGCGCACGTTGTCAGCCACTTCCAGGGTGACGAAGTTGTCGCCGATGTCGGTGACCACGCCGGCGATGCCGCCGTTGGTCAGCACTTCATCGCCGCGCTTGATCTTCTCCAGCATGGCCTTGTGCTCCTTCTGCCGCTTCATCTGCGGGCGGATCATCAGGAAGTACATGATGGCGATCAGGATGACCGGGAACAGCAGGGTGGTCATGGTGAAGCCCTGCGGTTGGCCGCCGGCAGCCTGGGCGTGGGCGGCGGGAATCAGGAAAGCAAGCAGGTTCATCGTGGAGTCCTTTGGTTGGGCGGCGCTGCGGTGCCATGAGGGGCCGGGCGCGACCGCAGATCGGTGTCAGCCGTGAAGTATGCCACGGGCCCCAGGGATTCGTCCTTGGGCCCTTCGGCAGGGGGCGGCCGCTCAAAGCGGCGGGACGGCAGCCCCCCGGGCTGCGTAGAAAGACCCACGGAAGGCCTCGAAGGTTCCCGCGGCGATGGCGGCGCGCATGTCGGCCATCAGCTTCTCGTAATAGAACAGGTTGTGGAGGGTGCCCAGCATCGGCGCCAGCATTTCATTGCAGCGGTCCAGGTGGCGCAGGTAGGAGCGGGTATAACCGCCGCTGCAGGCGAAGCAGCCGCAGCCCGGTTCGATCGGGTCCATGTCGCGCTCGTAGCGCGCGTTGCGGATGCGGACGGTGCCGAAAGAGGTGAAATAGTGGCCGTTGCGCGCGTTGCGCGTGGGCATCACGCAGTCGAACATGTCCACGCCCCGGGCCACGCCTTCCACCAGGTCTTCCGGCCGGCCCACGCCCATCAGGTAGCGCGGGCGGTCTGGTGGCAGCACCGGGTCCAGGTGGTCCAGCATGGCGTTGCGTTCATGCTCGGGTTCGCCCACTGCCAGCCCGCCGATGGCGTAGCCGTCGAAACCGATCTGCTGCAGGGCCTCGGCAGAGCGGCTGCGCAGGTCGGTATGCACCCCGCCCTGGACGATGCCGAACAGCGCGGCGTCGTTGCCCAGGGCATCGTGGGCATCGCGCGAACGCTGGGCCCAGCGCAGGCTGAGCTCCATCGAGCGGCGCGCGACGTCCTCGGTGGCCGGGTACGGCGTGCATTCGTCGAAGATCATCACCACGTCCGAATCCAGCACCTTCTGGATCTTCATGCTTTCCTCCGGACCGAGGAAGACGCGGGCGCCGTCGGTGGGCGAGGCGAAGGTCACGCCCTGTTCGGTGATCTTGCGGCGATGCGCCAGCGAAAACACCTGGAATCCGCCGGAGTCGGTCAGGATCGGGCCATCCCAGCGCGCGAAGCCGTGCAGGCCGCCGTGGTCGGCGATGACATCCAGGCCCGGGCGCAGGTACAGGTGGAAGGTATTGCCAAGGATGATTTCCGCGCCCAGGGCGCGCACCTGGTCAGGGAAGATGCCCTTGACCGAGCCATAGGTGCCGACCGGCATGAACGCGGGGGTTTCCACGGTTCCGCGCGGGAAGGTCAGGCGGCCACGGCGGGCACGGCCATCCGTGGTCTGGAGCTGGAACTGCAGTCGGGACATGATGCGGTTGTTCGGGACAGATAGCTTTGTATTGTCTCGCACTTTTGGACTTCCCGCGAAACGCAGCGCCGGCTGCTCCGAGTTGGCGCGGGCGGGGCAGGCTGCACGGGACACGCCGCAAGTACGTCCCTGTAAGCTGCATCGCCGCATCCATGCGGCTCAGCGTCCCGTGCAACCTGCCCCACCCGCACCTTCCAGCTTCCGCGCCCGCCGCGGTGGCTGGCCACAGGCCGGCCGCTTTTCATCCCCCACCCCACCGCACGGGCGCTCCTCGCCGGCCGCGCGCGTGAACTGTCCGGCGAGCCGGGAACAGGCCCCACGGGACCGTTGGAGCCCCGGACGGGCGGAAACGAGACTCCATGGATGGATTCACGGCGTGTCCCGTGGGGCCTGTTCCCGGCTCGCAACACGGGGGCACAAAAACGCGCAGACCAACAGAAAACCGATCAGCCCTGCGGGAACAACAACATCGCATCGCCGTAGCTGAAGAAGCGGTAGCGCTGCGCGATCGCATGCCGGTACGCCTCGAACACCCGCTCCTTGCCCGCGAACGCGGAAATCATCATCAACAGCGTGCTCTCCGGCAGATGGAAATTGGTCACCATCGCATCCACGCTGCGGATCCGGTAGCCGGGGGTGATGAAGATCTGGGTCTCCCCGGCGAACGGCAGCAGCTCGCCATCGCGCATCGCGCTTTCCAGCGCCCGCACCACCGTGGTCCCCACCCCGATCACCCGGCCACCAGCCTCGCGCGTGCGCCGCACCTGCTGCACCAGCTCGGCGCCGACGTTCAGCCATTCGCGGTGCATCACATGGTCTTTCAGATCGTCCGCGCGGACCGGCTGGAAGGTGCCTGCGCCCACATGCAGGGTGACATGGCCAAAGCCCACGCCCTTGGCCTGCAGCGCGGCCAGCAGCGCATCATCGAAGTGCAGGCCGGCGGTCGGCGCGGCCACCGCACCGATCTCGCGGGCAAACACGGTCTGGTAGCGCTCGCGATCGTCCAGCCCGGGCTCGCGCTGGATATACGGCGGCAACGGCAGCCGCCCGGCATGCAGCAACCACTGCTCCAGCGGTTCAGGCACATG
This sequence comes from Stenotrophomonas lacuserhaii, assembly GCF_014836545.1. Classification (GTDB taxonomy): domain Bacteria; phylum Pseudomonadota; class Gammaproteobacteria; order Xanthomonadales; family Xanthomonadaceae; genus Stenotrophomonas; species Stenotrophomonas lacuserhaii. The sequence goes on from NZ_JACSQS010000002.1 coordinate 41,505, forward strand.
GAACTGCAGCACGTAGAACTCCCCATCGCGGCCCAGCACTTCCACCTCGCCACCGGCGTCCAGGGCGATCCTGCTGCCCGGCTTGGGGGTCTTGCTGGCCCCCACCTGCGCCTTTGCCTGCTGCGCGCCCAGCAGGCGTTCAATCAGGATCTCCACCCGGCCGCCGGTCGCTTTCTGGCCGAACAGCCGCGCCGGGATCACCCGGGTATCGTTGAACACCAGCAGATCCCCTTCGCGCAGCAGCGCGGACAGGTCGCGCACATGCGCATCCTGCAGCGCGCCTGGCGCAGGAGGCACCAGCAGCAGGCGGCTGGCCGAGCGCTCCGGCAGCGGCGCCTGGGCAATCAGTTCAGCGGGAAGGTCGTAATGGAAATCGGACTTCTTCAAGGGAACACGCAGCAACAGGTCGGCAATGGCGCGCATTGTACGACCGGCCACCGATGGACAACGTAGTTGGCGGCAAACGCCCGCGAAAATGCTGCCATGCAGCAGCGAACGGACGGGGTTATCGCGCAAAAAACCGCGTGCTAGCATCGAAACGGAAGTCCGAATGCACGAGCCATGACCCGACGCGCGCGCTTGCCGCGCGTTGTGCTTTTACGGGGCCGTGCGACCTATCGTTTCAGGAGATCTGCAATGAGCTTCATCGAACGCCTCGCCCCCCTCCGCGCCCAACCCGGCACCCGCCTGACCACCGGCCTGGATGACGCCACGCTGGAGCGTCTTGCCGCCTCCCACCCCGCGCTGGTGGCTGCGGCGGATGCCGCCGCGGCCGAATTTTCCCGCCTCCAGGGTGAGCTGGGCGAGGTGCTGGCGCTGGACGAACAGGCCCAGATCGACGCAATGCAGGACGGCTTCATCAACTTCTACGCCGACGATGCGGTGACGCCGTATGTCGCCTTGACCGCACGCGGCCCGTGGGTGGTCACGCTCAAGGGCGCGGTGCTGTACGACGCCGGCGGCTACGGCATGCTCGGCTTCGGCCACACCCCCGATGCGGTGCTGGAGGCGATGTCGCAGCCGCAGGTGATGGCCAACATCATGACCCCGAGCCTGTCCCAGCAGCGCTTCGTCAAGGCGCTGCGGGCGGAAATCGGCCATCGCCGTGGCGGTTGTCCGTTCACCCGCTTCATGTGCCTCAATTCCGGTTCGGAAGCGGTCGGCCTGGCCGCGCGCATCGCCGATGTGAACAGCAAACTGCAGACCGATCCGGGCGCCCCGCATGCCGGTGCTGCGGTCAAGCGCGTGGTGATCAAGGGCAGCTTCCATGGCCGCACCGACCGCCCGGCCCTGTACTCCGATTCCAGCCGGCGCACCTACCAGCAGCACCTGGCCAGCTATCGCAACGAAGACTCGGTGATCGCCATCGCTCCGTATGACGAAGCCGCCCTGCGCGCGGTGTTCGACGAGGCAGCGCGCAGCAACTGGTTCATCGAAGCGGTGTTCCTGGAACCGGTGATGGGCGAAGGCGATCCGGGCCGCTCGGTACCGCCGGCGTTCTACGCGCTGGCCCGCGGACTGACCCGCGCCCACGGCAGCTTGCTGCTGATCGACTCCATCCAGGCCGGGCTGCGCGCCCACGGCGTGCTGTCGGTCGTGGATTACCCCGGCTTCGAAGGCCTGGATGCGCCGGACATGGAAACCTATTCGAAGGCCCTGAATGCCGCCCAGTACCCGTTGTCGGTGCTGGCCGTGAACGAACGCGCCGCACAGCTGTACCGCAAGGGCATCTACGGCAACACCATGACCAGCAATCCGCGTGCGCTGGACGTTGCCTGCGCCACGCTGGCCCAGCTCACCCCGGAAGTGCGCGGCAACATCGCCGAGCGCGGCCTGGAGGCACTGCGCCGGCTGGAAAAGCTCAAGGAAGAACTGGGCGGACTGATCACCAAGGTGCAGGGCACCGGCCTGCTGTTCTCCTGCGAACTGGCTCCGCAGTTCAAGTGCTACGGTGCCGGTTCCACCGAAGAATGGCTGCGCCGCCAGGGCGTCAATGTGATCCACGGCGGTGAGCGCTCGCTGCGCTTCACCCCGCACTTCGGCATGGACAGCAGCGAGCTGGAACTGCTGGTCGGCATGGTCGGCCGCGCCCTGCGCGAAGGTCCGCGCCGCGAGCAGGCCCAGGCCGCCTGAACCCCGCCTCCGCTGGCACCGGGCAGCGTCCGGTGCCAGCAGGTAAAATGCGGTCGAACCCCCAACCCGCACCCCGCCCCCGGCGGGGCGCTTTCGTTTCAAGGAATCCCCGATGAAGTCCCTCTGTGTTTACTGCGGCTCCAACGCAGGCAGCAAGCCGATCTATACCGAACGCGCGATCGCGCTGGGCGACCGCATCGCCCGTGACGGCCTGCGCCTGGTCTACGGCGGCGGCAACGTCGGCCTGATGGGCACGGTGGCCAATGCCGCGCTGGAAGCCGGCGGCGAAGTCACCGGCGTGATCCCGCAGCAGCTGGCCGACTGGGAAGTCGCGCACCGCGGCCTGACCACGCTGGAAGTGGTCGGTTCCATGCACGAACGCAAGTCGCGCATGTTCGAGCTCTCCGACGCTTTCGTCGCGCTGCCCGGTGGCTTCGGCACCATGGAAGAAATCTTCGAGATGTTGACCTGGCGCCAGCTCGGCATCGGCAACAAGCCGTGCGCCTTCCTGGACGTGGACGGTTTCTACGCCCCGCTGATCGGGATGATCGACCGCATGGTCGAAGAGCGCTTCCTGCACCCGGCCCAGCGCGCCGACCTCTGGTACGGCTCGGACATCGACGCGATGCTGGACTGGATGCGCAGCTACGAGCCCGCGCAGGCCTCCAAGTGGATCGACGAGAAGCGCCGCAACGCCCTGGTCTAACGCGGTGCCGGACGGCCCAGCAGGTAGCCCTGGCCGTAGTCGCAGCCCAGGCCCAGCAGGATCTGGCGCTGGCTTTCGGTTTCTATGCCCTCGGCGATGGTGCTGATCCCAAGCGTGCGCGCCAGTGATACCACCCCTTCCACCAGCGCCAGCGTGCTCTGTGCCTCCGGGCCGTTGAGCCCGGCGATGAAGCTCTGGTCGATCTTCAACGTGGAAATCGGGAATCGATGCAGGTAGGACAGCGCCGAGAAGCCCGTGCCGAAATCATCCAGCTGCACCAGGATGCCGCGTTCGCGCAGCGCCTGCAGCACGCGCAGGGTGCGTGGACCTTCATCGAGCAGGGCCACTTCGGTGATCTCCAGGCGCAGCCGGTGCGGGTCGGCGTCGAAGGCTTCGATCAAACCGAACAACCGGTTGCTGAACTCGGCCGAGCGGAAATGCCGCGGTGATACGTTGACCGATACATAGCCGGTGCCGCCGCGCGACAGGCCGGCGATTACCTGCTCGTAGATCAGCCAGTCCACCTGCTCGATCAGGCCACTGCCCTCGCCGAGATCCAGGAACGCGCCCGGCAACAGCATCCCGCGGGTCTCGTGCTGCCAGCGCAACAGCGCCTCGTGGCCTACCACCACGCCATCGGTGAGCCGCACGATGGGCTGGTAGTACGGCAGGAAGTCCTGGTTGATGATCGCCCGGCGCAGGTCCGATTCCAGGTCCAGGCTGCGCATCGCCTGCTCGCGCATGTCCTCGTCGAAGATCGCGCAGCGGTCGTGGCCCTGCGCCTTGGCGCGGTACATCGCCGCATCGGCATCCCGCAGCAGCTCTTCGCCGCGCTGGTAGCGCGCATTCCACAACGCGATGCCCAGGCTGCCGGAAGGGAACAGCTCGCGCCCGGCCACCCACATCGACTCCTGCAGCGCCAGCAGCATGCGCTGGGAGAACTCCAATGCCTGCGCCAAGCCGTGCGGGCACTGCAGCAGGATGGCGAACTCATCCCCGCCCAGCCGTGCCACCACGTTGTCCGGACCCAGCATCGAGACGATGCGCTTGGCCACCTCGACCAGCATCTGGTCACCGGCCGCATGGCCGATGCTGTCGTTGACCAGCTTGAAGCGATCCAGGTCCAGGAACAGCACCGCGAACTCACCGCCCTCGCCCTTGCGTGCGCGCAGCAGCGCATCTTCCAGGCGATCCAGCAGGTGGATGCGGTTGGGCAGGCCGGTCAGGCCATCGTGCATGGCCTGGTGGGTCAACCGCTGCTCGGCGCGCAGCCGTTCGGCGATCTGCCCCAGCAGTTTCTCATTCACTTCGCCCAGTTCGCGGGTGCGTTCCTCCACGCGTTGTTCCAGTCCGGCATGCGCCAGCCGCAGCCGCTCCTGGTCGCGCTGCCGCGCCAGTCCTGCGCCGATGTTCTGCGCCACGAAGGTCAACAGGCGCTGGTCGTGCGCGGTGAAGGCCACGTCCGGGCTGTAGCTCTGCACCACGATCACCCCGACCACTTCGTCATCGCGCAGCAGGGGCACGCCAAGCCAGCACTGCGAGCGCACGCCCGACTCGCGCACCTTGCCGGCCTCGATCATCGCGTCGATGTCGGCGCGTGCGGCCAGCAGCGGTCGCCGCTCGCGCACTACGTGTTCGGTCAGCCCCTGGCTGAAGGCGCGCGGCGCGCGCGTGACCGTGTATTCGTCGACCGAGTAGACGAATTCCAGCCCATCGCCCCCCTCGTTGACCAGGGCGATGTAGAAGTTGCGCGCATCCAGCAGGGTGCCGACGATGCCATGGACCTGCGCATGGAACTGCGACAGGCTTTCGGCCTGCATCGCCAGTTCGGCGATGCCATACAGCGCGGCCTGCAGCTTTTCGGCACGGCGACGTTCGAAGACCTCATCCTGCAGGCTGCGGTTGGCGCGCTGCAGTTCCAGCGTGCGTCGTTCCACCTGCCGCTCCAGCTGCACCTGCGCCTGGCGCCGGTCCATCGCCGTGCGCACGTGCTGGGCGACGAAGCCGAGCAGCGCGCGGTCCGCCTCGCCATAGCGGTCATGCTGGTCGTAGCTCTGCACCACGATCGCCCCGCACACGCGGCCTTCGCGCAGCATCGGCACGCCCAGCCAATCCAGGCTTTCCGGCCCGCGCCAGTGCTGCCCGTCCTGGCCCACGCTGGCCAGCAACTGGCGCGAGGGGCCACTGAGCGGGTGCCCATGTTGCAGCAGCGCGAAGGTCAGGCTCCCGGGCAGCTCGCTTTCGGCATAAGCGCGCGACGGATCGGCGATGAAATCATCGATCTGGTCGGCGAAGTACAGGAAGCGGATGGTCTGCCGGATATCGTCATATTCGACGATGAAGCAGTTGTGCGCGTACATCAGCGTGTTGAGGACGCGATGGACATGCCGCAGCATCTCGGCCATTTCCAGTTCGGCCCCGGAGAGATCGGCGATCTCATACAGCGCCTGCTGCAGCCGCTTGGCATCTTCAAGGGCGTGGATCTGGCCGGCCTGGCGGGCCTGCTGCAGCCCTAGTTGAAGCGCTTCGCGGGCGAGCGACCACCAGCCCGCGGGCACCGCTGCGCCTTCGACACGCAGGCCGATGCGCGCACCGTCGTGCTGCCATTGCTCGTGCTGCGCCTGCTGCGGGTCGGCCGCGCGCAATGACGGCATCGCCTGCGGCCGATGGCATTGGCTCCCCTGCCCCAGCAGCGGATCGTCCCAGTCCACCCACAGACAGGCGTGGCCCGGCAACAGGCCACACAGGGCCTCCAGCAAGCCGCTGGTCACCACCGCCTTGCCCGGTGTTTCCATCGTGGGTGCAACGATCTGACTGGACAACATGACGACCCCATGGCGCGGGAACTCCCGACACCTCCCCTGTGCGCGGAGCATAGCGCTTTCCGCGACCTGAATTTGTCGTGCCGCAACCCCGTTCCGCCCCTGCGCGCGTTGACGCTCCGGACATGCCCATTCCTGCTCCCTCGACCACCTCCCTGCGCCCCCTGATGAGCGGCTATGCGCCGCCGCGGGCAGGCCTTACCCTGTCCCCCGTGGATACCGCCGCCCTGCCAACCGATGAAGCCTTGATGCTGGCCTGGGCCGGCGGCGACCTGCCCGCCTTCCAGGCGCTGTACGAGCGCCACCGCAGGCGCCTGCACGGGTTCCTGCTGCGCCAGCTGCGCGACCCCGGCCTGGCCGAGGAAATGTTCCAGGACGTGTGGCAGCGGGTGATCGCCGCCCGCGCCGGCTGGCAACCGGACGCCGCCTTCAGCACCTGGCTGTTCCGCATCGCGCATAACCGCCTGAACGATCATTGGCGCGCGGCGCGCCACCGGCCACCCGCACCGCCTGACGCCGAAGCGCGGGTGGAAGCGGTGGTCGACGGCCACACCCCGGAAACCGAACTGAGCGGCTTCGAACAACGGCGCCGGGTGCAGCAGGCGATGGATGCCCTGCCGGCGGAGCAACGCGAGGTGCTGCTGCTTCGACTGGAGCAGGAACTCAGCCTGGAGGAGATCGCCGAGGTCACCGGCGTCGGCCGGGAAACGGTGAAGTCGCGCCTGCGCTATGCGATGGACAAACTGCGTGCAGGATTGGCCCCATGAACAGCCGCGATCCCCTCACCCCTGAAGAGCGCGAACTGGCCCGGCTGCTGGGTGGCCGGCTGGACAAGGCACCGCCGCCCGCCGTGGATGCCGCCGTGCTGGCTGCCGCGCGGGCCTCGGTGCAGTCCGCGGCCGCCGGGCAGGATACCGGGCCCATGGGCGCGGACGACGCACCGGCGCAGGCCCAGCGCCGGCAGCATCGTCGTGCGCGTTGGCCGACGGTGGCGGGCATTGCCGCGTCGGTGGTTTTCGCCGTCGGGCTGGCCTGGCAGATGCAGCCACAGCGGGAGCCGCCGCCGGCTCCATCGCTGCAGGAGATGGCCACGCCCGCTCCCCGCCCGGAAGCTGATCCACCTGCGCCACGACCCGTCGCAGATACAGCGCCTGCAACGCCTGGCAGTGCCGCCACGCAGCGTGCGCAACCTGAGCCAGCGCCGAGGCCGCCCGTGCAGGGGCAGGCACTGGAGGCACCGGCGCAGGCAACCGCGCCCGCCCAGGTGGACGCCGCGCCCGTGCCGCAGGCATTCCGCGCACGCGCAGCGGAATCGGCGCGCGTGGCCCCATCGCGGCCGGCGCCGCCAGCCGCACCCGCACCTGCAGCGGCGGTGATGGCCGCACCGGCGCCTGCCGCGGAGGCGTTCGCCAAGCCCGCACGCACGCCGCAGGACACGGCTGCGCAGGACACCGCCGAGGAAGCTGCTGCGACGGCATCGGCACCACTGAGTGCAGCGGCGGTGCAGCAGGAAGTGGAGGCCGATGCACGGCTTACGCGGCGGCAGTGGCTGCAGAAGATCCGCCATCGGCGTGACGCCGGTGACGTGGATCTGGCGCGCGCCAGCCTGGAGCGTTACCTGGCGCAGTATCCGGAAACCCGCCTCCCGCGCGATCTGCAGCCGCTGCTCGCCGATTGACTCCGCGCCCTGGTCGGCACGTGCCTGGCGTGCGCACGGTAAGATCGCAGGGATGCTCGATACCCTCGCCGCTGCCGTCGACCACTGCCTGGAGATCAAGCACAGTCGCTTCCTGGCCCACGCCGCGCCGATCCGTGATGCCGGCCACGCCCTGGAGTTCCTGCAGCAGGTCGCCGTGGCCGATGCCACCCACAACTGCTGGGCCTACCGGCATGGCAATGAGTACCGTTCCAGCGATGACGGCGAGCCATCAGGCACCGCCGGTCGCCCGATCCTCGCGGCCATCGACGGCCAGGGTTTCGACCGGGTCATGGTGGTGGTCACCCGCTGGTATGGCGGCATCAAGCTGGGCGCCGGCGGGCTGGTGCGCGCCTACGGCGGTACCGCCGCCGAGTGCCTGCGGACCGCGCCGCGTGAGCCGCTGGTGGCGCTGGCACACCTGCAGATCCACGCGCCGTTCGAGGACCTGGGCGCACTGCACGCCGCCCTCGCCGCTCACCTGGCGGTCAAGCAGGAAGAAACCTTCACCGCCGATGGCGCCAGCATGCGGGTCGAACTGCCGGCCGACCAGTGCGATGCATTGAAAACGCGCCTGCGCGACGCCACCCGTAACCGGGTACGCCTGCACTCTCCTTCCGAGTCCCACCCTGATGACTGACACCGACGCGTCCCGCCCCGCCCTCAAGCGCCTTGGCAGCCTGGGTACGCTGTGGCCCTTCGTGCGCCGCCACGTGGGGTTGTTCAGTGCCTGGCTGGTGGCGCTGGCGGTGTCCTCGGCGGCCACGCTCAGCCTGCCACCGGCGGTCAAGCAGATGATCGACCATGGCTTCACCGGAGGCGGCCAGATCAACCGCGCCTTCGCCTTGCTGATGGTGGTGGCGGTGGTGATGGCGCTGGCAACCGCCGCGCGTTTCTTCTTCGTCTCGCTGCTCGGCGAAAAGGTCGTCGCCGACCTGCGCGCGCAGCTGTACGGCCACCTGATCACGCTCGGCGCCGGCTTCCATGACCGCAATCGCAGTGGTGAACTGGTCTCGCGCCTGACCGCCGACAGCGAACTGCTGCGCAGCGTGATCGGCTCCACCATGTCGGTGGCCCTGCGCAGCAGCGTTACCGTGGTCGGCAGCTTGGTGATGCTGTTCGTGACCAGCCCGCGGCTGGCCGCTTGGGCACTGCTCGGGATTCCGCTGGCGGTACTGCCGATCGTGCTGGGTGCGCGCCGCCTGCGCGGGATTTCGCGCGACAGCCAGGACCGCATCGCCGACGCCAACAGCCTGGCCGCTGAAACCCTGGGCGCGGTCCGCACCGTACAGTCACACGCACGCGAGCCCTACGAACGCGGCCGCTTCGACCATGCGCTGAAAGACTCGATCCGTGCGGCCCGGCGGCGCATCCGCGCGCAGTCGCTGGTCACCGCCAGCGCCATCCTGCTGGTGTTCGGCGCCATCGTCGGCGTGCTCTGGCTGGGTGCGCACGACGTGATCGCCGGTCGCCTGTCTGCCGGTACGCTCGGACAGTTCGTGCTGTACGCGCTGATCGGTGGCGGGTCGGTAGGGGCCCTGGCCGAAGTGTGGAACGAACTGCAGCGCGCGTCCGGCGGCATGGGGCGCATCAGTGAACTGCTGCAGGAAGACGTTGAGATCCGCGCGCCGGCCTCGCCGGCGGTGTTGCCGGTTCCATTGCGCGGCGAGATCCGTTTCCACGACGTGGTGTTCCACTACCCGCAGCGCCCGGACACTGCCGCGCTGGAGCATTTCAGCCTGCATGTGCGGCACGGCGAAACGGTCGCGCTGGTGGGCCCCTCCGGTGCCGGCAAGAGTACCGTGCTGCAGCTGTTGCTGCGTTTCCACGATCCGCGCTCCGGTACGTTGAGCGTGGACGGCATCGACCTGCGCGCGATGGATCCAGCGGCGCTGCGCGCGCAGCTGGCGCTGGTGCCGCAGCAGCCCACCCTGTTCGCCGCCAGCGCGCGCGACAACATCCGCTATGGACGGCTGGAGGCCAGCGATGCCGAGGTGGAAGCCGCGGCCCGCGCCGCCGAAGCCGATGAGTTCCTGCGTGCGTTGCCGGAAGGGTATGACAGCGAGCTGGGCGAGCGCGGCGCACGCCTGTCCGGCGGCCAGCAGCAACGCATCGCCATCGCCCGCGCCCTGTTGAAGGATGCCCCGATCCTGTTGCTGGACGAAGCGACCAGCGCGCTGGACGCGCAGAGCGAACGCGCCGTGCAGCAGGCGCTTGAACGCCTGATGGCAGGCCGCACCACGCTGGTGATCGCGCATCGCCTGGCGACCATCCTCAAGGCCGACCGCATCGTGGTGATGGACCACGGCCGCATCATCGCCCAGGGCACCCACGAGCAGCTGTTGGCCGAAGGCGGCCTGTACGCGGAACTGGCTCGCCTGCAGTTCATCGACTGACCACGCGCGGATAACAAGCGGCGGCGCACGCTTGCCCCGCAGACCCGTGGAGTGAAGGAGGTAGACGATGTCGTTCCGTCAGTTTCCCGCGACCGATTCCAATGGCGAAAGCCGCATCATCATCGAGTTCAAGCAGGAAGATACATCCGCGCAGGACCAGCGCGCCGAGCCACGTTACGAACTGGAGGATGGGCGTGTGCTGGTGCGCAGCGGGCGAGAGTTCGTGACGCCCGGCGGCGATGTCCGGTTGAGCATCTGAGCGGTCGAACGGGTGCGCCCCCTCGCGGGGTGCTGTTGTCGAGCTATCGGTTTGGGCCGGGCGGTGGGGCTGAACGGGGGACGGCAAAAACTGCGTCCATGCGGGCCTCGTTTCGCGCCATCCATGGCGCTCAACGCCCCCGCCAACCCACCCCGCCCCACCTTCGACAGGTCCCTGGGGGCCATGGAACCTTCAGGATGCGCGCTTGCGCAGCGGCGGAAAGTTTCAGGTTTACGGATAGAGAGCAGCCGAGCATGGCTCGGCGCTACCGTTACCGGTGCTGCTTGCCGTTGATCCAGATGCGTTCTGCGGGATCGAATTCGGTGGTGGTCAGCTGCTGCGCGCGCCAGCCGATGCCGCACATCATCACCGGGCTGGACGCTATCCCGTCCAGGCTCAATGTGTCTTCGATGTCGAACTCGTTGATCGCGGCCGTTACGTAGGACGCGACCCCCTCAAGGGTCGCACTGATGGCGAGCTGCTGCGACAAGTGGCCGGCGTCCAGCAGGATCGCCCGGTACGCTTTGGGGTGGCTGCGGTACTTCCAGAAATTCCTGGGAAAACGCGCCACCTGGATCAGATGCAACGCGGCATCGACGAACCAGTCCTGGCCCGCAAGCATCAGCCGGATGCGGCCATCAAGGTCGTCCGGCTGGTCGGGCAGGCGGCGCAGTGAGTGGCTGATCGGATCGTAGTGGTGGATGCCGTTTTCCAGGCCCTCCACGTTGCGTACCACGGCATAGGTTTCCAGCGGATGCAGGCCACCGCCGGAGGGAATGTTCTTCTTCAGGATCTGCATGTCCGGGGCCGGCTGGATCACCGCGTGCGCCATGATCGTGCGCTTCAGGATCCTCGCTGCGGTCGGCAGCGGCAGCGCGCGGTCCGGATCGAAATTGCGGCAGGTGACCCGGCGCGACATCAGTTCATCGAAGTCCTCGTCTGCGGCGACCGGCAACGGGATGGGCGTGCCTTCGTGGTGGCTTACCGCCGCGGGGGGCGGGCCGTAACGGCCATGCAGTTCCACCGCGGTGACCAGGTTGTTGCTGCGCATTTCATGGGCGCTGTCCACGCCCCTCCAGCGCCCCGCGCGATGTGCCAGCGCGGTCAGTGGCCACCCGTTCAAGGCCCGCACGCGCGCATCGGCGTCGCCGAACCCAGCGGCGCTTTCTTCATCGCTGATCACCAGGCCCTTGACGATCAATCCGCGCAGGATCTGGCTGCAGCCCTCGTACGCATCGGCTTGGCTCCACTCTTCCTGTGGAATCCTGCCCAAGGCGCTGACCTCTTCTTCGCTCAGCACGACCGGCTCATCCAGATGGCCGGCCAACGCCTGCCAGGCCAGGAAGGTCTGCAGTTCGGCGCGCCCTTGCAGCACGGACTGCAGATCCAGTCCACGGTCTTCCTTGACCTGCATCATGAGGGTGGAGCAACGGCGGAAGCGCATGAAGATGTCCAGCAGGAGGCTTGCACAATTCTAGGCTGCAACGCATCGCGCCGATGCAGCCATCCTCTGCTAAACCTCTGCACGGATATGCCGCTATAGCCTACTTGAGCCAACCCAACCAGGACGACGACCATGGCAACTCCCCCCGCACGTACCCCGCTCACGCCGGCACAGGCTGCCACGCTGCTGGACCGCCTGCAGAACGATGACGCGTTCCGTTCCGCGTTCGCGGCAAGCCCGACCGAGGCACTTGCTGGCCTCGGTGTTGTCGCCGACCTCACCGGACCGGTGTGCGATCCGGTGCAGGCGCTGGCCAGCAAGGAAGAGTTCGCTTCGGTATCGCAGCAGCTGCAGGCACACGTCGCCCTGCGCGGCTCCTTCGATGTGCCTTACTGCTTCGAAGCCGGCAAGGTCCAGGAAGCACTGGAAGGCTGAGCCGCCACGGCCAGCGCGGCCGGCCCACGGGCCGGCTGTCCGCGTGGGTCGTGACTGTCGCGCACGTTCAGTGCCTGCAGGATGTAGTTGCCGTTGTCTTCGGCATAGGCCAGGCCACGATGGCGTGCGAGCCATTTCTGTTCGACCAGCGCGCTGGCGGCATCGTCCATCGCAAGATAGGCGTCGCGCAACGCGGCATGCACCTGGTAGAGCTCGCGTCCGTCGACCATCGGCTTGAGCATCGCCAGCGCGCGCTCCGGATGGCCATCAAGGCGGGCCTGCGTTGCTTCGACGATCACCAGCATCTGCGCCGAGCGATCACCGCCGCGCGTGGCGATCTGCCGCTTGATGAGCGGCAGCAGGTTGCCGGGTGAGTGGTCGCCTCGCTGTGCCACGTAGGCGGTTGCGGCCACGATGAACGCCACTTCCTGCTGGTCCGGAACGGCGACCTCGCCATCCAGTTCGTGCAGCAGCTTCAGGATGTCCTGCCGATACCCCCGGTGCTGCACCCCGCTTATGCCCTGCAGGTTCTTCACCACCACGTCGACCAGGGTGCACATGACCTCTTCGCCGCAGCCATCGCGCAGAGTCTGCAGGCCCGCTATCGCACTGGACGCATCATTGGCGTCCACCAGCACCGCAGCGCGTTCGAGCTGCTGGCCCATGTTGGAGGCCTGCACGTCCTTGATGTTGGCCAGCGCGGCGGGCATGTCACCCTCTACCGCGTACACGATCCCCAGGCGGGTGCTGGCGGTACGTCCGGCCAGCGTATTGGCCGTGCGGAAATGCCGCCGCGCGGTGTCGTGGCGGCCGATCGCCAGTTCGATCCGGCCGACGAAATCATGGGCCGCCGATCGCATCGGATTCTGCGTGGCCAGCAGGCGACGGGCCGCGTTCAGGGCATTGGTGTAGTCGCCCAGCGAGTACAGCGCGCGCGCTCGATTCATATACCCGGCGTAGTAGTCCGGATACAGATCGGTCAGCATTTTCCATTTCGCGGCAACCTCGCTGATCGGCGCACCGTCGAGCTGCTTTCCCCAGGCTTCCAGGTACAACACGTCGCGCGGGGGCAGCCGTTCGCGCAGCGCCACTGCGCTGCGATACGACGCCATGGCTTGGTTGACCTCGCCGCGCGCCATGTGGATCCGCATCCTGCCGACGTGGGCGAAGGCGAACTCCGGGTCGAGCTTGAGCGCCTGCTCGAAGAACTGCAGTGCCTCACTGTAACGCCGGTCTGCCAGTGCGTTGCTGCCTTCGGCGTAGGCGCGAAGTGCATCCAGGTCCGGCGTGATGACCTGCGGCAGCGGCCGGGCATTGCTGTGCACGTCGGAAAGGGCTTCACCCAGGCGCGTGCGCAACGAGGCGACGACGGTATCGGTGGAACGCAGCGCAGACTCCAGCCCACGTCCGTCCGCATACTCGGTGAACACCGTGACCCCGTCGCGCGGTTGCACCACTTCCACCGCCACGCGCAGGCGTCCGTTGACCTCGGCGATGGAAGGAATCAGCACGGCACGGGCGCCCTCGCGGATCGCCACTTCCACTGCCGCCTTCCTGTCCAGCGGAGCATCGGGATTGCGGCGCATGCGTGCTTCGGTGTCACGCACCTTCAGGTCGCTGAGCACGTTGACGTAGCGGGATTGTTCAAGGCTGACCCGCAGGGCCAGGTCCATCGAATCATCCAGCAGGCTGTTGCCGGTCATGTTGCGTACGTCGGCCAGCACCACCCAGTCGCGCTCGGCGAAGGCGATCGCCGGCTGCGGCCGCAGCAGCAGCCAGCCCCCCAGCACCAGCATCACCGCGAACATCGCTTCGGCGGCCATCGCCATCGGCCGGCGCCAGAACGGGATATCGCGGATCGCCTTGGGCGTGGGACGCGGGCGACCCACCGCCGGGACGTCCTCGGAAACGACCCCATAGACGTCCATCGGCTGCGCCACGCCCTTGAAGCGCCAACGCCCGTACGACTTCCACTTCAGCCCCTTGCCGACCTCCCCCAGGCTGTCGGCAACCCGGCGCACCATCGATTCGGCGGTGGCCGACAACAGCACCTGTCCCGGCCGCGCCAGCTGCATCAGGCGCGCAGCCATCGGCTTGGCCAGGCCTTCCACCTCAACCGGTTTGGACCCCAGTGCGATCGCCTCGGCGCTGTTGTTCCACAGGATCACTTCGCCAACGTGCAGGCCAGCGCGCGCCAGCAGTGGCACCTTGTTGGCCTGGCCGAGCTGGCGCAGCGCCTGCTGGTAATCCAGCGCGAAGCCCAGCGCATCCACCGGCCGCTCGAACAGCACGAACAAGCCGTCGGAGCGGTCGATCTGCTGGCCGCGCCAGCGCTGCTGCATCGCCAGTACCAGGCGGTCGTGCTGCTGGAACAGTTCGGCAGCGGCGGCATCGCCGATGCGCTCCACCAGCGTGGTGGAATCACACAGGTCGGTGAACAGCAGCGCGCGCAACTGCGGGACGTGGGAGGTCGCTTCCGTGCCACCGTTCATGGGAATCTCCGCTCAGCCGGTTTCGACGACGTCGTGCGGCCAGCACAGCCGGTCGCCGCCATCCCGCTTGGCCTGGTACAGCGCACGGTCCGCGTTGGCGTACCACTCGCTCCAGTCGGCGGTGGGGTGCACCAGGCTGGCGCCGATGCTCAGGAAGCACACGTGCGGGGTGCCGTGGCTGCGTTCGATCAGGCCATGCACGGCCGTCAGCACGAACTCGGCGGCATGCTGCACGATCTCCGCGTTGGCACGGCGCAGCAGCAGGCAGAACTCATCGCCGCCCAGCCGGCAGGCCAGGTCTTCGGTACCGGCCATCGAACGCAGGATGTTGGCCACGCTCTGCAGCACGCGGTCGCCGGCCTGGTGGCCGAACTCGTCGTTGATCTGCTTGAAGCGGTCGCAGTCGATCAGCAGCAGGCCCTGCGCTGGGCCATCTTCGTGCGCCCGGCATTCCTGCAGGTACAGCGCCAGTCCGCGCCGGTTGTGCAGCCCGGTCAGTTCGTCGGTCCGCACCAGTTCGCGCGTATCGCGGAGCTGGTGGGTGGTGACGTACAGGTTGTCCAGCGCGGTTTCCAGATCATGGTTGCGGCGCCGCAGCTGGCTGATCAGCGCCTGTTCGTTGCCCACCACACGCATGATGGTACGGCGCAGGAAATAGGCGATCAGGCCGGGCTCGGTTTCCACCAGCCGATGGAAATCGACATGGCCCAGTTCCAGCACATCGGTATCGCAGGTGGCGCGCGCATCGGCGCTGCGCAGGTGGTCACCGATCAGCAGGCCGAGCTCGCCGAAGAACTCGCTGCCCGCCAGGCGCTTGAGCACCAGGTCTTCGCCGAAATCCAGTTCGATCTCGCCTTCGGCGATGACGAACATGCTGCTGCCGCGGTGGCCGCGACGGAACAGGCAATCGCCTGCGCGCAGGGTGCGACGGTGGGCGAAGCGGGCGAACAGGTCGAACTCTTCCGGGCTGAGGACGGCGTGCACGATCTCAGCCATCGCCGTGGTGGCAATGCCTGATCGTTCCACCACGTCTACGACCGCGCCCCTGCCAGTCATTCCCCTGCCCTGCCGATCAGACTTCCCATCCTGAGGTGCGGAGCATATCACCGCTTGCAACTGTGCGCTGCGTCCCATTTTCCTGCATCCGTGCGTGGAATATCAGGGGGTTGAACGCGGGCTGCGGGTGGGAGCGGCCAGGGGTGTGGCCGCTCCCTTCCCTTCTTCACATCACGCCGCGCGGCCGGCGCTGAACTGCTCTTCCTCGGTGGACCCGGTCAGGGCGGTGGTGGAGGACTGGCCCTGCTGGATCGCCTGGGTCACCGCATCGAAGTAGCCGGTACCCACCTCGCGCTGGTGCTTGACCGCCGTGAAGCCGCGGTCGGCGGCGGCGAACTCGGCTTCCTGCAGCTCCACGAAGGCACTCATCTGGCGGCGCGCATAGCCGTGGGCCAGGTTGAACATCGAGTAGTTCAACGCGTGGAAGCCGGCCAGGGTGATGAACTGGAACTTGTAGCCGTACTTGGCGATCTCGGTCTGGAATTTGGCGATGGTGGCGTCGTCCAGGTTCTTCTTCCAGTTGAAGCTGGGCGAGCAGTTGTAGGCCAGCAGCTTGCCCGGGAACTTCGCGTGGATGGCCTCGGCGAACTTGCGTGCGAACTCCAGGTCCGGCTTGCCGGTCTCGCACCACACCAGGTCGGCATAGGGGGCGTAGGCCAGGCCGCGGCTGATCGCCTGGTCCAGCCCATTGCGGGTCTTGTAGAAGCCTTCGGTGGTGCGCTCGCCGGTGGCGAACGGCTGGTCGTTGGCATCGATGTCGCTGGTCAGCAGGTCGGCCGCCTCGGCATCGGTACGCGCCACCAGCAGGGTCGGCACGCCCAGCACGTCGGCCGCCAGCCGGGCCGCGTTCAACTTCTCGATGGCTTCGCGGGTCGGCACCAGCACCTTGCCGCCCATGTGGCCGCACTTCTTCACCGAAGCCAGCTGGTCTTCGAAATGCACCCCGGCGGCACCGGCTTCGATCATCGCCTTCATCAACTCGAAGGCGTTCAGCACGCCGCCGAAGCCCGCCTCGGCATCGGCCACGATCGGCTGCAGGAAGTCGATCTCGTCCTTGCCTTCGGCATGGTGCAGCTGGTCGGCGCGCAGCAGGGTGTTGTTGATGCGCTTGACCACCGCCGGCACCGAATCGGCCGGGTACAGCGACTGGTCCGGGTACATCTGGCCGGCCAGGTTGGCATCGGCGGCGACCTGCCAGCCGGACAGGTAGATGGCGTTCAAGCCGGCCTTCACCTGCTGCATGGCCTGGTTGCCGGTCAACGCGCCCAGCGCGTTCACGAAGTCCTTTTCCTGCAGGTAGCTCCACAGTTTTTCCGCCCCCAGCCGGGCCAGCGAGTGCTCCACGTGGACCGTGCCGCGCAGGCGCACCACGTCGGCGGCGGTGTAGTTGCGTTCAATCCCCTGCCAGCGGGGGTTGGTGTCCCAGTCGTGCTGGATCTGTTCGGCAGTGGGCAGCGTGCTCATGTCTATCTCCCGTTCGTCATTGCTACAGCAGGAAGGAAAAGCGGGCCGGCGCAGGCGTCAGTCGATGCGTGCGTAGGCCGGCAGGGTCAGGAAATCGTTGAGTTCGTCGGCGCGGCTCAGCTCGGCCAGCAGGGCGATCGCTTCGTCCACGCGGCCGCCACCGGGCAGGGCCGCGCGGTCGCCCAGGCGGGCCGGCAGCTGGACCAGCGTGTTGTCCAGCAGCGCGGCATCGATGGCGGTGCCGTCGTCCAGCTGCTGGCCGGGGGTATGCAGCCACTGCCACAGCTGGCTGCGGCTGATCTCGGCGGTGGCCGCGTCTTCCATCAGGTTGTGGATCGGCACGCAGCCGTTGCCATCCAGCCATGCCGCCAGGTAGCGCACACAGACTTCCACGTTGCCTTCGAAGCCAGCGCGGCTGATGCTGCCCGGCGGCCGTGCGATCAGCTGGTCGCGGTCCACGCGCACGTCCTGGCGCAGCACCTGCTGCTGGTTCGCACCGGGCATGTGCTCGTCGAAGATCGCCATCGCCACCGGGATCAGCGCCGGGTGCGCGACCCAGGTGCCGTCATGGCCGGCGGTCACTTCGCGCAGCTTGTCCGCGCGCACCCGCGCCATCGCCTGTTCATTGGCGGCCGCATCGTTGCCGATCGGGATCTGCGCTGCCATGCCACCCATCGCATGCGCGCCACGGCGGTGGCAGGTCTGGATCAGCAGTTCCGAATAGGCCTTCAGGAACGGCTGGGTCATGGTCACCTGGCCGCGCTCGGGCAGCACCTTGTCGGCATGCCGGCGGAAGGTCTTCAGGTAGGAGAAAATGTAATCCCAGCGCCCGCAGTTCAGGCCGACGATGCGATCGCGCAGCGCATGCAGGATCTCGTCCATCTCGAACACCGCCGGCAGCGTTTCGATCAGCACGGTGACCTTGATCTGGCCGTGCGGCAGGCCGAGCATGCCCTCGATGTGCGACAGCGCGGTTTCCCACAGCGCCGCCTCTTCCATGCTCTGCAGCTTGGGCAGGTAGAAATACGGGCCACGGTCGTTGGCCATCAGCGTGCGGGCATTGTGGTAGGCGAACACCGCCGCATCGAACAGTCCGCCGGCCAGCCGCTGGCCATCCACCAGCACATGCTTTTCGTCCAGGTGCCAGCCGCGCGGGCGCACGATCAGCACCGCGCGTTCTTCGTACGGACGCAGCGTGTAGTGCTTGGCCGGCTTGCTGCCGCTGGCCGGAGCGGTGAACTGCAGGTCGCCACGCACCGCACCGATCAGCGACTGCTGGCCGGCCAGCAGGTTGCGCCAGGTCGGCGCGGTGGCGTCTTCGAAGTCGGCCATGAACACCTTGGCCCCGGAGTTCAGCGCGTTGATGAC
Source organism: Stenotrophomonas lacuserhaii (assembly GCF_014836545.1). Classification (GTDB taxonomy): domain Bacteria; phylum Pseudomonadota; class Gammaproteobacteria; order Xanthomonadales; family Xanthomonadaceae; genus Stenotrophomonas; species Stenotrophomonas lacuserhaii. The sequence goes on from NZ_JACSQS010000002.1 coordinate 59,776, forward strand.
CATCTTCGGGTCGGTCGGGCCGGTGATCTCCACGCGGCGGTCCAGCAACGCCGCCGGCAGCGGCGCCACCTTCCAGTCCTCGGCGCGGATCGGCGCGGTATCGGCGCGGAAGTCCGGCAGCCCGCCCTGATCGAAGAACGCCTGGCGCTGCAGGCGGGCGGCCAAGCGGGCCTGGCGGCCGGGTTCCACCGCACGGTGCAGGGACACCAGCAGGGCCAGCAGCGGGGCCGGCAACAGCGCCGACTGGCCGGCCACCTGGGTGGTCAGGGTGATCCCCGGGGTGGGCTTGGCAGGCGGCGACGGGATGGCGGAAGCAACGGCGGACATCAGGACACTCCAGCAGCAAGGGATGGCCCTACCGTGCTTCCCGGCCCATGTATTTGACAAAGCAGTTATTGCAATGCATTGGATAAGTTGTGCTTATACTCGTTACACCATGCCCACACGCCCGCCGCCAAGTCCCCGTTTTTCCTACAAATCCGATCGGCTGAAGCCGTTGCGGGCGTTCTGCCAGACGGTGCGATTGGGCTCGGTTTCACGCGCGGCGGAGGCACTTTTCGTCAGCCAGCCGGCCATCAGCCAGCAGTTGCAGGCCCTGGAGCGGGAGCTGGGGGTGGTGTTGTTCGAACGCAGCGGGCGGCGCCTGGTCCCCAGCCGCGAGGGCCAACTGCTGTTCGAAATGGCCCAGCCACTGGTGGAGGACCTGGACGGCCTGGAGGCACGCTTCCGCGACAAGGTGAGCGGCATGGACGCCGGCGAGCTGAACATCGCGGCCAACAGTTCCACCATCCTGTACCTGCTGCCACGCATCATCGAGCGCTTCCGGCAGCTGCACCCGGACGTGCGGCTGACCCTGCACAACGCCATCAGCGCCGACGGCACCGACCTGCTGCGCGACGACGCCGCCGACCTGGCGGTGGGATCGATGACCGACGTACCGGCCGACCTGAGCTACGCCCCGGCCTACCGCTTCGAGCAGATGCTGATCACCCCGCATGACCATCCGCTGGCGCGCGGCACGCTGAGCCTGGAGGCGATCTCCAGGCACCCGCTGGTGCTGCCGCCGAAGCGCCAGATCACCTACCGGCTGGTGGACCAGGTATTCCAGCGCCACCGCCTGCCCTACACCGTGGCGCTGGAAGTGGGCGGCTGGGAAGTGATCAAGCAGTACGTGGCGATGGGCATGGGCATCTCCATCGTGCCGGCGCTGTGCCTCAACGATGCCGACCCCGGCAAGCTGGTGGCGCGCTCCATGCGCGAATGGTTCCCGGAACGCAGCTACGGCGTGATCGTACGCCGCGGCAAAGCCCTGTCCCCGCAGGCCCGCGCCTTCGTCGAAATGATCCAGCCCGAACTGTTCTCGCCCCGCGAATACGACCAGAGCGGCCACTCCGAACGCTGACAACCAGGTAGTGACGGCTGCTAGCCGTCAAGCAACCGCGCTTCTGGTGGGTGACGGCCGCAGTCCTGGTGGTTGACGACCGCACTCCTGGTGGGTGACGACCGTTGGTCGTCACAGCTCTCACTGGAACCCGGTACTGACGGCCACTGGCCGTCAACCCCGTCAGTCCCCGGCGTCCCCTCCACCACCCCCAACGTGCCATCCTACCGGCACAGATATCCCTGGCCACTGCCTTCGGGGCGGGCTCTCGGTCTGTACAGCCTGCGAGGCAGACGACCAGCAACAACCACGACCAACCTGCTTTCATTTCTATTCCTTCACTGGGACGTCTGGACGCACTCCGCGCCCCTTCCGCACGTCCATCGCACTTTGCACGACGGCAGAAACATAGGACGCACGCACGGTAGGCAGCCCGCCTTTGGGATGCAACAAACTCACGGCGTCGGCCTCACGCTCGCCTGTCAGGGCATAGAGATGAAACGCGGGCTCAATGTTGGCGGGATCGCGCCTCATGAACTCCCTGCACTCCTCGATTGAAAACACCTCGCCCCAGTCTGCCCATTTGATGTAACGGGCCCAGAACCCGACTTCGCTCCATCGCAGCTCATCCTGCTCCGCGTCCTGGATCAGCTGCCCCAACCGCTCGCCTGCGTGACGGACGAAAGCCAGGTCCAGTCCCGAACCGCTCCACACGCCGTAGTCTGTCGACTGAAAATACAAAGCCATCAAGTTCGCCATCGCCTGCGGGAGATCACGCCCTTCGATGAGACAAGCCTCGTAAGCGGAGGCAGCCGCTGGAAGGTCACCGGCGCGATCCAGCTCAATCGCATCGAAAAGCGTCATCTGCTATCTCTCTCGTAGGGTCATGAGTGAGGGCGCATCCCCCGTCCATGATCGACTGGTCACATCATCCGGAATCTCTGCATACCCGTGGTGCATGACTTCCCATAAGTGGCGCATCCGAACCATCCACATCAAAACACAGATTTCCTCATGGACGCCTGCCGGACTAACTGCAGGATGATGACGCGGGCATTCACATCTGCTCGCCGGGATTGGCATCCTGACTGCTTGTTGCTGATACCTCTGTCGCTGCCCTTTGGGCCCGGCGGAGAATGCACTGCCTTGCCGGTCATACGGCGGGCGATGCGATGGGATTCCCTGTATCCGCCGGTTATTCAGCAATAGGCACCGGTATCCCAACCCGCATCGTCCGCCACCCCTGCCTTGGCTCGGGTGGCCAACCGCGACGCGAGGTTGTGCCATGCATTCGACTCACCACTGCAGGTCGTGCCTGCATGCTCTTTTCAACCCTCCAGTGCGGGTGGCCAGCGCCGACCCGACGCCGGGCCACGTGGCATGCCGGCACAGGCCCAAGCCGCGTGTGCGTGGCTGGCGCCCCCTGAGAGACAAACGATGAGGAGCGCAACGCGCGTACTGTCCGCGCAGACCGACGACCCGACGCAACGCCCGCTTGATCCCGCTGACATTGCGGCCTACCTGGATGCATGCATCGTGGAAGGCGGCGGTGACCCGCACGTGTTTGCCGAAGCCCTGTGCTACCTCGCCGACCGCCATGCCCTGCGAAGCATGGCGCGTGCCTGCGGCGTACCGGCAGACGTGTTGTACCGGCAACTGTCCGGCAAGCGCCCGCTCAACTTCAGCACGGTCATCGGGGCGATGCAGGCGTTGGGTGTGGAGCTTGGTGTGAGCGTCGGCGAGCAACGATGACGATGAAGCGGCGTTGGAGCAAAACCTGTGTACCGCCAATATCCAAATTCAAGCCTTCAGCGCAACCTTCGGCAATTCATCGCGGTAGCTTCAGCTCACCCAATAATGGTTGAAAATCCGTTTTCCATACATCCAACTCAAAAGGCAGTCCGTCTTCGTTTAGATTCAGAGACACGAGGACCTCGACACCATCATCATCTTGGAAAGAATACTCGCCCGAGGTTTCTGTTATCCCCCGAGGGGAGTCCGTGGAGGCAAAACGTAAGCTCCCCATCCCACCGTCGTCCATGGGAATTACGGTCGCAGAATCCAACCATCCTTCAGCCAGCCCGACTGGAGTTGATCCGCCCAATAAGTGAGACACAATCAACTTCTCATTAGATGTCAGCAACCTCGCGAACTCACCGCTTTGGAATGGTAATTCTTCCGACATTGATAGATCCATCAGGCAGCATGTAAGCAGTATGTGTTCGTCCGCGCGGTAGTGACGGCCATTGGCCGTCAACGACATCAGTCGCCCGCGCCCCTCCAACCACCTCAAGATCGAGCTTAGGCAACGGATAAACTCCCTCGCCATACTTCATCGTGCAACGCGGCGTCTTCGACCAAGCCTCCGGATCTTAGAAATCGTGCGCACGGCCGTCAGCTGGGTAACCCCCTGCAAGCGCCCCGCAACAACAACCGGCGCCACCACACCCTCACCAATCGCAAGCAGCGGGACCCGACTGAAGCGCGCATGGAGCAGGTAATACCCCGGCCGCACGGTCCCATCCGCAGTAGAGACACACGGCCAGTACGTAAAATATGCCGGCCAACGGCGGAAGCAATGAAGACTCTATGGCGTCACTCAAACCGCACCTGGCTCAGTAGACCTTTACGACTTGCAAGCTAGTTTGCAGGGCAGGGAGCTTCGACGGGATAAGTGGTCAACTCCAAAGATCCAAAGCGCCTCAGCCTATCTGTAACAACGTTAACAAACTTATTATATTCGTCAGAAGATTTAAACTTCTGATGAAATATCCAAACATCTACGGCACCTGCGGCCTTGACATCACTAAGCACCAAGGGGGTCCAACTGTCCGCTTTAGGAGCATAAAAAACGAGAAGAACTGGGCGCTCCAATAGATCTTCCATATCCGAAAATCCCTTCTCCATTCCGAACTCGGCCAGCGCTTCGTCAAGCGACGCTATCATCTGGTCATACAGAGCCGGATTCATGCATAACCGACCCTGCAGGGTCGGAGGAATTGATTTACATCCGCTTGAAATGCAAATAACAAGAACTAATGCAAATCTGAAGATTACACTCATGGTTGCCTGCTGATCGCGGAACGCTGCTCCACCCATCGGCGGACGCAGGAGTACAGGTGCAGTGACGCTCCTGGGCATGGTCATGGCGACTTCATCGCTTTCCAGCGCCCCATAGCGATTCATAGAGCCCTGTGAAGAGAGCGACCATGAAGCAACTCATAGCGACATAGAGCAAGATTGTCGCCCACCGGTGAGAGTCGACGACAGCGTCACTCAGACTTACACCGTCGAGACTTCCATCACGCACGGACCGAAGCGCGCTATAGGCCGATTGTCCCGAATAAGAGAGCGCACCACTTTCCCTGCGCCTCCAAAGATCGGGATGGTCACGCATCATTCGTGTCCTGAATTCGAACAGCAGGTAGAAGTACGCGGGATAACTCAAGAGCATCCCCAGGATTCCCAACAGAAAGAACAGTTTCACAACCATGTTCCCCACCGATCCATGGCTACTAACTTCACAATGGCTTGGCCTCCCCACCGCGCCTGCAGACACTGGCTCGTCGCTTGCCTTGGCGAATATCACATGTGGATAGGCGTCTTTCCGCACTTGGGGCAACCGACACACAAGGTCTACCCCTCCCGGATAGTGCACGACGTCAAGACTTCCAAGACCTCTGACTGCCTCTGCAGGAGCCTACTACGCAGACCAGTCATTCTGCACGCACCCTTCAAGTGATGCTGGTCGCCCTGGGTACTACTCCATCAAGGCCCCTCGCGCTGTTGACGAGTTCGCCTGAGATCGCATTCCTCCCGCTCCCGGCATGAGCTCGTTTCTACACCGCCCCCCCCCCCCCTTTAGCATAGTCATATTCCGCATCCTGCCGCGGCTGTAACTGAGACGGTGGCTAATGTCTTTGGCTGCGGCCTCTACAATCCCCCCATGTCGATCGAACTCCGCCATCTCCGCTACTTCCTCGCCGTGGCCGACACGCTGCACTTCGGCCAGGCCGCCGAGCGGCTCGGCATGTCACAGCCTCCGTTGAGCCAGCAGATCCGCCAGCTGGAACACCTGCTTGGCGCGCAGCTGTTCGTGCGCAGCCATCGGCGGGTGCAGCTGACCGAAGCCGGTGCGCTGCTGCAGGCAAAGGCCCGCGCGATCCTGGCGCAGGTGGACGCGGCGGTGGACGAGGTGCAGCGGGTGCAGCGCGGCGAACAGGGTGAACTGCACATCGGCCTGACCCGCGCCACGCCGCTGGTGCCACAGATTCCTCGCGCCATTTTTGGTTACCGCGAGCGCTTCCCGCAGGTGCGCTTGCAACTGCGCGAGATGAACACCCTGCAGCAGATCGATGCGCTGCTGGAAAACCGGCTGGACGTGGGCATCATCCGCAAGCGCGTGCTGCCGCCGGAACTGGTGGCGCACAGCCTGTTTACCGATCCGCTGGCGCTGGTGCTGCACCGCGACCACCCTGCCCTGCGCGGGCGTGATCCGGCCAGCACGGTGCTGCCGTTGCAGCAGTTCGCCCACGAACCGTTCGTGGGCTTCCACCGCAGCGTGGGTGCCGGCATCCACGACCAGATGATCGCGCTGTGTGCGGCGGCAGGGTTCACGCCGCGCATCGTGCAGGAGGCCGGTGAGGCGTCCACGCTCATCAGCCTGGCGGCGGCGGGATTGGGTGCGGCGATCCTGCCCTCGTCATGTGACCACATCCAGATCGAGGGCGCGTGCTTCGTGGCGCTGGGGGATCAGGGCGCGCATTCGGAAGTGCAGCTGGTGTGGCGGCGGGAAGGGATGACGCCGTTGATCCGCAACTTCACTGCGCTGTTGCAGGCGGAGTTTGAACGGTAGTGACGGCTGGCAAGCGGCGCCACAGGTTCCAGGCGATGCCGGCACCGATCACGGTCAGCATGCCGGTGAACACGCAGACGCCGACCCAGTCCCACGCGGTGTAGGCTAATCCGCCCACCGCGCCCAGCACGCTGGAACCGAGGTAGTACGAGAACAGATACAACGCGGATGCTTCGGCGCGGATCGCGCCGGCACGGCTGCCGACCCAGCTGCTGGCCACCGAATGGCCGCCGAAGAAGCCGAAGGTGACCAGCGCGATGCCGATCGCCATCGTCCACAGCCACGGCATCACCAGCAGCGCGATGCCGGCGATGATCAGGGCGTAGCTGATCGACAGCACGCGGCCGCGGCCATGGCGGATCGCCTGCTGGCCCATCCAGGCCGAACTGAAGGTGCCCACCAGGTACACGCTGAAGATCAATCCGACCACGGTCTGGCTGAGCCGATAGGGCGGCGCCAGCAGGTGGTAGCCCAGGTAGTTGTAGGTGGTGACGAACACGCCCATCAGCAGGAACGCGGTGGCGAACAGCCACGGCAGCCCGGGGTCGGCGAACAGCTGGCGCCAGCGCGAGGGCAGTTGGCGCAACCCGCCGCGACGGCTCTGGAAGTGCCGCGAGGGCGGCAGCTGCATCCACAGCAGCAGGGTGCTGGCGACGGCGATCAGCGATACCACGCCGATGCCCCAGCGCCAGCCCCAGTGGTCGGCGATGATGCCGGCGATCAAGCGCCCACTCATGCCGCCCACCGCGTTGCCGCCGATGTACAGGCCCATCGCCAGGCCCATCGCCCGGGTGTCCATCTCTTCGACCAGATAGGTCATCGCCACGGCCGGCACGCCGCTCAGCGCCACGCCCAGCAGCGCGCGCAGCACCAGCATCGTGGTCCAGTCGGTCACCAGCGCGCTGGCGGCGGACAGCACGGTGGAGGCCAGCAGCGCGGTGATCATCACGTTGCGGCGGCCGACGCGGTCGGACACCAGCCCGGCGATCAGCATCATCACCGCCAGCAGGCCGGTGCTGAGCGAAAGCGCCAGGGCGCTGTTGGCGGCGGACACGCCGAAGTGGCGGCTGAACTCGGGCAGCAGCGGCTGCACGGTGTACAGCAGGCCGAAGGTGGAGAAGCCCGCCAGGAACAGCGCCACCGCGGTGCGCCGGAACGCGGGCGTGCCTTGTTCGATGTGGGTTGCGGCGGCCGGGGTGGCGGTCGGGGGGCTTGGGGGGATGCGGCGCTCGAGGGCGGCCGCGGTGTCACCGTTCATGGGATCGGGAGGGCCGTGGGAGGCGGCCGGGGTGCGGGGATGGGGTCAGGCTAGCCCCCTGCATCGAGTCGATCCATAACCTGATGGGTACGGATTGATATGTTTGGCGTATGGTTAGTCTGGAGTGAGAGCGTGACGACCAACGGTCGTCACCCACCAGTGCTTACAGGTGCAGCCACTCCAGGCCTTCGCCGCGGCGGTAGTACACGGCCACGGCTTTGCCATAGACCTTGTCAGCATCGACGAAGCCGAAGAAGCGGCCGTCGAAGCTGTTGCCGCGATGGTCGCCCATCACCAGCAGTTTGCCGTGCGGCACCACCACGCCGTCCACGTCCGGGCCGCCGCCCATGTCCAGGCCGAGCTGCGCGATGCGGCTGCCGAACTGTTCGGCGGCGGGGTTACCGGGCTGCTGCAGCGGCTGGCCGTTGATGCTGAGGTGGCCGTTGCGCACGTCCACGCGGTCGCCGGCCACGGCCACCACGCGCTTGATCAGCCGGGTGCCATCGGCGGGGGAATCGAACACCGCCACTTCGCCACGCTGCGGGGCGCCCACGTCCATCAGCGCGTGCTGGGTGAACGGCAGGCGCAGGCCATACGCGCGCATGTCCACGACCACGCGGTCACCCGGTTCCAGGGTGGGCTGCATCGACCCGCTGGGTACCACGTAGTGGTTGGCCAGGGTGTCGCGCGCGGCGGCCAGCAGGCCGAGCATCACCAGCAGCGGCAGTGCTTCTTTCTTCAGCCAGTGCAGCGCGCGTTGGGTAACGGGAGGGCGGGCGGTGGCATCCATGGCGAAGCTCCGGGAGGTGTGGGGGTAGGACCGTGGGAAGGTCGGTTCGGTTCCTCACGGTCGCCACCAGAAAGGGGTCAGAGTCCTTTTCGCTACGCGAAAAGGACTCTGACCCCGGTCGCTACGGAGATTTTACGTGCGGTCGCGTCGCACGCCATGGCGGCTTTACGGGTGGTGCGCGCATCGTGTGCTCACCGCGCCTCTGGCGCTTGATTGTGATTGCTGCGCCATGTCGATCTTCATCATTCGTGGCCCGGAGGCATCCGGTGCCTTGATCCGCACCGCCGAGCCGCTGCCCGCACTGGTGCTTAAAACGCTGGTGCACCGCGCGGTGGATGCCGGTACCAGCGTGGCGATCCGTGCCTGCGGGTCCGAGCAGGAACTGCTGGATGCGCTGCGCGTGGCCGACCATGCACGCGGCGAGGTGACGCTGCTGGATCCGGGTGCGTGCGCGCACAGCATGCGGCTGCAGCGGCTGCTGCCGCACCTGCATAACGCGTATGTGGAAGTGCACGACGACGGCGCTGTGGCGGAGCCGTGGTTGCCCGATGGCATCGGCCAGCGGCTGGGCATCGCAGCCGGGTACGGGGCGCAGAGCTACGTGCTTGCGCTGGACATCGCGCTGGATCACCTGGGCCTGGCCGAGCGCGCCGAGCGCGTGCACGTAGGAACGTGAGCCGGCACGGAAACCGGTAGCGCCGAGCCATGCTCGGCGAGCGCGGAGCGCGGCCTGCGTCAGGCGTCGCGGTGCCGGAGCGGAAAGCAGAACGGCGGGGTTTCCCCCGCCGTTCGTTCAACTCACTTCAGGCCGCGGAACTCGAGCAGCGGTTCCACCGACGGGTCCTTGCCGCGGAAATCGCGGTAGAGCTGGCTGAGCTCCACGCTGTTGCCGCGCGACAGCACCTTGTCGCGGAACTGCTGGCCGTTGGCGGCGGTCAGGCCACCGTTCTCCTTGAACCACTGGAACGCATCGTGGTCCAGCACTTCAGCCCAGAAGTAGGCGTAGTAACCGGCCGAATAACCGCCACCCCAGATGTGGTCGAAGTAGCTGGTGCGGTAACGCGGCGGCACCTGGGCCAGGTCCACGTTGAACTTCTTCAGCGCCGCTGCTTCGAACTTGCCCACGTCCTGCAGCGGTGCATCGGCCTTCTGGGTGTGCCAGGCCAGGTCGAGCAGCGCCGCCGACAGGTATTCGGTGGTGGCGTAGCCCTGGTTGAAGCTGCGTGCCTTGAGGATCTTGTCGACCAGTTCCTGCGGCATCGGCTCGCCGGTCTTGTAGTTCTTGGCGTAGTTGGCGAAGACCTTCGGGTCCAGCGCCCAGTGTTCGTTGAACTGCGAGGGGAACTCGACGAAATCGCGCGAGGTGGCGGTGCCGGCGATCGAGGGGTACTTCACGTTGGAGAACATGCCGTGCAGCGCGTGGCCGAACTCATGGAACAGCGTGGTGACGTCGTCGAAGCTCAACAGCGCCGGCTGGCCCGCGGCCGGCTTGGTGAAGTTGCACACGTTGTAGACCACGGGCTTGGCACCGGTCAGGCCGTCCTGTTCAACGAACACGTCCATCCAGGCGCCACCGGACTTGCTGTCGCGCTTGAAGTAGTCGGTGTAGAACAGCGCCAGCGAGGTGCCATCCTTGTCGAACACCTCATACACCTTCATGTCCGCGTGGTAGGTCGGGATGTCGGTGCGCGGCTTGAAGGTGATGCCGTACAGCTGGGTGGCGGCGTAGAAGACGCCGTTCTGCAGCACGTTGTCCAGTTCGAAATACGGCTTGATCTGCGACTCGTCCAGGTCGTACTTGGCCTTGCGCACCTGCTCGGCGTAGAAGTCCCAGTCCGAAGCGGCCAGCTTGAAGCCGCCCGACTTTGCATCAGGATGCTGCGCATCGATGACCTTCTGGATGTCCGCTGCTTCGGCGCGCGCCTTGGCGGTGGCGGCCGGCACGGTGTCGGTCAGCAGCTTCAGCGCGGCAGCCGGGGTCTTGGCCATCTGGTCGCCAAGGTTGTAATCGGCGTAGGTGGCGAAGCCGAGCAGCTTGGCCTTCTGCGCACGCAGCTGGGCAAGGCGCTGCACGGTCTGCTGGGTGTCGTTGGCATCGCCGCGCTGGGCGCGGGTTTCCGATGCTTCCAGCACGGCGGCGCGCTGTTCGCGGTTGCTCAGCGAACCGAGCACCGGCTGCTGGGTGGTGTTCTGCAGGGGCAGCAGGAACTTGCCTTCCAGCTTGCGCGCGGTGGCATCGGCGGCGGCGGTGGCGATGGCGTCTTCGCTCAGGCCGGCCAGCTTGGCCTTGTCATCCACCACCACGGCGGCGGCGGCAGTGGCGGCGACCAGGCGGGTGTGGAACTGGGTGGACAGCGTGGTTTCTTCCACGTTGAGCTTGCGCAGGCTGGCCTTGTCGGCGTCGTTGAGCTGCGCACCTGCGCGCACCAGGCCGTCGTAGTAATGCTCCACCAGGCGGGTCTGCACTGGATCCAGGCCGAGCGAGGCGCGCTGGTCGTACAGCGACTTCACCCGTGCGAACAGCTTCGGATCCAGGTTGATCTCGTCCTGGTGGGCGGCCAGTTTCGGCGCCACTTCTTCCTGGATCTTCTGCCGCGCATCGTTGGTATCGGCCTGCACCAGGCCGAAGAAGATGCGCGAGACGCGGGTCAGCGTTTCACCGCCACGTTCCATCGGCACGATGGTGTTGTCGAAGGTGGCCGGCTCGCTGGAATCGGCGATGGCGCGCACTTCGGCCAGGTGCTGGCGCATGCCTTCTTCGAAGGCCGGCAGGTAATCGCTGTCCTGGATCCTGTCGAACGGCGGGGCCTGGAACGGCAGCGTGCTGGCACTCAGCAGCGGGTTGGTGGAGGCATCGGCCGGCTGCTGGGCCGGCGCGTTCTGGGCTTCGGACACGGGGGTGGACTCCTTGCCGGAACAGGCAGCCAGCGCCAGGCTGATGGCGGCGGCCAGGATGACGGTACGCGACATGCAAAAGGCTCCTCGGGGGGCGATCAGGACTGACCGCCAGCCTTCCAGCCTACTCCCACGGCGCTGCGGCGGCATGTGCCGGACGTGGCGCCTGAGCTGCCGCGCTGTGGCCGCTCAGACCGTGCCGCGGGTCTTGCCGATCCACGGGCGGTAGTACTCGCGGATGCTGGCCATGTCGGCCGCGTCGTTGCCGGTGGCATGGAACAGCGGCCCGAAGCCGATGGTCTTGTCCGGATAATGGAAGTAGGCGGCGAGGATCGGCACGTCGGCCATCCGCGCGATCTTCAGGAAGCCGGCCTTCCAGTGGGTCACCTTCTTGCGGGTGCCTTCCGGGGTGATCGCGTACCACATCTTTTCCGAGCGACGGATCACCGCCACCGCCTGTTCCACCGTGCCCTGCGGCGAGCTGCGGTCCAGCGGGATCACCCCCAGCTTGCGCAGCAGCGGGCCCAACGGCCACCAGAACAGCGAGGCCTTGCCCAGCACGCGCACGTCCAGGCCCAGCGCCAGCTTCACCGCCATGCCCCAGTACCCATCCCAGTTGGACGAATGCGGGGCGATGATCATCACCACCTTGGGCACGTCGGGCAGGGTGCCGACCACCTTCCAGCCGCGCAGGCGCAGCGCACTGCGCGCGATCCAGCGGATGAAGGCATTCGGCTTGACCTGCGGCATGTTCGGCGGCACGGGTGGCAGCAGCGGCGAAGGATGGTTCAAGGCTTACTCCCAGTTGCGGGTTGTGCGGCCGCGCTTGACCTGCGCGCGGCCTTTCTTGGCGTCCAGGCGACGCAGGGTCGACCCGTAGGTTGGTTTGGTGGCCTTGCGTGGCTTGGGCACGCTCAGCCCTGCCCGGATGAACTCGGCCAGCCGCTCGCGCGCATCCTCGCGATTGCGGTCCTGGGTACGGAAACGCTGCGCGTCGATGACCAGCACGCCTTCGCCGGTCACGCGCCGGTCGCGGCGCACCAGCAGGCGCGCACGCAACGGCTCGGGCAGCGACGGCGAGCCGGCCAGATCGAAACGCAGCTCCACCGCCGTCGATACCTTGTTGACGTTCTGGCCGCCGGCGCCACTGGCACGCACGAACCGCTCGACGAGTTCATCGTCGGGGATCACAAGCTGCGCGGAGATGACCACTGGACCAATACCCATGGGCCCATTGTAACGGTAGCCGGTGACGGTTGGCTGTCGGTATCGCGAGCCGTTCCACCACGATCAGGTCCCCAACACGTCGCCTTCGCCAACGCGGGCGGTATGCTGGCGGCATCATCCCCGAAGGACGTCCGCATGATCCGCATTTCCCGCCGCCTGCACCGCACCGCCCTGCTGCTCGCGCTTGCCCTTGCGTCCGTTCCTGCGTTGGCCGCGCCGCCCACCGACGGCGACATCAACCGACTGCTTTCGGCCTCGCGCGCGCAGGCCATGCTCGATTCGATGCTCCCGCAGATCGAGACCATGCAGCGCCAGCAGTTCGAACAGGTCACCCAGCAACGCCAGCTGACCCCGCAGCAGCAGGAGCAGCTGCAGCGGATCCAGGCGCGCACCGCGCAGACCCTGCGCCAGGCATTGTCCTGGCAGCAGCTGCGGCCGATGTACGTAGACCTGTACAAGCAGACCTTCAGCAAGGAAGACGTGCTGGCGATGGCCGAGTTCTACGAGAGCTCGGCCGGGCAGAGCCTGCTCGACAAGACCCCGGCGCTGATGCAGAACGTGATGGTGGCCATCCAGACGCGCATGCAGCCGCTGTTCGCGGACCTGCAGAAGGACCTGGAAGCGATCGTCAACGAGCCGACCAAGAAGTAACGGTGTGTGAGCGTAGGTGGGTGACGACCGTTGGTCGTCACCCACCAAATGCGGGGTCGTCCCACGTGACGGCCAGCGGCCGTCACTGCCGGGGCGCGTGCCTTTACTTGGCTGCCTTCACCGGGTTGCCGTCGGCATCGATGATGCTGACTTCGCCGAGGTTCAGCGCGCGGACCGGTGCTTCGGTCTGCTTCAGGTCGCCGACCACCACCCAGGTCAACGATTCCGGCTTGATCGCTGCGGCAGCCTGCTGCACCTGCGCCGGGGTCATCGCTTCGATGGCCGCCTTGCGCTGGAACACGTAGTCGTCCGGACGCTGGAACTGCACCAGGCTGCCGATCGTACCCAGCACCGAACTGGCCGTTTCATACGCACCGGGCAGGCTCAGGGTCTGGATGTTGCGGATGCGCTGCACTTCAGCGGCGGTAGCCGGTTTCTGACCGCTGGCGAACTCGGCGATTTCCTTGCGCATTTCCGCCAGCGCCGGACCGGTCTTGTCGATCTGCACCGGCGCCATGGCCATCCACGGCCGCTGGCCGACGGTGCTGCTGGCACTGCTGCGGGCGCCGTAGGACCAGTGCTTTTCCTCGCGTAGGTTCATGTTCAGGCGCGAAGTGAAGTCACCGCCCAGGACGCCGTTGGCGATGTCGAAGCGGACCGAACCCGGATCCACCGAAGACGGCACCACCTGGCCGGCGAACAGGTTCGCCTGCACCGCACCGGGCTGGTCGATCAGGAACACGCGCGGACGGGTCGGCACGGCCACATCAACGGCCGCCTTCACCTTCGGTGCCGGGCCTTCGCTTTTCCAGTCGCCCAGCTGGCGGTTCAACAGCGGCACGATTTCCTTCAGCGTGGTATCGCCAACCACGATCAGGGTGCCCTCTTCCGGGCGCAGCCAGTCGCGGTGGAAATCGACCAGCTCATCGCGGGTCAGGCTGGCGATGGCCGCCTCGTCACCGCTGCCGGTGAACGGAATGGCATACGGATGACCCTTTCCGTACAGCAGCGGCGGCAGCACGCGCATCGCCGACGCAGTGGGATTGGCCTTTTCCTGCGCGATGCCGGCGATCCAGCTGCCCTTGACCCGGTCGATCTCCGATTGGTCAAAGCGCGGCTGGCGTAGCAGCGTGGCATACAGGCCCAGCGAAGGCGCCAGGTTCTCCTTCAGCGCGGACAGGTCCACGGTGCTGAAGTCCAGCCCGGCCGACGCACTCAGGTCCGCACCCAGCGCGTCGGCGGCGTCGGCGAACGCCAGCGAACCGAGCTTGCCGGCGCCTTCGGTCATCAGCCCCATCGCGAAGTTGGCGGTGCCCGGCTTGCGGTCCTGGTCGGCGCTGAAGCCGCCCGGGAACTGATAGCTGAACTGCACCACCGGGATTTCATGGCGCTCGGCCAGGATCACCCGCGTGCCGTTCTTCAACGTGGCGCGCTGCAGTTCGGGGAATTTGAGTTCAGGGAACTGCCGGGTCTGCGGCACGCCGGTGCCACGGTCCACCTGGGCCGGCAGGGTGGTGTACTTCGGATCCACGGCCGGCACTTCAAACGGCTTCGGGCTCTGCGAGGCTTCTTCTTCCAGCGCCACGCGCTGGCCCGGTTCCACCACCAGGGTGTGGCTGCCGGTGCCCAGCCACTTGCCGCCCACCGCGCGCAGGTCAGCGACACTGGCGCCATCGATGTTCTTCAGCGAATCGCGGAAGCAGCCCGGGTCGCCGGTGTAGACGGTGCATTCGGCGAGTGCGTCGGCCTTGCCGCCGAAGCCGCCGATGCGTTCGATGCCGCGGATGAAGCTGGCACGGAAGGCGGTCTTGGCGCGGCTGAGTTCGTCCGCCGACGGGCCTTCGGCGACCAGGCGGTCGATCTCTTCGTCGATGATCGCTTCCACGCGCGCCGGGTCGACGCCCTGCTTCACCGTGGCCATGACCATGAAGTTGGAGCCCAGCTGCGAGGCATAGGCGCCGGCGCTGATGTTGTCCACCAGCTTCTCTTCGTGCTCCAGGCGCTTGCCCAGGCGCGATGACTTCGCCCCGCCCAGCACCTGGCCCAGCAGCTGCAGTTCGTCGATGTCGCGGGTGCCGACTTCGGCCACGTTCCAGGCGCGGTAGATGCGTACCTGCGGCACCTTGTCGGTCATCACTTCGCGGCTGTCGGCGGCGCGCTGCGCCACGTCCACCTTCGGCTGCGCCATGCTCGGGCCGGCCGGGATGCTGCCGAAATACTGCGCTGCCTTTTCCTTGGCCGTGGCCAGGTCGATGTCGCCGGCCAGCACCAGCACCGCGTTGTTGGGGCCGTACCAGGTCCGGAACCAGGTTTTGACGTCATCCAGCGAGGCCGCGTTGAGGTCGTTCATCGAGCCGATCACGCTGTGGTGGTACGGATGGCCCTTCGGATACAGCGCGCGGTTGAGCTGGGTCCACACCTGCCCGTACGGCTGGTTCTCGCCCTGGCGCTTTTCGTTCTGCACCACGCCACGCTGCTCGTCCAGCGCGGCCTGGTCGATCGCACCGAGCAGGTGGCCCATGCGGTCGGACTCCATCCACAACGCCATGTCCAGCGCAGTGGTCGGCACGTTTTCGAAGTAGTTGGTGCGGTCGGTATTGGTGGTGCCGTTCTGGCCGGTGGCACCGACCTGCTTGAAGGGCTCGAAGTACTCGCCGTCGTGGTTTTCGCTGCGCTGGAACATCAGGTGTTCAAACAGATGCGCGAAGCCGGTACGGCCGGCGGGTTCGTCCTTGCTGCCCACGTGGTACCAGACGTTGACCGCCACGATCGGCGCCTTGCGGTCGGTGTGCACCACCACGCGCAGGCCATTGGGCAGGGTGAACTGCTCGAAAGGAATGTCGACCTTGGCCGCTGCGGCAGGCTTGGCCAGCAGGGGCGCGGGCGCCAGGCCGCCCAGCGCGGTGGCGAGGGCCAGTGCAAGCAGGGCAGTGCGCGGGCGCAGAGGGGAGGTCATTGCGGATCCTTGGTCATCCAGGTGGAGGCCGATCCTACCGTGTGCGCCCGCACAGCAGCATCGGCCAAGCGTCACGCGCTGAAAGCGACCGAACCCGGGATCCTCCGCATGGCCGGCTGTTGTCCGGCCGCATTGGCGCGGACAAGTGTCCGGACAACGGACACTGCGAGTCTTGCTAAATCGTTGAATCATAAGCTCTAAAACTTGGCATGGCGATTGCTGCCTCTACCCCGTGACACGAAACGGCCGAAATGAAACTGACTGCACGCTGAACAGGACTGGGAAATTGACGATTGTTCTTGCAAGCCCAGTTTTGGTGTACTACCTTACTACCACACCACCGCCCACACACACTAAACAGGCCCCGCCATGAACACCAAGATCCTCGCCATCGCCATCGCCCTGATCGCCGGTACCGCGGTTGTTTCTTCGGTGCACGCCGCCCCCTCCATCAGCACCCTGCAGACCGTGCAGGTCCGCCCCGACGCCGAACAGCTGGCCCAGCAGGCCTGGGAGCGCAGCAGCCGCATCCCGACCCTGGCCGCAGTGCAGGTGCGCCCCAGCGCCGACCAGCTGGCCGGGATCAACGGCCAGGCCATCGCCACTTCCACGGCGATGCCGGTCACCACCCTGGCCGCCGTCGAAGTCCGCCCGAGCCTGGAGCAGAAGGTCGCCCTGGCCGCCGAACTGCAGGCCGAGCGCTACACCGTCGCCCTGACCAACGCAGCCACCGCGTTTGCCAACAACGTCATCGTCAACCTGCCGGTGGTGCATGTGCGTCCGACCCAGGCCGACCTGCAGGCACTGGCGCTGGAAACCGCTTCGGTCCTGGTGCGTCCGTGAGCGAGCTGCACATGCTGATCGTTGTGATGCGCCCCTCGACATACCCCTGAACGCCGGGTCCGCTTACCCGCAAGGACCCGGCAGGCCGCCAAGCACCGCGCCGCGCATTACACTGCGTTGATGAGCCAGGTTCCCACGTTCCACGTCGTGCTGTTCCAGCCCGAAATTCCGCCCAACACGGGCAATGTCATACGTCTTTGCGCCAACACCGGCGCGCAGCTGCACCTGGTCGAACCGTTGGGTTTCGCACTGGACGACAAGCAGCTCAAACGCGCCGGCCTGGACTACCACGAGTATTCCCGCCTGCAGGTTCATCCGGACCTGGACACGGCATTGGCCCGCATCGCACCGAACCGGTTGTTTGCCCTGAGCACCCGCGCCAGCGTCCGCCATGACAGCGTGCCGTTTGAAGACGGTGATGCGTTCCTGTTCGGCCCGGAGAGCCGCGGCCTGCCGCAGGACGTACTGGATACGCTGCCCGATGGCCGCCGCCTGCGCCTGCCGATGCGCCCGGGCAACCGCAGCCTCAACCTGTCCAACACGGTGGCGGTGGTGATGTACGAGGCATGGCGCCAGCACGGGTTCGCCGGCGGGGCGTGAGGGGTGTCGAACGGGTGAGACCCCCTCGCGGGTGGCTTTTGTTTGAAGCCGCAGCTGGGGGTGGGCCGGGGGGGGGGGGGGGGGGGGGGGGGGGGGGGGGGGGGG
>NZ_JACSQS010000002.1:77346-137366 GCF_014836545.1 Stenotrophomonas lacuserhaii
CCCCCCCCCCCCCCCCCCCCCCCCCCCCCCCCCCCCCCCCGCCAAACCAGCAGCCCTGAAGCTTTTGCCGTTGCCGTTGCTCGAATGCCGCGCGCAAGCGAAAAAAATACCCTCAGAACGCGTTGATGCCGGTCAGTTCGCGGCCTATCACCAGCTGGTGCACCGTCTCGGTACCTTCATACGTGATCACCGATTCCAGGTTGAGCGCATGCCGTATCGCGGCATGCTCGGTGGTGATCCCCGCCGCGCCCAGCAGGTCACGGCACTCACGCGCGATGTCGATCGCCATCCGGCAGTTGTTCCACTTGGCCAGGCTGACCTGCTGCGGCTGCAGCCGGCCTGCCTCCTTCAGCCGGCCCAGCTGCAGGGCCAGCAGCTGCGCACCGGTGATCCGCCGGGCCATGTCGGCCAGCTTGATCTGCGCGCTCTGCGTGGCCGCCAGCGGCCGGCCGAACAGTTCGCGTTCGCCGGCGTAGGCCAGCGCCTCGCGCAGGCAGGCACTGGCCGCGCCGATCGGCCCCCAGCTGATGCCGAACCGCGCCTGGTTCAGGCAGCCCAGCGGCCCCTTCATGCCCACCACCCCCGCCAGCCGGTTGGCCTCCGGCACCCGGACCTGGTCGAAGAACAAGGCGCCCGTGGACGATGCACGCAGGCTCATCTTGCGGCCGATGTCCTGCACGCTGAATCCCTCCATCCCGCGCTCCAGTACGAAGCCCTGTACACCGTCTTCGGTCTGCGCCCAGACAATGGCCAGGTCGGCGATGGGCGCATTGGTGATCCACATCTTGCTGCCGTCCAGCCGCCATTGGTCACCGTCGCGCACCGCACGTGTCTTCATGCTGGAAGGATCCGATCCACCATGCGCTTCGGTCAGGCCGAAGCAGCCGATGACGTCACCGCGGGCCATCGCCGGCAACCAGCGCAGGCGTTGCGCTTGGCTGCCGTAGGCGAAGATCGGATGCATGCACAGCGAGCTCTGTACCGACACGAAACTACGCAGGCCTGAATCGCCGCGCTCCAGTTCCTGGCAGATCAGCCCATAGGCCACCGCGTCCATGCCCCCACCGCCGTATTCCACCGGCAGGGTCGCGCCGAGCAGGCCCAGTGCTGCGATCTCCGGCACCAGTTCAGCGGGAAAACGCGCCTGGTCGAAGCAGTCGCCGATGATCGGCAGCACGCGCTGGTCGACGAAGCGCGCCACGCTGTCCTGCACGGCGCGCTCTTCTTCGCTGAGCAGGGAACGCACATCGAACAGGTCGCAGGGATCAAGTCGCATCGGGTGCACCAGGTGGGCCGGAATCGAGGTCATTGTGGTGGTGGCACAGTGCGGCGTCGAGGACGGCGGGCGCTTCCCGTACCAGCTGCCCGTTCATCCGCGTGCTTCCGCGCAGCCACTCCGGCACCCGTGAT
The DNA here is from genome assembly GCF_014836545.1 of Stenotrophomonas lacuserhaii. Classification (GTDB taxonomy): domain Bacteria; phylum Pseudomonadota; class Gammaproteobacteria; order Xanthomonadales; family Xanthomonadaceae; genus Stenotrophomonas; species Stenotrophomonas lacuserhaii. Next base: position 78,757 of record NZ_JACSQS010000002.1, read on the forward strand.
GCGGCAGCATCCAGCTGTTTTACGGGCGAGATCTCTCCCCTGCGTGCCAGCGTCCATTGGCGGCCGATGGTGCAGTTGACCTGGCCGTCGCCGAAGTCGCCGATCAGATCGTGCCCGCCCACGACCCGGTCCGGATTATGCAGCGCATGCAGGCTGCGCATCTGCTGATCAGCCAGCAGTCCGGCGCGCTCGCCGGCTTCGGCCGGGGCGATGCCTTGCCCGGCAAGCGCCTCACCATGCGCAGCGGCCAGTTTGCTCCGCCATGAGCTGCGCGCACGTCGCGCAACCTGGGGATCGCGGGCACGGGGGTCGAAGCGCGCGCGCGCGCCGAGGTATTCCTCCACCGTCAGCGCGTTGAGACCTGCCTGCTGCCCGGCCAACTGACGATCCAGCTCGCCCAACTTGCCCTGGTCGAGCTTCTGCGGGGAGAAAACCAGAAGCAGGCAGGTCATGCCGGCACCGGCCAGGCAATCCGCCACGCGTGCCAGCACCCAGACCAGGGCAAGGTGCGCCGACGTCAGGTGGCCACACCGTACCGGGGCCTGCCGCGCCGCCCTCTGATCTACGCGGCCAGGCACCGCGTAGAACCCTGATGCGTCGCGGACCTGCCGGCGTGACATCGCGCATTCCTCTCATCCCACGGTCCGCTACAGCGTAGGAATAAGTGGCTGTTTCAGTGGGCGATGGCCTGCTCAGAACGCGCATTGTTCGACACAAACGATGAAGGCGAACATTGGAGGCGATGCGCGCTATACCGGACGATGTCAACGGTTCGCACGCGACGTGACACACCTGCTGCATTGCAGCATCCCGGGCCCGCAGCGCGCCGCTTGCCATTGATGCAGCCCACATCGCGCCGGGCAACTGGCCGATCCGTCGGCCAGCCGTTAACCTGATGGATTCAAACACCCGTTTCGCCGTGGCAGCACGTGCGTTATTCCAAGGCAACCACCGCCCCTGCAGCAGGGCGGTCTACCCAAGAGTCAGGTCATCCATGAGCGCAGAAGCCACCGAACTGCCCCCACGCGAAGTGATGGAATTCGATGTCGTCGTCGTCGGCGCCGGCCCCGCCGGCCTGGCCACGGCCATCCGCCTGCGCCAGCGCGCCATTGAAGCCGGCAGCGAACTGTCGGTGTGCGTGCTGGAGAAGGGCTCCGAACCGGGCGCGCACCTGCTGTCCGGCGCGGTGATGGATCCGCGTGCACTGGCCGAGCTGTTCCCGGACTGGGCCGAGCGCGGCGCGCCGTTGAAGCAGAAAGTCACCCGCGACGAGTTCCTGTTCCTCAGTGAAACCGGCGCGCGCACCACGCCCAAGCCGCTGTTGCCGGAGTGCTTCCACAACGAAGGCAACTACATCGTCAGCCTGGGCGAAGTGGGCCGCTGGCTGGCCCAGCAGGCCGAAGCGCTGGAGGTGGCGATCTTCCCCGGCTTCGCCGCTGCCGAAGTGCTGTACGGGGCGAACGGTGAAGTCATCGGCGTGGCCACCGGCGACATGGGCATCGAGAAGGATGGCCGCCATGGCCCCAATTACGAGCGCGGCATGGAACTGCTCGCCAGGTACACCGTCTTCGCCGAAGGCTCGCGTGGCCACCTCGGCCGCCAGCTGATCAACCGCTTCAAGCTGGATGAAGGCCGCGATCCGCAGGCGTACGGCATCGGCATCAAGGAGCTGTGGCAGATCGACCCGGCCAAGCACGAGCCGGGCCTGGTGGTGCACGCGGCGGGCTGGCCACTGGACGGCAGCACCTACGGTGGCGCGTTCCTGTACCACGCCGAAGGGGGCAAGGTGTCCATCGGCTACGTAGTGGGTCTGGACTACAGGAACCCTTGGTTGAGCCCGTTCGAAGAGTTCCAGCGCTTCAAGACCCACCCGGCGATCCGCACGCACCTGGAAGGCGGCAAGCGCATCGGCTACGGCGCACGGGCGATCACCGCCGGTGGCCTGCTGTCGCTGCCGAAAACCGTGTTCCCGGGCGGAGCGCTGGTCGGCTGCGAAGCCGGCTACCTCAACGCCAGCCGCATCAAGGGCAGCCACGCGGCGCTGAAGACCGGCATGCTGGCCGCCGACGCCGCCTTCGATGCACTCGCCGCGGGCCGCCAGCACGATGAGCTCAGTGCCTATCCGCAGGCGTTCGAATCCAGCTGGCTGCATGCCGAGCTGCAGCAGTCCAAGAACTTCAAGCAGTGGTTCAAGAAGGGCCAGGCGGTGGCCACGCTGATGACCGGGATCGAGCAGTGGCTGCTGCCCAAGCTGGGCATCCGCAACGCGCCGTGGACGCTGCGCCACAGCACCCCGGACCACGCCTGCCTGGAGCCGGCGGCACAGCACACCAGGATCGACTATCCCAAGCCGGATGGCGTGCTGACCTTCGACAAGCTCAGCTCGGTGTTCCTGAGCAGCACCCACCATGCCGAAGACCAGCCCAGCCACCTGACGCTGAAGGACGCCCGTATTCCGGTAGAGGTCAACCTGGCCGAGTACGCCGGACCCGAAGCGCGCTACTGCCCGGCCGGGGTGTACGAATTCGTCGGCAGCGAGGGCGATCAGCGCCTGCAGATCAACGCGCAGAACTGCGTGCACTGCAAGACCTGCGACATCAAGGACCCGACCCAGAACATCGTGTGGGTGACCCCGCAGGGTGGCGGCGGCCCGAACTACGCCGGCATGTGATGCGACGATGCGGATCCTGCTGTTGTTGGCCAGCATCGTCGCGTTGAGCGCCTGTGGCGTGCCTGCGCCGCAGGATCCGGAGCAGGCCGCCGCGCTGGAACGCGAGCGCGCCTTCGCCATCTGCGCCGGCTGCCATACCGTGCACGCCGGTGGCATCCACCGCTATGGCCCCAACCTGCACGGCGTGTTCGGACGGCGCGCAGGCAGCCTGGCCGGGTATGCGTACTCCGATGGCATGCGTGCAGCGGACATCGTGTGGAGCGAACAGACGCTGGACGCCTTCCTGCGTTCACCGGGCGCCAGCGTGCCGGGCACGCGCATGTACAACGCGTTCCCGGATCCGGAGCGGCGCCGGCTGGTCATCGAATACCTGCAGCAGAACGCGCGCTAGGCGCCGGCCGCGCCCACCGGCGAGGCCGGCAACCAGCGCAGCAGGCACTGCCTCAGCTGGGCCAGCGACAACGGCTTGGTCAGCACTTCATCCATGCCCGCTTCACGGCAACGCCGCAGGTCCTGCTCCAGCAGGCTGGCCGTCAAAGCCACCACGGGCAGGCGCCCAACGCCCTGGCGTTGTTCGCGCTCGCGCAGCAGGCGGGTGAACGCATAGCCATCCATGACCGGCATGCGGCAATCACTGATCACCATGTCGAAGGCGGAGGCGGCCAGCAGTTCCAGCCCTTCCCGGCCATCGCCCGCCACCGCGTGCGATACACCAAGTTGCTGCAGGCGCCAGGCCATCATCGCCTGCGCGGTGGGGTGGTCTTCCACCACCAGGACCCGCGCCGTGCGCAGGTGCACCGGCAGCGGCGGGACGCTGCCCGGCCCCGGCGCACTGGCCACCAGGTCATCATCGCTGGCCACCGGCAGCGGCAGCAGCACGTCGACCTCGGTTCCCTTTCCCGCCACGCTGTGCACCAGCAGGCGGCCGCCCATCAGCTGCACCAGACGCTGGCAGAGCGTCAGTCCCAGGCCGATGCCACCCTGGTGGTGCGGCGCGGCGGGGTCTACCTCGGTGAATGGCTGGAACAACGCCTGCACTTGTCGTGGCTGCATCCCGATGCCGCTGTCGATGACCTGCAGGCGCAGTTCCTGCAGGCTCGGCGAACTTCCTTCCAGCACCTCCGCGCGCAGCACCACCTCCCCTTCGCTGGTGAAGGCGATGGCATTGTCCAGCAGGTTCTCCAGTACCTGTCGCAGGCGCAGTCCGTCCACCTCGTGGGTGGCCGCGAGCCGCACGTCGAGTTCCAGCCGCAGGCCGAGGCCCTTGGCCGCGGCCTGCCTGGCGTAGCGCTGCTGCAGCGATTCCAGCAGCGGGCGCAACGGCAATGGCAACGGATCCAGGCGCAGTGCACCGGCATCCATCTTGGCGTAGTCGAGGATGTCGTCCAGCATCTGCCGCAGCGACTGCGCGGCCGATTCCGCTTCCTCCAGTTGCGTGCGCTGGGCGGGTTGCAGAGCCGTATGGGCAAGCATCTCCAGCATCCCCAGCACGCCGCTCATCGGCGTGCGGATTTCGTGGCTCATGGTCGCCAGGAAGCGGGCCTTCGCCTCGGCCGCCTGCTCGGCCGCGGCCATCGCCGCTTCCAATGCGTCGGCCTGCGCGCGCGCCTCACTGATGTCCACCCAGTATCCACTCCAGGTGACCATCCCGGCATCGGCCGCGTACGGCTGGGCCTGGCTGCGTACCCAGCGCGGCGATTGCGGCATGCCGACGGTGCGGAACTCGAGCTCGAAGGGCAGGAAATCGCGCGCCGCCCGTTCGATGGCGGCCTGCACGTCGGCTACGTCACGCGCATCGATCGCGTCCAGCACCGCCTGCCCGGAGGCCATCGCCTTGTCGTGGTCGATACCGAACAGCGGCTGCATGTCGCCGGCGACGTAGGGGAAATCAAGACCGCCATCGGCCGCGCGGCGCATCTGGTACACCACTGCGGGCAGGTTGCCGGTGACGTCGGCCAGGCGCTTTTCCAGTCGCCGACGGCTGGTCACTTCCCGCTGCAGCCGCCAGTAGCCCAGCAGGTGCACCAGCAGCGCGGTCAACAGCACCAGGGTGATCGGAATGCCCCAGCGCGCCATCTTTCGCCAGTCGATGCCGCCCTGGTAGGCCACCGCCAGCCAGTCGTTGCGCAGCGCCTCGCGCTCGCGTGGGCCCATTTCCTGCAGCAGGCGATCAAACCGTGTTGCCAGCCCGGCGTGCTCGCGTTTGACCGCCAATGACAGGTCATCGTCGAAGCCCGCCGGTGCAGTCACCTGCAACTGGCCGGGGAAGCGTTCGCGCAGCAGCCGGTCGACGATCGCCAGATTGCCGATGTAGGCCTGTGCTTCGCCATCGAGCAGCCGCTGCAGGGCCTGTTCCGCGCTGCGCGCGGCGAGGATGCGCGCCTCCGGCGCACGTTGCAGCACCGGCAGGCGCAGCCGTTCGGGATCGGACAACAGAACGCGTTTGCCGGCCAGGTCGTCCATGTCCAGCACGCTGCCGCTGCCGGCCCCGGTCACGATGACATTGGGCACGCTGATGAAGGGTTGGCTGAACACCCAGCCCTCGCCCAGGTAACGGGAATCGTTGGGCACGCCCATCACCGCATCGATGCGGCCACGGCGCATTTTCTCGCGCAGGTCGAACCAGTCGTGGCTGGGTTCGGGGGTGAGCGTGGCACCGGCCTGCCGCAGCCGCTGCAGGTAGTCACTGGCAAGCCCGGAAGGCCGGCCCTCGGCATCGGTGAAGGAGAGCGGTGCGGCATTGGGCGCAAAGCCGGTACGCAGCGGCGTGGACAATGCCCGACGCTCTACCTGGTCCAGTGCCTGCCGCGCCGGCGCAGACCACACCGGCACGCGCAACCAGCGCGCGGCAATGCCTGCACGCACCGATGCCGGCTGCTGCGACATCGCCTGGTCCAGCGCTTCCACCAGCTGCGGCCGGGACGGCGGCACGCCGAAGTGCAGTGTATCCAGCTCCATGTCGATCGGACGCAACAGGGTGATGCCTTGCAACGCCGAGTCATTGATCAGCTGGCTGGCGACGTAGGCGTTGCCGATGAACACATCCGCCTCCTGCCGCGCCACCATCCGCAGCGCATCCAGCGTGTGCGCTGCAAGCAACTGGCGCGCGGCGGGAAAGCGGGTGCGGATCTGCGCCTGGGTCAGGAAGCCCTGCTCGCTCACTACGCGCAGGCCGGCCAGGTCCGGATCATTGGACGCGCGCAGGTCATCGCTGCGCCCCACCACGGCCAACGGCGCGGTCGCATACGGCATGCTGTAGGCCAGGCACCGGTCCGTGGACGTGCTCGGCGATACGTTCATCACCACGTCGATATCGCCCCGGCAGGCGGCTTCCAGCACCTGCGCCCAGTCCGGATAGCGACGGTAGTCCAGCCTCACGCCCATCCGCCTCGCAAGATCGGCCAGCGTGTCCGGGCCCAGCCCGCGTACCCTGTCCCCTTCGACGAACTCGAACGGCGGCCAGCCGCTGTCGTAGACCCCCACCGACAGAACCGCGTGGGGCCGTGCAGGTGACGGTGCCTCGGCCCGCGACGCGGGGGGCGCGGCCCATGCCACCGCAGGCAACAGCGACAGCAGGATGCCCATGCCGCATCCTCGACAGTGAGCCAGGATCGTGCGCACCAGGTTCGCTCTCCTTAGAATAGGGATATCGTCGATGCCTGCTTTCCACCCAACCCATGTCACCCGGGGCCATACTAGAGCATGACGCTTCGCATCATCATCGCTGACGACCACCCCGTGGTTCGCATCGGCGCCCGGTCGGTCATCCACGGCAGCGGCGTCGGCGAAGTCGTGGCCGAAGCCGCCACCGCGCAGGACCTGCTGGCCTACCTGTCCACCCATCCCTGCGATGTACTGGTCACCGACTACTCGATGCCGGACAGCACCGTGCCGGATGGCTTTGCGATGATCAGCATGATCCGTCGACGCTATCCGTTGTTGCCGGTGCTGATGCTCAGCGTGTCCAGCAACCTGGCGATCCTGCGCATGGTGCGCGACGCCGGCGTGCTGGGGCTGGTGGACAAGGGATCGTCGATGGACGAACTGCCCATCGCCATCCGCACGGTCCACCGTGGCCTGCCCTACGTCAGCCTGTCATTGAAGGAACGCGTGGAAGCAGCAGGCAGCAGCGCGATGGTGGAAGGCGAAGGCCGCCCGCTGTCACCGCGCGAAGTGGAGGTACTGCGCCTGCTCGGCAAGGGCATGACGGTAAAGGAGATCGCCACGCTGCTGCATCGCAGTGCCAGCACCATCAGCCGCCAGAAGGGCGATGCGATGCTGAAGCTGGGGTTGAACAGCGATGCGCAGTTGTTCGATTACCTGCGCAACGGCCAACTGTAATTCCGCACCGTTTTCATCCCACCTCGAACCGCAGCGGTGCAGTGCCCAAGGCCGGATCACTGCTGCCGGGCAGGCCGTTTTCCACGCGCCCGGCCAGCCGCTGGCGGGCACCCGGCTGCTGCACCTGCAGGTCGTACCAGGCGCCCGTTGGAGCCGCCGGCCAGGTGATGCGCGCCGCTTCACCGGCATCCAGCGAAAGTGATCGCTCCGGCATCAGGCCCGGATAGGCCGCCCCGCGCACCGCCACCGACACGGGCGCCGAACCGGGGTTGCGCAGCTGCAGGACCATGCCATCTGCGACACGCTCGATCTCCGTTTCGACCGGCATCGGCGCCTGGGCGCTGCCGCGGAAACGCCGATGGAAGCCGTTGGAGCCGAGCACCCACAGGTCGTAGCCCTGTTCTGCATGCAGCGGCCAGCTGCCCTGCAGCTGCTTGCCCGGGCCTACGGTGTAGCGACGCGGCAGCGCATCCAGGCGCAGCAGGTCGTAGACGTGCAGCACGGTGGCAGCCCCCTCGCAGGCCAGCGTCAGGCGGATTTCGGCGGCCTGCGGGTCGGTCTGGATGGCCACGCCGGGGCGGTAGGGCAGCGCGCGGGAGGGGCGCACGCCGGGCTCCTGGCGCGCCAGCTCCAAGGCCTGCGGAGGTACCGGCACGGTACGCGCGGGCAAGGCGGCGGCGCGCGCGGCGGTTGCGGCCGTGGCCGGCAATGCGTGCGCGAACGGGCGGTTGTCGATCTGCGAAAAGTCGAACGCCGCGGTCAGGTCGCCACACACCGCGCGCCGCCACGCTGAGATATCCGGCGCGGCCACGCCGAAGCGGCGCTCGATCAGGCGGATCACCGAGGTGTGGTCGTAAACCTGCGAATCCACCCAGCCACCGCGGCTCCAGGGGGAAATGACGTACATCGGCACGCGCGGCCCCAGCCCATAGGGGCGGCCACGCAGCACGGCTTCGTCCTGCTTCTCATTGCCCGGCGAAGGATGCCGGTGGTATTCGCCTTCAGTGTCCACCACCGAAGCGCCGGCCCATCCACCCGCCATCGTGGTGTCGGCCGAGGGCGGCGCCGGCGGCGGCATGTGGTCGAAGAAGCCATCGTTCTCGTCGAACATCACCAGCAGCGCAGTGCGGCTCCAGACCGCCGGATCGGCGGTCAGGGCGTCCAGTACCTGCGCGGTATAGGCCGCGCCCTGGGCCGGGCTGGAGGGCCCGGGGTGCTCGCTGCCGGCGGCATCGGCAATCAGGAAGCTGACCTGCGGCAGGCGCCCGTCCAGCACGTCCTTGCGCAGCTGGTCCAGTCCGCGCGTGCTGACCGCGCGTTCGCGCAGTTCGGTGTCATGGCCGGGTGCGTTCCGCCAGGCCAGTCGGAATGCTTCGAAGCCCGCCAGCGGGTTGTCGGTGAAGTTGTCGGCCATGTCCTGGTAGATGCGCCAGTCCACGCCTGCCTGCTGCAGCCGCTCGACGTAGGTGGTCCAGGTGTAGGACGCGGGGTGGCCGCCCAGCTCCGGGAAGTTGTCGTGCGAGTTGGCCACCGCGGGCCCGCCGCCAAGGGCGTGCGGATCGTTGTGGCCGGTCCACAGGAACAGCCGGTTGGGGTTGGTGCCGGCCTGCATCGCGCAGTGGTAGGCATCGCAGACGGTGAAGGCCTCGGCCAGGGCGAACTGGAACGGCAGGTCGGCACGCTGGTAATAGCCCATCGCGTGGTCCTGCTTGGCCGCAGGCCAGTGCGCCATGCGCCCGTGGTCCCACGCCTTCTGTGCATCGGGCCAGGTGTGCGGGGTGCCCTCCACCCGCATGTGGCCGAAGTGCGCGGCGGTATCCAGCGGGAACGGCGCGATGCCGTGGGTACCGGCGGCATTGGGCTGCAGCCACAGCGTGCGCGCCGGCTGGCCAGGCCCCAGAGGGGGCGCCGGCGGCACGAAACGGTCACCGAAACCACGCACGCCCGGGAGGGTGCCGAAGTAATGGTCGAACGAGCGGTTTTCCTGCATCAGCACCACGATGTGCTGCAGGTCCTGCAGGCTGCGCGTGCGCGCGTCCGGGGCGATCGCCGCCGCGCGCGCGATGCTCGGCAGCAACGCGGCGATGCCGGCCGCTACGCCGCCCTGCAGCAGGCGGCGGCGGCCGATGTCGTGCGGCGTGTGCGGCTGTTCGCTCACAGATCTACCCGTACCGAGAAGCCCACGGTGCGCGGCGCACCGATGAACGCAGTATCGCTGCCATCCACGCCGGACAGGTAGCGGCGGTCGGTGAGGTTGCTGACCACGAAGCTGGCGCCCACGCCCTTCAGCTTGGGCGACAGGTCCTGCAGATCGAAGCCGATGTTGGCGTTGAACACCGTGGCTGACGGCAGCTTGTTGACATTGGACGCATCCAGGTAACGCTCGCCCAGGTAGCGGCCGGACACACCGAAGTTCCAGCTTTCACCCTGCCAGTCGGCCGACATCACCAGGATATGGCGCGGCTGACCGATCACATCGGCGCCGTCGACGATGCCCAGTTCGGCATCGCGCGCGGCGTTGCCGCTGCCCAGGTATTCAGAGCGGTTGTAGGTGTAGGCCCCGTTGATGCGCCAACCGTTGTCCCAGCCGTAACCGAGCGCGGCTTCCACGCCGGTGCTTTCCACCCCACCGAAGTTCTCGTAGACGCCATCGGTTTCGTCCAGGTAATCAATACCGTCGGCCAGTCGCGCGGGCAGATAGACGATGCGGTTGTCGAATTTGATGTTGTACAGGGTGATGGAGCCGGTCAGCGGCCAGCGGCTGACGCGCAGGCCCAGTTCGATGTTGTCCGCGGTTTCCGGCTCCACCCGCGCGAAGCGCTGTGCGTCGGTCTCGCCGAGCACGCCGGACGGAATGGCGGCGAAATTCTGCGAGTAACCGGCGAACGCTTCCAGGCCCTGCACCGGCAGCGTCCAGGTGGCACCGGCGGACAGCAGCGGATCGGACTTCGAATCCGAACGCACGTTCTCCGCCGCGCCGATCGTGCGCTGGCGCTTCTGGTCGACGAAGAACTGCTTGACGCCAATGCGTGTACTGAACGGACCGAAGCGGGCCACGTCTTCGACGTAGTACATCTGCTCGTCGACCTTGTAACGGTCTTCGAACTGCACCCAGTACGGCACATTGTCGAATGAGATATCGGTACCGACATTGAGCAGACGGTGCCAGTCGCGGCGCACCCTGCGGTCCACGTTCTCCACCCACACGCCACCGCGCACGGTGTTGTCGATGCGGCCGAAATCCTGCTTCCATTCCACGTCGGCGGTGAAGCCGGCACGATCGTTGTCGTAGTGCGAGTGGCGATAGGATTGAACGCCCTGCACGCCTGCGGCGTAGCAGTTGGGATCGTAGTCGGCGGTGAATCCGGCACGCGGCGTGCATCCTGGGATCACCTGCGCGGCGCTGCCATCGGGATTGACGAAATAGAACTGGCCCAGCGCGGACCCGCCGTACACGGTGTCGCCGCCACGGTACTCGGACTCCGGATTTCCCCCGCCATCTTCGCGCGCCTGCACCAGATAGGGCGGCAGCCAGTCGCCCCGCCCTTCCATTTTGTGCGCGTAGCCAGCCACGCTGGCCTTGAAACCATTGCCGCCATCGAACGCCGCGCGCAGGTAGCCGAAGGTGTTTTCGCGCAGCGCGCGCGAGCCGGAGCGGAAGTTCTGGTCCAGGTTCGGGATGCCGGTCAGGTTGCCGACCAGGCCATCACGTTCGGGGTTGGTGGCGAAGCTGGCCGGCGAAACGCTGGTGTATTCCGGTTCGTTGGCATCGTTGTAGGAGGCATACCCCGTCAGCGTCCAGCGATCCAGTTCGGTGACGAACTTGGCCGCCACGTGGTCGTTGCTGGTGCGTCCACTACCGTCGATCCAGTCACGTACCTCGGCCGACGAAGCGCTGATCCAGGCGCGGGTGTGGCCGGCCAGCAGGCCGGTATCGAAGCGTGCGTAATACTTGCGTGCATCGTTGTCACCGCCGCCAACGACGAAGCGCACGCGCTGTTCCTGCAGCGGATCGCTGGTGAGGAAATTCAGCGTTCCGCCCAGCGCTTCGTTGGAACGCGATGAGATATCCGCCGTGCCCTGGCTGACCTCCACCGTTTCCAGGTCCAGGGTGTCGATGTAGCGGTTGGCCAGCGAACCACCGCCATAGCCGGACCCGCCGTTGGGCAGCCCATCGATGGTGGTGCCGATCTGCTGCGTATCGCGATTGGTGACGAAACCGCGCATGCTGATCTGCGTGCCCCACACCGACGAACCGGTGGCATCGGCCTCGCTGACGACCACGCCGGGCAGCTCGTTGAGCGCGTTGTTGACGCTGCTCAGGATGGTCTGCCGGTTGATGGTTTCCTTGCTGACCGACGTCTTGGCATAGCTGGTGGCCTGGCCGATCACCTGCACCTGGTCGAGCGTGCGCGCATCGTCTACAGGCGCTGCGTCATTGGCATAGGCGTGCAGGGCGGGCAGCAGCATCACACTGAGCAGGGAGGCGCGGGGCAAACGGCGGAGTCGGGGAGCAGGCATCGGGTCGGTTCATGGGGTGGGGTCCGCCGGAGTATTGGCAGGGGGAATGACGTGGACATGACATCGCAGAGCGCAGCCGCGTCGTCGGAGTACCATGTCGTCCCTGCTGAAGCCTGCCCATGACCACTCCCGCCCACCACGTCCAAGGTCTCGACAACGACGAGGTCCCAGCCGACTGGCCTGCGATCAGCGCCGGCGAGATCACGTGGCTGCAGCAGCATTTCGTGGAGCTGCAGGGTGACTGCCGGTTGCTGTGGCACAGCCCGCGGCCGTTTTCCGCGGCCGCGCTCGTGCAGGGCCCACACGGACGGTTCTTCATCAAGCGCCACCACTGCAGCGTGCGCAGCGCCGCGGTGGTGTCCGAAGAACATCGCTTCATCGCCCATCTGGCCGCGCAGGGCCTGCCGGTGGTGCAGGTCATTGCCGATCAGAATGGCGCGACCGCACTCGAGCACGGCGACTGGACCTTCGAAGTGCATGCCGAAGGCACCGGCCAGGACCTGTACCGCGATGTGCCCTCGTGGACGCCACCGTCCAGCGTGGAGCAGGCCTGGCAGGCCGGCCGCATGCTGGCCCTGCTGCACACCGCTTCGGAGAGCTTCCACGCACCGCAGCGGGCCACGCACCTGTTGGTGGCCCGCGATGATCTGATCCGCGCCGAGGACCCGATCGCGGCGCTCATCGCGCAGTTGCCCGACCGTCCCGAGCTGGCCGCTTACCTGGCCGACACGCCGTGGCAGGCCGAGCTGCAGCGCGCGATCCTGCCCTGGCACATGGGGCTCGCCACGCGGCTGGCCGCCGAGCCTCGCCTGTGGGGACACAACGACTGGCATGTGTCCAACCTGCTGTGGCAGACCGGCAGCGGCGTCACCACGGTCAGCAGCGTGCTCGATTTCGGGCTGGCCTCACCCACCAGCGCGCTGTACGACCTGGCCACGGCCATCGAGCGCAATGCCATCGCGTGGCTGCAACTGGACCGTAGCGCGCAGGCGGTGCGCGGTGACATCGCACTGGCGCTGCTGGTCGGCTACCGCGATGCGCGTGCGCTGTCGTCCGACCAGGTCCGGCTGCTGGCCGACCTGCTGCCCGTGGTGCACCTGGATTTCGCGCTGTCTGAAGTTGAGTATTTCCACGCCATCACCGGCTCCCGCGCCAACGCCGACGTGGCCTACCGGACCTTCCTGCTTGGCCACGCCGACTGGTTCCGCACGCCCGCCGGCCAGGGCCTGCTGGCCACCCTGCGCGGCGCCGCCTGAGCGGCTGATTCGCTTCTTCAGCCGTTTTGGTGTGAAATGAGCGCCTGAAGCGGGGGTGCCTGGGTTGACCAGGCTGAGAGAGTCCCTTGGAACCTGATCCGGTTTGCACCGGCGTAGGGAGCTTTGAGCTGCAAGCACATGGACCCATCGGGTCACTGCGCGCGCGCCGTCGCTTCGTCTTTCTTCCTGTTGATGACGAATCGAATGAACCGCTGCCTGCGCCCCACGCTGATGACCATTGCCCTCTGTGCCGTGCTGCCGCTGCACGCTGCCGATGCCTTTGCCGATGTCCCCGATCGCTCACCGACCGAACTGGCTGCCGTGCGGGTGCAGGCCCAGCAGGCTCCGGCCGCCACCACGCCGTCGAGCAGCTTCGGTGCGGCCAGCTGGAAGGACACCCCGGCCTCGGTGAACGTGCTGGACCGCACCCTGCTGGACAGCCGCCAGGTGCGCACGCTGAGCGAAGTGGCCGCCAACGATGCCTCGCTGGGCGACAGCTACGCGCCGGTCGGCTACTACCAGAACATCGCCATCCGCGGCTTTGCGCTGGATACCGCCACCGGCTACCGCTTCAATGGCCTGGCCACCACCGGTGAGCAGCGCATCGCGCTGGAGAACATCCAGCAGGTGGAAATCCTGAAGGGCGAAGCCGGGCTGGCTGCCGGCGTGATGGCGCCGGGCGGCATCATCAACTACGTCGGCAAGCGCACCGCCGAAGTGCGCACCGTCACCCTGGGTACCGATTCGGAAGGCACCCGTTACACCGCGGTGGACGTGGGCCACTGGCTGACCCCGCGCTTCGGCGTGCGCGTCAACGCCGCATGGGAAGACAGCGCGTCCTACATCGACCACGCCGACGGGCGGCGCAACTTCTATTCGCTGGCCGCGGACTGGTTGATCGGCGAACGCGGCAAGCTGGAAGTGGATGCCAACTACCAGACCAGCGCACAGCGCTCGGCATCGGGCTTCCAGCTGCTGGGCGCAACCGAGCTGCCGCGCGGCGTGGACCGCTCGAAGATGCTCGGTTACCAGCCGTGGCAGCAGCCGGTCGGCATCGCCAGTACCAACCTGACCGCCCTGCATACCTTTGAGCTGGGGCCGCGCTGGCAATCGCGGGTGTCGGCCAGCCACAGCCGTTCGGTGATCGATGACAACGTGGCCTTCGCCTACGGTTGCTATTACGCCGCGCAGTGCGCCGACGGCAGCGTGCCGGGCAACTACTTCGCGCCCAACGGCGACTATGACATCTACGATTACCGCAGCCCGGACGACACCCGGGTCAACCAGGAACTGCGCGCCGAACTGCGCGGCAGCGTCGACACCGGCCGCGTCACCCATCAGTTGAGCATCGGCGCCGATACCTTCCGGCGCACGGTGGACAAGCGGCAGAACGTCAACGGGTACGTCGGCACCGCCAACATCCATGACCCGCAGGTACCGGTGTTCGCGCCTTCCCCGTTGCAGCCCGGTGCCTCCGTGCGTCGACTGGACAGCCGCCAGGATGGCCTGTTCGTGCTGGACCGCATGCGCTTCGGCGATGACTGGCAGTGGCTGGCCGGTGGGCGCATGGTGCGGCTGGACGAACGTGCCTACGACAAGCGCGGCAACCCGGAACGGCACAGCCGGATCTCACGCTTCCTGCCGCAGACCGCGCTGATCTGGAACGCGACCGATCAAGTGAACGCCTACGTCAGCTACGTGCGCGGCATTTCGCTGGGGCAGGAGGCCCCGTTCTGGACCTCCAACGACGGCGAGTTCCTGCCGCCGGTGCTGTCGCGCCAGCTGGAAGTGGGCATCAAGTACGGCGCCACCGATGCGCTGACCCTGGGGGCCGCGCTCTTCCGCACCAGCCAGCCTTTCCAGTACGCCCGTGCCGATGACAGCGATGCCGGATACACGTTCGTGCAGGAAGGCCAGCAGACCCACACCGGGCTGGAGCTGACCGCCAACGGACGCATTACCGGACAGCTGCTGGTTACGGCCAGTGCCAGCGTGCTGCAGGCACGTGCACGCGATACCGCCACCGCCGCCTATGAGGGTCACCAGCTGGTCAACGTGCCAAAGACGCGGGCCGCCGTGCAGCTGGACTACGCGCTGCCGTTCGTCGCCGGTGTGGGCATCACCGGCGGTTGGCGCTATGCCTCATCCAACACCGCCACGGTGGATGGCAGCGTGCGCGCGCCCAGCTACAGCGTGGTCGACCTGGGCCTGCGCTACCAGCACACGCTGCGCCAGCAGCCGGTCACCTGGCGGCTGTCAGTGGACAACGTGTTCGACAAATTCTACTGGCGTGATACCGGCAGCAGCGCCGGCGATTACTACCTGTTCGCCGGCGCACCACGGCAGGCGCGCCTGTCGGTCACCATCGCGCTATGAACGCCGAACTGCTGGAATGGTCGGCCGCGGCGCTCAGCATCGCCGGTGTGTGGCTGATGACCCGGCGGCGGTTGATCGGCTGGCCGATCGGGCTGGCCTCGGTGGCGCTGTATGCGCTGGTGTTCGCCGAGGCGCGCCTGTATTCGGACACGCTGCTGCAGGTCGTGTTCGGTGGTTTCCTGGTGTACGGCTGGATGAGCTGGCGGCACAGCGCGCAGGCCGATGGCCGGGTGAGCATCGTGCCGTTGCCGGCGCGTCATGTAGTACGCGATCTTGGCATCGGCGTGGCCTTCGGGCTGGCGCTCGGTGCCGGCATGCACACCCTCACCGACGCGGCGATTCCGTGGCTGGATGCGCTGCTGGCGGCGCTGAGCCTGGTCGCGCAGTGGTGGCAGGCGCGCCGGCACGTAGCAGCGTGGTGGCTATGGATCTTCGTCGATGTGATCTATATCGGCGTGTACCTGTTCAAGTCACTGCACGTGACCGCCGCGCTGTACGTGGTGTTCATCGGCTTGGCGATGCTGGGCGTGCGCTCGTGGTCGGCCAGCGCCCGCCAGCCGGGATACCGGTAGCGCCGAGCCATGCTCGGCGGCCGTTCGTTGCCGCGTCACGATGCCCCCGCCGAGCATGGCTCGGCGCTACCAAGGGCATGCTGCGAACCCCAGCCGGGTAGCGCCGCTCACACGAGCGGCGCCACATGCGCGGCATGGAAGTCATCGGCCGGCACTGGCCGGCCGAACAGATAGCCTTGGAACACCCGGCAACCCATGCTGGCCAGCCACGCGCGCTGCTGCTCGGTTTCCACGCCTTCTGCCACGGTGGACACCCCCAGGATGGCGGCGATCTCGATGATCTTGCGCACCAGTTCGCGATGGCTGGCGTCCCCGCCCATCCCGCTTACGAACGTCTGGTCGATCTTCAGCTCATCCAGCGGCAATACCTGCAGCAGCGACAGCGACGAAAAGCCGGTGCCGAAGTCATCCAGCGACCAGGAGACGCCGTCCTCGCGCAGGGCGTTCATCGTGGAAGCGATCTGCGCGTGGTCGTGGGCGAGAGCGGATTCGGTGATCTCCAGGCGCAGCCGGTTGGCCGGCGCCCCGGTGCCACGCAAGATCGCGCGCACGTCGTTGACGAAGCTGTCCGAGGCCAGCTGCAGCGGACTCACGTTCACCGACAGTACCCACGTACTGACGCCCGGCAGCGTGGCCCATGCGGCCAGCTGCACGCACGCACGGCGCAGCGCCATCAGCCCGATTTCGTGGATCAGCCCGGTCTGCTCGGCCAGCGGAATGAAATTGGCGGGCGACTGCAGCCCGTGCCCGGGCCGGTCCCAGCGCAGCAGCAGCTCGGCACCCACGACCTGGCCGTTGAGCGCCACCTGCGGCTGCAGGTAGCCGCGCAGTTCGCGCTGCGCGATGCCACGCACCAGCGCGGCATACTGGTCCATCTGGGTGCTGAAGTCTTCGCGGAAGATCGCCAGCACCCCGACGGTCAACGCCATGGCCGTCACCGTATTGAGGCCATGGCGGACCCGGCGCACGGTGTCGGAGAGCAGTTCCAGGCCGGCACCCAGGCTGGCCGGGCTGATCGCCAGCCAGGCCAGCGCGACCACGCACAGCGTCGGCAGGATCCAGCGCAGGTAGACGCCTTCGCTGCGGAACAGGAAGAAGGTCGCCGCACCAATCGGCAGCAGGAACAGGTGGGTGGAACGTGCCGCCGCCAGGGTAGGCGTTTCCGCCAGGCTGACGAAGATGGTCATCAGCAGCAGTACGTGCGCGATGAGCACGATCGGCAGCCGGTCGCGCCGGTTGGCGATGACAAAGCACCCCACACCCACCAGGATCAGCGCACACAGCACGCAGGCCAGCACGAGCATGCCATGACTGCCGTAGTAGGCCGCCCATGCCACGCCATGCAGCACGCAGACCATCCCGCCAAGGTGCAGCAGACGCTTTACGCGCGGCCATTGGGAGTGATCGGGGAACTTGCGGGTGACCCATTCCCGGCTGCTTCGCGCACTTCCTGTCTCGAGCATGCAAGATCCCTTTTTTTTCCGTCATGGTACTGGTGCAGCGTTGCAGGTGTTACCCACGTTCGGGGCTGGCGATGCCCGGAGATCGGTCATGATCCCGCCCGGTAGATCGTCCTGCCCTCCTTGATGGTCTCGACCACCTTGATGTCCTTGATCGCGCCCGGGTCGACCGTGAGCGGGTTGCCGTCAAGAATCACCAGGTCGGCCAGTTTTCCCGGTTCGATCGAACCCTTTTCCGCTTCTTCGAAGTACGCGTGGGCGGCATGGAGCGTGATCGCCTTGAGTGCGTCCAAGGGACTGATCCGTTCATCGGGCCCCAGGATGTCTCCGCTTCGTAGTCGGCGATTCACTGCTGACCACACCACCATCATCTGATCGATCGGCGCGACGCTGAAATCGGTGTGATTGGTCGGCTTGAGCCCCATCGCGATGGCCGTCTTCATCGGGCTGATGAACGATGCCTGCGCGATCCCTCTGTTCTTGATGTGCGCCTGCCCGAAGAAGAAGGTGTGTTCGGTATAGAACGAGGGAATCAGCTGATGGTCCACGTACTGCTGCAGCTGGTCCCGGCGGACGAACTGGGAATGGATGACCACCGTGCGACGGTCCTTGGGTGCGGTGCCGGCGGTGGCGGCCGCATGCGCGCCGAGGACGGTGTCGATGGCAGCGTCGCCGTTTGCGTGGGCGATGACCTGAAGCCCCTGGTCATAGCAGGTCCTGAACATGCCATCGAGGATGTCCCGCGGAAAGGTGGGCTCCCCTTTCCAGTCTGTTTCGCCGCCGGGGCCGCCGGTCAGGTACGGCGTGGTGAAGTAGGCCGTCCTGCCCTGCGGCGAACCGTCGGCCATGATCTTGCAGCCCCCCAGCTTGAAGCGCTTGTCGTAGTGACCGAATGTCCTGGCGGGGTGTGCCTGCAGGACCTTCTCCAGTTCGCCGATGAAGGGGTAGGAGATGATGTCGATGAAGAGCTCACCGCGGTCCGCCGCGCGCTTCAGCACCTCCACCTGTGCAGCCATCGTGGCGCCGTCCTGGGCGGTGGTGACCCCTGCGGCGGCGTACAGGTCCTGCGCATAGCGGAGCTGGCGCGGCTCCTGTTCCTGCGAAGCAACGGGCATCTGTTCGTGCAGGGAGATCCAGGCCGTTTCCATCAGCAGCCCGGTCGGCTCGCGGGTGCCGGGCCGGCGCGCGATGATACCGCCGGGCGGCGTGGGCGTGGCGGCCGTGATACCGAACTTCTTCAGCGCGGCCGAGTTGAGCACCGCGCCATGGGTGGACACGTGCACGACGACCACGGGAGTGTCCGGGAACGCCGGATCCAGGTCATCGCGGGTCAGCGGGTGGTCGCCGGGAAGCAGGTTCTCGTCGTACCCATAGCCCATGACCAGGTCACCGGGCGCCTTGGATTTCGCTTTCGCGAAGCGCTGGAGTTCAGCGACGATCTCGGCGGCCGTGCTGGCCGGACCCACCGGCGGGGCGGTGACGTTGGCCTGGTCCTCCATCGTCATGGCGTTGAGGAAGTGGCTGTGCGGGTCGATGAAACCCGGCAGCATCGTGGTTCCTGCCATGTCGATCAGCTGCGTGCCGGTGCCCTGTGCGCGGGCGACCAGGTCCTGCAGGCGGCCAACGGCAAGGATCCTGCCGTCCTTGATCGCCACCGCCTCTGCCGTGGGTTGCGCGTCGTTCACCGTGACGACGTCACCGCCGAAGTAGATGACGTCGGCGGCATCCTGCGCGGTGGCCATCGCGGCGGGCGCGGAAACCGGGTTGGGCGCGGAGCCCGCACAGCCGGACAGAAGCAGGACGGATAGACCCGTGGCAAGACGTTTCATCTTGGTTCTCCGAGCGGGATCCAGCGCGGTATCCGCCAACGCAGCCGTTGCGGAAAGAGCGCGCCGATGGTGTCTTCAGGGAACTGCCTGGCGCTGGGCGGAGCGATGCGTCGATCCGGCCAGCCGCCTCGTCGCTCATGCGTGTTGGATCACCGATGCAGGGCGTCGATGATCAAGCCGGTGGCGATTTCCACCAGCAGATACTCGCTGTCGGACTGCCGGACCCAACGCTCCCCGCGCCCGGGATCGCGCAGCCGGTAGTGGGCGTAATCGTCGACCCAGTAGCGACGATCCACCTCCGCCCATTGCAGGCGCTCACCCCGCCGCCACGCCTTCTTCTGCCAGCCGGGCGGCGGCGCTTCACGGTTGTGCGGTCCACCGGCATGGGCAGGGGGGCCTTTGCCCTTGGCGTGATGCGGCGGGTCGGCCCAGGCCGGGGCCACGGCCAGCAGTGCCGCCGTGGTCAATGCAACGCCCAGCAGTCGTGCGCTTGTCATGGAAATCTCCCGCCCCGGCCGCGGCGTGCGGCCTGTTGGGGCCGAATATAGATCAGCTGACGTGAAAGAGACCAAGCGGGCTCACTGATCACGAAACAGACCTGCTTGGTGGCAGCAGTATCGGTCCAGGTGGTCCTGAAGCGCGGCGAGCTCATCGTGGGCGAACGTCCCGGCAAGATATCCATCGGGTCGGATCAACGCAGACGCCTGCTCGTGCAGCCCGTAGAACTGGGCGAAATGGCCGATATCCAGTTGTTGGGCCTCACGGGGACGCCTGTTGTCGCCGTTCTTGAAAATCCACCGTAATAATTCCCTATACGGAATTACTGTCTGTCGCCTCGATTCCTTATGATGAATAATCGGGATGGCGCGGGGCTACGAAGGTGCCGCCAGCGTCATGTGTGGATTCGCAGCGTCATCAATGGCCGCGCAGCCTCCTCCATGCGGCGCCAGACCAACGCACGCGCTTCCTCGCCGTCCAACAGTGCCTGCGCATCGCGGTGGTCCAGCCGACGCTGCCCGCAGTAGCTACCAGGCCGCTGCTCCGGGTGTGTTCGCCCCACAAGCCAGTGCCTTAGTTCCCTGAACGGGGACCAAGTTCATGTACCAGTCAGTTCAATATTCAGGAGCGATTGCGGTGGCAAACGGATAATTCACACCTGTCGAACGGGTTTTTCAGGCTCGTCCGATCTACCAAAACAAGAAAGGTGTGAGTGTCCCGATGAACAAGATTTCCCTGCTGGCCCTGGGTCTCGTGGTTGCCATGCCGTTCGCGGCCTCCGCCGCTGATGGCCTGTCCTACAACTACGTGGAAGGCGGTTACGTGAACACCGACGCCCGTGGCGGCGATGCCGACGGTTGGGGTGTCAAGGGTTCGGTCGCGGTGCATCCGAACTTCCACATCTTTGGTGATTACAGCGCGCAGGAAACCGAGCGCAGCAACGCTGACGTCGATCAGTGGCGCCTGGGTGTCGGCTACAACTACGGCATCGCGCCGACCACCGACCTGGTGGCCCGCGTCGCGTACCAGAAGTTCGATCCGAAGCGTGGCCTGGACTTCAATGGCTATTCGACCGAAGTCGGCGTGCGTACTGCGTTCACCCCGATGATCGAAGGCTATGCGCTGGCCGGCTACGAAGATTTCAGCGAGAAGCACGGCATCAATCCGGACGGCGAGTTCTACGGCCGCGTCGGCGCCACCGCCAAGTTCAACCAGAACTGGGGCCTGAGTGGCGAAGTGAAGCTGGCCAAGGCCGGTGACCGCGAGTGGTTCGTCGGTCCGCGCTTCACCTGGTAAGAACGCCTGTCGTTAGTGCGTAATACGTAGTTGAAAGAATGGTGTGGTGGTAAGTGCGAAACGGCGTGTGACCTCTCTCCCACACGCCCACGGAGCCCGGCCTTTGGTCGGGCTCTTTTTTTTGGCTTTGATGAGCCTGACGCACCGGTATGGAAATCGAGCGGTTGGCTTTTTAACTTTTGAGACGAAAAGGTAAAAAAATCCCGCCCACTCTTTAACTTTCCGCAAGCAGTCGCCGTGCATGGCTTGGCACTACCGGCAAAGAAAAACCCCGGCGTTGGCCGGGGTTCGTCAGGTCAGATCAGGCGAGCCCTGCTCGGGTCACTTGAACAGCGTGTCCGGATACTCCGGCTTCTGCTCACGCGCCAACAGGGTGCGCAGGCCTTCGGAGGGGGTCTGTTCGCCGTGCAGCACGGCACGGACGCCATCGGAGATCGGCAGGTCGATGCCGTAACGACGCGCCTGGCGCATCACTTCGTCAGCGGTCTGCACCGATTCCACCACCTGTCCGATTTCGCGGATGGCATCCTGCAGCGTCTGCCCGCGACCCAGGGCGAGACCCAGGCGACGGTTGCGCGACAGGTCGCCGGTGCAGGTCAGCACCAGGTCGCCCAGTCCGGCCAGGCCCATCAGGGTTTCCGGCTTGGCACCGATGGCCGCGGCCAGGCGCAGCATCTCGTTGAGGCCACGGGTGATCAGGCCGGCACGTGCGTTCAGGCCCAGCTGCATGCCATCGGCAACGCCGGTGGCCACGGCCAGCACGTTCTTCATCGCACCGCCCAACTCGGCTCCCAGCATGTCATCGCCGGTGTAGGCGCGGAAGGCGGGACCGTGCATGGCTTCAGCCACGGCCTGGGCGAACTCGGGCACGTCGCCGTGCACGGTGATCGCGGTGGGCAGGCCCTGGGTGACTTCCTTGGCGAACGACGGCCCGGTGACCACGGCCAGCGGCACGTCATCGCCGAGGATTTCGCGCGCTACTTCATGCAGGAAGCGGCCCGAGCCGGGTTCAAAGCCCTTGGTCGCCCATGCCACGCCGGCACCGGCCGGACGCAGCGGCGCCAGCGCGGTCACCGTTTCGTTGAACGCATGCGACGGCGTCACGACCAGGATCCACGCGGCGCCTTCCACGGCCTGCGCCATGTCGGTGGTCGCACGCAGCGACTCCGGCAGCGGGATGCCCGGCAGGTAACGGGTGTTCTCGTGGCGCTGGTCGATGGCTTCCACCATCGCCGCGTCGCGTCCCCACAGCACGGTCCGAAGACCATGCCGGGCGAGCAGGCTGGCCAGCGCGGTTCCCCAGGAACCGGCGCCGAGTACGGCTACTTTGTCAGCGTTATCGCTCATGCGCGGGGTCAGAACGCCGATCAGGCGTTGCCGGCCGGCTCGGAGTTGGCGAGCGAAGACGCTTCACCCTGCTCCTGGCGCTGGCGCAGGGTTTCCGCGTACAGGCCTTCGAAGTTGATCGGCTGCAGGAAGAACGGCGGGAAGCCGCCAGCCTGGATCAGGTCGCTGACCAGCGAACGCACGTACGGGAACAGGATGTTCGGGCACTGGGTGCCGAGCAGCACGTCGATCGACTGCGGGTCCAGGCCAACCAGGCCGAACACGCCGGCCTGCTTCACTTCGGCCACGTACGCGGTGCGGTCTTCGGCCTTGCAGGTCAGGGTAACGGCCAGCACGACTTCGAAGGCGTTCTCGCCCAGGCGCTGAACCTGCTGGTTCAGGTTGAGCTGCAGTTCCGGCTGCACCTGGTCGTTGAAGATGCTCGGAGCATTCGGCGATTCGAAGGAAACGTCCTTGACGTAGATCTTTTCGACGGTGAACGCGGGGCCGTTGGCGGCGTCGACCGGCGCGACGGCGCCGTTGGTGTTTTCTTCGGACATTTCCTGTTGCTCCAGATTATTCGTTGAACGTTATGTTTGATCGGTATGTTGCATCAACAGCGATGGGGGCGGGTCATGCAGTGCACAACCCCTGCCTGCGCCATCAGGTCAATGACGGCCCTTGACCAGCGGAAGTTCTGCCTGCTGCCACGCCGGCAAGCCACCGTCGAGCACGGAAACCTGCTCGAAACCGGCTTTCTTCAGCGTCTTGGCAGCGGCTTCGGATGCGGTGCCGGCACGGCATACCAGCACCACCGGGCGCTGCTTGGCCGCAGCCACCAGCTTGTGCTCCGGGCCGAACTGGCTGGCCTGCACGTTCCTGCTGCCTGCGATGTGGCCCTTCTCGAAGTCGCTGCTGGCAGACAGGTCCACCACCACGGCGTCGCCGGCGTTCATCAGCTGCACCAGCTCGGCAGGCTTGAGCGACTTGTAGCCACGGAACAGACGGCGGATTTCAGTGACGATGATCGCGGCGGTCAGGCCCACCAGGGCGGCCGACAGCATGGGGTTTCGGCCTGCAAAGGCCACCAACTCTTCGTAATTCACGCAGGTCACGGGTCGATAAGCGGGCGCCGATTGTCGCACAAGGCGATGGGCGCGGGATTCCAGCGGCGATTTCCGGCGTCAGCCCGGCCGCCGGCGATCGGCCACAGCGGGCCTCAATGCCCCTGCCACAGGTCCGGCAGGCCATTGAACTGCCACCAGCGCTTGCCTTCGGGATCCCAGCGCCAGCGCTCCACCACAGTCACCAGGCGCTCGGCCTGGGTGTTGATGTTGATCACGCCGATTTCCACACGGCGCTCCACCGTGCCATCCGGCAGGGACGCGGTGCTGCGTTCGCGGTAGGCCGAAACGCGCAGCTGCGAATAGCGGTTGAGCTCGAATTCGGTGGGCGGGTTGGTCTTGCGCCGTTCGGGGTCGAGATAGCCGACGGCGTCTTCCATGCTGCCCCAGCGGATGGTGGATCCGTAGGCGTTCTGGGTCTCTTCCAGCATCGTGCGCTGTTTGCGGCTGAAATCGGCGGCCATCGTCATGGACGAGGCGACCAGCAGGCTGGACAGCATCAACAACTGGATCAGGCGGCGCATGTGCAGGTGCTTCAACGGTCTGTTCCCCAAGGCATCAGCCTGCCATCCTACCCTTTGGCGAAGGCAACGAAACGACCGCTCAGTTCAGCGGCCGGCTTGCCATCGGTCCCGGGCTGCACCGCGACCACGCCGATCCGCGCCTTGCCGCGCTGCTTGAACGTGGACAGGAAGGTGTCCCAGTCACTGTCCGGGTCGATCTGCGCCTGTGCATGCAGGTCGCCGTACACCGGGGCGCGGTAGCGCAGCTGGCTGTCGGCCACGTACACCTCCGCTTCGAAGCCGGCCAGCCGCAGGCGCAGGGTCACCAGGGCCCAGCCGGACAGGGTCATGGCCGAGGCCAGGCTGCCACCGAAGGCGTTGCCCTTGTCATTGACGTTGACCGCCAGGGGCGCGGTCAGCTGCAGCTGGCCATCGGTGTAGCTTTCCAGGCGCAATTGCATAGCCCGCACCGGCGGCATGCTGTCGAGCACCTGTTGCAGGACCAGCAGCGAGGAGGAAACGGGTTCGACGGACATCGGTGGTTACACCTGCAACAACGCGGGCCCGCATAATGCAGGCAATGGATGAACATGCGAAACCGTGTGGTTGGACATTGGTGTCGCTGCGCCCGAAGGGGCATCACGCGGCGCTGCGTGCCGCCGTGGCCCATTCAGGGGCGCAGACGGTCGCCTTGTCGCCGTGGCGGCTGCAGCGCTGCCCTGATGCCGCAGGGGCTCGCGCCTTGTGCACGGCATTGCAGGCCGCCGCGGTGATCTTCACCAGCCCCGGCGCGGTGGCCGCGGCCGCCTCCTGCGGCGATGGTTTCCTGAATGCTCCCGAACGGCCTTGGCTGGCGGTGGGTGAAGGCACGCTGCGCGCCCTGCGTGCGCACGGAATCGAGCATGCCATCGCGCCGTCGCGGATGGACAGCGAGGGTCTGCTGGCGTTGCCCGTACTGTCCGATGTGCAGGGAATGACCATAGGCTTGGTCACGGCACCCGGCGGACGCGGATTGATTGCTGCCGATCTGCAGGCGCGCGGTGCCCGGCTGCTGCGCGCCGACGTCTACCGCCGCGTGCCAGTGCAGCTGCCGGCGCGGACGCTGGCCCGGTTGTCGCGATCACCACGGCCGTGGGTGCTGGCGGTCAGCAGTGGCGAAGCCATGGAGCGTGTCTGGGCGCAGCTGTCGCCGGCGTGGCAGGCGCGCTGGCAGGCCGACATGGCGGTGGTGGTCGCCAGCGAACGGCTGGCAGTGCAGGCACGGGCGTTGGGGCTGGCCCCGGTGCGGGTGGCCGCCGGACCGACTCCCGCCCAGATGGCCACCGCCGCGCTGGCCCTGCACGCTGATGTGAAGCAGACCCCGTAGCGCCGAGCCACCCTCGGCGAGCGCAGCGGCGGTCATGCCGAGGTCCAAGGTGACATCCGCCAAGCATGGCTCGGCCCCACCCCCTGTCTGTGCTGCTTGCCGCTGGCGCATGCAACAGGGATGCTATCCTGATGACTGAAACTCCCCCACCCACCCCGCCGCAGCGGTCGCTGCGCTGGATCGTCCCGCTGGTCCTTGTCCTGCTGCTGGTCGCCGCCAGCGGCTGGGGATGGCATGCCGTGCAGCAATGGCAGGAGCGTGCCCGCCTGCAGTCGCAGGCCGATGCGGTCCGGCTGCAGGGCCTGCTGGACAGCGTGGAAGCGCTGCGTCGCGACCAGCGCGCGTCCAGCGCCCGGCTGCAGGACGCGGCCAGCACCAACCGGGTGCTGCGTGATGAAGTGCTGGGCCTGGGCCAGCGCAGCGCCTTGATCGAAGAGAACCTGGCGCGGCTCGCCGAAAGCGCCCGCCAGGACAGCCATGCGCTGCATGCGGACGAGGCCGAACTGCTGCTGACCCAGGCCGCACAGCGGCTGGATGGCGCCGATGACCTGGCCGGCGCGCGCAGGCTGTATGCACTTGCCGCCACCCAGCTGGAAGACCTGCCGGCCGCCAGCGGGCTGAATCTGCGCCAGGCGCTGCTGCAGGAACGCAACGTGCTTGATGCTGCCGGCAACGGGCCGCGGGCCGATGCCCGGCTGCGCCTGGCGACCTTCGCGCAGGCGTTGCAGACCCTGCCGCTGCAGGCCCCGGCGTCGCCGACCAGCACCGCACGCGAACGACCGTGGTGGGAGGTCGCATTGGCCCCGTTCGTGCAGATCACCCCCAGCCGCCTCAGTGGCCCGCTGACCGATGCCCAGCGCGTGGCCGGTGCCGACGCGCTGCAGGTGGAGCTGACCCTCGCCCGCGCTGCGGTGGAACGCGGCGACAGCACGGCCCTGCAGCAGGCGCTGGACCGGATTGAACACGGGATGACCCGGCTGTGGCCGGATTCACCGGACCTGCGCAGGCAGCGTGCTGAACTGCGTGCATTGCGCTCGGCGCCGCTGCGCCTGAGCGCACCGGAACTGGGCAGCACCCTGCAACAACTGCGTACTTTGCGCGATGGAGAGACCCCGTTATGAAGCCCTTGCAATCCCTGATCGTGCTGCTGTTGGCCGTGGCGCTGGGCGTAGTCGGCGCGCAGTGGCTGGGCGCCAACACGCTCAGCCAGTATGGCGAAGTGATCTTCCGCTACGGCGGTACCGATTACCGAAGCACCCTGCCGCAGGTCGCGTTGCTGGTGCTGGTGACGCTGCTGGTGCTGTGGCTGCTGTGGAGCCTGATCGCTTCACCGTTCCGTGCATGGGGCCGCTATCGCCGCAAGCAGGGCCGCGTGCGCCTGGTGGATGGCCTGCAGGCCTATGAACACGGCCATTGGCAGCGCGCGGAGAAGCTGTTCGACGGCGCGGCCCAGGACCAGGAAGTGACCGGCGTGGCGCTGGCCAACGCGGCGCGCAGTGCGCGTGCGCGCGGTGACGACACCGCCAGCCAGACCTACCTGCAGCGCCTGGGCGCGGCCGATGCCACCAGCCTGGCGCTGCTGCGCGCCGAACAACTGCTCGCCGTCGATCTGCCGGTGGATGCGATCAACACCCTGGATGCGGCCAACCTGCAGCCACTGCCGCCGCGCGGACTGTGGCTGCGCAGTGAAGCGCTGGCCCGCGCCGGCCGTGCACACGAGGCGTACGGTCAGTTGGGTGCACTGCGCCAGAGCAAGGTGCTGCCCGCCGATGCCCTGACCACGCTGGAAGCCCGGCTGGCGGCACAGGCGCTGCTGGAAGCGGCCGACGTCAATGCACTCGCCGCGCAGTGGGAGACCACGCCGAAGACCCTGCGTGCCGACCCTGCGGTGGTGTCCGCCTATGCCGCACGTGCGGTGGCGCTGGACTGGGACGAGCCGGCCCTGCTGGCGCTGGAACAGGCGCTGGACCAGCGCTGGAGCGATGAGCTGGTGGAGCTCTACGGCGCCCTGCCGGCATCGCGGCTGGCGACCCGCGAATCCAACCTGGTGCGCTGGCGCCGGGTGCACGACGGTTCGCCCGCGTTGCTGCTGGCACAGGGTCGCGTGGCGCTGGCACAGGGCCGCAACGAAGAGGCCGAAGTGCTGCTGCACGAGGCGATTGCCGCTGGCGCCGGTGCATCGGCGTGGGAGGCGCTGGGCGCATCGTTGCTCGCCCGCGGTGAGACCACGCTGGCCGCACAATGCCTGGCCAACGCACTGCGCGAGCAGCGCGGCGAAGACAGCATCGCGCTGGTACGCCCGGAGCCGGCCGTGGTGGTGGCCCCGCGCGCGACGGTGGAAGAGCAGGTGATGGCGCCGGTGCCGCCGGTGTACGACGCCGGTGAACCGCGCGACGACAACGGTTTCCCGCGCGTTCCGTAGCATCCAGGTAGCGTCGAGCCCTGCTCGGCGTACGCGGCTCCCGGCTCGCCGAGCATGGCTCGGCGCTACCGGGATCACGCCCCTCAGCGTTCGACGATCGCCACCACGCCCATGCCGCCGGCGGTGCAGATCGACACCAGCGCACGGCCACCGCCGCGCTCGGCCAGCTGCTTGGCCGCCGTGGCGATCACCCGCGCACCGGTTGCCGCGAAGGGATGGCCGGTGGCCAGCGACGAACCCAGCGGGTTGATCTTTTCCGGATCGATGCGGCCCAGCGGAGCATCCAGGCCCAAGCGGTTGCGGCAGTAGTCTTCGCTTTCCCAGGCGCGCAGCGTGCACAGCACCTGCGCGGCGAACGCTTCATGGATTTCGTAGATGTCGAAATCCTGCAGGGTCAGGCCGTTGCGCTTGAGCATCTCGGGTACGGCCACGGTCGGAGCCATCAACAGGCCCTCACCGTGCACGAAATCGACCGCTGCGACCTGAGAGTCACGCAGGTAGGCGAGCGGTTCGTGGCCGTGCGCACGCGCCCATTCTTCGCTGGCCAGCAGCACCGCCGAGGCGCCATCGGTCAGCGGGGTGGAGTTGGCGGCGGTCAACGTGCCGCGGCCGGAGACCTTGTCGAAGGCCGGCTTGAGCGTGGCCAGTTTTTCCAGCGAGGTGTCGGCGCGCAGGATGTTGTCGCGCTCCACGCCGCGGAACGGGGCGATCAGGTCGTTGAAAAAGCCACGCTCGTACGCTGCAGCCAGCTTACGGTGCGAGGAAACCGCCCACTCATCCTGCGAATCACGCGAGATGTTCCATTCCTTGGCCATGTCTTCGCAGTGGTCGCCCATGCTCTTGCCGGTGCGCGGCTCGGCCACCCCGGGGAACTCGGGCTTGAATTCAGAGAACTTGAAACCGCGGGTCAGCGCGCGGATCTTGTCGCCGGGGCTCTTGGCCCGGTTGGCCGCCAGCAGGCGGGCACGCAGCTTCTTGCCATAGACGATCGGCACGTCGGAGGTGGTATCCGAACCGCCGCCGATGCCGGATTCGATCTGGCCCAAGGCGATCTTGTTGGCCACCGCGATGATGGTGTCCAGCGAGGTGCCGCAGGCACGCTGCATGGTGATGCCGGGCGTCAGCGCGGACAGCCCCGAGGACAGGGCGGCTTCACGGCCGAGGTTCCAATCGCTGGAGTGCTTGATCACCGCCCCCATCGCGACTTCGCCGAGCTGCTGGCCATGCAGGCCGAACCGTTCGACAAGGGCGCCGAGCGTACGCACCGACATGCCAAGGTTGCCGACATCCGAATATGCGGTGTTCTGGCGGCAGAACGGAATACGGACGCCACCGAGGATGGCGACGGGTCGGGCGTTGGGCATGGACATACCTGGCATGGGATAGGGTGTCTGCAACATGGCCTGCACGACATGGCAGGCATAATGGTCCCAAGTGTAGCTGCCGCCCTGTGATGGGCCAACCGTGAAACCATGAGCAAAACCGACCCCGCCATGAACGCCATCGGCGTGCTGGCCCTTGAGCTCGCCGATGGGCAATCGCCCACGCAGGCCGCACTGACCGCCGACCAATCCGGCGAACTGGCCGAGCGCATCGGCCGCGACCTGGCCAAGCTGGTGCCACAGGCCAGCGAGCTGGACCTGGTGTTCGCCGCGGCGCATTTCGACCCGGCCGAAGTGCTGCGTCCGGGCTGGCCGATCCACCGCCGCCTGGAAGAGCTGCAGATGCGCGCACCGGGTCGCAGCCAGGGCCCGCGCCTGCTGGCCTTCGGCGCCGACGCCAACGGCGATGTGCCGTTGCCGTTCCAGGCCGATGCCACGCTGAAAGGCGGTGGCCTGCGCGTGCTGCCGTTCCTGCTGACCGGCACGGATGCGGCCACCACGGCGGCGGTATCCGATGCGCTGGAAACGGTGCTGCTGGCCGAGGGCATGGCCCACGCCGATACCGCGCTGCTGGCGCAGAAGGCGTTTGGTGCACGCGTGGAACATGCACGCTATTTCACCGTGAACGATCTCGCCGCGATGATGTCGATGCAGTACGACAACCAGGGCCTGGCGATTCTATGGCCGCTGATCGAGACGGCGATCATGGCACCGGAGCAGGATGAGTGGCTGGATGCCGCGCCGGAGCCGTTGCTGCGTTATACGCAGGGCGAGGCGCGGATGGCGCTGTTCGATCCGGCAGGCTGGTGCGCGTACTACGCGCACGGGCGCAATGACTGCGAGCAGTTGAAGGGCGTGTATGAGCAGTACCTGATGCGACAGCGGCAGATGGCGGCGGTGTTGGAGGCGCATGGGGTGCCGGTGTTGTTCGTGCATTGCGAGGCGGGGCAGGATGCGCGGGCGTTGTTGGAACGATGAATTTCGGCGGCTCGGCGCTTTGATTTTGTCGGGTGAGGCGATGGTCCGGGGCATGCAGGACACGCCGTGAACCCGTCCTTGGGGGCTCGCTGTTGCCATCCATGGCAACAGACGGTCCTGCCTGACCCGGACCATCGCCTCTTCTGACGGGTTCATGTGCCGGCGGCGGTGGGGGAGTTGAAAGCAGAACGCCGGCTTTCGCCGGCGTTCCTGTTTGCGTGCAGCTGATCTGTTACGGGGCTTTGATTACTGCGCAGGCCAGGCGGGCGCCGGCGTTGCCGGTGGGCTGGGTCTTGTAGTCGTCGGCGTCAGCGTGGACGATCAGGCCGCGGCCGATGATGTCAAAGTCGTCGCCCTTGCCGATGTTGACGTTGGTGGAGACCGGGGCGTCGATGGTGGCTACGCCTTCGGCGTTGGCGGTGATGTTGGGCATGTCGCCGCCGTGGTGCGGGTCGCTGGCCACGCTGCCGTGGTCCTGGGTGCCCGGGTTGAAGTGGCCGCCCGCGCTGGCGCCGTCCGGTGCGCTGCAGTCGCCCTTTTCGTGGATGTGGAAGCCGTGCTCGCTGCCCGGCTTCAGGCCACTGACCTGGCCGGTGACGTGGACGCGGCCGTCGACCAGCTTGAAGCTGACCGAGCCCTTGGTTTCATTGCCTTGGGTCGGTGCCAGTTCGGCGACGGCGGTGGCGCCGGCAGCTGCGGTCGGGCCGGTCATCGGCGGCGGAGCTTCGGCCGGGGTGGTGGCTGCGGTCGCTTCGGCCGGGGTGGCCGGGGCGACGGTGTCGGCGGCGTTTTCCGGCTGCTTGTTGCAGGCGCTCAGGCCAAGGGCGGCAACGGCAACGAACAGCGAAGTGTGGATCAGGCGCATCAGGTGGTTCTCCATTGGATGGGTGCACGGCCCGCAGCCCAAGGGCTACTTGGTGATGCGGATGAGGCCGCAGGCGATGCGTGCGCCGGCATTGCCGGCAGGCTGGCTGCGATGATCGTCGGACTGGGCGTGCACGATCAGTGCACGTCCGGCGATGTCGTTGGCGGCGCCACCGCCAAGGGTGACGCCTCGCAGGTGGATATCGACGTTGGCGCGGCCCTGCGCATCGGCGCGCAGGTTGGGCATGTCGCCAAGGTGGTGCGGCCCGCTGCCCGGCGCGCCATGCGGCTGCTGGGTCGGGTTGAAATGATTGCCCGCGCTGCTGGCATCCACGGCGCTGCAGTCACCGCGCTCGTGCACGTGGAACGCCGGCTGCTGCAGCGGCTGCAGTCCGCCGATCACGCCGGTCACGTGCACGCCACCGGCTTCGGGCACCAGGGCGAGGCGACCGCTGACGATGCTGGCCGAAGCGGGCGACAGATTGCTCTCGGCCATCTGCGCGGTACTCACCACGCTCACCGCCACCGGCGGCGCAGCGGGCGGCGGTGGCGTGGTACCGCAGGCAACCAACAACACGCCGGCAGCAGCCGGCAGGATCAGGCGGATCGAGGACATCGTGGACTCCTTGCAATGCACGTTACGGGCCTGCCTGTCCACGACACATCAACGCCAGGTGTCGAGCGTGCACAGGCAGCTTTGGATTTCGGTTCAATGGCTGCCACGCCGGCGGCCGGCGCCCAGCTTGCGGGTCAACGTATTTCGGCCCAGCCCCAGCCGCGCGGCCGCTTCGGCGCGACGACCATGGGTGATCTGCAGGGCGGCTTCCAGCAATGCATGGTCCACGCGCTCGCGGACCTGTGCATGCAGGCCTTCGGCCCCTTCGGCCAGCCGCTGCCGCGCCCACTGCGAAAGCAGCGCTTCCCACTGCCCGGGATCGGCTTGGCCGGCGCGCGGGCCACTGCGCGCGGCTCCCCGGTTCAGCGCCATCTCCACGTCGGCCGCGCCGATGGTATCGCTGGCTGCCAGCGCCGCCATCCGCCAGCACACGTTTTCCAGTTCGCGCACGTTGCCCGGCCAGTCGTGCTCGCGCAGGGCCTGAAGCGCGGCCGCGGTCAGCCGCTTGGCCGGGCCATCAAGCTTGTGCGATGCCGCGGACAGGAACGTGGTGGCGAGCTGGGCGATGTCGTCGCGGCGTTCGCGCAGCGGCGGCAGCTGCAGGCGCACCACGTCCAGCCGGTGCAGCAGGTCGGCGCGGAAACGCCCCTCCGCCACCAGCCCTTCCAGGTCCTGGTGGGTGGCGGCGACCACGCGCACGTCGACATGGATCAACTCGCGGCCACCCACGCGGAAGAATTCGCCCTGCGCCAGCACGCGCAGCAGGCGCGTCTGCAAGGCCAGCGGCATGTCGCCGATTTCATCCAGGAACAGCGTGCCGCCGTCCGCCTGCTCGAAGCGGCCGACATGGCGCCGCTGTGCGCCGGTGAAGGCGCCGGCTTCATGGCCGAACAGTTCGCTTTCCAGCAGTTCGGCCGGAATGGCCGCGGTATTCAGCGCAACGAATGGTGCACGCGACCGCGGCGATTCGCGGTGCAGCGCACTGGCCACCAGCTCCTTGCCGGTGCCGGTTTCGCCGGTGATCAATACCGCCAGCGGCGCCTGCGCCAGCTTGCCGATGGCGCGGAACAGGGCCCGCATCGGCGGGGTATCCCCCACCAGCTGTGGCGTCTGGTCCACTTGGCCGGGATCGCCCGGGTCTGGATCGTCGGGCAGCAGGGCTTCGGCGCCCGGCAGCGCGCGCCGCGCCAGCGCCACCGCATCGTCCAGGTCGAACGGCTTGGACAGGAACTCGTGCGCGCCGCCGCGGAAGGCACCGGCGGTGCTGGCGACGTCGGTATAGGCGGACATCACGATCACCGGCAGCTGCGGGTGGGCTGCCTTCAGTTTGTCCAGCAGCACCAGGCCATCGTCGCCGGGCATCCGCACATCGGTGAACAGCAGCACCGGCACCGGTTGGCGGGTGAGCGCGTCGAGCGCGGCGGCAGCACTGTCGAAACCTTCCACCTGGTAACCGGCATCGCGCAGCGCGGTGGACAGCACGAAGCGCACGGCGCGGTCATCGTCGACCACCCAGACCCGTTGGCCGGGGTGGGCGGGATGCGGGGCGTCAGTCATGGGCCACGACCTCATGGGGGGCGCCGCCGCGGATCGGCAGCAGCAGGGTGAATACGGTATGGCCTGGCCGCGAGCGATAGGTCAGCGTACCGCGGTGTTCGCGCGCCACCTGCTGGGCCAGCGCCAGGCCCAGTCCGGTGCCCTCGGCGCGGCC
This sequence comes from Stenotrophomonas lacuserhaii, assembly GCF_014836545.1. Taxonomy (GTDB): domain Bacteria; phylum Pseudomonadota; class Gammaproteobacteria; order Xanthomonadales; family Xanthomonadaceae; genus Stenotrophomonas; species Stenotrophomonas lacuserhaii. The sequence continues at coordinate 111,869 of NZ_JACSQS010000002.1, forward strand.
ACTCACCAGCGGCAGGAACAGGTGTTCGGCAAGCTCTTCGGGTACCCCGCGGCCGTCGTCGGCGATTTCCAGCCGCAGTGCCAGCGGGTGAAGCTGCTCGGCGATGCGCACGCCGTGCTCCACCCGCGTGCGCAGGGTGATGCCGCCCGCCCCGGCCTGGATGGCGTTGCGCACCAGGTTCCAAACGGCCTGGCTGAGGCGGTCGGCATCGCCATTGAATTCCGGAATGCTGGGATCGTAATCGCGCTGCAACCTGACCGCCCAGCCGGCTTCGCTTTCTGCCAGGCGCAGCACCTGCTCCAGCGCAGCGTGGATGTTCAGCGCGGCGTGCGGGGCGGCCGGTGCGGGCGTCAGCAGCTGGTCGAGCAGGCTGTTGAGGCGTTCGATTTCGGTGCCGATCAGGTCCACCAGTTCGCGCTCGTCGGCATCGCGCTGGGCTATCCGGCGCGCCAGCAACTGGGCCGCACCCTTCAATCCGGCCAGCGGGTTGCGCAACTCGTGGGCGAGTCCTTTCAGCGCCGCGCTGAGCGCGCTGGGCAGGGCCTGGGTCGGGTCCAGCCCGGGAAATTCATCCACCGGGTGCGCTTCCAGCAACCAGCCGCCGTCGTCCAGCCGGCTCATCCAGCCTTCGGCAAAGCGGGCGCCTTCGCCGGGCAGCGCAAGCGCCAACCGGTGCAGGCGCAGGCTGTCGCGCTCGTCGCGGGCCAGGAAATGGGCGAGTGCATCGCCCTGTGCCTCCAACGCCACCAGCGGCTGGCCGACCAGTCGACGCCCGCTGACCCCCAGCCAGCGCGCAAACGCCGGGTTGCAGCCGGTGATGCGCCCCTCGGCATCGGCCCAGGCAACCGGTGTACCGAGCTGTTCAACGAGGGGTGGCGGCGGGGAAACAGTCATTGCACCAATGTAGTGCAAAACTGCGGATTGATGGACGTGGCCGCCGTTCGATAGACAAACGCATCACCGGTGATGCGCCCGTCGGCGGACCACGCTCATTCCGGCGGGCAGGCTGCACCCGTAAAGAAGTCCTTGCCATGAAGCACCGCAGCAGGTGTGTGGCCGTGCGACGCGGACCAGTAATAGACCGAGTAGTCCACCCGCATCGGGTCCGTTATGCCGTTCGACGTATAGAAAATCTTCTGCCGGGTGCTCGCTTGGTTGCTGTCGTTCGGTCCGCGGAATCTATAGGTCGCACCACTGTCCACGCTCGCCCCCTCGACGAAGCTGTACGCTGGCGTCGGAAAGGTAAGCGGCCGCTCCCATCGCAATGTGATGCTTTCCCTGTCCACGTCCCATTCCTCAAGGCACAGATTGGTCGGAGGATGATTGCTGGATCCACTGTTGAACGTGCCAGTGAAGGTGGCCAGTTCCTCACCGTCACGATCGGCATGGGCGGAAAGCACGTAGCCGTAGTCTTTCATGGGTTCAAGGTCGGTCAGCTGCTGGCCGGGCCGTCCTTCGCGCGGCGATTGCTCACCACTGAGCTGGACTTTGATCCAGCCTACCGGCTTGTCCCGTCGCGTGTCACCAAAATGGAAGCTCGCGGCGATTTTGCCGGCCGGAGTGGGCCTGACCACGACCTCAGGCGCGAACACCTTCACCAGCTCGATCGTGCGCAGCGGTTGCTTGGATACCCTGTTGTCGGTGGCCTGGTGCACCCTGAGCGCGTTCTCGTCGAGATCGATATCCGCAGTCAAGAATGTCTTCCGGAAGGACGCGCCGGAATCGAAGACGTTGGTCGTGTCTGCGATCATCTCCCGCACACCCGCTGAATGCGTATGCCCATGGAAAATCGCAAGCACGCGATGATCAGTTACCAGTTTTGCGAATCGCGCCCGCGCCGCATCTGCCTGGGCACCTTCGCCGTAACCCATGGGTGGGCGGTGCATGTTGATGACAATGAACCGGCCTGCTGCCTTGGCCTTTTTGAGTTCCTGCTCCAGCCAGTCCAGCGATTGGGTGATCTTGAAGAGGTAGTCCCGCGGGAATACTTCGCTTTTGAACTCGACCGAATAGTAATAGTGGTTGTGCAGCTGTATGAATTTGATGTCGCCGATTGTCTTGCTGTAGGCGAGGCTGCCAGTGTGATATCGAAAAAGGCCGTCGTCATGCGTTCGGTAATCGAAGGAATCCAGCCCCCAGTTTTTCGTGGCTGCGTCGAGGTGGTAGATGGAGTCGCGCGCGCACCCATTGTTGAAGCACCCTGAGTCATCCGGCTGCCTTATGTTGTTGTCATAGTCATGGTTTCCCAGTCCCCAGTATCGATCCGGTACAAGGCGGTGACCGAGGTCGGCGAGCATGAATTTCCATTCCTTGCCGTGCCCGTAAGCCGTGACGTCTCCGTTGAGGAAGACAGGCGTTCCCGGCGGGTGCCGGGACAGCCATAACGCGATCGCCTTGGTCTGTGCCGTCAGCGTGGGGCCGGGGGTCGGATTCTTGCCGTCGTCGAACCACTCGTACTGCGTATCGGAGTGGACCAGGAAGGACTGGTCCGCCGCCAGCACGGCAGCCGGCGGGAATGCGATGAAAAGCGCGACGCCAAGGTAACGCGAGCGCGCGGCGGGAGAGGGCATGGTGGCAGTCCGGGGTCTCAGGCATCGTTTGCCTGCCACCAGCCTCGCAAGGCGGCGACGCTGCCCCCATCAGCGCATGCCGCCGTCACCAATCAGACAATCGGGGGGCGCGGTTCAGGGCGTGCCCGAGGCGTCCCGCGCCTTTTTCCAGGCACTCTCGAATTCGCGGGCGCTGATCTCGTCATCTTCATCGAAATCGAAGAAGGACAGCGGCTGGTCGGCCAGCAGGAAGCGGTCATCGCTCTGCCCGGTGGCATCGGACCACACCGCGCGCAATCCGTACACTTCGACCTGGCGCAGGATCTTTTCGCCGCGGGCTTCCATCAGCACGTTGCCCTTGCCCAGGTCCGATTCGGCCGGGTGCTTGTAATACTTCTTGTGGGTGTTCATGAACTGTCCTGCCCGGGCCAGCAGCCCGAAATCTGAAAAAAGGGCGCTGAGTGTGCCTCAGAGCGCTGGTTATTGCTGCAGCAGAAGCGAATGCAGGATGCGCGCATCTTCGGCGTCCAGCAGCGGGGGCAGGTCGTCGCTGCCGCGGAAGCGCCGGTGGAATGCCCTTACGGCCGCCTCCCGGTCGTCCAGCGGATAGCCGAACGCAGCCAGCGCCTGCCAGGCATCGAAGCCGGCCGGCGGCAGTCCGTCGGCAGCGCGCGGCCAGACCCCGAAACCGGCCTGCGCAAGCTGCTGCCACGGGAAGAACCGGCTGGGATCCTGTTTGCGCGAAGGCGCCAGATCGGCATGGCCGATCACCTGCGAGGGCGGAATCCGCAGGCGCGTGCTGATGTCCTGCAGCAGCACGATCAGTGACTGGACCTGCGCCTGACTGAAAGGCGTGTCGCCGTCGTTGTCCAGTTCGATGCCGATCGATGCGGAGTTCAGGTCGGTGATGGTGCCCCACCGGCCCGGGCCAGCGTGCCAGGCGCGGCGATCGTCGGCGACCAGCTGGTAGCGCCTGCCGTCGGCGCCGATCAGGTAATGCGCGCTGACCTTGCCGCCGCTGTTGGCGCTGCGCAGCGTATCCAGGCTCTGCTGCACGGAGTGCTGGTCGGTGTGGTGCAACACGATGATCACCGGCATGCGCGCGTTGTGATTGGCCGATGGCACCCAGGTCGCCAGCGGATTGCGCTCTTCTACCGGCGCACCGGCGCAGGCGGCCAGCAGCGCGCAGGAAAGCAGCAGGGCCAGGTGGCGGATCATCGTCATGCCCCGATTGTACCCATTAAAAAACCGGCGGCCCCCGGACCGCCGGTCACGGCGCACGCAGGCGCCATCAACAAGTTGTTCTGCAGCAGGCAGGTCGATCAGACCTCGTAAGCGGACTCGCCGTGCGAGGTCACGTCAAGGCCGGTACGCTCGGCCTCTTCGGTGACGCGCAGGCCAACCAGCGCCTTGACCAGCAGCAGGATCAGCGCGGTCACCACGGCGCACCAGGCGATGGTGAAGGCGACGCTGACGAACTGCACCCATACCTGGTGGCCGATATCCAGGTCGGCCTTGGTGCCGCCCAGCGACTGCGCGCTGAACACACCGGTGAGCAATGCACCGACGATGCCGCCGATGCCATGCACGCCGAACACATCGGCGGTGTCATCGACCTTCAGCAGGCGCTTCAGGCCGGTGACGCCCCACACGCAGAGCGCACCGGAGACCACACCGATGACCAGCGCGCCCATCGGGCCCACGGTGCCGCAGGCCGGCGTGATGCCGACCAGGCCGGCGACCGCGCCGGATGCAGCGCCGAGTGCGGACGGCTTGCCCTTGGTGATCGCTTCCACCAGGGTCCAGCCCACCACCGCCGCGGCCGTGGCCAGGATCGTGTTGAGGAAGGCCAGCGAAGCCACGGTGTCGGCGGCTGCGGCCGAGCCGGCATTGAAGCCGAACCAGCCCACCCACAGCAGCATCGCGCCGATGTAGGTGAACACCACGTTGTGCGGCTTCAGCGCGGTCTGGCCGTAGCCGATGCGCTTGCCGACGAAGTACGCGCCGACCAGGCCGGCCACGCCGGCGTTGATGTGCACGACGGTGCCGCCGGCGAAATCGATCGCGCCCAGTTCGGCCAGGTAGCCACCACCCCACACGATGTGCGCCATCGGGATGTAGCTGAGGGTGAACCACAGGATCGAGAACAGGATCACCGCCTTGAACTTGATGCGTTCGGCGAAGGCGCCGACGATCAGTGCGGTGGTGATGCCGGCGAAGGTGGACTGGAAGGCAACGAACAGATAATCCGGCAGGCCGGCGATCGGCGTGTTGCCGACCGAATCGGGCGAGAAGCCCTTCAGGAAGGCGAACTGGGTGAAGGAGCCGAAGAACGGATTGCCTTCGCTGAACACCGCGCTGTAGCCGTAGGCCACCCACAGGATGATCACCAGCGAGAACACCACCAGGATCTGGCTGAGCACTGAAAGCACGTTCTTCGAACGCACCAGGCCGCCGTAGAACAGCGCCAGGCCCGGCACCACCATCAGCAGCACCAGCAGCGTGGAGGTCAGCATCCAGGCCACGTCACCGTGGTCGAAGGTGGGCGCGGCGGCGGCTTCGGCCACCGGTGCGGCGACCGGCTCGGCGGCCAGCGGCTCGACGGTCACTTCTTCGGTTGGCACCGGGGTGACCTGCGCCTGGGCATGCGCAGCGCCGGGGAACGCACCCACGGCCAACGCACTGAGCAGCATCAGCAGGCACACCAGATGGAACCGGGCTTGCCACCCGGCGAACAGTCGAATCTTCATGCGAGGGATCTCCGAGTGGGTTACAGCGCGTCCGCGCCGATTTCGCCGGTGCGGATGCGGATGACCTGTTCGACAGGCGTGACGAAGATCTTGCCGTCGCCGATCTTGCCGGTGCCCGCTGCGTTCTGGATCGCTTCGATCACCGCGTCGGTCCGCTCGTCGGTCACCACGGTTTCAATCTTGATCTTGGGCAGGAAATCGACGACGTACTCGGCGCCGCGGTACAGCTCGGTGTGGCCCTTCTGGCGACCGAAACCTTTCACTTCGGTCACGGTGATGCCGGACACGCCCGCATCGGAGAGGGCCTCGCGGACCTCGTCGAGCTTGAACGGCCGGATGATGGCGGAGATCAGTTTCATGCGCATATCCCGATGGTGGATGGGTCCACGGCGGATGCAGGCCGTGGCGTCTGCAACCACGGGCCGCCCCGCAGGGTGGCCGTGGCTGTCGCGCCGAACGTGGTCTGGGCCCTGGCGGCTGTGTCTCTCTCCAAACACAGCCAGCGACGCGGGAGGGAGGTAGGCCCATGACGCGCGTCCGGTCTTGCTTGCCCCTGAACGGTGGAGCGATTTTTACCGCGTTGCAGGCTCATCCGTCCCGGCTCCCCAGCCGGAAAAGATGCGGCGATGACGAAGGTGGGAGGGGTATCCTCCGCCACCGCCGCGCGTGCTCAGCTGGCGTAGTACAACTGGTATTCCAGCGGGTGGGTGGCCGCACGGAACTTGGTGACTTCCTGCATCTTCAGCGCGATGTAACCGTCGATGAAATCATCGTCCATCACGCCGCCGGCCTTGAGGAACTCGCGGTCCTTGTCGAGTGCTTCCAACGCCTGGTCCAGCGAGGAACAGACCTGCGGGATCAGCTTCTCTTCTTCCGGCGGCAGGTCGTACAGGTCCTTGTCGCTCGGTGCGCCCGGGTCGATCTGGTTCCTGATGCCGTCCAGGCCGGCCATCATCAGCACGGTAAAGGTCAGGTAGCCGGACTGGATCGGATCGGGGAAGCGCATTTCAATGCGACGCGCCTTCGGGTTGGTCACGAACGGGATGCGGCACGAGGCCGAACGGTTGCGTGCCGAGTAGGCCAGCATCACCGGTGCTTCGAAGCCCGGGACCAGCCGCTTGTAGCTGTTGGTGCCGGCGTTGGCGAAGGCGTTGATCGCCTTGGCGTGCTTGAAGATGCCGCCGATGTACCACAGTGCCAGCTGGCTCAGGCCACCGTAGCCATCGCCGGAGAACAGGTTGGTGCCGCCCTTGGACAGCGACTGGTGCACGTGCATGCCGCTGCCGTTGTCACCGACGATCGGCTTGGGCATGAAGGTCGCGGTCTTGCCGTTGCGGTGGGCCACGTTCTTGATCACGTACTTCATGCGCAGCAGTTCGTCGGCCTTCTGCACCAGGGTGCTGAACTTGGTGCCGATCTCGCACTGGCCGGCGGTGGCCACTTCGTGGTGCTGCACTTCCACTTCGATGCCGACCTGTTCCAGCGTCTTGCACATTTCCGCGCGCAGGTCGTGCAGCGAATCGGTCGGCGGCACCGGGAAGTAACCGCCCTTCACGCCCGGGCGGTAGCCGCTGTTGGCGCCGTCATACTTGGCGCCGGTGTTCCAGGCGGCTTCTTCGGAATCGACCTTGAAGAAGGTGTTGCCCATGTCGTTGGCGAAGCGGACCGAATCGAAGATGAAGAACTCCGGCTCCGGGCCGAAGAAGGCCTGCTCGGCGATGCCGCTGGACTTCAGGAAAGCTTCGGCGCGCTTGGCGATGCCGCGCGGGCAACGGCCGTAGGGCTGCATGGTGGCCGGGTCGAGGATGTCGCAGCTGATGACGATGGTCGGGTCGGCGTAGAACGGGTCCACGTACGCGCTGGACGGATCCGGCAGCAGCACCATGTCCGATTCGTTGATGCCTTTCCAGCCGGCGATGGAGCTGCCGTCGAACATCTTGCCCTCTTCGAACAGCGACGCTTCGATGATGCTGACCGGGAAGGTGACGTGCTGCTCGATGCCACGCATGTCCACGAAACGCAGATCGACGAACTCGATCTGGTTGTCCTTGACCAGCTTCTCAACGTTTTCAACGGACATCGGGTGGAACCTCGGTTGGAATTGAATGCCTGGGATTACCAGAGCAATCTCCGTGCCAACTTCTGGACCCTCACAAGCCGTTGATTTGCATGAGGGTGCGCCTGAATGGTGCACAACGAAACGCACCATGGTGGTGCGTTACCAGCGCCGCGCACTGCCTTGGTGCGTAGGCAGATGGTCTATCCTCGTCGGCACCTTTGCTGCCATCCGATGATTCCTCCTCCATGTCAGACCTGCTCTCCGCCCTGCTGCTGGGCATCCTAGAAGGTGTCACCGAGTTCCTGCCCATCTCCAGCACCGGGCACCTGCTGATTGCCCAGCATTGGCTGGGCGCGCGCTCGGACTTCTTCAACATCATCATCCAGGCGGGCGCGATCCTCGCCATCACCCTGGTCTTCCGCCAGCGTCTGTGGACGCTCGCCACCGGCCTGCACCAGCGTGAGAACCGCGACTACGTGATGAAGCTGGGCACGGCCTTCCTGGTGACTGCGGTGGTCGGCCTGCCAGTGCGCCTGGCCGGCTGGGAACTGCCGGAGACAGTGAGTCCGGTTGCATGGGCGCTGATCATCGGTGGCATCTGGATGCTGCTGGTGGAGGCCTATACGGCACGCCTGCCCGATCGTGACCAGGTGACGTGGACAGTAGCCATCGGCGTGGGCATCGCGCAGGTGGTGGCCGGTGTGTTCCCGGGTACGTCGCGCTCGGCATCGGCGATCTTCCTGGCCATGCTGCTGGGCCTGAGCCGCCGTGCCGCGGCCACCGAGTTCGTGTTCCTGGTCGGCATCCCGACCATGTTCGCCGCCAGCGCGTATGCCTTCCTGGAACTGGCCAAGGAAGGCAAGCTGGCCAGCGAGAACTGGACCGACGTGAGCGTGGCGTTCCTTGCCGCGGTCGTCACCGGCTTCGTCGTAGTGAAGTGGCTGCTGGGCTACATCAAGTCTCACAAGTTCACCGCCTTCGCGGTGTACCGCATCCTGCTCGGCGCGGGACTGCTGCTGTGGTTGCCCGCCGGCAACTGAAGGTGGTGGGATGCGCATGACCCCACCCGGCGCGCGCATCCGTTCTGAATCCGGCAATCCAAGGAGAATCCAACATGAAGCGCACCCTGATCCTGTCCCTGCCGCTGGCATTGCTGGCGGCCTGCAGCCAGAACCCGGCCCCGGCCGGCAATGCCGACGACCTCGCTCCGGCACCGGCCGCGGCCGCCGCGCAGAAGACCGTCGCGCATCTGGACGTGCAGCGCCTGCAAGGACAGCACTGGCGCCTGAAGGACGCTACCGGTGCCGAAGGCAAGCGCATCGATGCGCTGTTCGCACGCGCCGACAAGCCGGTGACGCTGGACTTCAGCGATGGCCGCGTATCGGTGGCCAACACCTGCAATGGCATGAACGGCGGTTACACCCTGGCCGATGGCAACCTGGTGCTGTCTCAGCTGGCATCCACGCGGATGGCCTGCGATCCGGACCTGATGGCACTGGACGAGGCCGTGGGCAGCCGCCTGCAGGGCCCGCTGAAGGCCGAACTGGGCGACAACGGCGAGCTGACCCTGCGCACCGCCCAGGGTGAGGTGCTGGTGTTCGCGCCGGAGCCCACGGCCGAGACCCGCTTCGGTGGCCCGGGTGAGCGCGTGTTCCTGGAAGTGGCCGCACAGACCAAGCCATGCCCGCATCCGCTGATCAAGGACAAGCAGTGCCTGCAGGTGCGCGAAGTTCAGTTCGACGATCAGGGACTGAAGCAGGGTCAGCCGGGCGCGTTCGAGAATTTCTACGACAGCATCGAGGGCTACACCCACGAGGCCGGCACCCGCAACGTGCTGCGGGTGAACCGCTTCAAGGTGGCCAATCCGCCGGCGGATGCATCCTCGCAGGCGTACGTGCTGGACATGGTGGTGGAGTCGGCTGTCGAGAAGTGACGGCGAACGGGTGAGACCCCCTCGCGGCGTGCTGCTGCGAGGAGCCGGCTGCGTGATTTGCGACGGGAGGGTGGGCTGTCCGGGACACGCCGCAAGTACGTCCCTGTAGGCTACTGTTCGGCTCCTGCCTCACAGTGTGCAGGACCGTCTTTTCGCATGAATGCGAAAAGCGAGCCTCCATGGATGGATTCACGGCGTGTCCTGCACAGCCACCCCGCCCCGCCAACAAGCAGCTCTTCCGCTTTTGATGTTGCTTGTTACAGCGAAGGATTCAACGTGTAGGTGCCGTGCAGTGCTGCTTCGGCCAGCACGTGGCCCTGCATCGCACGATGCACGTCGCTGGCGGTAAACGGCGTCGGCAGCTCCAGCGTCGCCACGTCCAGCGCGAACACGCGGAAGAAGTAGCGGTGCATGCGCTCGTCGTTGAACGGCGGATACGGGCCGTCATAGCCAAGATAGTCACCGGCCATGTCCGGATTGCCGGCAAACCATCCGGTGAAGTCGTTCAGTCCCTGGCGGCTGCCCGCCGGGCCGGCCGGCGCGGTCTTGCCCTTGGCCACGAAACCATCGCTGCAGCTGCCGGCGGCAAGCTCGCGCACGTCCGCGGCAATGTCGGCCATCACCCAGTGCACGAAATCACAGCGCGGCTGGTCGCGCGGAATGGTCATGTCCTGGCGGCCGACGGTGTCGGCAACCGTCGGCACATCCGGATCCACGCAGATCAGCGCGAAGGAACGGGTGCCCTCCGGCACCCCGCTCCACGCCAGCTGCGGATTGCGATCCGGGGCGAACCCATCGCCATCGCCGGCGGCGAACTCGCGCGTGATCGGTGCGCCGTTGATCAGGCTGGTGCTGGTCAGTTGCATGTGGCTCATTCCTCCGGGTAACCCAGGCGAACCGCGACCGGGGTCAGCAGGTCGATGGCAGCGCCCATGACCTCGCGGTAGTTGCGCCAGTGGCCGCTCGGCAGGCGCGGCGGACCGATGTTCGGTGCCGGTGGCAGCTGCACGCCCATCACCTCACTGAGCAGCAGCGCCATCGCCTGTGGATCGTTGCCCGCTGCGTCCACGCGCACCAGCACGTTTGGATACAGATCCTGCTCGCTCAGGACGGCAACCTGGGTCAGCGCACGGGACAGCCATTCGGCGGCTTCCTGCAGGCTGGTGATCGCCAGCTGTGCGCCGGAGCCATAGGCGATCCAGTCCAGCAGCATGTCGCGCGGATCGCGCAGCACCACCAGCAGACGCCCCTGCGGCAGCGCCGGACGCAGCGCCCACAGCAGGGCATTGTCCCAGAACAGCAACCAGTCGATCACCGTGTCGTTGGCCAAACCGCGCGACGGCAGGCACGCACGCCAGCCGTCCACCAGCGCCTGCGGCGTCAGCTTGCCCGAAGCCAGATCCTGCAGCGTGTTGTAGTTCTGGAAGGCATCGTCCGGCGGCGTGGCGCTGAAGCGGTCAACGCGCACCAGCGGACTGGCCGCGCTGAGCGCGCTCATCACTTTTTCCACGTTCGAACCGGGTGCGCCCCACAGGAACATCGGGCGCGATGCCAGCTCCGGATCGACCTCGCCCAGAGCCGGCCAGCTGGCCGGTGGCTTGGCCTGCGGCGGCAGCGGCAGGCGGTTGGCCACGTTGTCGGCATGCAGGTCCAGCCAGGTACGCAGGGCCTCGCGCGGCTGGCCGCCACGGTCATGCACTTCGCCCAGCCAGGTGCGCAGGTCTTCCTTGGCGCGCCCTTCGGCGGCGTCCACCATCTGCTGCACACGGGCTGCAGCGGCCGCAGGATCGCGCCGCACCAGCCCGTCCACCAGCCGCGTGGCGCCGCTGACACGGCCTGGTTCCAGCGCCAGGATGCGCTCTGCCATCGCTTCGGCTGCGTCCTGTTCGCCGTTCATGTCATGCAGGCGCATGCGCGTTTCCAGCGCCGGCAGGTGCGCCGGCATCGCCGCCAGCCAACGTTCGCCCACGGCCACGGCGCCTTCGCTGCCCACGCCTTCCACCGACAGGCGGGCCAGCCACAGATTGTGCAGCTGGTCGTGGTCGGCCAACACCGCATCCAGTTCGGTACGCGCTTCTTCGTCGCGGCCCAGTCGCTGCCAGGCCATCAACAGCAGCTGCAGCAACTGCGGATCGCCCGCGTTGCTGGCCAGCAGCGGGCGAAGGTGGTCGCGTGCCTGCAGGGGCTGGCCGGACTGCAGGGCCATCTGCGCGGCGAAACGGCGCATCGCCACGCTGTCCTGCCCGGGCTGCTGCAGGGCCTGCTCGATGATCTCGGCCGCTGCGGCAGGGTTGTCCTGGCGCAGTGCCAGTTGCACCAACAGCCCATGCAGCGCGGTCATCTTCGGGTTCAGGACCAGCACGCGGCGGAATGCCTGTTCGGCGAAGGCCAACATGTCCTTGCGCAGGTAGGCCGTACCCAGTGCATACACGATGCGCGGATCATCCGGCAGCGCCCGCACGGCGCTGGACAACTGGGCCAACGCCTCATCCAGCGCGCCACGACGCAGCGCCAACATGCCCGACAGCGCCACCACCTCGGGATTCCCGGCATCCACGCGCGAGGCCAGCTTGAGCTGCTTTTCCGCCTCGCCCACATCGTTGCGCGCCAATGCCAGGTGCGCCTGCATCAGGTAGGCCGACAGTTCGTTGGGATTGAAACCGGTGGTGCGTCCAAGCGCCGCTTCGGCGTCTTCGAACTGGTGCAGTGCCAGCAGCAGGCCAGCGTGCTGCAGGTGCAGGTCGGCATCGTCCGGGGCGAGTTCCAGCGCGCGCTGCAGGCTGTCAACGGCAGCCGCCAACTGGCCCTGCTGCTGCAGCGCCAGCGCGTGCCAGCGGTAGGCCTGGGGCTGTTGCGGCTCGGCGGCGATCCAGCGGGTGGCCAGCTGCACGGCCTGGTCGGCGTCGCGAAGACGCAGGGCTTGGAGTATCTGATCTTGCATGACGGGTCCGGCTGGAGTGCAAACCCGCATTGTAACGACCCTGATCGATCGTGCAGGCGCGGCCGCGCTCAACCGTCCCGCGCGGCCTGTCCCAGGTGCTGGGCCACCCAGCGTTCGGAGAATCCATCGCCGCGCCAGTTCTCCAGGAAGCCACAATGGCCGCCCCATTCGGCGGTCTGCAGGCGCGCCGACCGCGGCAGCTGCCAGTCGTTGAAAGTGGTGTACGGGATCACCGGGTCATCCTTTGCCATCAGGATGTCCGCTGGCACCTGCAGCTCCGCCAGCCGCTCGCCGGCGATGGAATAGCCATCGAAATAAGCCTGCAGCGAGCCGTAATCGGTATGGTGCTCGACCAGCCAGGCAGTCAGCGCACGGATGTCCAGCCGCAGTACGCGTTCATCCCAGTCGCTCAGCTCCGGGTAGACCGCCTGCTTGCGCCGCAACGATCCGGCCCACTTGCGGCGGAAGTACCAGTCATACATGGCCGGGCCGTTTTCGATGCTGTCCATGGTCAGGCCCGGGTCCAGCACCGGGCACACCGAGGCCACCCGTTGCAGCGGCACGCCGGCCGCCGGCGCGCGCAGGGCCAGCCGCAGCACGAAGTTGCCGCCCAGCGAGTAACCGGCCGCCACCAGCGGCAGCTGCGGCCAGCGGCGGGCGATGTCAGCGGACGCATGCACCACTTCATCGATGCGGTTGGAGTGGAAGATGCCGGGATTGAGGTGGTGGGTATTGCCGTGGTCACGGAAGTTCAGCCGGACCACGTCGAAGCCTTCGGCCAGCATGCGGGCCGCGGTCATGCGCATGTAGCTGGATTCGGCGCTGCCCTCCCACCCATGCAGCAGCAGGGCGATGCCGCGCGGCGCGCGTGCCTGGATGGCGCTGTGCCAGGCCTGCAGGCGCACGCCCTGCCCGCCATCCACGATCAGCTCCCGATGTGCCGCACCGGTAGCGGCCAGCAGCTCCTGCCCGCGCCGCAGGCGCAGCCGGCTGGAACTGAGCATCGACTGCAGGTGTGCGTTGCGCAGCCAGCGCGGCGGCTGGTAATCGGCCGCCGTCAGCAGTCCGGGCGGACCGGAATCAAAGGACATCGCGGGTGCGGGGACGGACACCGTCGGCTCAGCTGCCGGCCATTGCCGCAATGATGCGGGTACGCGAGGTTTCGGCGATGCGCCGGCGACCTTCCAGGTCCTGCCCGCCGATCGGCTCCAGGAAATGCACTTCGGCACGACGGGCCGGCTCGCCCAGCAGGCGCAGGAAGTTGGCGAAGAAACTCTCGCGCGGACCGAACGCCACCACGGTCTGTGCGTCGCCGCCTGCCCCGTAGCGCAGCGCCACCGGCTGCACCGGTACGCCGGTTTCCACCGCCGCCTGGAAGATGCGCGCGTGGAACGGCCCCACTTCATGACCACCACGGGTGCGGCCCTCCGGGAACACACCCACGCCCTTGCCTTCGCGCAGGCGCACGACCATCTGCTGCATCACCCCATCCAGCGATTCGGTGCTGCCCCGCTGGTGGAAGATGGTCTGCCCACGACCGGCCAGCCAGCCGACCACCGGCCAGCCGGCAATTTCGCGCTTGGCGACGAAACCCATCATGCGCTGGCTGTGCAGCACGCAGATGTCGACCCAACTGACATGGTTGGCCACGAACAGCACCGCGCCGTGCAGCGGTTTGCCGATGCGCACCAGGCGGAAGCCGAAGATCCACATCAGGCCGGCCGACCACCAGTTGACCACTTTGTAGCCAAGCGGTTCATCGCCCACGCGCAGTTCGCCCCACGGCGGCAGCATGCCGATGAGGATCAGCGGCAGGAACACGAGCAGGTGGATGAGCAGCAGCGGTACGCGGTACAGGTAACGGCACACACGCGCCACGCCGCCACGGGTGGCCGGAGTGGGGGAATTCATGCGGGAACGATACCCGAGCACCGCAGCGCCTGCCAGCGCGGGGTGGCCAAGGCGGCTGCGCGGATGGGCCAGCCGGCGGCAACGCTGTGTTCTGCAGCATCCTGGCGGTGCCGCGGTTGCAGTTCGCCGCTCAACCGTGGCCGGCCGCCACCACCGCCAGGGTCAACCGCGAAGTGCAGACCAGCCGGGCCTGTTCGTCTTCGATGCGGATGTCCCAGATCTGCGTGCTGCGGCCGACATGCACCGCGCGCGCGGTACCGGTGACCACGCCCTCGCGCTTGGCGCGCACGTGGTTGGCATTGATCTCCAGCCCGACGCAGACCTGCTGGCTGTTGTCCACGCAGAGGTTGCCGGCACTGCTGCCCAGGGTCTCGGCCAACACCACCGATGCCCCGCCATGCAGGATGCCGTAGGGCTGGTGGGTGCGTGCATCCACCGGCATGGTCGCCTGCAGCCAGTCATCGCCGACCGCGCTGAAGACGATCCCCAGCTGGGATATCACCGTGTCGGCGCTCAGCGCGTTGAGGGCATCAAGGGAAACCGCGTGGCGGAATACGGAAGGCACGGCACGACTCCAGTCAGAGGATCGGTACCAGGCCGGCGCCGAAGGCGGTCAGCATGCGCACCAGCAACAATTTCGGGCCGACGTTGACTTCGGGGAAGTCACCCACGGCGGTGTAACAGGCATGGAAGTCCGGATGCTGCCGCGGCAGCGGCTCGGGGCAGGCCGGGCCCGGCTGGAACTCGTAGTCGGTGGCGTAGCGCCACGGCCAGAAATCCAGGATCGGCAGCGCTTCGGAGGCCTTGCCCATGCTGTAGTTCAGCCCGGACAGCACCGGCGGCTTGCTGCGCGGTGCCACCGTCCAGGAATTCTGCGGATCGATGTCGCGCAGGATGCTGTCGGCCAGGCGCTGGGCGAACACCGGGTCGTCGATGATCACCGCCCCTTCGGTGTTGTAGTTTTCGCTGCGCGGATCGAAGTTGTGCGTACCGATCACGCCGATGCGGCGATCCACCACCAGCGACTTGGCGTGCAGCCCCATGCGTGCGCCCTGGCGGGTCACCGGCAGCGGGCGATTGACCGCCTTGCTGCCCAGGAACGAGGGACGGGTCTCGGTGCGCAGCAGGTCGCGCTCCACTTCACTGCCGGCCGCGCGGCGACGTTCGCGTGCGTTCTGGTAGGCACTGCCGGTGCGTGGATTGCTGCGCGGCGGGGCCGCGTCGCGTGCGGTGCCGTCGTTGCGGCCGCCGCTGCCGGGAGGCCGGGCATTGCTGCCGGCCGCACTGCCGCCCAGCAGCCCGCCGCGACCGCCTTCCGGGGAGTCGCCGGCGATCGGGTCCGGCAGCAGGTTGCGGTAATCCACCGGTGCATCCAGCGGGAACGGCTTGAACTCGAAGATATTGAAGCCCAGCTCGCGCATGTTGCGCCGCTTGTATTTGTAGGACAGCGCGTAGACGATCGGGTTGTCGGTGGCTGCCAGGCTGTTGGTGGACACCAGCACGCGCGGCGGATCGGTCTGTCTGCGCAGATCGGCGAACAGCTTGCGCGCCGGCTTGGACAACACCAGGTACGGCGTCTGCAGCAGCACTTCGGATTGTGCCTCGGCGATCAGCCGGTCCAGCTGCGGTTCGGTGACATGCTGCCCGTTGCGAGGCTGCTCGACGGTTTCGCGGCGATGCTTGCGCGGCAGGTCGGCGACGTAACGCACCGATGCCACCGGCAGCGCGGTGTCGACGAAGCTACGGGTGATCCACGCATCATCGATGGCTTCGGCCAGCACCCGCTCGACCCGCTCGGGCCGTCGATACACGGCCGGCGGCAGCGAAGGCGGGCCACTGTCGAGCAGGATCCGCCCGACATCGTTCAGGCGTTCGGCCGGTACGCTGCGCGGGGCCTTCCAGAATGCTTCGAAGTTGGCCGCCATCACCCGCGCTTCGGGGCCGGCCACCAGCACGTCGCGGTCGCGGAAGTTGTATTCCGAATCCCAGTCGTAGTAATCGTCCTGGTAGTTGCGCCCGCCCACCACGCCGATCGCATCATCGACCACCAGCAGCTTGTTGTGCATGCGCTGGTTGAAGCGGCGGAAGCAGCACAGCACGCTGCCTGCGTAGTCGAAGTAGTTCAGCTGCGCCTTGCCGAAGGTCGGGTTGTAGACGCGCAGTTCGAAATTCTGGTGGGCCGATGACAGCGCGCCGAGGATCTGCAGGTCGGAGATCGCCGACAACTGGTCGATCAGCAGGCGCACCTTCACGCCACGCCGGCTGGCCGCCAGCAGTTCGTCGATCACCAGCCGGGCGCTGTCGTCCTTGTCGAAGATGTAGGTCTGCAGGTCGATGCTGCGGGTGGCGCTGCGCAGCAGGTTCAGCCGCGCCACCAGCGCCTCTTCGCCCTCGTCCAGGATGGTGGCGTAATGCCGGGGCTGGTCGGGGGTCGATGCGGTGAAGGCACGCCCGGCCAGCGCGCGCAGCGGTGAATCCTGTGCGCAGCGATCAGCGCGGTCGCAGTCCACGACGGTGGAGCGGGCCTGCACGGCGATCCGCGCGGCACGCTCACGCTCACTGTTGGACAGCGACGCGCAGCCGCCGAGCAGCAGCAGGCCTGCCAGCATCACCCAGCGGCACATCAGGTTCACGGTTTCGGCGCCTCGCTCAGGCGCGCTCGCAGTACGAAGGTCACTCGATCACTCAGGGCAAGCTGCCAGTTGTCCATGCCGTAGCGGCCCCGCAGGACGGTCCCGCGGCTGACGACATCGCAATCATAGCCGGGTCTGGCGCATTCCGCCTTTTCCACCCGCAGCGTTTCCGGATGGCTGACCCCGCGCAGCATCAGGCGACCTTCGATGTCCCCCCCGTGGTCCACCCGGGCGGGGTCGTAGGGAAGCGAATCGAATTCCACCACCGGGTGGCGGGCGGCATCGAAGAACTCTTCCCCGCGCATCCAGCCGGTGTAGCGCGGCTTGCCGGGGATCTCCACCGAGCGGGTGTACATCTTCAGGTGAACCTGGTGGCGCCCATCGGACAGCACCTCGATGCGGCCTTCGAAATGCGGAAAGCTGCCTTCGATGCGCTGCCCCAGCCGGCTGCGCACTTCGAACCCCAGCCGCGAGCGCTGTGTATCCAGCACCAGCGGCGCGCGGTGAACGACCTGCACTGGCGGCAACACCGGCAATGCCGCAGGCGGCGCCGGCTGCGCGGCCAGCGCTCCCGGAACCACGGCCAATCCGAGCAGCAGCCCCCTCTGCCACGCGTTCATCGGGTCACGGCCACCAGAATGCGTTGAGGCTGGCGACGCCGGGCTCGATGCTGGCTTCCTTGGGGAACTGCAGCACCGCGATACCTGCCGGCGGCATGCCACGGTAGTCGCTGGTCTCGCCCGTGTTCAACAGGGCGACCAGGCGTTCCAGGCCGGGATTATGACCGACGATCATCAGTCGTTCGACGTCGTTGCGGTCGTCGACGAGCCCGATCAGGGTGCCGGGCGTGGCGTCGTACACCTTGTCTTCCAGCTTGTGTTCGAAGAAGCCGGTGACGCCGACGACCGCCTCCAGGGTTTCGCGGGTACGGCGTGCCGGTGAACAGAGCACGCAATCAGGCTGCAGGTTGTTGTCCTTGAGCCACTTGCCAGCCGCTTCGGCCTCGGCAAGTCCGACCGCCGAAAGGGGTCGGTCAAGATCGGCCTGGCCGGTGCTGGCCGGTTCGGCGTGGGCATGGCGAAGCAGGATCAGTTCACGCATCGGAGTCTTCCATTGGATGAGGGGTACAAGCGGCTCATGCCTTGTCCAGCCATTTCAGCAGAGGTTCCCAGTCGGCCTGGTGTTCGCGGACCTGGGCGGATCGGTAATCGAACAGGCTGCGTCCCAGCCCGGTCATCACCACGTAACTCTGGCTGTCACGCAGCTGCGCCACCACCGGATAGGGCCAGTCGGACAGCATCTGGATGGCCTGCTGGGAGGTCTGTGTCCACGGCTTTGTGCGGTTGAGCACCAGCCCGACCGGCAGCTTGCGGTTGTGCACCCGGGCCACCTTGGACAGGCTGTTGAGGAAGCCCACGATGGCCTCGATGTCCAGCGCCGAAGGCAGCACCGGCACCACCACGGCATCGGCGGCGTCGAGGAAATGCAGGATATCGTCGGCCAGCGCACCGGCCGGGGCGTCGATGATCACCGTGTCGGTGCCATCGGGGAGCTTCTGCGCCCATTGCTTCTTCTTGTGCACGTCGATCGGCAGCACCGCGCTTTCCAGCTCGGACCTGCGCTGTGCCCAGCGGGTACTGGAGCCCTGCGGGTCGGCGTCGGCAATCACCGTACGCCGGCCCTGCAGTGCCGCATGTGCGGCCAGGTGGGTGGCGAGGGTGGTCTTGCCCACCCCACCCTTGGAACCGGCCACCAGGATGGTCTTCATGCAGGCCTCGCTTCCGGGAGAACGTTGCCCGAGCGTACACCGGTGCAGGTGAGGGTGATAGTCGCGCGGCTGAACCGCTCGGGCGATGGCTTTGTTATCGTGGCGCCCCCGAAGGATCGAACCGTCATGAGCGAACTGCAGGACCTCAGCGCGCTGATACGCGCCAATACGCCCCTGATCGTGATCGAGACCCAGGATGAGGGTCGGATCATCGAACTGTTCCGGCAGACCCTGCTGCAGGTATGGCGGGCACTGCATCGCTGGTCGATCACCGAAGGACTGCGCCGCATCGACCTGGAACGTGAAGACGATGCGGTCGGCCCGCCCGATGCCAGCGCGGCACTGCAGATGATCCAGCAGGCCGACCAGCGCGGCATCTACCTGCTGCTCGATTTCCATCCCTACCTGGGTTACGCCAGCCACCAGCGCGCGCTGCGCGACCTCATCCAGCGCCGCCACAGCCAGCCGCACGTGCTGGTGCTGATCGGCGCGAAAGTGACCCTGCCACCCGAACTGGAAGCGCTGGCGACGCGGTTCAACCCGCGCCTGCCCGACGCCAACGCATTGCTGAAGATGCTGCGCGAGGAAGCGGCCGGTTACGCGCGCGAGCACGGCGGCCGCCGCGTCGAGGTCGACAGCGAGGCGGTGAAGAAGATCCTGCGCAACCTGCAGGGCCTGAGCCTGGTCGATGCGCGGCGGATCGCCCGCCAGCTGATCTATGCCGATGGCGCGCTCGGTGACAACGACCTGCCGCAGCTGGCGCGGCTGAAGTTCGAACTGCTCAACCGCAGCGGCCACCTGATGTACGAGTACGACACCGCGCGCTTTGCCGACGTGGCCGGCGCCAACCGGCTCAAGCGCTGGGTCAACCAGCGCCGGATCGCGTTCCTGGCCGGCGCCGCACCGGCCGGCCTGGATCCGCCGCGCGGCATGCTGCTGCTGGGCGTGCAGGGCTGCGGCAAATCGATGCTGGCCAAGGCGACCGCCGCTGGGTTCGGCGTTCCCTTGCTGCGCATGGATGTCGGCGCGCTGTACAACAAGTACCACGGCGAAACCGAGTCCAACCTGCGCCAGGCATTGGCATCGGCCGAACAGCTGGCGCCGTGCGTGCTGTGGATCGATGAGATCGAGAAGGGCCTGGCGACCGGCGGCGAAGACGGCGGCGTATCACGCCGCGTGCTGGGCACGCTGCTGACCTGGATGGCCGAGCGCAAGGCAGCGGTATTCATCGTGGCCACCGCCAACCAGGTGCACGAACTGCCCGCCGAACTGCTGCGCAAGGGCCGCTTCGACGAGATTTTCTTCGTCGACCTGCCCGGCCCGGATGTCCGCGTGGAACTGCTGCGCCTGCACCTGGCACGTCGTCAGTTGAATGCCGATGATTTCGCACTGCCGGCGCTGGCGGCCGCGGCGGATGGTTTTTCCGGCGCGGAGATCGAACAGGCCATCGTCGCCGGCCTGTACGCCGCCCATGCCGACCAGCGGGCGCTGGATACCGACGTGCTGATGGCGGAAATCCGCGGCAGCCGCCCGCTGTCGGTGCTGATGGCCGAACAGGTCCAGGCGCTGCGCGAGTGGGCCGCAGCGCGCACGGTCAACGCCGACGATTGATGCCCGGCGCCGGGCGTGCCATCCGGCGGCCTGGCGCGGCATGCCCGCTCACGGCCACTTCGGCGGCTGCGCGGCCCAGGCCTGCTGCACCTGCGCCAGCGTGGCGCGCTCGCTGTCGCGCCACGTCGGCAACAGGCTGGGGTAGTTCGTCGAGCTGCTCCACTGGCCGGGTTCGGTGCGGACGGCGGCGGCATACCACTTGACCGCTTCCTCCTTCTGCCCGAGCTCCCACAGGGCCAGTGCGTAGGTCGGCGGAATCCACGACGGATTGCCGCGCAACGCGCTGGCGGCGGCATGCCACTGCTCCAGCGCCGCCTCAGGCTGGCCCTGGCGGAACAGGTCCCAGCCATGGTTCCAGCGCACCATCCGGCCCGACGGCGAATTGGCCGCGGTGGCCTGCAGCGCTTCGGTGTAGAGCTGCTGGCCAAGTTCGGTGCGGCCCTGCGCGATGGCCACACCGGCCAGCTGCACGGTCGCCTCGAGCGACTTGCGCCCGCGTTCGCGCTGGCGCAGCAGCTGGCTGACCAGCTCATCGCCCTCGGCCTGTACCACCACCACCGGAACGGCAGCGGGATCAGGATCGAAATAGAACTCCTGCGGCGCAGGCAGGAGGGGGGCAGCCCATGCAGCGGCTGTCCCCGATACCAGCACCAGGCTGGCAAGGAACTGTCTAACAAGTGACATCGATTTTTCCCCAGGTTGCAACAACAACCTCCCACTTCCTGATCCTAACCGCAGTGCGGTACCAGAAGCGAGTACCGGCCGACGACCGGGCCACTGTTACAATCCGCGCCCTCCGGTCCTGCGCCAGCGCAGCC
This sequence comes from Stenotrophomonas lacuserhaii, assembly GCF_014836545.1. GTDB lineage: Bacteria > Pseudomonadota > Gammaproteobacteria > Xanthomonadales > Xanthomonadaceae > Stenotrophomonas > Stenotrophomonas lacuserhaii. Next base: position 132,842 of record NZ_JACSQS010000002.1, read on the forward strand.
GGCGCCAGCCGATCCGAACCAGGCCAGCCATGACCAGTACCGCCCAGCTCACGTCACCCGATTCTGCCGACCAGCTCGACCGCGACTACACGCTCGACCACAAGTACGCGCGCGAAACCGGGCGGATCTACCTGAGCGGTGTGCAGGCGCTGGTCCGGCTGCCGCTGATGCAGCGGCTGCGCGACGCCGCCGCCGGCATCGACAGTGCAGGCTTCATCAGCGGCTACCGCGGCAGCCCGCTGGGCGGCTTCGACCTGGAACTGTGGCGTGCGCGCCAGCATCTGGACGCGGCCAGGGTGAAGTTCACCCCCGGCCTGAACGAGGATCTCGGCGCGACCATGGTCTGGGGAACGCAGCAGACCAACCTGTTCCCGGGTGCCAAGGTGCAGGGCGTGTTCGGCATGTGGTACGGCAAGGGGCCGGGCGTGGACCGCTGCGGCGACGTCTTCAAGCACGCCAACGCAGCCGGCACCTCGCGCCTGGGCGGCGTGCTGGCGCTGGCGGCCGATGACCATGCCTGCCGCAGTTCCACCCTGCCGCACGGCAGCGAGGACGAGTTTGTCAGCGCGATGATGCCGGTGCTGAACCCGGCCGGTGTGCAGGACATCCTGGACATGGGCGTGCTGGGCTGGGCGATGAGCCGCTACACCGGGCGCTGGATCGGCTTCAAGACCATCGCTGAGACAGTGGAATCGTCGGCATCGGTGGACGTGGACCCGCTGGCACGACGCATCGTGCTGCCCGAGGACTTCGAGCTGCCCGCCGGCGGCCTCAACATCCGCTGGCCGGACCCGCCGCTGGACCAGGAAATGCGCCTGCACCGCTATGCGGTCAAGGCCGCGCAGGCGTTCGCGCGTGCCAACGGCATCGACCGCACCGTGCTGGATTCACCGCGCGCGCGGCTTGGCATCGTCACCACCGGCAAGAGCTACCTGGACGTGCTGCAGGCGCTGGAATACCTGGGCCTGGACGAGGCGGCCTGCGCCGACATCGGCATCCGCGTGTACAAGGTCGGCATGACCTGGCCGCTGGAACCGCAGGGCATCGCCCGCTTCGCGCAGGGACTGGAAGACATCATCGTGGTGGAAGAGAAGCGGGCCTTCATCGAGCGCCAGATGAAGGAGCAGTTCTTCAACTGGCCGGCCAGCTGGGGCCCGCGGCCGTCCATCGTCGGCAAGTACGATGAGGAAGGCGAGTGGATCCTGCCGTCCACCGGCGAGCTGACCCCGGCCACCATCGCCGGGGTGGTCGGCCGGCGCATCCAGAGGTTCTTCAACAACGACTCCATCGAACAACGCCTGCAGTGGATGCAGGAGAAGGAAGCCGAGCTGGCCCTGCCGCGCGCCAACTTCCCGCGCGTGCCGCATTACTGCTCCGGCTGCCCGCACAACACCTCCACCACCGTGCCGGAAGGCTCGCGCGCGCTGGGCGGCATCGGGTGCCATTACATGGTGACCTGGATGGACCGCAGCACCGACACCTTCACCCACATGGGGGGCGAAGGGGTGACCTGGGCCGGCCAGGCCGCCTTCACCGATACCCCGCACGTGTTCCAGAACCTGGGCGATGGCACCTATTTCCACAGCGGCTCGCTGGCGATCCGCCAATCGGTCGCCGCCGGGGTCAACATCACCTACAAGATCCTCTACAACGACGCGGTGGCGATGACCGGCGGCCAGCCGGTGGACGGCCCGCTGAGCGTGCCGGACATCGCCCGGCAGATGCGCGCCGAAGGCATCCAGACCATCGTGGTGCTGTCGGACACCATCGAGAAATGGACCCGGCAGCGCGACCAGTTCCCGGACGGCGTGGCCTTCCATGACCGCAGCGCGCTGGATGCGGTGCAGAAACAGCTGCGCGAGGTGAAGGGCGTTTCGATCCTGATCTACGAGCAGACCTGCGCCACCGAAAAACGACGCCGGCGCAAGCGCGGCAAGCTGGTAGACCCGGCCAAGCGGGTGGTGATCAACTCGCTGGTGTGCGAGGGCTGCGGCGACTGTGGCAAGAAGAGTTTCTGCGTATCGGTGCTGCCGAAAGAAACCGAGTTCGGGCGCAAGCGCGATATCGACCAGTCCAACTGCAACAAGGATTATTCCTGCACCACCGGCTTCTGCCCGAGCTTCGTCACGGTGCACGGCGGCAAGCCGCGCAAGGGCAGCAAGCGCGATGCCTCCCCCCTGCTGGACAACCTGCCGGCCCCGCCGGTACGGACCGCGCTGGAGCAGCCCTGGAACATCCTGATCACCGGCGTGGGTGGCACCGGCGTGGTGACCATCGGCGCGCTGCTGGGCATGGCCGGGCACCTGGAGGGCAAGGGCGCTTCGGTGCTGGACCAGACCGGCCTGGCGCAGAAGGGCGGTGCGGTCACCACCCACATCCGCATCGCACGCACGCCGGCTGACATCCATGCCGTGCGCATCGCCGCCGGTGAAGCCGACCTGGTGCTGGGCTGCGACATGGTGGTGGTCAACGATTACTGGGCGCTGTCCAAGGTGCGCGCCGGTCGCACCCAGGTGGTGCTCAATACCTATGAAGCCATGCCGGGCAGCTTCACCACCCGGCCGGACATGCAGTTCCCCGCCGCCGACATCGTGGCCGGCATCCGCGTGGCGCTGGGCGGCGAATCGCCGCTGCTGCTGGACGCCACCCAGCTGGCCACCGCGCTGCTGGGCGATGCGATCGCCGCCAATCTGTTCATCCTGGGCTACGCGTGGCAGCAGGGCCTGGTGCCGCTGTCCTTCGATGCGCTGATGCGCGCCATCGAACTCAACGGCGCGGCCGTGGCGATGAACCAGCAGGCCTTTGCCTGGGGCCGCCTGGCCGCGGTGGACCCGCACGCCGTGCAGCAGGCCGCAGGCCTGGTCCGCAATGGCCACACCTCGGCTGAAACCACGCCGGGTCCGTTGCACGCCTTGCCGCCGGGCGAATGGGAAAGCACCGAATGGGGCGCCACCACCGCACCGCGCAACAGCAGCGACGAACGCGAGCTGCGTGGCCTGCCCGGGCACGCCGGCGATGACGTGGCGTTCCTGCCGCTCGACGATGAGCGGCTGTCGCGCTCGCTGGATGAAATGATCACGCGCCGCGCCGCATTCCTGGTCGACTACCAGGACCAGGCCTATGCAGACCGCTACCGCAGCCTGGTCGATCGCGTGCGGAAGGGGGAACAGGACACGCTGGGCGGCTCCACCGCGCTGACCGAAACCGTGGCCCGTTACCTGTTCAAGCTGATGGCCTACAAGGACGAGTACGAAGTGGCGCGGCTGTACACCAGTGGCGATTTCCAGCGCCGCCTGCAGCAGCAGTTCGAGGGCGATTACCAGCTGCGCTTCCATCTGGCTCCCCCGCTGTTCGCCAAGAAGGATGCGCAGGGTCGCCTGATCAAGAAGGAATATGGCCCCTGGATGCTGAAGGCGTTCGGCGTGCTGGCGAAGCTGAAGTTCCTGCGCGGCGGCAGGCTGGACCCGTTCGGCCGTACCGCCGAGCGCGTCGGCGAACGCCGGTTGATCTCCGATTACGAGACCACCGTGCAGCTGCTGCTGGACGGCCTGGATGACCACCGGCTTGCGCTGGCGGTGGAGATCGCCAGCATTCCCGAGCACATCCGCGGCTACGGCCACGTCAAGGAAGCGCACCTGGAGAAAGCCCGGGCACGCCAGGCCACCTTGCTGGCGCAGTGGAACAACCCGCGGGCACTGCATATCGTCCAGGTGGCTTGAGGGCTGCCACGGCTGCTGCCCGCTGTGACGTAATCGAACGTTAACTTTACGCAGACCTAGAGATGTGGAGGCCGCGAATATTTGTGGCCCCAACAGCCAACCGCGGCGCTCAAGCTGTGTCCAGTAACCGGCAATGTCATCTATCGCTTACATTTTCAATGTAGCCGATAGATGACATTTCTACAAAGGCGCGTACTGTGTGCACTTGAATTTAAGTACGCTTACGCTTACATTTGGTGCATGGAAGCTCTATCCTCTGCGGCAAATATCGGTCATCTGATTCGGCAACGAAGGCGCTCACTTAGGTGGGATCAGGCAACGCTTGCGCGCAAGATTGGCGTGAGTCGCCAGTGGGTTATCGAGGTTGAGAAGGGTAAGCCACGTGCCGAACTTCACTTGATACTTAGCGCTCTCAGCGCCTTGGGCATTCGCCTGTCGATTAGTACAAGTGACCCTGCAGCAGCTTCAGGAGCAGCTTCCGCGTTGGTAGGGGGAGGTGAATCTTTAGTCCCAACTCAAAAGGGCCGACCGTCGCAAGCTCAATCAGGTGAGATGCGTACCTATACCGAAGGGGTGGTGCTGAAACCTGGTATTGCAGACAAGGTGACTACAGGTACTTCTGGCCGCATTCGCCAAGATAGAGCGTTTAAATCTGCTGCGCACTCTCTTAAAAGCAGTCCATCGGCAGCAGCAGAACTTTTAAAAACTGCGCTACACCCTACGGGCCCAGCTAAAGCGATCAAAGATGCTCAGGATTGGCTGAAACTAAGCAAGGCACCGATGTCTATCGCTGACATGTTGGACGG
>NZ_JACSQS010000002.1:137466-237621 GCF_014836545.1 Stenotrophomonas lacuserhaii
GCTAAAACTGCGAGAGCAGCGTTGCAGCCCAGCGGCTCGGCTAAAGCGATCAAAGATGCTCAGGATTGGCTGAAACTAAGCAAGGCACCGATGTCTATCGCTGACATGTTGGACGGCGGCGCATCATCTACAGCTAAAACTGCGAGAGCAGCGTTGCAGCCCAGCGGCTCGGCTAAAGCGATCAAAGATGCTCAGGATTGGCTGAAACTGAGCGAGGCACCGATGTCTATCGCTGACATGTTGGACGGCGGCGCATCATCTGCAGCGGAAACTGCCAGAGCAGCGTTGCAGCCTAATAATCCGACCAAAGCGGTCGAGGATGCTCAGGACTGGCCAGAAATCCACGGGACAGCGACATCTAACGCTTTCCCGCATAGTGGGGCAGTGAGCAACTCAAGGTCGTCCGCACGCGACAAGTCAGACGCCCTGCCCAAGAAAAAAGGTAAGAGAAAAAAGTAAAGCTTGAGCAAAGACTTCGCTCGCCAGCTGCTTAGAATCAGGAGCCACAAATCATGCTGCTTGCAGTACTTCTCGCCGATCAAGTTGCTGGGACTTTGACTACGGACAGGAATGGAGATCCGAATTTTGTTTATTCAGAACATTGGCTGAATTCAGAGCAAATGTTTCCTGTTTCGTTGAGCCTTCCACTGACCTCTGAATTACACTTAGGCGCGAAAGTTTCACCCGTGCTCTGGGGCCTACTACCAGATAATGAAACGCTTCTCCAGCGGTGGGGATCCCACTTTCATGTATCGCCACGCAACCCAGTCGCGCTTCTCAGCTACGTTGGAGAGGATTGCGCGGGCGCCATCCAGTTTGTGACACCGGAACGAGTCAGCGACGTCCTATCAGGAGCAGACGATGGGCTCATACATATTTCCGATGTCGAGCTTGAAGAGCGCTTAGCCAGTCTTCGAGCGGATCGAGGCGCATCATCTCAAATCGATGACATCGGGCAGTTCAGCCTAGCTGGCGCTCAATCAAAAATCGCGCTGCACAAGCTAGATGATGGGCGATGGGCCATGCCTAGCGGACGCATTCCAACGACTCACATACTTAAGCCACCTAGCGGTGACTTCGAAGGCTATGTTGAGAATGAAATGTTCTGTCTCAGGCTGGCATCTCTCCTTGGCCTACCTTCGGCGAATGTTGAAAAGCTTAAAGTGGGCACGGAGACGGCGATCTGCGTTGAAAGATACGATCGCCTACAACTTGGATCGAGGTGGATTCGTATTCACCAAGAAGATTTCTGCCAAGCCTTAGGCGTAATGCCTCACATCAAGTATCAGAGTCAAGGAGGCCCTGGGCCATCCGACTTGGCAACGATAATAAGAGCGCACTCGTCCGAGCCTGAATATGACTCACAAGTGCTTCTTATGGCCCTTATGTACAACTACCTCATTGGCGGCACGGATGCGCACGCGAAAAATTATTCTTTACTCTTCAGCCCGGAAGGCTCAATAAGACTTGCCCCGCTATACGACATATCGAGCGCACTCCCTTACTCGAGAATGCAGAAGCGAAAAATAAAACTTGCGATGAAAATCGGAAGTAGTTACAAATGGTGGGATATCCGCTTGATTGACTGGCAGGCCACAGCCGAGTCCATGCATATGGATCCTGATAAAGCTATCGTAGATATCGCAGTCATGGCATCGACACTACCTCAACTTGCAGTCCAGTTGCTTGAGCAATTCAAACAAGAAGGCAATGGGCATCCCATCTTGGACAGTCTCGTGGCAGAAATCCATGATTCTTGCCAAAGATTGCTTCGTAAGTTCGAATACTCTCCCGACGCCTGATCACCCCAACCGCCACACCAGCAACCGGTTGTTGGCCGGCATCGGCAGGTCTTCCAGCGCAACGAAGCCCTGCGCCACCGCCAGTGCCTGCACCGCCTCCGCATCGCGTAGGCCACTGCGCGGATCGCGGGCCTTCAGCCAGCCATCGAACTGGGCGTTGCTGTCACTGGTGGACGCGCCGCCGTAGTTGAACGGGCCATACACCGCAAGCAGCGCACCGCCCTCCAGCAGCGCAGGCAGACCGGCGAACAGCGCCTGTACGTGCTCCCAGCCCATGATGTGCAGGGTATTGGCACTGAACACCGCATCGAAGCGCGGCGTACCGGCCGGCACGGCCAGCGGCGGCGCCGGCGGCAGCGCGGCCTGCAGCGCGAACGGTGGCTTCAGATTGGTCAGCCCGGCATCTTCCCGCCACGCGCGGATCCCCGCCAGGTGGTCCGGGTGGTCGCTGGGCTGCCACTGCAGCCATGGCCAGCGCTGGGCGAACCAGGCGGCATGCTGGCCGGTGCCACTGCCGATCTCCAGCACGCGGCGCCGATCGGCCATGAACGGGTCCAGCGCGGCGGCGATGGGATAGCGGTTGCGCTCGCAGGCAAGGGAGTACTGCTTTTCGGTCATGGTTCGTGACGAAAGTGGCAGAACGCCATTGTGCCTGTGACACGACCATGACTGCAGTCACTTGTGCCATTGGATGGGGCTGGCGAAAGTCGGGTGTCAACTGAGTGCACGTGGGGTGGTGGCAGTGCGACGTCGAGATTTCCTGGCCTTCACCGGCGCCGGCCTGGCCGGCCTGATGCTGCCGCATGGGCGATTGATCGCCGCCGAGCAGCTGCTCGAACCCGGTGACCCGGCGCTCGGCAAGCGCCTGGCCGATGCCGCGCTGCAGGCCGCGCGCGGTGCCGGTGCCAGCTACTGCGACGTGCGCATCGGCCGTTACCTGAGCCAGGGCATCATCACCCGCGAACGCAACGTGGAGAACGTCACCAACAGTGAATCGGCCGGCGTCGGCGTGCGCGTGATCGTCGACGGCGCCTGGGGTTTCGCTGCCACCCACCAGCGCACGCCGGAGCAGGTCGTGCAGGCGGTGGCGCAGGCGGTGGCCATCGCCCGCGCCAACGCGAAGGTGCAGACCCACCGCGTGCAGCTGGCTGCCACGCCCGGGGTGGGCGAAGTCAGCTGGCGCACCCCGCTGAAGAAGAACGCCATGGCGGTGCCGGTGCAGGACAAGGTCGGCCTGCTGCTGGACATCAATGCCGCCGCGCTCGGCGCCGGCGCGGACTACTTCAACTCCACCCTGTTCCTGGTCAACGAACAGAAGTACTTCGCCTCCAGCGATGGCTCCTGGATCGACCAGGACGTGCACCGCATCTGGCTGCCCTTCACCGCCACCGCGGTGGACAAGGCCAGCGGCCGGTTCCGCACCCGCAACGGCCTGTCCGCGCCGATGGGCATGGGCTACGAGTTCCTCGACGGTGACCGCAGCGGGCGCTTCGAACTGCCCGGCGGGGTGGTCGGCTACGGCCATTCCTACGACCCGCGCGAAGACGCACTGGCCGCCGCGCGCCAGGCCCGCGAAAAGCTCACTGCGCCTTCGGTGAAGGCCGGCAAGTACGATGTGGTGCTGGACCCGTCCAACCTGTTCCTGACCATCCACGAGAATGTCGGCCATCCGCTGGAACTGGACCGCGTGCTGGGCTACGAGGCGAACTACGCCGGCACCAGCTTCGCCACGCTGGACAAGCGCGATGCCGGCTTCCGCTGGGGCAGCGACATCGTCAACTTCACCGCCGACAAGACCCAGCCGGGCAGCCTCGGCGCGGTGGGCTACGACGATGAAGGGGTCAAGACCCAGCGCTGGGACCTGGTCCGTGATGGCATCCTGGTCGACTACCAGGCCACCCGCGATGAAGCGCATATCCTCGGGCGCGACGCATCGCATGGCTGCAGCTACGCCGATTCGTGGTCCAGCGTGCAGTTCCAGCGCATGGCCAACGTCTCGCTGGCGCCGGGCAAGGCGCCGCTGAGCGTGGCGGAGATGGTCAAGGACGTGGAGAACGGCCTGTATTTCCACGGCCGCGGCTCGTATTCCATCGACCAGCAGCGCTACAACGCGCAGTTCGGCGCCCAGCTCTGCTACCAGATCAAGGACGGCCGCATCACCGGCATGGTCGAGGACGCGGCCTACCAGATCCGCACGCCGGAATTCTGGAACGCCTGTTCGGCGATCTGCGATGCGCGCGATTTCCGCCTCGGCGGCTCGTTCTTCGACGGCAAGGGCCAGCCCTCGCAGGTATCGGCGGTATCGCACGGTTCGTCCACCACCCGTTTCAACGGCATCAACATCATCAACACCGCGCGCAGTCTCGGCGCATGAGTCCTGTCCAACATCCACACGTGGAGAGCAGCCTTGCAACGACGTGACTTCCTCGCCCTCACCGGGCTTACCGCGGGCGGGCTGCTGGTGCCCTCCTTCTTCGGCAAGGCGATCGCCGCCGAACAACTGCAGACCGTGCTCGACCCGGCCTTGAAAAAACGCTTGGCCGATGTCGCCCTGCAGGCGGCGCGCAGTGCCGGCGCCACCTACTGCGACGTGCGCATCGGCCGCTACCTGCGGCAGTTCGTGATCACCCGCGAAGACAAAGTGCAGAACGTGGTCAACACCGAGTCCACCGGCGTGGGCATCCGCGTGCTGGTCAACGGGGCCTGGGGCTTTGCGGCCACCAACCAGCTGGCCAGTGCGGACATCGCCAAGGCGGCGCAGCAGGCGGCGGGCATCGCACGCGCCAACGCCGGCATCCAGACCGCACCGGTGCAGCTGGCTGCAGCCCCCGGCGTGGGCGAGGTCAGCTGGCGCACGCCGGTACGCCGCAATTCCATGGAAGTGCCGATCAAAGACAAGGTCGACCTGCTGCTGGATGTCAACGCGGCGGCGATCAATGCCGGCGCCAGCTTCGTCAATTCGATGATGTTCCTGGTCAACGAACAGAAGTATTTCGCCTCCACCGATGGCTCCTACATCGACCAGGACGTACACCGCATCTGGGTGCCGATGACGATCACCGCCATCGACAAGGAAAGCGGCAAGTTCCGCACCCGCGAGGGCCTGTCCGCGCCGATGGGCATGGGCTACGAATACCTGGACGGTTCGGCCGCCGGCAAGGTGGTCACCCCCAACGGGGTGGTGAACTACTCCAGGTCCTATGACATGAAGGAAGATGCCATCGCCTCGGCCAAACAGGCACGCGAGAAGCTGAAGGCGCCCTCGGTGAAGCCCGGCAAGTACGACCTGGTGCTGGATCCTTCGCACACCTGGCTGACCATCCACGAGTCGGTCGGCCACCCGCTGGAACTGGATCGCGTGCTCGGCTACGAAGCCAACTACGCCGGCACCAGCTTCGCCACGCTGGACAAGCGCGAGCAGCGTTTCCAGTACGGCAGCGAGCTGGTCAACATCTTCGCCGACAAGACCCAGCAAGGCAGCCTGGGCGTGGTGGCGTACGACGACGAAGGCGTGAAGTGCAAGCGCTGGGACCTGATCAGCGACGGCAAGCTGGTGGATTACCAGACCATCCGCGACCAGGCCCATATCCTCGGCAAGACCGAGTCCGATGGCTGCTGTTATGCCGATTCGTGGTCCAGCGTGCAGTTCCAGCGCATGGCCAACGTGTCCATGGCGCCGGGCAAGCAGAAGCTCAGCGTGGATGAGCTGATCAAGGACGTGGAGAACGGCATCTACATCATCGGTGACGGCTCGTTCTCGATCGACCAGCAACGCTACAACGCCCAGTTCGGTGGCCAGCTGTTCTACGAGATCAAGAACGGCAAGATCACCGGCATGCTGGAAGACGTGGCCTACCAGATCCGCACGCCGGAGTTCTGGAACGCCTGCAGCGCCGTCGCCGACGAGCGCGACTACCGCCTGGGTGGCTCGTTCTTCGACGGCAAGGGCCAGCCGGGACAGGTCTCGGCGGTCTCGCACGGTTCGTCCACTGCCCGTTTCAATGGCATCAACGTCATCAACACCGCACGCAGCCTCGGCTGACCGGTCTGGAGCCCGAAACCCATGAGCATCTTCACCGAACAGCAGGCCAAGGCCATCCTCGACAAGGTCATTGCCCTGTCCAAGGCCGATGAGTGCACCGCGACCCTGGCCGGGTCCATCAACGGCAACATCCGTTTCGCGCTGAACAACATCTCCACCAGCGGCATCGTCAGTGATGCCTCGCTGGCCGTGGAAGTGGCCTTCGGCAAGCGCGTCGGCACCGCATCGATCAATGAGTTCGACGATGCCGCGCTGGAACGCGTGGTGCGCCGTGCCGAAGACCTGGCCCGACTGGCGCCGGAGAACCCGGAGTTCATCCCGGCGATCGGCAAGCAGACCTATCGCCCTACGCCGACCTTCAGCGAATCCACCGGCGCCATCGATCCGGCGTTCCGCGCCAAGGTCGCCGCCGATTCGATCCTGCCGTGCCGCCAGGCCGGGGTGATCGCGGCCGGCTTCCTGGAAGATGGCCACGGCTTCGTCGCCACCGCCAACAGCAACGGCAACTTCGGCTACCAGCGCACCAGCAGCTTTGATTACACCTGCACGGTGCGCACCGAAGACGGCCGCGGTTCGGGCTGGGTCGGCCGCAACCTGAAGGATGCAGCCGACTTCAAGGCCGACCAGGACGTGCGCATCGCCATGCGCAAAGCCACCGAATCGGCCGAGGCCAAGGCGCTGGAACCGGGCAAGTACACGGTGATCCTGGAACCGGCTGCGGCTGCCGGTCTGATCAGCTTCATGATGCGCTTCTTCGATGCGCGCTCGGCCGATGAAGGCCGCAGCTTCCTGTCCAGGAAGGGCGGCGGCAACAAGCTCGGCGAACAGGTGTACGACCCGCGGGTCAACCTGCACGCCGATCCGTGGCACCCCGAAGCGCCGGTACTGCCGTGGGATGACAACGGCATGCCGCGCGACAAGGTCGCCATCATCGAGAACGGCAAGATCGCCAACCTCGACTACTCGCGTTTCTGGGCACAGAAGCAGGGCAAGACCGCCAACGCGCGGCCGGGCAACCTGCTGATGAGCGGCGGCGACAAGAGCACGGCGGACCTGGTGCGGGGTACCCAGAAGGGCATCCTGGTCACCCGTACCTGGTACATCCGCATGGTCGATCCACAGACCGTGCTGCTGACCGGCCTGACCCGCGACGGCACGTTCTACATCGAGAACGGGCAGATCAAGCATCCGGTGAAGAACTTCCGCTTCAACGAATCGCCGGTGATCATGCTCAACAACATCGACGAGCTGGGTAAGCCGGTGCGCGTGGCCGGGGATGAGTCCAGCTTCGTGATGATGATCCCGCCGATGCGCCTGCGCGATTTCACCTTCACCTCGTTGTCCGACGCAGTCTGATGCCGCGTTGGACCGATGGCGACGGCCGCTGGCCGTCTGCAGGGACGGCGTGAACCGCGCGCAGTTCCTGCGTGCGATGCTCGGTGGTGCCGCCCTGGCGGCGCTGCCGGTCTTCGCCCGTGCCCAGGCGGGGCGGTACGATTTCTGGTTCACGCGGCTGAAATACGATTCCGGTGACTGGGACGTGGATGCGCGGATGCCGTCCAACCTGATCACCTCGCTGATCGATTACACCAGCCTGCGCGTGGACCCGAAGGAACACGTGCTGGACCTGTCCGATCCCCGCATGCTGCAGGCACCGTTCTGCTACCTCGCCGGCCACAAGCTGGTGGAGTTCAATGCCGCCGAACGCGAGAACTTCGTGCGGTACGTGCGCAATGGGGGGTTCGTGTTCGTGGACGACTGCAACCACGATATCGATGGCCTGTTCGCCAAGTCCTTCGAAGCCCAGATGGGCAAGCTGTTCGGCGCTTCGGCATTGAAGAAGCTGCCTAACAACCACGCGCTGTACCGCAGCTTCTTCAACTTCCCGGACGGCCCGCCGGCCACCGGTTTCGAGTTGAATGGCTGGGGCGACGACCTGGTCCACGATTACCTCAAGGGCATCGAAGTGGATGGCCGGCTCGGGGTGCTCTACAGCAACAAGGATTACGGTTGCGAGTGGGACTACGACTGGCGCAACAAGCGTTTCCTGGCCGAAGACAACACCCGCTTCGGCGTCAACATCGTGATGTACGCGTTGAACAACTGAGCATGGCCGGGCGTTTCCCGGCGTTTCCCGGCGTTTCCCCCCTCCTGACAGGCTTGACCATGACCGCCCCTGACCTTGATTCCCTGCTGCCGCGCCTGCAACAGCTGCGCGATGCGCTCGCCCAGGCCGTGGTTGGCCAGCACGAGGTGGTGGAGCAGCTGCTGATCGGCCTGCTGGCCGGTGGCCACTGCCTGCTGGAGGGCGCGCCCGGGCTGGGCAAGACCCTGCTGGTGCGTTCGCTGGGGCAAGCGCTGGAGCTGCAGTTCCGCCGCGTGCAGTTCACCCCGGACCTGATGCCCAGCGACATCCTGGGCACCGAGCTGCTGGAAGAAGACCATGGCACCGGCCACCGCCATTTCCGCTTCCAGAAAGGCCCCATCTTCACCAACCTGCTGCTGGCCGACGAACTGAACCGCACGCCGCCGAAGACCCAGGCGGCGTTGCTGGAGGCCATGCAGGAACGCACCGTCAGCTACGCCGGGACAACCTACACGCTGCCACAGCCGTTCTTCGTACTGGCCACCCAGAACCCGATCGAACAGGCCGGCACCTACCCGCTGCCGGAGGCACAGCTGGATCGCTTCCTGCTGCATGTGCGGGTGGATTACCCCAGCGAACAGGAAGAACAGGACATCCTGCGCCAGACCACCGGCAGCACCAGCGGCAGCGTCCCGAAGGTGATGGATGCCGAGGCGGTGATCGCGCTGCAGGACGCGGTGCGCCAGGTGCACGTCAGCGACGATGTGCTGGCCTGGATCACCCGGCTGGTCCGCGCCAGCCGCCCGGGCATGGCGGCACCGGCGGCGGTGAACCAGTGGATCAAATGGGGTGCCGGCCCGCGCGCCGGCCAGTCGCTGGTGCTGGCCGCCAAGGCCCGTGCGCTGCTGCAGGGGCGCTTTGCCGCCACGCGCGACGACGTGCAGGCGCTGGCCGCGCCGGTGATGCGCCACCGCCTGCTGTTGTCCTTCGCCGCCGAGGCCGAAGGCAAGGGCGCCGACGACGTGGTCGCTGCGCTGCTGCAGGCCGTGCCGTTCCCCGGCTGACCGCGACGACGCACGCGTGGACCACAACGCCCCCATTGCCCTGCCCGCTGACGTCCGCGGCCGCCTGAAGGCCCTGCGCCTGCAGCCCCGCCGTGCGCACGGCGCGCACGGCATCGGCCAGCACGCCAGCCGCAGCCGGGGCGCGGGGCTGGAGTTCGCGCAGTACCGCGCCTACGAACCCGGTGACGAACTACGCCAGGTGGACTGGAAACTCTACGCACGCTCGGACCGCTTCTTCGTTCGGGAATCCGAGCGGGAGAGTCCGGTAACGGCCTGGATCCTGATCGACACCAGTGCCTCGGCCAGCCAGCGTGATCGCGCACGGCCGGCGTGGTCGCGGCTGGACCACGCCAGTGCGGTGGCCGCCTGCCTGGTGGAACTGGCACTGCAGCAGGGGGATCGGTTCGGGCTGCTGGCAATCGGTGGCAGCGGCGTGCAGCTGGTGCCGGCCGGGAGCGGCCCGCGCCACCGTGACCGGATGCATCTGCAGCTGCGCCAGCTCAACGCCACCGGCACGTGGCCGCCAGCGGACATGCTGCGCCCGGTGTGGGAGCGCGTGCGTGCGGGGGACCTGCTGGTCGCGCTCGGCGATGGCTTCGACGAGGCCGGCACCCAGCTGCTGGAACGCCTGGCCGCCGCGCGCCGGGATGTCTTCAACGTGCAGCTGCTGACCGCCGAGGAGCGCGATTTTCCGTTTACCGACGGCCATCGGTTCCGCGATCCGGAAACCGGGGCGGAGCTGCTGGGTGACGGCCGCGCGCTGCGCGCCGGCTACCTGGAACAGTTCGCGCAGGCCCGGCGTGCGTTGCAGGCACGCCTGCAGTCTGCCGGCATCGCCCACGCCACCGGCTGGCTCGACGAGCCACTGGATGCCCCGCTGCAGCAGCTGTTCGGTACGCGGGGCGCCCCATGAGCCTGTCCTTGTTGTTTCCACTGGGCCTGCTGGCGCTGGCAACGCTGCTGGTTCCGCTGCTGATCCATCTCGCCCGGCGGCAGCACGAGGTGCCGCTGGACTTCGCCGCGTTGCGCTGGCTGCAGGCACGTGTCCGACCGCGCAGCCGCGTGCGGATCGACGAATGGCTGCTGCTGGCATTGCGCCTGTTGCTGCTGGCCACGCTGGCGCTGCTGCTGGCGCAACCGGTGCTGCAGGGCGGAACCGCCGATGTGCGGCCGGTCACCGTGGTGGCCCCGGGGCTGGACGGCGCCATGCTGCGCGGTGCGGACAACGAAGGGGACTGGCGTTGGCTGGCCCCCGGTTTCCCACCGCTGCAGCAGCTGCCGGCAGCGTCGACGGTGGCCTTCGCCAGCCTGCTGCGCGAGCTTGACCAGAGCCTGCCAGCCGGCACACCGCTGGTGGTTCATCTTCCCGATCCGCTGCCCGGGTTGGACGGCGAGCGCATCCGGTTGTCGCGCACCGTGCAATGGCGATCGCAACCACTGCCGGTGGCCGCCGCAGGCACCGTGCCGGAAGCGCCGCGCCTGCATGTCGGCGGCAAGGGAGACCCTGCTGCCCTGCGGGTGCTCGACGCGTTGCAACGCGCGTGGACCGGTTCGCCGCTGTCCGTTGCCACCGATGCCGTGCCGGCCGACGGCCGGATCGGCGTCTGGCTGGCCGCCGCGCCATTGCCGCCGACCTGGCAGGCGTGGCTTGCCGAAGGCGGCAGCGTGCTGCGCGTCGCCGCCCCTCAGCCCGGTGGTGCCGACGCCGGAACCGCGGCCTCGCCGTGGTGGCCGGTGCTGCGCGATGCCCAGGGCGCGCTGCTGCTCGAGCAACGCCGCGTGGGCCGCGGGCGCCTGCTCCGCTTCCCGGCCGCACTCTCCACCGCCGCGTTCCCCACTATTGCGGATGACGACTTTCCTCGACGCCTGCGCGATGTACTGACCCCGCCACCGGTCCCCACCCTGGGCGTGGCGGCGGATCAATCACCCCTGACCGGCGCGGCAGCCCCACTACCACGACCGCATGACCTTGCCCCGTGGTTGCTGCTGGCGATCGTGCTGCTGTTCGCCCTGGAGCGATGGCTGGCGACGTCGGCCCGGCGCAGGAGCACGCCATGAATACCGCCGTGAGCCGCGCCTGGCAGGCAGCACGCCGACGCCAGGCAGCGCGGGTGATGGCCATCGCGGTGCCGCTGGTGGTCGCGCTGGCCGCACTCGCATGGCGGATTGCCACGTATGACGTGGCCAATGGCGTGCTGGCGATCGGCCTGCTCGCTGCTGCCGCACTGGCGACCTGGCGCGCGCGTGCGCTGGATCGCCGCTGGCTGGTTCGCCAGCTGGACCAGCGGCCCACGGCGCGCGACAGTGCCGATCTGCTGTTCACCGACGCCGCAACGCTCAATCCATTGCAGTTGCGCCAGCGCGAACGCATCGATGCGGCCCTGCGCCAGGATCCACCGGAGCTGCGTGCACGTTGGCCGCGGCGCACGCTGGCAGCGGTAGGGTGCGCCAGCGTGGTGGTGGTCGCCCTCGCCTTCGGTTGGCCCCGCGCTGGCAGCGTGCCGGCCGCTCATGCGCCGGTTGGTACTGCAAGCGGCACCGTTGCTGCCACGCCGCCTGCGCTGCAGTCCGCGCGCCTGCGGATCACCGCGCCGTCCTATACCGGCCAGCCGGCACGTACGCAGAGTGAGCTCGATGGCAAGGTCGCGCAGGACAGCCAACTGCGGTGGTCGCTGCGTTTTTCCGGCACACCCGCACGTGCCGCGCTGCAGTTCCACGACGGCCAGCGCGTCGAACTGACGCAGCAGGATGGGCAGTGGAGCGGCAGCTGGAAGGCTGCACGGCCGGCCCTGTACCGGGTGGTGACCGAGCCTGCGCTGCGCGACACGCGCCTGTACCGCCTGGACGTGGTGCCCGACCAGCCGCCCAGCGTGCGGGTGGTCGAGCCGGAGGCCACGCTGGTGCTCGGCACGCCCGGCCAGCGCCGCTGGCAGCTGCGCTTCGAAGCCCGCGATGATCACGGCGTGGCCGCCACGGCACAGCTGAAGGTGACCCTGGCCCAGGGCAGCGGCGAGAACATCACCTTCCGCGAGCAGCACATCACCCTCAGTGGCAACGGCCCGGCAATGCAGCGCCGCTTCGCCCACGCGCTGGACCTGGCCGCGTTGGGTGCCAGCGCTGGCAACGATGTGATCGCGCAGCTGCAGGTGCGCGACAACCACGCGCCCACGCCACAGTCCGCGCAGAGCAGCAGCCTGATCCTGCGCCTGCCGACCGAAGCCGACGTGCAGGAGGCCGAGCTGGAAGGCATGGTCAAGCGCACCCTGCCGGCGTATTTCCGCAGCCAGCGGCAGATCATCATCGATGCCGAAGCCCTGCTCGCCCAGCGCAGCAAGCTGTCAGGGGACGAGTTCACCCGTCGCTCCGATGCGATCGGCGTGGACCAGCGCATCCTGCGCCTGCGCTACGGCCAGTTCCTCGGTGAAGAAAGCGAGGGCGCACCCAGGCCCCCACCCACCAGCGACCTGCCGACCAGCGACGTGCCCAGCAACGACGTTCCTGCCCCTGCTGCTGCCGATGATCATGAGCACGACGGCCATGCCGCAGACCACGATGAGGACCATGGCCACGATCACGCTGGCAGCGACGCGCCGCAGGTGTTCGGCAGCGCCACCGATGTGCTTTCCGAGTACGGTCATACCCATGACCACGCCGAGGCCGCCACCCTGCTCGATCCGCAGACGCGCGCCACGTTGAAGGCTGCGCTGGACCAGATGTGGTCCTCCGAAGGCGAGCTGCGCCAGGGCCGGCCTAAAGAAGCCTTGCCGCATGCCTACAAGGCGCTGGCCTTCATCAAGGAAGTGCAGCAGGCCGAGCGGATCTACCTGGCCCGGGTGGGTCCGGAACTGCCTCCCATCGACGAAAGCCGGCGGCTGGGCGGCAAGCGTGAGGGCATCGACAGTCGACGCCTGCCGCTGGCGGCGCTGACGGCGCCGGACCAGGCCATCGTCGCGGTCTGGCAGCAGCTGGACGGCGCTGGCCAGCCCCCGGACCTGGATGCGTTGAGCAGCTGGCTGCGTGCCAATGAAGCCCGCCTCGCCGACCCGCTCAGCCTTGCCGCATCGATTGAAGAACTGCGCATGGCACCGGATTGCATGCGCTGCCGCGACGCGCTGCGCGCGCAGTTGTGGCGTGCCCTGCTGCGCCCGGTTCCGGCACCGGCACGGCGCAGCACACCCGACGCGATGGGACAGCGTTACCGCGATGCACTGGGAGCCGGACCATGACGGACAGTCGCTGGATCAGCGCGGCGATCATCGCCATCGTGCTGCTGGCCACGCTGCGCGTGCTGCTGCAGCAACGGCGCGGCGCGCGCCTGCCGCCCCTGCGGCTGGCCGCGCTGCTGGTGCTGCAGGCGCTGGCGGGTGGGCTGTTGCTGCTGGCGCTGGTTCCGCCGCAGCACACCGCGCCCCGCCATGCGCTCACCGTGCTGACCGCCGGCGCCGCGCAGGCGCCTGCAATAGCCGATGACGCATCAACGGTACTCGCCCTGCCGGAGTCCAACGCGCGCGCCGGCATCGCGCGCGTGCCGGACCTGGCCACTGCCCTGCGCCAGCATCCGGGAACCGAACGGCTCACGCTGGTCGGTGACGGGTTGCCGGCGCGCGATCGTGATACAGCGTTGCCCGCCGAGGTGCAGTTGAGGTTGTCGCCCGCACCACGCGGCTGGATGGACCTGCAAGCGCCGGCCGTCACCGCCCCCGGGGCGGTCTTCGCCGTGCGCGCACGTGCCCAGGGCGTGCCCGACGGCCGTGCCGAGCTGCTCGATCCTGCGGGCCAGGTCGTTGCCCGCGCCGCGCTGGACAAGCACGGCGGTGCCCGCCTTGAAGGTGTTGCGCGGGTCGTCGGGCGCACCCTGTTCCAGCTGCGGCTGCTGGATGGCAGCGATCATCAGGTGGACAGCATCCCGGTCCCGTTGCAGGTCGCAGCGCCTGCATCGGTGCGGATGCTGATGCTGGCCGGTGCGCCCGGACCCGAGGTCAAATACCTGCGGCGCTGGGCCGCCGATGCGGGGGTGGAGCTGCAGTTCCAGTCCAGCGTGGGGGCCGGCGTGACCCTGGGCGACGCACCGGTGGCCCTGACCCCGGCGCGGCTTGCGGGATCAGACGTGCTGCTGCTGGACGAACGCAGCCTGGCCGCACTGGGCGCCGCGCAGCGCAACGCCGTGCAGCAGGCCCTGCGCGATGGTTTGGGCGTGTTGGTGCGTAGCACGGGTCCACTGCCGGACAACGCGCGCCGCACCCTGCGTGGCTGGGGCCTGCCGGTCACCGGCAATGGCCAGGCCGCGGCGTTGAAACTGGCGGGCGAATCGCAGGCGGAGCTGTTGCCGGCGCGGCGCGGACCGCGGGCTCCGGCGGCGGCGGCAACGCAGTGGATGGCCGAGGCCGATGCACGTTCCCACCTTGCCGAGGTGCCGGCGCTGGAACAGCTGACCCTGCGCGTCGCTGGCGCCCAGCCGCTGCTGCAGGATGCGCACGGCGCGGCCATCGGCGGCTGGCGCGCGAGCGGTCGCGGACGGATCGGCCTGCTGCCGGTGACCGACAGTTACCGCGCGGTGCTGGCCGGGCGCGAAGATCGCCATGCCGAGCTGTGGAGCAGTGTGATCGGCCTCATGGCGCGCCCGGTCGCGGCGGCGCCCGAAGTGCAGGTGGAGTCCGATACGCCTTGGGCGGGCGAGCGCGTGGTGGTGTGCGGTGTAGCGGCCGGCGCGCAGGTACGTCGCAGTGCCGAAGCCGCACCGGTAACCCTGGTCGTCGACCCCGCCACCGGCACGCAGCGCTGCGCGGCCTGGTGGCCACGCCAGGCCGGCTGGCATGAACTGATGCAGGGCGATGTGCGGCAGGCGGTGTATGTGTTCGATCCCGCCGACGCCACCGCGCTGCATCGCCAGCAGCTGCGCGACAGCACGGCGCAGCGCATCGCCACCGGGCACGGACGGATGTCGGCCGCCACGCAGCAGGTACCGGGCGCGCGCTGGCCATGGCTGCTCGCCTTCGTGCTGGTCGCCGGCCTGCTGTGGTGGCTGGAGCGGCGAACCACCGCAACGGACCGGTAGCGCCAAGCCATGCTCGGCGAGCGCAGCGGGAGGGCAAAGACGTGACGACCAACGGTCGTCACCCACCAAGAGCAGAACTGACGACCAACCGTCGTCACCCACCAAGCGCAGAAGCTGACGGCCAGCGGCGGTCACTACTGTAGAGCGGGTGATGCCGAGCTCGCAGTGAATGATTCACGTGTCTGGGCAAGCGCGTCTCAGGCATTGAGACGAAGCTGTGTTCCCATACCGTTCTTTGCGGCATGTTTTCCTGATGGCTTACGAACTCGCCAAGCGCACCGCCGATGCCGAACACCAGCTCGCTACCCGCGATGGCCTGCCGGCACGTGATGGCGCCCTGCTCGGCGCCCGCCTGCAGCGCCGTTACCACGATCGCATCACCGGCAGCTTCGCCATCCCCGGCCGCGAAGGCAGTTACGCGCCGATCCCGGACAGCGTGCCGCCGGCACTTGCCGCCGCCCTGAAAGCGCGCGGCATCGAGCAGCTCTACAGCCACCAGGCGCAGGCATGGGACGCAGCACAGCGCGGCGAACACGTCGCCATCGTCACCCCTACCGCCAGCGGCAAATCGCTCTGCTACACCCTGCCGGTGGTCAGCGCGGCCATGCAGCACAAGGCCAAGGCGCTGTATCTGTTCCCGACCAAGGCGCTGGCCCAGGACCAGGTGGCCGAGCTGCTGGAGCTCAACCGCGCCGGCGACCTGGGAGTCAAGGCGTTCACCTTCGATGGCGATACCCCTGGCGATGCACGGCAGGCAATCCGCCTGCATGGCGACATCGTGGTGTCCAACCCGGACATGCTGCACCAGGCCATCCTGCCGCACCACACCAAATGGGCGCAGTTCTTCGAGAACCTGCGCTACGTGGTGATCGACGAAGTGCACACCTACCGCGGCGTGTTCGGCAGCCACGTCACCAATGTGCTGCGCCGCCTCAAACGCATCTGCGCCTTCTACGGCGTGCAACCGCAGTTCATCCTGTGCTCGGCCACCATCGGCAATCCGCAGCAGCATGCCGAGGCCCTGATCGAAGCGCCGGTCACCGCGATCACCGAATCCGGCGCCCCCAGCGGGCCCAAGCAGGTGCTGCTGTGGAATCCGCCGGTGGTCAATCCGGACCTGGGCCTGCGCGCCTCGGCGCGCTCGCAGAGCAACCGCATCGCACGCATCGCGATCAAATCCGGGTTGAAGACGCTGGTGTTCGCGCAGAGCCGGCTGATGGTGGAAGTGCTCACCAAGTACCTCAAGGACATCTTCGACCACGACCCGCGCAAGCCCGCCCGCATCCGCGCCTACCGCGGCGGCTACCTGCCGACCGAGCGCCGCGAGACCGAACGCGCGATGCGCGCCGGGCAGATCGACGGCATCGTCAGCACCTCCGCGCTGGAGCTGGGCGTGGACATCGGCAGCCTGGACGTGGTGATCCTCAACGGTTATCCCGGCAGCGTGGCCGCCACCTGGCAGCGCTTCGGCCGCGCCGGTCGCCGCCAGCAGCCCGCGCTGGGCGTCATGGTCGCCAGTTCGCAGCCGCTGGACCAATACGTGGTGCGGCACCCGGACTTCTTCGGTGATGCCTCGCCGGAGCATGCGCGCATCGCCCCGGACCAGCCGCTGATCCTGTTCGACCACATCCGCTGCGCCGCCTTCGAACTGCCGTTCCTGGTCGGCGATGGCTTCGGCCCGATCGACCCGGAAGTGTTCCTGGAGGCATTGGCGGAAACCGAGGTGGTGCACCGCGAAGGCGAGCGCTGGGAGTGGATCGCCGACAGCTACCCGGCCAACGCGGTGAGCCTGCGTTCGGTGGCCGATGGCAACTTCGTGGTGGTCGACCGCAGCGGCGGGAAGCAGCAGATCATCGCCGAAGTGGATTATTCCGCCGCCGCGCTGACCCTGTATGAAGGCGCCATCCACATGGTGCAGTCCACCCCTTACCAGGTGGAGACGCTGGACTGGGAAGGCCGCAAGGCCTACGTCACGCGCACGCACGTGGACTACTACACCGACAGCATCGACTTCACCAAGCTCAAGGTGCTGGACCGCTTCGACGGCAACCTCGCCGGGCGCGGCGATTCCCATCATGGCGAGGTGCACGTGGTGCGCCGCGTGGCCGGCTACAAGAAGATCCGCTACTACACCCACGAAAACATCGGCTACGGCCCGGTCAACCTGCCCGATCAGGAACTGCACACCACGGCGGTGTGGTGGCAGTTGCCGCAGGCGCTGCTGCTGCGCGCGTTCGCCAGCAAACAGGACGCACTTGACGGCTTCCTGGGTGCGGCCTACGCGCTGCACATCGTTGCCACGGTGGCGGTGATGGCCGACGCACGCGACCTGCAGAAGGCGGTCGGCAACGGTGACGGCGCGTGGTTCGCCATCGCCGACCAGAGCGGCCGTGGCCAGCTGCGCGGCGAAGAAGGTGATCCCGGCGCGGTGGAGCTGCTGCAGCAGTTCGTGCCCACCGTGTACCTGTACGACAATTTCCCCGGCGGGGTCGGCCTGAGCGAGCCGTTGTGGCTGCGCCAGCAGGAGCTGGTGCAGCGCGCGCGCGAACTGGTCCAGCGCTGCGACTGCAAGGCCGGCTGCCCGGCCTGCGTCGGCCCGGTGCTGGCCGCACAGGAAACCGACGACACCACCCCGCGTGCGCTGGCACTGCGCGTGCTGGACCTGTTCGATGCCCAGGCCTGCGAGCACGTGCCGGACGTGTCGGTGGTGGTTGCCGATCCGCTGGAGCTGTTGGCACCGTGAGCCTGAGCCTGGACAAGCTGCGGCTGCTGCGGCGGCAGGCCGGTGACGCCAAGGCGGTTGCCCCGTCAGCGCCCGCCGGGCCGTTGCCGGAGCCGGCGCCCGGACTGCCCACCGCCGCCAACGATGCGAAGCAGCCCGACGCGGCGCGTTCGGTGTTTGCGTGGGTGGAAAAGGAGATCCGCCACAAACCCACCGGGGTGGCCGCAGCGCCACGCCAGGTGGCCGACGCCAAAGGACTGCGACGCCTGCTGGGCGTGCGCGAACGCGGTAGCGAGACCCCCCAGGCGCCGCGCGCGCGCGCGCAGGACCGCAGCCTGCCCGGCACCGAGATCGCGCCGGGCCTGCACCTGATCGAATCGTTCCTGCCGGGGGATGTCCCATCGGCACCGCTGTCGTTGGCCTTCGCCAAGCGCGAGCAGCAGCACGTGGCGCCGCAGGACCTGCTGTTCTTCGATACCGAAACCACCGGCCTGGCCGGCGGCACCGGCACCCGCGCCTTCATGATCGGCGCGGCCGACTGGCACCAGGATCCAAGCCGGGGGCCGGGCCTGCGCATTCGCCAGCTGATGATCTCCACGATGGCCGCGGAGACCGCCATGCTGCGCACCTTCACCAGCTGGCTGGGATCAACCACGGTGTTTTCCAGCTACAACGGACGCAGCTACGACGCGCCGCTGCTGAAGACCCGCTACCGGCTCGCGCGGCAGGGCGATCCAATCACCGCGCTGGACCACATCGACCTGCTGTACCCGACCCGTCGCCGTTATCGCGGGGTCTGGGAAAACTGCCGGCTGGCCACCATCGAACGGCAGCTGCTGAAGGTGGTGCGCGAGGATGACCTGCCCGGTTCGGAAGCGCCTTCGGCCTGGCTGCGCTACCTGCGCGGCGGCGATGCGGTGAACCTGCGCCGGGTGGTCGAACACAACCACCAGGACGTGGTGACGCTGGCACAGCTGTTCCTGACCCTGGTCGAACAGCAGGCGCAGGCCGATGTGCCGCCCCCGGTGAACTGCCTGCCGCTGCAGGCAGGGTAATTGACCGTTTACCCGACGTTGACGGCGCATGGCGCCTGATGACCCCTCGTGTCATCCATTCATCGACCCGGGAGGTCCGCCATGCGTTCGAATCGTTGGCTGTTGCTCACCTGTCTGCTGCCGCTGGCCGCCTGCAGCAGTACGCCGTCCAGCGCAGACACCGCGCCGACCACGCCGAAGCCGGAAGTTGCAGGCCTGGGCAGCCACTGCCATGGCGACACCTTGACCGCGCTGAGCGGCCAGATGGCCAGCCAGGAAGTCATTGACCGCGCGGTGCGCGACGCCGGTGCGCGAACCCTGCGTGTGGTCAAACCCGGCATGGCGGTCACCATGGACTACCGCGAAGACCGCGTCACCGTGCGCGTGGATGAGCAGAACAAGATCATCTCTGCCAGCTGCGGTTGATCCCTGCGGCAGGGAGCGGGCGCGCGCCCGCTCCCTGCTTTTCACTAGAGTTCGACGGCACGTCCATCGGCCATTGCCTTGGCGATGACCTGCCGTGCTTCGCGTGAAGCGCGCTCCTGTATTTCCACCTGGCGTTCGCCAAGCGCGGCCTGCTCCACGCCCAATGCCGCCTGCTGCCTGCCCAGTTCGGCCTGCTTGCCGGCGAGACGGGCCAGTTCCTCATGCGCGTCGTCCTGCGCCACCTCACGCGAGGCCCGTGCCGCTTCTGCCGCCGCATCACGGTTGATGTCCGATCCGCCCAGTGCCCGCCGCGCGGTGTCCCGGGCATGTCGCGCGACAGCACGTGACTGTTCGGCCGTGAGCCGTCCCAGTTCGCCCTGCTGGCGCCCCAGCGCGCTTTGTCGGGTCCCCAGTGCGGCCTGCTGACGGCCTACACGGCCGGCATCGGCATAGGCGGCCTGCAATTGCTGCAGCAGGGCGCGATCGCGCACCACGTAGCGTTGGTCACCTTGGCGGAACCACAATCCCGGGGCGCCATCGCCCAGGTCATGCCGTGCCTGGGTCACGTCATCCAGCGCCCCATCGGCGTAGCTCTCCTCTCCGTTGACCAGTACATAAGCGCGCTCAGGGCGCTCGCCAAGGTCGAGCCTGCCGTGGGTGACCAGGCTGGTGACCCGCTTCCCATCGTCGCGGCTGAGCACATGGGTAGTGGTGCTGGCCTGTCCACTGCGCACGCTGGGGGCTGCCGGCACTGCGGGAGCTGCCGGTACGGCAGGCACGGCCGCAGCGGGTGGTGCAGGCGGTGCCGGCGGTGCCTCGGGTACCGGGGGGACCGGCACGTCAGGCGCCGCCGGGGCAGCGGGGGGCAGCGGCGGCGGCGGCATGGCCGCAACCAGGCGCATCGGCAGGATCGCCACGGCCAGCACGGCCGCGGTCAGCAGCGCGGTCAGCGCCTTCGGGCATGCGTGATGCTGCTGCAGCGAGATCAAGCGGCGCTTGAGGCTCTGCCGGCTTGGTGCCGCGCTGGCCACGCCCAGATGCGGGTGCGGCATCACGCCCAGCTGCAACAGCAGCCGACCGTAGTCCTGGCGACGCTCGCCACGGCCGTCCACGACCGCCGCATCCACCGCTTCCTCGCGGGCCTGGGCGTATTCGCTGACCGCCAGCCGCAGCAGCGGATGGAAGAAGAACAGGTGCTGCGCCAGGGCAGGCAGCAGACCCCACTGCAGGTCGTTGCGCTGCAGGTGCTGCAGTTCATGGGTCAGCGCAAGGTCCAGCGCATCGCCCTGCAGGGCATGCCCACCCACCGGCAGCAGCAGCACCGGCCGCAGCGGTCCGACCACCTGCGGCGCATCGATATCGGCACTCATCCACAGGCGCGGGGCACGACGCAGGCCATGCGCTTCGGCCGCCAGCTGCAGCGCGCGTACCAGCGCCTGGTCATCGCACGGGGTGGCATGGGCCAGCAGCGCGCGGGTCCGCCGCCATTCGCCATGGGTCCGCCACGCCATGGTCAGTACACCGGCCAGCCACAACGCGGCCAGCGCCAGTGCCCACCACGGCGTGGTCGCCAGCGCGGATGAAGCGATGCCCTCATCGACACTCGCCAGCCCCTGTGCCGACAGCGCAGCCGCCTGCACGTACAGTGTTTCACCGACGGCCGGCGTGACCGACCCGGTCGCCAGCGTCGGCGCCGGCAGCACCGCCAGCTGCAGCGGCTGCGCCCAGAACAGGCCCAGCACCGCCTGCAGCGATACCAGCCACCACATCCGGCAGCGCGCGGCCGCGCCCAGTGACGGCACGGCGCGGCAAACGCCCCACACCAGGGCGACCAGCAGGGCAGTCTGCAGGCTGGTCCAGGCCAACCGCTCCAGCAGCACGATCAGGTTCGCGTCCATGGCTCAGCCCTCCTGCCGGCGTGACTGCAGCTGTTCGACCAGCGCTTCCAGCTCGGCCAGTTCATCATCGCTGACCGTGTCGCGCTGCGACAGATAGGCCACGAAGGGCGACACGGAACCCTGCAGGGTGCGGTCGACGAACTGCGCGATGGCGCCCTGCACCACGCTGTCCTGCCCGGCCGTGGACTGGTAGCGGTACATGCCATCAGCCTGCTCCCGGCGCAGGTAGTTCTTGCCACGAAGGCGTTCCATCATGGTCAGCACGGTGGACCGGGCCAAGCCGCGCGGCTCGCCGAACCCGACAGCCACTTCGCCCACGCTGGGCGTTCCTGCCTCGTCGATGTACTGCAGCAGGGCCAGTTCCTGGTCCCCGATCGTCTTGCGGTGCATGGCACGGTTCCTTGGGTGACTACACGTGTCGCCACAGTGCCCATGGCGACAGATGTAGTCAACCCCCCGAAGGTCATGCGCCGACGAACGGCAAAAGGGCAAAAGGGGTCAGAGTCCTTTTCCGTGTCGCGGAAAAGGACTCTGACCCCTACCCCCAGGTGTTTTTGCTCAGCCGCGCGGCCCGCCCATCACCGGCAGGATCGCGCCACTGATGTAGCTGGAGCAGCTGGGCGCGGCCAGGAACACGTAGGCCGGGGACAGTTCTTCCGGCTGCGCGGCGCGGCCCATGTCACTGTCCTGGCCGAACTCGCCCACGTCCGGGGCGGCCTTGTCAGCCGGATTCAGCGGGGTCCACACCGGGCCGGGCGCCACGCAGTTGACCCGGATGCCGCGCGGCAGCAGCTGGCTGGCCAGTGCCTTGGTGAAGGCATGGATGGCGCCCTTGGTGGCTGAGTAGTCGATCAGCGACTTGCTGCCGAACAGGCCGGTTTCCGAGCCCGAGTTGACGATGCTGGCGCCCTCGCCGAGGTGCGGCAGCACGGCGCGGGCCATCTGGATGTAGCCGCCGATGTTGGTCTGCAGGGTTTCCTGCAGGTGGGCGTCATCGAGGTCTTCCAGGCGATGGCAGTGCAGCTGGAAGGCGGCGTTGTTGACCAGGATGTCGATGCCACCGAAGGCCTTGGCCACCTGCTTCACCGCACGATTGCAGAACTTCGGATCACGCACGTCCCCGGCGATCACGATGCAGCGTCCGCCTTCGCGCTCCACGTGCTGGCGGGTGACATCGGCATCTTCGTGTTCGTCCAGGTGCAGCACCGCCACATCCGCGCCTTCGCGGGCATACAGCACCGCGACGGCGCGGCCGATGCCGGAATCCCCACCGGTGACGATCGCGCGCAGGCCTTTCAGCTTCCCGCTGCCCACGTAATCGGGGGCCAGGAAACGGGGCGACAGGTCCAGTTCGTTTTCGTTGCCGGGCTTGGCGATGTTCTGCGCGGGCATCTTTTCCGGTTGCCTGCGAGTGCCGGCCTGAGTCACCTTTTTCTTTGCGGCCTTCTTGCTGGCGCGTGCGTCCTTGGCCTTTTCCTGGTCCTGCAGGCGGCGCTGGCGAGCGGCCACCCGTGCACCCCGTTCATCGGTGGCCGCGGTTTTGCGCGTGGCGGTCTTGACCACGCGTTTGCGCGCGGCGCCTTCTGCATCGGCCGGCGCGGCAGCGACGGCGCGCGTGCCCTTGCGGACCTTCGGGGTGGCTTTCTGGCGGGCGGGGACTTTCTTTGCCGGGGCGGTCTTGGCGGTAGCCATGAGATCTCCTCTTGAAGCGGATTGTCCAGGACAGCGCGGTGTGTCCAGAGCGTGCAACCAGTCTCCACATCGCGCGTTGGCGCGGCAGTGAATGCAACGTGCCCGGCGTGTGCACGCGTTCATCCCGGCACCACGCCGCAGGCGTCAGTCTGGGCGCCTCGAACCTGATTGGAGCTGCAACGATGATCCGTTATCTCAGCGTGGCCGCGATGGCCGTTTCCGTGGCCGCCTGCAGCAGCACGCCGGTGGCCCAGGTACAGCCGATCGACGGGGTGATCTCAGGCCAGTGCCACCTGGACAAGGTGCAGGGCGCGGTCGGCCTGGCGGCGTCGGCGGCAACCGTGGAGCGCGCCCGCGTGGACAGTGACAGCCTGCAGGTACAGGTGCTGCGCGGCAGCCGCGAGCGCAGTGGCCCCACCGCCAGCGGCAGCGCCGATCCGGCCGCTGGTGCCGCGCATGAGGGCGGGGAGCGGCTGACGATTGAAACCGGCCGCACCAACAACATCACCGCGGTTTACTGCGGCTGACCTTTGCCGTCACCCGGCGTGCCCTGCGCAGGTAGCGCAGGGTCGCCTGTTCCCACTGCCGCGGCCCACGCAGGCCGGCCAGCGCGACCAGCTCACCCCGCTCCCAGCCGTCGAACACGCTGGGATCGATGTAGGCCTTGCGGCACACCGCCGGTGTATTGCCGAGCAGGTCGGCCACCTTGCACACCACCTCGCGCTGCGCCGCCGCCAGTGCGGTCTTGCTGGCGGGCTCGGGCAGCTCGGTGGCAGCGAACGCCCGCAGTGCTTCCACGGTGCCGCCCCAGGTGCGGAAGTCCTTGGCGGTGAACTCTTCGCCCATCACCTCGCGCAGGTAGTCATTGACCTCACCGGAGTCCACCGGCTGCAGCGTGCCATCGTCATCGCGGTACTGGAACAGCGCCTGCCCGGGCAGCTGCTGGATGCTTCTCACCTGCCTGGCCAACTGTCTGTCGCCGATCTCCACTTCGTGGTGCTGGCCGGACTTGCCGCGGAAGCGCATCTGCACCCGGCCGCCCGCCACCAGCGCCAGGTGGCGGTTGCGCAGCGTGGTCAGGCCGAAGGATTTGTTTTCGCGCGCATAGGTTTCATTGCCCACCCGCACCAGCGTTTCGGCCAGAAGCGCGACCACGATCGCAAGGACCTTTTCACGCGGGAATCCCGCACGCTTCAGGTCGTTGCGCAGGTGCCGGCGCAGCTTCGGCAGGGCCTCGCCGAAGGCGATGATGCGGTCGAACTTGCCCTCCCCGCGCACCCGCGCCCAATCAGGGTGGTAGCGGTACTGCTTGCGACCCCGTGCGTCACGACCGGTTGCCTGCAGGTGGCCGTTGGGCCAGGGGCAGATCCACACATCGGTATAGGCCGGGGGCACGGCCAATGAGCGGATGCGGGCCAGTACCTCGGCGTCGCGCACGACGTGTCCGGCCGGGTCGCGGTAGCTGAATCCTTTTCCCGCCCGACGCCGCTGGTAGCCCGGCTGACTGTCGTCCACGTAACGCAGTCCGGCAGCGCGGGCGGCGGCTTTTTCAGGGGTTGCGGGGGGTGGGCTCATGCTCGCAGTGTGGCGGTCGCACCGAGCACGCCGCGTCAATAACGCAACACAAACACGTGGGCGGCCAACAGCCGCTATGCTCACGCCTTTGTCACCTTGAACGTTCCTGGAGTCCGCATGCCGTTCCTGCAGTTGCCGCGCCTGGCGCGCCCCTTCCTGCTCCTGCTCCCCGCCACCCTGTTGCTGGCCGCCTGTTCGGCACCGCCGATGGACGAACAGGATGCGGTCACCGCCCAGGCCCAGCAGGCCGCTGAAAAGGCCACCGCTCCTGCCGACGAAGCCGGCAAGGCGACCGAAGCTCCGCCGATCGGCAACTGCGATGCCACCCAGGTGCAGAGCCTGGTCGGCCAGGCCTATACCGATGCACTCGGCAGCCAAGCCCAGCAGGATGCCAGCGCGAAATCGCTGCGCGTGCTGCGCCCGGGCGACATGACCACGATGGAGTTCGTGGGCGAGCGCCTGAACGTGGAAGTTGACGAGAAGGACGTGGTCAGCGGCCTTCGCTGCGGCTGATTTCCCCAGCGCTGGCAAGCACTTGCCAGCGCCTTGGTTGCGCGTGCAACCGTGTGTTGCGGCATTGCACCATCTATGGTCTAGTCGAAGCATCCGGTGGCATCCCGCGCGCTCCAGGTAGCGCGCCCTGTCTCCTGGAGTGAGCGCGAAAGCGCTTGGCGAGCGCCAGGGGAGGCACGCCACCGCACGGGCATCGGCCCTGCCGGGGGAACGGTCGCATCGACCAACGCCAGGACGCCACTTCGCTTTTCCCTGCCGTCCCGGCACGGCAGCCTCATTCCAGTGGTCACGGCGCGTCCTGTGGGCAGGCTCAGGAGTCCCCGCTCACCTGACCAAGAGGCAAAGATGGCCCCCCGCAACCGCCACGGGCTTTACGACCCACGACACGAGCGCGATGCCTGTGGTTTCGGCATGGTCGCCCAGTTGGATGACCAGCCGTCCCGACTGCTCGTGGATACCGCCATCGCCGCGCTTTCGCGGATGACCCACCGGGGTGGCGTCGCCGCCGACGGCGTGACCGGCGATGGCTGCGGCCTGCTGCTGCGTCGCCCGCAGGCGTTCCTGAAAGCCATCGCCGCCGAAGCGGGCCTCAACGTCGGCGCGTGCTTCGCTGCCGGCGTGGTGTTCCTGCCGCACGATGAAACCGCCGCCGCACAGTGCCGCGCCGCGCTGGAAGCGGAGCTCTCCAAGGCCGGCACGCAGCCGCGCGGCTGGCGCGTGGTGCCGACCGATCCCAGCGTCTGTGGACAGCTGGCACGCGATACGCTGCCGCGCATCGAACAGGTCTTCGTCGATGCCGGCCAAGCGCAGGACAATGCCGGCTTCACCCTGGCCCTGTTCCTGGCCCGTCGCCGCAGCGAACAGTCGCTGCGCGACCACGCCGATTACTACGTCACCACGCTCAGCCCGAACGCGATCAGCTACAAGGGCATGGTGCTGCCGGACAAGCTGTCGCGCTTCTTCCTGGACCTGCAGCGCAGCGACCTGGCCTCCAGCGCTATCGTGTTCCACCAGCGCTTCTCCACCAATACGCTGCCGCGCTGGCCGCTGGCGCATCCGTTCCGCATGCTCGCCCACAACGGCGAGATCAACACCATTGAAGGCAACCGCCGCTGGGCGCAGGCGCGCAGCAAGGTGTGGAAGACCCCGCGCTTCGACATCGCCGAGTTCGATCCGGTGATCTCCATGCACGGTTCGGACTCGCAGAGCCTGGACAACATGCTGGAACTGATGGTCAGCGCCGGCATGGAGCTGATCCAGGCGCTGCGCATCCTGGTCCCGCCGGCGACGCAGTCGCTGGAATTCAAGGATCCCGACCTCGCCGCGTTCTACGAATTCCACGGGCTCAACAGCGAGCCGTGGGACGGCCCGGCCGGCATCGTCGCCTGCGACGACCGCTACGCGGTGTGCACGCTGGACCGCAATGGCCTGCGCCCGGCGCGCTGGATGCTCACCTCCGACCGCCACTTCCTGGTCGCCTCCGAAGCCGGCGTGTGGGAAGTGCCCACCGAACGCGTGGTGCGCAAGGGCAAGCTGGGGCCGGGCGAGATGATCGCCATCGACCTCAAGCGCGGCGACCTGCTCGATTCAGAGGCGGTGGACCGCATCAACCGTGGCCGCGCGCCGTACAAGCAGTGGCTGCAGCAGGGCGTGACCTACCTGCAGACCGAACTGATCGATCCTTCGCTGGTGGAAGAACCGTTCGACGCCCGCACCCTGCGCAGCTACCACAAGCTGTACCAGCTCAGCACCGAGGAAGTGGAGCAGGTACTGCGCCCGCTGGCGGAAACCGAACAGGAAGCCACCGGCTCGATGGGCGATGACACGCCGATGGCGGTGCTGAGCCAGCGCAGCCGTCCGCTGTACGACTACTTCCGCCAGGCCTTCGCGCAGGTCACCAACCCGCCGATCGATCCACTGCGCGAAGACTGCGCGATGTCCCTGTCCACCCAGCTCGGCAAGGAGACCAACATCTTCCACGCCGGCGCGGAGACCGTTAACCACGTCATCCTCAATTCGCCGGTGCTGAGCCAGCGCAAGCTGCGCCAGCTGCTGAAGATGGAGCAGTACGCCGACGCCAACCGGCTGATCGACCTGTCCTACAGCGAAGAAGAAGGCCTGCGGGCCGGCATCGAGCGCATCTGTGCCGAGGCCGAGCAGGCCGCGCGCGAGGGCATCGTCATGCTGCTGCTGTCCGACCGCTACCCGGTCACGGACCGGCCGATGGTGCATGCCCTGCTCGCTACGAGCGCGGTACACCACCATCTGTGCAACACCGGGCTGCGCTGCGACGTCAACCTGATCCTGGAAACCGGCACCGCGCGCGACCCGCACCACATGGCCTGCCTGTTGGGCTTCGGCGCCACTGCGGTGTATCCGTACCTGGCCTACCAGACGCTGTTCGACCTCGGCCGTCGCGGCATCCTGAAGCTGAGCAAGGGCGGCGAGCAGTCGCAGATTGGTCGGCGTTACCGCAAGGGCGTGTACAAGGGCCTGTCGAAGATCATTTCCAAGATGGGCATCTGCACGGTGGCCAGTTACCGGGGCGCGCAGTTGTTCGAGATCGTCGGGCTGGAGCCGGACGTGGTGGACCTGTGCTTCCCGGAAACGCCGTCGCGCGTGGGTGGTGTCAGCTTCGCGCGGCTGGATGCAGAAGCCCGCGAGCTGACCGTGCAGGCGTGGGATGACCAGGTGCAGCCGGACGTCGGCGGCCTGCTGAAATACGTGCACGGCGGCGAGTACCACATGTACAACCCGGACGTGGTCATGAGCCTGCAGCGCGCGTCGCGCTCGGGCGATCCGGCGCACTGGCAGGCGTACTGCGATGCCGTGCACGCACGTCCGCCGTCCGCGCTGCGCGACCTGCTGCAGCTGGTTCCGGCCGCCACGCCGACGCCGCTGGACGAGGTGGCACCGGCCAGCGAACTGTTCCCGCTCTTTGATACCGCGGCGATCAGCCTGGGTGCGTTGTCGCCGGAAGCGCATGAAGCGCTGGCCATCGCGATGAACCGCCTGGGTGGCCGCAGCAACTCCGGCGAAGGCGGCGAAGACCCCGCCCGCTATGGCACCGAGAAGCGTTCCAAGATCAAGCAGGTGGCTTCGGGTCGCTTCGGTGTCACCGCCGAATACCTGGTCAACGCCGAAGTGCTGCAGATCAAGGTGGCCCAGGGCGCCAAGCCCGGCGAGGGCGGCCAGCTGCCCGGCCACAAGGTCAACGAACTGATCGCCCGCCTGCGTTATGCCAAGCCGGGCATTGGCCTGATCTCGCCGCCGCCGCATCACGACATCTATTCCATCGAAGACCTGGCCCAGCTGATCTACGACCTCAAGCAGGTGAACCCGACCGCATTGGTGTCGGTGAAGCTGGTCAGCCACGCTGGCGTGGGCACGATCGCCGCCGGCGTGGTCAAGGCCGGCGCCGACCTGATCACCATCTCCGGCCACGACGGCGGCACCGGCGCCTCGCCAGTGAGTTCCATCCGCTACGCCGGCGTGCCGTGGGAACTGGGCGTGGCCGAAGCACACCAGGCGCTGGTCGGCAACGATCTGCGCGCGCGCACCATCCTGCAGACCGATGGCGGCCTGAAGACCGGCCTGGACGTGGTCAAGGCGGCCATCCTCGGCGCGGACAGCTTCGGCTTCGGCACCGGTCCGATGATCGTGCTGGGCTGCAAGTACCTGCGCATCTGCCATCTGAACAACTGCGCCACCGGCGTGGCCACCCAGGACGAGCGCCTGCGCGAGAACTACTTCACCGGCCAGCCCGAACGCGTGGAGAACTTCTTCAGGCTGCTGGCCGAGGAAGTGCGCGGCTGGCTGTCCTACCTGGGCGTGCGTTCGCTGCAGGAGATCGTCGGCCGCACCGAACTGCTGCGGCAGATCGATGCCGCGCCGCGCGAAGGCGTGCGCGTGGACCTGTCGCGGCTGCTCGCCGATGCCAGCTACGAAGGCAGCCACTGCGCCGCCCAGCGCCTGTACGAATCGCCGGACAGCCTGGCCACGCAGATGGACGGGCTGCTGGCCGATGCCATCGCGCACAAGCGCGGCGGCGACCACCGCTTCCTGATCCACAACACCGACCGCAGCATCGGCACCCGCCTGTCGGGCACCATTGCCCGCGCGCATGGCAACCAAGGCATGGCCGACGCCCCGCTGGAGCTGCGCTTCCGCGGCACCGCCGGGCAGAGCTTCGGTGCCTTCAATGTGGGTGGCCTGCACCTTGAAGTGGAAGGCGAAGCCAACGATTACGTGGGCAAGGGCATGGCCGGTGGCCGGCTGGTGGTGCGTCCGCCACGCGGCGCGCGCTTCGAAGCCCGCAGCACTGCGATCATCGGCAACACCTGCCTGTACGGCGCCACCGGTGGCGAGTTGTTCGCTGCCGGGCGGGCCGGCGAGCGCTTCGCGGTGCGCAACTCCGGTGCGCTGGCGGTGATCGAAGGCGCCGGTGACCACTGCTGCGAATACATGACCGACGGCGTGGTGCTGGTGCTCGGCAAGGTCGGCCTGAACTTCGGCGCCGGCTTCACCGGCGGGCTGGCCTACGTGCTGGACGTGGACCGTGATTTCGTCGACCGCTACAACCACGAGCTGATCGACATCCATCGCGTTTCCGCCGAAGGCTTCGAGAACTACCGCCAGCACCTGCATCGGCTGATCGGCCGCCACCGCGAGTTGACCGGCAGCATCTGGGCCCAGCAGATCATGGACGAGTTCCGCGATTACATCGGCAAGTTCTGGCTGGTGAAGCCCAAAGCCGCCAGCATCGAATCGCTGACCGAAACCCTGCGCCGCGCCGCATGACCCCGCCCTTTTCATCGGTAGTGCCGGTCGCTGGCCGGCAGCACCTCCAAACCGACAGGCAGAGCACGCCATGAGCCGCAAGCACGCATTCCAGTTCCTCGACCTGCCCCGGACGATGCCGCAGCGCATCCCGGTGGAACTCCGCACCTCCGGCGACTGGGGCGAGCTGTACGGCAAGTTCGGCAAGGAGGAGGCGCAGTACCAGGCCGGCCGCTGCCTGGACTGCGGCAACCCGTACTGCAGCTGGAAATGCCCGGTGCACAACGCGATCCCGCAATGGCTGCAGCTGGTGCAGGAAAACCGCATCGAAGAAGCCGCCACGCTGTGCCACAGCACCAACCCGCTGCCGGAAGTGTGTGGCCGGGTGTGCCCGCAGGACCGCCTGTGCGAAGGCAGCTGCACGCTGGAGGAATTCGGCGCGGTGACCATCGGGGCGGTGGAAAAATACATCGTCGATACCGCGCTGGCACGCGGCTGGCGTCCGGACCTGAGCGCGGTGGAGCCCACCGGGCGCACGGTGGCGGTGGTGGGTGCCGGACCGGCCGGGCTGGCCTGCGCCGACCGCCTGGCGCGTGCCGGCATCACCGCGGTGGTCTACGACCGCTACGAACAGATCGGCGGGCTGCTGCAGTTCGGCATCCCCAGTTTCAAGCTGGACAAGGACGTGATCCGCAAGCGCCGCGAGGTGCTGGAAGGCATGGGCGTGCAGTTCCGGCTTGGCGTGGAGATCGGCCGCGATGTCACCGTGGATGACCTGCTGCAGCGACACGATGCGGTGTTCCTGGGCACCGGCGCCTACCGCTATACCGACGGCGGGCTGGATGGGCAGGACCTGAAAGGCGTGCTGCCGGCGCTGCCGTTCCTGGTACAGAATGCCCGCATCGTCAGCGGCGACAATCCGCAGGGCCGGCCGATCGCCGGCTGGGAAGACCAGATCAGCCTGCCCGACCTCACCGGCAAGCGCGTGGTGGTGCTGGGCGGCGGCGATACCGGCATGGACTGCGTGCGCAGCGCCATCCGCCTGGGTGCGGCGCGTGTTACCTGCGCCTACCGCCGCGACGAAGCCAACATGCCCGGTTCCGCGCGCGAAGTCGCCAATGCCCGCGAAGAAGGCGTGCGCTTCCTGTTCAACCGCCAGCCGCTGTCCATCGAAGCCGGGGCCGACGATGAGGCGATCGGCGTGACCGTGGTGGAGACACGACTGGCCGCGCCCGATGCCGATGGCCGCCAGGCCGCGGTGCCGATCGAGGGCAGCGAATCGCTGCTGGAAGCCGACGTGGTGATCATCGCCTTCGGCTTCTCGCCCAGTGCGCCGGAATGGCTGTCCGCGCACGGCGTGGAATCCACCGGCAACGGTCGCCTGCAGGTCGGCGGCAACGACCGCCTGCCGTTCCAGACCGCGCACCCGCGGCTGTTCGCCGGCGGCGATGCGGTGCGCGGCGCGGACCTGGTGGTGACCGCGGTGGCCGAAGGACGTGATGCCGCGGCGAGCATCGTGCGCCTGCTGCTGGCATGATCCTGCGCGCGCACCCGCGTTAGCCTTCCAGCTGGCGCAGGTACGCGATGCAGCGCTGAAGGCGGGCATGCAGCTGGTCGCGCTGGGCGCGCGATGGCGGCACCTGCGCCTCGTTCAGCTCGCGCAGGTGGGTGGACAGCGCGGCCAGTCCCAGGCTGCCCACGCCGCCGGCCATGCGATGCAACCGCTGCGAGGCCATGCGCTGGTCCGCCCGGTGCCACGCGTCCTCCAGTGCCACCCCGTCCTCTTCCAGGCTGGCGCGCAGGGTCTGTACCAGCTGGCGGGCGGCGTTCTCCGTACCGAAGCGGGCGACCAATGACGCCAGGGTCGGCGCATCGCTGCGTTCCAGCCCGCCGCACGGTGCTGCGGGTGCAGCGCCAGCGGCCAGCAGCCCGGGCGCGACCTTGGCGATCGCATCGTGCAGGGTGCGCCGACTGATCGGCTTGGCGAGCAGGTGGTCCAGGGCCATCCCCCGCATACCGTCGATATCGGCGGTCATGCCGATGATGGGGCCGGGCGCACGGCCCCGTTGCTGTTCTTCGCGGCGGATGTGCTGCACCAGCCCGGCACCGTTGAGGCCGGGCATCTGCTCATCGGTGAACAGCAGCCGGGGTGGGTCGCGGCGCCACGACGCCAGCGCCTGCAGGCCATCACCAGCCACTTCCACATCCAGGCCCATGCCGCGCAGCCACCACTGCATCAACAGCTGCTGGGTCGGATGGTCTTCGGCAACCAGCACGCGGGGCGATGATCCGCTGCGTGGCGATGCGTCCGGCCCACAGCCAGCAGCGGCCCGGTTATCCGCCACGGCATCACCTGCGAGCGGCACCGGGGCGTGCTGCAGTTCCAGTTCGATTTCCACCACGGTGCCCTCCCCGGGCACACTGCGCAGGGCCAGCGTGCCGCCCATCGCGGTGACCAGCTGGCGGCAGATGCCCAGTCCCAGCCCGGACCCGCCATGCTGGCGCGTGGTGGAGCGCTCGGCCTGGGCAAACGGCTCGAACACCGCCTCCTGCCGCTCCAGGGCAATGCCCACCCCGGTATCGGCCACGACCAGCCGCAACCGCTGCGCGTGGGCGGTGTCTTCGACCGCTTGCAGGGACAGCGATACACCGCCGTGGCGGGTGAACTTGATCGCATTGCCGACCAGGTTGAACAGCACCTGTCGCAGGCGGGTGGCATCAGCCAGCAGCTGCGGGGCCACCCGTGCTCCCACGCGCTGGTGCAGGTACAACCCCTTGGACTGTGCCACCGGCCGCAGCAGGGCCTCCACGCTCTGCACCAGCGCGCGCAGGTCGACCGGCCCGTC
Organism: Stenotrophomonas lacuserhaii; assembly: GCF_014836545.1. GTDB lineage: Bacteria > Pseudomonadota > Gammaproteobacteria > Xanthomonadales > Xanthomonadaceae > Stenotrophomonas > Stenotrophomonas lacuserhaii. The sequence goes on from NZ_JACSQS010000002.1 coordinate 170,001, forward strand.
CTGCAGGTCCATGCCCTCGGCGCGCCCTGCGGACAGCGCGGCAACGTCGTCCAGGATGCGTGCCAGCATCGAGGCGGCGGCGTCGAGGGTGGCCATCACCGCACGCTGGTGCGTGTCCAGCGGCGCACCCCGCAGCCGGGCCAGGCGCTGCAGCAGCACGTGCATCGGTGCGCCGATCCCCGTTCCCAGGCTGGAAACCATCTGCTCACGCTCGGCCGCATCCGCAGCGGCCTGCGCATGCGCGCGGAGGATCGCCTGTGCACGGGCGTCGGCGTCGGACACGTCCATCCAGTAACCGGTCCAGCACTGCTCGCTGGATGTTTCCAGGCTGGGCCATGCCTGCATGGCGACATGCCGTGGCCCGCGTACGCCTTCGGCGGAAAAACGCAGCGCCACCGGACAGATGCGACGCACCGCGCGCAGCAACACCGACAGCACCCGCTTGTGGTCGGCGGCATGGATGGCGGCAAGGATGCGCGAAGGATCGTCCTGTAGTTCGCGCGGCGATGCGCTGAACAGCTGCGGCGTGTCCCCGGCCAACAGTTCGATGTGGAGTCGTCCGTCGCGCGCGCGCCGTGCCTGGAACACGACCACCGGCAGGTTCCTGGATACCTCGTCGATCAGTCGCTGCACGTCACGGCTGCGGCGGACTTCATCGCGCAGCCGCCAGTAGCCGTTCGCCTGCACCAGGGCGATGCCGGCAAGCGCCAGCAACAGGCCCGCCACCACGAGCGGCCCCGGCGTCGGCGCCGACAGCATGAATGATCCCAGGGCGAGGCAGACGGTGACAGCGCACGGCGCCACGAAGATGTCCTTTTCCGCAATCCAGGATCCACCGACGCTAGCAGGCTCATCGCTCGGCACCATCAGGATTGCTGCATAAACGACGACGCCTGGCGTGATCCAGCGCATACACTTCGGCAGTGCCCCTTGGAGAATCTCCGTATGCGACTTGGACTGGCCGCCAACCGGCTGCACCACCATGATGGCGAAGCGGCCCTGTTCCGCTTCCTGCGCGCCAGTGAGGCGGGTCTGCGTGACCTGCAGTGTTCGCTGCATGCGGTGGGCCGCACCTTCGATGCGATCCAGCAGCATGGTCCGCTGCGCGGCGATCCGCTGGTCCGGCAGTATCCGTATGGCCGCGACGGCGGGCTGATGAAGCTGGTGGCCGAGGTGGTCGGCATGGGCGCCGAGCGCAGCCTGGACGGCGCCATCTACCTGATCGACCCGGTCGATCCGTCTTCGATTTTCCCGGAGGCGATCGCGCTCAAGCGCCAGTGCGTGATCCATGCCAAGCCTTTCATTTCCACCGTGGCCAGCGCGCGCGACTGGGTGGAGGTGGAGCGCCTGCACGCCGGCTTCGCCGCCGATGCGGCCGCGGACGACCTGCACCGGTTTGAAGCGCAGACCCTGGCGCTGATCGCGCACGATGCGATGAAGCCGGCGATGCTGGCATTCGCCGACGAGCACTTCGCCGTGCTGTCGCGGTTTGCTTCGCGGATAGGCACCGGTACTACCGGCCAACGCTTGAACGAACTGGCGTGGAGCCGCGGCTGGCCGGCCGATACGCCGTGGGTGACCCGCTACCAGAGTGGGCCGATGGGCGGTGATGCACAGATCGCCGACCAGGTGCTGGAGGGGCGCTGCCAGCGCGCGGTGTTCTTCGAAGATCCGCACGTGGCGCGGCAGCATGAAGCCGACATCCAGCTGCTGGAGCGGGCGGTGACCACGGTGACCGACCTGGCGGTGTGCATCACCTCGCCGCGGGTGGCGGCGCGGTGGGCTTCTGCGGCGGCGCTGCGTTCTGAAGCTGGCTGCGTGTGAGTCTGCGTGTAAGGCCCCTTGGTCTACGTGTGAGGCGCCGGGTGGGCAGGCCAGGCAGGACACGCCGTGAATCCGTCCATGGAGGCTCGCTGTTCGCATCCATGCGAACAGACGGTCCTGCCTGGCCTGCCCACCCGGCGCCCTGACGGTTCATGGGGGTGACCGGCGCCTGGGGAATGGGTGAAAAGCGGGGCGACTGCAGTGGCCTCGCGCAGACGGCAGCGGTATTCCTGCTGTGCGGGAGCCCCCTTGTTGTTCAAGGGGGCGCGCCGAAGGCGGGGGGATAAGGTGGAATGCGTGGGCAACTGCTGTGGCCTCGCGCAGACGGCCGCGGTATTCCTGCTGTGCGGGAGCCCCCTTGTTGTTCAAGGGGCGCGCCGAAGGCGGGGGGATAAGGTGGAATGCGTGGGCAACTGCTGTGGCCCGGCGCAGACGGGTTACAGCAGTTGCCTTAGCATTGCCTTCAATCTGCGGCCTTCCTGTTGGAAGTAGTCGCGTTGTTGGCGCCAGGCAGGGAAGCGTTGTTCGACTTCATGCCAGAAGGCGGGCGAGTGGTTGGCCTGCAGCAGGTGGCAGAGTTCGTGGACAAGGACGTACTCGAACGCTTCCGGCTTGCCCAGGACCAGTGCCAGGTCCAGTGCCATGCTGCCGTCGGGGGCCAGTGATCCCCATTGCGAGGACATCACCTTCAGCCGGATACGCGTCGGCGCGCGTGGCAGGCCAGGCAAGTAGCGCGGCAGCCAGCGTCCTACATCGGCGCGCGTCTGCGCTTCATAGAACTCGCGCAGCAGGCGCTTGAGCGTGGTCGGCGTGGCGCGCGCGGGCCAGTGCACGCACGCGCCCTGTTCGTCCACCTCCAGCTTGGCGTAGCGCGCTTCCTGCCAGCGCAGCGGAATCAGTTCACCGCGCAGTGGCAACAGTCCAGGCTCGCCCGGCACAAGCGGCGGCGGCATGCGATCGGAGCGGTAGTGCTGCAGCTGTTCGGACAGCCAGCCACGATGCTGTTCAAGGAACCGCTCGCCGGTCTGCAGGCTGGCACGCAGCGGCAGCGTCAGCCGCGCACCGCGTTCGTCCACGCTGAGCTTGATGCGACGCGCACGCGGATCGCGAACGCGCAGCACATCAATCTCCGCATCGTCCAGCCGCAGTCGCACGGTATCGCGCTGCACGGTGGCACTGGGCGCAGGGGACAGCAGGCGGCGGAGCAGGCGACTCATGCCACCAGCATACGCCGCCACGGACGGCGCGATGTCAGCAACGTCCGCCCCACCCTGTTCAGTCCGCCTTGCTCAGCTTGAAGGCCTCTTCCAGCAGCAGGAACAGGCGACGGATCTCGGCGCTCTGCAGCGCGAAGCGTGCATCCAGCTCGGCACGACGGCCGTCATCATCCGAATGCTCCAGCTGGTCCAGGGCGCCATCGAGGAACTTCAGCTTGCGCACGATCAGGTCATCGCCGATCACGAAGGACAGGTTGTCTTCGAACACCAGGGCCAGCTTGGTGACCTGCTTGCCCGCGTCCAGATGCTTGTCGATCTCGTCGCAGCGCAGTTCCTGGTGCTGGCACTTGACCACGGCACCGCCCTCCACCGGATCCTTCATTTCGCACTCTTCGCCCAGCGACAGGCCGGTCGGCAGCGGTTCGCCGGCAATCCAGCCGGTGAGGATCGAACGTGGCGCCACTTCGGCGTTCAGTGGCATCGCCGGGAAACTGCCCAGCAGCCCGCGGATGTCGGACATGAAGTACTCGGCGGTCTTGCGACTGGAGCAGTCCACTGCGACGTAGCCATGCTTGAGGTCGATGAAGGCATCGTTGCGCGAGTTCTTGACGAAGGCGCGCGGCAGCAGTTCGTGCAGCAGGTCGTCCTTCATGCGCTTGCGTTCGCGGCCGCCGGGACGACGCCCTTCGTTGGACTCGATTTCCTCCAGCTTGCGCTCCAGCAGGTCGTTGACCACCGCGCCCGGCAGGATCTTGTCTTCACCGCCGACGGTCAGCCACAGATGCTCTTCGATGCGGTGAGAGAACTGTTCCTTCTCTTCGCGGCCGAACGGGGAAATGAAGCCACGCGAATTCATCTCAAGCGGGCCGACCGGCTTGAGCAGGGCATTCGGCAACTGGGTGTCCACGTTGGAGAAATCGGTGGCGGTGGGGAAACGGAAGAAAGTCAGGTTGCGAAAGAACATGGAATTCCGGATTCAGGAGTGAAGGGCGCCGTGGCCATCGTCGGCCAACGGCGTCTCAGGAGGTGCGTCGCGGTGGCGACGCTCCAGGGAATGAAAATCAAACAGGTCCAGGTCCGCCAGCTGCGACGGTTCCACGCTGGCCAGTGCACGGGCGATCTGGTCCACGCGCCCCGGATGGTCACTATCCCACTGCGCCAGCAGCTGGCCTATCTGGCGACGCTGCAGGTTGGGTTGGCTGCCACACAGCGTGCACGGGATGATCGGAAAGCGGCGTGCCTGCGCGTACTGCGCGATGTCCCGCTCGCGCACATAGGCCAGCGGCCGGATCACCACGTGCTGGCCATCGTCACTGCGCAGCTTGGGCGGCATGCCGGACAGCTTGGCATGGTGGAACAGGTTCATCAGGAACGTCGCTGCCATGTCATCGCGGTGGTGCCCCAGCGCGATCCGGGTGAAGCCATGGCGGGCGGCATGCTGGTACAGCGCGCCACGGCGCAGCCGGGAGCACAGTGAACACTGCGTGCGCCCTTCGGGAATCACCCGGCTGACCACCGAATAGGTGTCCTGTTCGATGATCTGGTATGCCACCCCCAGCCGCTCCAGGTACGCCGGCAGCACATGCGCGGGAAACCCCGGCTGCTTCTGGTCCAGGTTCACCGCGACCAGCTCGAATGGAACCGGCGCCCTGCGCTGCAGCTGCAGCAGCATGTCCAGCAGGGTATAGCTGTCCTTGCCGCCGGACAGGCACACCATCACTTTGTCGCCCGCCCCGATCATGCCGTAATCGGCGATGGCCTGGCCGACCTGCCGACGCAGTGCGCGCGCCAGCACGTCCGCCTGTGCGCCGGCCTCGCGGGGCACGCGCGGCAACGGATCGGGCAGGGACAGGACGTCGGTCATCCGCCCATTCTACCGGCTGGCATGCGCGCATCGGAGGCCTCCGGAGCGGCGGTTCTCCCGGTGGTCACCCGCGCTGTGTATGCTCGACGGGTGGACATCTACACTCCCGCAGAAATCACCGAGCGCCTGCTCGCGCTGCGCGCCGACCACCGCGCGCTGGACGAACGCATCACGCGCATGGCGGCCAATGGCGAAGACGACCTGGAGTCCAAGCGGCTCAAGCGTCACCGGCTGCAGCTGAAAGACTGCATCACGCGGCTGGAAAGCCTGCAGATCCCCGACGAGCCGGCCTGAGCCCTTCCGGTGGGTGGCGACCGTTGGTCTCCACACCCTGCCTGATCAGTCCTGCGGCACGGTTTCTTCCGGCCGCGCCGCTTCCGGGCTCACCCGTTCAATGGTGTGGCGCAGCTCGCGGCCGAGGATGAACTTGGCATCCTTTGCCCAGCCGTCCAGGCGCTCGTCGAACAACAGGCGGCTGTTCTCGTCCGGCCAGACCAGCCGCAGTTCGCGCAGCTTCTGGATGAATCCACGGAACAGGGTCTTGTCGAAGAACTCCGGTGCCGCCGGCGCGTACAGCAGGCTCAGCCGCTGCGCGGCCTGCTGGCACAGGCTTTCCAGTTCCGCCGCACCCAGCGTGCCGGGACCATTCTTCACCAGCACTGAAATGGCGATGTAGTAACGCTCGAATGCCTGCTGCAGGGAGTGGCCGATCGCACGCAGGCGGAACACCTCGTCGGTCTGGCCGGTATTGCGCGACAGCACGCCGCCCTCATCCTCGCCGACCTGCTGCAGCAGGCCCTCGCGGATGAACAGGTCGATGGTCTGTTCGATGCGCTGGCCGAACTCGTCTTCGGTCCACGGCAGGAACAGTTCGGCCTGCAGGAAGGGGTACACCGAACGCCCCAGCCGCACCAGGCCTGCCCGGCCCATGCGCCGGTTGTTCTGGAAACAGCACGCGACCCACGACGAAGCGGTGAACAGGTGCAGCACGTTGTTGCGGAAGTAGCTGAGCAGCACGGCGGTGTCCCCGCTCACGCTCAGCACGTCGCCCAGCGGATGCTTGACCCGGGTCAGCACGTTGATTTCTTCGGCGTGGGCGATGATCCGCTCCGGCGAATGCGGGGTGACCGTCACCCGGTCCGAGTACGGCATTTCCTCCAGCAGCGTCTTGCACAGCTGGATCTGCGCGATCAGGTCGGCCTCGCCCATGGCGTGTTTGGGCGTGGACAGCAGCGCCAACGCCAGCAGGTTGATCGGGTTGACGTCGGCGGCACCGTTGATGCGCACCTGGATCCGTTCGGCCAGGGTATCCACGGTAGTGGACAGCCATGCCGGCTTTTCATCCTCGGCCACCGCACGACCATCCCACTCAGGGGCCTTTTCGGCCAGCACGTCGTTGAGCGCGATCGGTTCGCCGAAGTTCACCACCACCTGGCCGAAGTTCTGCTTCAGCACCTTCGGGATGCCCCACAGCAGCGACCAGATCGATTCCTTTTCCTTGGGTCGGCCGGTCAGCTCGTCGAGGTAGCTGCTGCCTTCCATCAGTTTTTCGTAGCCGATGTAGATCGGCTGGAACAACACCGGCTTGCGCGGCTGGCGCAGGAATGCCTTGAGCGTCATCGAGATCATGCCGCCCTTGGGCTGCAGCAGGCGACCAGTACGCGAGCGGCCGCCTTCGACGAAATATTCGATGGAATAGCCGCCGGCGACGAGCTGGGCGACGTATTCGCTCAGCACCGCCGAATACAGCGCGTTGCCGCGGATCGAGCGGCGGATGAAGAACGCGCCGCCCTTGCGCAGCAACGTGCCGACCACCGGCAGGTTGAGGTTGATGCCGGCCACGATGTGCGGCGGCACGATGCCGCGGTCGTACAACAGGTAGGACAGCAGCAGGTAGTCCATGTGGCTGCGGTGGCTGGGCACGTACACCACCTCGTGGCCGGGCGCGGCCGCCTTGAACTTGTCAAGGTGGTGGACCAGCACGCCGGCGTAGATGCGGTTCCACACGTGGCTCAGCATGAAGCTGGCCGAACGCACCACCGGACTGGAGTAATCGGCGGCGATTTCCCACGCGTAGGCGTGCGCCTTCTTCCACGCGTCGGCCGGCTTGCTGTTGTCGCGGCGGGCCTGGGCGGCAATCGCTTCACGCACCGGCTCGGCCTGCAGCACCTGGTCCACCAGCAGGCGGCGGGTGGACAGGTCAGGACCGATCACCGATTCGCGGATGCGGCGGAAATGCGTGCGCAGCACACGCTGCAGCTTGCGCACCGTGCGTTCCGGGTCCAGCCCTTCATCCACCGTGGCCCGCAGCGAGATCGGCGGGGCGAAGCGCACGATGGTGCTGCGACCGTTCAGCAGCACCGCCAGCAGTCGGCGGAAGCGTCCGACCAGCGCCCAGTTTTCAGAGAACAGCACGGCAAACCAGCCGCTCTGCTTGTCCGGCGCGCGGCCGACGAAGATCGACACCGGCACCAGGTGCACGTCCAGTTCGTCGCGTGACCGGTGCGCCTGCAGCACCTTGGCCAGCGAATCGGAGTGGGTCTTGGCGCCGCGCTGTTCGGGGATGATGGAATTGCTCGAACTGCGCCGTGACAGGGCCACGTAGGCGCGCTTGCGGCCGGTGGGGTCACCGGGCAGGGGCACCAGCGGCGAGGGCAGTCCGGCCTGGCGGCAGGCCTTGTCCAGGATCAGCGCATTGGACAGACCGTAGTCCTCCAGCACGTAGACCACCGGGCGGCCGTCGTTGTACTGGCCGGGGTCCTGCGGTTCGATGTCCAGCGACAGCCAGGGCTCGAACAGACGACCCAGCAGCCGCGCCCACCACGGACGCCGGCCGGCGGCAGCGCGCGCGGCAACATGCGCCGGCACCGGGCCGTCGATCGTCATCGGGGACACCTGCGCCGGATCGGCAGGGGTCTGCTCAGGTTGTTCGCCGGGGAACGGCAGCGGATTCTGTTTCGACATCGGCATCATTATGGCGTAGCCGCCGGCTTTTCATCGCCCCCGGTCTCAACAGGAAGTGCGATGGGCGCGGCGGATTCAGCTTCCACGGCCGCCTGCGCCGTGCGCGCGTTGCGCAACAGCGCGTCGGTATCGGCCAGCGTACGCGTGAGGTACCAGTGCCCCTCGCGGCGCGTCAACGGAATCTGCAGGGTAATCATCTCTCCTGCCAACGGATACTGCAGGCGTACCAGGGCGTTGTCGCCCTGCCGGGAAAGTACCTCGCCGGCAATCCCGCGCATCGATGCGTCCAGATCAAGCCCATAGCTGGCCAGCACCGATTTCAACGTGGCGATGAACGGTCCCAGCCGCTCCAGGCTGGCCGCCATTCCGGCCTGCTGCAGCTGCGCATCGTCGGTGAAGCCGGTCGCGCTGGCGGCCTTGGTGAGCGCGGCGATGCTCGCCCGTGCCCGTGCCCGGTCGCTTATCGGCGCATCGGCCGCCCACGCCGCCAGCGTCTGCACCACCTGCACGTAGTGCGCCTGCTGGCTGGCGGTGAAGCTGGTTTCATGGCGCAGGTACTGCACGCCGAACAAGCCCATGGACTGCGCGGCCTGGCGCACGGCGGCCGTCTGCCCGGCCAGTTGCTGGTCGAAGCTGCGCTGCAGGCGCTGGCTGCCATCATCGGCGGCAAGGGCCTGCAACATCGGCAGCAGCTGGTCGTGCAGCGGCAGTTCGGTCAGCGGCCAGCGGCTGTGGCCCTGGCTCCACGCCTGGTCCAGTGCCGTGTACTGCGCCGGTGGTACCGACAACCTGGCATAGGCCACCAGGTCGTTGTCGGCAATCGCACGCGCCATCGCCTGCACCGCCGCGACGGGTTCGGCGGGCGGCAGGGCGGCATCGACCGCATCGCGCTGGCAGGCGGCCATCGCCAACAGCAGCATGGCAGCGCAAGCCCACCTACCCGCATGGCGCAGCGCGCGCCGTTTCGTCTTCGACATGATGGTTCGGACTCCCCAGACCGGCCTGCATCTTGAACGGTGTTGCCTGTCAGCAGCAAGACAGTGCCGGTTTCATGCCCCCGGCCGCGGCCACGGCATTGAAACATACTCGCTGCCGGCTGCGGGTGGCCGCTCCGCGTTCCGACCTGGGACGGATGGCAGCGTAGGGCAATGTCGTTGCACCCGCTCGCTGTGACAGTGCGCAAGGAATATCCGGCCGGGCTGGTTGCCCACTGGTGTTCGGCAATCCGCCGGATCCGAAGAACGCATATGAACCGCTACCCTGCTTTTGTCCTCGCCAGCCTGCTCAGCCTGCCCGCGCTGGCCTTTCCGCCATCGCAACCTGACCAGGCCAGGCCGAACATCGTCGGCGGGACGGACGTGGCCGACGGCGATCATCCGTTTCTGGTCAGCATCCAGCTGGTTACGCGTGGAAGCACGCCGCTGGCCCGTCACTGGTGTGGCGGTACGCTCATCTCGCCCTCGTGGGTACTGACTGCCGCACACTGCGTGGCAGGCATGCAGGCCGCCCAACTGCGCGCGCGCAGCGGAGAGACCGACCTCACCGCTGGCACCGGGACGGACCATCATGTCGCCGCCATCCACCTGCATCCCGCCTACGCCGGCACGCGCAAGAGCGATGTCGCGCTGCTGCGCCTGGCAGCGCCGGTGCCGGACGCGCCGATCATCGGCCTGCTCGGCCAGGAAGGCGTCGGCTTCGAAGTAGCGGGGCGGCTGCTGACGGTGGCCGGTTGGGGCGATCTGTCCTGGTTCGGTGGCAGCCCGACGCGCATGCAGCAGGTCGACGTGCCTTTCATCAGTACCCCCGATTGCTCAGCCCTGTACGCTGGCCGTGCGACGGTAGATGCCTCCACCGAGATCTGTGCCAGCGAAGCCGGCCGCGATTCCTGCCAGGGTGATTCCGGCGGTCCGCTGTTCACCCGCGCCGCCGCCGGGGGCTGGGTCCAGCTGGGTGTGGTGAGCTGGGGTATCGGATGCGCTTCCGGCGACTCACCGGGCGTCTACGCGCGCCTGGCAGGCCCAGGCATTGACAGCTTCATCCAATCGGTCTGGACGGGCGACTGACGCTCCACCAGGGGTTCGGTGGGGGAAATCCACCGAACCCGCAGTGCCTCACCTGCGCAGGGCCATCGCGATTTCCTGCTGGATGGCCCGCGCCGCTGCCGCAGGATCGCTGGCCAGCCGGATCGGTCGCCCGACCACGATGGCATCGGCGCCGTCGGCGAACGCCTCGGCAACACCGACCGTGCGCTTCTGGTCATCGCCCACCGGGCCGCCAGGACGGATGCCGGGACAGACAATGGAGAAACCGGCGCCGGTGGCGGTACGAATCGGCGCCGCTTCCTGACCGGAGGCGATCACCCCGTCGATACCGGCCGCCTTCGCCGCCAGCGCGCGTTCCACGACAACATCCACCGGTTCGCGGTCGATGCCCATCCGGGCCAGGTCTTCGCGCCCCATCGAGGTCAACACCGTGACCGCCAGCAGGCGCATGTCGCCGCCAGCCACGGCCGCACAGGCCTCCATCATCGCCGGGTGCCAGCCATGGATCGTGCAGTAGCTCACCGGCCATTGCGTCAAGCGCTTGATGACCGCCGCGGCGGTGGCCGGGATGTCGAAGAATTTCAGGTCGACGAACACCCGCTTGTCGCGGCGCGCCAGCTCCTCCAGCACCTGGAAATACTCACCCGATGCCAGCAGCTCCATGCCGATCTTGTAGAAGCCGACGCTGTCGCCCAGGCGATCCACCCACGCCAGCGCCTGCGCGCGGTCGGGCACGTCCAGCGCGAAGATCAGGCGCTCGTCATCGTCCAGTGGCAGCGGTCCGCGGCTCATGGCGCATAGTCCAGCGCGGCACGCTTTGCATCGTGGCGGGCCTGGCGCGGCTGGCTGAAATCGTTGTTGAACTGCGCCGGCTCGAAGCCGCCGTAGGTCGGGTTCGGCAACATCCACCAGCGCTCGCCGAACCAGTCGTGGTATTGCTGCAGCAGGGCATCGCGCCCTTCGTTGGTGTTGGCGGTGACTTCGACGAAATCGCCGAGCTGGTCACCGAACTGCATCAGCACCCGGTACTGCTGTCCGGCCAGGCGGCGGCGGCAGTTCTTTTCACTGCCGGCCTGCTCACAGCCCTCCACCACGGTCCCCAGGCCGAGGAACACGCTGTCGTCGGCAACCGGCAGGCCTTCGGCACGCAGGTTGGCCAGGGTGGCCTCCTTCAGGTGCACGGCGCGGTTGGAGATGTACAGCAGGGTGACGCCTTTCTCATTGGCCGCCCTGGCGAAATCAACGACGCCGGGAATCGCCTTGGCCTTCTTCTCCGCCACCCACTGGTCCCAGGTCATCTCGTCGTATTCCTTGCCATCGCGCACCAGGCGCGCCTGATAGGGCGAGTTGTCCAGCACGGTCTCATCCAGGTCCAGCACCACCGCCGGCTTCAGGCCCTTGGCATCGTTGCCGCGCTCATCCGGCACCAGGGCATCCCAGTGGGACTCCTTCAGCGCCGCATCCAGGCGGTCGGCTGCGGCACGGTAAGTCTGCTCGGTGATAGCCCGGTATTCCTGCGCCCGCTGCATCCATAGCACCGCGTTCAGGTTGTCGTTGGCACTGCTGTCCGTTGCCGGGGCCGCACCCGCTGGTGCGGCGGCAGCGCCTTCGGCCGCGACAGGCGGGGCGTCGACGCGCTTGCACGCGGACAGGCCGATCATCGCGATGGCGAGCAGGGACAGGGAAAGGGGGGCGATACGACGACGCATTGGCTTCACCATGTTCAGATCCCCGCCATTTTAACGGCAAACATGACAGGGGCAGCGGCTATGCTTGATGGCTGTTCCATCGACCCAGCGGAGCCCGCCATGACCGACACCCCCGACACCCCTGCCCGCCCGCTGCTGGATGCCACCCAGGCACGCCTGCTGGGGTGCCTGGTGGAAAAGGAAGCCACCACGCCGGACACCTATCCGCTGACGGTGAACGCGGCCCAGTCGGCGGCCAACCAGAAGACCGCGCGCGATCCGCTGATGAATCTGGATGCCGGCAATGTGCAGCACGCGCTGCGCCAGCTGGAAAGCATGGGCCTGGCGCGCCAGCATTTCTCCTCGCGTGCCGACCGCTATGAACATCGCCTGCAGGCGGCCCTGGATCTGACCCGCCAGCAGACCGTGGTGCTGGCGCTGCTGCTGCTGCGGGGTCCACAGACGTTGGCCGAGCTGATGACGCGCGCCGAACGGCTGCATCGCTTCGGCAATGCCGACGAGGTACGCCACGCGATCGAACGCCTGCAGCAGCGCGAGCTGCTGGTGGCGCTGCCGCGCGCCAGTGGCCAGCGCGAAGACCGCTACATGCACCTGTTGTGTGGCGAAGTCGATGGTGCGGCGCTGGCGGCGACGTTCGCCGCGTCGGGTTCGGCATCCACTGGCTCGGGCGGCCACGATCCAGCGCTGGCCGAACGGGTGGCGCAGCTGGAAACCGCAGTTGCCGAGCTGCGCGCCGAGCTGGAAGCGCTGCGCGGCTGAATCGAGGGTTGCCGGCCAGCAGCCGGCACTACCGTGCGGGGCGCGATCAGCGGGCGACGTCGGCCGCGCCCGGCGTGGCGAACAGGGTCACCCATTGCTCGCTGCCGGGCAGCTGAATCGGGCCGCGCTGCTGCATCCCCAGCCGGCGCAGGATCGCCGCGGAGGCCAGGTTGTCCGGGCTGATGATGCCGTACAGGTCCTGCAGGCCCAGCGTGCCGCGTGCATGGGCGAACACCGCCTGCGCCGCCTCGCTGGCATACCCTTGGCCTGCATGCTCGCCCAGTACCGCGTAACCGACATCCGGCCCCGGCAGGCCGTCGCGGCGCACCAGGCCGGCATTGCCCAGCCAGGCCCCATCGGACAGGCGCTCGATCGCATACATGCCGAAGCCGTTCAGCGCGTAGCTGTGCAGCACGCGCAGCGCGATGTACTCGCGGGCCTGCTCCTCGCTGCGCACGGCGCGATCGCCGATGAAGCGCACGAAACCAGGATCATTGAGCAGGGCCAGCATGCAGCCGGCATCGCGCTCGGGCTCGATGGGCCGCAGGCGCAGCCGGTCGGTTTCAATCTGCACTGCCGTTCCCGTCGCCGTCGTGGTGGCCGATTGTGCGCACTGCGCGCTCAGTCGAACAAGGCCTGGATCGCCGCCAGGCCGGCGCTGGCCCGTTCCTGCTTGCGCGCCGCATCGGCCACCGGATCGGCGCCGTCGCGCTGCAGTTCTTCGGCCGGCAGTTCGGCGAAGAAGCGGCTGGGTTTGAGCCGGACGTGCTCACCGAACTTGCGCGTCAGCTTGCTGTGGCTCATCCACAGCTGGACCTTGGCCCGGGTGATGCCCACGTACAGCAGCCGCCGCTCTTCCTGCAGCGTGCCTTCGTCCAGGCTGACCTGGTGCGGCAGCACGCCGTCTTCGCAGCCGACGATGAAGACATAGGGGAACTCCAGGCCCTTGGAAGCATGCAGGGTCATCATGCGGACCTGGTTGCCGCCATCGTCCTTGTCGTTGCGCGACAGCAGCGCCAGCTGGCCGGCCAGGTCGGCGGCGGTGGCGCCGCGCGGGCCGCCTTCGAACCACTGTGCCAGCTCTTCGATGTTGTTGGCGCGGCGCTGGTAACTGGCTTCTTCCTTGGCCTGCTGGCGCAGTTCGCTCAACAGCCCTGATTCCTTGGCCACCTTGCGGATCATGTCGCCGGAAGAAATCTCGCGGGTCTGTGCGCGCAGGTCACGCAGGATGTCGGTGAAGCGCGACAGGCTGTTGGCCGCACGCGGGGGGAGCTGCTGCAGCGCGCCCAGCGCCTCGGCCGCCTGCGCCATCGGCATGTTCTTCTCCGATGCCAGTTCGGCCAGCTTGGCCAGCGTGCCTGCACCCACGTCGCGCTTGGGCGCCTGCACCGCGCGCATGAAGGCGGTGTCGTCGTCCGGATTCACCAGCAGGCGCAGCCAGGCCAGCGTGTCTTTGACCTCCTGGCGCTCCAGGAACACCGTGCCACCGGACAGGTGGTACGGCACGCGCGCCAGCTGCATCGCCTTTTCCAGCGGACGTGACTGGAAGTTGCCGCGGAACAGGATGCAGAAATCACTCCACGGTACCTGTCGCGCCTGGGCGATGAAGGCGATCTCGGCCGCCACTTTTTCCGCCTCGTGCTCGCTGTTGCGGCACTCCCACACACGGATGCGTTCGCCGTCGGCCTGGTCGCTCCACAGCTTCTTCAGGTGTTCGTGCGGATTGTTGGCGATCAGCGCATTGGCCGCGCGCAGCACCCGGTTTGAACAGCGGTAGTTCTGTTCCAGCTTGATGATCTGCAGCGCGGGGTAGTCGCGCGCCATCTGCTGCAGGTTTTCCGGATTGGCACCGCGCCAGGCGTAGATGGACTGGTCATCGTCACCCACGCAGGTGAAGTTGCCCTTGTCCCCGGCCAGCTGCTTGAGCAGGCGGTACTGGGCGTCGTTGGTGTCCTGGCACTCATCCACCAGCAGGTAGCCGATGCGTTCGCGCCAGGCCATGGCGATCTCCGGATTCTCCTCCAGCACCTGCACCGGCAGGCGGATCAGGTCGTCGAAGTCCACGGCATTGAAGGCCGTGAGCCGCAGCTGGTAGCGCTCGTAGACGCCGGCCGCTTCCTTCTCGCGGTTGCTGCGCGCCTCGCGCATCGCCTGCTCCGGTGACAGGCCGGCATTCTTGGCGCGCGAAATAAGGTTCTTCACGTCCTCGATGTCATCCGGCTTGGCGCCATGCATCAGGTCCTTGACCTGGGCGTTGCTGTCGTCGGCATCGAAGATCGAAAAGCCGCGCTTCAGCCCCACCGCAGCGTGTTCGATCTGCAGGAACTTCAAGCCCAGCGCGTGGAAAGTGCAGATGGTGACGTCTTCGGCGTCCTGATCACGCAGGCGCCGGGCCACGCGCTCGCGCATTTCCTTGGCCGATTTGTTGGTGAAGGTGATCGCGGCGATGCGCCGGGCCGGATAGCGGCCGCAGCCGATCAGGTGGGCGATCTTCTCTACGATGACGCGCGTCTTGCCGCTGCCGGCGCCCGCCAGTACCAGCAAGGGGCCTTCGATGTGCAGCACTGCTGCGCTTTGGGGGGGATTGAGTCCGTGCATGTACTGCAGATTGTAGCGGGGGCACCCTGACCTCCGGCAGGTTGCGCTCGCCCGCCCAGCTGCGGATAGTGGCGGCACACCCCGTTTCACAGGAAGTGACCGATGGACCTGAACAGGTTTGCCTGCCGCGCGGTGCTCGCCGCCGCCCTGCTGTCGCCGCTGCACCCCGCCCAGGCGCAGCTGGCCGCCGAAAACGTTCCGCTGTCGCTGCAGGAACACGCGGTGGTCAGTTCACCGGCCTTCCTGAAAGCGCACCCGGACCTGCGTTACCGGCAGCTTGGCCTGGCGGCTGTCGAGCGCGACAAGCTGGAAGATGCGCGTCGTTACTTCCGGTTTGGCGCCCAGCATGCCGACAAGCTGTCGCAGGCGCTGATGGCCGAGCTGCTGTGGAACGGCAAGGGCGGCCCGGTCGATCGCGCACTGGGCTATGCCTGGATGGACCTGGCGGCCGAGCGTGGCACCGAATGGCTGGTGGTGCGTCGCGAACAGTACTGGGCCGCCCTGGACGAAGCCGAGCGCAAGCGCGCGGTCAGTGAAGGCCAGAAGCTGTACGCCGAGTACGGCGACCCGGTGGCCAAGCCGCGGCAGGAACGCGAAATGCGCCGCAACATGGGGGAAATGACCGGCAGCCGCACCGGTGCACTGGGTTCGACGGTCATGCAGGTCCGCTTCAACGGGCAGATGGTGCGGGTGGTGCCGGAGATCTACTACGCACCACGGCTGTGGCAGCCCGAAGCCTACTGGAAGTGGCAGAGCCAGCAGCTGGACGCGGGCAACACCAGCAGCGTGGACGTGGGTTCCCCGCATCCGCTGCGCGGCGACTGAGTCCGCCCGCTGCGGCTAGAATCTGCCGATGGCCAAGCTCTATTTCTATTATTCGGCGATGAACGCCGGCAAGACCACTACGCTGCTGCAGAGTGCGCACAACTACCGCGAGCGCGGCATGCGGGTGGCGATCCTTACCCCGCGGCTGGACAACCGTGCCGGCAGCGGCGTGGTGGCCTCGCGCATCGGGCTGAAGGCCGATGGCATGGCCTTCGAGCGCGACAGCGACCTGCAGCGCCTGGTCGAAGCCGATATCGCCGCGCGCGGCCCGCTTGGCTGCGTGCTGGTGGACGAAGCGCAGTTCCTCAGCCGCGCCCAGGTCTGGCAACTGAGCGAAGTGGTCGACCAGCTGCGCATCCCGGTGCTCTGCTATGGCCTGCGCACCGACTTCCGCGGTGAGCTGTTCGAAGGCAGCCAGTACCTGCTGGCCTGGGCCGACGAGATGCAGGAGATCAAGACCATCTGCCACAGCGGCAAGAAGGCGACCATGACCGTGCGGGTGGACGAGCACGGCCACGCGGTGCAGGACGGCCCGCAGGTGGAGATCGGCGGCAACGAACGCTATGTGTCGGTCAGCCGCGCCGAGTTCAAGAAGATCACCCGCGGCGAAAGCCGGATCGATCCGATGCAGGCCGCGCTGCCGCTGTAAACCGGTAGCGCCGGTAGCGCCCAGCATCGCTCGGCGCTACCGGTTTCCTGTTTACAGGGCTCAGTACAGCGTGCGCTCTGGCGCCCCGGCCGGCGGCGGACTGTACTGGTACAACCAGGTTTCCGTCAGCGTCTTGCCCCCGCTGCGCAGGAACAACCGGATGTCGATCTGCGCGGTGCTGTCATCGCCCGGCACCAGGTCGAACATGGCCCGGTAGCCGTTGATCTCACGCAACGGACGGGCCGAAACGATCTCCAGCTTGCCACGGCTCGCCTGCACCACGGCCTCCACCTCACCCTTGTCGATCAGGCTGGCCAGCTCGCCGCCGGCGAAGTCCACCGCGAAACGCCAAGAGAAATAGGTGCGCTTCTTGCCGATGATGCCGCCCAGGCCGGTGCGGGTGGCCACGGTGTGCGCCAGCGGCGAACGTGCCGGCGGCTCGGCGCCCCAGTACAGGCGATAGCCGACCAGCAGCTCCTGCCCGGCCTGCGGTTTCTCCTTCGGGTTCCAGAACGCGACGATGTTGTCGAAGGTCTCGTCCACGGTCGGGATCTCCACCAGCTGCACCGAGCCTTCGCCCCAGTCGCCCTTGGGCTCCACCCACAGGCACGGGCGCTTCTCGTAGAACACGCCGTCGTCCTGGTAATGGTCGAATTCGCGGTCGCGCTGCAGCAGGCCGAAGCCACGCGGATTGCGATCGACGAACATGTTGAAGCGCAGCTCGCGCGGGTTCACCAGCGGGCGCCAGATCCACTCCCCGCCACCGCTCCACATCGCCAGGCCGTCGGTATCGTGGATCTCCGGGCGCCAGTCCCACGCCATGCGGCGATCGTTCTCGCCGACCTGGAACATGCTGGTGCACGGGGCGATGCCGAGCCGCTCGATCGCCTTGCGCGGGTACAGCGCGCTGTCGATGTCCATCAACAGCACATCGCCATTGGTGATGGCGAAGCGGTAGGCACCGGCCACGCTGGGCGAGTCCAGCAACGCATAGACCACGATGGTGTCCGAGTCGTTGTCCGGGCGTTCCAGGTAGTAGGCGATGAAGTCCGGGAACTCTTCCGGGCCGCCGGTCCCGGTGTCGATCGCCAGGCCGCGCGCCGACTGCCCGTACTGGCCTTCCTTGCCGACCGCGCGGAAGTAACTGGCGCCGAGGAACGCAGCGAAATCGCGATCGGTGTCCTTGCGCGTGTTGAGCCGGAAGCCGGCAAAGCCGAGGTCGGCAGGCAGCTGGCCGTCCTTGATCCCGCTCTTCCCATAATCGAAGGCGGCACCATCGTAGGCCAGTTCCTGCGCCTTGCCGTCGACCACGTCGAACATCCGCACCGGCGAATGGAAGTACAGCCCCAGGTGGAAGAACTTGGCCTGGAACCGGCCCGGCTCATTACCCCACAGCGCATGGTCCTGGCGGTAGCGGATCGACTGGTATGCATCCCAGCTCAGCGCTTCCACCGGGCCTGGCAGGGTCCGTTTGTGGGTCCTGTAGGGCGCAGCGGCCAGCGCGCGCGCCTGGCCCTTCAGGCTGGCGAAATCGAACGGCACCGGCTGTCCCAGGCGGCGCAGGCCGACCTGTCGGCTTGCCGCGGCGCCCACGTTCAATGCAGGCAGGCCGAAGGCAGCCAAGGCCAGGGAAGCGTTGCGGATAAAATCGCGTCGTTGCATTCGAAGGCAGCCGGGGCATGGAGGGTCGGCCATTATTCCAACAGATTCGTTAATTGTTGGCAGTGGCTGGCGACATCTGTTCAGCTGGCCGCGGCAGGCGCGGCAGGCGCGCCAGGCGCAGGTCCAGCTGGCGGACGGCCGAAGACGGAATGCCGCGCTGGGCGATCAGCAACTGGCGTGCCTCGCGCCACGCCGCGGCGGCCCGCGCGGGGCTACCCGCCGCGCGTTCGGCCTCGCCCAGGTCGAGCAGGCCCTGCGGCAGCAGGGCCACATGGTCAGGCTGGCGCCAGATACGTACGGCGGTGCGGTAGTGGCTGACCGTGGCCTGGTCATTTCCATCCGCCCTGGCGAGGTCACCCAGGGCGTGTTCGGCCAGGCCGACTTCACGGTGGTCCGGCCCCAAGGCGAAGGCCAGCTTGTCCCGCACTTCGCCGAGCACAGGGCCCGCCCACGCCCGGCGCCCCTGCTGCAGTGCCAGCAGCGCGCGCGCACGCTGCACCACCAGCGTTTCCGGATGGTCCGGGCCGAACGCCTGCACCGCCGATTGCCACGCCTGGTCGAGTGCCGCAGAGGCCTCTTCGGCGTTTCCGCTACGTGCCAGCATCTGCCCCAGCTGGCGCCGCATCCCGATGGCTTCCGGGGTGCCCGGTGCAGCGCGCTGCAGCAGCGCCAGCGCCTGCTGGTAGCCCTCCCGTGCACGCGCGTCCAGGCCGGCTTCGGCATCCAGCCCGGCCAGCCCGGCCAGCGCACCGGCGATGCCACGCGGGTTGCCCTGGCCGCGCTGGTAAAGCGCCAGGGCGCGGATGAACGCAGCGCGCGCAGCACGGACCTGGCCGAGCTGGGTCTGGCAATGGGCCAGTTCGCTGGCGAAGCCCGCCACGGCGGTCGGCAGCAGGTCCTGCTGCTGGTCGGCGATGGACGCTGCGGCCTGCAGGTGGGCGACGCATTCGCGGTCACGGCCCAGCATGCGCAACGCGCGCGCGCGCTGGGTCACCGCTTCCAACTGCAGCGCGCCCGGCACATCCTGTTGTGCCTGCAGCAGCGTGCGTTGTTGATCCAGGATGCGCAAGGCCGTCTGGTAGTCGCCCAGCCCGATGTGCAGGCGTCCAATGACCCCCTCCATTTCGGCCAGCGCCAGCGGCTGCCCGGCCAGTTCTGCCTGCGCACGCTGTTGTCCGGTTTCCAGCAGCTGGCGCACGTCGAAGTGGCCGTGGCGGACGCTTGCCGCGCGGTCGAACAAGCCGATGTTGAAGTCCTGCATCGCCTGTGCGCGCGCGGTTTCCTGACGGGCCTGGCGCGCCTGCCAGACGGCCATCGTTGATACCGCCAGCAAGGCCGACAGGGCCAGGCTGGCGCCGGTCACGCCCCAGCGATGACGCCGCAGATACTTTCGCAGGCGATACCCGGTGCCGGGCGGATGGGCGCGCAGCGGCCGTCCATCCAGGAACCGGCGCAGGTCTTCGGCCAGGGCATCGACCGATCCGTAGCGCTGCTGCGGATCCTTGGCCATCGCCTTGACCAGCAGCAGGTCCAGGTCGCCCCGCACGCGTCGGGCAAGACGCCGCGCGGCCGCCGGCACCGACATCCCGGCTTCACCCTGCAGCAACCGACGCGATGCGGGCATTGGCTGGACATCCAGGATGCAGCGCTCCCACTCGCTGTCGGAGTGTCGACGCAGGCGGTAAGGTTTGTGCCCGGTAACCACTTCGTAGATCACCACGCCCAGCGAGTACACATCGGTACGGGTGCTCAGCGGATCGCCCCTTACCTGCTCTGGCGCGGCGTAGTGCAGGGTGAACGCGCACGGCTCGCCGGGGGCGGCCACCGCCGCGACGCCGTCCGGATCCAGCAGTTGGGCGATGCCGAAATCCAGCAGCTTGACCCCACCATCGGCCACCAGGATGTTGGAGGGCTTCAGGTCGCGGTGCACCACCAGATTGGCGTGCGCATGCGCCACCACCGAACACACCTGCAGCATCAGCCGCAGTCGTTCTTCCAGCGGCAGCATCCTGCGCTGGCAGTACGCGGTTATCGGCTCGCCCTGCACGTAGTCCAGCGCGAAGTAGGGATGCCCCTGCGGATCGATGCCTGCGTTGTGCAACTGGGCAAGATGCGGATGCTGCAGCCGGGCCAGGATCTGCCGTTCGCGCGCAAAGCGCGCATGCAGCCCCGGTTCGGCCAGGCCGCTGCGCAGCAGCTTCAGGGCGACCTTGCGCTCGTACATGCCGTCGCAGCGCTCGGCCAGCCAGACCTCGCCCATCCCGCCTTCGCCGAGCAGCTGCAACAGGCGGTAGGGACCGATGCGGCTGCCACCGCGCGATGATCCGGGCGCGGAAAACACCGGCTGGGCCATGAACTGCTCGCTGTCGCGTTCATGGGCCAGCATCTTCTCCAGCTCTGCGGCCAACCCCGGATCGCGTCCGGCCACCTGCCGCAGCCGCGCGACGCGGCCGTCTTCATCCAGTTCCAGCAGCTGGTCCAGCCATGAGGACAGTTCACGCCAGCGCAGGGCATCCATGGCGGGTGTTCGCGCTCAGTCCCCGCTTACTTCGGTCAGCAGGAACAGGCGCGCCTTCTGCCAGTCGCGTCGGATGCTGCGCTCGGAACGCTGGCTGAGTTCGGCGATCTGCTGTTCGGTCAGGCCGGCGAAGTAGCGCAGTTCGACCACCCGTGCCAGGTGCGGATCCAGCGCCTGCAGGCGCTCCAGCGCCACGTCCAACGCCAGCAGGTCCTCGTCCATGCGGATGCCGCTGCTGCTGTTTTCAGGGATGTCCACCCGTTTGAGGTCACCGCCGCGCTTGCGCGCCAAGCGGTTGCGGGCGTAGTCCACCACCACGCTGCGCATGGCCGAAGCGGCATAGGCGAAGAAGTGCGCACGATCCTCGAAGCGTGCCCCACCCCGGCTGCCGAGCAGTTTCAGGTAGGACTCGTGCACCAGCGAGGTGGCATCCAGGGTGCGGCCCTGCTGGCCGGCCAGCTGCCGCCGGGCCATCCCATGCAGCTCCTGGTAGAGCACGGTGAGCACGCGGTCCAGCGAGGCACGGTCGCCGCCGCGCGCGGCGTCCAGCCACACAGTGATGTCGGATCCTTCATCCATCGCAGCGCCTGCTCCCACGGGAGTCGTGGCGCGACTATAGCCCTGTCCAGCGCGCTTGGCGAAAAAGCCCTCAGCGCTGGCAGGAACCGCACCAGACGCTGGCCCGCTGGCCGATGGTGGCGTGCTTCAACGGCCGCCCGCAGGACCGGCAGGGCTGGCCGTCGCGTCCGTAGACCGACAACTCCTGTTCGAAGTAGCCGGGCGCCCCATCGGGACTGATGAAGTCGCGCAGAGTGGTGCCACCGCGGGTGATTGCATGCTGCA
The DNA here is from genome assembly GCF_014836545.1 of Stenotrophomonas lacuserhaii. Taxonomy (GTDB): domain Bacteria; phylum Pseudomonadota; class Gammaproteobacteria; order Xanthomonadales; family Xanthomonadaceae; genus Stenotrophomonas; species Stenotrophomonas lacuserhaii. Next base: position 191,475 of record NZ_JACSQS010000002.1, read on the forward strand.
GGATCTGCTTGACCGCCTGCGCCAGACGTAGATAGCGCTCGCGCGATACCTTGCCGGCCTCGCGAAGCGGGCTGATGCCGGCCCGGAACAGGCTTTCGGCCGCGTAGATGTTACCCACGCCCACCACCACCGCCTGGTCCATCAGGAAGGTCTTGATCGGCGCCTTGCGGCCACGGCTGCGCTGGAACAGGTAGTCACCATCGAAGGCATCGTCCAGCGGCTCCGGGCCCAGCCCCTGCAGCAGCGGGTGGACCTGGCCCGGCGGCTGCCACAGCAGGCTGCCGAAGCGGCGCGGATCGTTGAAGCGCAGCAGGCGGCCGTTGTCCAGGCTGATATCCACGTGGTCATGCGCGCGCAGCGGCGTATCGCCCGGCAGCACGCGCAGGCTGCCGGACATCCCCAGGTGCAGCAGCGCACTACCGGCTTCGGTATCCAGCAGCAGGTACTTGGCGCGCCGGCGCACATCCACGATGCGCTGCCCCGGCAACAGGGCGGCCACCTCGTCCGGGATCGGCCAGCGCAGCTCGCTGCGGCGCAGGATCACCCCATGGATGGCACGTTCGAGCAGATGCGGCGCCAGTCCACGCCGGGTGGTTTCAACTTCAGGCAACTCAGGCATGCGCAGATTCTACGCCCGGCCGCTGTTGCTGACGGCGTCGGACGGAACCCGCCGACCATGGGTCGGCGCTACCGCGTTCCAAAGACCCCCGGCACCTGTCAGCGGGTCGGGGGGGGGGGGGGGGGGGGGGGGGGGGGGGGGGGGGGGGGGGGGGGGGGCTGTGCGGGGGCGTTGAGCGCCATGGATGGCGCGAAACGAGGCCCGCAGGAGCGGCTTCTGCCGTCCCCGCACAGCCCCACCGCCCGGCCCGCTCCCGTTGCAGCGCCAACGCCATGCGCCAGACTCACCGCGGCGGCGCCGCCAGCTCGCGCGCATCCAGGACTCCATCGCGGTTCGCATCCTGCTTGTGGAACCGCTGCACCAGCGTCTGCCGCTGCTGCTCACGGGTGATCGGCCGCCCCTTGCCGCCCGGCAGCTCGCTGGCATCCAGCACGCCATCACCATCGGCATCCATCTGCTCGAAGGCGTACATCATCCACTGCACATACTCGGCCTGGCTGACCCGCCCATCGCCATCGGCATCCATGCGCTGCAGGTAGGTGCCGGTGTCGGCCACCTGCGCCTGCACGCTGCCCGCAGCGGACAGCAGCAAGGCGATCAGCAGGGTGATCACGGGCCCGCGCGGCAGCGTAAGGGTGACGTCGGTCATGGCGGCCTCCAGGCCGTGGTCCGGCGCGGGGTTGCCGCGGTGCAGACATGATGGCCCCTGGCTTGGCAAACTGCATCCCTGCGCCGCCACGGCGCGCACCTTCCAGCCGGGAACCTGCGTTGTCCAGCCTGAATCCAGCCGCCGTCGTACCGCCCGCAGCCGATGCCGGCACCCTCCCGCCGCTGATCGAACTGGATCGCGCCAGCGTGATGCGCGGTCAGGTCAAGGTGCTGCACGGCCTCAGCCTGCGCATCGCACAGGGCCAGCACACCGCGCTGCTCGGGCCCAACGGCTGCGGCAAATCCACCTTCATCAAACTGATCACCCGCGAGCTGTATCCGCTGGCACATGCCGATGGCCACGTACCGGTGAAAGTGCTGGGCCAGAACCGCTGGCAGGTCGACCGGCTGCGCTCGCAGCTGGGCATCGTCACCGGCGACCTCAGCAGCACGCTCGCCGACATGCCGGGACTGACCGTGGAACAGGCGGTGCTGACCGGATTCTTCGCCAGCTACGTGCTGCCTGCCTTCCGCGAGATCACCCAGGACATGCGCGAGCGCACGCGCCAGACCCTGGCGATGACCGGCGCGCTGGCGCTGCACGGTCGCAGCTATGCAGAGCTGTCGGCCGGAGAGACGCGGCGCGTGTTGATCGCCCGGGCACTGGTCAACCGCCCGCACGCGCTGTTGCTGGACGAGCCATCCACCGGGCTGGACCTGGTGGCCCGGCAGCAGCTGGTCGATACCATGCAGTCACTGGCGCGGCAGGGCATCACGCTGGTGCTGGTCACCCACCACGTGGAAGAGATCATTCCCGAGATCGAACGCGTGGTGCTGCTGCGCGACGGCCGTGTACTGGCCGATGGCACGCGTGCCGAACTGCTGTGCGATGCGCCCCTGTCGGCCGCGTTCGGCGGCCCGATCTCCGTGGTGGAGCAGCACGGACGGCTGGCCGCGTACGCGGGATAGTGCCGCAGGGCCGTCGCAAGGGGCACCACAAGGGCGGGCCGGCGGCCCCGGCCCACCGCTCCCGGATCAGAACCGCAGCGCAGCAGCGCGCGACTCGATCGGTGCCATCCGGCTCTGGTCCTGCAGTTGCAGGTCGCGCAGTTCATACGGCGGGCCAAATCCCGCCGGCAACGCAGCCTGGTCGAACGGCAGTACCAGCGTCCCCTGCCCGGGGCCCTCGAACCAGGCGGCGGCATGGGCCTGCGCGACGGGTTTCAGCTGCCCATCGGCCGCGCTGGCGTACAGGGTGCCGCGTGCTTCGTAACGCCCCGCCGCTGCCATCTGCAATGACAAGCCGACCCGGCGGCTGGCGGGATCTGCCGTGGCCTGGCCGCTGAGACGCGCCGTCGGCAGCGCAACAGCGAAGGCGACCGTGCCATCACGCAGCACGCCGTCGAGCTGTGCGAACACCTGCAGCTCCCACAGACCCTGCGTGTTGCCCACGTCGGCGGGAATACGCACCTGCGCGCGCAGGCTGCCATCGGGAATGGGCCGCAACTGCTGCGGCCAGCTGCGGCCATCCGGTGCGACCAGCAGCGCATGACCGCCGAAACCGCTTCGGGGCGTGCCCGCCGGCAGGCTGCCGGCGCCGCCTTGGCGCAGGCGCGCCTGCAGCTGCATGCTGCCGCCGGCCAGCACCCGCGAGTGGCTGGCCTGGACTTCCAGCCGCAGTGGGCTGTTCGGTTCCAGCACCTGCACCACGTAGCGGCCCCGTGCCTGGCGACTGTGCAGGCGGTAGATCCCGGCCGTGCTGGCTGCGCCGGTCCGCAGCATGCGCGTGCCATCGCCAACCGGCATGCCGGCATCCTGCAATACACGTGCATCGACGCTGCGGGCCCCGCTGCTTCGCCCGGCCGGATCGCGCAGCTGCAATGACCCCGCCGACAGCGCGCGGGCGCCCGGCGCCGGGCTGAGCTGGATCACCGCCTCCGGTGCGGTCAGCGGCAATGCCAGGCCGCGCTGCAGTTCGGCTGCATCGACCTGCTGCCAGTAACTCCGGCTGACGGCCACATGGGGCGACGGCGCATGCAGCGGCTGCACCGGGTCCAGCGCCCAGGCGAAGGCCAGCGGTACCTGCTCGCTTTCATCGTCGGTGGGCAACGGCGCGGCGACCAGGGTGGCCGGTATCTGGTCGCCAGCGGCGGCGGCGCGCAGCGGTTGTGCGGCCCCTGTGGGCGCGGTGGACAGGATCGCCAGCGCGGCAACGGCCAGGAGGGTGGGATGCATCGTCATGAGGGCCTCCGTCACTGGGTCAGGTCGTCGCGCAGGAGCGTGCCCAGGCCGAAGCACGCGCGGCGGCTCTGGTTGTGGCTGAGCGGTTCGGCGCCGTGCGTGCGCGCTGTGTCGGTGAACCACACGGTGCCGGCCGCCTTCTGGCTGCTGCAATCGAGGAAGCCGTCCGAACACGAAGAAAGCCAGTTCCGGGTGAACTCCAGGCCGAGGTTGGCGGCATAGCCTCCGCAGTAACTGTCCGCGTCCGTAGGCGCCGAGTCGACATCGCTGCCGACCACAGCGCGGAACGGCGTGGGCAGTGCCGGGCGACCACCGGTGCCATACAGGTTCTGCGCGTTGTAGGTGGCCATGTGGCCGACCTGTTGCTGGCGCACCGCATCGTTCCTCAACCCCAGCAGCCAGCCCAGCAGGGTTTCGAAGGTGCTGCCGTTGACCACTGCGTCGGCCAACGGCGTGCCGGCCGAAGACGGCGCCAGCGCGGTGACCTTCTGCAGCGTCTGGATGATCTTCGGATAGCGGCGGTCGTAGGTCGGGTTGGACAGGATCCAGCGCACGACGTTGCCACCGTTGGAGTGGGTGATGACCACCAGCCGGGTGATGCCGCGGCTTTCGATGAAGCCGGACAGCTGCCCGGCCAGGCAGCCGGCGGCTTTCGGCTTCCACATGTACTGGTTGAAGTCGCAGTTGATGACGACGTAATTGCGCCTGTCCGGCAGGCCCTGGCGGACACTGTCGATGATGGCTGGCTGCCAGTAGTCCCGGAGGGCGTTGGTGTGCGCGCCGGTGCCGTGCACGAAGGCTACACCGAGGCCATCGGCCGCCTGCGCAGGTTGCAGGCCCACCAGCAGGGCCAGTGCGGTGCTTCGTAGTGCGGTGCTGTGCATTGCATGTTTCCCTATCTGCGGGTCCCCCGGACCCTTGGATGGCCTCATGCTCGGCGCGATCGTGGGAGTCGTCCGTGCGCTGCTCCGGGTATCAAGACATTTCCGACACTCGGCTGCGGTTTTGTCCCAGGCAGAGGGCCATGCCGGTTGTGGCCGTATGCGCGATGGCGCTGCACAGGGCGTGCAGGACTGCGATCATTGTCGGCGAGCCCCTGTCCCGAACCTCCCATGTCCCTGATCTCACACCTTGGCCGCGCCCTGCCCGGGCTTGCCGTCGCCCTGTCCCTGGCCGGGTGCGCAGCCACTGCCAGCCGCCCGACTGCCGTTGAAGCCAATGTCACCACCAAGGCGGTGGGCTACCTGGACGCGGCGTCGGTGCCGGCCAGCCTGGCCCTGGTGCCTGCACCGCCGGCGGCCGGCTCGGCCGGCTTTGCGCTGGACGAACAGGTCAGCCGCCAGGCACGTGCGCTGCGGGGTACGCCGCGCTTCGCCCAGGCCACGCACGATGCCGAACTCGGCTTCCCGGAGGGCGCAAACCAGTTCTCCTGCGCCATCGGCCTGGACGTGGACGCGCAGCGCACGCCGGCGCTGTACCGCCTGCTGGAACGCAGCCGCATCGATGCCAGTGCTGCCACCCGCGCCGCGAAGAAACACCACCAGCGCCCGCGTCCGTTCATGGTCAACGGCGAACCCACCTGCACCCCGCAGGACGAAGCCGGCCTGCGGCGCAACGGCTCCTATCCCTCCGGCCACACCTCGATCGGCTGGGCGTGGGCGCTGTTGCTTTCGGAAATCGTGCCGGACAGGGCCGACGCCATCATCGCCCGCGGACGCAACTACGGTGAAAGCCGCCTGGTGTGCAACGTGCACTGGCAGAGCGACATCCTGGAAGGCCGTTTCATGGGCGCCGCTGCCGTGGCACGGTTGCAGGACAATCCGGCTTTCCAGCGCGACCTGCTTGCTGCACGCAGGGAAATCGAAGCCGCGCGCAGGTCCGGGCAGCATTCCAGCCGCGACTGCGCGGCCGAGGAAGCGGTGCTGAAAGTGCGGCCGGCCAGTGCGCTGTAGTTCGTCGAGAAATCCGGCAGGGATCGTCGCGCGCGATGACGCTGCCGACGCCGGCAGGTTGCCGAGGTGCGTCGGGCCACGATCCTGCCATCGTGTCAGGCAATCGCCTGCACGCCATGGCCTTGCGGACCGTTGCCGACCGCCGCGGTCCACCCGCGCAGGGTAGTGACGCCCTGCGCCACGTTGCTGCCTGCAACTGGCGACAGCGTGCCGGCACTCGGGCCCCGCCGTGCAACGCTGTCGCTTCCATCGCATGCGGAACCTCCATCCATGACACGCCACCAGACAGCCGTCATCGCGCGGACCAGACGCTTTACGTTGGCCGCCTTGTCGCTGATCGCCGTCGCCTCACCGGTGGCTGCCAAGGTCACCGGCTACCTTCTCGAAACGAAGGTGCCGGACAGTATCGCGCTGCTCCCCACGCCGCCTGCCGCAGGCACGGTAACCGCAGCCCTGGACGCGCAGGTCAGCGATGAAGCGCTCGCGCTGCGCGGCACCGAGCGGTTTGCCCAGGCCAGCCGGGATGCCGACGATTCATTCCCTAAAGGCCCTGTGCAGCCGGGCGCCAACCAGTTCAGCTGCGCACTGGGGATCGACGTGGACGCCGCGCGTACCCCGGCCCTGCTCAGCCTGCTGCAGCGCAGCCGTCGCGACGCCAGCGCCACCGCGCGTGCGGCCAAGAACCACTATCTGCGTCCGCGGCCGTACGTGGTCAACGCAAAGTCGACCTGCACCCCGGAAGAGGAGGACAAGAAGCGCGAAACCGGCTCGTATCCGTCCAGCCACGGCATCGCCGGGTGGGCGTGGGCGCTCATCCTCGCCGAGGTGACGCCGCAGCGGGCCGATGCGATCTTCGCGCGCGGTCGCAGTTACGCTGAAAGTCGCCTGGTCTGCAACATGCATTGGCACAGCGATATCGTGCAGGCACGGTTTCTCGGCGCCGCACTGGTTGCGCGGCTGCACGAGAGCCCGGAGTTCCAGGCCGACCTGCTCGCCGCAAAACACGAAATCGCAGCCGCACGCGCGTCCGGTCAATCGTCCAGCCATGACTGCACGGCCGAGGAAGCAGTACTGAAGGTGCGCCCACAAAGCGCGCTGTAGATGAAAAACGGCGCGGAAGAATCCGCGCCGTGGATGACCATCAGCGGGTGGCGACCATGGGCCGCCCCCCCGGTTCTCCGGTCGGTCAGAACTTCGCGGTGAACTCCACGCCGAAGGTACGTGGCTCGTTGAGGAAGCCGGTCAGGTTGTTGAAGTCGATCGCACCGACCACCCGCACCTGGTCGGTCAGGTTGCGACCGAACACGGCCACGTCGTACTGGCCGTAATCCCAGTTGTAGCCCAGGCGCAGGCCGCCTTCCAGCGAGCTGCGGCTACGGAACTCCGGCGATTCGTACAGGAAGAAATTGACTTCGCTCTTGTACGCCCAGTCGGTGTAGACGTAGAACTCGCTGGCATCGGTGACCGGGAAGCCGGCACGCAGGGTCAGGTTGTGGATCCACTTCGGCGCCTGCGGCAGCGAATTGCCATTCACCAGCGCGTAGGTGCCACCGTTGATCACCGTGGTTGGATCGGTGATGGTGCAGCCACCGCCGCAGATCGCCACCGCCAGGCTGGGGTCCTTGATCTCGGTGTCGTTGTAGCTGCTGCCCAGGGTCAGCAGCACGTTGTCGGTCAGGTAGGATTCGAAGTCGAGCTCGAAGCCCTGGCCGATCGTCTTGTCCGCGTTGAGCAGGGTCGCGGTGTTGTTGGTGCCGCCCACGGCGATCAGCTGCTGGCCGTCCACGTCATAGCGGAACACGCTGAAGCCCAGGCGCGCACGGCGGTCGAACAGGTCGGCCTTGATGCCCGCCTCGTAGGAAATCACCTTCTCCGAATCGGCCTGGGTGACCCCACCAAAGGCCAGCCGGCCCTGGATGGACGGCGCCCGGAAGCCCTTGGCCACGCGCGCGTAGGCGTTGACGTTGTCGGTCAGCGCATACACGCCGCTCAGGTCCCAGCTGACGTCGTCGACATCGCTGTTGGCCACATACGGACCGCTGACCGGGGTACCGCCGGCGACAGCCTGCAGCACGCTGGCGGTGAAGTCCTTCTTGTCCTGGGTGTAGCGCACGCCGGCACGCAGCTTGAAGCGCTCGGTGACGTCGAAGTCGCCGGAGGCGAACGCGGCCCACGCCTTGTTGCGCTGCTGCTGCACGGCATGGCCGCTCTGCGGATTGCCCGGGGTCAGCGAGTCATAGTTGAAGCTGTCGATGGTGACGTCTTCATCGAAGTAGAACACGCCGGCCTGCCAGTCGAAGCGGCCCCATTCGTTGGATTCGACGCGGAATTCCTGCGTCCACTGGCGGTGGCTCGGCAGGCCATCGGCCGACTCGGACGGGAACGGAATGAAGCCCGGGCCGTAGTTGCCGGCGCCCAGGAACGCCGCGCCGTAGCCGCCGTCGATGTCGCCGTGGTTGAGCGATTCGGCGGTTTCATAGCCGGTGATCGAGTGCAGGGTGACCCGGCCCAGGTCCCACTTCAGGCGCGCGCTGCCGCCCCAGGTTTCCAGGTCGGAGAAGTTCTGCCCGTCGGTGGACACTTCATCACGATCGAAGTTTTCCACCAGCTTGTTGCTGCCCGGCTGGATGATGTTGGCGCGGAACAGGCGCGCGGTGCCGTTGAGCTTGCGCTTGTGCAGGTTGAACAGGCCTTCGAAACCGTCGCCTTCGTACAGGAACTGCACGCGTGCGGCGCCTTCGTCATAGCCTTCGAAGCCCTGCGCCGGTGCGTCGCTGCGGGTGTTGGTGACCCAGTCGTCGCGGCGCTGGTAAAGCGCCGATACGCGGGCCGACCAGCGGCTGGTCAGCGGGCCGCCGTAAGCGCCCTGCACGTTCCAGGTGTCATAGCTGCCGTAGGCGACCCTGACGTAACCGTCAGCGTCCTGCGACGGACGCGCCGAATCGAACTTGACCACGCCGGCCGGGGTGTTGCGGCCGAACAGCGTGCCCTGCGGGCCGCGCAGCACTTCCACGCCGGCCAGGTCGAACAGCGGGAAGCCCTTCAGCAGCGGGCTTTCCTGCACCACGTCGTCGTATACCAGCGACACCGGCTGGGACGCGTTGAGGTCGAAATCGGTGTTGCCCAGGCCGCGGATGTAGAAGCGCGGGAAGGCACGGCCGTAGGATGATTCGATGTTCAGGCTGGGCACGCGGCCGGCCAGGAAGCGGATGTCGTCACCGGCCGAACCGAGGACATCAAGCTTCTCCCCCTGGATCGCGGTGATCGCCACCGGCACGTCCTTGGCGTTCTCGACGCGGCGCTGGGCGGTCACGGTGAGCGCATCGAGCGCGACCGGATCCTTGCTGGCCGGAGCTTGCTGGGCAACTGCGGACAGCGGCAGCAGGGCGGAGAGAGCGAGAACGAGCGGACGCACGACCGGTCGGCGGTCGTGGACGGAACGGTTCGGGGACATGGCGGTAGGCTGTGTTGGGAGGGGTGGTGGAACGGCGCTACCAGATAATTGTTGCAATACAACACGCTGGCCGCAAATGCCGCGCGTTCATGGCCGTCGCCGGGGCGCTGGCCAGCCCGCTAGACTCGTCGTTTCCGCACCCCTTGGAATCGCAGCGATGAACCAGTGGTACTTCCATGTCCCCGGCCAGGCCGACCGCGTTGGCCCCTTCGATGAGCAGGCCGCGCGCCGCTTCGCCCAGGCCAATCCGCGCGCGCTGGCCTGGTGCCAGGGCATGAGCGGCTGGATGGCGATCGGCGAAGTCCCGGAGCTGCGCAGCGAGGCCTCCGGGATGTCCAGCGCGCCGCCGCCGGTACCGGGCCACGGCGCGCGTGGCCAGCGCGCGGACGACATCGATTTCCGCATCGTCGGCCATGAAATGCAGTTCGTGGAGATCGAACTGGACCCGGGCGAGAGTGCGATCGCCGAAGCCGGCGCACTGATGTTCAAGGATTCGGCGGTGCAGATGGATACCGTGTTCGGCGACGGCTCGCACAGCGGCCAGGGCGGCGGTTTCATGGACAAGCTGATGTCGGCCGGCAAGCGCGTGCTGACCGGCGAGAGCCTGTTCGCCACCCTGTACACGCACACCGGCCACGGCAAGGCCAAGGTCGCCTTCGCCGCGCCCTACCCCGGCACGGTGCTGCCGATGAAGCTGGACGAGCACGGCGGGCGCCTGATCTGCCAGAAGGACAGCTTCCTGGCCGGCGCGCGCGGGGTGCAGATCGGCGTGCAGTTCCAGCGCAAGATCATGACCGGCCTGTTCGGTGGCGAAGGCTTCATCATGCAGAAACTGGAAGGCGACGGTTGGGTGTTCATCCATGCCGGCGGCTGCGTGGTCGAACGCGAGCTGGCGGCCGGCGAGCGGCTGGACGTGGATACCGGCTGCGTGGTGGCCTACCACGCCAGCGTGGACATGGACGTGCGCCGGGTTGCCGGCATCAAGAGCATGGTGTTCGGCGGCGAAGGTGTGTTCCTGGCCACCCTGACCGGCCCCGGCAAGGTCTGGCTGCAGTCGCTGCCGTTGTCGAGGCTGGCTGGCCGGATGTGGATGGCCGCGCCGCAGGGCGGTGGCCAGAACCGTGGCGAGGGCTCGGTACTGGGCGGCCTGGGCCGGATGCTGGACGGCGACAACCGTTTCTGAGGGCAGGGACGGCCGCTGGCCGTCAATCCCGCACAACGCCCCATGACGGCAGCGGGCCGTCGTGGGAAATGGCTGGCTGCTGACCGTCACCGTGCTTGACGGCCGGTGGCCGTTACTACCGGGGTGCCGTTCGCTATGCTGGCGCCCTTTCCTGTTGCGTTGCCCAGCCGATGACCCTGTCCCGCACCCGTGTGATGTTGTCTGTTGCCCTGCTCGGCCTGCTGGCCGGCTGCGGCGGTGAAAACGCGCGCCCTGCCCCGCCGGCCACGCCCACCGTGGTGCAGCCCGCCAAGCCGGTGAAGATCGGCATCGCGCTCGGCGGCGGCGCGGCCAAGGGCTTTGCCCATATCGGGGTGATCAAGATGCTGGAAGCCAACGGCTTCGAACCAGTGGTGGTGTCCGGCACCAGTGCCGGCAGCGTGGTCGGTGCGCTGTACGCCAGCGGCATGGATGCCTTCGAGATGCAGACCAAGGCGGTGGCACTGGACGAAGCCAGCATCCGCGATGTGCGCCTGTTCTCCGGTGGGCTGGTGCAGGGCCAGAAGCTGCAGGACTACGTCAACCAACAGGTCGGCAACAAACCGGCGGAACGGCTGAAGAAGCCCTTCGCCGCCGTCGCCACCAACCTGGAAACCGGTGAGCGCGCGGTGTTCGTGCGCGGCAACGTCGGCCAGGCAGTACGTGCGTCCAGCAGCATTCCGGGCGTGTTCGAACCGGTGAAGATCGGCCAGAACAATTTCGTCGATGGCGGGGTGGTCAGCCCGGTGCCGGTGGACGCGGCGCGCCAGCTCGGTGCCGAGTTCGTCGTCGCCGTGGATATCTCCAGCAAGGCCAGCGGCCGCACGCCGACCGGCATGCTGGGCATCGTCAACCAGTCCATCGCGATCATGGGCCAGCGCCTGGGCGAACAGGAACTGGCGCGCGCGGACATCATCATCCGACCGCGCGTGCTGGATATCGGCGCGTCCGATTTCAGCCAGCGCGGCAAGGCCATCCTGGAAGGCGAGAAGGCGGCGATGGCCGCCATGCCGCAGATCCGCGCGAAGATCGAGCAGATCCAGCGCGCGCGCGCCGCCGCCCTGCTGCCGCCGCCGAAGCCGAAGTGCGATGAGCCCTCGCGCGTGGGCCGGCTGATGGGCCGCAAGGCCGACTGCTGACCCTCGGTAGTGACGGCCGCTGGCCGTCCTGCCGTGGCCCTCTTGCCGCTGCGCTCGCCGAGCGTGGCTCGGCGCTACCGGGCCCCTGCTCCGGTGGGTGACGACCGTTGGTCGTCACGCCGCTGCGCTCTTGCCGTTGCGCTCGCCGAGCGTGGCTCGGCGCTACCGCTTCAGCGCTTCACATGCCCGGCGGCGCGGCGCTTTTCCATGCGCCGGGTTTCCAGGCTTTCCGCATGGCGCTGCGCGCTCAGCTGCAGCTGTTCCATCGCATCGCCCGGCAGCCACAGCTGTTGGCTGCCACGGGTCAGCGCCAGGTAGGCCGCGCGCACCGGGCTGTGCGCCTGGCGCGTCTCGTAGCCGGTGATGAAGCAGCACGCCGACATCGCCACCCGGTCGAACTGCAGGTTCTTGGCATGCTGGGCCAGGCACAGCGTGATGCCTGCCTCCTGCACGGGCACCAGCGCCGCCAGCAGCTGCTCCAGCGCGGTTGAATCGAATCCACCGGAAAACAGCGCCGGGATATCGCCCTGCCCGCGCTGCTCGCAGGCTTCCACGAAGGCCTCCCAGCGCCGGCTCGACTCGCCCCGCCGCACGCTTCGCCAGGCATCGATCGGCGCCTGCGCTTCTTTCTGCAGCAGGCGCAGCGAAGCCGGATGCACGTGCACATGCGCGCCCTGCGCGAGCAGCTGGTGGGCTTCCTGCAGCAGCCGCCACAGGCTGCCGTACAGGCGTGCCCCGGACAGCGGCACCTGCGACCAGGTGGCATAGCGGCGCACACCGGTGGCGCGGTCGCTGGCGCCCATGAAACGTTCGCTGGACGCACCGATGTCATCCAGCGCCAGTGACTGGTTGACCAAGCCATCCACCTGGCTTCCCTGGCGCACCGATTGGCTCATTTCCAGCACCTTGGAGCTCGACCAGCGCGATGCGCGCCCTACCAGCCGCTGGTGCGGATCGCCCAGGCTGACCACGCCGGGCGCATGCCGGGCCAACACCTGCTTCCAGGCCGGACTCAGCTCATGCGCCTCATCCACCAGCAGCATGCCCAGCCCGACCGGCGGCGCCACGCCCTGCAGCTCCAGCCATTTGCCGAGATGGCCGGTATTGAGGCTGAGGCAGCCGCCCTTCTGCACGCCGGCATCGAACATGCAGCGCCAGACGTGCTCGGCAGCGGCCACGTAGGGCACCGCGTCGAGCATCGCCCATGGCAGCGAACGGTCGAAATGCGCGGCCTGCAGCGTCGGCGATGCCGATGCGCACCAGCGGTTGATGCCTTCCAGGGCCGTCATCAGCACCTGCTCGGGTACGCGCTGGCCGATGCCCTGCAGGCCGATCCGGCGGGTGATCTCCCACGCCGGGATCGTGCTCAGCCGGTAGGTCGGCACGAAGCCGTTGCCGCGGCCACTGCGTGCGGCCTGCTGCACCATCAGGTTGGCCAGTTCGATCTGGGTCAGCAGCCGCGTGCCGGAATCGGCCGGCAGGCGCGGGCGGAAGGCTTCGACCTGGCCGCGTGAGGGCGCGATGTAGGTATAGCGGCCCGGCCGGGCATCCATCAACGCCAGCACCAGATGGCTTTTCCCGGTACCGGCGTAGGCGTCCAGGTCGATCAGTTCATCCGGGTTGGCGGCGATGGCGCGCAGCACACGCGCCTGTTCGCTGGTGAACAGCCCGTTGCGCTCGATGGCCCCGCTGGCACGCGGCGCCTCCTCTTCCGGATCCGATTCGGGATCGACCGCTTCGCCCTCGTCGTCGGGCGCGGCGGTGGCCGGGTAGCGGATCGTGTGCTCGGCCAGGGTGACCTGGCAGGCGGCCTGGAAGTCCGCGCCGGGATAGGCGTCGGGCGAGGCGGCGACAAAGCGCTCCACGGCTTCGTCCGGTGCCAGCAGCACGCCGTGCATGGCCAGCTCGGCCAGCCACGCATCCAGCGCCGGCTGCCCTTCACCGCCCTTCCCGGACAGCTGGGCGGCCACCGCGCTGCCGTCGTCAGCGGCGAACAGCGCGCAGGCATCGTGCAGCAGGCGTTCCAGCTGCGCCCCTGGATGGGCGTGCAGGCGGCACAACTGCGCTGCGAGCAGGCCGGCCTGTTCCAGCGGCGTCGCCGGCGGCGTGCCGCGGCCCAGGTGCTGCGCCAGCGTCCGTCGCCGCAATGGCAGGAAGTGGGTGGTTTCGGTGAAGGGCGCGGTGTCGGGCATGTCGATGATCGAAAAAGGTGCTGCAGCCAACGCCCCTGTTCGACGCTACCGCTGGCGACGATGCTCGGCTACCGCATGGCTGCCGTCAAACCGGTTCACCCACCCAGCTGCGACAAGGGCAGTGCGCGGAAGGGTTTCACCGTGCGCAACACGAAGCTGGAATTGACGTCAGCCACCCCGGACGCATTGAGCAGCTTGTCCAGCAGGAAGCTGGAGAAATGCTCCAGGTCGCGCACGTAGATCTGCAGCAGGTAGTCCATGTCGCCGGTGAGCGCATGGCAGGCCACCACTTCATCCCATTCCACCACGCTGTCGGCGAAACGTGCGATGGCGGCCTGGTCATGCTTTTCCAGCTGCACGCGCACGAAGGCCTGCAGCCCCAGGCCAATGTGCTTGGGCTCCAGCCGTGCACCATAACCGGCGATGACGCCCTCGCCTTCCAGCCGCTGCAGGCGGCGCAGGCAGGCCGAGGGAGACAGGTTGACCCGCGTCGCCAGTTCGGCGTTGGTGGCGCGGCCATCACGCTGGATCTCGGCCAGAAGGCGTAGATCCGTGCGGTCGAACTGGACTTCACCTGCCATTGCTGCCTCGCAACACGGGATGGACGCAACGATATTGCGCCAGGACACGATCAACGCGCAACTTTGCAACCCTGTTGCGCGATCCCTGCCCTAGCATCGACAGACACCCGCAAGGAGCCATCCCATGGACCAGACCACTCCCCGCCGCGTCGAGCACCAGCAGACCGACAAGGGCTATGTGCCGGTCTATACCACCGCCGTGGTGGAACAGCCGTGGGACAGCTACAGTGCCGACGACCACGCAACCTGGAGCACGCTGTTCAAGCGCCAGCGCGACCTGCTCAACGGTCGCGCCTGCCAGGAGTTCCTGGATGCGCAGGACGCCATGGGCATGAGCGCGGACATGATCCCGCGCTTCGACCAGCTCAACGAGGCCCTGGCGGCGGCCACCGGCTGGACCCTGGTCGGCGTGGAAGGGCTGCTGCCGGAGCTGGATTTCTTCGACCACCTGGCCAACCGGCGTTTCCCGGTGACGTGGTGGATCCGGCGGCCCGACCAGATCGACTACATCGCCGAACCGGACATGTTCCATGACCTGTTCGGGCACGTACCGCTGCTGATGAACCCGGTGTTCGCCGACTACATGGAAGCCTACGGGCGCGGCGGGGTGAAGGCCCATGCGCTGGGCCCGGACGCATTGCAGAACCTGACCCGGCTGTACTGGTACACGGTTGAGTTCGGCCTGATCAACACCGCCGACGGGCTGCGCATCTACGGCGCCGGCATCGTGTCGTCCAAGGGCGAGTCGCTGTACTCGCTGGAGTCGCCTGCACCCAACCGGATCGGCTTCGACCTGGAACGCATCATGCGCACGCGTTACCGCATTGATACCTTCCAGAAGACCTACTTCGTCATCGACAGTTTCGAGCAGCTGATGCAGGCCACCGCACCGGACTTCACTCCGATCTACGCCAGCCTGGCGGACCAGCCGCAGTTGCCGGCCGGCCAGGTGCAGGCGGACGACCGCGTGTTCCAGCGCGGCACCGGGGAGGGCTGGGCGAGCGGCGGCGACGTCTGAGGCGTGGCGTGAGTGGCTTGGTGGGTGGCGACCGTTGGTCGCCACATTCTCCGATCATGCGCGGTTCTTGAAAGCCAAGCGCCTCCGCTGCGCTCGCCGACCATGGGTCGGCGCTACCGGTCATCGGTCGGTGGTGTCAGCGCGGGTAGGCCAGCAGCACCACCAGGTCTTCTTCGCCACGCTGCTGCAGGGCGTGGCGACTGCCGGTGCGGGTCAGCAGCGCATGCCCGGGGCGCACATCAAACTGCTTTCCATCCAGAACGTACGAGCCTTCGCCGCTGACGATGTAATAGATCTCGTCCTTGTGCTGCGGATGCAGGCCGATGCCGGCGCCTTTGTGCAGCACGCGCTTGCGCAGCACGAACGGCAGCCCCTCGGCGTCGGCGAAGAACGGATACGCCGTGGTCGGACCCGCGCCGCCATGCGGGCCGGCCTGGGGCCGCGCCAGGTCGTCTTCGTGCACGACCTGCGACGGGCGCTGCGGGTCGCTGCCCTGCCCCGCGCCGCCGCTCACGTCACAGTCGATGTCACGCACCAGCGCAGGCTTCACTGCCGGCTGCAGTTCCACCCAGTCACGCAGCACCAGGCAGGCCACCGCGTTCGCACCTGCAGTGCTGAAATGGGTGCCATCAGCCTTCTGCTGTTCCGGCACGAACAGGAAATACGGCTTGGCGCCCTGCTCGCCCAGCGCGCGGATCCAGCGCGTGGAACGGTCGTTGAGGTCGATCAGCGCGATGTCCTCGCGCGCGGCCAACTGCTTCATCGCCGCGGTGTATACCCCATGCGTGTCCAGCAGCGAACCGAAGTCGTACAGCAGGCGTGCCACCGGGGTGATCAGCACCGGCGTGGCACCGTTGTCGCGTGCCAGCTGCACGTAGCGCATCAGGAACGCGGCATAGTCGCCGGCCGGATCGGTATAGCGCGAGGGGTCTTCGAACTTCGCATCGTTGTGGCCGAACTGGATCAGCAGCACATCGTCTTTGCGGAGTTCACCGGCGATGGCATCCAGCCGCCCTTCGGCGATGAAACTGCGGGTGCTGCGCCCGCCCTTTGCATGGTTGCGCACCTCGATGCGCGCCGGATCCAGATAGCTCTGCAGCATCTGCCCCCAGCCCGCCTGCGGCGCCCGCTCCGGCCCATACTCGGCCGCAGTCGAATCCCCGGCAATGAACACCCGCTGCGGTGCAGCGTGTGCGGTGGCAGCGAAGGACAGCAACAACAACAGCGTCAGGCGCAGCATCGGCAGGGCCTCTGGTAGCGCCGAGCCATGCTCGGCGGATTGCCGGAGTGACGACCAACGGTCGTCACCCACCGTGGCTGGCCGTCACCCACCGTGTTACCCGGTTACCGCGCCAGCCAGCCACCGTCGACCGGCAGCACCGCGCCGTTGACGTAGTCCGAGGCCGACGAGGCCAGGAACACGGCAGCACCGGCCAGGTCTTCCGGGTTGCCCCAGCGTGCAGCGGGGATGCGTTCCAGGATCGACTTGTTGCGGTCTGCATCGGCGCGCAGGGCCGCGGTGTTGTCGGTCGCCATGTAGCCCGGTGCGATCGCATTGACGTTGATGCCCTTGCCGGCCCATTCGTTGGCCAGCAGGCGGGTGATGCCGGCGATGCCGCTCTTGCTGGCCGTATAGGACGGCACGCGCACGCCGCCCTGGAAGGACAGCATCGAGGCGATGTTGATGATCTTGCCGTGGCCCTGGGCGATGAAATGCCGGCCGGCCGCCTGCGAGATGAAGAACGCGGACTTGATGTTGACGTTCATCACGTCGTCCCAGTCCTGCTCGGTGAAGTCGACCGCGTCGGCGCGACGGATCAGCCCGGCGTTGTTGACCAGGATATCCAGGCCACCCAGGCCCTCGATGGTTTCGCGCACCACGCGCTCGACCGGCTCGATGCTGATCAGGTTCGCTTCGATGGCCAGGCAGCGGCGGCCCAGCGCGGTGATCTTCGCCACGGTATCGGTCGGCGGGGCGATGCCGGCCACGGCTACGTCGGCGCCTGCAGCAGCCAATGCCACGGCGATACCCTGCCCCAGGCCGGTGTTGCCACCGGTGACCAGCGCGACCTTGCCTTCCAGACTGAACGGATTAGCCATTGATGCATTCCTTGTGGATACGTGCGCTCGCCGCACGATGGACGGACCGCCGCCGGCGCGGATGCCGGCGGCGGAACTGAGGCTTACTTGAGCTGGCAGATGTCCAGCACGTGCATGTCGGTGTAATCCAGGTTCTCGCCACCCATCGCCCAGATGAAAGCGTAGTTGCTGGTGCCGGCGCCCATGTGGATCGACCACGGCGGCGACACCACCGCTTCGTTGTTCTGGATGACGATGTGGCGCTGCGCTTCCGGCTCGCCCATGAAGTGGTACACGCGATCGTTCTGGCCCAGGTCGAAGTAGAAATACACTTCGCTGCGGCGGTCGTGCAGGTGCGGCGGCATGGTGTTCCAGACACTGCCCGGCTTCAGCACGGTCAGGCCCAGCAGCAGCTGCGAGGACTGGCAGGTGGCCGGCACGATGTACTGGTAGATGGTGCGCTCGTTGCTGGTTTCCAGCGCGCCACGGTCCAGTGCCACCGCGTCCTTGATCGACAGCGCCTTGGTCTGGAAGCGCGCGTGCGCCGGGGTCGAGGCCAGGTAGAACTGCGCCGGGTTGGCGGCATCGTCGGAGGCGAACACTACGTCTTCGCTGCCCATGGCCACGTACAGACCGTCCTTCGGGCCCAGCTTGAAGGGGGTGCCATCGACGGTGATGGTGCCGCTGCCGCTGCCGACGTTGATCACGCCCAGCTCGCGACGCTCCAGGAACGCATGGCCGGCGGCCGAAGCCGGTTCGGTCTGCTTGGGCAGCGAAACCGGGCCGTTGACCGGCGCTGCACCGCCGAGCACGAAGCGCTCGTAGTGGGTGTACTTCAGGGTCACCGCATCGGCGTTGAACAGGCCATCGAGCAGGTACAGGTCGCGCAGGTCGTCATTGCTGGCGCCCTTGATGGCATCGGGATGGGTGGCGTAATGGGTCTTGCAGTACATGGCTTCTCCAGAGCAGGGGACGGGCCGATGACTCGGCGCCGGCGCGGTGTGGCGGCCATTCTAACGGCCTTGGACACCGGTGTCATTTTGCAGCGCAAGGTGCCTTTTCTTCCTTGCGGGGCGGGGGTTTACGGTTTATTCGTCCTGCGGCGGCTGGCAGGAATCGCGCACGATCAGGTGCGGGCGCACGCTGGCGATCTGCATCGCCGGCTGGCCATCGGGCTGGATCAGCATCGCCGCAGCGGTGCGTCCGGTATCGCGCGTGTGCCGCCGCACCGAGGTCAGCGACGGCCACAGGCGCGAGGCCAGCGGGCTGTCGTCGTAGCCGATGATCGACAGTTCGCGCGGGATGTTGATGCCGGCGCGCAGCGCGACCTTGTAGATGCCGGCGGCCATTTCGTCGTTGCCGGTGAAGATGGCGGTCGGGCGCTTCTTGCCCAGCAGCAGCTTTTCCGCTGCGGCCACGCCGGATTCAAAGGTGTAACCGGCTTCGACGATGCGGTCCTTGGGCAGCTCGATGCCGCGCTTGGCCAGCGCCTCGATGAAGCCGGAGGTGCGTTCGTGGGCCGAGCGATAGGCACTCGGGCCGGTCACCAGCGCGATATCGCGGTGGCCGAGCGACAGCAGGTAATCGGCCGCCTCTGCGGCGCCATCGCGATCATGGGTGACCACCATCTGCGAGGTTTCATCCAGCGGCAGCGAGGCGATGCGGGTGAAACGGCAGCCGATCTCTTCCAGGGCATCGGCCAGCGCCTGGTCTTCGGATGCACGCGGCACCAGGATCACCCCGTGCAGCTTCTGCTGCTGCACGAAGCGGCAGACGCCCTCGATATAGCCGGGGCTGCGGCTGTCGCAGGGATGCACCACCAGTTCGAAGCTGGAACCGCGCAGCGCATCCAGTGCGCCGTACTGCATGTCCACGATGTACTGCGCGGTCGGGTTGTCGTACACCATCCCGATCAGGAACGAGCGCCGGAAGGCCAGCCCACGCGCCAACGGATCGGGCGTGTAGCCGACCTCGCGCATCAGCGTTTCCACCTTCTCGCGCGTGTCCTTGCGCACCAGCGGGGAGTTGTTGATGATCCTTGAAACCGTTTTCTTCGAGACCCCCGACAGCCGCGCGATGTCGTTGATCGTTGCCGCCTTGCCTTTCATCACTGCCGGCTTGGCGGCATCGTTGCTGTTGCGCACTGACATGTCTTCGACTCGAGGGGTCGGGGGATTCTAGCCGCGCGCTCAGTCGAGCGCGCGGTAGCGGAAGTTGCGGAAGGTGACCGCGCCGTCGCCGGCCGCGTACAGCGCCGGCTTCAGGGCCAGGAACTTGCCCGCCACATTGTGATGGTAACCGGACACTTCCATCTGAACCGGGTACTTCTCCCAGGTGCGGCCGTCGGTGCTGGAGTGGATGGTGACGATATGGCGGTTGTTGGTGACCCGCAGCCAGAGCTTGCCGCCGGTGCTGCTGGGCGCCAGGCGGGTAGGGCGCTCTTCACCATAGCGGTGCATGATGAACTTCTCGCCGTTGCTGCCGACACCTACGTACAGGCGGTCACTGTAGTACAGCAGGGCGCCGCCGACCGCGCCGGGGGCGACATCCATCTCGACCTCGAACTGGTAGGCCTTGTCGCCGGCGATGGCGGTGAGCGGCGAGCTGTCACGCGGGGTTTCACCCTTGCCCTGCAGCACCAGGCCGTTGCCGCTGAAGCCCAGCCGCTTGTATTCATCCTGCGCGGGGTTGAAGAACGACCATTGCGGTCCGAGCTTGCTGCCGGTGAAGGGGTCGGACAGGGCCATGCCGTGCTGCCCGACCGACTCGCCCGCCGGCTTGCGCAGCGGCTGGCCGAGGTCGCCGCCCTTGGCGACATACCAGCCGTCGGCGGTCCACTCGATCGGCTCCAGCAACGCCTGCCGACCCAGCGTCCAATAGCCGTTCTCATAGCCGTGGTAGATCATCCACCAGCGGTCGTCGGTGCCTTCCACCACGGTGGCGTGGCCGCGCGACCACCACGGCTCGGCGGCGGACTGCGTGCGCATGATCGGATTGTTCGGGTCGTTCACCCACGGACCGTGGATGGAACGCGAACGGGCAACAATGACCATGTGCCCGGTCGGCGGGCCGGCGGTACCGCCCACCGCGGTGGTCATGTAATACCAGCCGTCGCGGAAGTTGATCTTCGGGCCTTCCTGCGCGTATGCCTCCACGTCCCAGCTTTCCGGGTACTTCCAGCCGTCGTAGACGTGCTTGGGGGTACCGACCACGCTCAGGCCGTCGTCGGCCAGCTGCACGTAATCACCGCCACTCAGGAACAGGTAACGCTTGCCGTCCTCACCGACGGCGTGGCCCGGATCGATGTACTTCTCCAGGCCGATGTCGATCGGTTCGCTCCAGGGGCCCTTGATGTCATCGGCCCAGACCACGAAATTGCTGCGTGTTTCACCGGTGCGCGCGGGGAAATAGATGTAGTAGCGGCCTTCGTGCTTGATGATGTCCGGTGCCCAGATCGCTCCGACATTCTTGGTGATCGCATGGCCCAGCGGCTGCCAGTTGACCAGGTCGCGCGAGTGCCACAGCGGCAGGCCCGGATACGCATCGAAGGAGGACAGGGTAAGGTAGTAATCCTCGCCATCCTTCAGCACCGACGGATCCGGGCGGTCACCGGCGAACACCGGATTGAGGAAGGTGCCGTTGCCGAGATCGGCCTGGCGCTGGTTCTCGATGCCACGTTTCCAGTTCGTGGCGGCTACCGGTCCGGCGGCGGCCACGGCCGCGCTGGCCAGCAGCAGGCCACCGGCCAGCAGGATCTTCAGGGTGTGCTTCAACTGCATCGTTTTCCCTCCCAGGAAAGATAGGTAGGTGGCGACCCGCGGCCGCGGTGGGTGACGACCGGCGACTACGGTGGGTGACGACCGTTGGTCGTCACGCTTTCTTCGATGGATGGCGACGCAGGTCGTCGCCACGCCGCCCGCCCCCATCAGGCCCGCAGCAGATGCGGCAGCCACAGCGACAGGCCGGGGAAGAACGCCACCACCAGCAGCACGCCCAGCGCCACGAACCAGAACGGCCAGATGCTGCGCATGCTTTCGCCCACGCTGATCTTGCCGATGGCGGTGCCGATGAACAGCACCGAGCCCACCGGCGGGGTCACCAGCCCGAGGCCGCCGGCCAGCACCAGCACCAGCCCGAAGTGGATCGGATCGATGCCGTAGGCCTTGGCCACCGGCAGGAAGATCGGCGTGCAGATCAGGATCATCGGCGCCAGGTCCATGAAGGTACCCAGCAGCAGCAGCATGATCACGATCATCAGCAGCACCATGAACTGGCTGTGCGCGAAGGACTGCAGGAAGTCCACCGCCGCGACCGGCACCTGCAGGAAGGCCAGCAGCCAGCCGAACACGGCGGCGGTGGCGATCACGAACAGGATCACCCCGGTGCTGCGCGCGGCATGGATGACCGTGCCGAAGAACTCACGCCACGGCAGCTGGCGGTACAGCAGGGTAGTGACCAGCAGCGCATACACCACGGCGATGGCCGCACTTTCCACGGCAGTGAAGATGCCCGCGCGGATACCCACGAAGATCAGCGCCACCAGGCCCAGGCCGGGCAGGGCGGAGAAGATGCGCAAGGCCACCGCGCGCCAGCCCGGGAACACTTCCACGCCATAACCCCGGCGACGTGCCACCACATAGCCGGTGACCATCAAGGCCAGCGTCATCATCAGCGCCGGGACGATGCCCGCCGCGAACAGGTCGGCGATGGACAATCCACCGCCGGCAGCGGCCGAGAACAGGATCAGGTTGTGCGAGGGCGGCACCAGCAGCGCGACCAGCGCGGCGGTGATGCTGACGTTGACCGCGAAATCACGGTCATAACCGCGCTTGACCATCTGCGGGATCATCGTGCCGCCGACCGCCGACACATCGGCGATGGCCGAACCAGACACCCCGCCGAAGAACAGCGAGGACAGGATCGACACCTGTCCCAGGCCGCCGCGCATGCGCCCGACCAGCGAGGACGCCAACGCGATCAGGCGTTCGGAGATGCCGCCACGCATCATGATCTCACCGGCGAAGATGAACAGCGGAATCGCGATCAGCGATGCCGAGCCGGTACCGGCGGAGATCTGCTGCACCAGTACGATGCTGGGGATGTCCAGGTAGAGCAGGGTGGCAAGCGCGGCGGCCGCCAGCGCGTAGGCGACCGGCACACCGATCACCAGCAGGCCGGCGAACACCAGGAAAAGCAGGGTAATGCCCATGTTCAACGATCTCCTTCAGCGTCTTCGTCGGCCACCACCGCGAGCGGGAAATGGACCCGCCATGCACGGTTGAGCGCGAACAGCACCATCAGCGCACCGCCCACCGACAGCGGCAGGTAATTGATGCTCTGCGGCAGGTTGGCACCGGCGGCCTTGATGTCCAGGCCGTCGCGCAGCAGCACCATCGCGAACACCGCCAGGTAGCCACCCAGCACGCCGATCACCAGCTGCACGAAGGTATCCACCGCACGGCGCAATCGCGGGCCCATGTAACCGGCCAGCAGGAAGAAACCGAAGTGGCGGTTGGTGTAGACGCCGCAGGCCGCGCCCAGGCTCATCGCCGTGCTCAGCAGCAGCAGCGTCACCGGCTCGGTCCAGCTGGGCGAATCGTTGAGCACGTAGCGGGCGAATACCTGCCAACCCTGCACCACCACCAGCCCCAGCAGGGCGGCCACGGCGATGTAGATGGCGAAATCGGCGATGCGGTCCAGCAGGCGCTGTCCTGCGCCGGGGGCGATCGGGGCGGTGCCCGTCGTCATGTCGGTCATGGCAGAGTTCCTCAGGCGAGATCGCGGATGCGGCTGACCATGGCGGCCAGCTCGGGCTGCTTCAGGTACTCCTGCAGCAGCGGATCAGCGGCCTTGCGGAAGGCCGGCATGTCCACTTCGTTGGCCTTGATGCCGAAGTCGAGCACCGCCTTGCGCGCGGCATCTTCGGAAGCATCCCACTGTTCGCGCATGACCTTCACCGAGGCACGCGCGGTTTCCAGCAGCAGCTGGCGATCGGCCGGCTGCAGCTGGTCGAAGCTGGCACGCGACATCAACAACACGTCCGGCGCATACGAATGATCGCTCTGCGACCAGTAGCGCGCAGCCTCGAAATGACGGCTGGAATGGAAGCTGCGCATGTTGTTTTCCGCACCGTCGATCATGTGCGTTTCCATCCCGGAGAACGTGTCACCCAACGACATCGGGGTCGGGTTGGCACCGAACAGGCGCATCAGCTGGATGAAGATGTCCGACGATGCGACGCGCAGCTTCAGGCCGCGCAGGTCCTGCGGGGACACGATCGGATGCTTGGTGTTGTAGAAGCAGCGCGCACCGGAATCGTAGATCGCCAGGCCGACCAGGTCGCGGCTTTCGAACCCGCGCAGCACCGCCTCGGCAACGCCGCTGTCCAGCGCGGCGCGCATGTGCGCCACCGAGTCGAACACGTAGGGCAGGCACAGGGCCTGGGTCAGCGGAAAGGCGTTGTTGAGCGCGCCGGAGTACACCCGGGTGATGTCGATGGCGCCGAAGCGGGCCATGTCGATCGCTTCCGATTCGCGGCCCAGCTGCCCGGAGTGGTACTGGCGCAGGCGCAGGCGCCCACCGGTCTCACGTTGCAACGTATCGCCGATCCACTTGACCGCGGTCACGGTGGGATAGTCCGCCACATGCACATCGGTGGCGGTCAGCAGGTGGCCGCCAGCTGCGCTGCCGCCCGCCTTGCTGCAGCCGACCAGTGCCGGCGCGGCAAGCGCGCCGAGGCTGGTGGCGAGGAAATTTCTACGTGTGATCATCTGCGCCCTCCCGCGCGTGTTCACCGGGCCGCTGCGGTCATCCCGCAGCGACGGCCCGGCAGGCAATGTCTCCGAAACCGGCAAACCGCACCACTGCCGTCTGGCCTACGCGGATGTCGTGGATACCGGTCGCATTGCCGGTGGCGATCAGTTCGCCGCGCTTGAGCGGACGGCCGCGTTTGGCCGAGCGGGACAGTGCGAAGGCGATCGCAGTGCGCAGGCCGCCGGGCAGGCGGGTTGCACCGCCGGTGCCGACCACCTCGCCTTCGATCAGCGTTTCCGCGCGCAGTTCGCTGTCGTCGCGCCGGGTCCAGTCGGTGATCTCCGGTCCCAGCAGCAGGCCGTTGTTGTTGCCGAAATCGGACACCACCACCAACGGCCCCAGGATGTTGATCGTGGCCAGCGGGCTGCTGGCAACCTCCACGCCGATGTACAGGCGGGCCGGCAGTGCTTCGGCCTGCTCGGGCGTCCACTCCAGCTGGTCGGCCGGGGCATCTTCCAGCAGTTCGATCACATACTCGGCTTCGACCGCTGCGAAGCCGCCCTCGAAGACCGCGATATCGAGCGTTGTTCCACCGGTAGCATTCTGCAGCCGATTATTGAAGATCGGGCCCAGCAGACGATCGTCGCCGGAGCTGTCGCGGCGTTCTTCGGCGATGTAGCCGACTTTCCAACCGACCACCTCATGCTCCCACTGGCCGATTGCCAGGTCCTGCACGTGATAGGCGCTGACCAGGTCGGCGGGGATCTGGCCGGGGAAATCGGCCAGCGATGCGCCCGCGCGGCGCGCACCGGTGAAGGCGCTGGCGATGGCGGCAGGGTCGGCGGAGGCCGCCGGTGCGGTTGGCAGGTCCATGTTGCCGGGTTCGTTGCTCAAGGAGGCTCTCCCTTTGGCGTTGTTGCGCTGCGCATCGACAGCGTTCGGATGACGTGTATATGGTAAACCGGTGTCATCTGGCAATGTGCAGTGCGTCAGAAGGCACGACGGGGGTGGCCAACTGTCACCTGTCATCGTCCCAGGAGCCTTGTGCCGCATGAGATCGACGCTTTTTTCGCTGCTCTGTTCGTTGTCCCTGGCCACCTCACCGGCGCTTGCTGCCGCTGCGGCGCAGCGCGCACCGCCGCCGCCCGTTGCAGGGGCCGAAGAGGCCGCCGGCGAGCACATCGCATTGTGGCCAGCGGGAGAGGTGCCCGGCGAAAGCGGCCCCGCGCGCGGACTTCACGTGGTGGAGCGCAGCGCGGACCCGGCCCGGCCCGATCGTTATGTCGACCAGATCGATGCGCCGTGGTTGGTGGTTCATGCCCCGGCGCAGCCCAATGGCAAGGCGCTGCTGGTGATTCCAGGCGGCGGCTACCAGCGCGTGGTGATCGACAAGGAAGGCACCGGGCTGGTCCCGCAGTGGGTCGACCGCGCCGGCTATACCCTGTTCGTGCTGCGTTACCGGTTGCCCGAGACCGGCCGCGACCGCCAGGCGGCGCTTGCCGATGCGCAGCGCGCGATGCGCGTGGTTCGCGCCGCCGCAGCACGCCGCGGGCTGGACGTGGAAGACATCGCGGTGATGGGCTTTTCGGCCGGTGGCCATGTCGCCGCGCGCCTGGCCACCGGCTTCGACACCCCCGCTTACCCGCCAGCCGATGCAGCCGACCGGCTCAGCGCGCGGCCTTCCCGCGCCGTGCTGGTGTACCCGGTGATCGATATGGGACCGCAGGCCCACGGCGGCTCACGCCTGCGCCTGATCGGCGAACCGGCGGACGCGGCCCTGGTAAGCCGCTACTCGATGCAGGACCAGGTGCGCGCGGACATGCCCCCCACCCTGCTGCTGCACGCGGCCGATGACCGCGTCGTCAGCGTCGACAACAGCCTGCTGATGGCGCGTGCGCTGGCAGCGGCGGGCGTGGAGCATGAACTCCATGTGTTCGCCCACGGTGGCCACGGCTTCGGTATGCGCGCCGCCGCGGATTCGACCACGGCCCTGTGGCCGGACATCGCGCAGCGCTGGCTGCGCGCCCAGACCCAGACCCCGGAGGGTCGCCCATGAACGACGATCACGCCGACCTGCAACGCCGCCGCTTCCTCCGCGACAGTGCACGCTGGACATTCGCTGCCGCCACCGCCTCCCTGCTGCCGACCGCACTGGCCCAACCTGGCCTGCACGCCGACCAGCAGGTACTGGCGCGGGTACGCGGGGGACGCGTGCG
The DNA here is from genome assembly GCF_014836545.1 of Stenotrophomonas lacuserhaii. Lineage (GTDB taxonomy): Bacteria > Pseudomonadota > Gammaproteobacteria > Xanthomonadales > Xanthomonadaceae > Stenotrophomonas > Stenotrophomonas lacuserhaii. The sequence continues at coordinate 217,568 of NZ_JACSQS010000002.1, forward strand.
CGGCCAGCGCGAACACGGCACGTGTGTGTTCCGCGGGCTTCGCTACGGCGCCGACACCGCCGCCTACCGCTTCCAGCCACCGCGCCGGGAAACGCCGTGGCGTGGTGTCGCCGATGCACTGGACTACGGAGCCGCCGCGCCACAGGGCGGCAGCGAAGGCCCGGGCAGCGAAGACTGCCTGTTCCTCAATGTCTGGACGCCGGCGCTCGGCGACGGCGGCAAGCGGCCGATCCTGTTCTACATCCACGGCGGCGGCTTCAACAACGGTTCCGGCAGTGACCCGCTGTACGACGGCGGCGCGCTGTGCCGGCGCGGCGACGTGGTGGTGGTGACAGTCAACCATCGCCTCAATCTGTTCGGCTATCTGTATCTGGGCGCGCTCGGTGACCCGCGCATGGCCGCGTCCGGCAACGTCGGCCAGCTCGACCTGGTGCAGGCCCTGCAATGGGTGCGCGAGCATGCTGCGGTCTTCGGCGGCGATGCGGGCAACATCACCGTGTTCGGCCAGTCCGGGGGCGGGGCGAAGATCGCCACGCTGATGGCGATGCCCGCGGCGAAGGGATTGTTCCAGCGGGCTTGGACGATGAGCGGCCAGCAGGTCACCGCCGCCGGCCCGCGCGCGGCCGCGCAGCGTACCGCCATCGCCATGGAAGCAGCCGGCGCGAAGGACGTCCAGGCGCTGCTGCGTCTGTCCCCGGCCGCGCTGCTGGCCGCCGGCAAGGCGCGCGATCCGTCGCGGATCGAGACCAGCGGGCTGTACGTGGGGCCGGTGCTGGATGATGTGGTGCTACCGGTGCATCCGTTCTTCCCCGAAGCGCCGGCGCAGTCCGCGCACATCCCGATGGTGATCGGCAACACGCGCGATGAAACCCGTGCGTTCCTCGGCAACGATCCGGCCAACCACGAACTCACCTGGGACACCCTTCCGGCGAAGCTGGAACGCGAGCAGTACGTCGACCTGCGCCCACAGCGGGTGATCGACGCGTACCGCCGGATGTATCCGGATTACACGCCGTCGCAGGTGTTCTTCGCCGCCACCACCGCCGGACGCTCATGGCGCGGGGCGGTGGAAGAACTGGAAGCGCGCGCGCGCCAGCGCGCCGGTGCGGCGCCCACCTGGGCCTACCAGCTGGACTGGGGTTCGCCGCTGGACGGTGGCAGGCTCGGCGCTTTCCACACGCTGGATATCCCGCTGGTGTTCGACAACACCGCCCAGCCCGGTGCACGCAGTGGCGATGGTGCGCAGGCGCGCGCACTGGCGGCCACCATGAGCAGCGCACTGCTGCAGTTCGCCCGCCAGGGCGACCCCAACCACGCCGGCCTGGCGCACTGGGAACCGTACGGCCTGCCACGCCGGCAGACGCTGCTGTTCGATGTGCGCAGCACGCTGGCTGACGACCCGCGTGGCGGTGAGCGTGAGCTGTATCGGCAGGCACCGTTCCTGCAGCGCGGCACGTTCTGAGTCCTGTTCAAAGGAGCTGTTGATGATCCGTAGTCCCTCCAGGGATCCCGCCGGACATGGTTCGGCGCTACCTCTGCCCATCATGCAGCGCTTGCTGCTTCTCTTCTGCTGCATCGCGCTGCCGGCCCTGGCCGACGTGCCTGCCGAACGGCCGACGCCAACGCCGATCCGCGCCAGCAAGGTCATCCTGGTCGGTGACTCCACCACGGCCGTGCAGGGGGGCTGGGGCCCCCGGTTCTGTGCCGACCACCTGGCGTCGCCGGCGGCGTGCATCAATCTGGCGCGCGGCGGACGCAGCACCTACAACTACCGCGCCGAAGGTTCGTGGGCACTGGTGGAAGCGGAGATGCACACCGCCGGCTATGCCACTACCTGGGTGCTGATCCAGTTCGGCCACAACGACCAGCCCGGCAAGCCGGGGCGTTCCACCGACCTGCGGCATGAGTTCCCCGACAACCTGCGCCGGTACGTCGCTGAGGTACGCGCGGCCGGCGCGGTGCCGGTGCTGGTCACGCCGTTGACCCGGCGCCAGTTCGCCGATGGCACGCTGATCGACGACCTGGGCCCTTGGGCGGGCGCCGTGCGCACGGTGGCCGCCGAACTGGACGTACCGCTGGTCGACCTGCACGCCCGCAGCCGGCAGCTGGTGCAGGCGATGGGCCCGGTGCTGGCGATGCAGCTGGCACAGGCGCCCGCGTCGCAGGAGCAGGTCGCCGCCGCGCTGACCGGCACCACCGTCGATGCGGCCCCATCCAGCGCGGCCGGCCGCGCGGCGCAGCACGCGCTGCTGGAACCGATGGGGCAGGCCAAGCGGGCCTTCGACTACACCCACCTGGGCGACAAGGGCGCGGATGTGTTCGCCACGATCATGGCCGAAGAGCTTGCACGCGCCGTTCCCGCGATGCGCCCCCTCCTGCTGCCTTGACGTATTCAGCTCCCTGCTCTCGGGGTTGCTCACCTCTCTGCTGCACCGGATACGCACGGAAACAGGCACTCTCGTCTGCTGTTGACACCGTGCAAACGTTCCGCAGACGTCACTCGCCTAGACTGCAGGCATGGATCTGCACTTCACCTCACCGGCCTTCCGCGGGAAAGACCGTCTGATCACGGCGCTGGATGCGGCGGTCGGGCAGGGCGATGCCGAAGTGATCACCCGCGCGCTGCAGCACACGCTGCGGCAGGCGATCCATGATCCGGAGATCGAACTGCCTTCCTGCGTCCAGCAGCCGCTGCAGGGCCGCTACGCACGTCGGGAACTGCACCGCAGCACGACGCTGGGCTACAGCGTGATCGCGATGTGCTGGGGTCCGGGACAGGGCACACCGCTGCATGACCACGATGCGATGTGGTGCGTGGAAGGGGTCTGGCGTGGCGACCTGCGGGTTACCCCCTATGCGCTGCTGGAACAGCGTGGCCCGCGCTGGCGGTTTGCCGCGCAGCCGGTGCTGTACGGTGAAACAGGCAGTGCCGGCAGCCTGATTCCGCCGCACGAATACCACACCCTGCGAAACGCCAGCAGCGAGGACATCGCGGTATCGCTGCACGTCTACCAGGGTCCGATGGAGCGCAGCACCGTGTTCGATCCGCTCGGCGATGGCTGGTACCGGCCGCGCGTGCAGGAATTGGACAGCGACGGCTGAGGCGCCCACCCGTTGATCGATTTCTGCAACCTCCCACCTCGTTGCGGTCTGTAGGATTTTTTACAGACACACGAAGGGAGTGAGAGCGTCATGGATATCGCGCATTGCACACTGGACGGGCACGATCACACCGCTGTCCGGTTCCAGCAGCTATCGCCCGCCGACCTGGAAGCGAAGCGACGCAACCTGATCTGCGTGAGGTGCGGGCAGCAGGCGTTCTTCCGCAAGAAGGCCGCCAGTGGTCGTGCTGCCTGTTTCGGTGCGCGCCCCCACGCCCCCGGCTGCGGCATGGCCGCCGAGGATCATCTGCGCGTCGAGAGTGGCATCGGGCCGGACGAGGCGATCACCAACAACACCGACGTGCTGGTGGTGGATCTCAACTTCGGTGCCGTGCAAGGCGCGCCGCACCTGCAGGACGACGGTCAGGCGGACCCGGGCCGGCGCGGTGGCCGTCACCTGCACGCTGACGGTCAACGCACGGCGCGTACCCACCGCCGACTGAGCACGCTGCTCAAGTACCTGCGCAGCTCGGCAGCGTTCGGCGCCTCTGACCAGGCCATCGAGATCGGCGGGATCGACGGCCGTACCCTGCGCGATTTCTTCGTCGAATTTCCTGCCCTGCAGCCCCACCATTTCGATCGGCTGGCAGGCTGCTGGGGCCTGGTATCAGACGCAGGGGAACGCGATGGCACCGTCTGGCTGAACTCCGGCGGGCGCGGCGACATCAGCATTGGAATCCCCGAAGCGATCTGGCCCGGGTTCAAGCATCGCTTCGGCGTTGACGATCTCGAAGACCTCGCAGGGGCTTATGTCCTCGCTGTGGGCACGCCGTCGCGCTCGCAGTACGGGAAGCGGTACCTGATCGTCGATGACATCGAGTTCATCACCGCAAGCCTTGCCTGAGCGGTGCAGGGACGGCCAGCGGCCGTCGCTCCCCTCACGGCAGGGCGACGGTGTTGTTCAGGCGGGTGACCTCTTCGCCATCGTCTGCAAGGCCTACCCGCACGCGTAGTCCGCTGCGCTCACCGGCCGGCAGCGGCAGGCTGACCGTGGTGGTCTTCGGCTGCAGGTCCAGCGGCGCGCCCATGGCCGGGACCTCGATACGGGCGATTTCGCGGCCGCGTGCATCTTCCAGCACCGCCACGCCCACGCCCGTGGCCACATGGCCCAGGCTGTGCACGGTGACGTGCACCTGGCGGCCATCCACCCGCACGTCGCCGCGGCCTACGCCCAGGTCGGCACGCTGCTCCACCGGGGTACCGGCGCGCACCCGCTCGAACTCGAACACTTCGGTGCGGCCCGGCTGGAACTGCAGCGCCGTGCTTGCGCTGCTTTCAAGCACGAACTCGTGCTCGCGCGGCGTGCCATCGATGCGCCCGTCACCATCGGCGTCCACGCCACTGCGCACCCGCCAGGTGCCGCTGGCCACGTTCCAGCCGGTCATGTCGGCGCGGATCACCCGCTTGCCCAGGTTATGGCTGGTCACGGTGAAGCGCTCGCGCGAGGGTGCATGCACCAGCAGTGCCACCTGTTCGGCCGCTTCATCGCGGTCGAAGCGCCAACTCACCGTATGCCCCGGCCAGCTCTGGTTGCGCTTCAGCGCGATGCCGCCCAACCGCGCGCGTTGCAGGAATTCGCTCGGCGCTTCCACCCGGTCCGACCACCAGTGGCCTTCGGTGTTCATGTACTCGCGTTGCGCCTTGGCCTGGATGCCGTCGGCATGCAGGGCCTCGATGTACGCGGTATCGCCGCTGGCCTGCCAGGCCATCAGGCTGGCGAAACCGGTCTTGCCGTCCTTCGCGTCGGCGGTCAGTTTCGGGTACCAGTCCTGCTGCCGCCCGAGTACCTCCACGTAGTTCTCGCCCAGGTTGGACAGCGCGCCGGGACCACCGCGCTCCACCCGGTAGTCCAACGCCTTCAGGTATTTGTCGTCACCGCTCCAGCGCCATGCGGCCCAGAACGTATGCATGATGTCGCCGCTGCCGGAGCCGTTGTTGAGCTCGCCGCCGCGGGTTTCGCCGGTGGCCCAGTTGATCTCGTTCGGCAGTGCCCAGCGGCCCTTGTCATCGGTGTAGGCGTGCGCCAGGTAGCCATCGGCCAGGCCGGTGACCAGCCGCCGGCTGTTCGGATCGGCATTGAACTGGCCGAGCAGGAAGGCCGGATGCAGCACCGGGAACGAATACGGCTTCTGCCACTGCCAGTTCGGTTCGCGGTACACCTTGTTGCCGCCGAACCAGTTGCTGGAGAACAGCAGGTGGCCCTGCGGGTTGGGCAGGATGATCTTCTCCTGGAACGCCTTGACCGTTTCCATCAGGCGCTCCACGGTCAGCGGATCGCCCCAGTTGAGGTACAACATGGCGCTGTTGGTGTTGATGCCTTCTTCGTAGGCATGCAGTTCATCGGTCTCGATCGTGCTCAGGCCGTTGCTGAACATGCCATTGCGGTACACCGCATCGGACAGCGCGGTCAGCGAGGCATTCAGGCGGTCCGGCTGCACGCCCATCAGGGCCAGCCCGGGCCACTGCTGGGTGAGGTCGGAATCATCGGAGATGCCGCCGCCGAAATCGCCATAGGCGACCTGCCGGTTGTCGATCCACCAGTCGATGAAGCGGCGCACATGGGCAAGGTCCTGCACCTGGTTGAAGGCCCACGCCGGCACGCCCTTGGGCACGGCCGGCGCGGTGAATGGCGGTTTGCCCTGGCTGTTGTAACTGATGTAATTCCAGTACAGGCGGCCCAGCTCATGGTCCGGGTCCACCCGCAGCAGGTCGCTGAGGTCGGCGTACACGCGCGCATACAGGCGCTGGCGCTTGGACGTGGTGTGCTCTTCGACCAGGAAGCCCCAGTTGTCGCGTACCTGGTTGAAGCGGTCGGCGACATGTTCGGCGATGGCCTCCTGGCGGGGCTTGAACACCATGCGGATTTCGGTGCCGTCGAGCGCGCCCGCATCGAAGCCCGGCGCGGCCGAAGCGATGCTCAGCCACAGGCTGTCGGCGGTGAGGATGCGGTCGCGCAGGTCCAGCCACAGCGTGCGCTGCTTGCCCGGCTGCACCGATACCGACACATCGATCATGTCGCGTGCCGGCCAGATCGGATCCTTGATGCGGATGTTGAGCGGAATCAGCCCGACGTGCGTGGCCGGCAGGTCCAGCGCGGGCAGGTCGATGGCCACGCCGTCCAGGCCGTCGTGCATGTTTTCCCAACTGTGCGCCCAGCTGCGGATCAGCGGCTGGTTGGCCGGTGCATCGCCCACGCCGGAAGGAACCAGCACGTGCACGATCGGTCGCGGCTGCGCGGGCAAGCTGTCTGCGCCGCGACGGCGCGAACCTGCGCCCTTGGGCAGGGCCATCACCGTGCTGCGTTCGGCTGCCGGGTAGCGCCCCTGGATGTAATGGCGAAGGCTGTCCAGGTTGGTGTAGTCCGGCAGCGCCTGACTGTCCACCCGATACGTCTGCTTGACGCTGCCTTCGGGCTCGGCGCCGGCGTCCACGTGGTACGCCCAGATCTCCTGGATCGGCGTTTCCTGTTCCACGTTGGAAAAGCGCAGCACGCCGCCCTGCTGGGCCGGAATGTCATCCACGCTGCGCACCACCCCGCGCGGGCGCTGCATCAGCACCGTGCCGGCATTGGCGGCATCGCTGCCATGGGCGAGCGAACCGAACGCCGCGCCGCGCACTTCGATGCGGTTCACCGTTTCACCCTCCGGCAGGGTCAGGTCCAGGTGCTGGCCGCCCTCCACGTAGGTATTCCAGTCCGGCAGCTGGAAGTAATCGTTGCGGCCGGGCAGGCGCGAGCGGTTGTAGACCCCCGGCCAGGTGGTTTCGGCGATGCCGTCGGTGGCCTTCCACATCCACTGCTTGAGGTCCTTGGTATCGGCGAACTCCACCTTGCGGATGCGCGTTCCGTCGGCGGCCAGCGCCGGGGGTGCCGCGCCTTCCCAGCCGAAGCGATGCCGCCACGCGCGATCATCGGCCGTGGCGGCAACCGCGCTGGCCGCTGCCTTGCCCTGTGCCAGCGCGGCCACGGCAGGACCGTCCAGCAGCTGGTCGTAGACGCGGATGTGCTGGAAATCGCTGCCCCGCAGGAAGTTGTAACGGCTCTGCACCTGGTAGGGCGCCATCACCCTTCCGGCCAGCCCAAGCTGGTCCAGCGCGGCATCGTAATCGGCGGTGGCCTCGGCCCGCGCGACCTCCTTGCCGTCCACGAACAGACGCACGCCGTGGTCTTCGTCCCAGCCGAACGCCAGGTGCAGCCACTGGTCGGCACGCGGTGCCTGCGGCATCTTGAACGACACGCGGGTGCGCGCCAGGTTGGCGTCGGTGACGAACGCATCGAAGCCGTTCCCGTTCCAGTCGATGCGCAGCCACGCCATGTCCCAGCTGCTGTGGTCGGCATAGCCCACGCGGAAGATCACGAACGGCGCTTCGCCCACGGCGTAGCGCGGCCGCCAGTCGAAGGCCAGCGTGCCGCGCTGGGCCAGGATGTTGCCCGGTGCATCCCAGGACAGCACGCCGTCGTCCTGCCATTGGATCGCCTTGCCGCGTGTACCGTCCTGGACCACCGCCACCTTGTCGCGGAAGTTCGGTATTGCTTCGCCGTGCGCCACTTCCGCCTGCAGGCCGTGGTTGGCGTCGACATGGAACAGCAGCGTTGGCGGGTCGGCAGCGAACACCGGCGCAGCGAACAGTGCAGTGGCAAGCGCCAGCAGATGGCGACGGGGCAGGCGGGCGACGGCGGCGGAGCGGTGTGGCATGGAACCTTCCTTTCAACAGCGGGCAACGGCAGGGCAATGCGAGGGCGGTGCGGCGATAGAGGGGGCGTGGCGGAGCATGCCGATGCCAGAGCGTGGAGGGCATCGACCCGTCCCGCGCTGCGCCGCATTCTGCACCTGCTGCCGCGCTTTGGAGGCAGGTCGGCCTGGGCTCCATCGTGACCTGCTCGGACGCCGCAGCGCCGCCGGCGAGAGGGACGACCGCGCAGCTGCGGCCCTCACCGCAGACGTCTTGCTGACACCGCAGGTCACCGGAACGTAGCAAAGCCGACCACGGCGCAGCATCTTGCGCCGCAGCAGGAGCGCCACGGTGGCGGGTACGTTCGGCGTTGCACCGGACGGCGGCGTGGCTGGCACGCCGCCGGGTGGGTCATCAGAACTTGTAGCGGACGCCGAGCAGGAACTGGCGGCCGGTTTCTGTGTACTGCAGCGGCAGCTGGCCGGTGAGCGGCGAACGAACCCACTCGTCGGACGCTTCGTTGGTCAGGTTGACGCCTTCCAGGGTCAGCTCCAGCTGGTCGCTCACCTTGTAGCGCAGCGAGGCGTCGATCATCGTGGTGCCGGTCATGCCGTGCACGCCGTCCAGGTTGAAGCCGGTTTCCTGGCCCGGTGCCTGGGTCAGGTAGTCGTCGCGGTTGGTCGCCGAGACGCGTCCGGACCAGACCTCTCCTTCGTAGAACAGCGTGGCATTCCACGAGGTGGGCGACAGGCCGGTCAGGTCGTTCTTCATCACCGCCTGGCCCTGACCGTTGAGGTACTGGATTTTCGATTCCACCCAGGTGTAGTTCAACTGCACGCCGAGGTTGGACCACTTGCCCGGCAGGAAGGTGAACGGCTGGGTGTAGTTCGCCTCCACGCCGTGCAGTTCACCGCCGGGGGTGTTGAGCGGGATGCTGAAGGTGAACTCGTCGTTGACCGTGGCACCGGTGCCGTCCAGCAGGCTGGCCGGCAGGCCGCTGGTGGAATACGGGCGCACGTCGCGGGTGGTCTGCACGAAGGACTCGATGTCCTTGTAGAACAGGCCCAGGCCGAGCATTGCGCCTTCGTTGAAGTACCACTCGAAACCGAGGTCGACGTTGGTGGCGCGGATCGGATCCAGGTTCGGGTTGCCGCCGGCCACCGTGCGTGCGCCGCCGGCCACGGCCACGGTCACGCCGGGGGTCAGGTTGCCCAGGCCCGGACGGGTCATCACCTTGGCCGCGCCGAGGCGGATCAGGAAGTCCGGCGCCACTTCGGCAACCAGGTTGAACGAGGGCAGGGTGTCATCGTACTTGCGGTTGCTGGTGGTCAGCACCGGCACGCCGCCGACGGTGGCGTAGCCGTTGGATTCCTGCTTGGTTTCCACGTAGCGCACGCCGAAGTTGCCCGACAGCGGGATCGAACCCAGGTCGGTGGAGAACTCGCCCATCAGCCACACGCCGCGGTCCTTCTCTTCCACGCTGCGGCTGTTGTTCAGGCGCGGTGCGACAGCGAAGGTACCGGTGTTGCTGTAGATGTCGAACAGGTCAGCCACGGCGTCCAGGTTCGGCACCACCCAGTTGGACGGGCTGCCGGAGATGCCCTTCAGGCCTTCCTGCTGGGTGTATTCCGGCGGCACGATCAGCCCGCTACCCGGGAAGGTCGGCACGGCCAGTTCGCTGGCGCGGCGCAGTTCAACGGTGTTGAAGCTGTAATCCTTGGCCAGCACGCCACCCTTCAGGCGGAAGCCCGGGCTGATGTTCCAGTTGAAATCCAGCTGCGCGGTGTCGAAGTCGTTGTCCACCGACTGCGGACGCAGGCGGATTTCCGCAAGGGTCCAGCCGTTCGGATTGGTCGGATCCACGCCGTAGTTCAGGATCGGCTGGTTCTTGTTGCCGCGGTAATCGTAGCTGTACCCATCGACATCGAACTTGTCCATGATGATGGTGGTCTGCACCGGGTTCTCGTGCGCCGAGCGCGAGGTACCCAGCTTGCCGGTGACCGAGAACGCATCACTGAAGCGATGGTCCAGGTTCAGGCTGACCTGCTTGAAGTCGGTGCTCCACTCGTCGTGGCGGTTCTCGCTGCGGATGTCGACGTTGTCGAACGCGCCATAGACCAGCGCGTTGTTGCGGATTTCACCATCACGCACGATGGTCTGCGGCTTGCCGGCGCCGGAGCGGCTGAAGGAAATCGCTTCGATGTAATGCTCGTCGCGGTCGGCGTCGATCTTGGAGTACAGCGCATCCAGGGACACTTCGGTGCGATCGGTCGGCTTCCACTGCAGCGAGCCGGTGACGCCCAGGCGTTCCTGCTTGTGCTCCATCTGCACGTAGCGCGGGAAACGCGGGTGGAAGACGTTGGCACCCCGCGCAGCAGCGAACGGCGAGCTGGCGGCGAAGCCACCATTGCTGGGGCCATTGGCCCAGCGGCCGGTGTTGGAACCCTCTTCAAGCGCCTGGCGCTCGGAGTAGGCCACCGACAGCAACGCACCGAAGGTGCCATCGGCGAAGGTATTGGAGATCAGCGCCGCCATGCGCGGGTCGGCCTTCTGCGCCATGTCGTTGTAGCTGGCCTGGCCGCTGGCGGCGAAGGTGAAGCCTTCATAGTCGAACGGGCGCGCGGTGCGCAGGTCCACGGTGGCGCCGAGCGAGCCCTCTTCGACATCGGCCGAAGCGGTCTTGCGCACGATCAGCTGCGAGAACAGGTCCGAGGCGAACACGTTGAAATCGAAACCGCGGCCACGGTTGGTGCCGCCGCTCTGGTCGCCGGCACCGACGGTGGCCAGTGCTTCCATGCCGTTGATGCGCACGCGGGTGAAGTCCGGGCCCAGGCCGCGCACCGAGATGCTGCGACCTTCACCGCCATCGCGGGTGATCACTACGCCGGGGATGCGCTGCAGCGATTCGGCCAGGTTGAGGTCCGGGAACTTGCCGATGTCCTCGGCGACGATGGCATCGACCACGCCGGCCTCGCCACGCTTGATGTCCAGCGCCTTCTCCACGCTGGCGCGGTAACCGGTGACGGTTACAGTGTCCAGGTCGACGGCGGGATCCGAGCTGGTCTGCTGGGCGATGGCCGGGGCGGTGAGCGCCAGACCGATTGACAGGGCCAGCAAGGTAACCGGTGTCTTTTTGCGGTTGTTACGAGAAATCATGGCCTTTCCCTCTCCCAAAGGTCTGGTGCACAACGCGGTGTCAGCAAGATGACACCGCTGGTCAGAGCGGACGTTAACAGCACCTTCAGGATCGGGCATCTTGCACCGCAACAGATTGGAGATGTCCCGCAGAGGCTTGCGGGACAATGACTTCGACAATGGCTGCAGGTAGACGCAGCGGTCCCGAGGGCTAGAATGACACCGATAGCCAAGAGCCACGCGGGGTGCGTGGTTCCCTCCGGCGGGCAGCAACGCGATGCTGCAGTCCGGGCAACGAGGACATCTGATGAGTCGAGTGGTCTGTTTCGGGGAACTGTTGTTGAGGATGGGTGCACCGGGCAACGAGCTGCTGCTGCAGTCGCCGCGCCTGGACGTACACGCAGGTGGCGCCGAGGCCAACGTAGGCGTCTCGCTGGCGCACTTCGGCCATGACGTGGCGATGGCCAGCACGGTAGCCGACAATCCGCTGGGCGCGCATGCGCTGGGCGAACTGCGCCGGCATGGCGTGGATACCCGTGGGGTGCGCCTGCAGGCGGATGGCCGCATGGGCCTGTATTTCCTGACCACCGGCGCGGTGCAGCGTGCCAGCGAGGTGGTCTATGACCGTGCCGATTCGGCCTTCGCGCTCAGTACCGCCGCCGACTACGACTGGCCGACGCTGCTGCAGGGCGCGGACTGGCTGCACCTGTCCGGGGTCAGCCCGGCCCTCGGCGCCGATGTGGCCCAGGCCACCCTGGCGGCCGCACGCGCGGCCCGTGCGCAGGGGGTCAAGGTGTCCTTCGATGGCAACTTCCGGCCCAAGCTGTGGCAGCGCTGGGGCGGCGATGCCAAGGCCATCCTGCGCGAGCTGTTCGCCCAGGCCGACATCGTGTTCGCCGATTACCGCGACATCGAAGTGGTGCTTGGCCAGCCGTTCGCGCAGGAGGACGTGGTCGCCCGCGTGGAAGCCGCCGCCGCCGCCGCCTTCGCCGCCTTCCCGCAGCTGCAGTGGATGGCCTGCACGCAGCGCCAGGCACTGAGCGTGGACCACCACGCGCTGGGCGCGCTGCTGATCGGCCGCGATGGCACGCGGGCGCAGGCACCGGTGCGCCAACTGCAGGGCATCATCGACCGCATTGGCGGCGGTGATGCGTTCGCTGCCGGCATCCTGCATGGCATCATGCGCGGCTTCGATGCCGACGCCACCGTGCGCTTCGGCTTGGCCGCCGGTGGCCTGAAGCATTCGATCCCCGGCGATTTCAATCCCGTCAGCGAAGCTGATGTACTGGCCCTGGTGGGCGAGGAGCGTTTTGATGTCAGGCGCTGATCCGCGCGTTCGCGCGGTACTGAAACTTGCACCGGTGATCCCGGTGTTCACCCCCGATGACGTGGACGATGCGGTGCAGGTCGCCCAGGCCCTGTTCCGCGGTGGCCTGCCGGTGGTGGAAGTCACCCTGCGCACGCCGCGCGCGATGGAAGCCATCAAGGCCATGGCCGAAGCCGTGCCGGATGCGGTGATCGGCGCGGGCACGGTGTTGACCGCCGCGCAGATGCAGGCGGTGAAGGAAGCCGGCGGGCGCTTCGCGGTGTCGCCGGGCGCGACCGATCGGCTGTACGCGGCCGCGCGCGATACCGACCTGCCATTCCTGCCGGGCGTGGCGACTTCGTCCGAACTGATGCACGGGCTGGAGCAGGGCCTGGATACGTTCAAGTTCTTCCCGGCGGTGCAGGCCGGTGGCGCCCCGTTGCTGGCCGCCTGGGCCGGTCCGTTCGCCGATGTGCGCTTCTGCCCCACCGGCGGCATCAGCGTGCAGACCGCGCCGCAGTTCCTGCACCTGCCCAACGTGCTGTGCGTGGGCGGTTCGTGGTTGACCACCGCCGCGCTGCTGCAGAGCCGCGACTGGGCGGCGATCGAAGAACTGGCCCGCCAGGCATCGGTGCTGGCGAGCTGACCTGCCTGGGTAGCGCCGAGCCCTGCTCGGCGAGCGCAGCGGGAACAGCGTGACGGCCAACGGTCGTCACCCACCAGGGCGATGGCATGACGGTGTAGTGTCGAGCTTGCTCGACACCCACCAGGCTGCGAGCGCAGCGGCGGTCGAGCCGGCTCGGCTCTACACTGGCCGCATGGCCATGTTCAAAACCTTCCTGTTCTCCCTGCTTGCGCTGGGCGGTGCGCTGCTTGCGCTGGTGCTGGTCACCACCGTGGCCAGCTGGCTGCCGCCGTTGATCGGTGTGCACCCCGGCGGAGCGGTGCAATTGGGCTGGGACCTGGCCTTCACCGTGCTCGGCGGCATCGCCGCGGTGGCCTTCGCCAGCTACCACGCGCCGTGCTGGCCGCGTTCGCACGGCGTGGCCCTCTGGTTGCTGCTGGCGGTCGCCTCGTTGTGGGCAGCATGGGACATGGGCAACGAATTCCCGCGCTGGTTCGTGGTGCTGCTGGTCGTCTCTCTGCCGCTGCAGCTCGCCGCTGGCCTGTGGCTGGGCGCACGCCGTTTGCGCACCGCAACAAAGGCTTAACAATTCTCCCCTAGTCTCTATGTCCGCCGGTTACCGGCACGGCCGCGCAGGGCCTTGTGCGAACCATCGCATGGGCGCGCGGCACGAACTCACAGGGCAATGGGGACCATCCGATGCGCAATACCCTCCGGGAGACGCCGACGCGCGTCCCCCACGCGAAGCTTTTGTCCCGCGCCGTGCGCGCCGTGCTGGTCAGTGGCATCGCGACCCTGCCATTGCAGGCGCTGGCAGATGAAACAGCGGCCGTTGCAGGTGGCGCAGCCGCGATGCAGCAGCTGGACACGGTGGTGGTGACCGGCGGCTACGCAAAGAGCCTGGAGCGCGCGGTTGACCTCAAGCGCAGCAACATCGGCTTCTCCGATTCCATCGTCGCCACCGACGTGGCCGACTTCCCGGAGCAGAACCTGGCCGAAGCGCTGCAGCGCATGCCGGGCGTGACCATCGAACGCAACAAGGGGCTGGGCAGCAAGGTCAGCGTGCGCGGCCTGCCGTCCGAGTTCACCCACGTCTCGATCAACAACCTCGCCACCGCCTCGGGCAGCGGCGGACGCGATGTGCAGTTCGATATCTTCGCCTCGGACGTGGTGCAGACCGTGACCGTGCAGAAGTCGCCGACCGCGGCCGACGAAGAAGGCGGCATCGCCGGTTCGGTCTACATCGAAACCGCCAAGCCGTTCGACTATGCCGAGCCGAAGTTCAGCGCCTCGGCCGAAGTGGCCAACAATTCGATCAACGGCAAGAACGATCCGAAGATCTCCTTCCTGGCCAGCGATACGTGGGGCGACTGGGGCGGCCTGGTGTCCTTCTCCAAGGCCAAGCGCACCAACCGCACTGATTCCAATTCCGGCATCAACTTCCGCCCGATGGGCCGCTTCCTGGAAGCGTCCGGCACCCGTGGTTCGCAGGCGGCCGCGGTGCTGGCGCGCGATGCGGGCATCGTCGTCGGCAACCGCATGGACAAGGACGAGACCAACCGGATCATCTTCCAGGACAAGGTCGGCGATCGCATCTACCTCAACGAGCAGGACCAGTGGGGCGCGACCGCCTCGCTGCAGTTCAAGCCGAGCGAAGCGTTCTCGCTGAGCTTGGATGCGATGTTCGGTGGCTACGACACCCACGAAGACGAATACGATGCGGCAGCCTACTCGGCGTCCAGCCGCAGCACCCTGGACACCATCCACGACTACGACGCCGACACGTTGTCGCGCTACGGCATGGTGGTCCTGCGCGATGTGTCCTACACCGCCACCCAGCATGAAATCCTGAGCAAGGAACGCTTCGCCAACACCGACTACCGCCAGTTCAGCACCAAGCTGGACTGGACCGTGGGCGGCTGGGACATCGATGCGCTGGTCGGCTACTCCGGCGCACGCCGTGATTCGGACTACGCCAACCTCAAGCACGTCGCCTACGCGCCGTCGCGCACGCGCTGGACCGCCAACGGCGGCGAGACGCTGGCCAGTGCGGCGTCCAATGGCTTTGACATGTACAACTCGCCGGAGAAGTACCTGTTCGAAGCCTATGAGACCGAAGTGGAGCACGTGAAGGACGACAAGTACGCCGCACAGCTGGATTTGCGCCGGTCGATGGAACTGGCGTTCTTCCCGGCGCTGACCAGCGTCAAGTTCGGTGCGCGCTACACCGACAAGTCCAAGGACCGCGAGTTCGGCAATACCAAGATCCAGGGCCCCACCGCCGGCAGTGCGGCATGGGTGAACACCCGCACGCTGGC
Organism: Stenotrophomonas lacuserhaii; assembly: GCF_014836545.1. Taxonomy (GTDB): domain Bacteria; phylum Pseudomonadota; class Gammaproteobacteria; order Xanthomonadales; family Xanthomonadaceae; genus Stenotrophomonas; species Stenotrophomonas lacuserhaii. Next base: position 232,784 of record NZ_JACSQS010000002.1, read on the forward strand.
CGACAGCAATCCCGGCTGGATCAGCGACATCGTGCCCGGTGGCGGCTACGAGCCCAGCAACCTGGACTGGCAGCAGGTGTCCAACAGCTACGCGCGCAACACGTTCCGCTATGCCGGTTTCACCACCCCGCTGGACAACGGCCAGTTCTACCAGGTCGATGAAAAGACCCTGGCGCTGTATGCCATGACCGATTTCTACTTCGATATCGGCACGGTGCCGGTATACGCCAACCTGGGTGTGCGTTCGATCGACACCGAGGTCGATTCGGCCGGCTTCCACCCGGTGCAGAACGCCGATGGCAGCAGCGGTTACACCCCCACGCCGATTTCCAGCAGCGGTGACTACAGCGACCTGCTGCCCAGCTTCAACATGACCGCCGAGATCGCTGATGGCTTGGTGCTGCGCGCGGCCGCGTCGGAAACGCTGATGCGTCCGTCGCTGACCGACATCGCCTACCGCCGCACCGTCAGCTGGTCCAGCTTCCGCTTCATGGACGGCAACCCGGCGCTGAAGCCGACCACCGCCCGGCAGTGGGAAATCGGCCTTGAAAAGTACCTGGAGGATGGCGGCCTGCTGTCGGCCTCCTACTTCTCCAAGAAGATCGACGGTGTGGTCCGCCAGGAACTGACCGGTATCGTGCCGAACGTGGAAAAGCTCAACGCCAACGGGTCGCTGGATGGCTACTACGACTTCGAGGTCTACCAGCCGGTCAACGCCGATGGCTCCTACAAGGTCACCGGCGTGGAACTGGTCGCGCAGCTGCCGCTGTCGATGCTGCACCCGGCGCTGGAAGGCTGGGGCATCAATGCCAACTACACCCAGCTGGACAACACGCTGACCGGCGCGTCGGACCTGGATATCCCCACCCCGCCGGAAGGCCTGGCCGAGAAGGCGTACAACTTCACCCTGTACTACGAGAATGACCGCTTCGACGCGCGCGTGTCCTACAACTACAAGGACAAGTACGTGGAGTACATCCACCTCAACATGTACCCGGTGTACCGCGATGCCTATGGCCAGACCGATGCCTCGATCGGCTTCCGTCTGAACGACACCTGGAAGCTGAGCCTGGATGCGATCAACGTGTTCGACGAAGAGACCTCCGGCTACACGATCGATAAATCGTTCCCGACCCAGTACGAGTTCTCCGGCCGCCGCGTCAGCCTCGGCATCCGCGCCGATTTCTGATCGGCCATCGGTGGGTGACGGCCTGACGACCGTTGGTCGTCACCGCCCCAGCGTCGGCAACACCTGCTCAAGCGTGGTGATCCCTTCCCAGGGGTCACCCTTCAAGCGCTTTGCCCGCGCCAACGCCTTGTCCAGCGGAAACGCATCGGCCGACGCGACGCGGCCGAGTTCTTCCCAGCGCAGCGGCACCGCCACGCCGGCGCTCTCTCGCGCGCGCAACGACCACGAACACACGCTGGTGGCCCCACGTGCATTGCGCAGCCAGTCGATGAAGATCACCCCGTTTCGCTTGGCCTTGCTCATGGTGGCCACGTAGCGGTCCGGCGCGTGCTGCGCCAACGCCTGCGCGAAGGACTCGCAGAACGCCTTCGCCTGCTCCCAGTCGGCCTGCGGCTGCAACGGCACCACCACGTGCAGGCCCTTGCCGCCGGACAACCGCACGAAGCTTTCCAGCCCGGTTTCCTGCAGGCGAGCGCGGATGTCCCGGGCCGCCGCCTTGATCTGCGTCCAGTTCACGCCGTCGCCGGGATCCAGGTCGAACACCAGCCGGTCCGGATGCTCGGGATCGGCCACTGTCGCTCCCCAGGGATGCAACTCCAGGGTGTTCATCTGCACCAGCTGCAGCAGCCCTTCCACATCATCGATGTAGACGTAATCCTCGGTACCGCTTTTCTGTTCCAGCGGCACCGCACGCACCGCATCGCCCAGGCCCTGGCCGTGGTGTTTCTGGAAGAAGCACGCCTTGCCCACGCCCTGCGGACACCGCAGCAGCGATAGCGGCCGACCGCTGATCTCCGGCAGTATCCACGGCGCCATCGCGCGGTAATAGTCGGCCACTTCGCCTTTGCGGATCTTCTTCTTCGGGTAGACCACGCGCTCGGGGTGGGTAATGCGCAGGGGCGATGCCTTGCCTTTCGCCCGCGCGGCAGCAGGCTGGGCGCTGTCGGACTGCAGGTCGGGCGCGGTCTTGTCGGTGCGCAGCCGTTTGAAACTGGCCTGGCGCAGCAATCCCTCCTTGCCCCAGCCACGGAAGGCCACCTCGGCCACCAGCGTGGGCTTCACCCAGTGCACGCTGGCGGCGCGGAACGGCACATGCGCCGGCAGCTGGACCGCAGCGCTGGAGGTCCCCAACTTGCCCAGCGAGGCGCTCAACGCGCGCAGCTTCGCCTCATCGAAGCCCGTACCGACGCGGCCCACGTAACGCAGCCCGGCCTTGTCCGGCGTGGCCATCAGCAGCGAACCAAAGCCTTGCCGTGCGCCCTTGGGCGCGGTGTAGCCAACCACCAGGAACTCATCGGTCTGTTCGTGCTTGATCTTCACCCAGCTGCGCGCGCGGCCGTTGGCATAGGGCGCATCCACCTGCTTGCTGATGATCCCTTCGAAGCCGGCCTTGCCACTGGCGGCGAACACCGCCGGACCGTGGTCGAGTACATGGTCGCTGTAGGCAAGCGTGCCCGGTACATCACCGATCAGCGTCTTCAGCAGCGTCTTGCGCTCCAGCAACGGCGCACGGCTGATATCGACCCCGGCCACGCCCGGCAGATCGAACACGATGTAGCGCAAGGGCTGTTTCGCCGTGCCGTCGATCACCCGCTGCAGCGCGCTGAAATCACTGCGCCCCTGGTCATCCAGCACCACCAGTTCGCCGTCCAGCCGTGCATCGTTGACCGGCAGCGCGGCGATCGCCTGGCTCACTTCCGGGAAATCATCGCTCCAGTCCAGGTGATTGCGCGAACGCAGCGTCACCTTGCCGTCGTGCAGATCAGCCAGCAGGCGGTAGCCGTCCCATTTGATCTCATGCAGCCAGCGTTCTCCGTCGGGAGCGTTCTCGCGATGATCGGTAAGCTGCGGCGCGTACTGGCGCGGATACGGGGTGTCGCGCGCGTCGTGCAACGCCAGCGCGCGCTTGTGCCAGCGCGCGTCCGCCTTGCGTGCCCGCGGTGCCGCCGCAGGCGTGCTTTTCGACGGCGTTGCTTTCGACGGCGTGCTTTTCGACAACGTGTTCTTCGACGCTGCGGCCCTGCGTGATCCGGTGGCGGTGATCGAGGTCGCAGCCGGGGCCTGCAGCAGATCGTCGGCCTCCGCATCGGTGGCATGGGCATCGTTGCGCTTGATCAGCAGCCACTGCACTTGGCGCCCTTTCAGGTTGGTGCGTACCAGCTTCCAGCCGCCGCGCAGGCGCTCGCCGTGCAGTTCGAAGTCGAGCTTTCCCGCGGCCAGCGCTTCCAGCGGATCACCGTCCATGGCCCAGTTGCCGTGGTCGTAGACGTCCACGCGCCCGGCGCCGTAGTGGCCTTGCGGAATATCCCCCTCGAACGCCGCATAGGACAGCGGATGGTCTTCCACCTCCACCGCCAGCCGCTTCTCCCCGGCCCGCAACGAGGGACCCTTGGGCACCGCCCAGCTCTTCAGCACCTCGCCCATCTGCAGGCGGAAGTCATAATGCCGGCTGCTGGCATGGTGCAGTTGCACCACGAAGATCGGCCGGTCCGCCGGGCTGCCGGGCCCGGCCTGCAGGTCATCCGGCTCCGGCGTGCTGCCCTTGGCCGCGCCGAGCCTGCGTTTGCGGCGGTACTGATCCAGGGACATGACTCAGCCCGCCTTGCGGCGTGGCGCGGCCTTCTTCGCAGGCTTCTTGGTCGCCTTGGCCGGTGCCTTCTTCGCCGCTGCCTTGGCCGGTGTCTTGCTGACCTTCCTGGTCGCGGCCTTCTTCACCGTCTTGCCGGCGGTCTTCTTGGCCGGGGTGCGCTTGTTGGCCTCCAGGCTCTTCTGCAGCAACGACATGAAGTCCACCACGTTGGTGCTGGCGTCCTCGCGCGGGGCCGGCTCGTCTTCCACCGTGGTGGTGCCACCGTCCTGCTTGATGCGCTTGGTCAGCACATCCTGCAACCGCGCACGGAACTCGTCGTGGTACTGGGTCGGGTCCCAGTCGCCGGCCATCGACTCGATCAGCTGTTCGGCCATCGCCGTTTCCTTGCTGCTGATGCGGTAATCGGACAGCTTGCCGTCGGGCAGCTTGAAGTCGGCCGGGTCCACCAGTTCCTGCGGATAACGCAGGATCATCAGCACCAGCGCGTCATCGTTGGGCATCACCGCGCACAGGTACTCGCGGGTGCGCACCACCACCTTGGCGATGCCGACCTTGCCTGTACTGCGCAGTGTCTCGCGCAGCAGCACGTAGCCTTTTTCGGCCTTCTTGCCCGGCACCAGCAGGTACGGTTTCTCGAAATAGCGCGGATCGATCTGCGCGGCGTCGACGAAGCTTTCCACCTCGACGGTTTCATGGCTTTCCGGCGCGGCTGATTTGATGTCGCCCTCTTCCAGCACGACGTAGCTGCCCTTGTCGTACTCGAAGGCCTTGACGATATCCTTCCACGGCACTTCCTCGCCGGTATCGGCGTTGACCCGCTCGAACCGGATCGGTTTCTTGTCGCGCGAATCGAGCATGCGGAACTGCAGGTCGGTCCGGCGCTCGCCGGACATCAGCGAGACCGGTACGTTGAGCAGGCCGAAGGAAAGAGTGCCGGTCCAGATCGGGCGGGCCATGGGACACACCGTAGGGTCAAGGAGCTTCCAGCTTCAGCGCGCGCGCGTGAAACGACCGTGTCCTCCACCTCAAGAAGGGGTCAGAGTCCGGGGGGGGGGGGGG
>NZ_JACSQS010000002.1:237631-314914 GCF_014836545.1 Stenotrophomonas lacuserhaii
GAGTCCTTTTCCGGGAAAAGGACTCTGACCCCGGACTCTGCTTTTCCGGGAAAAGGACTCTGACCCCGGACTCTGACCCCTTTCACAGGTCACTGCAGCAGCGGGCGTACGGCCGGGGCAGGCATGTGGTCCAGCGCCAGCCAGGCATCTTCGACCACCTCGCGGGCCTTGGGCCAGCGCAGCCGCGATTCGCCGCGCATCAGCTCCCACTGCGCGGCCAGTTCGCCCTCGGTTTCCTCGCCGCCGCCGCGCGGCCAGTTCGCCGCGTGGGTGGTCAGCGCGAAGGCGTACGCCGGGCACAGGTCACGCCAACTGCGGTGGGCCTGCCGGCGCCGGTCGTCGTAGTCGTTCAGCATGTACTGCAGGTAATCCTGCGCGACGGCCTGCGGATCTTCGCGCTGCTGGCGGCGGGCGCGGCGCTGGGCAGGGCTGCCGGCCAGCGGGTCGCGCCGGGAATTGAAGACCGAGGGCGCGGGGCGTTCCGGGCGGTTCATGGCGCGGCTCCTGCTTGCAGGGCGGGCGGCCAGATGTAACCACCGCGCCGTTATCCAGTCGTGATCGATGTGTTGATGACGCGGGATTCGCAGTGGCTTTACCTCTGAGGGGCTGTAGTAGGGGCCTCATCGAGGAGAGCCGCCATGAACAGAGACACCTCGCGCGACCCACTGCGCCAAGCCACTCCCCCCGTGCCCGGCGAACAGCGCGGCAAGCACGACAACATGGACGCCGAAGAGCGCGGCACCGGCGCGCCGTTCGTCGATGCGGAGACTGCGGCCACCACAGACGCCATCGACGACGCGCACCTGCCGGTGCGGCATGTCAGCGACCAGGCTGCACAGGACCGCAAGGACTGCGGTGACCGCCATCGTGGTGGCCAGGAAAGCCCGCTCAAGCGTCGCGAACGCAAGCAGCACGCCAGTGACAACCAGGACGAGGCGCTGGAGGAGACGTTCCCGGCGAGCGATCCCACGTCACCGTTCGTGCCGGCCAAGGCGCCGGATTGAGGGGTCGGAGGGATTGTGACGACCAACGGTCGTCACGCACCTGGGGCAGTCGTCACCCACCAAGGGCGTCCGTCACCCACCGGCTGCGCTCACCGCCAGGACCATTGGACGCCGAGGCTGCCACGGCGGTCCGGGCCGGGTTCGTAGTAGCGGCCGTTGCCGTCGTTGACGATCACCGAGCCGATGTAGCCCTGGCCCAGCAGGTTGTCCACACGGGCGAATACCCGCAGGTCGCCGCCGCGCAGGGTCCAGCGGCGGGCGGCTTCTACGTTCATCACCGCGTAGCCCGGGGCACGCTCGGTGGCCAGGTCATTGACCACCGTGTCGCTGCTGCCGGTGACTTCAGCTGCCCACAGCCAGTCGCGCGGCTGCCATTCCAGGCGCGCGAAGGCCTGCTGGCGCGGCACGCCGGGCAACCGGCTGCCGGCGGCAACGGGCGTGTCCGGCACCGCGCAGCCGCTGCCGGCGCAGGCCAGGTAGGCGCTGCGCACTTCAGCCTGCAGCCAGGTCCAGGCCACCTGCAGGTCCAGGTCCTGCGCCAGCGGCTGGTGCCATGACAGCTCCGCACCCTGGCGACGGGTCCGCCCGATGTTGCGGTAGGTACTGCGGCCATTGGTGTTGCTGGCCACCGCCAGTTCGTCGTCGGTATCGGCGCGGAACAGGCTCACCTCCAGCCGGCGACCGTCCTGGGCCTGCCATTTGCTGCCGATTTCCACATTGCGGCTGCGGGCGGCGGACAGGCCCAGCGCCAGCCCGGCCTGGCCATCGGCGCGATAGCCGAGTTCGTTGAAGGTGGGGGTTTCAAAGCCACGGCCGACTGCAGCGTGCAGCCGCCACTGCGGAGTCACTTCGAAGCTGACCCCGGCCACCGGCGTGGTCGCCTGGTAGCGGCGGCTGCCGCTGTCGTCCGGGTTGCGGCCGACGATGTAATGGTCTTCCGAACGGAAGCGGACACTGCTGTGGCGCGCCCCGGCCAGCAACGACCAGCGCGGGCTCCACTGCCACCAGGCCTGCACGAACTGGTCCACGTTGGACACCGTGTCGCGCTGGTCACGGCGCAGCCGGCCGCGCACGCCCAGTTGGTCGCCGACGAAGTTTTCATGTCCGGTGCGGTGCTGGCGCTGGCGGTCGGCGTTGACCCCGGCGGTGACATCCAGCGCGCGCCCGGCCAGCTCACCGTTCCAGCCCCAGCGCGCGTCCAGCCCGCCGAAATCGCCATCCAGTCCGATCACCCCACCGGCGTGCAGCGGATTGGCCTGCGGACCCGGCGGGATGGCCAGGAACTGGGTCACCTCACGCTGGCCGGCATAGCCGGTCAGGCGGAAGCGGTGGGCGGCGCGCTGCCCGCTGTAGACTAGCCCTGCCTGCGACTGCCGGACCGATTTACGGGTGTTGTACTGGTGCGCCACCGCCGTGGCCTGGCGCGGATCGGCAGCCACCTGCGCACGGGTCAGGCCGAGCGGATCCTGCGCGTTGGGCGCATCCAGGTAGTTCACCAGCAGCTCCAGCCGGTCCTCGCCCACGGCCGTACCCAGTCGCGCGTTCAGCGATTCACGGCGGGCCGCGCTGTGGTCGCGCCAGCCATCGGTACGGAAGTGATTAGCGGCGACGTTGTAGTCCACCGGGCCCTGCACGCCGCGCAGGTGGGCACCCACGCTCAGCGTGTTGTCCGCACCGGCATTCAACCTCAGCCGCCATGGATCACCTTCGCGGCCCTGCGCGGTATGCACCTGCAGCACCCCACCGGAGGAATTGCCGTACAGCGCCGAAAACGGCCCGCGCAGCACCTCGATGCGCTCGGCACCAAGCAGGCTGGCGTGCGAAAGCTGGCCCTGGCCATCGGGCATGGTCGCCGGCACCCCGTCCACCAGCACGCGCACGCCGCGCACGCCGAAGGTGGAGCGCGCACCGAAGCCACGGATCGACAACTGGGTGTCCTGCGCGAGGTTCTGGCGATCACGTGCCAGTACGCCCGGGATACCCCCCAGCGCCTCGGCCAGCTGGGCCTGCGGACCACTGCGGTCGTCATCGATCCACACCGTGTCCGAACTGGACGGCAGCGCGAACGGGTCGATGCCGGTCACCCGGGCGGCCTCGACTTCCACCACAGGCAGACTGCGCGTGGCCGGGGGCGACTGGGCGAAGGCGAGGCCGGGCAGCAGCAGGGCGCAGGCCAGGGACAGGTGGCGACGGGCCGGGGGCAGGTTCATCATTCAGGTTCAACAGCAAGCATGAACGCGCCATGGTACCGGCCACGGCGTGATGAGGAATGCCGCGCCATCGGCACGCTTTGTTACGATGGCGTGGTCCCCGCCCGGTGGGCGGTGGCGCTGCTGCGTGCTTTCTTCCTCCCCCTTACCGAATGAGTACCGCCGTGTCCTTCTTTGCAAACGTGGAACTGGTCCCCGGTGACCCGATCCTGGGCCTGACCGAGGCGTACAACGCCGACAGCCGTCCGACCAAGGTCAACCTGGGTGTGGGCATCTACTACGACGAAAGCGGCCGCATTCCGCTGCTTCGCGCCGTCAAGCAGATCGAGCAGCAGCTCGCCACCGAAGCCAAACCGCGCGGCTACCTGCCCATTGATGGACTGCCGGCCTATACCCAGGCCACCCGCGAACTGGTGTTCGGCAAGGAATCACCGCTGCTGGCCGCAGGCCGCGTCGCCACCACCCAGACCGTGGGCGGCAGCGGTGCGCTGCGCGTGGGCGCCGAGCTGTTGAGGACGCTGCTGCCGCACGCCACCATCGCCATCAGCAACCCGAGCTGGGAAAACCATCGCGCCGTGTTCGGTGCGGCCGGTTTCGACGTGGTGGAGTACAGCTACTTCGACGCACAGACGCACGGCGTGGACTTCCCGGCGATGCTGGCCGACCTGCAGAACCTGCAGCCGGGCACCGTGGTGCTGCTGCACGCCTGCTGCCACAACCCCACCGGTGCCGACCTGACCGTGGACCAGTGGAAGCAGGTGGCTGAAGTCCTGAAGGAACAGCAGCTGTTCCCGTTCATCGACATGGCCTACCAGGGCTTCGACAAGGGCATCGAGCAGGATGGCGCGGCCGTGCGCATCATCGCCGAAGCCGGGATCGACAGCTTCGTGGTCGCCAACTCGTACTCCAAGTCGTTCTCGCTGTATGGCGAGCGCGTGGGTGCGCTGTCGATCGTCGCCCCCAACGCCACCGAAGCCAAGGCCGTGCAGTCGCAGATCAAGCGGATCATCCGCACGATCTACTCCAGCCCGTCCAACCACGGCGCCGCGCTGGTGGCCGGTGTGTTGAACAGCCCGGAGCTGCGCGCGCTGTGGGAAGCCGAACTGACCGAGATGCGCGAGCGCATCCACGCCCTGCGGCATGGGCTGGTGGACCGCCTGGCCGCTCTGGGCGCGCCGGAATTCGCCTTCATCAACGACCAGGCCGGCATGTTCTCCTACTCCGGCCTGAGCCGGGTGCAGGTGGAAAAGCTGCGCGATGAGTACGGCATCTACGCCGTCGGCACCGGCCGCATCTGCGTGGCCGCGCTGAGCCAGAACAACCTGGACTACGTCGCCCAGGCCGTGGCCAACGTCGCCAAGGCCTGACCCGACAAAAAGGGGACGGAGGGGATTAAGTCGCTATCGGCTCGCATGAGCTGATAGCGACTTAATCCCCTCCGTCCCCTTTTTTGCATCCGGGCGGCGACAATAGACGCATCTTTCCGTCGCTCGAGCCCTGCCCATGTCCCGTACGTCGTTGACCCGGTATCTCATCCAGGAACAGCATGCCGGCCGCATCAATGCCGACCTGCGCCAGCTGATCGCCGTGGTCGGGCGTGCCTGCACCAACATCTCCATCGCGGTCAGCAAGGGCGCGCTGGGCGGCGTGCTCGGCGAAGCCGGCACCGGCAACGTGCAGGGTGAAGCGCAGAAGAAACTGGATGTGATCAGCAACGAGATCCTGCTGGAAGCCAATGCGTGGGGCGGTCACCTGGCCGCCTGCGCGTCGGAGGAGATGGACCATTCGCAGCCGGTGCCGGACATCTATCCGCGCGGTGATTTCCTGTTGCTGTTCGATCCCCTCGATGGCAGCTCCAACATCGACGTGAACGTGTCCGTGGGCACCATTTTCTCCGTGCTGCGCTGCCCGAAGGACGTCGAATGCCCCAGTGACGAAAGCTTCCTGCAGCCGGGTACGGCGCAGATCGCCGCCGGTTACTGCATCTACGGGCCCAGCACCCAGATGGTGCTGACCGTCGGCCACGGCACCCACGCCTTCACCCTGGACCGCGAAACCGGCGAGTTCGTGCTCACCACCCAGGGCATGCAGATCCCGGCGGCCACCCAGGAGTTCGCCATCAACATGTCCAACCAGCGGCATTGGGAAGCCCCGATGCAGGCCTACGTGGCCGATCTGCTGGAAGGCAAGGAAGGCGCGCGCGGCAAGGATTTCAACATGCGCTGGATCGCCAGCATGGTGGCCGACGTGCATCGCATCCTGACCCGCGGTGGCATCTTCATCTACCCGTGGGACAAGAAGGATCCGTCCAAGGCCGGCAAGCTGCGCCTGATGTACGAAGCCAACCCGATGGGCCTGCTGGTAGAACAGGCCGGCGGCGCCGCCTCGACCGGGCGTGCGCGGATCCTGGACATCCAGCCGGATCAGCTGCACCAGCGCGTGCCGGTCTTCCTCGGCTCGCGCGATGAAGTCGCCGCCGCGGTGGAGTACCACCAGCAGCACGACGCGTCCGCGAACTGAGTAGCAGGCGAGCTTGCTCGCCTGGCCGTTGCCTGGCCGTCAGGCAAGCCGTCGCGCATGTCCGTGGCGTGACAACCCCTGCGCCAGTGGGCAACATCAAGGGCCCGCTGGCGAAGGATCCAGGCATGCAGACGCAGGACCCTGTTGATTTCATTGAAGTGATCCACAACGCCGTGCCCGCCGATGTGTGCGCGGCGATCGCGGCGCGACTGCGCGCAAGTGACCGCCTGCAACCGGGTGCGGTAGGTAGTGGCGTATTCCCTGAACTCAAGCGCAGCAAGGATCTCCGCATCAGCGGGCTGGCCGACTGGGCGGATGTTGAAAACGTCCTGCAGCAGGCCGTTTTCAACGGGCTTTTGACTTATCTACGCCGTTATCCACAGGCACTGATCGCGCCGCTGATGTTGCAGATCCAGGACAGCAACGGCCAGCCCAAGCGCCTCACGGCGGAAGACTTCCCCGACATGAGCCCGGCCGCGCTGTCGGATCTTGCGCGCACCTGCCTGCGGCCGGGTGCGATCAACCTGCAATGGTACGCAGCAGGCGAGGGCGGTTACCCCTACTGGCATTGCGAGCTGTATCCGAAGGACGAGAAGGCGGAAACCCTGCACCGCCACCTGCTGTGGACGCTCTACCTCAACGATGAATTCGAAGAGGGTGAGACGGAGTTTCATTTCCAGCAGCGCAAGGTCACCCCGCGCACCGGCAGCCTGCTGATCGCGCCGACCGCCTTCACCCATACCCATCGCGGCAATCGTCCGCAGGGCGGCGACAAGGTCATCGCCACCAGCTGGATCCTGTTCCAGTCCGCGCAGAAGCTTTACGGCGGCTGAGGTCCCCCTCTCCCCGGGCGCTGAACGCACACGTGTCCACCTTTCCCTTGGCCGACATGTGCAGCTACGCCCGGGGAGATGAGGATGCTTGGCAGCGAGCGTCCTGCTCATGGGCCCGCCTTCCGTGGGGCGTTGCGTCCTCAATTCGATTGATGGAGTCGATATTGATTGGCGTTGCCTCTGCACGACGCCTATCTTCCGGGACACGACGCGAACTGCCTTCCAGAAAACGCTCATCGAGCGCTGCCGGGTTGCCGGGTGGGTGACGACCGTTGGTCCAGCCAGACCGCTGCGCTCGCCGAGCATGGCTAGGCGCTACCCTGCCACGTCCACGCGCAGCTGCAATCCCAATGCGGGCAGCGCGCCCATCATCGTGCGCAATGTCAACGTGCGTCGGCCGGACAACTGGCGACGCACCACCTCGACAGGCAGCCTGCATTGACGCGGGATGGCACGCAGATCTTCCTCACCGGCGAGGTAAGCAATCGCCTCGGCGAGGATCTCTGCATCACCTTGGCTTTCGCCGATGCACGCGTTCAAGTAATCGATCACCGCCTGCGGTGTGCAGGGCCGGTCGAAGTGACCTGCCGCTTCCATTTCCGCATAGGACAGTGGTGCGCGACCGACCTTCATCGGACCAGCCTTTTGATCAGAAAGAGGGACGCCTGCATGGCGTACCGGACTACCTGAGAGCTCAAAACCGGCGGATCGGGATCCCCGCGCACCGCCCGCCGTATGACCGGCCGTACAGTGCATTCTCCGCCGTGCCCGAGGGCTGCAACAGAGGTAATTGCTCTCAAGTGGTAACAGGACGCCAATCCCGGCTGGCACGTTCGACACCAGCCCGGTCATCGTGCATAGCGGTGTGCACCTGCGTCTATGAGAAAAACTGTGAAGTGCGGCAACGATGACTACATCGGAAGTGAAATTTCACGTGCCCGCCTTCGCAAGCCTCAACCCCTACCCGAATATTGGTTTTCGTCTAGGTTAAGCAAGCGACTTTGATCATTAAATTTTTGATCGAATTTTTCCTGTCAGATCGCTTTGGCAAACCCTCGCTTTTTTGGCGTAGCTTTTACAAAGCTTGGTTATTCTTTCCCTATCCTCTTCCGAGCACATTGGTCCAAGTGTTATCGCAATACTTTCCATTATTTCGGGCTCAACCATGAGGTCGATGAAGGTGCTCAAGGCTCCCTTTTTATGCCAATGTTCGTCACGCACTAACTCACGGTATTTCTCGCCGTATTCCATTGGGTCGTTGGTTTTTTGAGGGCCTCGGATTGCACTAATAACAAATCGGTGCTCCTTTTGAAACTTCCAACGGTCCCATTTAAACCGGGCTAGTTGCGTCGGGTGGCCACTGATTGAAATCATGTCACCTTCTTGGCGAACGTGGTGTTGATACGCCTGAGCGACATCTTCGACGTAGGAAACCTCTTTCAAGAACTCTGCACGATTAATGGAAGGCATAAGCAGATAACCATCTCCAAAGACATCCTCAGCCGAATAAGGTGCTTCGACGTTATCAAAAGTCCACTTGATATCTGTACCCGGAATGCCGTAACTTCCGTCGAGCATATGCCACTGAAAAGGATCATCGGGGAGAGATATTCGGACGCCGCGTTTGTCGTCTCCATACATGCTCCACTGGACGATGTCTTCGCCATCTTGCTTCACCCAAGAGCTCGCAAATAGCTGCTGTCCGAAGTTCATTCCTGAGACCTCTTGTGCCTCCAAGACGTCATCAAACCGGTCCAGCCTTGTGAAGCGTATCTTGCCTGACCTAAGAATGGCTTCAAGTGAATTGACACTAGTATAATGGTGTATCAAGTGCTACCCCCCGATTCTTGGAACAACCTTTGGCACGAAACCAGGTTCATCGCTATTTTAATCTATGTTTTACGTGACTGGATCTTAATAACTAGCTTGTGGATTCGGTGCTTATTCTCGATTTCATGTACGGCATTTTTAGCTATTGAAGCCTCGACTCGCAGGATTTTCGTCGCTGTTGGGATAGTGTGAGTTATTTGCCTTGCTCGTTGACTGTACTTCGTTAATAGCCGCTCAGGTCTTGAGACTGATTTCGGAATTTTCAGAACAATGACCCCTGCGGCGAATCCGCCTTCGGCGGCGCCGGCCGCTCGAACTTGGTGCAATCCAGCTTCGGCCAGTGGCTGTTCTGCGCATCGAATCCCAGTCGCCTGCGCGCCAGCTTGAAGCGGTTCGACAGCAGGTCCGCATACACGCCCTGGCCGCGCATGCGGGTGCCGAACTGGCTGTCGTAATCCTTGCCGCCGCGCAGCTGGTTGATGGTGCTCATCACGTGCGTGGCGCGGTCCGGGTAATGCGTCTCCAGCCAATCGCGGAACAGCGGCGCCACTTCCAGTGGCAGGCGCAGCAGCACATAGCCGGCACTGGATGCACCGGCATCGCGCGCGGCCTCCAGCACGGCTTCCAGTTCGGCATCGTTGATCCACGGAATCACCGGCGCCACCATCACCCCGACCGGAATGCCGGCCTCGTGCAGTCGGCGCATCGCACGCAGCCGTGCATGCGGTGCGGCCGCGCGTGGTTCGAGTTTTGAAGACAGATGCGGATCCAGCGAAGTCACCGAGAAATGCACGCTCACCAGGTTCTGTTCGGCCAGCGGCGCCAGCAGGTCGATATCGCGCTCGACCAGTGCGTTCTTGGTGATCAGCGAGAACGGATGGCGGGTTTCCAGCATCACTTCGATCAGCTGGCGGGTCAGTTTGAACTTGCGTTCGATCGGCTGGTAGGAATCGGTGTTGATGCCCAAAGCGATCGGCTGCGGCACGTAACTGGGTTTGGAAAGCTCCTTGCGCAGCAGCTGCGCTGCGTTGGTCTTGGCGAACAGCTTGGTCTCGAAATCCAGTCCGGGCGAGAGATTCAGATACGCGTGCGAGGGCCGGGCGAAGCAGTACGAGCAGCCATGTTCGCAGCCGCGATACGGGTTCACCGATTGGCTGAAACCGACGTCCGGTGAATTGTTGCGGCTGATGATGCTGCGTGCGGTCTCGGCGCGCACTTCGGTGCGCAGGCGCGGCGCCAGGAACTCTTCGCTTTCTTCGGCTTCCCAGCCATCGTCCACCGCTTCGCTGACCGTGCTTTCGAAGCGACCGGCGATGTGGGTGGTGCTGCCGCGGCCTTTGATGGCGGGGTGGGGGATGGAATCGGGGCGACCCATGGGAATCTTCTGCTGGAAGTGCGATTAGTATTATTGCTAACCACAGCGTATGCAATGTGCTGGAATTCAGGTGGCTGTAGGCGTGGAGGAGGATGGGGGTTTGCCTTGCCCCCATGGTTATCCACAGGACATACGGTCAGATCGGGACAGGGCGCAGGACATTGGAAGCCACGCTGTGCGCAGCGCAGGGTAGGGGATCGGGGTCTCAGGGGGTGCGACAGTGGGCGGGGTAAAAGCTGTGACGACCAACGGTCGTCACCCACCGGGGGGTTGGGTTGACGGCCAGCGGCCGTCACTACCGGGTGTCGGATTTCACGGGGCGGATGGTTTCCGCCGACCATGGGTCGGCGCTACCAGTTACAGCAGGCTGATGTAGCTGCGGACCGTAGCGTCCAAGCCGTCGTACAGGGCTTCACTGATCAGGGCGTGGCCGATCGAGACTTCCAGCACACCGGGTACGCCGGTCAGGAAGGCGCGCAGGTTGGCCTGCGACAGGTCATGGCCGGCGTTGACACCCAGGCCCACCGCCTGTGCGCGGCGCGCGGCGGTGGCGAACAGGTCCAGCATCGCAGTGGCATCGCCGGCGGCGTGCGCTTGGGCATACGGCCCGGTGTACAGCTCGATGCGGTCGGCACCGACGTCGGCCGCGCGTTCCAGCAGCGGGTTTCCGGCGTCCACGAACAGGCTGACCCGGCAGCCCATCGCGTTCAGCGAGGCCACCAGCGGACGCAGGCGCTCGCTGTCGGCGGCGAAGTCGAAGCCGTGGTCGGATGTGAGCTGGCCATCGCCATCGGGCACCAGCGTGGCCTGTGCAGGGCGGGTGGCCTCGCACAGCGGCAGCAGGCCTGGGTAGCCCTGGCGCGGCGGGGCGAACGGGTTGCCTTCGATGTTGAACTCGACCCCGCGCGCGGTGGTCAGCGCGGACAGCGCGTGTACGTCTTCGGCCGTGATGTGGCGGCGGTCCGGGCGCGGGTGCACGGTGATGCCGTGTGCACCGGCGTCCAGGCAGGCCTGCGCGGCACACAGTACATCGGGGTCGTGGCCACCACGCGAGTTGCGCAGCACGGCGATCTTGTTGACGTTGACGCTGAGACGGGTCATGACGGCAGGCAGGACGGTGACAGAAGCGCGCAGTGTAGCGCCGCTGTCACAACAGCGGCGAGGCCAGCCGTGCGAAGGCTTCAGGCAGGCGGTGCCGCCACAGGCCGCGGTTGCGTTCGTTGTGGACGCGGGTAGCGCTGTCGAATTCATGGTCCAGGATGCCGGCCAGCTCGGCCACGCGGTCCTTGTCCCGCAGCAGCATGGACAGTTCGAAGTTGAGCCGGAAACTGCGGTGGTCGAAGTTCGCCGTGCCGACGATGCAGACCTCGTCGTCGGCGATGAAGGCCTTGGTGTGCAGCATGCGCGGGCCGTACTCGTAGATCTTCACCCCCGCCTGGAGCAGCTCGTCGAAGTAGGAACGCGCAGCCTGGGTGACGAACCAGGAGTCGCTCATCTTCGGCACCAGCAGGCGCACTTCCAGCCCGCCCAGCGCGGCCGATGTCAGCGCCATGCGGGCGGCTTCGCCGGGCACGAAGTAGGGCGTCACCAGCCACACGCGGTGCTTGGCTTCGTGGATCGCCGCCACGTGCAGGCGATGGATGGTTTCCCAACCGGAATCCGGGCCGGACACCAGCACCTGCGCATTGATGCTGCCGTCCTCGCGGGTCGGCGTTTCACGTGGCCACAGCCGCGCCTGGTCGAACCGCTGGGCGTCTTGTCCGCTGGCGTACAACCAGTCTTCCATGAAGACCAGCTGCAGGCTGCGCACCACGTGGCCACGCAACCGCATGTGCAGGTCGCGGTAGGCGTTCGGGTCGCGCTGTTCGTTCTCTTCGTCGGTGATGTTGATGCCACCGGTGAACGCCAGCAGGCCATCGATGACCACCAGCTTGCGGTGCGTGCGCAGGTTCAGCCACGGCCGCTTGAACGGCTTGAGCAGCTGCCGCGGATGGAACCACACGGCCTCGCCACCGGCCTCCAGCAGCGGCTTAAGGAACGCTGCGCGGATGTTGCCGGCGCCCACCGCATCCAGCAGCAGCCGGACCTGCACCCCGCGCTGTGCCGCAGCCACCAGCGCATCGCGCACGGCGGTGCCGGTGTGGTCCGGTTCGAAGATGTAGTACTCCAGGTTCACGTGGTCGCGTGCCTGGTTGATGCCCTCCAGCAGGGCGGCATAGGTCGCCGCGCCATCCACCAGCCATTCCACTTCGGTGGCGCTGCTCGGCGCCAGGCCGGTGGTGGCCTGGCCGATGGCGGCCAGTTCGGTACAGTCCGCATCGGGCGGGCAGACGCTGCTGTAGTGCTCCATGCCGGATCGCGAACGGCCGCGGCGCAGGCGTTGCCGTTTTACTTTCTGCGGGCCCAGCAGGTAGTAAATGAAAAGTCCGATATACGGCAGCGCGGCCAGCGAGAGTATCCAGCTGAGCGTGGCCACCGGCTCGCGTTTCTGCAGCATGATCCAGCCGGTCAGGCCGATCAGGTACAGCACGTAGGCAATCGCCATCCCCTTGCCGAGGTGGGGAATGGCATCAAGCCCGTGTCGCAGGGCGTCGAAGAAGGCAATCATCGCCGGATGATACGCGAGCATGCGTGGGCCGATAGCACGCATAAAAAAACGCCCCCGTTTCCGAGGGCGTTTTCCAGTCGCGTCATGAGTGCGGACTGCGTGTAGCGTTTACTGCTGTACGAAACCGATCTTCTTCATCTGGGCGTTCTTCGAGGCGGCCAGGATCTTGGCCATCACGTCGTACTCCGAGTCCGGGCTCGCGTCGATCCGCAGTTCCGGCTGGTTCGTCGGGTCACGCTGGACCTCCTGTTCCATCCGCTGCTGCAGTTCGCCCACGGCGACCGGGCTGTTGTTCCAGAACACCTGGTTGCTTGCATCGACGCGCAACTCGACCGGCGGCGGCGGTTCAACCGTCACCGGGGGCGGGTTGAGCACCCGCTGCGGCAGATCCACGGCGATCGGGTAGGTCATGATCGGCGCGGTCACGATGAAGATGATCAGCAGGACCAGCATCACGTCCACGAGGGGCGTGACGTTGATATCCGCCATGGGGCCTTTGCCACCACCAGAACTGAATGCCATGGCTTACTGCCCCTTCTCTTTGGTCGCAACGAAGCCGACGTCCAGCATGCCCTGTTCCTGCGCGACCTTGGTCAGCTCATTGATGACGCGCATCTTGGTCGTGCGGTCACCACGCAGGTTCAACGGCGGCTGCGGGGTCTGCTGGGCCGCGGTGGAAAGGCGGGACTCAAGCGTCCCACGGTCGATTTCCTCATCGTTCCAGAAAATCGAACCGTCTTCCTTCACTGCCAGCGTGATCGGACCCTTACGATCATTGGCATCGTCCGGGTTCTGGATCAGGTTGGCTTCGGGCAGCTCGACCTTGACCTTGTGGGACATCAGAGGCGCCGTGATGATGAAGATGATCAGCAGCACCAGCATCACGTCCACGAGGGGCGTAACGTTGATGTCGGCCATGGGGCCGCCGCTGTTACCACTACTGAAAGCCATAACGGGCTCCGTCTAGATCGGTGTGAACTACCTTCGTGCCGGGTACAGCGCGTCCTTAGCGGACGCGCGAACCGGTAGCGAAGAAGTCGTGCAGGTCGTGCGCGAAGGTATCGAAACGGCTGATGGTCGCGCTGTTGATCTTGCTGAAGAAGTTGAAGGCGAACACGGCCGGGATAGCCACGAACAGGCCGATCGCGGTCATGATCAGCGCTTCACCCACCGGGCCGGCGACGGCGTCGATGGAGGCCGAGCCGGTTGCACCGATCTTGATCAGCGCGCCGTAGATGCCCCACACGGTACCCAGCAGACCGACGAACGGAGCGGTTGCACCGACGGTGGCCAGCAGGGTCATGCCCGACTGCAGCTTGTTGCTTTCGCGGGTCACGGCCTGACGCAGGGCGCGGTCGACGAACTCCGAACGGCTCAGGGTCTCACCCAGGCCACCGGTTGCGCCGCCTTCGGCACGCTGGTGGTGGGCGGCAGCCTGTGCGGCGTCCAGGGCGATCTTCGAGAAGGGCTCCGAAGCCGGCTGTTCTTCCATCGCACGGATGGCGTCCTGCGCGTTCGGGGTATCCCAGAACAGGCTGGTGACCTTGTCGGCAGCAGCCTTCAGGCGGCTGGCGCGGAAGATGTTGATCACGGTCCAGTACCAGGACATGGCCGACATCACGATCAGGGTGATCAGAACCACCCAGGAGACTGCGAAGTCGCCCGGCTGGCTGGTCATTTCATGGATGAGGTGCTCGAAGCCCATCTGCGACAGGGCGTTGGAGTTGCCCCCGGCAGCAGCGGCGATGAAAATTTCCTGCAGCATGACGCTTACCTTTGTTGTGTGTGGTGTTGAAGGGTGTAGCTAATCATAAGAGCCATCAGCGGAGGTGGCACGGCGGCCACCCGGTGCATCAGCTCAGAGCAAAATTGACCGGTACGCGTACGCGGCCCGCGGCTTTCTTGCCGCCCGACTCGGCTGCGTTGAAGCGCCACTTGCGTGCAGCTTCCATTGCAGCGCGATCCAGGTCGCGGTTACGGCTGGATTTCTCGACCGTGACATTGGTGACGTTGCCTTGGGCATCGACATCGATGATCAGGATCACTTCACCCTGGATACCAGCGCGGAATGCGGCCGGCGGGTAACGCGGGGGATTCATGTTCTTGGACGAGATATCGACGCTGGCCTCGATGGAGGTCGGCGGTGCCGGCGGCGCGGGCGGCGTCGGCGGGGTGACGATATCGTTCGGGCGCGGTTCCGGCACGTCGACGATCGGCGCCTGCGGCGGCGGCGGAACCGGCGACGGCTTCGGCGGCGACAGGTTCTTCACCGGCGGCGGCGGCGTCTCATCCGGCGGCGGCGGCGGCGGCGGCGGAGGCGGCGGCGGCGGTGCATCGACGATGGTCACCATCACGTTGCGCTCCTTCTCTGCAGCGGCCTTGGGGGCGACGGCAGGAATGAGGAGCATCATGAAGGCAGCCAGATGCAGTGCGATAACAAACGCGATGCCGAAGATGCGGGGCCAGCTCAGGCCCTTCTCTTCAGTTTCTTCGTAGCGGTGAAAGACTAGTTGTTCCGTCATGCGCCAAGAGCTCGATTGTGGGGCCGGGATGCCCGGGGGCGGGATCCCTGATCAGCGGTGCATGACACCGCAGGAACCTCCAAGCTTATACCAATCCTGAGTGCCTGCGCACGCTTCGCGCAGGCATTCAGGCGTTATTCCTACTTACTTCAGGTTGATGATTTTGTCCGCATCCGCGGCGTTCTTCAGGCCACCCTTGGCCTTGGCCTGACGCGCTGCTTCCTTGGCCTGGGGAATCTTGCCCTCGCTGTGCAGGACACGTGCCAGATTCAGGTAGGTTTCGCCGGTGGGCGACATCGGAGCGGCTTTCTGCCACGCCTCGATCGCCTTGTCCACCTGCTGCGGTTCTGAGTAGTAGTAGGACTGGGCCAGTGCCAGGTAAACCTGATGGTCCGGCTTCAGTATGCCCTTCTCGAGACCTTCGTTGATCACCGAGATTACTTCCTTTTCCTTGTTCTCGGTATTGGCGTAGATCGAATACAACTGCTTGTATTCGCGCTCGTCGGTCAACTGGCCCGAAGCACGCAGCTTGTCCATGACACCGGCGGCCTTGTCCATCTGGTCGGCCTGCATGTACATGTTCGCCAGGTTGAGCTGCGCCTTCTTGTCATTCGGATTCCTGGCGGCGACGGCCTCGGCGGCACTCACGGCTTCACCGGTCTGGCCGGCTTCGGCGTAGGCGGCCATCAGCAGCTGGTTCCACTGGTCCTTCGGCTCGGACGAGGCAGCGATCGCTTCCTTCAGCACCGGGATCGCTTCCTGATAGCGCTCCAGCTGGTACAGCGCCTGGCCCTTGGAAACCAGTTCCTCGGGCTTCTTCGAACCGCTTTCAGCGAAATACTTGTCGATCAGGGTCAGGCCCTGGGCCTGCACGGCCTTGTCGTCATCCTGCAGCTGCAGCTGGGCCAGCATCAGCATCGACTGGAAGTGACCGTTGTTGTCCAGCGCGTTGGCGTCCAGCACCTGCTGCAGGTAACGCTTGGAAGCGGCGACGTCGTCCTGCTGGTAGGCAGCCTGCGAAGCGAGCTGGGCGGCGAGCGCCTTGTCGTATTCGTTGGCGGCGCTGTTACCCAGGATCGCAGTGGCCTCGGTCAGCGTTTCCGGGAACTTCTGCTCGTTGTAGCTGTCTATCAGCTTCTGCAGCTGCTTGCCGAGCTTGGGCGAGGACTTCATGCCCGGCTCTTTGCGGGTAGCGTTGGGGAACAGCACTTCGGCCGCAGCGGCCTTGCTGCTGCCACGGCGCTCGCGCTGTTCCGTACGGTCGGCCGAACGCGTCTGCGCGGTGGCCTCGGCGATCACGGCACCGCTGACAGTGGTTGCAATCAGCATGGTCAGCAGGGCTTGCTTGGGGTTACGGAGCATATCTTTCACCTCGATCAGACCGCGTAGCGGCAGCAATGACGGACGTCAGAAAAATCTGAGCCGCCAAACGTATCAGAATTATGCGACCTGAGAAATCGTTTCCTGTGCTGCATCACAGCAAATTAACGGATATTCAGCTACAGCGTGGTTTACGTCCTGCCGCCTGCGCTTGTTGGAACACGCCTTGCAGGCCGGGTGCATCGCGCTGAAGTTCGCGGATCCGATTGGCCGGATCCGGATGGGTAGACAGCCATTGCGGGCTGCGGCCACCGCTGGCGGCCATCATGTTCTGCCACAGGTTCACCGCCTGGGCGGGATCGAATCCAGCCTCGGCCATCAGTTTCTGGCCAACCACGTCAGCTTCGCTTTCCTGGGTACGCGAACCGGGCAGCAGGAACAGCGTCTGTGCTCCCATGCCGCCGAACTGGTTCACCGCGCTGGCCGCCGTTTCGCCGTAGGCCGCACCGGCCAGGGCGCCAACCACCGACAAGCCGGTCTGCGCTCCCATCTGCCGGGTAATGCGCTCTTCATGGTGGCGCGCGATGACGTGGCCGATTTCATGGCCGATGACGGCCGCCAGCTGGTCCTGGTTCTTGGCCACGGTGAAGATGCCCGAGTTCACCCCGACCTTGCCGCCCGGCAATGCGAAGGCGTTGGGTTCGCTGTCTGCGAACACCGCCGTTTCCCAACGCACGCCCTGGTACTGCGAGGGCAGTTGTGCGACCAGGGCATTGACCACGCATTGCACGTAGGCGATCTGCCTGGCGTCGGTGCTGATCTTTTCCTTCTGCTTGGTTTCAGCGAAGGCTTGTGCGCCCAACTGGTCCAGCTGGGCCTGCGAAACCCCGCCGACGACCTGGCGGCGCCCGGTGGGCGAGGTGGTCGTGGCGCATGCGCTCAGCAAGGCGGTAATCGTAAAAGCCAGCAGCAGTCGTTTCATGGATCGGATCCCCGTGTTCATACAGGGAGTGTCCACTCAAACGGCTTAAGTTTTCGTCAATCCAGTCAGCGCATGTCGCGCATGCGCTGTGGATTGCGGCACGTTTTCAGGTCGCGCCGAAAACCATCAACAACGTCATTGCAACTGCGTTGTTCAAGGCATGCGCACCGATCGGTGCCCATAGCGTGCCGGTGCGCTGGTACAGCCAGCAGAATGCGGCACCCATGCCGCCGTAGATGAGCCACAGTTGCGCGATTTCAGCCGGCCCGTTGCCGCTGGTGCCGGGAATCTCATGGACCAGTGCGAACGCAAGGCTGCTTAGAAGCACGCCGAGCCACGGCTTTCCGGCCTGCCATAGACGGCCGAACAACACGCGGCGGAACAACAGTTCCTCGTACGCCGGTGCCAGCACCACGGCGAACAACGCCAGGAACACCGGGAACTGCGCTGCTGCGCTGCTCATCAACTCGAGGTTGGTCGGTACCGGCTCGATGCCGGCCCGCTTGGCGAGAAAGCCGATGCCGTTGCTGCCGATGATGACCAGTGCCGCCACCCACAGGGTCCAACCCCAGGTGGACGGCCGGCCCAGAGCGCGCTTGGAGGTTTCACGTTCGGCGGGCGTGGCGCGACGACGCCAGAAGTACAGGACCAGCGCTGCGCCGCCGGTGGCGAACAGGGCCATCAGGATCTGTGCCAGCGCGCCGGGTTGGCCGAGCTGCGTGGCGATGGTGTCCGGACTCGGCGCTGGCGCACCGTTGGCGGCCAGTTCCGCACCGACCAGCATGCCCTGCACCGCGCCCCACAGCAGTCCGGCAAGCAGGCTCAGCCCGAACAGGATGAGCGCCGCCAGTCCCAGGTCGATCAGGAAGCCGGCCACCGGTGAGCCGGCGGCACGCGGTTGGGGCGCGGAGGCGCCGGGAAGCGGCGGCGGTGGTACCGGGGTGACTGTCGACATGCGCATCCTGCAGCAGAAGGAGATACGCCGGCGCCACGTTGATCCGGGCACCGGCAACCTTCGATTGTGTCAGATATCCAGATTGGCGACTTTCAGCGCGTTGTCTTCGATGAAGTCGCGACGCGGTTCAACCACGTCACCCATCAGGGTGCTGAAGATCTGGTCCGCAGCAACCGCATCTTCGATGCGTACCTGCAGCAGGCGACGGGTATCCGGGTTGACCGTGGTGTCCCACAGCTGCTCGGGATTCATTTCGCCCAGGCCCTTGAAGCGCTGGATCTGGCGGCCGCGTTTGGCTTCCTCGAGCAACCACGCCTGTGCCTGGGCAAAGCTGGTCACTTCGATCGATTTGGCACCGCGATTGATGGTGGCACCTTCGCGGACCAGGCCATGCAGCAGGTTGGCCGCCTGGTAAAGCGCGCGCAGTTCGCCGCCGTCGAACGCGGCAAGCGGCAGCACCTGGATGTGCTCTTCGCCCATGTGGCGACGGGTCACCAGCACGGCTGCCGGACGCTGGTCGTTTGGTTCCTGCAGTTCCAGGCTGAAGCGCGCCGAACCCAGGCTGCCCTGGTTGAGGCGGGCAGCCAGTGCATCCAGGCCTTCACCGGCCGGTGCGTTGCGCAGGTGCTCCAGGTCCATCGGAATGAAATCGACGAGCGATTCCAGCAGCTGGCGATCGTAGCGGTGCGCGTTGCGCGAAATCGCTTCGAGTGCGCCGGCATAGCTCAGCAGCAGTTTTTCCAGATGGACGCCGTCGATCGGCGGTTCGCCGGCAGCGGGCACCAGCGCGGCATTTTCCACCGCGCTGCTGGCCAGGTAACTGTCCAGTGCCGGGTCGTCTTTCAGGTACAGCTCGGTCTTGCCCTGCTTGATCTTGTACAGCGGCGGCAGGCCGATATAGACATAGCCGCGTTCGATCAACTCAGGCATCTGACGGTAGAAGAACGTCAACAGCAGCGTACGGATGTGCGCGCCGTCGACGTCGGCGTCGGTCATGATGATGATCTTGTGGTAACGCAGCTTGTCCGGGTTGTACTCGTCCCGGCCGATGCCCGTGCCCAGCGCGGTGATCAGCGTGCCGACCTGGTCGGAGGCCAGCATGCGGTCGAAGCGAGCGCGTTCCACGTTGAGGATCTTGCCGCGCAGCGGCAGCACGGCCTGGTTCTTGCGGTTGCGACCCTGCTTGGCCGAGCCACCTGCCGAGTCACCCTCGACGATGAACAGTTCGGACAGTGCCGGATCCTTCTCCTGGCAGTCGGCGAGCTTGCCCGGCAGGCCGGCGATGTCCAGCGCGCCCTTGCGGCGGGTCAGGTCGCGGGCCTTGCGCGCGGCTTCGCGCGCACGCGCGGCGTCGACGATCTTGCCGGCGATGGCCTTGGCTTCGTTCGGGTTTTCCTGCAGGAACGCTTCCAGACGCTGGCCGAACGCGTTTTCCACCGCCGGACGGACGTCCGAGCTGACCAGCTTTTCCTTGGTCTGGCTGGAGAAGCTCGGATCGGGCACCTTGACCGACAGCACCGCGATCATGCCTTCGCGCATGTCATCGCCGGTCAGGTTGATCTTGGCCTGCTTGGCGATACCGTTCTGTTCGATGTAGTTGTTGAGCACGCGCGTCAGCGCGCCGCGGAACCCGGCCAGATGGGTGCCACCATCCTTCTGCGGAATATTGTTGGTGAAGCAGTACATCGTTTCCTGGTAGGAATCGGTCCACTGCAGCGCCACTTCCACGGTGATGCCGCTGTGTTCGCCCACGACCGAGATCACGTGCGGGTGCAGGGGGGTTTTCAGCTGGGCCAGATGCTCCACGAAGCTGGCGATGCCGCCTTCGTAGTGGAAATCATCGCGACGACCTTCTCCGCGCTGGTCGATCAGGACGATCTTGACGCCGGAGTTCAGGAACGAGAGTTCGCGCAGGCGACGGGCCAGGATGTCGTAGTGGAACTCGACGTTGTCGTGGAATGCCTTGGTCGAGGGCCAGAATCGCAGCGTGGTACCGCGCTTGGTGCTGGCTTCAACCTGCTGCAGCGGCATCACGGCGGCGCCGTCGGCATATTCCTGGTGGTAGTGGAAACCGCCCTGGTAGATATCCAGGGTCAGCTTCTGCGACAGCGCGTTGACCACGCTGACGCCCACACCGTGCAGGCCGCCGGACACTTTGTAGCTGTTGTCGTCGAACTTGCCGCCGGCGTGCAGGACCGTCATCACGACCTCGGCTGCCGAGACTTCGCGATCCAGCTTCCTGCTCATCTGCTCATGCTTGCCGGTCGGGATACCACGCCCGTTATCCGACACGCCGACCGAGCCGTCTGCATGGATCGTCACCGAAACATGGTCGGCATGGCCCGCGAGCGCCTCATCGATCGAGTTGTCGACGACTTCGAACACCATGTGGTGCAGGCCGGTGCCGTCGTGGACATCGCCGATGTACATGCCGGGGCGCTTGCGGACGGCCTCCAGGCCTTCCAGCGCCGTAATGCTGTTGGCGTCGTAGGTGCCACTGTTTGCAGGGGTGTTCTGTTCGTCAGTCATTGCGCTCGCCGTAGGCTCCGCAGGTCGGGCGCCAACGAATGGCGCGCCGAGAAAGGGGGGGTGTTCCAACCTGAATTATACCAGCCGGGCAGGTGTACCCCGGGGACCACTATGGCACACCCGTGACATGGCCATGTTCCAC
The DNA here is from genome assembly GCF_014836545.1 of Stenotrophomonas lacuserhaii. Classification (GTDB taxonomy): domain Bacteria; phylum Pseudomonadota; class Gammaproteobacteria; order Xanthomonadales; family Xanthomonadaceae; genus Stenotrophomonas; species Stenotrophomonas lacuserhaii. Next base: position 258,462 of record NZ_JACSQS010000002.1, read on the forward strand.
GTGGAACCGCGCGATATCGGTGCGGTCCAGCAGCGGCACGGGGGTCTCGGTGGCGGTGATGAATATCTGCGCCGGGCCTGCCAGCAGGCGGTCCAGTACCCGGCCTTGATGGTTGCGATCCAGTTCCGACCCCAGATCATCCAGCGCGATCACTGGCCAATGCCCGCGCTCGACCGCATAGTCTTCGGCCTGCGCCAGCAGGCAGGTGAGGGCGGTGAGCTTTGCTTGCCCGCGGGACAGCGCATCTCGTCCGGGGATGCTCCCAAAGGCGACGCTCCAGTCCGCGCGGTGCGGGCCAACCGAGGTATAGCCAGCCTGCCGGTCACGTTCGCGTGCGAGCAGCAGCGCATCGGCCAGCGAAACCTCGTGCCGCCGCCAGCCGGGGCTGAGCGTCAGCCACTGGACGTCCAGCTGGGGGGCGAGGGCGGCGGCAAGTTCCACGGCCCGCACCTGTAGCCGCTCCAGGTAATGCAGACGGCGGCTGGTCAAGGGTTCGCCGGCTTCGGACAGCTCGTGGTCCCAGGTGTCCAGCATCCGCGGCGAGCCGCCTTGCTTGAGCAGGGCATTGCGCTGCTTCAGGGCCCGCGAATAGCGTCGCCACAGGGAAAGGAAGTCCGGTTCCACGTGGAACAACCCCCAATCCAGGAATCGGCGACGGGGTTCGCCCCCGCCGCTGACCAAGGCGTGGCTGCCGGGTTCAAAGGTCACCACAGCCAAGGCCGCGCACAGATTTCCCAGCTGCGCCACATCTTCACCGTCCAGACGGCCTTTCCAGTCCTGCCCGGAGTGACGAAGACCGGCACGGCGGCGTATTTCGCTGCCCTCGGCATTCGATTCGTCCCATTCCACGAAGATTTCCAGCGATTCCTGTCCCTGGCGGATCAAACCGTCGCGAACGCGGCCGCGGAAGCTGCGCCCATAGGCCATCAGGTGCAGGGCTTCCAGCACGCTGGTCTTCCCGGCGCCGTTTTCGCCGGTCAACAGGTTGATGCCGGGCTGCGGCAACAGTTCTGCCGTGTCGAATCGACGGATCTGGTGTAGGGAAAGACGGCGGATCTGCATGGAGGGACGCGGCCGGAACCGACGGTGCGGAAAGTTGAGCGATCTACCAGCTTACTGCATCGGTCAAGTGCACCCCTCAGACGGCGGAGTGAGGCCAAGGCGCGCTCTGTGGAGGCCGAAGTGGGCTGCATTCTACGGGTCTGAGGCCGCGACGCTCACCAGATTTCAAGAAATCCAGGCAGGTCCCCGAGACGGTTCCACGTGGTGGCGCCGAAATCCTTGAATTCTGCCGGGCCCCAGCCCACGGCCCGTCTCAGATTTCAAAGAATCAGGGGCATTCCCGAAGCAGGCCGGAAAACCCTCTGGATGACTTATACACAACCACTGGGCAATCTGTGGATAAAAAAGGAAGTTGAAGTAGGCCTGAAATCTATCCACAGGTATTCCCCCAGCCCGACCCCCGATTTGAGGGGGGGTTTCGAGGCCAATAAAAGCTTTCAAATCATATAGATAGCCTAGTTATACATGAAATCTGGCCCTACCATCACCACCATGCTTTAGATTTATACCCAGATTTAAAAGCTTGGCAGCCTCCCCGAGCAGGCCCGGGAGGGGTGTGGATAGCGCCCACAGTGCAGGGCGAAGCAAGCGGCAATGACGCAGCAGAGTTACTGAGAAATCCGGATCTCTTGCCGGCGGCCGACCGGCGCTAATTGGCCTCTGCGTCGAATCAGACGGCTGAACGGTTGAACGTCTCATGCCCGGCGACCGATTCCAAGGACGATGCTCCACGTGGAACAAAAAAAACGCCCGAACAAGTCGGGCGTCTCCTGTTCCACGTGGAACCGAGCGTCAGAGACGCAGCGGCATCACCACGTGACGCGACTTTTCGCTGCTCGCTTCACGCACCAGCGCCGAGGAGTTCGAATCGCGCAGCTGCACGATGACGAACTCATCGCGCAGTGCCGAAAGCGCATCCAGCACGTAGTTCACGTTGAAGCCGATAGCGAGGTCGCTGACGGTGGTCTCGGCCTCGATCTCTTCCTGGGCTTCTTCCTGTTCCGGGTTGTGCGCGCTGATCTTCAGGTTGCCCGGCGAGACTTCCACGCGGATGCCGCGGTACTTCTCGTTGGACAAGATCGCCGCACGTTGCAGCGAGGCACGCAACGCTTCACGATCCACCTTGACCTCACGGTCGGCACCGATCGGAATCACGGCCTCGTAGTCCGGAAAACGACCATCGATCAGCTTCGAGGTAAAGGTCACATCATCGCGCTTGACCCGCACGTGGCTGCGGCCGACTTCCAGCTCGATCTCACGATCACCGCTTTCCAGCAGACGCTGCAGCTCGGTGACGCCTTTGCGCGGCACGATGATCTGGCGCTTGGAACCGCTGGGCTTGGCCAGATCGGTTTCGCACAGCGCCAGGCGGTGCCCATCAGTGGCAACGGTGCGCAGCGTATCGCCGCGAAGGTCGAACAGCAGGCCGTTGAGGTAGTAGCGCACGTCCTGCTGGGCCATGGCGAACGCGGTGCGTTCGATCAGTTCCTTCAGGGTGGCCTCACCGATGGAAACGCGCTCGGTGGCTTCCACTTCATCCACCGACGGGAAGTCGTTGGCCGGCAGGGTTGCCAGGGTGAAACGGCTGCGCCCGGCCTGCACGGTGATCTTGTCACCGGTCTGCGAGACGGTGATCCGGCTGCCATCGGGCAGGGCGCGGATGATCTCGAAGAGCTTGCGGGCGGGAATGGTGGTTTCGCCGTTTTCGGCGTCTTCAACTGCGATCCGCGACACCATTTCCACTTCCAGGTCGGTACCGGTCAGCGAAAGCTGCCCGTCCTGCACCTGTACGAGGAAGTTGGCCAGAACCGGCAAGGTCTGGCGGCGTTCGACCACATTGACGACTTGCGCCAACGGCTTGAGAAAGGCTTCGCGCTGCAGTGTGAAACGCATGTGGTTCCGTGCCCCTATGCTTTAAAAAATATGGAATAAATCAAAAGCTTGGTGGTGATGGTAGAGCCAGAATTCAGGGAAAACACACTCAAGTATTTGAATACAAAGGGTTTTAATGCCTCGAAACCCTATGGAATACCGCCCTTCAAAGGGGGGGGAAAGCTGTGGATGGAATTCCCTGGATCTGGAACGCCTTTTTTATCCACAACATGCCCCGTGCTTGCCCCCGGATTCTGCACCGTTTTGTGCGATGACGCCTCAACGGCGTGGGTGCATCATTCGCTCAGCTTGCGAATGAGCTTGTCCCAGTCTTCCCGCAGCTTGCCGTCGGTTTCCATCAACGTCCGGATCTGGCGGCAGCCATGCAGCACCGTGGTGTGGTCCCGCCCAGCGAAGGCGTCGCCGATCTCGGGCAGGCTGTGCTCGGTCAGTTCCTTGGTCAGGGCCATCGCGACCTGGCGTGGACGGGCCAGCGACCGGGTCCGACGCTTGGACAGCAGATCCTTGATCTGCAGGCCGTAATAGTCGGCAACGGTTTTTTGGATGTTGGGAATGCTGATGGCCTGCTGCTGGGCCCGAAGCAGATCGCGCAGGGTTTCCTGGGCGAACTCCGTGGTGATCGCGCGGCCAGTGAAATTGGCCCGCGCGGTCAGGGTATTCAGCGCGCCCTCGAGGTCGCGCACGTTGGAGCGCATCTTCTTGGCAATCAGGAACGCCACATCGTCGGGGATCTCAGCGCCACGCTCGCGTGCCTTGGCCAGCACGATGGCGGCGCGGGTCTCGAAGTCCGGCGGCTCGATGGCAACCGACAGGCCCCAGGCAAGTCGCGACTTCAGGCGCGCTTCCAGGCCTTCGACTTCGCGCGGATACCGGTCGCAGGTCAGGATGATCTGCTGCTTGCCGTCGAACAGCGCATTGAAGGTGTGGAAGAACTCTTCCTGCGTGCGGTCCTTGCCGGCGAAGAACTGGATGTCATCGATCAACAGCGCGTCGACCTGCTGGAACTGGCGCTTGAACTGATCCATGGTCTTTTCCTGCAGGGCCCTGATCATCGCGCTGAAGAACTGTTCCGAACGCAGGTAGAGCACCTTGGCATGCGGGTTGGCTTCGCGCATTGCGTTGCCGGCCGCGAACATCAGGTGGGTCTTGCCCAGCCCGGTGCCGCCGTACAGCAGCAGCGGATTGTGCGCACGGTCACCCGGACGCTGCGCGGCCTGGAACGCCGCCGCCAGGCCCAGCTGGTTGCTGCGCCCTTCGACGAAGTTGGCGAAGGTGTAGTGCGAATCCATGTTGCCGGCGAACGGCACCACCGGCGCGCTGGCAGCCGGCGGCAGCGCCGGCGAGGCACCACCGCTGAACAGCCCCGGATTCGACGCGATCTGCGTCTCCATGGGGCGCGGACGCGAGCCGATTTCAAGAAAAACGTCGCCAAAACCGGCGAAGTGGGTCAGCAGTTCGCGGATCCTCGGCAGGTACAGCGAGCGCACCTGGTCGACGATGAAGGCATTGGGGGCGAAGAGGATCAAGGCGTCAGCGCGCAGATCAGCCTGCAGCGGCTTCAGCCAGGTGTGAACGTCTTCAGGCGGGAACTCCGCTTCAAGGCGTTCCAGACAACGGGACCAGGCATCCATCGGCAATAATCATCTTGGGCCGGTGGTCAGGCGCTTGAAAGCACCGTCCCGACAGGCCGGAAAGGGGGAAAAGGATGACTCAGACTACCATCGCCGGGCGGCCTCTGGAATGGTTGTCCCACAGTTATTCACAAAATCATCCACAGCTATTGCACAGCCCCATGAAATCGCGTAGTCACAAGGACTTGACGCGAGGGGGTATGTACCTCTAGAATTTCCGGTTCTTTCCGTCCATTTCATACGAGAGGCCCAACATGGCCACCAAGCGCACTTTCCAGCCCAGCAACCTCAAGCGTAAGCGCGACCACGGTTTCCGTGCCCGTATGAAGACCGCTGACGGCCGCAAGATCCTGTCGCGTCGCCGCGCCAAGGGCCGCAAAGTCCTGAGCGCCTGATTGCCATGCCGCTCTCCGCGGCAGACGCAATCCTTCCGATAGTGAGTACTGCTGACCCGCGCAAGCGATTCCCTCGCTCTGCGCGGGTTCGCACGCGTGCCGAATATTCTACGGTCTTCAACGGCGCCCGCCGGGTGTCCGAACCGCTGATGACCCTTCACTGGCTGCCAGAAGACCGGCCGGCCAGGATGGGTCTGGCCGTTTCACGCAAGGTGGATCCGCACGCCGTAGGGCGTAACCGGATCAAGCGCGTCCTGCGCGACGCCTTGCGACATTGCCGCGCTGACCTGCTGCCGGGCGACATTGTCGTCGTGGCACGTAGTGCTGCGCGTGCCGCCAGCAACGATGAGATCCGCCAGGCCTTCCTGCGCCTGTTGCGACGCCTTGGAGCATTGCCCGCCCCGGTCGTGGACGGCACAATGCCGCCTTCCGACGGCGTCGCATCGCCTTCTTCGAACGAGCCGGCACCACGCCCCGGCACCGCAGAGCCTGTCCGCTGATGAACCAGACCCGTATTTTCCTTATCTTTGCCTGGCTGATGGTGGCCGTGCTGTTGTGGATGGAGTGGGGCCGCGAAAAGGCCGCACCGCCGGTCACGCAGACCACCACCGCCGTGGCTGCTGCCACCCAGGCCGTCCCCGGCGCCACGCCCGGCGGCGTGCCCGGTGCACAGGTACCCGGCGCCACTGCGGCGGCGACCACCGCCCAGGCGACCGCTACCCCCGCCGCTCAGCGCGTGACCGTCACCACCGACGTGCTGCGCCTGGTGCTTGATGGCGGCCGTGTGCTGGACGCCGAGCTGCTGCAGTTCCCGCAGACCAAGGCCGACAACAGCCCGCCGGTGCGCCTGCTGACCGAAGACGCCGCGCATCCGTACAGCGCGATCAGCGGCTGGGCCAGCGAAGACAAGAGCGTGCCGGTCCCGGGCGCCGATGGCTTCAAGCTGGTCGGTGACCAGCGCGAGTTCGTGCTGGCCGACGGCCAGAAGGAACTGCAGATCCCGTTCGTCTGGAATGGCCCGAACGGCGTGGTGATCGACCGCACCCTGACCCTGTCGCGCAACGAGTACGCGATCAAGGTCAAGGATGTGGTCCGCAACCAGGGCACGGCGCCGTGGAACGGCTTCGTCTACCGCACGCTGGACCGCAGCCCGACCATCCTGTCGCGCAGCATGACCAACCCGGATTCCTTCAGCTTCAACGGCGCCACCTGGTTCAGCACCGAAGGCGGCTACGAGCGTCGTGCCTTCGCTGATTACATGGACGACGGTGCGCTGAACAAGAACATCACCGGCGGCTGGCTGGCGATGCTGCAGCACCACTTCTTCACCGCGTGGATCCCGCAGTCCGACCAGGTCGCGCACTACGTGCTGTCGCAGAACAACGGTCGTGACCAGATCGAAGCGCGTGGCCCGGCGTTCACTGTCGCCCCCGGCCAGCAGGTCAGCAGCGAAGCCCGCCTGTGGGTGGGCCCGAAGCTGGTCAACCTGATCGCCAAGGAAGACGTGAAGGGCCTGGACCGCGTGGTCGACTACAGCCGCTTCTCGCTGATGGCGGTGATCGGCCAGGGTCTGTTCTGGGTGTTGAACCAGGTGCACAAGCTGGTCAACAACTGGGGCTGGGCGATCGTCGGCCTGGTGGTGCTGCTGAAGATGGTGCTGTATCCGCTGTCGGCGGTGCAGTACAAGAGTGGTGCGAAGATGCGTCGCTTCCAGCCGCGCATCGCGCAGCTGAAGGAACGCTATGGCGATGACCGCCAGAAGTTCCAGACCGCGATGATGGAGCTGTACAAGAAGGAAAAGATCAATCCGATGGGCGGCTGCCTGCCGATCCTCATCCAGATGCCGATCTTCTTCGCCCTGTACTGGGTGCTGGTGGAGTCGGTCGAACTGCGCCAGGCGCCGTGGCTGGGCTGGATCCAGGACCTGACCGCGCGCGATCCGTACTTCATCCTGCCGGTGATCAACGTGGCGGTGATGTGGGCCACGCAGAAGCTGACCCCGGCACCGGGCATGGACCCGATGCAGCAGAAGATGATGCAGATGATGCCGATCGTGTTCGGCGTCATGATGGCCTTCATGCCGTCCGGCCTGGTGCTGTACTGGGTAGTCAACGGCGGCCTGGGCCTGCTGCAGCAGTGGTGGATGACCAAGCGCCATGGCGGCGATCCGGTCCCGGCCATCGCCACCAAGAAGTAAGCCACACAGGAACCCGCCGAAAGGCGGGTTTCCTGCTTCTGGCTCCCCGCGAAGCAACGCCGCACAATGCACGCCATGGATACCACTGCAACCGACACCATCGTTGCCATCGCCACCGCTGCCGGTGCCGGCGGCGTGGGCATGCTGCGCCTTTCCGGGCCGCGCTCGGCGACCATCGCCCACCTGCTCGGCGCACCGATGCTGCGGCCGCGCCACGCGCACTACGCGCGCCTGCGCGATGCGCACAATGAGGTGATCGACGATGGCATCGTGCTGTGGTTCCCGGCACCGAACAGCTTCACCGGCGAAGAAGTGGTGGAACTGCAGGGACATGGCAGCCCGGTGGTGCTGCAGCAGTTGGTTGCGCGTTGCATCGCACTCGGTGCGCGTCAGGCGCGACCGGGCGAGTTCAGCGAACGCGCATTTCTGAATGGAAAATTGGACCTTGCCCAGGCCGAGGCAATCGCCGACCTGATCGCCGCCGGTGACCACCGCGCCGCACGCGCTGCACGCCGCTCATTGGACGGGGTGTTCTCGCGCCGCGTCGACGAGGTGGCCGAACAACTGGTCAGGTTGCGCATCCACGTCGAGGCCGCCATCGATTTCGCCGACGAACCGCTGGATACGCTGGGCGGTGAGCAGGTGCGGCGTGGCCTGCTGCAGGCACGTGAAACCTTGGCGCTGCTTCGCCGCGATGCCGAACGCGGCCGCCGCCTGCGCGATGGCCTGCATGCGGTGCTGGTCGGCCCGCCGAATGCCGGCAAGAGTTCGTTGCTCAACGCGCTGGCCGGCAGCGAGCGGGCGATCGTCACCGACATCGCCGGCACCACCCGCGACACCCTTCGCGAGACCATCCGCCTGGACGGCCTGGAGCTGACCCTGGTGGATACCGCCGGCCTGCGCGATGGCGGTGATGCGATTGAACGCGAAGGCATGCGTCGTGCGCGGGTGGAGATGGAGCGCACGGATCTTGCGCTGATCGTGCTGGATGCGCGCGATCCCGCCGCCGGCGAAGCAGCGATCGGCGCGTCGGTGCTGGACGTGCCGCACAAGGTCTACATCCACAACAAATCCGACCTGCTGCCGGCCGGCACGGGGCAGGGCAGCGATGATCCGGACCGGGTGTTCGTGTCAGCCGCGACAGGTGCCGGCCTGGACGGCCTGCATGCGCGCCTGCGTTCGATCGCCAGCGCCGGTGCGGGCGAACAGGTGGACGGCGAGTTCTCCGCGCGCACCCGGCACGTCGACGCCATCGAGCGCGCGCAGGAACATGCACTGCAGGCCGACGGCGAGCTGGCGCACGAGCACCTGGAACTGGCCGCCGAAGAACTGCGGCTGGCGCACGAGGCGCTGGGCGAGATCACCGGTGCGATGAGCGCCGATGACCTGCTCGGCCGGATCTTCTCCAGTTTCTGCATCGGCAAGTAGGGTGGGAGCCGCCTGGTAGAGCCGACTTCAGTCGGCTGCCTTGCAATGGCACAACGACATCCGACGACAAGCGGACGACGGGAATTCGTCCGCAATCTTCAGTAACAACAATGATCAGTTGAAGATAAACGCATGGTCCGACCCTTCCTCGCAGCACACGCCGGTGTGACTGCCGGAAGACTGCCATGACACAACCCCCCATCGCGCTGGTCACCCCCACGCAAAGGGCTTCTCGCCGCGAAACCTCAAGTACATGCGTGCCTTCGCCGACGCCTGGCCGGACCCGGCATTTGTGCAAGAGCTGCTTGCACAATTACCGTGGTATCACCAACTGACCAACCCTCGGATTGCTGTTGTGCAAGGAGCGCAATAAAGTCATGGCGGAGTACGCCTTGAGTGAGAACGTGCAACCGATGGGGGTTGCCGAGTACAGGGTGCTGGGACCGCTGCCCGAACCGCTGCAGACAAGCCTGCCCAGCATCGAACAGCTCGAGAAAGAGCTTGCAGACGACCCGACCCGGGCCGGGTGACCGAGCTACCTCCCCCTGTCATATTGCAGACGCATACTCGCCGCATTCGTCATCCACCAAGGGGATAGTCCGTGAAGTCGTGGGGTTGTGCAGTGCTGTTGTCGCTGGCCGTGGCACCATCGTTGGCCATGAGCGCCGAATCTTCATCAGCTGCACCGGGCAAGGCCTCGGTCTATGCCCACCGCGGGGCCAGTGCGCTGCTGCCCGAACACACCTTGGCGGCCTATGCACAGGCCATCACCGATGGCGCCGATTACATCGAGCCGGACCTGGTGATGACCAAGGACGGGCAGCTGGTGGCCCGCCACGAGAACGAGATCGGCGGGACCACCGACGTCGCTTCCCGCGAGGAGTTCGCCGATCGCCGGACCACCAGGACCATCGACGGTGAACAGGTCGAGGGCTGGTTCACCGAAGACTTCACCCTGGCCGAACTGAAGACGCTCTACGCTCGCGAACGCTTGCCGCAGCAGCGCAGCACCGCCTTCGACGGGCAGTTCCGCATTGCCAGCTTCGATGAAATCCTGGCCTTCCTGGTGCAGCAGGCCGGCCGTGCCAACCGGGGCATCGGGCTGGTACCGGAGATCAAGCACCCCAGCTACTTCCAGTCCATCGGCCTGCCGATGGAAGACAAAGTGCTGGCCGCGCTGCAGGCCAACCCGTATACCAAGGTGGGTCCGGTGACGCTGCAGTCCTTCGAGACCGCCAACCTGCGCTACCTGCGCGGCAAGATCGGCCGCGCCAGCAACATCCGCCTGCTGCAGCTGACCTGGAAGGGCGACGCCAAGCCGGCCGATGTGGCCAGGGCGGGCGGCGCGCTGACCTATGCACGGATGCTGACGCCTGCCGGTCTGGCGGACATCGCGACCTACGCTGACGGCATCGGGCCGGAGCTGCGTTCGATCATTCCGCTGGACGCCAAGGGTGCCCTGGGTGAGCCGACCACGCTGGTACGAGATGCGCATGCGGCGGGATTGATGGTGGTTCCCTATACCTTCCGCCCGGAGAATCTTTTCATCGCCGCCAACCTGCGCAGCGGTGACGCCAACGCACGCAACCCTGATGGCTCCATCGCTGAAATGCGCGCCTACCTCGCCACCGGCATCGATGCGTTCTTCACTGATGATCCGGCGCTGGGGCGCAAGGCCGTCGACGGTCGCTGAGCCGCTACTTGCCGGCAGACAGGCTGGAGCCGCGGCCGCGGCGCAATGGACAGCGATGCGGGTCGCCACATCGGCAGCAGCGACTGGCCACGGGATCGCGCGACGCGATATGCAACACCAGCAGGCCCACGACCAGCAGCAGGCCGCCAATCACCAGATACAGCAGCATGGCCTCGATCGATGTGCCAAAGGGCGGGAAGGCTCCCATGCGGTGTTTCCTCGCAGCTGGCCACGTGCATGCAGCGCGGTGGCGGACGGTGCGGGTTGGCGTGCCGGCGCTCCAGGTCAATAGAAACGGGACGCCAAACCCGGCTGGGCCTGTGGGCTCCAGCCGGTACATGGTGGACAAGGCGGTCAAGCCGCGTCTATGACGGAAATTTGAAAGTGGAGGAGCGTGACGACCAACGGTCGTCACCCACCAGAAGCAGCCCGCGGTCGTCACCCACCAGCAAAGGCCGTCCGGAGATCAGCGCGGTGCGTCATCCTGGCCAGGACGCCGGAACGGCAGCACCACGTAGTCGTGGCCTTCGCGTGGCTGCCACAGCACCGGCACCTGGCGCGGCGAGGGCGGCTCCAGCTCGTCGTCGGGCAGCGCTTCGATGGCATCTTCTTCGTCTTCCCAGCTGTAGCGTGGGCGGGCTGCCATCGGGTCGCTGTTGCGGAACAGCAGCGCGGCGATGATGCCGGCAAATGCGCCGCCCATGTGCGACTGCCAGGACACCCCCGGGGTATGCGGCAGCACGGTCATCAACATGCCGCCGTAGAACAGCATGCCGATCAGCCCGGTGGCGATGGCGGCGCGGTCGCGGCGCAGCAGGCCCAGGCTGGCCAGCAGGAACATCAGGCCGTGGGTGACGCCACTGGCACCGAGGTGACGGCTGCCCGGGTCGCCCAGCAGCCAGGCGCCGACGCCGGAGCCGATCCACAGCAGCGGCAGCGCGCGCAGGGTCGCCTTCGGATAGACGCTGCCCGCCAGCGTGCCGAGGATCAGCAGAGCCACGCTGTTGGCGGCGATGTGTTCCACCGATCCATGCAGCAGCGGCGCACCGAGCAGGCCCAGCAGCCCGGCCACTTCCAACGGTGCCACGGCCCATGGCCGCCAGTCGAAGTAGTCCTGCAGCGCGAACACCGCGACCAGCAGCACCACCGCGCCGAGGCTCAGGTTGAAGGCACGCAGGATGCGCAGGCGGTCGGGGGGTGGGGCCGGGTCGGCGCCGGCGGGCACGGGTGCGTTGGCGTTCATATCCAAGCAATGGCGGTGGCGGGGGCGAAACCAACCCCGGCGGGGTGGGAAAATAGAACGGGCCGGCGGGACAATCCCGGCCGACCCGTTGCTGCAGCGCGCGCTGCCGGCCCCGCAGGGCCGGTAACGCGATCGATCAGGCCTTGTCGTGCTTCGGCGGGATCTTCAGGCTCAGCACCACGGTGATGGCGATGATCACCGCGACCACGCCCAGCGAGATCGGGGTCGGGATCTTGAACAGGTCGATGATCATCATCTTGATGCCGATGAAGCCCAGCACCAGCGCCAGACCGTACGGCAGCAGGTGGAAGCGATCAGCCATGCCGGCCAGCAGGAAGAACATCGCGCGCAGGCCCAGCACTGCGAACACGTTCGAGGTCAGCACGATGAACGGGTCGGTAGTGATGGCGAAGATGGCCGGAATGCTGTCCACCGCGAAGATCACGTCGGTCACCGCGATCAGGATCAGCACCGCGAACAGCGGGGTGTACCAGCGCTTGCCATCGCGCATGACGCTCATCGCATTACCGGCGTAGTCCGGCAGCAGGCGCAGGTGCTTGCGCATCCAGCGCAGCGCCGGGTTGGTCTCCAGGTCCGGCTCCTGACCGGCCGAGAACCACATCTTCCAGCCGGTGAACAGCAGGAAGGCACCAAACACGTAAAGCAGCCAATGGAACTTGGTGATCAGCACGCTGCCGGCGAAGATCATGATCGTTCGCAGCACGATTGCGCCCAGGATGCCGATGATCAGCACCTTCTGCCGCTGTTCCTCAGGCACCGCGAAGTAGCCCATGATCATCAGGAAGACAAAGATGTTGTCGACCGCCAGCGCCTTTTCGACCAGATAGCCGGTGAGGAACTCCAGGCCGACCTTGTTGGCCACCACCTGTCCGGCGGTCTCGTTCAGGTAGTACCAGAGGCCACCGTTGAAGGCCAGGGCGAGCAGCACCCAGCCGATCGACCACCACAGGGCCTCCTTGAAGGTGACCTTGTGCGGGCCGCCGTGGCGCATCAACACCAGATCGACCAGCAGCGCGATGATCACCACCGCGCCGAAGCCGAGCCATAACCACAAATTACCGATCGTCTGCATGGGTTTGTCCGTTGGGAAAAAGAAAAAAGCCTCAAGCCGGACGGCGAGGATCTGCAACGGAGGATCGGGAGGGGGATCCAGGGACAGAGCTTCGCCGGTACGGCGAAGGTCTCGCTCGCAGCCCCGATGTGGTGGGACTGCCGTTGCACCGGAGCCTGCGGGCTCGAATTGACGGCGACAACGTTGGGAGCTACTCCCCTTCTGGGGCCGATTCTGCGGGCATCCCGACGCCGCGTCAATCACCGGGTCGTGACGGCCACGGGCCGTCAGTCGCGCCATTTCCAGTTGTCGGACAGCGGCCGTCACGACCGGGGCCTGCGGCCCTCGCTACCGCAGCGATTACAATAGCCCGATGAATACCTCTGCCCCCTCAGTCCGTCTCAAGAATGCCTGGCGTTCCAGCCACCCGTGGATCTTCCAGAAACTGGTCGAAAAACCGGCCGTCCGACCCAAGCCCGGCACCATCGTGGATGTCTTCGGCGTGGAAGGGGACTTCATCGGGCGGGGCTTCTACAACGGGCATTCGCGCATCGCCGTGCGCATCCTGGAAACCGACGAGCGCGTGCCGGTCGACGCCGGCTGGTTCTCGCGCAAGATCGCCCAGGCGGTGGAACTGCGCCGTGACGTGCTGAAGCTGGATGCGGTCAGCGATGCGTGGCGCGTGGTGCACAGCGAAGGCGACGGCCTGTCCGGGCTGGTGGTGGACCGTTACGGCGACCTGGTGGTGGTGGAATTCTTCGCCGCCGGCATGTTCCGTCACCGCGAATGGATCTACGAGGCGCTGAGCGAACAGTTCCCGGGGTGCCGCTTCCACAGCTTCGCCGACGAACACGTGCAGAAGCAGGAAAGCTTCGATTTCCATGGCAACACCACCACCGAGGCCTCGGTGATCACCGAGTACGGCGTGAAGTTCCGTGCCGACCCGGCCGGCGCGCACAAGACCGGCTTCTTCGCCGACCAGCGCGACAACCGCCAGTGGCTGAGCCAGCAGGTCGAAGGCAAGACCGTGCTCGACCTGTGCTGCAACACCGGCGGTTTCGCGGTGTACGCCGCCGCACGCGGCGCCAGTGAAGTGGTGGGCATCGACATCGACGAGGACGTGATCCAGATCGCCAAGGGCAACGCCAAGCTCAACAACTTGCGGCCCAAGTTCGTGCAGTCCGACATCTTCCCGTGGCTGCGCGACGCGGCCAACCGCGGCGAGCAGTACGACGTGGTGATCCTGGACCCGGCGAAGATGACCCGTGACCGCGACCAGGTCATCAGCGCGCTGAAGAAGTACCTGGACATGAACAAGCTGGCGCTCGGCGTGGTCAAGCCGGGTGGCCTGTTCGCCACCTTCTCGTGCACCGGCCTGGTGGCCGAAGACCAGTTCCTGGACATGCTGCGACGTGCGGCGTTCTATTCCGGCCGCACCATCCAGATCCTCAAGGTCTCCGGCGCCGGTCCTGATCATCCGTTCATGGCCCACGTGCAGGAATCGCGTTACCTCAAGGCGGTGTTCTGCCGCGTGCTGTAACCGCAAACCCGGTGGGTGACGACCAACGCCGGTGGGTGACGACCAAACCCGGTGGGTGACGACCAAACCCGGTGGGTGACGACCAAACCCGGTGGGTGACGACCGTTGGTCGTCACATGGACCCGCCGAGGCGCGCAGGCTATCGTCAGGTCTCCCCGTCCCCGGTGAGACCTGCATGATCCTGCGTCGCCTGCCGCTGCTGCTCGCCCTGGCGCTCAGCACGCCGCTGTCCGTCCATGCCATCGATTTCAGCCCCGCCGAACTGCAGCGCGCCAAGTCTCTGCAGCAGCGCCTGCTGACTCTGGACAGCCATCTGGATACGCCGGCCAACTTCGCCCGCGATGGCTTCGACATCGACAACCGCCATGACCACAACGCGCTGTCCCAGGTGGATTACCCGCGCATGGTGGAAGGGGCGCTGGATGGTGGCTTCTGGGCGATCTACACCGGCCAGGGTGACCGCAGTGCCGCGGCCCATCAGCGTGACCGCGATGCCGGCCTGCAGCGGTTGCTCGATATCCGCACCATGCTGGCCGCCAACGGCGACCGCTTCGCGCTGGCGCTGACCCCGGCCGATGCCGTGCGGATCAAGGCCGGCGGCAAGCGCGTGGTGTTCATCAGCATGGAAAACGCCAGTCCGTTGGTGGCCGACCCCAGCCTGCTGGGCTTCTACCACCAGGCCGGGCTGCGCATGCTGAGCACCGTGCACTTCGCCACCAACGAGTTCGCCGATTCGGCCACCAACCCGAAGGGCCCGGAGTGGAACGGACTGAGCCCGGCCGGCCGTGCGTTGGTCAACGAGGCGGTGAAACGGGGCATCGTCATCGACCAGTCGCATGCGTCCGATGCAGTGTTCGACCAGCTCATCGCGATGATGCCGGTACCGTTCGTGCTGTCGCACAGTTCAGCCAGGGCGATCCACGACCACCCGCGAAATCTGGACGATGCGCGCCTGCGCCAACTGGCCAAGGCCGGCGGGGTGATCCAGGTGAACGCCTATGGCGGCTATCTGGTGGATCCCGGCAAAAGCCCCGAGCGCAAAGACGCCGAAGACGCGCTGAGCAAGCGGCTGGGCGGTTGGGAAGGCATGAGCATCGCGCAGGGCGAGGAACTGCAGCGCGGGGAAGAGGCGCTGGACAGGCAGTACCCGATGCGCCACGCCAGCCTGGATGACTTCTTCGCGCACATGGCCCACATCCTCGACGTGGTGGGCCCCGAACACGTTGGCATCGGCCTGGACTGGGACGGCGGCGGCGGCCTGACCGACCTGCGCGATGTCAGCCAGCTGCCGAAGATCACCGCCTGGCTGCTGCGCCGCGGTTACGACGAAAAGCAGATCGCCGGCATCTGGGGCGGCAACCTGCTGCGGGTGATGCAGCAGGCGCAGGACTACGCCCGCCCCTGACCACGCGGTAGTGACGGCCGCTGGCCGTCACCGGATGGATGGCCAGCGGCCGGCATGACCTACCGGCCCAGCACCGCATTGCGGCGGCTGTACAGGAAGTACACCGCCAGCCCGATCATGTTCCAGATCAGGAAATACAACTGCGTGCTCTGCGGCAGGCTGAAGAACAGGTACACACAGCCCAGCGCGGCCGCCGGGCCGACGATCCAGGCCAGCGGCGTGCGGAAGGTACGTGCGCGGTCCGGCTCACGGCGGCGCATCACCACCAGGCACACGCCCACTGCGGTGAAGGCGGCCAGCGTGCCGGCGTTGGCCAGTGCGGCGATTTCATCCAGCCGCGCCACGCCGGCCAGTGCCGATACCAGCAGGGCACTGAACAAGGTGGTCGCCACCGGCGTGCCGGTGCGCTTGCTGACATTGGACAGGCGGCGCGGCAGCATGCCGTCGCGGCCCATGACGAAGAACACCCGGCTCTGGCCGAACATGAAAGCCAACAGCACGGTGGGCAAGGCCACGATGGCCACGATGCCGATGATCAGCGCGGCGGTCGGGTGACCCAGCTGGCGCATGATCAGCGCCAGCGGCTCGGCACTGCTGCCGAACACCGCATAGCTCATCGCACCGACGGCGGCCAGCGCGACCAGCATGTAGATGATGGTGCAGCCGACCATCGAACCAATGATGCCGATCGACAGATCGCGGCCAGGATTCTTGGTTTCTTCGGCGGCGGTGGCGATCGCATCGAAGCCGTAGAAAGCGAAGAAGATGATCGCCGCCGCCGCCATCACGCCACGCTCCAGCCCATCCGGGCCCAGCGTTTTGGCGAAGCCATATGGCATGAACGGCTGCAGGTTGGCGCTGTCGAAGGCGGGCAGCGCCACCGCCACGAACACGCCCAGCGCGATGATCTTCAACACCACCAGCACCGCGTTGAGCGTGGCGCTTTCCTTGGTGCCCAGCATCAGGCCACCCGCCACCAGCCAGGTGATCAGCACGGCCGGCAGATTGAACAACCCCCCTTCCACGTGCGGACCCGCCGACAGCGCCAGCGGCAGGCGGATGTCGATGCCCATCTGGTTGTTCACCCATTCCAGGAAGCCGACGAAGTAGCCGGACCAGCCGACCGCCACGGTACTCACCACCAGCGAGTACTCCAGGATCAGGCTCCAGCCGACCACCCACGCGAAGATTTCGCCGAGCGCGGTGTAACTGTAGGTATAGGCACTGCCCGAGGCCGGCATCATCGTTGCCAGCTCGGCATAGGACAGCGCGGCGCAGGCGCAGACCGCACCGGCGATGGCGAAGGAGATCAACACCGCCGGGCCGGCCAGGTTGGCGCCCACACCGATCAGCGTATAGATGCCGGTGCCGACGATGGCGCCGATGCCCAGCGCGATCAGGTGCGGCCAACTCAGTGTGCGGACCAGCTGCCTTCCGGCTTCATGGACGGTGACGGTATCCAGGGATTTGCGCCGGAGCAAAGACATTCGGGCCTCGTGGTGACTGGGAACGACAAGAGCCCGAGTGTGACCGAATGCGGCGCAGCATTACTACTGACGGACGCTCATTGACAAACCGCTTGGCGCTGCACCCGGCAACCGCTGCCGGAATCGGCACAATGCCTCAGCCATTCAGTCCGAGCCGGATGCCGAAGCCCAGCAGGAACACCCCGGCCACGCGCCGCAACAAGTCGCTGATGCGCGGATGCTGGATCAACCGACGGCGAGCCAGGTTGCCTGCCCCGATCAGCAGCGAGCAGTACGCCACGCTGACCACGAAGATGATCCCGGCCAGTGCCGCGAAGGTGGCCACGCCCTGGTGCTGGCGCGGGTCGATGAACAGCGGCAGGAAGGCCATGTAGAACAGGATGGCTTTCGGGTTGAGCAGGCTGACCAGGATCGCCTGGCGGAAATAGTGGCCCGGTGCCAGCCGCACGCTGCCCGGCAGGTCGCTGCCGTCGGCTTTCGGCGTGCGCAGCAGGCTGATGCCCACCCACACAAGGTAGGCCGCGCCCAGGTACTGCACGGCATGGAACACGGTCGGATTGGCTTTGAGCAGCGCGGCCACGCCGGCCAACGCCAGCCACATCAGGATCTGGTCGCCCACCAGCAGGCCGGCCAACGCCGTGTAGCCTCCCCGCACGCCACCGCGCCCGGTGGCGGTGAGCAGGGTGAAGGTGCCTGGACCCGGCAGGGCCAGGAACACCAGAACGGCGACCAGGAAGGTCCACAGGTCCTGGATGCCCATCCACGGCATGGCGGCTTACTCGTTCAACGCAGGGGGCTTCATTGTAGTGACGGCCAGCGGCCGTCACTACCGCGGCAACGGGATCGGTAGCGCCGAGCCATGCTCGGCGAGCGCAGCGGCAGCACGGTGACGGCCAGCGGCCGTCACTACCGGGCGGTGGGCA
This sequence comes from Stenotrophomonas lacuserhaii, assembly GCF_014836545.1. Lineage (GTDB taxonomy): Bacteria > Pseudomonadota > Gammaproteobacteria > Xanthomonadales > Xanthomonadaceae > Stenotrophomonas > Stenotrophomonas lacuserhaii. Next base: position 276,431 of record NZ_JACSQS010000002.1, read on the forward strand.
ACCCTTGCAGCAACGGCGTCAGCCGCTCACCCAGGAACCCATGCAACTGCCGCACCGCCGGCGAAAACTGCTTGCGGTGCGGGCAGACCAGGTTCAACGGCAGGCTCTCGCCCTGGCCGTCCAGCAGCACCTCCAGGCGTCCTGCACGCACGTCATCGCCGACATCCAGCCACGATTTGTAGGCGATGCCTTCCCCGGCCACCGCCCAGCGCCGCACCACGTCGGCGTCGTCGCACAGCAGCGCACCCCGCACCGGCACCACGCTGCGGCGGCCATCCTGTTCGAAACTCCAGCGGTCGTGGGTGCGCCCGCCCAGCTGGTACAGCAGGCAGGCGTGGTCCTTCAGCGCATCCAGGCTGTCCGGTACCGGGTGCGCCTGCAGGTAGGCGCCAGACGCCACCAGCACGCGGCGGTTGCCCGCCAGCAGCGGCAGGGCGACATAGCTGGCGTTGTCGAAGCGGCCCAACCGGAAGGCGATATCGACCGGATCGCGGAACACGTCGGCCACTTGGTCGGAAAGCTGCAGATGCAGCTGCAGCCGCGGATGCGCGCGGCGGAACGCGGTCAGCCAGGGCAGCAGCACGTTGCGGCCCAGGTCCGATGGCGCCGCCACCTGCAGGGTGCCGGCCAGTTCGGCGGCTTCACCCTGTACCCGCGCCTGGCCTTCGCGCAGCGCTGCCAGGCCTTCCTGCGCATAAGGCAGGTACTGCGCGCCTTCAGCCGTCAGGCGCAGGCTGCGGGTGGTGCGCACGAACAGCCGCAGGTCGAGCTCGCGCTCCAGCCGCGCGATCGCCGCAGCCACCTGACCGGGCAGCAGATCGACCTCGCGCGCTGCACGGCTGAAACTGCCCAGCGCCGCGGTGCGCACGAAAAGCTGCAGGTCGTCGAACCGGACCATTTTCACCACAACAGAGAAAGTGATGCCTGATTCTGCGCCTTTCCAGCGTCACCTGCAGCGTCCATCCTGAGCGTATTCCCCCCGCTGCGGAGTCACCCCATGCGCGCTGTTGCCTATACCCACGCTGGCCTGTCGCCGGACGACGCCAGATCGCTGGTCGATATCGATCTGGACACCCCCACCCCGGGCCCACGCGACCTGCGCGTGGCAGTGAAGGCAGTGGCGGTGAACCCGGTCGATGCCAAGGTGCGCCGCAGCGCCGCCACCGAAAGCCCGCGCGTGCTCGGCTTCGACGCCGTGGGCGTGGTGGATGCGGTGGGCAGTGAGGTCACCCTGTTCCAGCCCGGTGACGAGGTCTACTACGCCGGCGCCATCGATCGTGCCGGCAGCAACGCCGAATACCAGCTGGTGGACGAGCGCATCGTCGGCCGCAAGCCGTCCAGCCTGGACGATGCCAGCGCTGCGGCGCTGCCGCTGACCGCGATCACCGCTTGGGAACTGCTGTTCGACCGCCTGCGCATCGCCGAGGGCACCGGCGAAGGCCAGACCCTGCTGGTGATCGGCGCGGCCGGCGGCGTCGGCTCGATCCTGGTGCAGCTGGCACGCCAGCTGACCAGGCTGACCGTGGTCGGCACCGCCTCGCGCCCGGAAACCCAGGACTGGGTGTACGCGCTGGGCGCGCACCATGTCATCGACCACAGCCAGCCGCTGTCCGAAGGCCTGGCGCGGCTTGGCATCGCGCACGTCGAGCACGTAGCCAGCCTGACCCACACCGACCAGCATTACGCGCAGATCATCGAAGCGCTGGCACCGCAGGGCCAGCTTGGCCTGATCGACGACCCCGGCCAACTGGACGTGATGGCGCTGAAGCGCAAATGCGCCTCGCTGCACTGGGAGTTCATGTTCGCCCGGCCGCTGCACCAGACCGCCGACATGCAGCAGCAGCACGCCCTGCTCAACCGCGTCGCCGGCCTGATCGATGCCGGCGTACTGCGCACCACGCTGGGCGAAAACCTGGGCCGCATCAACGCCGCCAACCTGCGCCGCGCGCACGCACTGATCGAAAGCCAGAAAGCCAAGGGCAAGATCGTGCTGGAAGGCTGGTAAGCCCGTCGCCATGCATCCGGGGTCAGAGTCCTTTTGCGCGCAAAAGGACTCTGACCCCTCTCTCTTCTTCTTCAAACGCGGCCGGCACCACGCAGGAACCGTCAGCGGGTCGGGCGGGTGGGGTTTGCAGGACGCTGAGCCGCATGGATGCGGCGACGCAGCCTACACGGACGTACTTGCGGCGTGTCCTGCAAACCCCACCCGCCCGGGCCCGATCGCGACATCCCGCTTGAAAGCTGCCAGCCGCGAGGGGGTCCAACCCGTTCGACCCCCCCGGCGCAGCGCATGAGACGGCACCCGCCTAAACTAGGCGCATGGAAACCCAGACGCTTGCTCTACTGGCCGTGCTGTTGCTGGCCGTCATCCTTGTCCTGCTGGTGGTGGTGCTGCGCCGCTCCGGCGGTGGTACCGACACCCACGAGCTGGATGCATTGCGCCAGGCGCTGGCCGAAGAACGCGACCGCAGCCTGGCCGCGCAGGTGGACGCCGGCCAGCTGCGTGGACGCCTGCAGTCGCTGCAGGACGACATCGAAGGCGAACGCCGGCGTGGACTGGAAGCGCAGCAGGCACTCAGCGCGGCACAGGGCCGCATCGAACGCGACGCCGCACTGGCCAGCGAGCGTGACACCCGCCTGGTCGAACGTGGCAACGCCCTGCAGCAGCTGCAGGCACAGCTGGCTGAAACGCAGCAGCAGCTGCAGGCCCAGCGCGAAAGCTACCAGCAGCTGCACGGCGAGCACACCCGCCTGCAGGCCAACCTGCAGCACTCCCAGCAGGCCAGTGACGAACTGCGCGCCTACCTGGACAGCGCCAAGGAGAAGCTGAGCGGCGCCTTCGCCGAACTGGCCGGCAAGGTCTTCGAAGAACGCGGCCAACAGTTCGAGAAGAACGTACGCCATGCCACCGGTCAGTCGCGGCAGGACATCGAGAACCTGCTGAAACCCTTCACCGAACGCCTGCAGGAGTTCCGCGGCCGGGTCGACGTGTTGTACGCCGAAGAAGCCCGCGAACGCGCCAGCCTGCTCGGCGCGGTGGGCGAACTGAAGACGCTCAACCAGGACATGGCCTCGCAGGCCGCAGCCCTCACCAACGCCTTGAAGGGCAATGCGAAGGTGCGCGGCGACTGGGGCGAGCTGATGCTGGAAACGGTGCTGCGCGGCTCCGGGCTGGAAGAAGGCGTGCACTACAAGCGCCAGCAGCACGTGGTGGATGACGAAGGCGAACGCCTGCGCCCGGACGTGGTGGTGAACTTCCCGGACCAGCGCAGCATCGTGGTCGACAGCAAGGTCAATCTGGTGGCGTGGCAGGAAGCGATGAACGCAGTGACCCCCGAAGCCAGCGGCGAAGCGCTGCTGCGGCATGCCACCGCGCTGCGCGCGCATGTGCGCGACCTCGGCGTACGCAACTATCCCAAGGCGATGGGCGAAGAACAGACGCTGGATGTGACCATCGCCTTCGTGCCGATCGAAGGGGCCTTGTCGGCGGCGCTGTCGGCCGATCCTTCGCTGCAGACCTATGCCTTCGACAACAAGGTGGTGTTCGCTTCGCCCAACACGCTGATGGCGCTGCTGCGCGTGGCCGAACGGCTGTGGACGCGCGACAAGGTGCAGAAGCAGGCGTTGCAGATCAGCGATGCCGGTGGCCTGGTGCTGGACGCGCTGATGGCGTTCCTGACCGATTTCAACAACGTCGGCAAGAAGCTCGAAGATGCCACCGCCGCCTTCTCCAATGCGCGCAACCGGCTGCAGGATTCGCGCCATTCGGCGATCAGCCGCGCGCGACGATTGGCCGAGCTCGGCAGCAAGGCCAAGAAGGCGTTGCCGCCTGAACTGCAGCCGGACACCGTGCAGCAACTGGTGGCGCCTGACGGGGAGTAGACACATCGCTTCGGTATCCTCGGCGGCTCACTCGCACCCTCATGGATACCGCCGATGCGCCTTTCCCTGCTGGCCAGCCTGTTGCTGGTGACCTCCCTTGCCGGTTGTGCTTTCGGTGGCAGCCGCCCGGGTGCTGCCACGACGGCCGCCGACACGGTACCGGCCGTGGCCGCGCTGGACGCCGCCGCCTGTACCGCCAAGGGCGGCGAGCTGCGCCCGCTGGGTCGCCTGCAGCGCGTGCAGTGCGTCGTGCCGTATGCCGATGCCGGCAAGACGTGCAATGCCAAGGCCGACTGCAGCGGCCAGTGCCTGGCCATCGGTGAGGTGGTTGCCGGTTCGCCGGCCTCCGGTGTCTGCCAGCGCGATGCCAGCGAAAACTTCGGCTGCCGCCAGCGTATCGACGGCGGCGTTGCCCAGGGCACGATCTGCGTGGATTGAGCGCGCGCTGCCGCGCGTCCCCTGCGTGATGCCTCCCTTTCAACCTCCAACCAGGAGTCCGCCGTGACCCAGTCGATCCAGGATGTTCCCGTCACCACCATCGAAGGCCAGCCGGCCTCGCTGGCCGATTACCGCGGCAAGGTGCTGCTGGTGGTCAACGTCGCCTCCAAGTGCGGCCTGACCCCGCAGTACGAAGGCCTGCAGAAGCTGTACGTGGAAAAGCAGGCGCAGGGCCTTGAAGTCCTCGGTTTCCCGGCCAACAACTTCCTCGGCCAGGAGCCGGGCAGCGAAGCGGACATCCAGCAGTTCTGCCAGCTGACCTATGACGTGAGTTTCCCGATGTTCGCCAAGATCAGCGTGGCCGGCGATGACGTGCATCCGCTGTACCAGCAGCTGATCGCCGCCCAACCGCAGGCGATCGGCGAAGGTCCGATGCGCGAACGCCTGGCGGCCAAGGACCTGGCCCGGCCGGCACCGGGCATCCTGTGGAATTTCGAGAAGTTCCTGATCGGCCGCGACGGCCAGGTCATCGCCCGTTTCGCCCCGGATGTAACCGCGGACGACGCACGCGTGCGCGAAGCCGTGGACGCCGCATTGGCGGCCTGAGTCCGCGAACGGCGCAGCCCCTCGTGGTGGGGCGCGAACTGCGCGGTTTGTTGGGCTGGGCCCGGGCGGGAGGAGTTGGTGGGGGACGGCAAGAGCCGCTCCTGCGGGCCTCGTGTCGCGCCATCCCTGGCGCTCCACGCCCCCACCAACCCCTCCCACCCGGCCCTGACCGTCCGCGCGCGCGTCCCGCCACGTAGAAGAGAGAAAGAAAAGCAGTAGCGCCGACCCATGGTCGGCGAGCGCAGCGGGCCGTTGGCGGGAACATTCCGCCGACCATGGGTCGGCGCTACCGGAGGTCCCCGTGGCCCCTCTGGTGGAGGGAGCCCCTGAGTCAGGGGCGGCCGCGAAGCGGCGGGGTGTGGATAGTGGTGAGACGGGGCCCACGGTTTGCGCAGCAAAGCGTGGGAGCGGCAGCGCGAATGCGATGGCGTGAACCCGTGAAACGAGGCCCGCAGGATGCGGCTTTTGCCGTCCCCCGACCAAGCCCATTGCCCGGCCCCCACACCGTAAACCGCCCCAAGCGAACCGCCACGAGGGGCTCAGCCGTTCGCTGCAATGCCCGTCAGTTGCCCCACTGCGGCATCGGCATCGCATCCACCGGGATCGGCGAATCCAGATCGTCCTTGCCACGTGCATGCTTGCCGCGCAGATCGTTCTCGATCTGGTAGTTGCGGCGCTGCAGCCACGCATCACGCACCAGGGCGTACTCGTCCACGGCGCTGGAACGGATGTCATCAGCGGCCAGCAGCTGCGAACGCGCGTCAACCAGCTGCAGGCCCTGCAGGCCGATGCGCACCTTGTCTTCTTCGATCTGGCGGATCGGCGAAAGCGGAATGTCGCCGGCCAGGCCGAACACATCACGCACGGTACGCGGCCCGAAGAACGGCAGTTCCACGTAGCGCGACGGACGCCAGCCCCACGCACCGAGCGTCTGGCCGAAGTCTTCCTTGCGGTTGGCGATCATCGCCTTGCTGGCCGGATCGAACAGGCCGCCGATGCCCAGCGTGCTGTTCATCAGGAAGCGGCCCATGGTGTCCCAGGCATCGTCCGGACGGCCCTGCAGGAACTGGTTGACGATGGTCACCGGCGAGCGGATGTTGCTGAAGAAATTGCTCACGCCGGTGCGTGCGAAGCGCGGCACCACGTTGGTGTAGGCCGTGGCCAGTGGACGCGCGACGGCGTTGTCCACCACCACGTTGAAGCGGTGCACGCGGCGGTTGAGCGGTTCCCACGGATCGTAGGCGGCTGCGGATCCACCGCTGACCCCATCGCTGCCGTACAGCGCGGCGAAGTCGTCTTCGGTGGCATCGGGCGTGCCATCACCATCGGCATCCACCGAGGGCCGCGCCGCGGCGGCGGGCGTCGGCGACCCTGCGACCGGCGCGGCGTCGGCGCTGGCGGACGCATCGTCGACGACCGGGGCGGGAGCTGCATCGGCGACCGGCGCTTGGGTTGCAGGGACCACGGTGCCGGCGCTGGGGGCGCTGTCACGGGCCGGTTTGGCCGCACACGCACTGAGCGTGGCGACCAGGACGAACAGGGGGAGTATGCGTACGACGTTCATGTCAGCTCGCGGCAGAAGGGGCATTGAAATCAAGGTCTGCAGACAGCCGATAGGCCGCCTCCAGTTCGGTCAGGCCGGCCGGCGAGCCGTTGATGGCCAGCGTCCGTCCCTGCTGCCGCGCTCGCGCGGCAAGTTCGGCCAGCAGGGCCACGCCGGCGCTGTCCACGCGCGGCACATCGGTCAGGTCCAGCGCCTGTGCAGCATCGCCCAGTGACTGCAGCTGCGGCCACAGCGCGATCACCGCGCTGCGGTCCAGCACGCCGGACAGATGCAGGGTGCCCTGGTCCAGCCGGGCCTGGGCGCTGTTACTTGCCATTGCCCGGGGTTCCGGCCTGCATGGTGCCGCTGCGCAGCTCGGTGGCGACCTGCTTGATGCCCTTCTGGCGCAGCGGGGCGTCGAACTGGTTGCGGAAGGTCTGCACGTAGGAGATGCCTTCGATGTTGACGTCGAAGATCTTCCACTGGCCATCGGTGTTGCGCATCAGGTACTCGACCGGGGTCGGCTGGTCACCCGAGCGCACCAGTTCGGTGGCCACGCGCACGCCGCGGTTGCCCGGCAACGGGCTCTCGCCCTTCAGGCGGAAGCTCGGCCGGCCCTGGATGTTCAGCAGGGCCGAACCGTAACGCTGCATCAGGTTGTCGGCCATCGCATCGGCGAACAGCTTGATGTCCGCATCGGAGGCGCCGCGCGAATGCGCGCCCAGCACCAGGCGTGCCGCGTAATCGCGGTCGAAGGTGCGGTTGAGCTCGCTGTTGATGAAGTTGCGCAGCGCGGTCGGGTCCTTGCTGAACTCGGCTTTGCGCTGCTGCAGGGTGGTCATGATGCGGGTGCTGGCATCGATCACGGTCTTGCCGGCCTGGCCCTGGGTGGCGGCGGCAGCGGCAGGCGCCTGCGCCGATGCGATCAGCGGAGCGGCGGCCAGCAGGGTCGAAGCGAGCAGGAGCGGGAGCAGTTTCATTCTCATGGTTGGGTTTCCGTAGCGGGCGCGGGCGCGCCGTCGTGGGATGGGTTGGACGGTGCTGCGTCGCCACCGGCGCCGCCACCACTGAACATGTATTTGCCGACCAGCTGGATCAGGTCTACCGCTGGCTGGGTGAACACGATTTCATCGCCGGCCTTCAGTACGTCCGGATCGCCGCCCGGTTGCAGGCCGATATAGCTCTCGCCGAGCAGGCCGCTGGTGAAGATGCCGGCGGAGGTGTCGGCCGGCAGGTCCTTGAACTTGCCGTCCATCTTGATGGTGACGATGGAGTCGAACTTGACCGGATCCAGGTCGATGGCCGCCACCTGGCCGACGTTGACCCCGCCGATCTTCACCGGCGCCTGCTTGCGCAACTGGCCGATCTGCGAGAAACGGGCCTTCAACTCGTAGCCGCTACCGCCCAGGCCCCAGCGCTGGTTGGTCGAAGCGACCGCCAGTACCAACAGCGAGGCCAGTGCCAGCAGCAGGAAGGCGCCGACGGAAAATTCCAGTCTGGGACCGCGGATGGCCATGTTCATTTCACCATTTTTGACAAGTGCCCCGGTATATCCAGGGCGGAAGTTTCAGGTCGTTCCCGCGCTGGCAAGCGCCGGAACCAGGAAGGAATACAGTTATTGGAACAGCATGGCCGACAGCACGAAGTTGAACATCAGCACCAGCAGCGAGGCATTGACCACCGCGCGGGTGGTGGCGACGGAAGTGCCTTCGATGGTCGGCTCGGCGTGGAAGCCCACGTACGAAGCCACCAGCGCCGCGGTGCCGCCGAAGATGGCCGATTTCAGCATCGCCACGCCGAAGTCGTTCCAGAAGTCCACGCTGTTGCGCAGCGCCGACCAGAACACGCCGTTGTCCAGGCCCAGCAGGTGTACCGCTTCGAAGTAACTGGCCGAGATCGCCAGCGAGCAGAACACCCCGGTGAGCAGCGGCACGGTAAGTACCGCCGCCCAGAAGCGCGGGGCCACGGCCTTGGCGATCGGGTCGATGGCCATCAGCTCCAGCGCCTTGATCTGGTCGGTGGCGCGCATCAGGCCAAGTTCGGCGGCGATCGAACTGCCGGCGCGGCCGATGAACAGCAACGCGGTCAGCACCGGCGCCAGCTCGCGGTACAGCGACAGGCCCAGCAGCGTGGACAGTGCATCGGCAGCGCCGAAGGTGGTCAGCGTGCGGTAGCCCTGCAGGGTCAGCACCAGGCCGACGAAGGCCCCGCCGACGGCGATGATCGGCAGCGAGCGCGCGCCGATCTTGTAGATCTCGCGGGTCAGTTCGGCCAGGAAATCGGCGGTCGGCAGCGAGCCGCGCAGCACGGTCAACGAAAACAGACCGGCGCGGCCCAGCGAGCGGGTGGCGGCAACGAAGGGCATCAGGCAGTCCTCGCGCGGGGCGCGGCGTCGAACGGGATCGGGCCATCCGGACGGCCGTGCAGGAACTGCTGCAGCAACGGATCCTGGCTGGCTTCCAGCGCGGCCGGGCTGCCCTGGAACACCACGCCACCGTTGGCGATGGCGATCACCTGATCGCAGATCGGCAGCGTTTCGTGCACGTGGTGGCTGACGATGATGCTGGTCAGTCCCAGGCTGTGGTTGAGGCGCTGGATAAGGCTCATGATGACCCCGGAGGCAATCGGGTCCAGCCCGGTCAGCGGCTCGTCGTAGATCATCAGCGGCGGGTCCAGTGCCAGCGCGCGGGCCAGCGCGACGCGGCGTGCCATGCCGCCGGACAGTTCACGCGGCCAGGCATCACCGGCCGACAGCAGGCCCACCGCATGCAGCTTCATCTGCACCAGGCGCTCGCGCACGGCGACCGGCAGCCGGGTATGCGCGCGCAGCGGCAGCGCCACGTTCTCGCCCACGGTGAGGTCGGTCAGCAGCCCGTTGCCCTGCAGCAGCACACCGACGCTCTTGCGCATTTCCAGCAGGTCGCGGTTGCCGGTCGGGATCGGCTTGCCGAACAGGGTGACATCGCCCTGCACCGGACGCAGCTCACCGGTCAGCGCGGCCAGCAGGGTCGACTTGCCACTGCCGGACGGACCGAGCACGGCGGTGATGCTGCCCTGCGGGACCTGCAGCGACACATCGCGCAGGATCGTGCGTCCGCCGCGCTCGATGCGGACGTTGGTCAACTGCACCAGAGGAGTGGTGGAAGCCTGCATGGGCACCATTTAACAATTTTCCAACGTGAAGGATCAGGGCGTGGCGCTGAACATAAGCGTACTGGACCGTCCAGTATTGTCGCATGCGTCGTTGCGGTAGGGGCGCAGCCGCTCCGGGACAGTCGAAGCAGCCCGGCGGAACAATCCGCAGGAGGCGATCGGCAGCGCGGATGCGTCGGGCATTCATTTACCGCGCTGCTACGGCAAACTGTAGGCAATGAGCGACCCCTCCAGCGATTTCCGTCTTTACCATTCCAACTCGCTGGACGTGCTGGCCGCGTTGCTGGCGCGGCACGTGCGCGCGCCGCTGCCTGGCCAGCCGCTGCTGGACCCGGAAGTGGTGCTGATCCCGCAGGTGGCGATGCGGCGCTGGTTGCAGTCCACCCTGGCGGCCGAATACGGCGTGGCCGCCAACCTGGAGTTCCTGACCCCCGGAGAGTTCGTGGCGCGCGCGTTGAACGCCAACGTTCCCGGCGAGGCCGAGGACCTGGACGCGGCGGCCCTGCATTGGCGCCTGTATGCCGCGCTTGGCGATGAGCATCTGATGGCGCAGCCGCCGATGCGCGCGCTGCACAGCTACCTGTCCGGCGGCGATCCGCTGAAGCCGTGGGCGCTGGCCGGCGAGCTGGCCGGCGTGTTCGAGAAATACCAGGCGTGGCGCCGCGACTGGCTGCTGCGCTGGGACGCCGGTGCCGATCGGCAGGATCCACAGGCGATCCTGTGGCGTGCCATCGCCCAGGGACGCGGCTACCGCGCGCGCCGCATCCAGGCCTACCTGGAGCAGTTCGAAGGCGCCGGCAAACCGTTGCCGCAGGGCCTGCCACTGCGCCTGTCCGCGTTCGCCACGCTGAACATTTCGCCGGACGTGCTGCGGGTGATGGCCACCCAGGCGCGCGTGGGCGAGCTGCATTTCTACCTGCCCACGCCGGTGCAGGCCTACTGGGGCGACCTGCAGACGCTGGGCGAAAAGCTGCGCAGCGGCGCGCCGGATCCGTTCGGCGAGGCCGCCGGCGAGAACCGCCTGCTGGAAGCCTGGGGTGCGGCCGGGCGCGATTTCATGGCGGTGCTGGGCAGCTACGAAGTGGTGCATCCGTCCGGGGAGATCGGCGCCTACGATGATCCCGAGGACGACGTGCGCCCGCCGATGGACCAGGGCGGCCTGTCCGACAGCCTGCTGCACCGGCTGCAGCGCGACCTCTTCCACCGCCGTGGCCTGCCTTCGGGCCCGCCGTTGCCGGCGTTGCGGCTGGACGATCCCAGCCTGCAGGTACATGCCTGCCATACCCGCCTGCGCGAACTGCAGGTGCTGCATGACCAGCTGCGGGGCCTGCTGCAGGATCCACGCTTCGACCCACCGCTGCAGGCGCGCGACATCGCCGTGCTGGCACCGGACATCGATCCATACGTGCCCTACCTGGAAGCGGTGTTCGGCGGTCGCAGCGGCGGCGAAGACCATATTCCCTATGCGCTGGCCGACACCAGCCCGCTGGCCGGCGAGCCGCTGGCCGATGTCTTCGTGCACCTGCTGGGACTGCCGGTGTCGCGCTTCGGCTTGAACGAAGTGCTGGACCTGCTGGCCAGCGCGCCGCTGGCCGAAGCAGCCGGACTGGATGCCGCCGCATTCGATCGCCTGCATGACTGGCTGCAGGCGGCGGGCGTGCGCTGGGGACTCAGCGCGGACCACCGCCGCCAGCATCTGGCGCCGGCCGACGATGCCTTCACCTGGCAGTTCGCGCTGGACCGCCTGCTGCTCGGCCACGCCAGTGGCAGCGACGGCGACATCGCCGGCGTGGCCCCGTGGCCGGAACTCGAAGGCAGTGCGCTGGAGGCGCTGGACCGGCTGCTGCGCCTGCTGCGCGTGTTGGCCGTGTACCAGCAGCGGCTGGGTGAAGCGCTGTCACCGGCGCAGTGGCGGCAGCGCCTGCTGGGCCTGCTCGACGCGCTGCTGCCGACCCCGCCGTCCTCGCCCAATAGCCAGCGTGCGCTGGAACGCCTGCGTCGGCTGATCAACCAGTTCGCCGAAGACGCGGACAAGGCCGGATTCGACGGCCGCGTCCCGGCCGAGGTGATCCGCTCGCATTTCGCCGGTGCCCTGGCCGAGGCCGATACGCGCGCGCCGCTGCTTACCGGTGGCATCAGCTTCGGTCGCATGGTGCCGATGCGCCTGCTGCCGTTCCGGGTGATCTGCGTGCTGGGCCTGAACGATGGCGACTTCCCGCGACGCGACCCGGCGGCCGGACTGAACCAGCTCACCGCCGAACTGGACAGCGCGCGCCGCCGCCCGGGCGACCGTTCGCTGCGCGAGGATGATCGCTTCCTGTTCCTGCAGCTGTTCGCCGCCGCGCAGGATGCGTTCTACCTGAGCTACCTCGGCGCGGACCCGCGCGACGGCAGCGTGCGCGAGCCCTCGGTGCTGGTCAGTGAACTGATCGAGGCGGCGATGCAGTACCACGCCGAACCGCGCGAGGCCGCCCGGCAGTTCGTGGTGCGGCACGCCCTGCAGCCGTTCTCGCCGGCCGCGTTCGGCGGCGGCGATCCGCGCCGTTTCAGCTATCGCCGCCAATGGCATCCCGCCGCGGCCACCGTCGGCGGCGCCCGTGGCCAGTTGCCGGCCTGGATCAGCACGCCGCTGCCCGCGCCGGTGGCGACCACCGAACCGCTGGAGTCGCGGCTGTCGCTGGATGAACTGCGCCGCTTCCTGGTCGATCCCGCCGGCCAGTTCCTGTCGTTGTCGCTGGGTCTGCGCCTGCCCGGCGACCTGCAGGAAACCGACGACGTGGAGCCGCTGGTGCTGTCCGAACGCAGCCCCGAAGCGCGCAGCGTGCAGCTGGCGGTGGTGCGGGCCACGCTGCAGGAGGACGACGTACCGTTGTACCCGCGGTTGCGCGCGCGTGCGCTGCTGCCGTCCGGTGCACTGGGCGAGCGCGGTTTCGATGCGCTGCAGGCGCAGGCGCGCCCGTACGCGCTGGCACTGCGCGAGTGGCTGGGGAATGCACCGCTGGAAAGCCGCCGCTACGAGGTCGACATCGACGGTGTGCGCCTGCACGGCCGGGTCGCTGACCGCCACCCCGCAGGCCTGGTGCGCCTGCGCACCGGAAGCCTGAACGGCAATGCGGCGATCCGCCATGGGCTGGACTGGCTGCTGGCCAACGCTGCCGGCGATGCACTGCCGCTGGTGCAGTTCCACGATGAAGGCGAGAACGGCGTGGGCCCGCACCTGTTGCCCGCCTTGCCGCCCGCCCAGGCACGGGATGCACTGCGCAGCCTGCTGCAACTGCGCACGCGCGGCCTGCGTGAGCCGCTGCCATTCGGCCCCTACACCGGCTGGACCCTGCACACGACGCCTGCGGAAAAGCAGTTCAGCGAAGGCGCCAAGCGCTGGCACGGCTCGGAGCGCAGCTGGGGCGAAGCGCAGGGCGAGGCGATCCAGCTTGCACTGCGCGGGCAGGATCCGTTCAAGGACGAGGCCAGCTTCGCCGACCTGCTGCATATCAGCCGCGTGGTGTTCAGCGCGGTGCGCGAAGGCCGCGCGCTGCGCGATGAAGCCGGGCAGGGCGGCGCATGAACAACGACATGGACACGCTGCACGATGATCCGTACCTGGCGCTGCCGCTGCACGGGGTGCAGCTGATCGAAGCCAGCGCCGGCACCGGCAAGACGTTTACCCTGGCCACGCTGTTCACCCGGCTGGTGGTGGAACAGGGCCTGCGCATCGGCCAGGTGCTGGCGGTGACCTTCACCGATGCGGCCACCCAGGAGCTGCGCAAGCGCATCCGGGAACGGCTGGCGCTGGCCGCGCAGCTGGTGGACCGCGCCCCGGCCGACGACGATACCCCGGACGTGCTGCTGACCCGCTGGGTGCTGCAGCGACACCTGGAGACCGGGACTGAAAGCGCCGCGGCGCTGCAGCGCCGCCTGCAGGTTGCCGCCGATGAGATCGACCTCGCCGCGATCTTCACCATCCACGGCTTCTGCACCCGCGTGCTGCGCGAGCATGCGCTGGAAAGCGGGCATACCTTCGACCCCCCCGAGCTGCTGGCCAGCGAGCGTGCGCTGCTGGAAGAGCTGGCCGCCGACCTGTGGCGCGTGCATGCCAGTGATGCCACCGCGATCGACGCGCTGACCTGGTTGTGGAAGAACCCCGAAGCCCTGGCCGGTGACCTGCCTGACCTGTTGAAGCCGTTGCCGCTGCTGCCGCCAGCGGCCGTGATCGGTGAGGATCCGACGCCGCGGCTGCAACAGGTAACCGATGCGCTGCGCCAGGCCATCACCGATCACGGTGATGCCTTCTTCGCAGCGTTGTGCGAAGCGGTGGATGCCAAGTGGCTCAACGGCGCCTCCTACAGACTGACCTGGCTGCAGCCGCTGTGTTCGCAGCTGCGCGACTGGGCGCTGCACGACGGGCCGGCCACGGTGCTCGACAGCGAACGCCTGGCTGCGCTGCTGCCCGCGGCGCTGGAAGGCAAGACCAACAAGGCGCATGCCGGCCGCACGCCGGCATCGCCATTGCAGCCTGCGCTGCAGGACTACCTGCAGGCCCGTCAGGCGCGGCTGGACTGGCTGCGTGGCCGCGCGATCAATTTCCTGCACGGCCTGCGTGCGCAAGCGCGCCAGCGGCTGGATGCGCTCAAGCGCGTACGTCGCGTGCAGACCTATGACGACCTGATCGATGGGGTGGCCAACGCGCTCGCCGGCCCGCACCGCGACACTCTGGTGCGGCAGCTGCGCAGCCAGTACCGCATCGCGCTGGTCGACGAATTCCAGGACACCGATGATCGCCAATGGGGCATCTTCCATACCGTGTTCGGCGACAGCGCCGCAACGCGCGAGGCCGGGCTGGCGCCCGCGTTGTTCCTGATCGGGGACCCCAAGCAGGCGATCTACGGGTTCCGCGGCGGTGACATCCACACCTATCTCAAGGCCAAGCGCGGGGCGCAGGTCGCGCCGGCGCTGGACCGCAATTTCCGGTCGCGCCCCAGCGTGCTGCGTGCGCTGCAGTCGCTGTACGACAACGCCGGGCCCACCGCTTTCCTGGACGAGGGCATCCCGTTCGAACCGGTGGCCGCCGGTGGCGTGCGCATCGACGCGGACTACCTGCGCGATGGCCAGCCGGCACCGGGCCTGACCCTGCGCGTGCTGCGCAACGAAGGCGGGCGCCCGTTCAACGCCGATCCCTCACGCGAGGTGGCCTGCGCCGCCTGCGTGGCCGACATCCACCAGGTGCTGGTGGACGCACGCGCCGGACGCGCCGAACTGCGCGGTCGCCCGGTACAGCCGGGCGACATCGCGGTGCTGGTGCGTTCGCACCGCGAAGCCACCCTGGTGCAGCGGGGACTGGCCGCGGCCGGTATTCCCGCCGTTGCCGCGGGCAAGCAGAGCCTGTTTGCCACCACCGAAGCGCAGGACCTGCGCGCGCTGCTGATGGCCCTGCTGCAGCCGGCCGATGAAGGGCGCCTGCGCGCTGCACTGGCGACGGTGCTGCTGGGCCAGGACGCCGCAGCGATCGCCGGCATGGAACGCGACGGCGATGTGCAGCGCGGCTACCAGGCGCAGCTGTTGCAGTGGCGCGAACGCTGGACCCGCGGCGGACCGTTCGCGGTGATCGCCGATGCCTGCGCCGGCCAGGCCGAACGCCTGCTGGCGCTGCTGGATGGCGAACGCCGCTTGACCAATTACCTGCAGCTGGGCGAGCTGCTGCAGGAGGCGTCGGCCCAGGCGCTGGGCATGCACGGCCTGCTGGACTGGCTGCAGGGCCAGATGGCGCATGCCGACCAGAACGACGAACAGCAGCTGCTGCGGCTGGAATCGGACGCGCGCCGGGTACAGATCATCACCCTGCACAAGAGCAAGGGCCTGGAATACCCGCTGGTCTACCTGCCGTTCGTCGGCATCGACGGCGGCGCGCCGAACACCGCCAGCAACTGCACCGTGCACGCGCAGGATCGCCGCGTACTGCACTGGAAGCTGGACAAGGACGCGGCCTGGGACGCGGCCACCTCGCTGCGCGACCAGGAGCAGCGCGCCGAGGATGCGCGCCTGCTGTACGTGGGACTGACCCGCGCCGAGCAAGCGCTGTGGATCGCCGTCGGCGACCTGGCCGGGCTGGCGAAGACCCGGCTGGCGCCGATGCTGGGCGACCTGTCGGCGTTGGCGACCCACGCCGATATCCTGGTCGATGAACGCGCGCCGGCAACCCGGCCTGCGCAGCTGGCGATGGAAGACGAAGGCGAGCTGCCGCCGGTGCGTTCGATCGAACGGCGGGTGCCACACGACTGGTGGGTGTACAGCTTCACCCAGCTGGCCAACGCCGATGCCGGCCAGGAGATCGATGCGGCCGCCACCGAAGTGCCCGCGCCCGCCGCCGACGAACCGGCCGGTGCCGAACTTCCCCTGGAACCGGCGTTGCCGGCCGGCAGTGAGCCGGACACCATCGCGGTGGATCCGCGTTTCATGGGCAGCCGCTTCGGCAACGTGCTGCACGACGCGCTGGAGAACACCGACTTCGCCGCTTGGGGCGGCTGGCAGCCGGGCCAGCAGGCGCCGGAAGGCCAGGCTGCGGTGCTGCGCAAGGCGCTGCGCGAGGAAGGCTACGCCGATGCCGACCTCGACGACGGCGTCGAGGTACTGGTACCGCTGGTCGGCCACACCCTGACCGTGCCCTTGCCCGAGGGCGGTGCCCTGCACGATCTTCCGGCTGCCCAGCGCCGCGCGGAAATCGAGTTCCACTTCGCCATGCAGCCCACCGCGGTGCCCGCCCTGCTGCAGCTGCTGCATCGCTTCGGCATCGTGCCGGCGCGCCGGGGCTTCGGCCTGCGCCGCCAGCTGGAAGGGCTGATGACCGGCAAGATCGACCTGACCTACGTGCGCGAAGGGCGTTGGTACGTGCTCGATTACAAATCCAACCGTTTGCCGGGCTATACGCCGGAGCTGCTGCGCGCAGCCATGCGCCACAGCGAATACGACCTGCAGGCCTTGATCTACACCCTCGCCCTGCATCGCTGGCTGCGTTTCCGGCTGGGCAGCCGCTACGACTACGCGCGCGACATGGGCGGCATCCGCTACCTGTTCTGTCGCGGGCTGGGCGTGGACGGCGAGGGCGTGCATGCAGCGCGTTTCGAGCCTGCACTGGTGGATGCACTGGACGCCCTGTTCGCCGGCGGTGACGCCGCCCAAGCGGCCTTGGTCGCCCGCGTGGTGGGGGGCGTGGCATGAGCCTGCTGGTCGAACTGAAGAACGCCGGCCAGCTGCGCACGCTGGACCATGCGCTGGCGCTCAGCCTCGGGCGGCTGCGGCCGGAGACCCCGCCTTCCATCCTGGTCGCCGCCGCGCTGGCGTCGCTGGCGGTGTCGCAGGGACACGCCGGCTTCGATCCGGGGCAACCGCAGCGGCTGGTAGAAGGCAGTTTCACCTGGCCGGGCCCCGGCCAGTGGTTGCAGGAGCTGCACGACTCGCCGTGGGTGTCACGCCCGGAGCAGGCCGATGCGATCAGCGTTGACGCGCCGCTGGTGCTGGAAAACGGCCTGGTCTATCTGCGCCGCTACCGCGAATATGAAAGGCAGCTGGCCGAAGGGCTGCAGCGCATCGGCCGGCACCCGTTGCCGGCGGTGGCGCTGGAGGCGATCGCGCCGCTGTTCGCGCAGTTGTTCCCGCAGGCCGCCGCCCGTGTCGACCATCAGGCGCGCGCTGCGGTGGTGAGCCTGCGCCACCCGCTGGCCTTGGTGACCGGCGGACCGGGTACCGGCAAGACCACCACCATCGCGCGGCTGTTGCTGCTGCTGGTCGCGCACGCCGTGCAGGCGGGCCAACCGGCGCCGCGCGTGGCGCTGGCCGCACCGACCGGGCGCGCCGCCGAACGGATGGCTGAAAGCCTGCGTCTGGCGGTGCGGCGGCTGCAGGCCGAAGGCCTGGCGCCTGGGCTGTGCACGGCCCTGCCCAGCAGTGGCACCACCCTGCACCGGCTGCTCGGCGTGATCCCGGATTCCCCGCGCTTCCGCCACCATTCCGACAATCCGCTACCGTTCGATGTGGTGGTGGTCGATGAAGCGTCGATGATCGACCTGCCGATGATGGCCAAGCTGGTGGAGGCCATCGGCAGCGGGACGCGGCTGATCCTGCTCGGCGATCCGGACCAGCTGCCTTCGGTGGAGGCGGGCGATGTGCTCAGCGCCATCCTGCGTGCCAGCGGCGACGGCGAGGGCACGCGGCATGACGATGCACGCGCGCTGCAGCCGTTGCTGGCGGCGGCCACGCTGCGACCGGAAGCACCGCCCACCCCGTTTGCCGGCCGCCGGGTGCAGTTGCAGCGCGGCTACCGGCAGAGCGATGCGCTGGACCTCGCCCCCTTGGCCACGGCGGTACGCGAGGGTGACAGCGTGTCGGCGCTGACGTTGCTGCGGCAGGGCACGCTGGCCGGTGTCAGCTTCCACGAAGGCCTGCTGGATCCCCTGCTGGAGCAGCGTGAGCACCTGCTGGCGCAGTGGCGCGCGCTTGCCGACAGCGGTGATCCGGCGACCGCGCTGGCCCAGGCCGGCCGGCTGCGGGTGCTGACCGCGCTGCGCGAAGGACCGCAGGGCGCGCGCGGGCTCAACCATCGCATCGAAACCCTGTTGGCCGGGGCAAACGCCGGCTACTTCCACGGCAGGCTGCTGCTGGTGACCGAGAACAGCTACCGCCACCGCCTGTTCAACGGCGACGTGGGAATCTGCCTGCGCGATGCCGACGGCGGTCTTGCCGCCTGGTTCCCGGGCGATGACCTGGCGAATCCGCGCGCGTTCCACCCGGCGGCCCTGCCGGCGCACGAAAGCGCATTCGCGATGACCGTGCACAAGGCGCAGGGTTCGGAATTCGACGAAGTGTGGCTGCAGCTGCCACGGCATGACAGCCGGGTGCTGTCGCGCGAACTGGTCTACACCGGGCTGACCCGGGCGCGTACGCGGCTGCACCTGGCGGGGCCTGCGGAGGTGTTGGAGAAGGCCCTGCAGCGCCACGCCAGCCGGTTGTCCGGGCTGGCATGGCGGCTGGGCGCACAGGCGGTGCAGGGCGAACTGCCGCTGTAACGCCTTCATGCACGCCGAGCATGGCCCGGCGCTGCCTCAGGCATCGCTTATTCCAGGACCAGCACGGTGCCGTCCGGGTACACGATGGCGGCTTCATCGCTGCTGGCATCAAAGAAGCCCAGGCCATGCTGGAAGGCCAGCACCTGCACCATCTCATGCGCACGCTCGGCCACCTCATCGGCGAACGAACCGTAGATGACATGGGCAGCGATGCTGTAGTCGGTCACTTCGTCGCGGTCGTCCTCATCATCGGACAGCGGGCCGTTCATCGGCGGGAAGTGCTCGGCGATCTCGGCGAACCAGGCCTGCAGGGCCGGCGCGGCGACCTTCGGATCATCATGGTCATGATCCTCGTTCCAGTCGGTCTGCTTCTCGTACCAGGCAATGAAGGCGGTCGCTTCGCGCGGCGCCACGCTGGCATCGAAGACCATCATGTCGTAGCTCATCGGGATGTTCCTGTTGAAAGTGCGCAGCAGCGCGGACGCGCAGGGTACCGCGCCGCTGCTTGCGGCGGGGTGACTGCCCGGCAACCGGCCGCGGATGCGACGTGAAACGGTAGCGCCGAGCCATGCTCGGCGAGCGCAGCGGTGCGCTTCCGCCAGCGCAACGTGCAACGGATGCAATCCGCCGAGCATGGCTCGACGCTACCGCCAGCGGTCAACCCTCATTCGTCAGCGCTGTCGGCCGCCGCGTCCGGGAACAACGCGAAGCGAAGGCCCACCAGGCCCATCAGCGCCTCGTCGCGTGCCTTGCAGGCGGCCACCCCGCCGACCCGCGACAGCGAGGCATCCAGCCGTTCGCGCAGCGCGTCATCACCGTGCAACGGACGCCGTGCGGCCACCTGCCGGCGGTAATGCGCGGCGATCTCGGCCAGGATCCGTTCCACCGCCTCGCGGCTGCGTTCGGGCAGGTCCAGCCGGGCGCGCCGCAGCTGCAGGATGTTCAGCCCCACCCGGGCTTCGGTCAACATGTCCACCGAGGCGATGTCGCTGCCCTCCGGGGTCGCCGCCAGCCGCGGCGCCAGCAGTCCCAGCAGGTCCAGCATGCGCGCGGCGAAGCGCTCTCGATCCTGCTGGCCGCGCCCTTCTGCCGCTTCGGCCAGCGTGGTCCAGCCCTGTCGTACCAGCCGCCGCGCGGTCCATTCGGCACCCACCGATCGGAACAGGCGGGTCATCACCACGGCAAAACCAATCCCGATGAACATCGCCACCGCCGCATTGACGAAGCTCTGGATGTTGGCGCTGTAGGTGTTCTGCACGCTCAGCAGCGCCACCAGGTTCACCGTCAGCGGCAGCGCGAACAGCATCGTCCTGGGGTGGTGCAGCAGCACGCCCAGCGGCAGGAACACCACCGCCAGCAGCAGCACCAGCAGGCCGAAATCGTGCACGGCCGGGAAGATCCCGAACAGGTAGATGCCAGCCACCACGCTGGCCACCACCGCCCACAGCAGGAAGGACATCATGCTGGGCGCGGGATCATCCTGCGCGGCGAAGAACGCCGCCGCCACCGCTGCCATCATCGCGCCATTGCCACCGCCCTCCCAGCCCAGCCCGATCCACAGCACGCAGTAGCTCATCAGGGCGATGCCCGCACTGAGCGCGGAAAACACCGCCATGCCGTAATCCACGTGGCGGCTTTCGGCCACGCTGCGAGTGCTTAGGCGGTAGTGGCTGGCGTGCTGCGGCGCGCTGCCCTGCTCGATGGCCTGGTGCAGGGCGCGGCAGTCCGCCCACAGGTCCACCAGTTCTTCCAGCCGCAGCAGCAGGGAGGCCAGCTGCAGGTGCTGCAGGTCGCCGTCCACCTGTGGCTTCAACGCGCTGATACGGGTGCGCAGCTGGTCATGCGTGGGGCTGTCGGTGGCGGCTTCCAGCCAGTGGCGGATGTCCTCCACCAGGGTTTCCAGGCCTTCGGGCAGGCTGTCCCCATGGCGGCGCAGGGCGCCCAGCCGGTCGGCGATGGAGGACAGCACCGGCAGCAGCAACAGCATGCGTTCGCGCAGCTGCTGCATCGACACGGCCGCGCCGGCATGGCGGGGATCGTCGCGGCGCAGGAACTCGATCAGTGCTTCGAACTGCACCAGGTCGGCGGCCAGCCGGTTGCGCGGTGCATGCGCGCGGCCGCCTTCCAGGACCTGCCGGCACCACTGCGCCGCATCCCCCATCCAATTGCCGATGCGACCGGTCAGCATCGGCCGCACCGACGCTGGGAACACCAGCGCGGCGAACAGCACCGCCACCACCGTGCCGAGGATGATTTCCTCGCTGCGGGCTACCACGGTGTCGAAGATCAGTTCCGGCGAGGTCACCGCCGGGAAGCCGATGAAGGCGGTGGTATAGCCGGCCAGCAGGAAGGCGTAGCCGCGCGGGCCGCGGTTGAGCAGCGCCAGGAACAGGCAGCCGGCCAGCCACAGCGACATCGCCGCACTGAGCAGCAGCGGCGTTTCCACCAGGTGCGGCAACATCAGCAGCGTGGCCGCGCCAGCCAGCAACGTGCCGAGGATGCGGTACACGCCCTTGGCCCGGGTCGGGCCGAGCAGCGGCTGGCTGACGATGTAGACCGTGGCCATCGCCCAGTAGGGCCGGGACAGGTTGCCGGCCAGGCCGATGTACAGCGCGGTGATCGAGGCCAGGTAGGTCTTGATCGAAAACATCCAGCCTTGCCGGTCCAGCAGCGCGCGCATCGTCGTCTACCTCGCCGCCGTGGGAGCGGCAGCGGCAGTGGCGGGAGCATCCCAGCCACCGCCCAAGGCCAGGAACAGACGGATCTGGTCGCGTGACACCTGCGCCTGCGCATCGGCCAGGGTGGCATCGGCGGTGGCCAGGCTGCGGTCGGCATCCAGGCTGGACAGGTACGGCGTGCGGCCGCCCTGGTACAGCCGGCGGTTCTGTTCGGCCGCCAGCGTGGCCTGCTGCTGGGCCACCTGCAGCGACTGCAGGCGGCGCAGGTCCTGGGCATAGCGGTCCAGGGCGGTCTGGGTCTCGCGCAGCGCCTGCAGCACGGTCTGGTCGAATTCGGCCAGCGCCGCATCGGCACCGGCTTCGGTGGCGCGGATGCGCGAACGGGTGCCCGAGGACGGCAGCGTCCAGGAGATGAGCGGGCCGAACGACCACTGCTGGGTCAACGGCTCACCGAAGTCAGCCAGCAGCCCGGCGGCCCCGACCGAGGCCCCCAGCCGGATATCCGGATAGAGTTCGGCGGTGGCCACGCCGATGCGCGCGGTGGCCGCAGCCAGCCGGCGTTCGGCCTGGCGCACGTCCGGTCGACGCGCCAGCAGTGCGCGGCCATCACCGACCGGCAGCGGCTGCTGCAGCGCAGGGGCGTGGCTGCAGTCCACCACGCCCGCCGGCAGCTGGCCGGGGGTCTGCCCCAGCAGCGCGGCCAGCGAATAGGCAGCGGCCTGGCGCTTGGCCTGCAGCGGTGGCAGCGCCGCTTCCAGCATCGCCACCTGGGCATTGGCGCGTGCCAGCTCCGGCGCGGTGCCGCGACCAGCAGCGATCAACCGCTGGGTGACCTGGCGGCCCCGCTGCTGCAGCTGCAGCGAATGGGTGGCAACGTGCAGTTCGTGGTTGGCGTGGCAGATTTCCAGGTAGTTGTCGGCCACCTCGGCGACCACGCTGATGCGCGCGATATCGCGCGCTGCGGCCACCGACTGCTCATCGGCATGCGCCGCTTCTGCACCGCGCTTGAGCTTGCCGAACAGGTCGAACTGGTAACTCACCGCGAACTTGCCGTCGGCCAGGTTGATCGGCGGCAGTTCGTGCTCCAGCAGGAACGATTCGGCGGAAAGCTGCGCACGGCTGACCCCGGCTTCGGCCTCGTAGTCGAGGCCACCGGCATCCAGGGCCTGTTCGTACAGGGCGGCGGCGCGGCGCAGATGCGCATCGGCCGCCTTCAGTTCCAGGTTGTCGCGCAGCGCCTGTTCCACCAGGCCATCCAGCACCGGATCCTGGTACAGCGACCACCAGCGGGCGGGCAGTTCGGCACTGGCCGTGACGTGCGCGTTGCCGGTGTCGATGAAGGCGCTGTTGGCGGCCGGCCGCTTGAACGCGGAATCTTCCGGCAGCGCGTAATCCGGGCCGACGGTGCGGCAGGCGGCCAGGCCGGCCAGGGTGATCATCAGTGCCAGCCTCGGCAGCCGTTGCAGGGGCGCGCGCCGGTTCACAGGCCCGCCCGTACCGGCGCGACACCGGTCTTGTGCGCGGGATTCCCGTGGAGGTCCACGGTCACCGTGGCGGTGCGGCCGGAGATCAGCCGTACCCCGGCGGGGACCTCGTCGATGCGGATGCGCACCGGGATCCGCTGCGCCAGCCGGACCCAGTCGAAGGCCGGGGTGACGTTGGGCAGCAGGCTGCTGCCATCGGTGCGGTAGCGGTCTTCGATGCCGGCGGCGATGCTTTCCACGTGGCCGTGCAGCGCCACGTCCTCGCCCATCAGGCGGATATCCACCGGCTGGCCGGGGGCCACGCCGCGCAGGCGGGTCTCCTCGAAGTAGCCGTCCACGCGGAACGAGGTGGTATCCAGCAGGGCCAGTACCGGCTTGCCGGCGGTCACGTAGTCGCCCACGCGCACGGTGCGGTCGTTGATCTGGCCATCGGCCGGGGCACGCACTTCGGTGCGCGCCAGGTTCAGTTCGGCGAGGTCCACCGCCGCCTGCGCGGTGGCCTGTGCGGCCTGCGCGGCCTGCAGTCTGGCCCGGCGCACTTCGGCATCCTCGCCGGCCACCAGGTCCTGCAGGCTGCGATCACGGGCGATCTCGCGGCGCAGCTGGGCCACGGAGGCCTGCCGTTCGGCCAGCGAGGCGCGTGCCAGTTCCAGCGCGATCCGGTAGCGCGCGCGGTCGACCACGAACAACAGTGCGCCCTTCTTGACCGCCTGGTTGTCGCCCACGTCCACCGCTTCGACCAGCCCGGAAACATCGGGCGCGACCTGCACCACGTCGGCGCCGATGTGCGCATCGCGGGTCCAGGGTTCGTCCATGTAATGGACCCACAGCTGGCGCAGCACCAGCAGGGCCACGATCACCGCCAGCACGGTCAGCACCGGTGGCACGGCTTTGTTGATGATCTTTTTCACGATTGCATCCAACGCAGGAGGTGGAACAACCCACCCAGCACGATGCCGTACAGGGCCAGGTTGAAGAGGGCGGGGTGCCAGACCAGCCGGTAGGCGCCACTGCGTTGCAGCAGCATGCGCAGGCCGCTGTTGAGCACGTAGGCGAGCAGCATCAGCCCGAGCAGGGTCGGGACGAAGACTCCATGGAGACTGAATTCACCGGGCATCGGCAGGGATCGGGCTCAAGACGGGGAGAGGGAACGGCAACAGCAACGGGCGAACGCCGCTGGTGCATGCACGCCAGCGGCATCCCCCCGGGAACAACGCTTACGTAATGCGATCGACCGCGGCGGACAGCAGCTGCCACACCTTCAGCACCGCGCGCAGCTCGTCCATGGACAGCTCGCCGAACACGTCCTGGCGCAGCCCGATCAGCTTGTGCTCCAGCTCGCTGACCAGCGCCTGGCCTTCGTCGGTCAGCCACAGCAGGTTGGCGCGGCGGTCGCTGGCATCGCATTCGCGGCGCACCAGGCCACTGGCAGACAGCTTGTCCAGCAGGCGCACCAGCGACGGGCCTTCCAGCCCCAGCTGCTGGGCCAGGGTGACCTGGCGGATGCCGCCGCCGGAGCGGCCGATCATCAGCAGCGGCATGGTGCAGGCGGTGGAAATGCCATGGCTGCCCAATGCGGTGTCGGCCAGGCGCTGCCATTGCCGGCCTGACTGGAGCAGGCCGGAGCTGAGCTGCATCTGCAGCCGGGTACGTTCGTCGAGTGAAGTGTTCATGGCAGATAGATAGGATACTACTAATTTCATTCCTATCAATAGGGCCGCCTGTGTCCTGCCTGAACCCGTCTCATCGCGGACGGCCTGCGAGTGCTGCGGCAGGACGGCTCCCCCTCGGGTCGGCTACCATGCTCGACCCCTCCGGGATGCAGTTCGCAATGAGCAACGACAACAATTCCAAGCCGCCGCAGGGCGATGTTTCCCAGACGCAGGCCGAAGAGGCCGTGCGCACCCTGCTGCGCTGGGCCGGTGAAGACCCGACCCGCGAAGGCCTGCTGGATACCCCGCGCCGGGTCGCCGAGGCCTATGGCGACTGGTTCAGCGGCTACCGCGACGACCCGCGTGCCTACATGGAGCGCACCTTCGAAGAGGTTGCCGGCTACGACGAGCTGATCGTGCTGCGCGACATCGAATACGAAAGCCACTGCGAACATCACATGGCGCCGATCATCGGCCGCGTGCACGTCGGCTATCTGCCGGCCGGCAAGGTGGTGGGCATCAGCAAGCTGGCCCGGGTGGTGGAAGCCTATGCGCGCCGCTTCCAGGTGCAGGAAAAGATGACCGCGCAGATCGCCCAGTGCATCCAGGACGTGCTGCAGCCGATCGGCGTGGGCGTGGTGGTCGAAGGTGCCCACGAATGCATGACCACCCGCGGCATCCACAAGCGCGGCGTCAGCATGGTCACCTCCAAGATGCTGGGCAGCTTCCGCGAAGACGCCCGCACCCGCGCCGAATTCCTGCGTTTCATCGAAGTCGGCGGCAAGCGCTGATCACGCTGCCTGTGCGGTGCCGGCCCGCGTGGCCGGTGCCGTTCCAGCCGCGCGCTCGACCGCCGCTGCACGCCTATCCGGATTCCCTCGCTGCATGAAGCATCGCGAACGCATCACCCGTTACCGCCACCTGCGCGAACAACCGCAATGGAAGCTGCTCGCCGCCGACCATGCGCCGGAGATCATCGGCCTGTTGCAGGGCCTGCTGATGGACGGCGAACGCACGCTGGCCGCACCGGTGCTGCACGAGCGCCTGCAGCGCGCGCTGGACCAGCTCAACGGCGAAGAGCTCTCGCGTGAGCTGCCGCGCACCGCGCAGGCCTACGTGGCCCACTGGCTGGC
The DNA here is from genome assembly GCF_014836545.1 of Stenotrophomonas lacuserhaii. Lineage (GTDB taxonomy): Bacteria > Pseudomonadota > Gammaproteobacteria > Xanthomonadales > Xanthomonadaceae > Stenotrophomonas > Stenotrophomonas lacuserhaii. Next base: position 302,056 of record NZ_JACSQS010000002.1, read on the forward strand.
CCAGGGCTGGCTGGAACGCCGCCTGCCCGAAGGTGCCGACCAGGAACAGTACGAACTGTCCACCCAGGCCTTGCAGGCGATCCGCTTTGCCGACAGCCTGGAACAAAGCCGGGTTGCCGCCACCGAAAGCCGCCTGGCGCTGGTGATCAACCAGCTGTCGCAGCTGGCCGCACAGACCGAAGCCGATCCGGATGCGCGGCTGTCCGCACTACGCGACGAGCGCGACCGCATCGATGCGGAAATCGCCCGCGTCGGCGAAGGCCGCGTTGCCGCGCTGGACGGCAAGCGCGCGCTGGAACGCGCCCGCCAGATCATCGGGCTGGCCGATGAACTGACCGAAGACTTCCGCCGCGTGCGCGATGACTTCGAACGCCTGAACCGCGAGTTCCGCGAACGTATCATCGACGACGAAGGCGAGCGCGGCGACGTGCTGTCCAAGCTGTTCGAAGGCGTGGACGTGATCGGCGAGAGCGATGCCGGCCGCAGTTTCCAGGCCTTCTGGCGCCTGCTCAACGATGCCGAACAGAGCGCGCAGCTGGACGCTGCGCTGGAATCGGTGCTGGCGCGTGGCTTCGCGCGGCGCCTGGACCGCAACGAGCGCGCCTTCCTGCGCGGCTTCACCGGCACCATGCTGGAGCGCGGCGGCCAGGTCCACGATGTGCTGCAGCACTTCGCCCGCAGCCTGCGCGGTTTCGTGCAGAGCCGCGGCTATCTGGAACAACGCCGGCTCAACCAGCTGCTGAAACAGGCGCAGGCCGAGGCACTGGCCCTGCGCGATGATTTCCCCGCCCAGCGTTCGATCGGCCGCGACCTGCAGCTGACCACCAGCCGCCTGCGTTCGTGGTCGCAGTGGAAACTGCATGATCCACGCAGCGCGCAGGTCGATGGTAGCGTGCAGCGCAACGATGCCGCCGCGATCAGCCTGGAAAGCGTGGGCGACCTGGTGGCATCGTCCGAAATCGACTTCCGTACCCTGCGCCGCGACCTGCATGACCTGCTCGGCATGCAGCCGAAGCTGAGCATTTCCCAGGCCTTGTCGCAGCGCGAAGCGCCGCAGGGACTGGGCAGCGTGATCGGCTACCTGTCGCTGGGCACGCGCTTCGGCACCGTGGTGGAGGGCGCGCAGGAGCTGGCCCACTGGCGCGGTGGCGATGGCCAATGGCGGCGTGCCCGCATCCCGCTGGTTTGGTTCACCCAGGAGAAACGCCATGAGCTGGAATGAAGATCCGATCGAATCCTCCCGCCTGGGCGAGGGCGAGGATGCCTTCGACGCCGAGCCGGTGGTGGTCACCCCGTTGCCACGCCGCAACAATGACGTGCTGTACCTGGGCGATACCGGCCGGCTGCCGCAGGACGCGCGCCGCGCGCTGTGCCAGCTGCTGATCGGCCCGAGCATCGATCAGCAGCGCCACGCCAAGCTGTGGCCGGCGCTGTTGCGCAATGAAGCCGCCATCCGCACCTCCCTGTCCGACCTGTTCCTGGAACTGGTGCTGGACCGCGAGAGTGGCGTTGCCTTCACCCGCCAGGCCGATACCGAAGACCTGGATTCGCCGGTGCTGCTGCGCACCTCGCCGCTGACCTTCATCGACTCGGTGCTGCTGCTGTATCTGCGCCAGCAACTGGGCGAGGCCGATGCCCGCGGCAACCGCGCGGTGGTCGCCGATGCGGAGATGGCCGAGGCCCTGGCGGTATACGAAAAGAACCTGTCCACCGACCGCGCCGGTTTCAACCGCCGCGTGGCCAGTGCCGTGCAGAAGATGAAGGACAACCACATCCTGACCCGCCTGGCGGGCCAGGAAGACCGCCACGAAGTCTCTCCCGCATTGAAGCTGCTGTTCTCTGCAGAAGACGTCTCCGCGCTGTCGGCGGTGTACCGCCAGCTGCGCGAAACCCCGGCTGCCGAAGCCTGATCCCAGCGAGCACGCCATGGCCATTTCCAAGCACACTCCCGCCCTGTTCACCGAAGGCCTGCCGGACCCGCGCACGCAGCAGTTCCGCATGCGCCGCCTGCAGGTACACAACTGGGGTACCTTCAACGGCCTGACCGAAGTGCCGATCGCCGAGCGCGGCTTCCTGTTCGTGGGCCGCTCCGGCTCGGGCAAGTCGACCCTGCTCGATGCAATGTCCGCGCTGCTGGTGCCGCCGGCCATCGTCGACTTCAACGCCGCCGCGCGCGAAGCCGAGCGCAGTGGCCGCGACCGCAACCTGGTGTCCTACGTGCGTGGCGCCTGGGCCGACCAGCAGGACCGCGGCACCGGCGAGATCGCCACCCAGTACCTGCGCAAGGGCGCCACCTGGACCGCGCTGGTGCTGGAATACCGCGCCGGCGATGGCCGCGTGGTCAGCCTGGTGCGGTTGTTTTGGATCGCCGGCAACGGCGCCACCGCTGGCGATGTGCGCAAGCACTACCTGGTGGCCGAGCGCCCGTTCGACATCGCCAAGGATCTCGGCGGCTTCGACCTGGACCTGCGCAAGCTGAAGCAGAAGCTGGCCGACGTGCACCACTTCGACAGCTTCGCCGGTTACGCCGAGCGCTTCCGTCACCTGCTCGGCATCGACAACGAGATGGCGCTGCGCCTGCTGCACAAGACCCAGTCGGCCAAGAACCTCGGTGACCTCAACGTCTTCCTGCGCGACTTCATGCTCGATACGCCGAAGACCTTTGACGCCGCCGAACGGCTGGTCAACGACTTCGCCGAACTGGATGGCGCGCACCAGGCCGTGGTCACCGCACGCCGCCAGGTGGAAACCCTGCTGCCGGCGCGCGAGCACTACGGCGAACTGAAGCAGATCAAGCGCCGCCGCAGTGACGATGAAGTGCTGAAGCTGGGCATCGACAGTTTCCGCGAGTCGCGCCGCCAGCAGTTGATCGATGCGCGCCTGCGTGAACTCGACACCCGCGACCGTGGCCTGCTGGGCGAGGAATCCCAGCGCCGCGCCGCGCTCGACAACCACACCGCCAAGCTGGGCGAGCTGGAGCTGCAGCGGCGCCAGCAGGGCGGTGAGCGGATCGAGGAACTGGAACGCGAACAGGGCCGCGCCGAAGCCGAGCGCGACCGTCGCCAGGCCAAGCAGGCCCAGGCCCGCGATGCCGCCGGACAGCTGCAACAGGCGCTGCCCGAGGATGCACATGGCTTCGCCGCACTGGTGGAACAGGCCTCGACCGAACTGCTGGACCGCAAGCGCGCCTCCTCGGCGCTGGATGATGCGATCAGCGAACGGCTGGGTGGCCGGCGCGATGACGAGCGCCGCTTCGGCGACGTGCGTGCCGAGCTGGATGCCATGCAGCGCAATACCTCCAGCATCCCCGCGCCGCTGCAGAAACTGCGCGCACGGCTGGTGGAGGAAACCGGCCTGCCCGAGGCGGCGCTGCCGTTCGTCGGCGAGCTGATCCAGGTGCGCGAGGATGACCTGCCGTGGCAGGGCGCCATCGAGCGCGTGCTGTTCGGTTTCGCGCAGTCGCTGCTGGTCGACGACAAGCATTACAACGAGGTCGCCGACTGGGTGAACCGCACCCACCTCGGCATGCGCTTCACCTATTACCGCGTGCGTCGCAACGACGAAGCATTCGCGCGCGATCCGTCGCCGCGGTCGCTGCTGCACAAGCTGGAACTGCGCGACCACGTGTTCGAAGGCTGGCTGCGGCGCGAGCTGGGCAAGCGCTTTGATTATGAGTGCGTGGACGCGCGCCAGCTGCGCAACGTCGACCGCGGCATCACCCGCGAAGGCCAGGTCAAGCATCCGGGCGACCGCTTCGAGAAGGATGACCGCAGCGCGGTGACCGACCGCCGCCGCTGGCTGTTGGGCTTCAACAACCGCGACAAGCTGGCCGTGTACGAAAAGGAAGCGCAGGAGCTGGCGAAGCGGATCGCCGGCTGCGACGAAGACGTCGCGCGGCTGCGTGCGCAGCGCGATCTCGATAATGAGCGCCGCCTGGCCTGCCACCAGTTGGCCGGCATCGGCTGGGACGAGATCGACGTCGCCACCCCGCAGCAGCGCCTGGTCGACATCGAAGCCACCCTGCGCGACCTGCGCGAAGGCAACGCGGACCTGGAAAAGCTGGCCCGGCAGATCGACGCGGCGCGTTCGGACATCGAACAGGCGCGACGCACCTACGAAGATACCCGTGTCGAGCGCGGCCAGCTGGTGAAGGAGCGCGACCGCCTGGACCGTGCCCGCCAGCAGAGCCGTGCACTGGTGCTGCCGACACTGGGCGCCACCCAGGAAGTGGGCCTGCAGGAACGCCTGGAAGCGTTCGGTGTGCTCAGCCTGGAAACGCTGGAGGCGCACATGCGCCAGGTCAGCAACGCGCTGAACGAATCGCTGTCGTCCTCGCAACAGGACGTCAACCGGGTCGAGAACCAGCTGCTGGGCTGCTTCCGCCGCTTCGTGCAGGGCTGGCCGGAAGAGTCCGGCGACTTCACCGTATCAGTGGCATCGGCCGATGATTTCCTGGCCCGCCTGGAGCGTCTGGAACGCGACGGCCTGCCACAGCACGAGGAACGTTTCTTCGACCTGCTGCAGAACCAGAGCAAGAACAACCTGCTGGCCCTGCAGCGGCACAGCGCCGAGGCGCGCAAGTCGATCGGCCAGCGCCTGGATGAGGTCAACGCCAGCCTGGAACAGGTGCCGTTCAACCGCGGCACCCTGCTGACCATCGAGCTCAGCGACCGCCGCCTGCCGGAAGTGCTGGAGTTCCACCAGCACCTGCGCGAGGTGCTGTCCCAGCAGCAGACCGAACAGCGCGAACTGGCCGAAGCCCAGTTCGCCGTGCTGCGCCAGCTGGTCACCCGGCTGGGTTCGTCCGAAGGCGAAGACAAGCGCTGGCGTGAGCTGGTGCTGGACGTGCGCATGCACGTGGAGTTCATCGGCGTGGAACTGGATGCCGCCACCCGCCAGCAGGTCGAGATCTACCGTAGTGGCGCGGGCAAGTCCGGTGGCCAGCGGCAGAAGCTCGCCACCACCTGTCTGGCGGCAGCGCTGCGTTACCAGCTCGGTGGCGCCGATGGCCAGCTGCCGAGCTACGCTGCGGTGGTGCTCGATGAGGCCTTCGACAAGGCCGACAACGAGTTCACCGCGCTGGCGATGAACATCTTCGACAACTTCGGTTTCCAGATGGTGGTCGCCACCCCGCTGAAATCGGTGATGACGCTGGAGCCGTTCATCGGCGGCGCCTGCTTCGTGGAGATCAGTGGCCGCCACGATTCCGGCGTCCTGCTGATTGAATACGATGAAGAAGCAAAGCGCCTGAAACTGCCCGAACGCAGCCGCCAGCAGGCCAACGAACCCGAGCCCGAACAAGCCGACGCGTGATGCTGCGGCAACGGTAGCGCCGAGCCATGCTCGGCGAGCGCAGCGGGGTGTCAGGCAAACGTATCCCACCCCATCCGCGCGATCAGCACCACCACCAGGCCCACGAACAGCTTGCGGATGAACGGCGTTCCGCCGCGCAAGGCCAGCCGCGTGCCCACCACCGAGCCCACGATGTTGGCCACCGCCATCGGTACGGCGAACAGCAGCAACACGTTGCCGGTGGGCACGAAGAACGACAGCGCAGCGAAGTTGGTCGACAGGTTGACCACCTTCGACGCCGCCGAGGCGCGCAGGAAATCCAGACCGAAGAAGCGGACGAACAGGAAGATCAGGAAGCTGCCGGTGCCCGGCCCGAAGAAGCCGTCGTAGAAGCCGATCGCCGCACCGATCGCCAGCGCGATCACCAGCTCGCGGCGGCCCACCTCGCGCGGGCGGTGCAGCGCGCCGAAATCCTTCTTCCACAGCGTGTAGCCCAGCATCGCCACCAGCAGCACCAGCACCAGCGGGCGCACCGCATCCTTGGGCAGCAGGCTGACCGCCGTCGCGCCCAGGAACGAAAAGACGAAGGCCGTGGCCGCCGCGAACAGCACCGGTCGCCACGGGAAGCGCACGTTGCGCGCATAGCGCCAGGCCGCCGCCCCGGTTCCGAAGGCCGAGCTGAATTTGTTGGTGCCAAACAGCAGGGCGGGGGAGTGCTGCGGCAGCACCGTGAACAGTCCCGGCAGCTGCACCAGCCCGCCGCCCCCGACCGCCGCATCGACCAGACCGGCAATGAAGGCGATGGCCACCAGCCACCAGAGTTCGGGGGGGATCATGTCCAGCACGGATCAGGCCTGCAGTAGGGGGCCGACAGGATACGCCCACCCCGCGGTGGCCCGCCGGTCCGCCGCGCAGCGGCCGTGCAAAAATAGCGGCATGAGCCAGACTGCCCCCGATACCTGCCCCTGCGACCTCGGCAAGCCCTATGCCGACTGCTGCGGCCGTTGCCATGCAGGCGAACCGGCGGCCGATGCCGCCACCCTGATGCGCTCGCGCTACAGCGCCTACGTGCTGCAGCGTGCCCACTACCTGCTCTCCAGCTGGCACCCCGATACCCGTCCGGCGGAGCTCTCCCTGGACGAGGCCCCCGGCCAGCGCACCCGGTGGCTGGGCCTGACCGTGCATGAGCACCAGCAGGACGGCGACCGCGCGCAGGTGCGCTTCACCGCGCGCTACCGCATCGGCGGCGGCAGTGCGGTCAAGATGACCGAGCACAGCCGCTTCCAGCGCATCGGCGGGAACTGGTTCTACCTGGACGCGCTGTAGCAGCCCGGCCGCAGCCGTCGATGACGTGGTCCTCACCGCGGCTGACCCAAGCTTCCTGTCGTGAACAGCCTGCTCGCCACCGCCCCCGTGAACCCTTCCCGCCATGCCGCCCTGGCCGACTTCTACGTCCACGTGCGCCAACGCAGCGTAGCGCTTGCTGCCCCGCTCAGTGCCGAGGACGCGATGGTGCAGAGCATGGCCGACGCCAGCCCCACCAAGTGGCACCTTGCCCACACCACGTGGTTCTTCGAACGCTTCGTGCTGGGCACGCAGCGGGGCTACCAGCCGCTGCAGCCCGACTGGCATTTCCTGTTCAACAGCTACTACGAAACCATCGGCCCGGCACACGCGCGGCCGCAGCGTGGCCTGCTGTCCCGGCCCAGCCTGGAGCAGGTGCGCGATTACCGCGAACGTATCGATGGCCAGGTGCTGCGCTTGTTGCACGACGGTGTACTGGCGGATGACACACTGGACCATCTTCAGCTCGGCCTGCACCACGAACAACAGCATCAGGAACTGCTGCTGACCGATATCAAGCACGCGCTGTGGAGCAATCCGCTGCAGCCGGCCTACCGCGATGACCTGGCCACCGTGGCCGGCGCGGCCACGCCGATGCAGTGGATCGACAGCCCGGAGCGCATCGCGTGGATCGGCGCCCACGCTTGGCCCGCCGATGCCGATTTCGCCTACGACAACGAATCCCCGCGCCACCGCGTGCTGGTGCCTGCCCATGCGCTGGCCAACCGGCCGGCCAGCAACGCCGAGTTCGCCGCCTTCATCGCCGATGGCGGCTACCAGCAGGTGCAGCTGTGGATGAGCGAGGGCTGGTCATTGAACCAGGCCCAGCAGTGGCGCCATCCGCTGTACTGGGATGACGCGCTGGAGCGCGAATACACCCTCGGCGGCTGGCGTGCGCTGGATCCGCACGCGCCGGTCTGCCATATCAGTTATTACGAAGCCGATGCCTACGCCCGCTGGGCCGGCGCGCGCCTGCCCACCGAGTTCGAGTGGGAAGCATCCGCCAGCCAGCACGCCCCTGATGGCCATTTCGTCGACGACGATCGCCTGCACCCGTCCGCGCCACGCGGAGCGGATGGCCTGCAGCAGCTGCACGGCGATGTCTGGGAATGGACCAGCAGCGCCTACGGCCCCTATCCCGGTTTCGCCACCTTCCCGGGCAGCCTCGGCGAATACAACGGCAAGTTCATGTGTGGCCAGTGGATCCTGCGTGGCGGCAGCTGCGCCACCCCACGCGGCCACGTGCGCGCCAGCTACCGCAATTTCTTCGACCCCTCCGCACGCTGGCAGTTTTCCGGCGTGCGCCTGGCAAAGGCCCTTCAATGAGCAACGTCCCATGAGTACCGTACACGCCGCGCGCCAGGCGCTGACCGACCTGACCCCCAGCCGCGAGCGGGTGCTGTCCGACGCCATCGCAGGCCTGTCAGCGCAGCCGCCGCGGCTGCCCTCGAAATACTTCTACGATGCAGCGGGTTCGGCCCTGTTCGAACAGATCACCCGCACCCCGGAGTACTACCCGACCCGGACCGAGCTGGCGTTGCTGGAACAGTCCCTGCCGCGTATCGCGCAGAAGGTCGGTCCGCGCGTGCACGTGGTGGAGCTGGGCAGTGGCAGCGGCCGCAAGACCACGCTGCTGCTGGAGGCGCTTGACGGACCGGTGGCCTACACCCCGATCGAGATCTCGCGCGCCGCCCTGCTGTCGAGCATCGACCACCTGGCACCGGCCCATCCGGACATCGAGATGCTGCCGGTCTGTGCCGATTTCACCCAGCCGGTAGACCTGCCCGAGCCCGAAGAAGAAGCCGCGCGGCGCCTGCTTTTTTTCCCCGGTTCGACCCTGGGCAACTTCGAGCACGATGAAGCGGTGGTCCTGCTGCGCGCCATGCGCCAGACCATGGGCGAAGACGGACTGGCGCTGATCGGCGTGGACCTGCACAAGGACACCGCTACGCTGGAAGCGGCCTACAACGATGCGGCCGGGGTCACTGCCGCCTTCACCCTCAACCTGCTCAAGCGCCTCAACCAGCAGGTCGGCAGCGATTTCGACCTGCAGGCTTTCCACCACCGTGCACGCTACAGCGTGCCGCGGCTGCGCATTGAAACCCAGCTGGTCAGTGACCGCGACCAGGAGGTGACCCTTGATGGCCACCGGTTCCGGTTCGCCGCAGGCGACGCCATCCAGGTGGAATACAGCCACAAGTACACCGACGAAAGCCTGCAGCAGCTGCTTGATGCGGCCGGGCTTGAGGTGATCGGACGCTGGGACACCGTGGCGCCACAACCGGCCTTCGGCCTGCGCCTGCTGCGTCGCCGCTGATTCTTCCGTGCCGTTATGATGCAGGGGCCATGGCGGCACGGAGGATGACCATGACCACCCGCTCGCTGATCCTGCTCGCCACGTTGCTGGCCAGCCCGCTGGCGACCGCGCAGCAGCCCGACCCCGCGTTTGCTTCCTGCCTGTCGACCCTGCAGGCCAGCGCGGCAGGGCAGGGCATTCCGGCCGAGCGCTTCAGCGCGCTGATGGCCGGCGTGCAGCCGGATCCTTCCGTGCTGGAGCTGCTGGATGCCCAGCCCGAGTTCACCACGCCGATCTGGGATTACCTGGCTGCGCTGGTCGACGAACAGCGGGTGGACGACGGCCGCGCCATGCTGGCCCAGCACCGCGCACTGCTGCAGCAGGTGTCCGCCGAGTACGGCGTGGACCCGGCCACCATCGTGGCGGTGTGGGGCGTGGAAAGTGATTACGGCCGCGTGTTCGGCAAGCGCCCGTTGCTGCAGTCGTTGTCCACGCTGTCCTGCGCGGGCCGGCGCCAGTCGTTCTTCCGTGGGGAACTGCTGTCACTGCTCAAGCTGATCGACCGGGGCGACCTGCGCGGCGAGGGCCTGGTGGGCTCCTGGGCCGGTGCCTTCGGGCATACCCAGTTCATGCCGAGTACCTATGCGCGTATCGCGGTGGACGGTGACGGCGATGGCCGCCGCGACCTGGTGGGCAGCATCCCGGACGCGCTGGCCTCTACTGCGAATTACCTCAAGCGTGCCGGCTGGCGCAGCGGCGAGGCGTGGGGCATGGAAGTCCGCGTACCCGCTGGCTTCAGCGTCGCGCAGGCCGGGCGCACCCAGCGCCGGCCGCTGCCGGAGTGGAAAGCGCTGGGCGTGACCACCCTGCAGGGCGAGGCCATCGCAGCCGCCGGGCTGCCCGCTGACGCCCGCGCGGCGCTGCTGCTGCCGGCCGGAAACACTGGACCGGCGCTGCTGGTGTTCCGCAACTACGACGCGATCTACAGCTACAACGCGGCAGAGAGCTACGCGCTGGCCATCGCCACGCTGGCTGACCGGCTGCGTGGCGGGGCCGGCCTGGCGACCGCCTGGCCCACCGATGATCCGGGCCTGGGACGCCGCGAACGCCGCCAGCTGCAGGCGCTGCTGGCCGCGCGCGGGCATGATATCGGCCAAGTCGACGGCATGATCGGTACCGCCAGCCGCCGTGCGATCCAGGCCGAGCAGCAACGCCTGGGATGGACGCCGCTGGATGGACGCGCCGGCCGCCGCATCCTGCAGGCATTGCAGGCCGAGCCAGCCACTGTCGCCGCGCCGGCCGCCAGCCGCTTCATCCTTCCTTCCAACTACAACACGCTGGTGCAGTCGCCAGCGGTGCGGAGTGCATCCAAGGTGCAACAGATCCAAGGCGTGACCAGTGGCCGGTTCCAGGGGCTTGATGCGTGGCTCATCCAGACCCCGCAGGGCAGCGCTGCGATCAGTGTGTTTGGTGGCCAGCTGCTGTCCTTCGTGCCCAAGGGCGGCAAGGACGTGATGTGGCTGTCGCCCCGTCGTGCTGAACTGCCGACGCCGATCCGCGGTGGCAGCCCGGTGTGCTGGCCGTACTTCGGCCGCCAGGGGCAGTCCAATGACGTGCCCGCACATGGCTTCGTACGTACCCTGCCGTGGGAGTTGAAGCAGGCGCGCGCGCTGGCCGACGGCAGCATCGAGCTCACCCTGGCACCACCGGTGCTGGACAACCTGTCACTGCGCCTGCAGATGGTGGTGACCATCGGGGCGACCCTGACCCAGCGGCTGATCACCGACAACACCGGCACCGCGCCGGCGACGATCAGCCAGGCGCTGCACAACTACTTCCGCGTTGGTGATGCCGGGCGCGTGGACGTGGAGGGTGTAGACGGCCTGGACTACCTGGACAAGTACGAGAACTACGCCCAGGCGCGCCGCCAGCAGGGGCCATGGAACCTGCGCGATCCGCGCGATCCCGGCCGCAGTGACCGCATCTATACACAGGCCGGGGGCCGCTACGTACTGCACGATCCGGTGTTGAAGCGACGCATCACCCTGGAAACGCAGGGCAGCCGTTCGCTGGTGGCCTGGAACCCGGGGGCAGAAGCGGCCGCCAGGATGGCCGACGTCGGTGATGGCTGGCGCGACTACGTCTGCCTGGAGGCGGCCAACGCGGGCCCGGACGTGGTGACGATCCCGGCCGGCGGCCGCCACGTGCTGCAGCAGACCCTGTCGGTGCAGCCGCTGTAACGAACCAGCGCGTTCGATCCGCGGCGCCGTCATGCCTGTCAGCCCGGTAGCGCCGAGCCATGCTCGGCGGAATCTGTCAGGCATCACGATGCTGTGCCCGGGCCGCCGATCCTGGCTCGGCGCTACCGGCTTACGCCACCGCCCGCGGGCGCAGCACCAGCAAGGTCACCGCGCCGGCCACCAGTCCCCAGAATGCCGAGCCGATCCCCCACAGCGACATACCGGACGCGGTAACCAGGAAGGTCACCAACGCGGCCTCACGGTCGCGCTCCACCGCCAGTGCGGTTGCCAGGCTGTTGCCGATGGTGCCGAACAACGCAATACCGGCCACGCAGGCAATCAGTTCCTTCGGGAAGGCAGCGAACAGCGCAGCCACCGTGGCCCCGAACACACCAACCACGATATAGAACGCACCCGCCGCCATGGCGGCGGTGTAGCGTCGGGCCGGATCCTCGTGTGCCTCGCGGCCCATGCAGATCGCCGCCGTGATCGCGGCCAGGTTCAATGCGAAAGCACCGAACGGCGCCAGCACCGCGTTGACCACGCCGATCCAGCCGATCAGCGGCGACACCGGTGCCTGGTAGCCCGAAGCACGGATCACCGCGACCCCAGGGATGTTCTGCGAGGCCATGGTCACCACGAACAGGGGCAGCGCAACGCTGGCCACCGCCGCCCAGCTCAGCCGTGGCGTGGTCCACACCGGCAGCGCGAGCTGCAGTTCAATGCCCTGCAGGTGCAGCTGTCCGCTGCCGAGCGCCACCGCGATGCCCACCATAAGGGTCGCAATCACCGCATAGCGGGGCAGCAGGCGCCGCGCCAGCAACCAGCTGCCGAACATCGCCAGCGCCATCAGCAGCTGTGTCTGCATGGAGACGAAGACCTCCAGCCCGAAGCGCAGCAGCACGCCTGCCAGCATGCCGGCGGCCAAAGCCATCGGCACGCGCTGCATCAGTCTGGCGAACACCCCCGAGAACCCCAGCACCGCGCCGAGCACGGCAGCCAGCAGGAAGGCGCCGATCGCCTCAGGCAAGCTGACCCCGCCGGGACCCACCACCAGCATCGCCGCGCCCGGGGTGGACCATGCGCTGACGACCGGGATCCGGTAACGCAGCGACAGACCGATGCAGGTCACGCCCATGCCCAGCCCCAACGCCCACATCCAGGACGCGATCTCCTGCTGGTCCGCCCCCACGGACTGGGCGGCCTGGAACACGATCACCGCCGAACTGGCGAACCCCACCAGTACGGTAATGAAGCCGGCGACAACGGCGGGCACGGAGAGGTCGCGCCACCATGCGCGCGTGGGGACTGCATCCATTGTCGTGTTGATCCGGAGGGGTAGCGTGCATTGATACCTGCTGCGCTGCCGTGCGCGCAACGCGTGCCGGAGCACGTGCAGCACATGCGCTGTCATCAAAATGAAAAAAGGTGTTGACGAATCCTGCAGGATCTCTACAATTCGCTCCCTCGCTGCAACGCAACGATTTCTTCGGAAACCAGAGCGGAAACAGCACGCCACCACCGCCGAACGATTCAATCGAACGAAGGTGTTGACGGACTGAAAAAGTCCGGCATAATAGGCGGCTCGCAACGACGAAACGCCTTCGGGTCGGACGTCGAAGCAGCAGAGTCAACAACGCTTCGCTCCGGCGAAACGGCCTTGAAAAAAGGTGTTGACGAAGCGGAA
>NZ_JACSQS010000030.1 GCF_014836545.1 Stenotrophomonas lacuserhaii
CCCCCCCCCCCCCCCCCCCCCACCGCCCGGCCCAAACCCAGTTCCATCTTGAAAGCCACCCGCGAGGGGATCCCACCCGTTCCGTTCGACGCCCTCCCCCTGCACACCATCCGAATGCCTGCTTCGCACCGCGTGCACGATGAACGGGCAACCATGCCCGCGTGAATGACATTCCTCCCGCTGCCGCTGCACGTACCTCCCGCTGGCGCCCGCGCCGTCCGACTACCAGGCGGGGGCAACGCTGGCTCGCCGTGCTGGTGTTCCTGCTCGCTGCGATCCTGCTGCTGATCGCCTTGTGGGACTGGAACTGGTTCAAGGGGCCGGTGGAACGTGTGGTGCAGGCCAAGACGGGACGCGCTTTGCAGATCGGAAACCTGGATGTGGACCTCGGACGGGTGACCACGATCCGCGCCGACTCGATCACCTTCGCCAATGCCGAATGGGCCAGACAGCCGAAGATGGCCAGCGCGGATCGCGTGGAAATCGACGTACGGGTGTGGCCGCTGCTGCGGGGCAGCGTGCAGCTGCCGGAAATCCGCCTGACCCGCCCAGATGCGCTGCTGCAGACGGCGCCCAAGGCCGATCAGGCCGGCAATTGGGACTTCATGGGCGAAAGCAGCGGGGGCGAACCGCTGCAGTTGCGTCGGCTGCATATCGACGACGGGCGCCTGCAGTTCCTGGATGAGCGTGGCCGTACCAATATCCAGGTCGCAGTGCGCAGTGGCAAGCCGAAGCAGGCTGATGCCGCGCCGCCGCTGCTGGTCAGCGGCAAGGGCTCTTGGCAGGGCAATGCGTTCACCTTGAATGGCAATACCGAATCCCCGCTGGAACTGACCAACAGCGGGCAGCCGTTCCGGATCCATCTGGATGGTCGGGCCGGCGCGACCCACGCCGTGGCCAGCGGCACCCTGATCAACCCGTTCCAGTTCCAGAGGTTCAAACTGCAGTTCCGGTTGAGTGGACAGGATATGGAAGACCTGTATCCCCTGCTGGGCATCGCCCTGCCCTCCACCCCGCCGTATCGCCTGGACGGCCAGTTGAGCCGGGACCATCAGGTCTGGCAATACCAGAAGTTCAACGGCAAGGTCGGCGACAGTGACCTCGGCGGCGATGTGAAGGTGGAAGTCGGTGGCGAGCGACCGCGCCTGACCGCCAATCTGGTGTCCAAGCGGCTGGACTTCGATGATCTGGCCGGTTTCATCGGTGCGCCGCCGAAAACGGACGGCGATGAAACCGCCAACGCCGAACAGAAAGCGGAAGCGGCGCGGCTGGCGGCCAAGCCGACGATCCTGCCCGACACGCCATACAACCTTGGCAAGCTGCGCTCCATGGACGCCGACGTGCGGTTGCGGGCCCAGCGGATCAACGCGCCCAGCCTGCCGCTGGACGACATGGACGCCCATCTTTTCCTCGATGACGGCCTGTTGAGGCTGGAACCGCTGAACTTCGGCGTGGCCGGAGGCGACATCCGCAGCACCGTCCGGATGGACGCGCGCCGCCCGCAGATCGCCACGTCACTGAAGGCCAGCGTGCGCCGCGTGCAGCTTGGCCGGCTGTTCCCGGATGCGAAGCTGGCCGAACAGGCCTCTGGCGGCATCGGCGGGGAAATTGACCTCACCGGCAACGGCAACTCGATCGCCGCCATGCTCGGCAGCAGCGACGGCACCGTGGCCGTCGGCATGGGCAAGGGCCATGTCGGCAACCTGATCATGGAACTGGCCGGGCTGGACGTTGCCGAATCCCTGAAATTCCTGTTCACCGGCGACAAACAGATCCCGCTGCGCTGCGCCTTCGCCGACTTCGGGGTAAAGGATGGGCTGATGGACAGCCGGGCGCTGGCGGTGGACACCACCGACACGCTGATCATCGGCGAAGGCACCGTCAACCTGAAAAACGAGCAGATGGACCTGCTGCTGAAGCCGCGTCCGAAGGACATCAGCATCCTGGCGCTGCGCTCGCCGCTGCGGATCAGTGGCACCTTCAAGGATCCCGGATTCCGGCCGGACTTCAAGGCACTCGGGCTGCGTGGCGCGATCGCGCTGGCACTGGGCAGCATCGCCCCGCCGGCCGCCTTGCTGGCGACCTTCGAACCCGGTCCGGGCAAGGACAGCGACTGCGGCGGCAAGTACGCCAAGTGAGGGTAGTGACGGCCGCTGGCCGTCAGACCCACCAGGTCTCAGCCGGCCACGATGTACTGCTGCAGCTGTTCCAGCTCCTGCGCCTGTGCATCGATCACCGCCTTGACCAGGTCACCGATGGAGATCACCCCCAACACCTTGCCGTTTTCCACGACCGGTAGATGGCGGATGCGGTGATCGGTGACCATCTGCAGGCAATGCGCCACGTGCGCCGTAGGCGCGACGGTCACCAGCTTGGCCGTCATGATTTCTTCTACCTGCGTATCGCGCGAGGAGCGGTCCCGCAGCACGATCTTGCGCGCGTAATCACGCTCGGAAAGGATGCCGGCCAGCACCGGGCCATCCATCACCAGTACCGCGCCGATGCTTTTTTCCGCCATCAGCCGGATCGCTTCGATCACTGCCGTATCCGGCCTGACCGCATGCACTTCAGGAGACTTGCCGTCCAACAATTGCCGAACCGTGGTCATCTGCCTGCCCTCCAAGGGTGGGTTGCCCCCCGGAGTCTGCCACGCCCGGGGCGATGCAGGTGTCAAGCAGGTACAGCGGGCGCTGCTTTGACTCTTCGTAGAGCCGGCCCAGGTACTCGCCGATCAGCCCCAGTGCGATCAACTGCACCCCCCCCAGGAACAGGATCACGGCCATCATCGTCGGCCAGCCGGCGACGCGGTCGCCATACAGCGCCGCCTTCAACACCACGCCCATGGCGAACACGAACGCGCCTGCAGCGGTCAGCAAGCCCAGATAGGTTGCCGCCCGCAGCGGCACGGTGGAAAAGCTGGTGATGCCTTCCAGCGCGAAATTCCACAGCCGCCACAGGCTGAACTTGCTTGAGCCCATCACCCGCGCATGGCGCTGGTAGGGCACTGCGATGCGCTTGTAGCCGACCCAGCTGAACAGGCCTTTCATGAAGCGGTGGCGTTCGCGAAGCTCGCCCAGCGCCCGCAGCGCGCGTGATGACAACAGGCGGAAATCGCCGGTGTCGGCGGGGATCGGGGTGGGCGACAGGCGGCCGATCACCCGATAGAACATGTTCGCCGTGGCCCGCTTGGTCCAGCTTTCCCCGGCGCGGGCCAGGCGCGTGCCGTATACGTTGTCGTAGCCTTCGCGCCAGCGCGCGACAAATTCCGGAATCAACTCCGGCGGGTCCTGGCAGTCGGCATCCAGGATCATGGCCGCGCCTTCGCGTACCTGGTCCAGCCCGGCAGTCAACGCGGCTTCCTTGCCGAAGTTGCGTGACAGCCGCAGCGCCGAAACCCGCGCATCCTGGCGTGCCAGCTGGCAGATCACCTGCCAGGTCCGATCGCTGCTTCCATCATCCACGTACAGCATGCGGCCGTCGACGTCGGCCAGGCCGGCGAACACGGCCGACACCCGCTCATGCAGGTTCGGCAAGGCCTCTTCTTCGTTGTAGGCGGCGACGACGATGGTCAAGGGTTCTGGGCGCATCGCAGGATTGTACTCAGTCATCCTGCAGATACCCGCCACCGCCCAGTTGGCGCGCCTGGCGCTGGATCCAGTTCGCCCTGCGCTGTACGTAAGGGCCCGGCCGGGCAGCGTTGTAGCGACGCGGCGCCGGCAGCACCGCCGCCAGTCGCGCGCTCTCGCCAGGGGTCAAAGCCGACGCGTCCTTGTTCCAGAACTGCCGCGATGCCGCCTGCGCGCCGTAGATGCCGTCGCCGAACTCGGCGATGTTGGCGTACATTTCCAGGATCCGGTGCTTGGGCCAGAACGTTTCGATCAGCAGCGTGTACCAGACCTCCAGGCCCTTGCGCAGCCAGCTGCGGCCCTGCCACAGGAACAGGTTCTTGGCCACCTGCTGGCTGATCGTGCTGGCACCGCGCACCCGGCCACCGCGCGCATTGTGGTCACGCGCCTTCTCGATCGCCTGCAGGTCGAAGCCGTTGTGCAGCGGGAAGCGCTGGTCTTCTGCGGCCACCAGCGAAATCGGCAGGCTGGGCGCCATCTGCCCGAGGTCGCGCCACTGGTGGTGCAGGCGGTACTTCCAGTCGCCCTGCCCCAGCGCTTGGCCGTATCGCCAGACCATCACCGTGGAAAGTGGCGGATCGATGAAACGCAGCGCCAGCACCTGCAGCACGCTGAACGCAGCCAGCAGCACCGGCAGCCACAGCAGACGCCGCCAGCGCCAGCGCGGCCTTGCCGCGACAGCCCCTACCTTGTGGTTCTGGTCCCCTGGCCCCATTGATGGCTCACTCTTCTTTCAAACGGTTGTCGGCACATTATCCGGCAAGCCCCCTCCCTTATATACGCGCGGCCCCGAATCCATGACCGACCACACCGACTCCCTGTTCCGCTTCCTGCTCCCCGATGCCGGCGTTCGTGGCGTACACGTGCGCCTGCAGGACACCTGGCAGGAGATCCTCTCGCGCGGCGACTACCCGGCTGTGGCCGCTGGCCTGCTGGGCGAGGCCACGGTGGCCGCAGCGCTGTTCACCGGACACACCAAGGTCGATGGGCGGCTGTCCATCCAGCTGCGCAGCAGCAGCGCACTGCGCACGCTCTTCGCTGAATGTACTGCCGCCGGCACCCTGCGCGGCATTGCGCGGGTGGCCGACGGCGAAGATGCGCCGCGCGAGCTGACCGCGCTGGGCGATGATGCCGTGCTTGCCATCACCATAGAAAACCCCGGCCTGGACCCGCGCGAACCGCAGCGCTACCAGAGCCTGGTCGGACTCACTGCAGCCAGCCTTGATGAGGCCTTCGAGGACTATTTCCGCCAGTCCGAACAGCTGCCCACCCGGTTGCTGCTCGCCGCCGATGGACAGAGCGCTGCGGGCCTGCTGCTGCAGAAGCTGCCGGGGGAAGAAGGCGATGCCGACGGCTGGACCCGTACCAGCGCCCTGTTCGAGACGCTGGGCAAGGCCGAGCTGCTGGCCACCCCGGCCGAGGAGCTGGTACGCCGGCTGTTCCATGAAGAACAGCCGGAGGCGATGGGCGACAAGCCGCTGCGCTTTGCCTGCTCATGCTCGCGCGAGCGGGTGGAGGCCATGCTGCAGTCGCTGGGCGAAGAAGAAGCCCGTGCAGCGGCGGAAGCAACCGGATCGGTTGATGTGAAATGCGAATTCTGCGGACGGGAGTATCACTTTCCGTTGACGGAATTCGGGATACTGTTCCACGGTGCCGGAGCTTCCGTGCCGGCCCCTGAGCGGCTGCAGTAACCGTTTCCGCCCCAGCATGCCGACCATCTTCGCGAGTTCGTGTTCTGGGGAGGACAACGACTTGTTAAAGAATCATAAACAGCCTAGTCTCGAGTTCCCGCCTCTGCGGGAACTTGCCCTGCATCCGACTGTCTGACTGGACCCATGCCGAACCTCCTGCGCCTGCCACTTGCCCTGCTGATCGCCCTCGGGACGGTCACGGGCGCACATGCGCAGGCCAAGGACACCCGCACAGTCATCCCGGTCTGGAACAAAGGCAGCGGCAAGGTCGAAGCCCTGCTGTACCTGGAGCCTACCGGCGAACAGATGGCCGGGGCGCGCTGGCATTTCGGGCGCAGCTCATTGGACGCGGCCTTCGGCCTGTCCTCCGGCGATTCGCTGGGACTGCTGTGCAACAGCAGCCGCGGCACCAGCATCAGCGGGCTTGCCAGTCATTGCATGCTGGCCAGCCTGGGCGATGACGAAGACACGCTGTCACGCCGATTCAGCGCAACCGCCGCGTTCAACCGCGCCGGTGGGCGCGTGGGGCTGACCGCCGGCGCTGGCCGCGACACCCTGCCGGCGTGGCTGGCAGGACCGAACAAGTCGCCCTCGCTGCGTGCTGAGCAGAACGATCTCACCGTGTTCGGCCAGAAGAACATCGGGCGCGAGGGCTTCGTGTCCATCGGCGGCACCTACGCGAAAGCGCGCCTGGTGCCGCTGGCTGACGCCGCGCCATCGATCGTGGATCGCTGGGACAGCAAGAGCATCAGCATCGGCGCAGGCTATGGGAACTTCAGCGGCAATATCATCGGACGGGTCGTCGATGTGCCCGGCCAGCCCGGCAAATGGGAAGGCCTGGGGGTGGGTTTGACCTGGCGCACGCCGTGGTCTGGCCAGCTGACCGTCGGTGCGGAGAACGTCGTAAGCCGTGGCAAGAATCCATTCTCACCACGCAATGAGAGTAATGACGACGGCACGGTTCCGTACGTCCGCTACGAACAGGACCTGTAAGCGCCTGATCAAGCTCAAGTATTTTTGATGACGCCTCGAATTCCGGGGCGTTTTCGTTTGCGCGCCAGCTGAACGGGTTTGCCGAATTTCACCAAAATCACGCGAATCATTAACAAAGCTTTAATTTTCGAAAAGACGGAAGTAGTATCGGGATCAGCCCAGCGATTTTTGGAAGCGCCATTCGCTTTCGTCGCGGGCCACACCACGTAGCTACCAAGTCCACTTGGAGAGAGAGCCCAATGAACCGCAACAGCAATAAACTGCGTGACGCCGTCGTCATCGCGCTGATCACCAGCGCTGCAGGCACCGGCGCCGCCGTCGCGCAGGAAACCTCCGGCACCACCAACCTGGACCGCATCTCGGTCACCGGTTCGCGCATCCGTCAGGTCGACGTCGAAACCGCCCAGCCGGTGCTGACGATTTCGCGCCAGGACATCCAGAACCAGGGCTTCAACTCGGTTGGCGACATCCTGCAGAACATCTCCGCCGCGGGCAGCCCGGCGTTCAGCCGCAGCTCTCCGCTGACCTCCAACCAGGAAGCCGGCGGTCAGTACATCGACCTGCGCAACCTGGGCGCGCAGCGCACGCTGGTGCTGGTCAACGGCAAGCGCCTGGGCATCTCCCCGGACGGCTTCCAGGACGTGTCGACCATCCCGACCGTCATCGTCGAGCGCATCGACGTGCTGAAGGACGGCGCTTCGTCGATCTACGGCTCGGACGCCATGGCCGGCGTGATCAACATCATCACCCGCAAGAACTTCGACGGTGCTGAAGCCAACGTCTACACCGGCCAGTACGGCCAGGGCGACGGCAAGAAGGAAACCTACGACTTCATGATCGGCTTCTCCGGCGATCGTGGTTCGGTGACCATCGCCGGCGAATACCACAACGAAGAGGAAGTCTGGGCCAAGGACCGCTGGTTCACCCGTAACACCTATCCGGGTTGGAACCACAACGCGTCCTACACCAACGTTGGCCAGTGGGGCAACTGGCGTCCGGCCGGCAGCACCGGTGGTTACCAGGCGCCGAACCGTGGCGGCACCGCCCTCGGCGTCGGCCAGTTCCACCCGCAGAACGCCGATGACCGCAGCCGTTCTTCGGACCAGATGCACCTGCTGACCCCGCTGGAGCGTCGCTCGCTCTATGTGTCGGCCAACTACGACATCGTCGACAACGTCCGCTTCGTCACCGACCTGCAGTACTCCAAGCGCAGCTCGGACCGCCAGATCGCCGGTTACCCGCTGCAGTCCGGCGCGTACGACGACCTGAACCTGAGCGCTGACAGCCTGTACAGCCCGAATGGTGGCGCAACCGACGTCGAATGGCGCCGTCGTGGCTGGGAAGTGCCGCGTACCACCAATACCGACCTGACCACCTGGCGCTTCACTGCCGCGCTGGAAGGCTCGTTCGAAATCGGTGACCGTTACTTCAACTGGGATGCCGGCGCGCTCTACAACGAGAACGACGTTGCCATCATCAACAACGGCAACTTCTACGTTCCGGCCGTGCGCAACGCGGTTGGCCCGTCGTTCGTCAACGGCGCAGGCCAGGCCGTCTGCGGCACCCCCGACGCGGTGATCGACGGCTGCGTGCCGTGGAACCCGTTTGCCGGCTTCGGCACCGGCGCGGTTGCCAACTCGCTGGACGACGAAGCCGTGCGCAACTACCTGTTCCGCGAGGAGCACGCGACCGGCAACACCACCACCCACAACTACTTTGCCAACATCGCCGGCACGGTTGTTGCGCTGCCGGCCGGTGACCTGGGCTTCGCGGCCGGTTACGAGTACCGTCGCGAAGAAGGTCATTTCGCTCCGGATGCCATCGCGCAGTCGGGTGACTCGACCAACCTGGCCTCCGGTCCGACTGGCGGCAAGTACGACGTCAACGAGTTCTACCTGGAACTCAACGTGCCGATCCTGGCCGACCTGCCGTTCGCCAAGGAACTGACGCTGGACGTGGCCACCCGCTACTCAGACTTCAACACCTTCGGCGATACCACCAACAACAAGTTCGGCCTGAAGTGGCGTCCGATCGACGACCTGCTGGTGCGTGGTACCTATTCGGAAGGCTTCCGTGCCCCGACCATCGGTGACCTGTACGGCGGTTCTTCACAGACCTTCACCACCGGCTTCATCGATCCGTGCGACAGCATCTACGGCAACGCCCGCGGCACCCCGCGCTGCCTGGCCGATGTCCCGGGCAACTACCGCCAGCTGCAGCAGGGTTTCATTCCGGCTGATGGCCCGGCAGCCCAGTCGCCGGTGCCGTTCACCTCCGGCTCCAACGAGTTCCTGCAGCCGGAACGTTCGGAATCCAAGTCGATCGGCCTGGTGTACAGCCCGAGCTACGTCAGCGGCCTGACCGTTGGTGTTGACTGGTGGAGCATCCGCATCGAAGACACCCTGGTGTCCGACAGCCCGAACCAGATCCTGGAAGACTGCTATGTCGGCCTGATCGAAGAGCGCTGCGCACTGTTCACCCGTGACCCGGCCAACGGCTTCATCGTCGGTGACCTGTCCTACGGCAACCGCAATGCCGGTTACACCGAAACCGAAGGCTTCGACTTCGACATCAACTACGCGCTGGACACCGATTGGGGCCGCTTCTCGGCCAAGTCTGCGACCACGTACGTCAGCAAGTACGAGTCCAAGACCACCAACGATGCCGAAGAAGTGCCGTCGCAGTACAACGGCTTCAACGCTTACTTCCGCGTGCGCTCGAACCTGAGCCTGGGCTGGACGAAGAACGACTGGTCGGTCAACTGGAACGTGCGCTACTACTCCGGCACCAAGGAGACCTGCTACTTCACCGCACGTTGCAGCCTGCCGAACTTCTCGGCACCGGATACCGGCGGCATCATCACCCCGCTGAACGAGCTGGGTTCGACGACCTTCCACGATCTGCAGGTTTCCTACGCAGCACCGTGGAATGCCACCATTGCCATCGGCGCGAACAACGTGTTCAACAAGGTCGCCCCGCTGATGATGGACCAGCCGAGCTCGAACTTCTCGTACTACGGCGGCTTCGACATCGGTCGCTTCCTGTACCTGAAGTACAACCAGAAGTTCTGATCGATCCACTGATCAACAACGTCTGAAACAACGGCCCCGAAAGGGGCCGTTGCTTTATGTGGGGCAGTGGTTCCTCCAGCACGCAAGCACGAAAAAAGCCGCTTCGCAGCGGCTTTTTCTTCTTCATCCAGGGGGCTATATCAGCCCGGGATCAACGTCTCGATCACGTGCTCCACATAGGCCTCGAAGTCCTCGCGCGCCTGCTTGGGCTGCTGCAGCTGCAGCGACAACTGCAGGAAACCGACATAGGCGGCATAGGCCAGCCGCGCGCGGTGCCGGGCATCGGTCGAGCTCAGGCCGGCCTGGCGGAACGAGGCGATCAGGTAGTCCATCCGCCGCTGCGATACACGGTCTATCACCGGGCGCACCATCGGGTGATCCAGCGCCTTCAGCAGCTCGCTGTAGATGATGTGCGGCTGCACTTCGTGCGCCACCACCTGGAACAACTGGCGCAGGCGCACGCGCGGGTCCGGCACCTCTTCCAGGCTGCCGAACACCTGCTCCTGCTCGAACAGTTCCCAACGCTCCAGCGCGGCCTGCAGCAGCGCATCGCGCGATGGGAAATGCCAGTAGAAGCTGCCCTTGGTCACGCCAAGGCGGCGCGCCAACGGCTCCACCGCGACGGCGCTGACACCTTGCTCTGCAATCAGGTCGAGGGCGGCCTGGGCCCAGTCTTCGGCGCTGAGGCGGCTGTTGCGGCCGGCGCGCGGTTCGCCGGCGGGAGTTTCGGATTCGCTCATCTGCTGATTTAACCATACGCCGGGGTTCGTTGCAGTATGCCTATGTATAAAGACGTTAAGCGGGATCCGGGCTCCCGCTGCAGCGCACCATACGTGACAGTATTGACATCGAACCGAAGCGCTCCATACTATTCGGTATGGTCACATCCCCTACTCCCGCCCCGCTGCCCTCCCTGCGCCTGGACGCGGCGCATGGCGCGGTGCTGGCGGCCACGGCAGACAGCGCCGGACGGCGCGGCCCGATCCTGTTCGCACACGGCTTCGGCCAGACCCGTCACGCCTGGAATGCCTCGGCCCGCGCCTTGGCCAGCCATGGCTTCCAGACCCTTTCCTACGACGCGCGCGGCCATGGTGATTCGGACTGGAATCCAGCTGACCTGCCCTACCACGGCGATCAGTTCGCCGATGACCTGATCGTGCTGGCTGGCGAGCAGTCACGTCCACCGGTGCTGGTTGCCGCCTCGATGGGCGGCCTGTTCGGGCTGCTGGCCGAATCGCGCTGGCCCGGCCTGTTCTCGGCGATGGTGCTGGTAGACATCACCCCGCGCTGGGACACCGCCGGGGTGGAGCGGATCCTCAGCTTCATGACCGCCCACCCGCAGGGCTTCGGGTCACTGGCCGAGGCCGCCGACGTGATCGCGGCCTACCTGCCGCATCGTCCGCGCAAGTCCGAAGATTCCCTGCGTGCCCTGCTGCGCGAAGACGGCCATGGCCGCTGGCGATGGCACTGGGATCCGCGGCTGGTGGCCGAACTGGCGCGCGACAGCGAACAGCACCAGGACGCATTGGCCGATGCCGCACGCAAGGTGAAGTGCCCCCTGCTGCTGGTCAGTGGCGGCCGCAGCGAGCTGGTCAACGCCGGCACCATCGCCGATTTCCTCGCGCTTGCCCCGCATGCCCGCCATGTACAGCTGCCGCAGGCCACGCACATGCTGGCCGGGGATGACAACGACGCCTTTACCGCTACTGTGTTGAACTATCTGGACGTGTTGCCCCCGGCCTTGGCCGCAACATCGTCCGCCGAACCCGAGCACGTCACCGGAGTACGCTCATGAGCATCGTTCTTCCCTTCCTTGCCCTGTTGCTGGCAAGTGCATTCGCGGCCTATCACCGCATGCGCCTGATCACCTGGACGATCATCAGCGTGGCCGTGTTGGCCGTGTGCTGGTTCGTGCCCAACATCAACCAGACCGCTACCCTCGTCGCGGCCGCCATCGTGGCGGTGATCGCCGTCCCGCTGCTGCTGCCCTTCATCCGCAAGCCGCTGCTGACCGCGCCGATGATGAAAGTGTTCCGCAAGGTGCTGCCGCCGTTGTCGCAGACCGAGCGGATCGCCCTGGAAACCGGTTCGGTCGGTTTCGAAGGCGAGCTGTTCACCGGTGATCCGGACTGGAACATCCTGCTGAACTATTCCAAGCCGCAGCTCACCGCCGAAGAACAGGCCTTCATGGATGGTCCGGTGGAAGAACTGTGCAAGATGGTCAACGACTGGGAAATCACCCACGTCCACGCCGACCTGCCGCCGGAAATGTGGGCCTTCATCAAGAAGAACCGCTTCTTCGGCATGATCATTCCCAAGCAGTACGGCGGCCTGGGCTTCAGCGCGCTGGCCCACCACAAGGTGATCCAGAAGCTGGCCTCGGTGTCTTCGGTGGTCAGCTCCACCGTCGGTGTACCCAACTCGCTGGGCCCGGGTGAGCTGCTCAACCATTACGGCACCCAGGAGCAGAAGGACCAGTACCTGCCGCGCCTGGCCGATGGCCGCGAAGTGCCCTGCTTCGGCCTGACCGGTCCGTTCGCCGGCTCCGATGCCACCTCCATTCCCGATTACGGCATCGTCTGCCACGGCGAGTGGAACGGCGAGCGCGTGCTCGGCGTCAAGCTGACCTTCGACAAGCGCTACATCACGCTGGCCCCGGTGGCCACGCTGATCGGCCTGGCGTTCCGCATGTACGATCCGGACCAGCTGATCGGTGAAACGCGCGACATCGGCATCACCCTGGGCCTGCTGCCGCGCGAAACCGCCGGCGTGGAAGTCGGCCGTCGCCACTTCCCGCTGAACTCGCCGTTCCAGAACGGCCCGATCAAGGGCAAGGACGTGTTCATCCCGCTGACCCAGCTGATCGGCGGTGCCGCGATGGCCGGCAAGGGCTGGAACATGCTCAACGAATGCCTGGCCGTGGGCCGCTCGATCACCCTGCCCTCCACCGGCAGCGGCGGCGCCAAGGCCGGTGCGGTCATCACCGGTGCCTACGCCCGCATCCGCAAGCAGTTCGGCCTGTCGGTCGGTCGCTTCGAAGGCGTGGAAGAGGCGCTGGCCCGCATCGGCGGCAAGGCCTACAAGATCAGCGCGTTGGCCCAGGCCACTGCCGCGGCGGTGGATCGTGGCGATGTGCCGTCGGTGCCCTCGGCGATCGCCAAGTACCACTGCACCAGCATGAGCCGTGAAGTGATCTCGGACATGATGGATGTGATCGGCGGCAAGGGCATCATCCTGGGGCCGCGCAATTTCGCCGGCCGCAGCTGGCAGGCCGCGCCGATCGCGATCACCGTGGAAGGCGCGAACATCATGACGCGCAGCCTGCTGATCTTCGGCCAGGGCGCCATCCTGTGCCATCCGTGGGTGATGAAGGAAATGAAGGCCGCGCAGGATCCGGACCGCAAGGCCGGCCTGCAGGAGTTCGACCGCAGCCTGTTCGGGCACATCCGCTACGGCATCTCCAACGCCGTGCGTTCGTTCTGGTTCGGCCTGACCGGTGCCCGCTTCGGTGCCGCGCCGGGTGATGCCTACACCCGCCGCTACTTCCGCAAGCTGGACCGCTATTCGGCCAACCTCGCCCTGATGGCCGACATCTCCATGATGACCCTCGGCGGCAAGCTGAAGTTCAAGGAGTCGCTGTCCGGTCGCCTGGGCGACGTGCTGAGCCATGTCTACATGACCAGCGCGATGCTCAAGCGATACCACGATGAAGGCGCACCGGTGGCCGACCAGCCGCTGTTGGCCTGGGCCTTCCATGACAGCGTGCACAAGATCGAAGAATCGCTGTCGGCGGCGCTGCGCAACTTCCCGATCCGTCCGATCGGCTGGCTGATGTGGCTGCTGATCTTCCCGCTGGGCCGTCGAGCCGAAGCCCCGGGTGACCGCCTGAGCCGTCGCGTCGCCGCCCTGCTGATGGCCCCCAATGAAGCCCGCGACCGCTTGGCCGATGGCGTGTTCATGACCCCGTGCGAGAACAACCCGGGCGGGCGCATCAACAGCTACCTGGCCAAGGCCATCATGGCCGAGCCGGTGGAGCGCAAGTTTCTCAAGGCGCTCAAGAGCAAGGGCATCGAGGCGCTGGACTACAACAAGCAGCTGGACGAAGCCGTGGCCGAAGGCGTGCTGACCCAGGACGAACGCAGCCTGCTGGAAGAGCTGCGTGCGATCACCCTGGAAGCGATCACCGTGGATGATTTCGACACCCACGAACTGCGCTCGGCCGGTTACTACGACCTGCCGCGCAAGGAGACCGGTTCGCAGCAGGCGGCCTGACCGCCTCGCGACCGAACCGGGATCCCGACGGGGTCAGACTCCTTTTCCGCAGGAAAAGGGCTCTGGCCCCTTCTTGTTTCAGTGCAGGTTGCGGCCAGCCAGCCAGATCGCCGCCAGCGCCAGCAGGGCGGGCACTGCCTGGATGTAGAAGATGCGCCGGTTCACCGTCCATGCGCCGTAACAGCCGGCCACCACCACGCAGACCAGGCTGAAGATGGTGATCTCGAAGTAGCGGACCAGGCCGACCAGGACGCCGGCGGCCAGGAAGCCGTTGTAGAGCCCCTGGTTGGCCGCCAGCACGCGCGTGGCCTGTGCCTTCTCCGGCGTATTGCGGAAGGTCTTCAGGCCGAGCGGGCGCGTCCACAGGAACATTTCCAGCACCAGGAAGTAGACGTGCAGCGCAGCGACCAGCAGCGTCAGTGACAACGCGATCCAGATCCAATACATGGGCAATCCTCAAGTAAGTGCGCAGAGCTTAATTGAGGATCGGCAGCCGGCGGCGCATGCGCGGGCCCGCTAGCGGTCGCGTGGCAGTATCTTCTCCTGGCGCAGCACGCCGAAGGCCGCCAGGGTCATCAGCGATGCCACCACGATGCCGCCAGCGAACACGATGTTCGACCCCAGCAGCGACAGGCCCTTGTGCACCCAGGTGAAGCTCAGGTCCGCACCGCGGTAGACCACGGTGTCGATGGCCGCACCGGCCTTGTAGCGCCACTGGCGGTCCACACGGGTGTAGAGGGTCTCGCGCGCCGGCTTGAACAGCGAGAACTCGCTGGCGCGCGTCACCACCTGCACCACCGCCACCAGCAGCGGCAGCGGCGAGGCCGCCAACACCGAGAAGCCGACGATGATCGCCAGCGCCGGGATCAACAGCGCCGGTGCCACCCCATGCCGCGACAGCAGCCAGCGCGTGAGCGTGAGCTGCACCAGCAGGGTCAACGTGTTCACCGCCAGGTCCAGGTGCGAATAGAAGGCGGTGCGCGCTTCCGGATCCGGATAGGCCACGCGTACGATCGACACCTGCTGGTTGTACAGCAGCGTGCCCACGCCCACCCCGAACACCACCAGCAGCGCCAGCCAGCGCAGCAGCGGTTCGCGCACGATCAGCTTGAGGCCATCCAGCACGCTGCCCCCCATCGGCTGCTCACCGGACACCAACTGCTGCTCACGCTCGCGCAGGATCGCCCAGTGCCGCAGCCGCCAGATGCACAGCAGGCAGATGCTGAGGAAGCCGGCCGAGACCAGCATCAGGTTGGCAATGCCCACACGCTGCACCAGGGCCCCGGTGATGACCGGGCCAAGGAAGGCGCCCAGCGTACCGGCCGCGCCGATGTAGCCGTAGTACGCACGCGCCTGTGCGTTGGAGAACACATCGGCCATGAAACTCCAGAACACCGCGACGGCGAACAGGTTGAACACCGTCACCCAGAAGAAGAACGCCATGCCCCGGCCCGGCACGTTGCTGTCGAACATCAGGTGGAAGCCGAGCAGGGTGACGATGAAGAAGCCATACACGACCGGCATGAAGACGCGCCGTGGCTGCCGGCTCACCAGCCAGCCGTACACCGGCTGCAACACCAGCATGATCAGGAACACGCAGGTGAACAGGAACTGCAGGACGAAATCCTGCAATGGGATCCCTTCGCTGCCAAACCAGGCGATCAACGCCGGCGGGAATACTTCCTGCAGGTCTGAAGAGGACGCCATCGCTTCGCGCACCGGGCGCAGTACGTAATACCCGCTGAGCAGGCAGAAGAAATACAGGAACGACCACCCCAGCGCGGGCGTATCCCGCAGGGCCTGCAGCAGTCCGCGCAGCGGGCCGCGTTGCAGCGGCGGATCCAGCGGCGCGCTCACGCGTCACCCCGCACGCGCGCAGGGCGGCAGCAGCAGGACATGGGTGACTCCGGGAGGAAGGAAGCGCGTACGTTATCCAATGCACTGCAACATCACCAGCGCGCCGGTGCGGCAGGCCCGCGCAGCGCGGCGCCGGGATGGCGCCCGATCCGGCACCGAAATCCCAGTATTTTCAGCAAGATGCGCATTCATCTTCGCTTTGTTTGTGCAACGACGAAAAGCGGGGCTAGAATCGGTGACAGCAGTCGCGCTCGGGTCCCGATCAATGAACAAGAACAGCAGGCGCCGTCCGTTCCGCACGGCGGCCACCGGAATGCTGGGCATGCTGATGCCCGTCGCCCTTTCCACCACGGCGCAGACGTCCGCGCTGCCGCCGATGCCCACCAACATCGAAACCGCCGTCGCGTCGCCGGCGCATACGCATCCGGCGGCCTACCGCACCGGCCTGGCCGCCCATCCGCAGGCACCGGCGGCCGGCTTCAACGTGGCCAACATCGAATCGATGGCACAGCAGCTCACCTATGGCGAGCGCGTGCCGGGCATGGCGGTGGCCATCGTGCAGGGCGGTCGCATCCTCAGCGCGCGCGGCTACGGCGTCACCGACGTCAACAATCCGCTGCCGGTCGATTCGCACACCGTGTTCCGCCTGGCCTCGCTGTCCAAGGCCTTCGCCGGCACCATGGCTGGGCTGCTGGTCAACGATGGCACATTGCGCTGGGACAGCAAGGTCACCGACTACGTGCCGGGCTTCCAGCTGGTCACGCCGGAGGCCACCGACCGGCTGACCGTTGCCGACCTGCTGAGCCACCGCGTCGGCCTGCCCTACAACGCCTACGACCGCGACGTCGAAGCCAACGCCGAGTACTACACCCTGACCCAGAAGCTGGGGTCCACCTCGCTGAAGTGCCTGCCCGGTGACTGCTATGCGTACCAGAACGTGGCCTACAGCCTGATCGGCGATGTGGTCTACGCCGCATCGGGCAGCTTCTACGAACAGGCCGTCGAACGGCGGCTGTTCAAACCGCTGGGCATGGACGATGCCAGCCTCGGCCTTGCCGGCATCCAGGCCAGCTCACGCTGGGCGCGACCGCACGTGCGCAGCCGCAATGGCTGGGTCTCGCTGAGCCCGAAGCCGACCTATTACCGGCTCGCGCCTGCAGCGGGCGTCAATGCCAGCGCCAACGACATGGCGCAGTGGCTGCTGGCCCAGACCGGCCACCGCCCGGACGTGCTGCCCGCCCCGCTGCTGGCCACGCTGCACGCTTCGCTGGTCAACACCCCGGGCGAAATGCGTTCGGGCTGGCGCCGCGAGCGCCTGCGTTCGGCGGGCTATGCGCTGGGCTGGCGCAACTTCGATTACGCCGGCCACGAAGTGGTGTTCCATGCCGGCGCGGTGCAGGGTTACCGCGGCCTGGTGGCGCTGGTCCCCGAACGCGACATGGGCATCGCCATCATGTGGAACGGCGAAAGCAGCCTGCTCAGCGGCCTGCTGCCGACCGTGCTGGATTCCGCCCTCGGCCTGCCGACCCAGCGCTGGCTGGACGTGGATACCGACTTCGGCAGCGACAGCCTGATGGCCGAAGGCGCGCCTTCCCAGGACAAGCGCAAAGGCGCCTCGTCCAACCGCGCCAGCGCCTCGCCGCGTTAAGCCGCAGCAAAAAAAGGGGACGGGGGAATTAATTCGGATTAATTCCCCCCGTCCCCTTTTTCGTGGATAAAAAAACCCCCTCTCCGCTGGGCTGTCGGAGAGGGGGCTTCAGGTACGGCTATCGGGACGTGCTTAGATCAGCGGCGCCGGGGTTGCCGGGAGGGCCACCGGAGCGGCCTTCTTGCGGCGTGCCGGGCTCTTGCGGGCGGCCTTCTTTGCGGCCGGCTTCTTCGCAGCTGCCTTTTTCGCGGTCTTCTTCACGGCCTTCTTGGCGGTCGCTTTCTTGGCGACTTTCTTGGTGGCCTTCTTGGTCGCCTTCTTCACTGCCTTCTTGGCAGTTGCCTTCTTGGCGGTGGCTTTCTTGGCTACCTTCTTGGCGGCCTTCTTCACTGCCTTCTTGGCAGTTGCCTTCTTGGCGACCTTCTTGGCGGGCTTGCGCGCGACCTTCTTCGCTGCCTTCTTGGCAGTCGCCTTCTTGGCGACCTTCTTGACGGCCTTCTTCGCGGTCTTCTTCACTGCCTTCTTGGCAGTTGCCTTCTTGGCGACCTTGCGCGCGGTGGTCTTCTTGGCCGCCGCCTTCTTCACTGCCTTCTTGGCGGTCGCCTTCTTGGCGACCTTCTTGGCAGTGGCTTTCTTGGCGGTGGCTTTCTTGGCTACTTTCTTCGTCGCCTTCTTGGCGGCGGGCTTCTTCTTCGCAGTTGCCATGGGATGGCTCCTCGTCAGTGATGGAGTGTTGAAACGCCCAGGTAAATCGAACCCGCTGAAGCTGCTCGCGGGGCCCGCCGACGCGTCTTCCGCGTCGTGACGGTTGCTGCGATGCGCGCTTCGATCGGCGAGGCTGGCATCGCGGCAGAACGTAGCGTGCAATTGCCAGGGGGAAGCTGGGCCGACTGCGCCGCGCTTCGCGGTGCAGTGGGTGTCCGGGTTGTGCTTCGCGCCTGGCGTTTGATCGGTTGCACTCGGTTTTGCAGTAAAGGTCTGCTGGGCGAAACCTAATCACGCTTTTTTGGGCTGTCAACAACCCCCCACGAAAAAATTCACGCCGCAGGTGTTCGGCGATGGTTGCTGGCGGTGCGAGCGGCGGCGTTGCCGATCACCGCTACCGGCATGCATCGACCGGCGCGACGCGCATGCGCGCATCGGCACGGCGAACGAAAGCACTTTAAACAAGCCTTATTCTGAAACAGCCGCACAACACGCGGAATGATGCGGTACTGCCGCGCGCAGCGTGGCGGTGACCGTCCCACCTTCCCCAACGCTTCGCAAACGGTCACTTTTTTTTTCACACGCGGCGCGTCGAACTTTGCGACGCAAACGCGATTTTGCGCAAAACTTTTCGTCCCCGCCGCGCCAGCCGCCAACCCTGGAACCGACCGACAACCTCGTCGACAACCGCATGCTCATGCCCGAGGCCAACCTCCGCGGCGCGCTGCGCGCATGAGCGACGTGCCCGGATGCGGACAAAAAAAAAGGACCGCCAAGGGCGGTCCTTTGGTCTAACGGGGCGACGACGGATCAGTGGTCGTCGTCTTCCAGTACTTCGGCGTAGTCGTCCGGACCGAGCAGTTCCTCCAGCTCGGCAGCCAGGTCGCTCGGCTGCACGACATACAGCCAACCTTCGCCGTACGCATCTTCGTTGATGGTTTCCGGCTTGTCCGTCAGGGCCGAATTGACCTTGATGATGGTGCCGGTGACCGGGCTGTAGACATCCGATGCGGCCTTGACCGATTCGACGACCGCGATGGTTTCGCCGGCCTTGGCTTCGCCGTCCACCTCGGGCAGCTCGACATAGACCAGATCGCCGAGCAGGCCCTGGGCATGGTCGGAAATACCTACGGTGACGCTGCCGTCGGATTCGACGCGCGCCCATTCGTGGGACTTGAGGAACTTGAGGTCGCCGGGGATCTCGCTCATGGCACTGCTCCAGGAATACGGGTGTGGAAAAAACGCGGGTAGTGTAACCAACCGGCCGGGCCTGCTGGCAGGCCCCGGCCGACAAAACAGAATCAGGCGACCGGCAGCACGCCGTCCTGCGCCTGGCCTTCGCGCACGAACGGGAACTTGACCACGCGCACCGGCACGGCACGGCCGCGGATGTCCACGCTCACCTCGCCCAGCTCACCTGCGGGCACGCGGGCGAACGCGATGCCCTTGGCCAGCGTCGGCGAGAACGTGCCCGACAGGATCTCGCCCTGGCCAGCGGCGGTGAGCACGGCCTGGCCATGCCGCAGCACGCCCTTCTCATCCATCACCAGGCCGATCATCTGGCGCGCATCGCCGGCGGCCTTCTGCGCTTCCAGCACGTCGCGGCCGATGAAGTCGCGGCCCTCGTCGAGCGAGACCGTCCAGGCCAGCGCGGCTTCATACGGGGTGATCTCATCGTCCATGTCCTGGCCGTAGAGATTCATGCCGGCTTCCAGGCGCAGCGTGTCGCGCGCGCCGAGGCCGGCCGGCTTGACGCCCGCCTGCAGCAGTTGGTTCCAGAACGCCACCACGGCGTCCTGCGGCAAGAGGATTTCGAAACCGTCTTCGCCGGTGTAGCCGGTGCGCGCCACGAACAGGGCAACACCGTCGGCCGAGGTCACATCGGTGGCGGCAAAGCGTGCCAGCTTGGCCAAGGTGGCGGCGCCAGCGGCGTCGACCAGACCGATCACCGCATCGCGCGCCTGCGGGCCCTGCACGGCCAGGATGGCCAGGTCGGGACGCTGCTGCACCGACACGCCGAACGGCAGCGCCTGTTCGGTCAGCCAGGCCAGGTCCTTTTCGCGGGTGGAGGCATTGACCACCATGCGGAAGAAATCATCGGCCAGGTAGTAGACGATCAGGTCGTCGATCACCCCGCCACGCTCATTGAGCATGCAGGAGTACAGCGCCTTGCCGGTCACCTTCAGCTTGTCCACCGAATTGGCCAGCAGGCGACGCAGGAACGGCTTGACCTGTTCACCGCGCAGGTCGACCACGGTCATGTGGCTGACGTCGAAGACGCCCGCTTCCCGACGCACCAGATGGTGTTCATCCAGCTGCGAACCGTAGTGGATGGGCATGTCCCAGCCCCCGAAATCGACCATCTTGGCGCCGAGGGCGCGGTGGGAATCGTTGAGCAGCGTCTTCTGGGTCATGACCGGTCCGGCAACAGGGAAACAAGGTCGCCATTATCCCAGATAGAGCGCTGAGCGTTGTACTGCGCAAGCAACGGCGGAAGCAACGGCAACCTTGCAGATTGCTTGCGGCGGGGCGGGCGGTTGGCGGGGGACGGCAAGAGCCGCTCCTGCGGGCCTCGCTTCGCGCCATCCATGGCCGGTCCACGCCAACCCACCCCGCCCCACCTTCGACAGGTCCATGGCCGCCCGGTAGCGCCGACCCATGGTCGGCGGGATGTTTCCGCCAACGGCCCGCTGCGCTCGCCGAGCACGGCTCGGCGC
>NZ_JACSQS010000031.1 GCF_014836545.1 Stenotrophomonas lacuserhaii
GTCAGGGGGCCGGGCGGGGGGGCTGGGCGGGGGCGTTGAGTGCCATGGATGGCGCGAAACGAGGCCCGCAGGAGCGGCTTTTGCCGTCCCCCGCCCAGCCCCATTGCCCGGCCGAGACCGAGGCTGTTGCTCTCGAGCCACCCGCGAGGGGGTCTCACCCGTTCGCCACACCCAACGGGTGCTTCACCCGTGCCGGATTAGGCTGGAAACCCGTATCCCCGTGGAGGAAGCCCCCATGGCCACCGGATGGGCACAGGACGGCGCCGTGCAGGACCAGATCGACGCTACCGTCGACGATGCCATCGCCCGCGCCCGCAGCCAGCTCAAGCAGGGCCCCGGCCTGGAACACTGTGAAGAATGCGACGCCCCGATCCCGCTGGCCCGGCGCAGGGCCGTGCCCGGCGTCCGCCTGTGCGTGGCCTGCCAGCAGGCCCACGACGAAGACGAAAGCGCCCAGTCCGGCTACAACCGCCGCGGCAGCAAGGACAGCCAGCTGCGCTGAACCAGCGGCATCCTGCCGAATATCGCGGACACGGGCCGCCGGCCATGCGTCTGGTGGGAAACCCCTGAGTCAGGGGCGGCCGCGAAGCGGCGGGGTGTGGGTGTTGGTGAGACGGGGCCCGCGGTTTGCGCAGCAAAGCGTGGGAGCGGCAGCGCGAATGCGATGACGTGGACCCGCGCCATGGATGGCGCGAAACGAGGCCCGCATGGATGCGGCTCTTGCCGTCCCCCGCCCAGCCCCACCGCCTGGCCCCACCCCCAGCGGCAGCTTGAAAGCCACCGGCCGCGAGGGGGTTCCTACCCGTTCGACAACCACTCAACCGTCGCCCTGGATCCCACCCGGCGCCGTGGACGGATCCCGCCACCGCCGCACGGTGCGCTGGAAGAACAGGTTGTTCGGCAGCTGCAGCACCGTGCCTTCGTGTCCCTCGCCGGTTTCCTGCAGCGTGGTGTAGATCAGGTTCACGTCGATCACCCGGCCCTTCAGCCCCGGCTTCTCGCCGTTCTCCAGTACCTCGATGTAATCGTGCAGGCGGAACGGCCGCGTGGTGAAGATCAGCAGCGTGCAGAAGATGTTCGACAGCACGCTCCAGGCCGCGAAGAACGCCACCGCGCCCACCGCCGCAAAGCCGGTGAAGGCTGTCCACAGTACCGTCCCGGAGGTGCCCAGGATGCGCAGGATCACCAGCAGCGCGCCGAAGTAGATGACGAAGGTCGTGATCCGGCGCGCGCCCATCACCATTTCCGGCGGAAGGGTGTAATGCGCAGCGAAGCGGCGGATCAGCCGTCGCAGCACCAGCTTCAGCAGCCACGCGGCCAGCAGCGTGGCCAGTACCAGCAGGACCATCTCTGCTTGTTCCAGCCAGGCATGGGCCCACGGCGGCAGGTACTTTTCCATCGAACAGACATCCGGTAACGCAGGGGGAGGTCGATGTTACCTGCGCCCGGCCCGGGGATCGACCATCGCCATGGCGCCGGGCAGGTCGGCACAGGCCGTCACTACGCCCTGTTGCAGCAGGCAGGCGCGGTTGCCCTGCAGGCGCACCTGCAGTTGCAGGGGATTGCCCTGCAGCAGGCCGCAGACGAGGATGGCAAGCAGGCCGCTGGCGGCGGGGGTGGACATGGGCCTTCTCCGTGGCCGGGGTGGCCGCTGGGTACCTGGCTTGGATGCAGGCGGGGGCCGAAAGGTTTAACGCCACCTCCCGCTCAACCGCTTTAAACCTTTTCCGCAGGCGCCGCATCCAAGGGGCTATGCTCGACACGCTCACGCCCGCACTGGATACAAACCTGCCTGCCTACGACGAACCGGCGGTGGTGCGGGCTGCCGCCGCGGGCGATGTGGCCGCCTACGAGCAGCTGTACCGGCGGCATGCGCCGCGCTTGTTCGCGGTGGTGTGGCGGTTGTGCGGCGGCCAGCAGGCACGTGCCGAAGACGCGCTGCAGGAAGCGTTCCTGCAGGCCTGGAAAGCGCTGCCGGCCTTCCGGATGGACAGCAGCATCGCCACCTGGCTGCATCGGCTGGCGGTCAACGCCGCGTTGATGGAGCTGCGCGCACGCAGCAACCAGGCGCACGACAGCCTGGACGATGCGGATCTGGACCTGCCGCAAATGCACGTACATGACCGCTGCGCCGGGACCGAGCGCGACCTGGAAAAGGGGCTGGCCACCTTGCCGCCGCGCGCGCGCGCCGTGCTGGTACTGCATGACATCGAAGGCTGGAAACACAGTGAGATCGCCGAACAACTGCAGATGGCGGTCGGCAGTTCGAAGGCACAGTTGCATCGAGCACGCGGCCTGTTGCGCGCGCGCCTGGGAGACATGACATGAACCACGAAGACCCCCGTATGACCGACGACACCGACCACACCGACGATGCGCTGCAGCAGCGCCTGCGCGCGCTGCCAAGGGAGCTGGCGCCGCCGGGTGACGGTTGGGCACGGTTGCAGGCTGCGCTGCCGCCGCGGCCGCCGATCGTGGCCGCCCCGCCGCGCACGCTGGGCCACGGCCGCTCCGCACGGCGCCGCCTGCGCTGGGCATTGCCAGCCGGCGCGGCATTGGCCGCCAGCGTTGCCTTGTACTGGGTGGCGCCGATGACGATGCAGCGGCCATCGCAGACGCCGGCTGGGCCCAGCGTGCTGCAGCAGCAGGCCGGCGCGATGAGCGCCGATTACCAGCAGGCCATCGCAGCGCTGCCGCGGGTCGACGCGCCGGAGTGGCGCCCGGCGCTGCGCGAGCTGGACGACAGTGCCCACCAGATCCATGCCGCGCTGGCGCAGAGCCCGCGTTCGCGCCACCTGCTTGAACAGCTGCAGCGCACCTATGCGCTGCGGCTTGAACTGACCCGGCAGGCGGCAACGTCTACCGGCCTGCCCAGCTGATCCGATCCAACAGGAGAATCACGACCATGAACGTTTGTTTCCTACGCCGCCCGCTGCTTTTCGCCGCATTGGCGCTGCTGGCCCTGCCGGCGTGGGCGGACACCCGCGTCGATGAGCGCCACGCCATCGCCAGTGGCGGGCGGGTCGAATTGAGCAACATCGCCGGCAAGGTGGTGGTACGCGGCTGGGACCGCAGTGACGTGCAGCTCACCGGCACGCTCGCCGAGGGGTTGACCCTGAAGCAGGAAAAAAGCGCGAACCGGGTGCGCTGGGAAGTGGAGTACCCGCGGCGCAACAACAATGGCGGTGCCACGCTGGAACTGCGCGTGCCGCGTGCGGTGGAGCTGCAGTTGGGCACGGTCAGCGCCGACCTGGACATCAGTGCGATCGACGTCAAGCGCCTGCAGGCAAACACGGTCAGCGGTGACCTGCGCGCTGCCGGTCGCAGCGGTGAGAGCACGCTCAACACCGTCAGCGGTGATGTCGACGCGCAGGTGCAGACCCCCCGCATGGACGCGCGGACGGTGAGTGGCAGCATCCGCGCCGGTGGCGGGCTGTCCGGCGAAATCGGCGCCACCTCGGTGTCGGGCCGGGTCGCCGTGGAGGCCGGGCGCACCCAGCGCATGGTCGTGGAGACGGTATCGGGCACGGTCGAGCTGTCCGCGGCGGCCTTGGCGCCGGGCGGGCGGATCAGCGTGGAATCGGTCAGTGCGCCGATCTCCCTGCACCTGCCGCGCAACGTGTCCGCGCAGCTGTCGGTGAACAGTTTCAGCGGCTCCATCCAGAGTGACGCCGGCAAGGTGGAACGGCCGCGTTACGGCCCTGGCAGCTCGCTGGATACCCGCTTGGGCAATGGTGATGGGGACATCAGCCTGGAATCGCATTCCGGTGGCGTGCGGGTGCGGCTGGATCGCTGACCCGTTGGCAGGGGCCAGCCTTGGCCGGCCCCGGCGGTGCTGCCGCCGCGGTCGCCGACGCGGTCAGCTGGCTTTCTTCAGCGACCAGGTGTTGCCGAGGACTTCGATCTTGCCGCCAGCCTTGCGGAACGCGGCCAGGTCGGCGGCGATGCTGTTGCTGCTGGGCGTGGACGATGAACCGCCCTTGCGCTCGTTGCGGATGGTGTTGCTGGCCTTCGCGGGGGTCTTTGCCTTGCGGGGCATGGGTGCTCCTGTCAGGTGGAAGGGTGGGGAGGGTTCCAGGCAACTGCCTGGTGCTGGTAATCCTGCCGTTCACGCTGGCAGTCATCGCCGCCCATCTCGAACTGGCGACAGATGGCGGGGCGCTGCGTATAGATGGAACAACGCAGGTGATACGGGTCGATGGCTGCGCACCAGCCTTCTTCGTTCTGCGCCATGCGGCGACCGCCGTGGCCGTCGCTTTCAACGAACCAGATGGGGACGTCATCGCCCGGCATCAACCACACCGGCATCCGGCAGCACACCGCGTCACAGCGACGACAGTCGATGGAGGCGGGGGTCTGCTCAGGTTGTAAGGCCTCGTGGGCCTTCGTAATGCCCAAGGATGGTCTCGATCGCGGCTCGGAGCGGGTGCGTGGTCATGGCAGCGCCAAGGAAAGCATGGCCACAGGGCCCGCAAGGGGCGGCTGCGCACTGAAGAGCGCGGCGTGCGCCACAAGGGCGGCACGTCAGCGGTAAGCGCAGGTGAATGTCAAGCCGGTCGAGTTTAACGCGGATCGTGCGGAGATATGTTAATGCGAACCCGCTGCGGCCAGCGCGAGCCCCTGCACGACGCCGAAGGAGGCATCGCCATGGACCTGGCGGGCTTCGGGGAAGGCATCGGCGGCGGCCTGCCGCAGGTAGCCGGCGCGGGACATGCCGCCGGTCATGAACACCGCATCCGGGGCCTGGCCGATGTCCTGGCGGACCTGGTCGAGCAGCTCGCGCAGCTGGCCAAGGTAGCCGTGCGCGGCCTGCCCCAAGCCCTCGGCGGAGGTTTCCGTCTGCAGCCCCTTTTCGATGAACGGCAGCGGACTGGCATGTGCGGCAGCGCCACTCAGGCTGATCTTGGCGCGTTCCACCTCACGGTACAGGCGTGCGGTGTTGCCGGTGTCCTGCAGCGCCTGCAGGCGGCTGCCATACGGGTCTTCGACGTGGTCGTAGCGGTGCTGGCGGAAGTCGCGCTGGCGGGTCATGTCCTGCACCATCGCCGCTTCCACGTAGTGGTGGGTCGGCACCCGGGTGATGCCGCGACCGAACAGCGGCATGTAGGCGGCCAGGCTGAGCGCCAGGTCGATATCGGTACCGCCGCGGGCGATGCCCCAGGCGCGGTGGATGCGCGGCGGCTCGCCCCCGCCCACGCGGGCATGGGCGATGTCGGTGGTGCCGCCGCCGATGTCCACGATGATCGCCTCGTGCGGCTGCCCACTGGTGGCGTGGTAGTGCATGGCGGCTGCGGCGGGCTCTTCCATGAAGGCCACTTCGTCGAAACCGGCGCCCAGCGCAGCTTCGCGCAGGATTGCCAGCGCCTGGTCGTTGCCGGCATCGCCGATGGAACTGCGGAACTGCACCGGCCTGCCCAACAGGGCTTCGCGCACCGGTGCGCCGAGCTGCGCGCTGGCGGTGAGCCGGATGTGTTCCAGGATGTGGGTGGCGATCCCGGTGATGGTCTGCCGCGCGCGCGGATGCAGGTTGTAGCCGAGCATCGATTTCGGGCTCTGTACCAGGTTGCCTTCGTTCTCCTCGAAGTAGGCTTCCAGCGCGTCATCGCCGTACACCGCGTTCTGCAGCAGCTGGCTGGAACTGCGCGGCTCGGCCATGCGCTTTTCCATCCACTGGCGGCGCAGCGACAGCAGTGCTTCGCGGCGCAGGGCTTCGGGCGGGCGCGCGTGGCCGTTACCACGCGCCTGGGCGGCGGCCGCTTCGATCAGCGCCTGCAGCTCATGCTCCTGGCCGGGTTCCAGCTTGAATTCACCGGGGTCCTGCATGATGCCGGGGAAGTACACCGAGGTGCGGAACTGGTCGGCGTCACCGAAACGGATCGGCTGTACCTGGCCATCGCGGACGATGGCTGCGGCGGAGTTGCTGGTGCCGAAGTCGATGCCCAGGCGCATGGTGGGGTTCCGCTGTTTCGAGGGCCGCGCACTGTAGCGCGCCGGCCGGCCCAGCGGTAGGGCCGGTCCGCCAGGGCGGGCGGTTACAATGGCCGCTGTCGAACTACAGTCAGGTTTTGCCCGATGTCCGCCACCCCCGCCTGCCCGCAATGCACGCTTGAAAACACCTATGCCGATGGCGCCCTGATGATCTGCGCCGACTGCGGCTTCGAGTGGACCGCCGAGGAAGGTGTCGGTTCCGGCGTGGTGGTACGGGACAGCAACGGCAACGTGCTGGCTGCCGGTGACACGGTCACGGTGATCAAGGACCTGAAGGTCAAGGGCTCGTCGATCCCGCTCAAGCAGGGCACGGTGATCCGCAACATCCGCCTGGTGGAAGACGATGCCGAGCACATCGAAGGCAACTCGGACAAGATCAAGGGCCTGGTGCTGAAGACCTGCTTCCTCAAGAAGGCCTGATGCCTCAGCGGCCCAGCCGCGCGCTGGCCTGCTGCCGCCGCCAGCGCTGCAGGCTGTCCAGCTTGTCCTGGTAACGCGACTGCAGGGCTGCACCGCCCAGCGCCTGTGCGCGCGCCAGTTCGCCATTGGCGCGCTCCAGCTGGCCGGCCATCAGGTAGGCACGGGCCAGCGCGAAGTGGAACTGGTGTGCGCTGTCGTACAGGCGCAGCGCACGCCGGTAATAGGTGATGGCTGCATCGGCATCACCGGCACGTTCGGCCTGGGTGCCGAGCACATACTGGAAGAATGGATCACTCTGCCGCACGCTGCGCAGGCGGGCCTGCAGGCGTGCCGCTTCGCTGGTTTCGCCCAGGCGCAGCAAGAGGTTGCTCGCATTGGCCAGGCTGGCCGGATTGCGCGGCGCGATGCGCAGCGCATCGGCGTAATGCTGCCGCGCAAGCGCCAGGTTGCCCTGGCGGGTTTCCAGGACGCCAAGGTTGTTCAGCGCCGAAGGGAAGTCGCTTGCCTGGCCCAACGCGGCGCCGTACCACGCACGTGCGCCCGCCACGTCACCGGCCTCCATCCGTTCGGCACCGCGGTTGTTGTAGAAGTGGGCAAGCGCCCGCGCATCACTGATCGGCCGCGGGCCGTCGCGGTCGTACAGCACGTTGCGGTCCAGGTCGACGGTGCCGCGGCGGCCGTTGAATTCGATGCCCGCGTTGACGTGGCCGACGTTGTAGAGCACGCCGGCATCCTGGTACCACGACACCACCTGCGCCACTTCCTGCACCTGCGCCTGGATGCCGATATGGCGCGCCAGGGTGACGAACAGCAGGGTGAAGGACAGGCAGTTGGCGCGACGATGCTGCCATGTTTCTTCGATGGTGTAGGTCGCCCCGGCGTCGTACTGCAGGTCCATGCCATCGCGGTCGAAGATCATTTCCGCCAGTCGAAGCAACTGCGGTCCACGGCCGCCGCCCGGATCGATGACGCGGGCCTGCAGCAGCGCGGAGAGTGCCGGCGGGATGGCCGTCACTTCAGCCGGG
This sequence comes from Stenotrophomonas lacuserhaii, assembly GCF_014836545.1. Taxonomy (GTDB): domain Bacteria; phylum Pseudomonadota; class Gammaproteobacteria; order Xanthomonadales; family Xanthomonadaceae; genus Stenotrophomonas; species Stenotrophomonas lacuserhaii. The sequence continues at coordinate 7,434 of NZ_JACSQS010000031.1, forward strand.
GAGGGGGGCGGTACAACCGTGGGTGGGACGGTCTGCAACCGGGCGGAAGGGGCCTGCACCGATGACTGCGCCATCGCCGGCGCGGCGGCCAGCGCGACCAGGGCAAGCATCACCACGGCGTGCAACAACAGGCGGTTCATCGCCATTCTCCGCAGGCGCGGCACGCGCCATCGGCTTGAGCATAGACCGACCCCTGCCCGCCGCCACACCGCTGGTCGGACACATGCCGGTCATCCACAGCGGGTGTGGACCATGCGCGGAGAAAGCTGTGCATAAGTGGCGATGACGCTGTCGTTGCAGGGCGTGTGAAAGGGTGGTGAAAGATTGTCCAGTGCTTGCGTCGCGGCGGCCCGCTGGCACATCCTGAGCGCATGGAATTCCAGCCGATCATCCTGCCCGCCGGGCAGTGGGACGCCCTGCAGGCCAGCTATGCCGCACCGCCGCGGGCCTACCACCACTTCGGCCACGTGCGCGCCTTGCTCCAGCACGCGCAGTGGGTCGCTGCGCAGGCGCCGTGGCAACAGCCGCGCGAGGTCTACCTGGCGGTGCTGTACCACGATGCGATCTATGAAAGCGGGCGCAAGGACAACGAGGCGCGTTCGGCTGAGCTCGCTGCCGAAGCCATCGCACAGTGGCTGCCCGAACAGGACATCGACGTGGCGCGGGTGCGCGAACTGATCCTGCTGACCGCGCGCCACGGCAGCCTGCAGCCCGGCGACGTCGACGACGAGGCGGCGCTGTTCCTGGATTGCGACATGGCCATCCTCGGCGCGCCCGAAGCGGTGTTCGACGCCTACGACCGCGGCGTGGCCGAAGAGTACGCCGGCAGCGTGCCAGCGTTCCTGTACCGTGCCGGCCGCCGCCGCTTCCTGCGCAACCTGGCGCGGCAGCCACGCATCTACCTCAGCGATCTGTTCCACCAGCATTTCGACGCACCGGCACGGGCCAACCTGCTGCGGGTGGCCGGGTCCTGACAGCGGCCGCTACACTGGCGGCCTGTCCTGTTGGCCTGATTGCGTGACTGATCCCGATCCCCGTCCGATACCGCCGGAAGCGCCCGGTCCGAACGAATGCTGCGGCAGTGGTTGCCCGTTGTGCGTGCTCGACCTGTACAGCGAAGAGCTGCAGAACTATCGGCAGGCGCTGGCGGCGTGGTTGCTGCGGCATCCGGAGGCAGGCGCGCCATGAACCGCGCACGCGACCTTCGCTGTGCCAGTGGCATTGCGATGGTGGCGTTGCTGGTGTTCGTGGCGACCGCCCTGTGGACCCAGTTCGCGCGCGCTGACCTTGACTGGGTCAACGCTACCCTGAGCCTGTATCTGCACGGACCCTGGGGGCTTGCGCTGCGCACGGCGTACTGCCTGCTGGCAGGGGCCATCGTGGTACTCGGGCTTTCCATGTACCGGCAGCTGCGCGGTCCGCGCCGCAGTGGCGCCGCCGCCCTGCTGTTCGTAGGTGCCGGGCTGGGCCTGGCAGGCGTTGCGGTGGGGGACAGCTGGCTGCCCGAGCGGGCCCCGCTTGCGTGGCCGCTGGTGCACGGCCTTTCGGCGATGACCGCATTCCTGTGCGCCAGCGTGGCGATGCTGCTGCAGTCCTGGTACCTGCGCGGCGAACCCGGTTGGAGGCGCGCGGCGGCGGTGCTGTGGTGGTGGGCGTGGCTGGCCTTCGTGCTGTTGTGGCTGCACGTGTTGTGGCGGGGGCCGCCGCGCGGGGCAGGGCAGAAACTGGTGATCGCGGTGATCGTCGGCTGGCTGCTGTGGTTGGCGTGGTCCGGCTGGCGCCACGCGCGCACCCCACGCTGAGCGGGCATCCATTCCGGCACACCCCTTGGCACCTGCCGGGCGTATCGTGGGCGCAGGTCAGGTCCTGTCGGAGTAGTGCATGCGGTTCAGTGGAAGATGCGCGCGCGCGCTGATGGCGTGGTGCGTGCTGCTGCCATGCGTGGCGGCTGGAGTGCCCGCGCAGCAGGCCAGCCATGGACGGTTCCAGCAGGTGCCGCTGGCACAGCCACACGGCACGGTGCAGCGCGTGGTGCTGTGGTTCCATGCGGCCGGCAAAGCCGACGCCGCGCAGCGCGAACGCGATGCGCTGCGTGACACCGGGGCGCTGGTGGTATCGGTGGACCTGGGACAACTGAAGGGCGCGCTGCAGCGCGAAGGCAGTGCTGCCTGCGCGTTCGGTGCGGGCGACGTGGAGAATTTCTCGCGCTGGCTGCAGGCGTGGCTGCACCTGCCCGGTTATCGCCTGCCGTTGCTGGCCGGTGACGGCGACGGCGCCCGGTTCGCCTATGTGCTGGCGGCGCAGGCTGGCGACGGGGTATTCGCTGGCCTGCTGACCACCGGCTTCCAGCCGGGTGTGGCACCGCAGCGGATGGCCTGCGGCGCTGGTATCGTCGATGGCACGCTCAAGCCTGTGCCGCTTGCGCTGCCCTGGCTGGCCGCCGATACCGGCGCGCAGTCGCGTGCCTTCCAGCAGACAATCGCTTCGGCACGTACCTTTCGCCGTACTGCTGGCGGCGATGCGCTGCCTGGCCTGCTGGCCGCGGCGCGGGTGCTGGGCGAAGCACCCGGGGTCAACGTGGCGCCTGCCCCGAAGGACCTCGATGGCCTGCCCGTGGTCGAGGTGCCTGCGACCGTCCCCGGCGATACCGTTGCCATCTTCGTCTCAGGCGACGGCGGCTGGGCGGGACTGGACAAGGACGTTGCCGCAGCGTTGGCCGCGCAGGGCGTGTCGGTGGTCGGAGTGGACTCGCTGCGGTACTTCTGGAGTGCCCGCACGCCGGCCGGCTTTGCCGCCGACCTGACCCGCATAGCCGACTACTACCGGCAGCGCTGGCAGCGTCCGAAGCTGATGCTGATCGGCTTTTCCCAAGGCGCCGATGTACTGCCTGCCAGCATCAACCGGCTGGCACCGGCGCTGCGCGCGCGGGTGGAGCTGATCGCGCTGCTGTCGGTGGGGCGCACGGCCGACTTCGAATTCCACGTCAGCAACTGGCTGGGCAGCAGCGATGACGGCCTGCCGATCGCACCGGAGATCGCGCGCCTGCCCGCCGACAGGACCCTGTGTGTTTACGGGCAGAAGGACGCCGACGCCCTGTGCCCGGACCTGCCACCGGGCGTGCGCGTGCTGCCGTTGCCTGGCGACCACCATTTCAACGGTGATCACGACCGCCTCGCGCGGGAGATCCTCAACGCCGCTGCGCGCTAGTGCCGCGGCTCGAGTGAGATCAGGCGCGTGGCATCGAGCAGCGCGGCCGGCAGGTGCACGCCACCGGGCGCGGCCAGGTAGCGCGGCCGCCACTGCGGGGCGAACTTGGATTTGAAGCGGCGCAGTCCGCTGAAGCCATAGAAGCGCTCGCCGTGGCGCGCCACCAGCGAGGCTGCGCGTGACCAGCGACCGGCCAGGCGGTGATCGGCCAGCCCGGACAGCGGCGCCATGCCCAGCGAGAAACGGATATCGCCGCGCTCGCGTCCCCACAGGAACAGTTCGATGAACAGGAAGTCCATCGTGCCCTTCGGGGCATCGGGCAGGTGCCGCATCAGGTCGACCGACAGCTCGTGGCCTGCCGGTGCGTGCCACAGGTTGGCGAAGGCCACGATGCGGCCTTCCGCTTCCACCAGCGCCACCGGGAAACGTGCCAGGTAGACAGGGTCGAAGCTGCCCAGCGAGAAGCCTTTTTCCTCGCCGGCCTTGTCATCCAGCCAGGCGCTGGAAACCGCCGACAGTTCGGGCATCAGTGCCGGCAGCTCGTCCGCTGCGGCCACGCGGAAGCTCAATCCGCTGCGTTTGCCACGGTTCCAGGCCTGCCGCAGGTCGGCGCGGTCGCGCCCTTCCAGGGTGAACTCCTGCAGCGGCACCATCGCCTCTTCGCCCAGTTTGACCAGCCCCAGCCCCAGGTCGAGATAGGTCTGCCAGTAGGCTTCGCCGACCTGGTAGAACACTGGGCGCAGGCCAAGGCGATCCGCTTCTTCGCGGAAGCGCCAGATCAGCGTCCGGGCCACGTCCGGCGGCCCCACTGGGTCGCCCATCGCGATCAGCGAGCCGCCATGCCGCTGCATCATCACAAAGCCCAGCCCGGCCTCGTCGCGCAGCACCGCCTTGTCGGCGGTGAGCACCAGGCAGGCCTGGGTATCGCGTGCGGCCGCCAACACGGGTGCCAGCGCCTGCAGGGTGGCCTCGTCGGCTGCCGGCAGCGGGCCGCGCGTGCTGTGCAGCAGCCGGCCGATGGCGAAGATCGCTACGGCCATCGCCACCACCAGCAGCGCGCGCAACGCACGGGGTGCATTGCCGGACAGCGCGAACTGCCACCACAGCTCGTTCTGGTATTCCACATGGCTGTAGACGAAGAACAGCAGCCACACCACTGCCACCAGCACCAGGCCCAGGTTGCGCAGCCACGGCCACGACCATGCCTGGTCCAGCAGCGCGCCTTCGCGGTAGAACTCGCGGCGCGCGGTCCACAGCGCCACGGCCACCAGAAGCGCGGCTACCGCGATCAGCACCTGCCCACCGCGCAGCCAGATCGGCAGCGGCGCGGCCACGCAGATCACCAGCGCCAGCACCCAGGCGGCATGGCTGCGGCGCGACAGTCCCTGGCCGATCAGCAGCAGAACCACGCCGGCCAGGCTGCCGAGCAGGTGCGAGGTTTCCAGCAGCGGCAGCGAGGCCGTGTGCAGGTGCCGATGCGGCGCCGGCAGCGTGCCGTCCACGATCAGCGCGGCGCCGACACTGAACACCGCCAGTGCCACGATGTGCGGCAGCCACGGGCGCAGCGTCTTCCAGCCAGCGCGGGTGGCACCGGCGCTGGCACGCAGCGGGCGGCGCAGCACCGGCGCAGTGGCCAGCAGCGTGGCCAGCAGCAGCGGCAACACGTAGTAAGTAACGCGGTAGACCAGCGCGGCGGCCAGCACCGCACCGGGTGCCACCTGCGGCAGCAGCTTCAGCAGGCTCCATTCGAACACGCCCAGTCCGGCCGGCACGGTGGAGACCAGCCCGGCCAGCACCGCCACCAGGTACATGCCGACGAAGCCGGGCAGGCCGGTGGGCGTGGAATCGGGCAGCAGCACGTACAGCGCGGCAGCGGCGAGCACCAATTCGACCACGCTGAGCGCGGTCACCGCCAGCATGGTGCGACGATCCGGCAGCCACAGCGCATGGCCGAACACGGAGAACCTGCGGCCTTCGTGGCCCACTGCCAGGATGGCCGCCGCATAGCCCAGCCACAGCGCCGCGCCGACCGTCTGCAAGGCGCCGACCTTCAGCGGCAATGCAAGGGCGGCTGCGGCCGGTTCAAGGCACAACGCGGCGCCAAGCAGCACCCAGGCGCCGAACACGAAGCCCAGCGTGCTCATCAGCACCACCTGGCCGATCTGCGCCAGGTCCAGCCCCGCGCTGCGATAACCGCGCAAACGCACCGCGCCACCGGTAAGCGCAGCGAAGCCGACGGTCTGCCCCAGCGCATGGGCGAGGAAGGCGGTGATGCCGATCCGTGCCGGATGCACGCGCACGCCGCTGCGGCGCAGCCCGATCGCATCGAAGCCGACCAGGCATGCGTAACTGGCCAGCCCCAGCAGCACGGCGAGCAGCAGTTGCCCTGTGCCGAGATCGTGGAAGGCCTGGCGCACCGCGCGGTAGCCATGTTCGTCGAAGGCGCCGGCCAGTCCGTGCAGCGCCACTGCCAGCACCAGCAGCGGAAACACCACCGTCAGCAGCCGCTTGGCGCGCTGGCGGGCAGGGGAGGCGAGCGGGGCGGATTCAGTCATTGAAGGAAAGTGGACCCGCACGGGCGATGGGCGCGTCAACGGCGCGAAGCTGCGCATCGTGCGCCTGTGCCGGGGGTTTGGCTAGGGGCGGGCGGTTGCGCTGTTGCACTGCCGTTGGCCATCACCACAAGCCGGTCGCGGTGGGCCAGAATGGGGCTTGTCCACAGAAAGAGGAGCACGCCCGTGTTGGAGCGTTTCGATGTTGGTCCGCGCATGTCCGAGATGACCATCCACAACAAGGTCGCCTACCTGTCGGGGCAGATTCCCGAGGACACCAGCCAGGACATCACCGGGCAGACCCGGCAGGTGCTGGAGGAGATCGACAAGCTGCTGGTGCTGGCGGCCAGTGACAAGCAGCACGTGCTGCGGGCGGAGATTTTCCTGGCCGACATGGCCGACTTCGATGGCATGAATGCCGCGTGGGACGAATGGGTGGTGGCGGGCATGACGCCGGCGCGTGCGACAGTGGAAGCCAAGCTGGCGCATGCAGAGTGGAAGGTCGAGATCGTGGTGACCGCCGCGGTTCCTTGATGCTGAGGGGCTGATGCGTTGCCGGGCTGCACCCGGCACCTGCTCTTCAAGCCACGGCAACGGCAACGGCAACGACAAAAGCTGCAGGGCTGTTCCGTTGGCGGGGCGGGGTGGCTGTGCAGGACACGCCGCAAGTACGTCCATGTAGGCTCGCTTTTCGCATCCATGCGAAA
>NZ_JACSQS010000032.1 GCF_014836545.1 Stenotrophomonas lacuserhaii
GCAAAGCGTGGGAGCGGCAGCGCGAATGCGATGACGTGGACCCGCGCCATGGATGGCGCGAAACGAGGCCCGCAGGAGCGGCTCTTGCCGTCCCCCGTCCAGCCCCACCGCCCGGCCCGCCCAAAGCTGCGGCTTTCCAGCCACCCGCGAGGGGGTATCACCCGTTCGACCACCCGAACGACGGGCAAAGAAAAAGCCGCTGGCGAACCAGCGGCTTCTTCAGAACAGCGTGAAGAAAGAAGTTATTACTTCTTGGCTTCTTCAGCAGCGTCCTTGGCCTGCTCGGCGGTGCCTTCGGCAGCCTTGGCAGTGTCAGCAGCTGCGTCGGCAGCAGCGTCGGTGGCGGCGCCAGCGGCGGCACCGGCAGCGTCGGCCGAAGCGTCAGCAGCGGTAGCGGCGGTGTCAGCAGCCTGCTGGGCAGCGTCGGCGGTGGCGGTGCCAGCGGCAGCAGCCTGGTCAGCAGCGGCCTGCGCTTCGGTGGCAGCTTCGTTGGCCGAAGCAGCGGCGTCCTGGGCAGCTTCCTGCTTCGAGCAGGCAGCCAGGGCCAGGGCCAGGGACATAGCAACCAGCAGCTTGTTGATGCTCATTTGGTGAATCCTCGTCGTCGTTAGATAGGCAACGCGCAGTTGCGCGCCGCCAACATGATGACAAGCCACGAATGGCTGTCAAGCGATCCCGCATTCAGTTTTGCGAAACGGGCGTTAAATCCAATTAAATCAATTCGATGGCGATGGCCGTTGCTTCACCACCGCCGATGCACAGCGTAGCGATCCCGCGCTTGCCACCGCGGCTGCGCAATGCGTGGACCAGGGTGACCACCAGACGCGCACCGGATGCGCCGATCGGATGACCCAGTGCGCAGGCCCCACCATTGACATTCAACTTGTCGTGGGCGATGCCCAGTTCACGCATCGGCGCCATGGCCACCACCGCGAATGCCTCGTTGACCTCGAACAGGTCGACATCGGCCAGCGTCCAGCCCGCCTTGTCCAGCAGTTTGTGGATCGCGCCGATCGGGGCGGTGGTGAACCATTCCGGCTCCTGCGAGTGGGTGGCATGGGCAACGATGCGGGCCAGCGGCTGCAGGCCACGGGCGTTGGCATCGTCTTCGGACAGCAGCACCACCGCAGCGGCACCATCGGAGATGCTGGAGGAACTGGCGGCGGTCACGCTGCCGTCTTTCTTGAATGCCGGACGCAGGGTGGGGATCTTGGCGATGTCGGCGCGGGTGGGCTGTTCGTCGACGGAAATTTCGACCTCGCCCTTGCGGCTGGCGACTTTCACCGCGACGATTTCATCGGCGAATGCGCCATTGGCCTGCGCGGCCTGGGCGCGCTTGACCGACTCGATCGCGTAGGCATCCTGCTCTTCGCGGCTGAACTGATACTTGTCCACGGCGCACTCGGCGAACTCGCCCATCGCCTTGCCGTCGTAGGCATTGACCAGACCGTCGTGGGCCATGTGGTCCACTGCCTGGAAGTTGCCGAAGCGGTTGCCGGTGCGCGAATTGGGCAGCAGGTGCGGTGCGTTGGACATGGATTCCATGCCACCGGCGACGACGATGCTGGCCGAGCCGGCCTTGATCAGGTCATGCCCCAGCATGATCGCCTTCATGCCCGAACCACACACCTTGTTCAGCGTGGTGGCGCCGGTGGACAGCGGCAGTCCGCCGGCGATGGCGGCCTGGCGGGCGGGCGCCTGGCCCAGGTTGGCCGGCAGCACGCAGCCCATGATGACTTCGGTAACGTCGCTGGCCGGCACGCCGGAGGCTTCAAGCGCGGCGGCGATCGCGGTCGCGCCCAGGGTCGGGGTGGGGACGCCGTTGAACTGGCCGAGGAAGGAGCCGATGGCAGTACGCTTGGCCGCGGCGATGACGATGTTGGACATGGCAATCTCGTTGTTGCGTGAGCAAATTCGGAAAAGGAGACGCGAGCCGTTGGAAGGCGACGCGAATCCCGGCAGACTGCGTGGGGGACGCCAGTATAGGCGGTGCCCCTGACTGCGGGTTGGCTGGCCCGGCGCCAGCATCCGGCGAGTGCGGCACTCGATACCTTTCACGGGGATACAGGGATGAAACGGGTTCAACTGAATACGGCTACAGGGATGAAGACTGCGCTGGCCATGGCGCTGGCCGCGGCATTGAGCGCGTGCGGAGGCGGTGGCGGCGGGGGCAATGTCCGCGTCGAACCGCCCGCGCCGCCGCCGGTCACGCCACCGCCGGTGACCCCGCCTCCGGTTACGCCGCCCCCTGAAGCGCCGCCGCAGCCGAGCAGGCAGGGCCATCTCACCGCGATCAACGCGCTGGGCACCGGGCTGACCGGGCAGGGCGTGCGTATCGGCGTGGTGGATTCAGGCGTCAACCGCACCCATCCGGCGCTGGCCGGTCGTGTGGTCGCCAACTACACCTATGTCGATCCGCGGGAAAACGACCTGGGACGCGATGACGTGGTCGGGCATGGCACCACCGTGTCGATGCTGGCCGCCGGCGGCGACTACGCCGGCTCGCAGGTCGGCGTGGCGCCCGGCGCGGAGATCGTCTCGGCGCGGATCATCGCCGACAAGCGGCCCGTGGACGACGGCAGCGGCAATGGCAACCAGGTCAGCGGTGCGATCGGCCTGGCGCCGGTGCATCGCGACCTGGTCAATGCCGGTGTCAAGATCATGAACAACTCCTGGGGTGGCCTGTATTGGACCAACGCGGCGACAACCGCACAGATCGCCGACGAGTATCGCCCGTTCATCACCAGCAACGGCGGACTGGTGGTGTTTGCCACCGGCAATGACGGCAGGTCCACCCCGTCGAACATGGCCGCGCTGCCGAGCCGCCCCGGTGTCGGCGGCAGCATGCCGGCGGCCGACCTGGTGCGCGGCTGGCTGGCGGTAACCGCCGTGGACACGGTCACCCCGACCCAGCTTGCCAGCTACGCCAATGCCTGCGGCGAAGCCGCCAGCTACTGCCTGGCCGCGCCCGGCACCGCGGTCTATCCCGATCCACAGGCAACCACGGCGACCGCAAGCTATTACTACGGCTGGGGCACGTCCTATGCGGCGCCGCTGGTCTCCGGCGCGGCGGCGCTGGTCTGGCAACGCTATCCGTACTTCAGCAACGACCTGGTCCGCCAGACCCTGCTGGGCACGGCAACGGACATCGGCGCTGCCGGCGTGGACCCGGTGTTCGGCAACGGGCTGCTCAATGTCGGCAAGGCCGTGAACGGTCCGGGGCGACTGGACTGGGGCGATGTCAGCGTCAACGTCAACCGGCTCGGGCTGGATTCGGTATGGAGCAACGATCTAAGTGGGGCCGGCGGCCTGGTCAAGCAGGGCGTGGGCGCGCTGGGCTTGTCGGGACGCAACACCTACAGCGGTGCCACGCGCATTGAACAGGGCACCCTGGCGCTGCGCGGTGGCGCTTCGATCACCTCCAGCGTCGGCATCGTCGCCCAGGCCGGCAGCCCCAGCGGCGCCGCGCTGCAGTTCATGAACGGCACCACCCGTGTGGTCGGCAACGTCGACAACGGCGCCAGTGTGGTGCTGACCAGCGCCAACGCCGATGCCACCATCGAAGGCAATTACCTCCAGCGCGACGGTGCCCAGCTGATGGTCGCGCTGGGCGTCAACGCATTGCAGGTCACCGGCACGGCGACCCTGCAGGGGGGTGGGGTGCTGGTCAATGGCGCGATTGCCGGTTATGTGCCGGCCGATGGCACGCGGCAGTCGTTGATCCGGGCACAGGGTGGGTTGTCCGGCCAGTTCAACACCGCTGCGGTGGGCCAGAACGGCGTGTCGCTGCTGGAATCTTCGTACGGCTATGACAGCACCACGGCATGGCTGGAACTGACCCGGGTCAGCGTGGTGGCCGCGGCCAGTGCGGCGTCGCTGGATGCGCGCGCACTGGCATCGGCCGAGCGCGTGGAGCGCGCCTTCGAACGGCTCGACGGCAGTCCGGACCTGCAGGGCAGCGCGTTGGCCGATGTGGCCGGCGAGCTGCAACGCACGCCCGGTGGCATCAGCGGTCTGTCAGCCAGCCTGGACAGCCTGTCCGGCAAGGCCCACGCCTTGGCCACCCAGGCCACCTTCGACAGCGTGGACATGAGTCGCCGGGCGGTGGCTGCGCGCTTCGGCGAGGTGCAGGCACGCCCGGCGCTGCGCGGTGCGTGGCAGCGTGCGCTGGGCGAGGCAGGGCAGGGCAATTTCGCCGGCAATGGAGCGCAGACCCGGGGCTGGATGGTGGGCCATGAAAGCGCGTTGGGCGGCAATGGCGTGCTGGGCGTGGCCTTCGGCGAAGTGCGCAGCAACGCCAGTGGCAACGACAACGGCGGACTGGGTCGTGATCGCCAGGCACAGGCGCAGCTGTACGCCGGCTGGAGCGAGGGGCGTGGCTACCTGCTGGCGCAACTGGGTGCTGGACAGTTCCAGCGCCAGGTGGACCGGCAGCTGCTGCTCGGTGCGCAGGCGGTAGCTGCGGGCGCGCGTTACGGCGGCCGCTTCGCCAGTGTCAGCGTGGAATCCGGGCTGCGCTTTGGCGGCCCGCGTACGGCGCTGACGCCCTACGTGGCGGCCAGCCAGATGCAGGTGCGCTCGGACGGGTTCACCGAGCAGGGCGGGCTGGGCTTCGGCCTGCGCATGCAGGACAACCTGGCGCGGCGCAGCCTGGCCATGGCCGGTCTGCGTGCAGAGCGCCAGTGGCGGCGCTGGACCCTGCGCGGCTACTCCGAATGGCAGCAGGAGCTGTCCAGTGAGGGGTTCGATGCGCAGGCCGGCTTCACCGGCGTGGAGGCGTGGGCCCCCCTGGTTTCCGGCGCACTGCCGCGTGCGTCGGGCCTGCTCGGGGTGGCGCTGGAAGCCGGGGTGGGGCGTAGCGGCCGGGTGTCGTTCGGCTACGACCAGCGCTTCGGTGGTGGCCTTGATGTATCGCAGGCGGCGCTGAACTACAGCACCGGCTTCTGATTTCGCAGTAGTGCCGGGCCATGCTCGGCGGCTTTCCGGGTCGGCACCGCGTTGTCCGATGAAAGGCGCCGCGCTTGGCGCTCGCCGAGCATGGCTCGGCGCTACCGGGCTTTCCGCGCCGGTATCGCGGGGCCCGGGGTCAGCCGGCGCGCAGGTCGCCCAGGCGCGGGGTGGCGCGTCCCATCGGCAGCTTCAGTCTGCCGATCGACTGGATGCGCGCTTCGGCAATGCGGTCGGCCGCGCGCTGCGGGGCGATGTTCTCGCTCTGGGACAGCGCGAAGATGCGGCCCAGGTTGTGATAGATGCTGCGGATCAGACGCATCGCGCGTTCGCGGTTGTAGCCGTCGATTTCCAGCGAGACATTCATCACCCCGCCTGCATTCACCGCGTAATCCGGCGCGTACAGGATGCCGCGCGCGTGCAGTTCGTCGCCTACTTCCGGGTTGGCCAGCTGGTTGTTGGCGGTGCCACAGATGATGCGTGCCTTCAGCCGCGGCAGCACGTCCAGGCTGATCGCACCTTCCAGCGCACACGGCGCGAACACATCGGCGTTGACCTCGTGGATCTCGTCCGGCTTCACCGCCTCGGCACCGTACTCGGATACCGCGCGGTCCACCAACGACGCATCCAGGTCGGTCACGTACAGCTTCGCACCGCGGTCGCGCAGCAGCTTCACCAGTTCCATGCCGATGTGGCCCAGCCCCTGCACGGCAATGCTGGTCTTGCCTACTTCTTCGTGCCCCAGCTTGGCCTGCAGCGAAGCCATCAGCGCCTGCAGCGCACCGTAGGCGGTGAACGGGGCCGGGTCACCGGAGCCGCCGTGCACCTGGTGGACGCCGGTGACGAACTGGCTTTCCAGGTAGATGTTTTCCATGTCGTTGACATCGGTGCCGACGTCCTCGGCGGTGATGTAACGACCGCCCAGCGCATCGACCTGGCGACCGAAGGCACGCAGCAGCACTTCGGTCTTGTCGGTGCGCGGGTCACCGATGATCACCGCCTTGCCACCGCCGACGTTCAGGCCGGCCAGTGCGTTCTTGTAGGTCATCGTGCGGCTGAGTCGCAGCACATCGGCCAGTGCCTCGTCGGTGCTTGCGTAAGGACGCATGCGGACGCCGCCCAGGGCCGGGCCCAGGGTGGTGCTGTGCAGGGCGATGATGGCCCGCAACCCAGCATCGGGGTTGTTGCAGAAAACAACCTGCTCGTGACCGGTAGTGGCGAGGGTTTCGAATAACATGGCGACTCCGTTGGCGTGAACAGCAGCGAACCACTTCGAACAGGCCAGCAACGATAAGGGTGCAGAAACAAAAAAAGCGACGTCGTCAGTTCAGGGGACGGGCCGCGCGGCGCCATTCTAGTCCATTCCCCGGGGTGGTGTTGTGCACGTCCGGGCCCATGGGCGAGCGGGTGGCCGGGTTAAAGAACCCGCCGTATCGGCCGATGCTGGATGCACGGCGGTGTCCGCCTGAACCCAAGGAACGGTGCGGTGGCAGTACAGCAATCCTACGCCCGCTTTGGCGGGCCATGCGGGGCGGGCCGATGAGTGCGACGGGCAGCAGTGGCTGGACCGGGTGGTGGGGGCGGCTGTTCGGCCGTGCCCGGACGGGGCACGCCACGCAGCGGCGCACGCGGTGCCGCGATGTCTTAGTGGCCGAAGCCGTTGCGCCAGCCGGGGCGGTTGCCGCTGGCGAGGCCGATGCCGATGCCGAGGCGCGCCTGCATTCCGGCCTGTATGCGCTGGCCCTGCACCCGGCCCTTGATGGCGGCGCTGCCTGCAACGACGCCCTGCTCGAAGCCACCCGGCAGGCGCTGCTGTCACGTGACTGGAGCGCGCGCCAGTTGCCACGGCGGCCGCAGCTGCTGCCGCAGCTGATCCAGACCGTCAACGATCCGGAATCCTCCGCGCGGGCGACCGCGGCGATCATCGGCCAGGATCCGGTGCTGACCGGCAACCTGCTGCGCATCGCCAACAGCCCGGCTTTCCGCATGCAGGAGCGGCCGGTGGACAGCCTGCAGCGGGCCATCACGCTGGTCGGTACGGAAGGCATCCGGCAGATCATCAGCGCGGTGCTGGTGCAGCCGGTCATGCACCTGCAGTGCAGTGAGTTCCCGCAGTTCAGCACGATCATCTGGGAGCATGCGCTGCTGTCCTCGCGCGCGGCGGCCGACCATGCACGTACGGTCAGCCAGCAGGATCCGTTCGCCGCACAGTGGCTGGGGCTCACCCAGGGCCTGGGCGCCGCGCTGGTGATGAAACAGCTGCTGCAGGAAGCGCAGACGCTGCAGGTGCCGCTGGACTACCCCACCGCCGAGGCGGTGCTGCGTCAGTGGACGCTGCCGGTCGCCCAGCGCGTGGCTGCGGCCTGGGAGCTGCCCGCGCCGGTGCACGAAGCGCTTGAGCAAACCAACGCCGACAGCCCGCTGCCACGCACCCTGCGCTTCGCTCGCGCGGCCGCGGCGGCCAGCCTGTTGGCCCGGCATGGGCACATCGGCAAGAGCCAGGGGCTGGCCTGGCTGGAGCAGCTGCCCGGCACCCCGCCGCATGCCCTGCTGTGGATCTGGCGGCGCCTGCACGGGCGGCCGGTTGAAACCCTCGCCGACGAACACGACGGCGAGGGCTGAGCGGGATCAGAGCTGCGATTCCAGCGGCAGCCAGCTGATCACCCGGGCAGTGGTGCGCAGGCGCACGCTGCTGTCCGGTTCGGTGTCGACCCAATGCGGCGGTGGATCCCGTTCCAGCCAGCGCACCCGGTCCTGTGCGTCCAATGCGAGCCACCAGCTCTGTTCCGGACTGGACAGCCGCAGGTATTCGGCCGTCAGCTGGGCCGCCAGCACCGGGTCGTCGAAGATCACGCCCATTTCGGTGTTGAGGTAGGCCGAGCGCGGATCCAGGTTGAAGGAGCCGACGAAGCCGTGCCGGTCATCCAGCACGAAGGCCTTGGTATGCAGGCTGGCGCCGCTGCTGCCGAACAGGCCGGAACTGGTCGCCTTGCCATGTGCCTTCAGTTCGTACAGCTGCACGCCGGCCTGCAGCAGCGGCACGCGGTAGGTCATGTAGCCACCGTGCACGGCGACCACGTCGTTGGCGGCCAGGGAGTTGGTGACCACCCCGACCTGCACGCCGCGTTCGCTCAGCCGGGACAGTCCATCCAGTCCCTCGTTGCCGGGCACGAAGTACGGCGATATCAGTAGGGCCTTGTGCTGCGACGCCGTAAGCATCTTGACCAGGTCGCTGACCAGCCAGTTCTGCGGATCATCGCGGCGATGCTTCATGGGCGGATCGGAGACGATGCGCACGTTCCTGCTCCAGTGCAGCGGCGCCGCGCTGGCCCGTGCGCGTGGACGCGACTTCGCCACTTCCTGCAGGTACGGCCTGGCCGATTCCAGCCGTGCTTCATTGTCCGATTCGCGCATCAGCAGGCGCAGCTGCTGGCGGGTGTGGTAGGCCAGCGCGGCAATCGGCACGGCCGCTTCGCTGTTCCAGTAAGCGTCGAACACGGTGTTGGCCTGGCCGACGGCTTCACCGGCCACCAGCAGGTCCAGGTCGCGGAAGTTCACGTCCGGGCGCGCGCTGAAGTATTCCTCGCCGATATTGCGGCCACCGACGATGGCGACCCGCCCATCGGCGATCCAGCTCTTGTTGTGCATGCGGTGGTTGACCGAGAAGAAGCGCTGCACCATCTCCAGCATGCGCCACGGCCCATTGCGGTTGCGGAACGGGTTGTAGAGGCGGATTTCGATGTTGGGATGGGTATCGAGCGCCATCATCAGCGCGTCCTTGTCCTGCGCGTTCATGTCGTCGAGCAGGATCCGCACGCGCACGCCGCGCTCGGCGGCGTCGTGCAGCGCACGCGCCATCAGGTGGCCGATCAGGTCGTCCTTCCACATGTAGTACTGCAGGTCCAGGCTGCGTTCGGCGCGTTCGGTGATGACCGCGCGCGCAGCGAAGGCATCCAGCCCATCGGACAGGAAGGCCACGCCGGATGCCCCGGGATGCGCCGCCTGCAGCGCGCTTACCTCGCGGTCGATGCGGGTCTGCGTGGGGTGCACCGGCAGCACGTGCGATGTTTCGCCACGCGCCTGCGGGGTCAGGTGGTCGGCCAGCAACAGGCCGGACAGCACCAGCACTACCAGCAGCGCAAGCACGATGGCCAGGCCGCGCAGCAGCCGGCGCCACAGGGGAAGGGATTTACTCATGCACCGATCCTAACCGCCAGGCCGGTGCACGCGCAGTGCACTGCTCAGAAACGCTCGTCGCTGCCCAGATAACGCCAGCTGCCCGGGGCCAGCTTGCCCAGCGAGACACGCCCGATGCGCAGGCGGCGGATGCCGACCACCTGCATCGAGGCACCGGCGCAGGCTTCGCGCAGCATGCGCGGATGCAGGCCCTTGCCGGCAAAGCGCAGCCGCTGTTCGCTCTGCCAGCTGATCTTGCAGCCGGGGATGGTGCGTCCGTTTTCCTTCAGGCCGGTCTGCAGCCGGGCCACGTCCCACATCGCGCGCTCGCCCTGGATATCCACCAGGAACTCCTGTTCGGTGCGCGCAAGCTGCTGCTGCAGGTGGGCGATGATCAGCGGGTCCTGGCTGACCACCACCAGGCCACTGTCCGAAGCGGGCAGCGCGGCGGCCAGCTGCAGGCCGTGGAAGTGGCGCTGCAGCGGACGGATGCTGCCCAGGTCCAGCGGGCTCTGCGATTCCGGTGTGACCATCGCGCTGAGCGTATGCGCGGCCGCATCGACCGGCTTGGCCAGCAGCATGGTGACGCGCTCGGTTTTCTCATCGCGCGCGGCCGGGTCCATCTCCACCGTCTCGGTGGTGACCTGCGCCTGCGGCTGTTCCACCACCTGGCCATCCACGCGCACCCAGCCGCCTTCGATGTAGCGGCGGGCTTCGCCACGGGGGCAGCCGAGCAGTTCGGCCAGGCGTTTGTCGAGACGGGTGGAGAGCATGGGGCAGGGAACCTCTAGGGGGCGCGCAGTGTACCTGCCACGGCGTTTGGCTGCTTCAGCCGCCGCGATGGGCCAGTTCAGTCAGGAACAGCCGGGTGTCGAATTCCAGCTGCATGTAGTCCGGTTCCATATGCTGGCACAGTTGGTAGAACGCCTTGTTGTGGTCGGCTTCCTTCAGGTGCGCCAGTTCATGCACCACGATCATCCGCAGGAAGGCGGCCGGAGCCTGCCGGAACACGCTGGCCACGCGGATCTCGCGGCTGGCCTTCAGGCGTCCGCCGTGCACGCGCGACACTGCGGTGTGCAGGCCCAGCGCGTGTTTCACCACTTCCAGTTTGTTGTCGTAGCAGACCTTGTTCAGGTGCACCGACTGGCGCAGGTAGCGGTCCTTGAGCTGCTGGGTGTAGTCATACAGCTGGCGGTCGCTGCGTACCTCGTGCGCCTCGGGATAGCGCCGCTGCAGCAGGGCGCCAAGGCGGTCTTCGGCGAGCAGCTGGCGCACCTGCTCCTGCAGGGGTTCGGGATAGCCGGTCAGGTATTTCAGCGAGGTCATGGTGCCGCTGGGGCTCCGGTATCATGGACGTCCCTAAGATAGACCAGTTGCAGGCAGGACCATGGCAAAGCCGAACGCGCTGCAGGAACAATTGCTCAAGGCCGGGTTGGCCAAGAAGGCGCAGGCCAGTGCTGCGGCCCGCGAGCAGGCCAAGGCCCGCCAGGGCAAGGCGCCGGATGCATCGGCGGAGATCCAGCGCGAGGCCGAGCGCGTGCGGCTGGAGAAGGTCGAGCGTGACCGCGCCATCGCCGCCGAACGCAATGCGCAGCTGCGTGCCACCGAGGGCCGCGCGCAGGCGCGGCAGATCGTGCAGGCGCATGCGGTTCCGCACGCGGGCGAGAGCGAGTACCGCTTCACCCACGGCGAGGTGATCCGCACGCTGCTGATCGATGCCAAGCTGCGCAAGGCGCTGTCGGCCGGTGCGCTGGTGATCGTGGCAGCGGGCGAAGGTTATGCGTTGTTGCCACGCGCGGCGGCGGAAAAGGTGCGCGAGCGCGCCCCGGAACTGATTGCGGTCGACCACGGCCAGGCGGGGGAGAGCACGGTCGCCTCCACCGGCAATGCCGAGGACGATGCGTATTACGCGCAGTTCCAGATTCCGGACGACCTGGTCTGGTAAAGGGTTTTTTCTGCGCTGGCGCGCGGCGTTGAAGCGACGGCAACGTCAACGTCAACGTCAACGTCAAAAGCTGCAGGGCTGTTGGTTGGGCGGGGCGGGGTGGCTGTGCAGGACACGCCGTGAATCCGTCCATGGAGGCTCGCTTTTCGCATCCATGCGAAAAGA
>NZ_JACSQS010000033.1 GCF_014836545.1 Stenotrophomonas lacuserhaii
CCCCCCCCCCCCACCCCCCCCCCCCCCCCCGCCAACCCTCAGCCCTGCAGCTCTGGACGTTGACGTTGACGTTGCTTCAAAAGCGGGCAGCCGGGCCGCAGGCCCGGCAACCCCACCCGATCACCAGTTGCCGGCACCCGGCACGTGATGGGCCACCGCACGGCGCCGCATCAGCAGGTTCAGCCACTCCACCAGCACCGAGAACCCCATCGCCGCATAGATGTACGGCTTGGGCACGTGCACGTCCAGGCCATCCAGGATCAGCACCGCGCCGATCAGCAGGATGAAGGCCAGCGCCAGCATCTTCACCGTCGGGTTGGCGTCGATGAAGCGGCCCAGCGGGTTGGCCGCCAGCAGCATCACCGCCACCGACAGCAGGATCGCCGCCACCATCACCGGCACGTGGTCGGCAATGCCGACGGCGGTGATGACCGAGTCCAGCGAGAACACGATGTCGATGATCGCGATCTGCAGGATCACCATGCCGAACACCGCCGAGGCCTTGGTGGTGGTCGGATCTTCGTCCTCACCGCCAGTGATCAGCTCGCGGATTTCCATGCCGCCCTTGATGATCAGGAACAGGCCGCCGAGGATCAGCACCAGGTCACGGATGGAAATGCCCATGCCGGCCACGGTGAAGAGGTTGGCCTGCATGTGCGCCAGGTAAGCCAGCGACACCAGCAGCAGGATGCGGGTGATGCAGGCCACCGCGATGCCCAGCTTGCGCGCGAACGGACGGCGCGCTTCGGGCAGCTTGCTGACCGCGATGGAAATGAACACCAGGTTGTCGATGCCGAGCACGATTTCCAGCGCACTCAGCGTGAGCAGGGTCAGCCAGACATTCGGATCGGAGAGCAGTTCAACAAAGGGCATGGGGGTCTTCGCAGTAAGTCGGGAAAGGGAGTCAGAACAAGCGGGGGACCAGGATCAGCCCCCAGCACAGCAGCACATTCATCATCAGCACGAACACCGCGGCCGAGCCCATGTCCTTGGCACGACCGGCCAGTTCGTGGATCTCCGGACCGTAGCGTTCGATCACGGCCTCGATGGCCGAATTCAGCAGCTCGGTGGCCAGCACCAGCAGCATCGAGCCGATCATCAGGATGCGTTCGATCGCACTGTCACCCAGCCACAGCGCCACCGGGGTGAACAGCAGCAGCAGCCAGGCTTCCAGCCGGAACGAGGATTCGTGCAGCCAGGCCGCGCGCAGGCCCTGCCAGGACCAGCGCGCGGCCTGCAGGATGCGACGCGGTCCACGCGGCATGTGGCCGAACTGGTCAGCCATGGGAGCGTGCTCCGGCGGGATCGCAGGCGATCAGGTCGCAACGAAGCAACCGCAGGGACAGGAAGCGGACGATCATGTAAGGCCAGGGTGGGCAGCAGGGGCCTATTTTGCCATAAGGCCATGCCTGCCATCCCGCCGCGGCCGGCAGCGGCGCTCCCGCCCCGTTATGATCAAACGCTGCACCTTGTTGGAGTTTTTTATGAACCTGCCACGCCGCCCGCTGCTGCTCGCCCTCGCCCTCGGCCTGTCCACCGTCGGCTTCGCCCACGCGCTGTCGCCGCCGCGGCCCGCGCAGGTGCCCGAAGAAGTGTCCAACGTGGCCTGGGCCGGTGACATGGCTGCCTTCGCCAAGGCCGACCAGGTCAGCCCGCCGCCGCGCGAGGGCATCGAATTCGTCGGCAGTTCCTCTATCCGCATGTGGGACAGCCTGGCCGCCGATTTCCCGGGCAAACCGGTGTTCAACCGCGGTTTCGGCGGGTCGGAAGTGCGCGACAGCACCTGGTACGCCGACCGCATCGTGGTGCCCTACGCCCCCTGCAAGGTGTTCCTGTATGCCGGCGACAACGATCTCAACAGTGGCCGCACGCCGGCCCAGGTCCGCGACGACGTGGTCGCCTTCGTGGCCCGAGTGCACCGCGACCTGCCCTCGACGACGGTGGAGTACATTTCGATCAAGCCGAGCCCATCGCGTGCACACCTGCTGCCGGGCATCATCGAAGCCAACACGATGATCCGCAGCGCGCTGGCCGCCCTGCCCAGGACTGGCTACACCGACATCTACACGCCGATGCTGGGCCGCGACGGGCAACCCGATCCATCGCTGTTCCGCGAGGACATGCTGCACATGACGCCGGCCGGGTATGCGATCTGGAAGAAGGCGCTGGCGCCGAAGGTCAGCTGTGATTGAGTAGTGACGGCCGCTGGCCGTCATGCGTTCCGCATCCGGGCTCAGCGGAAGATGACGGTGGCCTCGGTGCCCTTGCCCGGCTGGCTGGTCAGGGTGACCTTCCAGCCGAAGCGGTCGCACAGACGGCGCACGATCGACAGGCCCAGCCCGGTGCCCTGCGGGCGGTCCGGCTCGGCACGGTAGAACGGCTCGAACGCCTTTTCCAGCGCTTCGGGTGACATGCCGATGCCGGTATCGTGCACGCGCACCCGATCGTGTTCGACGAACACGTCCACGCGGCCTTCGTCGGTGTAGTTGCAGGCGTTGCGCACCAGGTTGCTGATCACCACCTGCAGCACCCGCGGCGGGCCGTGCAGCTCGACCACGCCACTGCAATGCAGCTCCACGTGCACCGGGCGATCGGCCATCAGTTCGGTGGCGGTGTCCACCTCGTGGCGCACCACCTCGACCACGTCGAACATCTCCATCTGCGGCTCGACATCGGCTTCGCGCGCCAGGATCAGGAAGGCGTCGATCACCGCCTCCATCTCGCGACCGGCGCGCTGGATGCGCTGCAGGCTGCGCTGCTGGCGCGGCGACGCGGTTTCATCGGCCAGCGCCATGTCACTGGCAACCCGGATCACGGTCAACGGGGTACGCAGCTCATGGCTGGCATCGCGGGTGAAGTTGCGCTCGCGGGCGACGTTCTCGGTGACCCGGTTGGCCAGCGAATGCAAGGCGGCGGCCAGCTGCCGCGTCTCCCCCTGCATGTCGGCGGGCAGCTTCTGCGGATCCAGGTCGCTGGCCTGCGGCTTGGCCGGATCCCAGCGCGATACCCGGCGCGCAAGCCAGTTCACCGGCGACACCAGCCGTTTGGAAGCGCGGTAGGTAACCCAGCTGGCGCCATACACCGCCAGCAGGGTCAACAGCACCGGCACGATGCCGAACCAGAACGCCAGCAACTCCGCACGTGAGCGCAGGAACACCAGGTACAGCCGCCCCTCCGGACGCACGTCCACCCAGACCAGCTGGTCGTCGCGGCGCAGCTCATGGAAGCCGGCCGGCAGTTCGCGCAGGTTGGCCGGCAACGAAAGACTGGAGCGCCCGGTTTCCACCAGGTAGCCGCGGATGTTCTGGGTATTGGGCGGGGGCTGGGTCGGCGAGGCCTCGTGCAGCGTCCAGAAGTACGCCGCTTCCTCGCGCAGCGCAGCACTGACCAGGCTGTGCTTGATCACCAGCGACACCAGCCACGCACCAAGCAGGATGCCGAGGCTGGCCAGCATGGCCTGCAGGATGAAAGCGATACGTATCTTGCGCGGCAGGCCGTGCGGCATCAGGCGAGGTCACTACAGAAGATGGCCGCGCCGAGTATAGGCAGCGGGTGCGTCAGCCCCCCGTGCAGGGGCCGTTGGCGGCCTGCACAGGGATCATGACGGCGATGTCAGCCCATCGGCTGGGCGATATCGGCGATGCGGTAGCCAGCACTCTGCACGGTATGCAGCAGCGGGCGGTCGAACGGCTTGTCGATGATCTTGCGCAGGTTGTACAGATGGCTGCGCAGGGTGTCCGAATCCGGCAGCCCGTTGCCCCAGATCTCGCGTTCGATCTCCTGCCGGGTGACCACGCGCGGCGATTCGCGCATCAGGATGGTCAGCAGGCGCAGGCCGATCGGCGAAAGCTGCAGTTCAGTGCCGGCGCGGGTGGCGCGCATGCTGACCGGGTCCAGCACCAGGTCGGCGACCTTCAGCACTTCCGAACCCACCTGCCGGCGCTCACGACGAATCAGGGCACGCAGGCGTGCTTCCAGTTCCTGGATGGCGAACGGCTTGGTCAGGTAGTCATCGGCGCCAAAGCCCAGGCCGGTGAGCTTGTCATCCAGCGTATCGCGCGCGGTCAGCATCAGCACCGGCGTGGACTTGCGGGCGTCATTGCGCAGGCGGCGGCAGACTTCGATGCCGTCCAGGCGCGGCAGCATCAGGTCCAGCACGACCACGTCGTAGCTGTTTTCGGCCGCCAGACGATAACCGTCCAAGCCGTCCTGGGCATAGTCGACCTCGAAACCACGACCTTCCAGATACTCACCGATCATCTCGGAGATATTGCGGTTGTCCTCGACGACCAGAACAAGGCCGGAGGTTTCCTTCGTCTGACGCATGGTCTTCCCTCTAACTTCAGCTTTGTGAAACATGCCGGATCGACGGTGCACGCCGCGTGAAGTGGACGCAGACGCTCACTGAACGCTTCAGAGCAGCGGCTGCAGCAGCGGCCAGACGTTGGAAAGCACCTTCGGCTGGGCGCTGGCGGTGGGGTGCAGTCCGTCTGACTGCATCATTCCCGGCTGCAGCGCGACACCCTCCAGCAGGAACGGCAGCAAGGGCACCTTGTACTGATCAGCCAGCGCGCGATACACCGCGGCCAGGCGCTGCCGGTACGCCGGACCATAGTTCGGCGGGACATCGATGCCGAGCATCAGCACCTTGGCGCCGCCCTGCTGGCTGGCCACGATCATCTTCTCCAGGTTGGTGCGGATCTGGGCAGGGGTCAGCCCGCGCAGCGCATCGTTGCCGCCCAGCGCGATGACCACCACGCCAGGCTTCTCCCGCGCCAGCAGTCCCGGCAGGCGGGTCGCCGCCCCGGCGGTGGTTTCCCCGCTCATGCTGGCATTGACCACCCGTGCCGGCGAGCCCGAACGGGTGCTGAGCCGCTTGCCCAGCAGGTCCACCCAGCCGGTGCCGGCCGGGATATTGTGGGCGGCACTGAGGCTGTCGCCGAGCACCAGCACGGTGGTTGCTTGACCTTTGGCACACGCCAGCACCGGCAACAGCAGCAACCATGCCAGCAGCATTCCCATCCGGCCGATGTTCCGGCCTTTTCCTGTAACGCGCATTGGAGCCTCCTCATCGACAGCCTGTCCCCCCGCAGCGCGCCCGTCGCCATCGCCGTCGACCAGGTCGGCAAATCCGTGCATGGCCCGGAGGGTGAAGTCCACATACTGGACAACATCAGCATGACGGTACATGAAGGCACCTCGGTTGCCATCGTCGGCGCCTCCGGTTCGGGCAAGACCACCCTGCTAGGCCTGCTGGCCGGGCTGGACCTGCCCAGCCGCGGCAGCATCACCCTGGCCGGCAGCGTGCTCGGCAGCCTGGACGAAGAAGCCCGCGCCCAGCTGCGCGCGCGCGAGGTCGGCTTCGTGTTCCAGAGCTTCCACCTGCTGCCGGCGCTGACCGCGGCGGAGAACATCGCCCTGCCGCTGGAACTGGCCGGGCGCGAGGATCCTGCCCGGGTCGAGCAGGTGCTCGAAGCGGTGGGCCTGGCGCACCGCGCGCGGCACTACCCGCGCCAGCTGTCCGGTGGCGAACAGCAGCGCGTGGCGCTGGCACGCGCCTTCGTGGCGCGCCCGCGCATCCTGTTCGCCGATGAACCAACCGGCTCGCTGGACCAGGCCACCGGCCAGCACATCAGCGACCTGCTGTTCGCCTTGAATGCCGACAGCGCCACCACCTTGGTGCTGGTCACCCACGACCTGCGCCTGGCGCAGCGCTGCCAGTTCATCCATCGCATCGACAACGGCCGCCTGCAGCAGGTCACGCACGGGGCGGACGCATGAACCTGCTGCGCCACGCGCTGCGTTCGCTGCGCCGCGAAGCGCTGGCCGGCGACCTGCTGACCGTGTTTGCCGCCCTGGTGCTGGGCGTGGCGGTGATGACTGCGGTCGGCACGCTGGTGGACCGGGTCAACCTGGCGCTGGCCAACAGCACCGCGGAGATGCTGGGCGGTGATCTCGGCATCAGCGGGCGCGCCGAAGCGCCGGCCGAACTGGTCGGCGAAGGCACCCGGCGCGGACTGCAGAACACCCGCATCGCCGCCTTCGGCAGCGTGCTGTTCCATGGCGAAGCCAGCCAGATGGCCACCATCAAGGCGGTGGAAGCCGGTTACCCGCTGCGCGGCCAACTGCGTGTGCGGACCGGCGCCGATGCTGTGTTGAACGAGGCCGCCGCTGCACCGGCACGCGGCGAAGCGTTCGCCGATCCACGCCTGCTGCAGGCCCTGGACCTGCGCATCGGCGATGAACTGGAGTTCGGCGCAGGCACCTTGAAGGTGGCCGGCAGCATCGAATCCGAACCAGATACCTCCAGTGAACTGCTGACCCTGTCGCCCACCCTGCTGGTCAACCGCGCCGACGTGGAAGGCACCGGCCTGCTCGATCCGGGCAGCCGCATCAGCTACCGCACGATGTTCGTCGGCGAGCCGGAGGCCATCGCCCAGTTCCGCCAGTGGCTGCAACCGCGCGTGCAGGGACTGCGCCTGCTCGGCGTGGGCGATACCCAGCGCGGGGTACGTGAGTCGTTCCAGCTGGCCGGGCGTTTCCTCGGCCTGAGCGCCTTGCTGGCGGTGCTGTTGTCCGGCGTCGCCACCGCGCTGGCGGCCAACCGTTTCGCGCTGAGCCGCATCGACCAGGTTGCCGTATTGCGCTGCCTGGGGGCGCGCCAGCGCGACATCCTTGGCAGCCTGGCGCTGCAGCTGTTGTTGATGGCGATCCCGGCCTGCGTGGTCGGTGTACTGGTGGGCATGGCGGCGCAGGAAGGGCTGGTGCAGATCCTCGGCGGGCTGGTGCCGCAGCGGCTGCCCCTACCGCAGGCGCTGCCGGCACTGACCGGGGCCGGCATCGGTCTGCTGCTGCTGCTCGGCTTCGGCCTGCCGCCGCTGCTGCGGCTGCGCAACGTGCCGCCGATGCGCGTGCTCAACCGCAGTTTCGCGACCCTGCCACCGGCCTCGCTGCTGGTGTATGCCGGCGCCCTGCTGGCCAGCCTGGCGCTGACCGTGCAGGTCACCGGCGACCTCAAGCTGGCCTTGTGGGTGCTGGGCGGACTGGCCGCGCTGGCGCTGCTCGCCGCCGGTGGGGGCTTTGCCCTGCTGATGCTGGTGCGCGGCCTGCAGCATCGCCTGCACGGCAACTGGCGCCTCGGCCTGGCCGCATTGACCCGCCGCCGCGCGCTGGCGGTGATGCAGCTGGTCGGGCTCTCGTTGTCGCTGTGTTCGCTGTTGATGCTGGCCGTGGTCGGTCCGGGCCTGCTGCAGCAGTGGCGCGACCGCCTGCCGGCCGATACACCGAACTATTTCCTGATGAACATCCAGCCGGACCAGCGCCAGATCGTGCTGGATGCGCTGACCGCGCAGGGTGCGGTGGATGCCAGCGTGGAGCCGTTCGCCACCGGTCGCCTGCTGGCATTGAACGGTGACGCACCGCGTCGGCGGGGCGATGACCAGGACGCGGCGCAGGACAACGGCACGCAGCCGGCAGGGGCTGCGGACAACGACCGCGACCGGCCGCTGAACTTCAGCTGGCGCACCACCTTCCCGCCGGCCAACCAGCTGCTGCAGGGCCGTTTCTGGGCCGCCGACAGCACCGCCGCCGAGGCCTCGGTGGAAGAAGGCTGGGCCAGCCGTTACGGCGCCAAGCTGGGTGACCGGGTGAGACTGCAGGTCGGCGAGCAGCAGCGTGACTACACCATCACCAGCATCCGCAAGGCCGAGTGGAACAGCTTCCGGGTCAACTTCTTCGTGCTGGTCAACGCCAACGCGGTAGGCGATGCCCCGCACAACCTGATCTCGGCCTTCCATCTGCCGCGCGCCAAGGCGGCCGGACTGGGTCAGCTGGTACGCGAGCAGCCGAATCTGTCGCTGCTGGATATCGATGGACTGATCAGCGAGGTGCGGCAGGTGATGGACCGGGTCGCGCAGGCCATCCAGGTGGTGATGGGCTTCAGCCTGCTGGCTGGCGTGCTGGTGCTGCTGGCGGCGCTGCAGTCGACCGCTGGCGAGCGGCGCTATGACAGCGCGGTGCTGCGCACGCTGGGGGCCACGCGGCGCCAGCTCCGCGGTGCGGTGCTGGTGGAGTTCGGCGCGTTGGGACTGCTGGCGGCGATCCTGGCGGTCGGTGCAGCGGCGGTCATCGGGGTAGTGGTGTCGCGGCAGGTGTTCGAACTGGCGCTGTCGCCGCCATGGCCCGGATTGTTGGCCGGTGGTGCGTGCGGGGTGGCGCTGAGTGTGTTCGCCGGATGGTGGGGCACGCGGCGGATCCTGCATACGCCGCCGGCGCTGGCATTGCGCGAGTCATAGCCGGCGGGTAGGCGGGCTGACGGCTGGCTACCTGCCAGGGCTGGGCGGTGGGACTGGGCGGGGGACGGCAAGAGCCGCTCCTGCGGGCCTCGTTTCGCGCCATCCATGGCGCTCAACGCCCCCGCCCAGCCCCA
>NZ_JACSQS010000034.1:0-3453 GCF_014836545.1 Stenotrophomonas lacuserhaii
GCTTGAGCCACACTACCATCGGCGCAGCTGCGTTTCACTTCCGAGTTCGGGATGGGATCGGGTGGTTCCACAGCGCTAATTTCACCAGGGAGGCTTTTGGAGTGTCGCCGCAGGACGTGTCTTTGCAGGGAGCGGGCACGGATGTGCCGGCTTTACAAAGAGACGCGCCTGTAGCGCCTGCCTCTCGTTTGGTCTTGTGACGTAGCGTGCACTTGGATCTATCGACATGTCATGTCGGCCAAGGCAACTTGAGGTTATATGGTCAAGCCGCACGGATCATTAGTATCAGTTAGCTCAATACATTGCTGTACTTACACACCTGACCTATCAACCACATAGTCTATATGGTTCCTTCAGGGGGCTTGTGCCCCGGGAGATCTCATCTTGAGGCGCGCTTCCCGCTTAGATGCTTTCAGCGGTTATCGCTTCCGAACATAGCTACCCGGCAATGCCACTGGCGTGACAACCGGAACACCAGAGGTTCGTCCACTCCGGTCCTCTCGTACTAGGAGCAGCCCCTCTCAAATCTCCAACGCCCATGGCAGATAGGGACCGAACTGTCTCACGACGTTCTGAACCCAGCTCGCGTACCACTTTAAATGGCGAACAGCCATACCCTTGGGACCGACTACAGCCCCAGGATGTGATGAGCCGACATCGAGGTGCCAAACACCGCCGTCGATATGAACTCTTGGGCGGTATCAGCCTGTTATCCCCGGAGTACCTTTTATCCGTTGAGCGATGGCCCTTCCATACAGAACCACCGGATCACTAAGTCCTAGTTTCCTACCTGCTTGATCCGTCGATCTTGCAGTCAAGCACGCTTATGCCTTTGCACACAGTGCGCGATGTCCGACCGCGCTGAGCGTACCTTCGAGCTCCTCCGTTACTCTTTAGGAGGAGACCGCCCCAGTCAAACTACCCACCATACACGGTCCCCGATCCAGATTATGGACCTAGGTTAGAACGTCAAGCACGACAGGGTGGTATTTCAAGGTTGGCTCCACTGCAGCTAGCGCCACAGTTTCATAGCCTCCCACCTATCCTACACAGACGAACTCAACGTTCAGTGTAAAGCTATAGTAAAGGTTCACGGGGTCTTTCCGTCTTGCCACGGGAACGCTGCATCTTCACAGCGATTTCAATTTCACTGAGTCTCGGGTGGAGACAGCGCCGCTGTCGTTACGCCATTCGTGCAGGTCGGAACTTACCCGACAAGGAATTTCGCTACCTTAGGACCGTTATAGTTACGGCCGCCGTTTACTGGGGCTTCGATCAAGAGCTTCGCCTTGCGGCTGACCCCATCAATTAACCTTCCAGCACCGGGCAGGCGTCACACCCTATACGTCCACTTTCGTGTTTGCAGAGTGCTGTGTTTTTGATAAACAGTCGCAGCGGCCTGGTTACTGCGACCCTCTTCAGCTATAGCTCGCATGAGCCACCAAAAAGGGTGCACCTTCTCCCGAAGTTACGGTGCCATGTTGCCTAGTTCCTTCACCCGAGTTCTCTCAAGCGCCTGAGAATTCTCATCCTACCCACCTGTGTCGGTTTACGGTACGGTCTGCGTAAGCTGAAGCTTAGGAGCTTTTCCTGGAAGCGTGGTATCAGCGACTTCGCCTTAAAGGCTCGTCTCGGTGCTCGGTCTTAAAGGATCCCGGATTTGCCAAAGATCCAAACCTACCGCCTTTCCCCAGGACAACCAACGCCTGGTACGCCTAACCTTCTCCGTCCCTCCATCGCACTTACGCGAGGTGCAGGAATATTAACCTGCTTCCCATCGACTACGACTTTCGTCCTCGCCTTAGGGGCCGACTCACCCTGCGCCGATTAACGTTGCGCAAGGAAACCTTGGGCTTTCGGCGTGCGGGTTTTTCACCCGCATTATCGTTACTCATGTCAGCATTCGCACTTCCGATACCTCCAGCAGACTTCTCAATCCACCTTCAACGGCTTACGGAACGCTCCTCTACCGCGTACATATAAATATGCACACCCCAAGCTTCGGTTCACTGCTTAGCCCCGTTAAATCTTCCCCGCAGACCGACTCGACCAGTGAGCTATTACGCTTTCTTTAAAGGGTGGCTGCTTCTAAGCCAACCTCCTGGCTGTCTGTGCCTTTCCACATGGTTTTCCACTTAGCAGTGAATTTGGGACCTTAGCTGTGGGTCTGGGTTGTTTCCCTTTTCACGACGGACGTTAGCACCCGCCGTGTGTCTCCCATACAGTCCGTCTCGGTATTCGGAGTTTGCAATGGTTTGGTAAGTCGCGATGACCCCCTAGCCATAACAGTGCTCTACCCCCGAGAGGATACATATGAGGCGCTACCTAAATAGCTTTCGAGGAGAACCAGCTATCTCCGGGTTCGATTAGCTTTTCACTCCTAATCACAGCTCATCCCCGTCTTTTGCAACAGACGTGGGTTCGGGCCTCCAGTACCTGTTACGGCACCTTCACCCTGGCCATGACTAGATCACCCGGTTTCGGGTCTACTGCCCGCGACTATGCGCCCTTATCAGACTCGGTTTCCCTTCGCCTCCCCTATACGGTTAAGCTTGCCACGAACAGTAAGTCGCTGACCCATTATACAAAAGGTACGCAGTCACTCCTTGCGGAGCTCCTACTGCTTGTACGCACACGGTTTCAGGATCTATTTCACTCCCCTCTCCGGGGTTCTTTTCGCCTTTCCCTCACGGTACTGGTTCACTATCGGTCGGTCAGTAGTATTTAGCCTTGGAGGATGGTCCCCCCATGTTCAGACAGGGTTTCACGTGCCCCGCCCTACTCGTCTTCACTGAAATGGCCCTTTCAGATACAGGGCTATCACCTTCTATGGCCAGTCTTTCCAGACTGTTTTCCTAGAACCAAATCAGCTTAAGGGCTAGTCCGCGTTCGCTCGTCGCTACTTACGGAATCTCGGTTGATTTCTTTTCCTCTGGTTACTTAGATATTTCAGTTCACCAGGTTCGCTTCCAGCAGCTATGTATTCACTGCAGGATACCCGCAAGCGGGTGGGTTTCCCCATTCGGACATTACCGGATCAAAGCTTGTTGCCAGCTCCCCGATACTTTTCGCAGGCTGCCACGTCCTTCATCGCCTCTGACCGCCAAGGCATCCACCGTGTGCGCTTATTCGCTTGACCATATAACCGCAAGTTGCCTTGGGTTACATATATGACCTGGGGGTACAAAGCCCAGATACGAACTATAACGACTCAATTAATAAGAAGACATTAAAGTCTTCCGCCTTAGCCTCACGACACGTCAAGATAGATATCTCAAACGCTCGCTACGTCACAAGTTTTAAAAGAACATGTACCGGCCACAGTGCCGATCCATATAAATTAGTAAGTATGCTTTTTCATTCAGAGAGTGGTGGGTCTGGGTAGACTCGAACTACCGACCTCACCCTTATCAGGGGTGCGCTCTAACCACCTGAGCTACAGACCCAAATGTC
>NZ_JACSQS010000035.1 GCF_014836545.1 Stenotrophomonas lacuserhaii
GGGGCTGGGCGGGGGCGTTGAGCGCCATGGATGGCGCGAAACGAGGCCCGCAGGATGCGGCTTCTGCCGTCCCCCGCCCCGCCCCCCCGCCCGGCCCAACCCAGCTGCGGCAACCAGCAGCCACCCGCGAGGGGGGCCCACCCGTTCGCGACCTCAACGCTGCTTGGACGCCCGCAACGCCCGTTGCTCGACCAGCGTCAACGCCACGTTGTCGCGCAGGTACGCCGGCTCCACCCGCTCCGGGGCGATCGCTTCGCCGCGCGCCAACATCGGCAGGGCGAGCGCCAGAACATCCGAAGCACGCGGCAACGCCGTGGCGTCCACGCTGCTCAACGCAGGGCCCAGCTGCGCCGCGATCGCACCCTCGGCCGCGGCAAAGCCGGTGCCCACGCCAGCGCAGCGGATTCCCTCGGGCAGCACCACCGCCTGTGGCGGGCACACCCGCTCTGCATCCTGCAGCCAGGGCAAGCCATCGACCTGCTGATAGCGGGCCACGTAGACCTCGCCCATCCGCGCATCGATGGCAGCCAGCACCTGGCCGGCCTCGGCCGGCGCGCGCATCGCCAGTGCCTGCAGCGTGGAAACCGGAATGAGCGGGCGATCCAGCGCCAGCGCAACGCCCTGCGCCAGCGCGATGGCCAGACGCACACCGGTGAACGCGCCCGGACCGCGGCCCAGGGCGATGGCATCAAGCTGCGAACGCGCGATGCCTGCCTCGGCGAGCAGTTCCTCGGCCCACGGCAGGGCCAGCTCGGCGTGCCGGCGCGGCGCGATCTCAAAGCGTTCGCGTACCTGCCCATCCACGTGGACGGCAACGGAACAGGCTTCGGTGGACAGTTCAAAGGCGAGCAGTTTCATCGTTTCAATGTTCAGAACAGGGAGAGCGGCGTACCGGGCGGCGGCACGTCATCGGGAGCAGGCGCAGGCGCCGCCGGCAACCATTGTGGGGCAAAGAAGGCCTGTACATCGGCCAGCGCGCGAGTGCGCCGGAACGGTGGCAGCGAGTCCAGGAAGACCCGGCCGTAGCCGCGGTTGAGCAGCCGTGGGTCGCACAGCACCAGCACGCCGCGGTCGGTCTCGCTGCGGATCAGGCGGCCGACGCCCTGCTTCAGCGCGATCACCGCCTGGGGCAGCTGTTCGTCGCGGAAGGGGTTGCCCCCCTGGGTGCGGATTGCCTCCAGCCGCGCCTCGAATACCGGGTCGTCCGGTGCGGCGAAGGGCAGCTTGTCGATGACCACCACACTCAGCGCATCACCGACCACGTCTACGCCCTCGCGGAAACTGGCCGATCCCAGCAGCACCCCGTTGCCGGATTCGCGGAAGCGCTGCAGCAGCGTCGCACGCGGCGCCTCACCCTGTACGAACAATGGCCAGGGCCCGCCGCGCAGCGCTTCGGCCGCCTCGCGCAGCGCGCGATGTGATGCAAACAGCAGGAAGGCACGCCCGTGCGAGGCCTCCAGCACCGGGCGCAGGGTGGCGATCAGCGCGGTACCGAACCCGCGCGCGGCCGGATCCGGCAAGCCTTCCGGCAGGTAGCACAGCGCCTGGGTCGGCCAGTCGAAGGGGCTGGGCTGGACCAGAGTGCGCGGGTCGTCCAGGCCCAAGCGCTGGATCACGTGTTCGAAGCCACCGCCGACGGTCAACGTAGCCGAGGTGAATATCCACGCCGCCAGCGTGCGCTGCCGGTGTTCGCGCAGTGGACCGGACACATCCATCGGCGTGCGCTGGCAGCGGAATCCCCGCGGGGTGAGTTCGTACCACAGCACATCACCGGCTTCGCCAACCGCCGTGTCCGGCTCGGCATCGAAGTCCAGCAGCGGCGCGTCATCGCCCAGCCAGCGACCGAGCCGCGACACCGC
This sequence comes from Stenotrophomonas lacuserhaii, assembly GCF_014836545.1. GTDB lineage: Bacteria > Pseudomonadota > Gammaproteobacteria > Xanthomonadales > Xanthomonadaceae > Stenotrophomonas > Stenotrophomonas lacuserhaii. The sequence goes on from NZ_JACSQS010000035.1 coordinate 1,860, forward strand.
CTCGCGCGCGCGCGCATGGCAGGCGTCCAGCCCGGACGAGGCTTCGCGCAGGCCTTCCAGCCCCTGCAGCAGGGCATGCAGTGCACTCATCGCCGCATCGAAACCATCGCGTACCTGCGGCACGGCCAGCGCACGCCACTGCGTGCCGCGCGATGGCAGACCGTCCATCGCGGTACGCAGGTCGATCAACGCGTGCTCCAGCGCCGAAACCGGCGCCTGCAAGGCGGCCTGCGCACCGGCCACACTGCGCGCTTCCAGCAGGCAGTCGCGCGCCAGCTCCTGCCACGGACGCATGCCGAAGCCTTCACCGAAGAACTGTGCCGCCAGCTCGGGCAGCTGGTGGGCTTCATCGATGACGAACGCTTCCGCCCCCGGCAGCAGCTCGCCGAAGCCTTCCTGCTTCAACGCCAGGTCGGCCAGCAGCAGGTGGTGGTTGACCACCACCACGTCCGCGGCCTGGGCGCGCTGGCGCGCCTGCACCACGAAGCAGTCATCGTAGTAGGCGCAGTCAGGGCCAAGGCAGTTGTCCACCGTGGAGGTGACCATCGGCAGCAGCGGGGAATCGTCGGCCAATGCATCCAGTTCGGCCATGTCGCCATGCCGGGTACGCCCGGACCAGGCCAGGATGCGCTGGAACTCGGCCGCTTGCTGTGGCGAGCTGAAACGCGGTTCGCCGCGCGCCTGCTGCAGCCGGTAACGGCACAGGTAATTGGCGCGCCCCTTGAGCAATGCACTGCGGTGGCCGACGCCGAGTGCCTGCCGCACGCGCGGCAGGTCGCGATGGTAAAGCTGGTCCTGCAGCGCGCGGGTACCGGTGGAGATGATGGTTTTCATCCCCGACAGGAGCACCGGCACCAGGTATGCATAGGTCTTGCCGGTGCCGGTGCCCGCCTCGGCCAGCAGCAGGTCCCGCTGCTGCAACGTTTCGGCAATCGCTTCGGTCAGGCACAGTTGTGCCGGGCGCGGCACGAACGCGTCCAGGTGGGAGGCGAGCGCCCCGCCCTGGCTCAGCGCCTCGCGGCTGGCATGGACAAGATCAGGCTTCATCAACGCTGACAGGATACTTGGTAGGGAGCGATTTCGCCGGGCCGCGCCCGGCAGCGCCAGAAGCCGACGTCAAGATCAGGATCAAGATCAACAGCTGCAGGGTCGTGCGGTTGGCGGGACGGGGTGGGTTCGTGGGAATCGCCGCAAGTACGTCCCTGTAGGCTCGCCATCCGCTTGCTCGCCGGTGCAGTCCTGC
>NZ_JACSQS010000036.1 GCF_014836545.1 Stenotrophomonas lacuserhaii
TGGCGTCCCCACGGGGATTCGAACCCCGGTCGCCACCGTGAAAGGGTGATGTCCTAGGCCTCTAGACGATGGGGACGCACGAAAACTTGAGTTGTACTGCTATCCAGACGGCCTAATGCCTGGAGTGGTGGAGCCAAGCGGGATCGAACCGCTGACCTCCTGCATGCCATGCAGGCGCTCTCCCAGCTGAGCTATGGCCCCGTGTAACCGAGCCGCCTATCATACCGGCTTATTCACGTTTGTGGAAGCTTTTTTCGAAGCTTCCTGACAATTGAAGGATACACCCACCGAAGTGAAGATCCGACAAGCGCCACGCCCGTGAAGGCCGAAGGCGATGAACAAAAAAGACCCGGTTTCGTCCGGGTCCCGGTTGTTCAGATGAGTGGCGTCCCCACGGGGATTCGAACCCCGGTCGCCACCGTGAAAGGGTGATGTCCTAGGCCTCTAGACGATGGGGACGCACGAAAACTTGAGTTGTACTGCTATCCAGACGGCCTAATGCCTGGAGTGGTGGAGCCAAGCGGGATCGAACCGCTGACCTCCTGCATGCCATGCAGGCGCTCTCCCAGCTGAGCTATGGCCCCA
>NZ_JACSQS010000003.1:0-109017 GCF_014836545.1 Stenotrophomonas lacuserhaii
CCCCCCCCCCCCCCCCCCCCCCCCCCCCCCCCCGCCCCAAACCAAAGAATCCGCACTTAGCGACCCGCCACGAGGGGCTTAGCCGTTCGCAGCAATCAGTACGCGAATTCGCGGAACACGTGGTCCACGTCGCCATTCCAGCGCCCATGGAACAGCGCCAGCTTGCGCTCGGCCGGGGTCAGGCCGGACTCGACGATTTCCTGCAGCACGTCCAGGTAATGGCTTTCGTCCATGCCGTCGGCGTTCAATGCCGCGCGGCGCTTCAGGCCGCCCACCGCGATCTTCACCGCCTCGCGCGAAAGATCACGCACCGTGCCGTTGCGGAACGGCAGGTTCATCGCATGCCTGGGCACGCCATCGCGCAGCGCGTGGCGCTCGACCAAGGTGAAATCACGCACCAGGTCCCAGGCTGCGTCCAAGGCTTCATCGTCGTACAGCAGGCCCACCCAGAAGGCCGGCAGCGCGCACAGGCGGCTCCACGGGCCCCCGTCGGCGCCGCGCATTTCCAGGTACTTCTTCAACCGCACTTCCGGGAAGGCGGTGGTCATGTGGTCGGCCCAATCGGTCAGGGTCGGCAGCTGGCCGGGCAGCACCGGAAGCCTGCCGGCCATGAAATCGCGGAAGCTCTGGCCGCTGGCATCGTGGTATACGCCATCGCGGTAAGAGAAATACATCGGCACATCAAGCAGGTAATCCACGTAGCGCTCGTAACCGAAGCCGTCCTCGAACACGAAGTCCAGCATGCCGGTGCGGTCGCCATCGGTATCGGTCCAGATGCGCGAGCGGTAGCTGAGGTAGCCGTTCGGCTTGCCTTCGGTGAACGGCGAATCGGCGAACAGCGCGGTGGCGATCGGCTGCAGCGCCAGCGACACGCGGAACTTCTTCACCATGTCCGCTTCGGATGCGTAATCCAGGTTGACCTGCACCGTGCAGGTGCGGGTCATCATGTCCAGGCCGAGCGAGCCGACCTTGGGCATGTAGTTCTTCATGATCTGGTAGCGGCCCTTCGGCATCCACGGCATCTCATCGCGCGTCCACTTGGGCTGGAAGCCCATGCCGAGGAAGCCCAGCTGCAGCTCACCGGCTACCTGGGCCACTTCATTGAGATGGGTGCCGGTCTCCACGCAGGTGTGGTGGATGGTTTCCACTGCCGCGCCGGACAATTCCAGCTGGCCAGCCGGTTCCAGCGTCACCGAGGCGCCATCGCGCAGCAGGGCGATGGTGCGGCCTTTTTCCTGCACCGCTTCCCAGCCGAACCGCTGCAGGCCCTGCAGCAGTGCTTCGATACCGCGATCACCGTCGAAGGTAGGCGCACGCAGGTCGTCCAGCCGGAAGCCGAATTTTTCGTGCTCGGTACCGATGCGCCAGGCGGCGCGCGGCTTCTCTCCCGAGGCGATCACCTCCACCAGCTGCGAACGGTCAGTGATGGGCGTCTGCGCGACGTGGCTGGGGCTCGACAAGGGACAGGCTCGCTGGTGGGGTGGCGGATGGAATGGGGCTGCGGCCCCGTCATCACAAGGGCGCACTATAGCGTGAGGCCTGCCTGCGTCACGCCCCCGTGACGGACTTCAGCATCCCACCTGCGGGGGCTTGACCCCCGTACACTGGAGGGATGAGGTTCGTCCCGCCCGCCATGGCCGATTCCGACACGCGTGTCGAGGGTTGTGCCAGCGCGCGCAGCGGCAGGCACAAGCGTGACGACCAACGGTCGTCACCCACCAAAACTAGCGCGCCGGGGTCAGAGACCCAGCCAGCCGCCGATGATGCCGCGCGCTTCGTCCACGCCCAGCCGGCTTTCGCCGGAGAACACCTGCACGCCGACGGTATCGCCGAAGGCCTCGTGCAGTTCCTTCTTGACCTTGTTCAACGAGATCATCTGCTGGCTGCGGCTGAGCTTGTCGGCCTTGGTCAGCAGCGCATGCGCCGGCAGGCCGCGCTGCACCGCATAGGACAGCATCTGCCGGTCGTATTCCTTCAGCGGATGACGGATGTCCATCACCACCACCAGGCCGCGCAGGGCTTGCCGGGTGCGGAAGTACTGGTCGATGAAGGCCTGCCAGTGCGCCTGCAGGTCCAGCGGCACCTTGGCGTAGCCGTAGCCGGGCAGATCCACCAGATGGGCTTCGGGGGTGACCCGGAAGAACACCAGCTGCTGGGTACGACCGGGGGTCTTGGACACACGGGCCAGCGCGTTCTGGCGGGTAAGGGCGTTCAGGGCACTGGACTTGCCGGCGTTGGAGCGGCCGGCAAACGCCACTTCGGCACCTTCATCAGGCGGCAGCTGCCGCATGTTGTGGGCCGAAACGAAGTAGTGCGCGCGTTCGATGAGAAGAGACATGGCGCATAGGATCGCATGTTGCGCTGCCGCGCGCCCGACCATTGTTTGACCGTGCCATGAACCGGCGTTGATAATCCGGCGTATCCGGGCGGAGGGCCTGGCCGGACCAGAACGGAGCTTTAGCATGCGCCACGCTCGCGTTATTGCCGTTTCCGCTGTCGCCATATCCATCCTGGGCGCTGCCGCCTGGGCGCAGACCAGCATCACCCCGCTGCCGGACAACGGCCCGATCCAGACCGCATCGCTGGAAATCGACTTCAGCAAGACCCAATGGGGCGATGCCAAGGCCGGCCAGACCAAGGCCGCCGCCTGCGCGGCCTGCCATGGCGCCGATGGCAACGCGAGCATCGAGATGTATCCCCGCATCGCCGGGCAGAGCGAACGCTATTCCGCCCAGCAGATGGCACTGATCGCCACCGGGCAACGCACCTCGGGCGCGGCGGTTGCCATGGTGCCCTTCGTCAAGGATCTCACCGCACAGGACATGCGGGACATCGGCGCGTTCTTCGCCACCCAGAAGGGCGCCGCAGGGATCGCCGATGACACCGCCGTCGCCGATGGCCCCTACAAAGGTCTGAAATTTTACGAGATAGGCCAGCAGCTGTATCGCGGCGGCGACGTGGCGCGCGGCCTGCCGGCCTGCATGGCCTGCCACGGCCCGACCGGCGCGGGCAACCCCGGCCCCGCCTATCCGCACATCGGCGGCCAGCACGCCAGCTATGTGTCCCGTCGCCTGCAGGAGTACCAGGCCGGCCGCACCGGGGAGACGGACAAGACCCACTTCCAGATCATGGCCAGCGTGGCATCCAAACTCACCGAGCAGGAAATCCAGGCGCTGGGCAGTTACCTGCAGGGCCTGCACGATCGCGCCGACGATGTCGCCGCGCAGGCCACCGCAGCGGCGCCGACCGCTGCACCCTGACGACCGTCGATCGCCTGCGGTATCCCCCGCGGGCGCTGGCTGAGGTATGTTCATCTCCGCGCCGGCACCCGCCGACGACTGTTTTCATGGAGATGCGTGTCGATGAGGTTGATTCCCCGTCTGTTGCTGTCCCTGCTGGCGTTGCTGCCGCTGGCCCTGTCCGCCGCGCCCGCCGCGACCGACCTGCAGGAAGGTCGCGATTACGAGCGCATCGCCCAGCCCGGCCCGTTCCAGCCGCTGGCCGGCAAGATCGAGGTCGTCGAAGTGTTCGGCTATACCTGCTCGCACTGCGCGCACTTCGAACCGCAGCTGGTCGCCTGGGTCGCCAAGCTGCCCAAGGACGTGCGCTTCACCCCCGTTCCGGCCGCCTTCGGCGGGCCGTGGGATGCGTGGGCCACCGCCTACTACGCCGCCGACCAGCTGGGCGTCGCCAAGCGCAGCCATGGCGCGGTGTTCAAGGCCCTGCATGAAGATCGCAGCCTGCCGATGCAGAACGTGTCGGCCGACGAACTGGCGACCTTCTACAAGCAATACGGCGTAACCGAGGCCGCCTACGTGGCCGCGCTGAAAAGCGAGGCGGTACAGGCCAAGGTCAGCGCCGCGCGCGATTTCGCCCGTCGCACCCGGGTTCCGGGCACGCCCAGCCTGGTCATCAACGGCCAGTTCCTGGTCAAGGGCAACAGTGCCGAAGACCAGCTGCGCATCGCCTCGGCGCTGATCGCACAGGCCCGCTCCGGCAAGGCCCGCTGAACCACATGCCATCCACACGCGGTGCCCATGCACCTGCGTGTCATCATTCGTTCCTGGCTGGCGCTCGACGCTGGCCTCAACCATTGCTGGAGAAGCTTTGATGAAGACCCGTTTCGCCCTGACCCTGCTGGCCCTGCTGCCGATCCTCGCTGCCTGCAAGGCCGACGACGGCACCGCCAATGTCGCCGCACCGACCGAAACCACCCCGGCCGCTGAAACCGCTCCGGCAGCCGATGCCGCCGCACCGGCCACCAGTGAACAGGCTGCCGGCACCGAGCAGGCTGCGGGCAGCGAAGCCGCACCGGCGGCCGCCAACGATGCGCCGATGCGCCTGACCGGTCCGGAACCGGTGGCCGGCACCGACTACGTGGTGATCGAGAATGGCCAACCGTTCCAGCCGGTGGCAGGCAAGGTCGAAGTGGTCGAGATCTTCGGCTACGTCTGCCCGGCCTGTGCGGCGTTCCAGCCGCTGGTGGGCCCGTGGAAGGCCGGCCTGCCGGGTGATGTGAACTTCATCTACGTGCCGGCCATGTTCGGCGGCACCTGGGACGACTATGCGCGTGCGTTCTACGCTGCGCAGACCCTGGGCGTGCAGGAAAAGACCCATGAAGCCGTCTACGCCGCCATCCACGCCGAGCAGACCCTGAAGGGCGAGCGCGGCCGCGATTCGGTCGATGACATCGCCGCTTTCTACGCCAAGCACGGCGTGGATGCCAAGCAGTTCAGCGCCGCCATGAGCAGCTTCGCCGTCAATGCCAAGACCAACGCCGCCAAGCAGTTCGCCCAGCGAAGCAAGATCTCCGGCACGCCCTCGCTGATCATCAACGGCAAGTACCTGGTGAAGGGCAAGTCCTTCCCGGACTACCTGCGCATCGCCGACCACCTGATCGCGCGTGAGCGTGCGGCCAAGGCCGGCAACTGATCCCGGACAAGCGCATTCCGTCGTGAATTCCCCCACATCACGCACCCTGCGCCTGCTGACGGCTAATATCCAGGCCGGCTCGAGCACCCGCCGTTACAGCGACTATGTGACCCGCAGCTGGTCACATGCGCTGCCGGCGGGTCGCAAGCGCAGCAGTCTGGATGCGATCGCCACGTTGGCCCGCGGGCACGACATCGTCGGCCTGCAGGAAGCCGACCCGGGCAGCCTGCGCTCGGGCTTCACCAACCAGACCCACTACCTTGCCGAACGCGCTGGCTTCAATTACTGGAGCCATCAGCCGAACCGGCGCATGGGCGGGGTGGCCTCCTCGGCCAACGGCCTGCTGAGCCGGCTGGAACCGGTGGAAGTCCAGGACCACGCCCTGCCCGGCCGCATCGGCGGGCGCGGCGTGCTGCTGGCCAAGTTCGGCGATGGTGCCGACGGGCTGGCGGTGGCCGTGGCGCACCTGTCACTGGGTGCCGGCTCACGGTTGTCGCAGCTTTCGTTCATCGCCGAAATGCTGTCCGACCACCCCAACGCGGTGTTGATGGGCGACTTCAACTGCCTGGCCGAACGCCCGGAAATGCAGGTGCTGTACCAGAAGACCACCCTGCAGCCTCCCGGCTGCGTAGTGCCCACCTTCCCCAGTTGGCGCCCGGACCGGGCCATCGACCACATCCTGGTCAGCAGCAACCTGCAGCAGCGCAGCATCGAAGCCGTCCCCGCGGCGTTCTCCGATCACCTGGCGCTGGCCATGTCGATCGACGTCCCGGCCAGCGCGCTGCGCTGAAAAAGGGGACGGAGGGGATTAAGTCGTTTTCGGCCAAGCAAGCGAGCCGAAAACGACTTAATCCCCTCCGTCCCCTTTTTCTGCCATTGATGATGCGAATCAGTCCCATTATCATGGTGTGATCGTGATCGCACAGGATGGTGCGGACGCGCCTTAGCTCGCCCCCACTTCCCGCTCCGTCTGGCCACCAGGGATCCCCGGCCAGGCGCCTGTAGCGACCTGCCTGGTTGATGCCGATGACCCGTCCCGCCCCTCTCGCCCTGCGCCGCCTGCCGCAGGCCCTGATGGTTGCCCTGTGCAGCCTGGCTGCCGCACCTGCGTTCGCGCAGGACACCGACACGCCCGATGGCAGCGCCGCCACCACGCTGGATGGCATCGTGGTCAAGGGTGAGCGCGCCGAAGGGTATTCGGTCCGCCGTACTTCGGCCGGCACGCGCTTCGACCTGGCCCCGCGCGAGATTCCGCAGTCGGTCAGCATCATCAGCCACCAGCGCATCGAGGACCAGAACCTCGACGACATCATCGACGTGCTGGCCAACACCACCGGCGTCAGCAGCACCCAGTCCGACACCGAGCGCACCGAGTTCTACGCGCGCGGCTTCTACATCGACAGTTACCAGTTCGACGGGCTGCCCACCCAGATGGTGCAGAACTGGAGCTACGGCGATTCCGGCCTGGACTTGGCCCTGTACGACCGCGTGGAAGTGGTCCGCGGCGCGACCGGCCTGCTGAGCGGCGCCGGCAATCCGTCGGCTTCGGTGAACCTGATCCGCAAGCACGCCGACAGCGCCGAACTGACCGGCAACGTGTCGGTCAACGTCGGCAGCTGGGGCCGCACCCGCAGCACCGTGGACGTGACCACGCCGCTGAATGCCAGTGGCTCGGTGCGTGCGCGCGTGATCGGCAGCTATCTGGACACCGAATCGCAGATGGACCGCTACAACCAGCACAAGACGCTGGGCTATGCGGTCATCGATGCCGACCTGACCCCCGACACCCAGCTCAGCGTGGGCTACGACTACCAGCAGAAGCGCGCCAACGGCGCCACCTGGGGCGGCTTCCCGATGCTGTTCTCCGACGGCAGCCCGACCGGCTACGACGAATCGTTCAGCGCCAACCCGGGCTGGACCTACTGGGATACCACCAGCAAGCGTGCGTTCGCCACGCTGGAACATGCCTTCGCCAACGACTGGAAGGTCAAGCTCGGCGCGACGCATGACACCACCAAGGCCGACGACAAGCTGTTCTACCCGGCCTACAACGACTGGACCACCGGCGCTTCGCTGCTGGACAGGAACACCGGCGCCGGCGTTTCGCCCTCGGCTGGTTTCTACAACACCGAGCGCAAGGTCAACGCAGTGGACGGCTTCGTGGAAGGCCCGTTCCAGCTCTTCGGCCGCGAGCACCAGTTCATGGCCGGCCTGAGCTACAACAAGCGCGAGTTCGCCAATTACGGCGACTACCAGGTTGGCTGGGCGCCGCTGGACAACTATTTGGCAGGCGTGGGCAACTTCCCGGAGCCGAACTGGTCCGCCACCCTGCCGTTGCAGAGCGAAGGCACCATCACGCAGAAGGCCGGCTATGCCGCCACGCGCCTGTCGCTGGCCGATCCGCTCAAGCTGATCCTCGGCGCACGTTACACCGACTGGAAGAGTGAAGGCGAAGGCGACGACCGCTCGCACACGGTCACCACCCCGTACGCGGGCCTGGTGTTCGACATCAATGACACCTACTCCACCTACGCCAGCTACACCGAGATCTTCCAGCCGCAGACCGCGCGCGACCGCAGCGGCGGCTACCTGGATCCGGTGGACGGCAAGAGCTACGAGATCGGCGTCAAGGGTGCATGGTTCGACAATCGCCTGAACGCCTCGGTCGCAGCCTTCCGCATCGAACAGGACAACGTGGCGCAGGTCACCAGCGAGCCGATCCCCAGCCGCCCGGGCGAGTTTGCCTACGTCGCCGCGCGCGGCACGGTGAGCCGTGGTTTCGAGTTCGAGCTCAACGGTGAACTGGCCCCGGGCTGGAATGCGACCTTCGGTGCATCGCGCTACGTGGCCAAGGACATCAACGACGCCAACATCAACACCAACCTGCCGCAGACCACGATCAAGCTGTTCACCAGCTACACCCCGCGGTCGCTGAGCGCACTGACCGTGGGTGGTGGCGCCAACTGGCAGAACGGCATCTACTACCCGGTGCCGGCTTACGGCCGCATCGAGCAGGACGGCTACGCGCTGGTCAGTGCCTTCGTGCGCTACCGCCTCTCGCCGGAGTTCAGCGTGCAGGCCAACCTCAACAACCTGCTGGACAAGACCTACTTCTCGCAGATCAACGGGTATGGCGCGTATGGTGACGGCCGCAATGGGTCGCTGACGTTCACCTACAACTTCTGACTCTGGTTGGTTGAACGCCGGGGTCAGAGTCCTTTCGCCCTGCGGAAGGACTCTGACCCCTTTTCTGCCCCCTTTTCTGTGACTGACGTGCCCAGCGTCAGCTGATCATTCCCGGGCCTTTCCGATCCGCGTCAGCGCTTGCAGCAATTCGTCAGGTATGGAACCGTCCGCCGGCCAACCTTGCACCTCAGCAACCAATTCACCATCGCGGAAGAAATAGAACGACGGGATAACTGAAAAATCCAACGCCGTCCATTCATTGTTTCGATAGCTGATCATGATCTTTTGATCCGGCATCCGGGCATTCCAGGCGCGTATAGCTTTCAGATCAGCACTATTGGATGCAGGCGCCACCCACAACGCGCGGGCGTCCTCGAATGCCTGCTTCAACGCAGGACTGTCATTTATCGCCATCGCGGCTCTATCCGATATATGGCATCCGGCAACCACGATGATGCGTGGCCCCTTAGTGAGATCGACCGAAGTGACGGTCCCGATGTCTCCATCCAGTCGGACGTAAGCAGGCCTGCCGGCAGTGTAATCGTCAAAGACAAGCTTGTCGGGCAGCAAGCCGCCTTCCTTCCCAGGTCGCTCCGGCAATAACAATCTGGCGTCTTCGATGTTCCAGGCGGCTGTCTGGTTTCGCGCCATGAGATCCCGCATCTCCGGATCCACACCACCCATCCGCTCAAGCTCATTGAATGCCATCCGTGCCTGCGCGAGATGCAAATCGACGTCATCGGTTCTGAAGATGAAATCATGCGCCAGCACCACATCCAACATCTTCAAACGATCACGCAACGCATTCAAGCCTTGCGCCAGTCCAGAATCACCAGGGTCATCTGCTGCAGCCAGCTCGCTCAGCTTCAAGACCTTGGTAGCAGCAGAGACGTCTCTGTCTTTTGCTATCGCCAGCGCCTGCTCGTGGAGCAACCTGTGCGGCGCAGCAAGGACGCAGCAGGATATCGGCATCAGAACGAACAGGCCCACCACCGCATAGAATTGGAGTTTTATACTACCCATGAGCACTCACACGTAGAATGCCGCCCACAGTGCGGGCGGCAAGCGCAAAGGAACTTAGCGAGGCCTACAGGCATTGGGGTCACAATTTGCGCCGTACTCGTATTCACACCGCACGACGTTGGGTTCCCTGACCCAGCAGACCGAATTCCTTTGAGTCATTGGAAGCTCATCCTGCAGGCTCGCAAGGAAGATCATTGACTCTTCTGCCTCACTCTTCACAGGCATGTGAGGCAACTTGGTCAGGTCATTCTGCGCACCGAAAAGCGCAAGGATCCGGTAGCGATCCACAATGGACAGTTCCGTCAAACTCAACCAAGAATATGAAGCCAGTCCCTTGTCGGTAAATACGAGCGACTTCACGAATCGACGCCGCTGATCTTCACTCAATGCAAGCAGCGGCGTTGCCGGCGCATCTTTCAAATGCAGATCGACATCAGCCAACGACTTCAGCGGCGCAACGGAGCGACTGGCCTCGCGCAGCGCGATGGACACCTGATCCGACATAGCGCCTTCCGCATTTTCAATCTGGCTTGCACCGGCGTCGGATAAAAGCAATAGAGATCCGACTGCCGCCATACATACCATCCATTTTCTTTTCATGACTATCCCTATTTGAGTGTTGACAGGCTTGGAACCCCAACGTCTCCCGAAGTGACAGGAGGCGGGGGAAATAATGAATATCATCAGCAACTTGGGGCATCAATACGGACAAGGAAAAATGACCGATTTTTGATAGATGGAACCCCCTAGGTGGCGCCATCTATCAGTCGACGAACAGCGCATCAGAAGCGCAGCTCCGCGCGTGCGTATTAGAGAGTCTCCAGGCGCCTGTCAGCTATAATGATTAAAACTTGCAAGATGGGCACACAGCGACGGGCACCGAATCCCAGTTTTTTGACGGCGATGTCACGCTCCAATCACGGTCACAGCCCACGTTGAAAAACGGGCTGAATTGGTGATACACGGATGATTCGTGTTTTGAGTCGCAGATCACGGAAACACAGCCGATAGCCGAGCAAATAATCTATTGCAACGATAGGTCGCCAACGTGTCGCAGGCGCGAAATGAACAGGATCCTTATCGCCGCAATATTGTTCTCACTGCTGGCAACATGGAGCGCCGGCAAGGCCCAGGAACCGGGCCAACCTGCTTGGTCCAGTGCAACGACTGCATTTTCCCTCGACAGGCTGCAATCAATACGCAGCCCTCAGGATTGAAGCTGGTAGTGGACTTCAGCAATGCACAGCTCTACGGTTTCCAAGTTGAGTACGACCGTGAGACGAGATGCTGGCTGGCATTCTCTCAGCAGGTCCCAGAACCGATAACTACAGCCTTCCATCGGATCATGGATGCGACTGCGGCATCCGGCCTGGAAATGGAAGACCAGACGCGGTCCAAGAATGGCCTGAGAAAAAATGGCGGACCTCTAGTCACGCTACACCCGGACAATCCTGGGAACGCAAACAACATCCGATTTCCAGATGCTTACAAGGGCCATAATGCCTACGACATCGTCGACTCCGCCACCTCAAGATCCAGACTAGGTCAGAATCTCGCACTGGAGCTGGCTGGCGCGACAGGCAACAACCCCAACTGGAACTCCATCGCACTGACACTGCAGCAGGCTGCGCTGACGTTCGGATCAATATACGGCAGCGGAACGATCACGATCCGTATCACCTGGCGGGATGGATCCACGACCAGTTACACAGTCACCGCTGAAAACGTCAGTGAGGCAAAATACTCCCCAGGACAGAGCAGGGACGCAACCGGGAACATGGTCCCGGACCAGTCCATCGTCGAACCAGCGACAGCTCCGCGATACGCAGGCGCCTACTACTTCGGTGACGCAAATGATCGAGCGCGCTGGACCAGAAGTGCATCCCACTTCGGCGTTCCGGTAAGCGGCGGAAGTTCGGCAGGACGCAGGATGTCCTGCTCATGGGACGGCGAGACCATCACGTGCCAGGCAATGTAGGCGGCACGACCAAGAGAAGAACTCCCGGGCAGCCAGCAGGACGGTTCGTGCCTGCCCGCCAGCAGACAGCAAGTTGATACCCGGGGGTCAGAGTCCTTTCGTACAGCGAAAGGGCTCTGACCCCCTCCTGCATCAGAAGCGCAGGTCTGCCCGTGCGTACCAGAAGCGTCCACGCGGGATGTCATACGTGGACGCGTCGTAGCCGTTCAACGAGCACGACAGGCAGATCGGCGGATCCTTGTCGAACACGTTGTTCAAGCCCAGACTCAGCTGCAGGCCCTTCATCCAGTCGACCTTGTAGCCCACCTGCATGTCATGGAACGTGGTGGCGGCCAGCTTGTTGGTACCAGCGACCTGGTCACTGCAGATCGGGAAAGCGGAGGCGTCGCCGCACTGTTCAGTGAGCTCGGAGATGTGCCGCACCGTCCACGAGGCATTCCAGTTGTCCAGCGCCCACGACACGCTGGCATTGCTGGTCCATTCCGGGATTGAGCTATCCGCCACTTCCACGCCCGGCTCCTGCGGCTGCCGCTGGCCGGCCGCGCCGAGTGCCTCGTAACGGCCAACGAAGGTGTTCTGCCAGCCCAGCTTGAACTGACCGATGTCGGTCTGCGGCAGGGTGTAGAACAGATCCACGTCCCAGCCATCGGTCTTGATCGAACCGAGGTTGGTCAGGCGGTTGTTGAAGCTGCTGATCGCACCGGTGTTGGCGCGGGTGATGCCGTTGCAGTACAGCGGGTCCAGTGAATCCACGCACAGGTCCAGCTGGGTCTGCGCGTTGATGGCCTGGATGGCGCCCTCGATGGTGTGGCGGTAGAACGTCACTTCCACGTCGAAGCGCTCGGACCATTCGGTATTGTTGGCAAACCACGGGCTCCAGACGAAGCCGGCACTGAAGCTGCGCGAATGCTCCGGATCCAGCTCGATGTTGCCGCCGGTGGTGACCGAGATCTGCGAGTTCGCCGACTGGAAGCCGGTCGGCACGCCGAGCGCGGCGCAGTTGGCTGCATTGCCGCGTGGTGCATCGCCGCCCAGGCCGATCGAGCACGGATCGAAGATCTGCAGGTCAGCGCGTGCGGCCGAACCGTACAGTTCTCCGATGGACGGCGCGCGGAAGCCTTCGGCATAGCTGGTACGCAGCACGAAGTCATCGGTCACTTGCCAGCGCAGGCCATATTTCGGCGTGAACTCTCCACCAAAGGTGGAGTAGTCCGAGTAACGTCCCGCCAGGCTCAGGTCCAGCTTCTCGCCCAGCGCGCTCTTGGCGAAGATCGGGATGCTCAGCTCCAGGTAGGCTTCGTTGACGTCGTAGGAACCGGACGTCGGCAGTGACGGGACGCCGTTGTAATGGCCGATCACGGTCAGCGGATCGGGCTGATAGGAACCCTCGTACTTGCGGTACTCGTAGCCCGTGGCGAACGCCACCGGGCCGGCAGGCAGGGTGAACAGCTCGCTGGAGAGGTTGGCAGTGAACAGGCTCAGCTCGTTCTGGCTGCGGTCACGCACCACCGGCTGGATCCACTGAAGCATCTCGGGGGTGATGCTGCCTACACCGCCGAAGATGTTCAACGGCACGCAGCCAGGCGTAGATGCGCATACCGCCGGGTCGCCGAGTGCGGTGGCGATGTTGAAGATGTTGTAGCTGCCGTAGTTGGTCTGCTCGGCCTTGTTCTTGCTGTACATGCCGTTGACGTCCCAGAACCAGCTGCGGTCCGCGGCTTCGAAATCACCCACCAGCCCGGTGGCAAAGTAGCTGGTATTGACCTCCTGCTCAAACACACGCGCGCCGCCTTCCACCGGGCGTCGGCCAATGAACTGCATGTTGTCCGAGGAAACAAGATCGAAGCCGAAGGGGTTGAACGGATTCAATGCCGAGATGGTGATGTTGTCTGCCAGCGGGTTGCCGGTGGCGCCATCAGGGCCGAAGAACAGCGGCTCGGGGCCGGCCTGGTTGGTCGATTCACGGCGGTTGCTCAGCGCCTTGACGTACCACTGCAGGTTATCGGTGATGTCAAAGCGGAACTGACCGAAGACACCTTTGCGCTCGGATGGAGTCAACAACAGGTTGTATTCAGCGAAGTTGAAGCGGTCTGCGGTGGTGAAGCAGTGGTAATCATCACTGCGGCTGCACCCGGCGCTGCCATCGTAGTTGGGGGTGCTGGCACCGTTGTTCGGCACGAGGTCCTGCACGGCGCCGGTGTTGGGATCGATGAAGCGGAAGCGCCCCTGCGGAATGCCACCGCTGCCGAACGTCAAGCCAGTGCCCGGAACCGGGAAGCGCGACTGCTCACGGGTCCGCGCATACACCGGATCCTGCTTCGTATAACTGGCCCCCAGGAACAGGCTGTAGCGATCGCCCTGCGTGCCCCAGGCCAGGTCGATGCCCTTCTGCGTGCCATCGCCCTTGCTGTACTCGCCGTAGTTCATCGTCACCTGGGCGCCGTCGAAATTGCGGCGGGTGATGATGTTGACCACACCGGCGATGGCATCGGAGCCGTACAGCGAGGATGCGCCGTCTTCCAGCACTTCGATGCGTTCGACGATGGCCAGCGGAATGGTATTGAGATCGGTCGCCGAGCCGACGCCGGAGGCGGACGATTCGTTGACCCAGCGGATGCCGTCAACCAGCACCAGCACGCGCTTGGCGCCGAGGTGACGCAGATCAACCTGTGCCGAGCCGGCCCCTACGCCGCTGCCATCTGGCGGGAAGCCGAAGTTGCCCGACGAGTTGAACTTGGCATTCAGCGCCGAGCCCGATCCGGTGAGCTGCTGCAGCACCTCGCCGATGGAGGTCAGGCCGGTGCGTTCGATTTCAGTGCGGGTGAGGGTCTGGATCGGTAGATGGCCTTCGACCTCGGCACGCTTGATGCGCGACCCGGTCACTTCAACACGGTCCAGGTCAGTGGCGACACGAGGTGTCTCCTGCGCCATGACGCTGACGGAGGACATCAGGCCGACGCACAGGGATACAGCGACCGCCAACGGGCGGTAATGCAGGTTGTTCATTCGCTTCTCTCTCTCCAGATGGGCGTGCTAATCAACTGCGGAAATCACACAGCGTCCTAGTTGTAAACAACTTGTAAAACATACGGCGTGACCTGGTCCTCGCTTTCACTTGAGCTGCACAAAGCCGAATTGGGATGCGCGATAGCTGCCAAAGACCCGGCGCGGTCGCGTGAGCAGCAGAATTCAGGCGTCAGCGGCTATGCTCCTCGGCATGACTCGACACTCCCGCCCTGCCCTGTCCCTGCTTGCCGCCGCTGCGTTGTCCTGCGCCGCGCCAAGCGTCTTCGCCCAGTCCTCCGACGCCCAGCGCGCGCAGTTGAAAGCGGCCATCGCCGATGCCGAGCGCGGCCAGTTCAATGCGGTCCAGGCCGGCACCCTGAGCCGCAACCCGGCCTATGGCTGGCTGGAGTACGCCAACCTGCGACGCAACATCGAAACGGTCAGCAACGACCAGGCCCAGGCCTTCCTCAAGCGCTACGACGGCCAGGCCGTGGCCTCCACGTTCCGCAGCGTGTGGCTGCCGGCGGTCGCACGCCGACAGGACTGGTCGACCCTGCTGGCCAACTGGGCCCCGACTGAAAACGTCGGCCTGCGCTGTGCCCAGCTGACCGCGCGCCAAGCCACCGGCAAGGCCGATGCGCAGTGGACGAGCGAGGCGCAGGACCTGTGGCGCAAGGCCGACAAGTCGCTGCCCGATGGCTGCGATGCGGTATTCGCCGTACTGCAGACCCAGGGCGGCATGACCGACGCATTGCGCTGGGAGCGCGTGGACGCCGCCGCCGATGCCGGACAGCCGGCGGTGATGCGCAGCGCCGCGCGCGGCCTGCCCGCGGCCGACCTCGCCCTGGCCACCGATTACGCCGCCTTTGTCGATGCGCCCAGTGCCAAGGCCCTGAACTGGCCACGCAACGAGCGCAGCCGCCGCATTGCCACCGATGGCCTGCAGAAGCTGGCCAAGGCCAATCCCGACGCCACCGAACAGCAGCTGCCGCAGTACGCCCAGGCGCTGGGCCTGAGCGCGGAACAGCAGGCGCTGGTGCGCTACCAGATCGCGCTGTGGACGGTGGCCTCCTACCTGCCCGATTCCGCGCGCCGGCTCAATGCCGTACCGGATTCGGCGTATGACGAGCGCCTGCACGAATGGCGCGTGCGCGAGGCGATGTCGCGCGGTGACTGGCCGGCCACGCTGGCCGCGATCCGCAAGATGGGCCCGACCCAACGGGCGGACTCACGCTGGACCTATTTTGAAGCCCGCATGCTGGAAAAGACCGGCCAGACCGCGCAGGCCAAGCCGGTATTCGCGCGCGCCGCCAGCTCGCCGACCTTCCATGGTTTCCTGGCCGCCGACAAGCTGGAACAGCCGTACATGCTGTGCCCGTGGAAGCCCAACGACAGTGCATCGGCGCGTGCCGCCGTCTCGCGCGATCCGGCCATCGTGCGCGCCATGGAGCTGTACCGCATCGACCGCGCCAGCTGGGCAACGGCCGAATGGAACAGCGCGCTGGCCAAGTTCGACGACACCCAGCGCCGCCTGGCAGTGGAAGTGGCGCAGGAAAACGGCTGGTTCGATCGCGCGGTGTTCTCCCTCGGCAAGCAGCCGGACGAACAGCGGCTGTACCACCTCCGCTTCCCGCTGCACCACGATGGCAGCATCCGGCGTGAGGCCGCACGGAATGCGATCGACCCGGCCTGGGTGGCCGCGGAAATCCGTGCCGAAAGCATCTTCAGCCCCAATGCGCGCTCGCCCGCCAACGCCATGGGCCTGATGCAGGTGCTGCCGGCCACCGGCGCTGCAGTGGCCAGGAACATCGGGCTGACCACCTACGGCGGGGCCGCCAGCCTGTACGACCCGGACACCAACATCGCCATCGGCACCGCCTACCTGCGCCAGCTGATGAACAAGTACGACGGCCTGCCCTACGTCACCATCGCCGCGTACAACGCCGGTCCCACGCCGACGGCGCGCTGGCAGACCCAGCGCCCGGGCTTTGATCCGGACCTGTGGATCGAGACCATCAGCTACAAGGAAACCCGCGAGTACGTGGCCCGCGTGCTGGCCTTCAGCGTCATCTACGACTGGCGCCTCAACGGCGATGCGCTGCCGCTGAGCGACCGCCTGATGGGCAAGCTGGTGGATACCCGCAAGAAGTTCACCTGCACCGCAGCGGCGGGTGCCAAGGCGGATTGAGCTGCGGCGGCAGGAGCGTGACGACCAACGGTCGTCACCCACCCACAGCAGAGGCATGACGGCCAGCGGCCGTCACTACCGGGCGCAGCGGGCCGTATCATGGGGGCCATGAAGATCTATCTCGTCGGCGGCGCGGTGCGCGACCGCCTGCTGCAGCGCCCCGCCGGTGACCGCGACTGGATGGTGGTCGGCGCCACGCCCGCGCAGATGGAAGCCCAAGGCTTCCGGGCGGTCGGGCGCGACTTCCCCGTGTTCCTGCATCCGGACACCGGCGAGGAATACGCCCTTGCCCGCACCGAACGCAAATCCGGCCGCGGTTACCGCGGCTTCGTGGTCGATGCCGATCCATCGGTCACGCTGGAAGAAGACCTGCAGCGGCGCGATTTCACCATCAACGCGATCGCCTGCGATGAAGACAGCGGCACCCTGGTCGATCCGTATGGCGGTGTCGACGATATCGAGAACCGCGTGCTGCGCCACGTCGGTCCGGCCTTCGTCGAAGATCCCCTGCGGGTGCTGCGTGCAGCGCGTTTCATGGCCCGCTTCGCCCCACTGGGTTTCACCATCGCCGATGAAACCATGGCACTCATGCGCGATGTCGCCGCCAGTGGTGAGCTCGACGCGCTGGTGCCCGAACGCGTATGGCAGGAACTGCGTCGTGCGCTGGCATCGGAGCGTCCGTCAGCCTTCCTGCGCACGCTGCACGATGCGCACGCGCTGGCGCCGATCCTGCCCGAGCTGGACGCGCTGTACGGCGTGCCCCAGCGCGCGGAGTACCACCCGGAGGTGGATACCGGCATGCACCAGGAAATGGTCAGCGACATGGCCGCGCGACTGGCGCCGGGCGATGATCTGGTCGGCTTCGCCGCGCTCACCCACGACCTGGGCAAGGCGCTCACTCCCCAGCAAGAATGGCCGCGCCACATCATGCACGAGCAGCGCGGGTTGAAGCCGCTTAAAGCGCTGTGCGCGCGGTTGAAGGTACCGGCCGAGCACCAGCAACTGGCCGAGGCCGTCTGCCGCGAGCACCTCAACGTGCATCGCATCGACGAGCTGCGCGATGCCACCGTGCTGGAGCTGCTGGGCCGCTGCGATGCGCTGCGGCGACCGGAGCGCGTCGCCCGCATCGCGCTGTGCTGCGAAGCGGACAAGCGCGGCCGGCTCGGCTTCGAAGAAGGCGACTACCCGCAGGGCGAAACCCTCAAGCGCCTGCACCAGGCTGCGTTGTCCGTGCAGGCCCGTGACTTGGACACCACCCACCTGCAGGGCCCGGCGATCGGCCAGGCACTGGCCAGGGCGCGCATCGCAGCGATTGCGGCGGCGCGCTGAACCGCCAGCATCTGCCAGCGGCGATCCTCAGCGGGCTTCGCCGCGGGTGAACGCGTCGGCGCGCTGCTTCAACTGCACCACCGCATCGGGAATCATCTCCATGCCCAGGTCGAAACCGGGATTGAGCACGATGCCGACGCCGTCTGAAATCGCGCTCAGCAGCCAGCGCACTTCCACCTGCAGGGCGTTCTCGAACTGCGGCAACTGTTCGCTCCACGCGCTGGCACGTTCGACGGCGGAGAAGATCGCGAACATCGGCTCGTCCGCTTCGCTGGTCAGTACCAGCGGATTGATCGATTCATCCCAGTCCGCGTCCGGGCCGACCGGCTTGTCCAGCAGCACGAACACCTGGTCGCCCAGCAGGCTGTCCAGGAACGCCGGTGCCTGCAGGGTGCCGTCCTGCGCCTGCACCAGGCGCACTTCCAGATCGTTCAGCGGTTCAAAGGGGGCTTCGGCTTCCACGGTTACTCCTGGTTGCGTGCTGACACGCGTGATCGATACCGCGACTTTAACAGGCCGTGACGTTGTCATCCTGTGGACTGGCGCCGCCCCGCGCCGATGACCTCACCCAGCACGCGGAGCCGCCTTGGCCTGTGCGACGCAGCCCGGTTGCGAGAGCAGCCAACGGCTGGCGGCAGTCACCGTGGCCGCCTCCCCCTCGGTGGGCTGGTCCGGCACGATCGGTCCACCATCGCCCACGCCATTGCGGTCGGCCATCAGCGTGTCGGTCAGCAGGAAAAGAGTGCCATCGGGCAGGCGGATGGAGGCGTTGGAGGTGGCAAAACCGGCGGTCGGCGCGCCGAAGCTGCGCGAATCCGGGCGCCCACGAAAGGCCAATGCCGTGGCTTCGCCGGAACTGGCCGTGCGTTCTCCCAGCAGCACGGCCACCGGCGCGCCCGGCTCACGCAGGCGGTATCCGGCCTGGCCAAACCCGAGCATGGGACGGCCTTTCACCATCAGCGTGCCGTCATGCGATTCCCACGGCACATCCGGCCCCGCGCCACGCAGCATGCCAAGCACCTGGATGCCATCGCCGGGGATCCGCAGCAGCGGCTCCACGCCCAGCAGCATCGGCCACATGTTGCCGCCGCTGTTGTTGCGCAGGTCGACGATCCAGCCACAGCGCGGGCTCGAATCGGCATCGCGCACGCGCCGCTGCAGGTCCACCGCGCGCTGCACCGACTGCCGCGCCTGCTCGGCCGGGGAGCTGGCCAGGGCCGGGGAAAAGCGGTCGACCGCTACCCAGCCAAGCCGGCGATCCAGCGTGGCAGGCAGGCCGCCGCGCCCTGCTGCGGTACCCGCCCCAGGCACCGCGTCGAGCCGCGCGGGCAGCTGCACGGTGTCGGTGGCTAGCCAGCGTCCATGGCCCTTTGAACTGCGCTGGATGGCGGCATCCAGCAAGGAGCGCACCCGTGCGGGATCGCCGTGCGCGCGGGCGATATCGGCGCGCACCGCCTTCCAGTCCACGGCCCCGCGGTACAGCGCCCGCTGTTCCATCAGGTCAAGCATCTTCGCCTGTGATTCGGCGGAAGGAAGGTCCACCGCCTGCGCGGCGGCAGGCACCAGCATCATCGCAACCACCCACGCATGCCTACCGGCCATCGCGCTACATCCATGTAGAGGAAGCCGGATGATACGTGAACCGGCCATGGGTAGAGCCGACTTCAGTCGGCTACCCGCAGGTCACCAATCCAAACGCAGGCCGATGTTCCCCTCCACGCTCCTGCGTTCGCGGTTGCGGTCCTCCAGGTCATGCGTGTAATCAGCCACCGCGTACGCGCTCACGTTGCGGTTGAAGCGCCCCACCACGCCCACGCCGACTTCCCACGCGCTGGTCTCCTGCCCCGCCACGATGCGGTTGCTGCCGAAGTCCACGCGGTTGTCACCGTCCAGCGTCTTCCAGTAATTGAGCTTGAAATACGGCTGCCAGCCGTTGTCGGCCAGTCCATGATCGCCGGCCAGGCGCAGGCCGATACGGCCGGTCCAGGCGTTGTCGGCACCGAAGCGGATCGCCGCCACCGCATCGGCCGCATCGTCCAGCGACTGCCGCTGCCAGATGACCTGCAGCTGCGGTTCCAGCCACCACGACGACTGCCCCAGGCGCAGCAGCGGCTTGCCCGCTTCCAGCGAGGCACTGGTGCCATCGCCGCGGACGTCGATGCCCAGCCCGCGGGTCGACCATGCCTGTCCGCGGTAACGGCTCTGCATCACCACCGCATCCAAATAGCCACCGGCAGTGCCGACACCCGTCCAGCTCAGGCCCACGTGCTTGTCATCCAGCCGGGTCTGGCCCACGTGCACGTTCTCCCAACCGAGCGCCAGGCCGGTGATGCGCCCGGTGGCGCGGGTGCGGCCGACGAATACGCCCCACTGGCTGCGGAGGGTGCCAGCGTCGCTGGCATGCAGGTCGATGCCGGCCTGCAGTCCCTGCAGGTCGCCGTCGAAGCCGGTGAGCGCATCGCCGTTCCAGTGCTGCTCCTCGCTGCTGCCGATCAAGCGGCCCCAGGCGGCGCGCGCGACGCCCTCGCCCGCCAGCAGGCGCTGTTCGCCCTGGCGCTCGTGGAAGGTACCCAGCGAGGCCTGCGATACCGTGCGCAGCAGCGAGGGAACCACCGTATACGCCGGTGTTTCCAACCGGTAGATCGGGGTCACAGCGGCCTGCGACGGGCGCGCGCCGGGCGTGGGCGGGGTGGCCAGCGGACCCGGCACCACGGCGATTTCATCGGGCACCGGCGGCGACGGGGTGAGGACCGGCGGGTCAACCGGCTCCGGCTCCGGTGGCGGTGCCGGCGGTGCCGGTTCGGGCGCCACCGGGTCCGGATCCGGGGCCTCCGGATCGACCGGCACATCGGGCGGCGGCGGTGGCGCCGGCGGCAGGACCGAGGGCGGCGTGCCGAGGTCTTCCGGCGGCGGCGGCTCCGGCAATGGCGGTGTGGTCGGCGCAGGCGCCGGGGCAGGATCCGCGCTTGCCACGAGGGTCGAGCGCAGGTACCAGTTTTCAGCGGTGCCGCCGCTGACGCCGCCCTTGAACAGGAAGTACTCGTAGGCACCGGCAGCCACCGGCGAGAACAGCGCGAAGGCATCCGCGCTGGTGGTGGCGCCGTTGCCTGCCTGCACCAGCAGGATGCCATCGGTGAGCGTCGCCCCGCCGGCGCCACCGGCGTTGATCACGTCGATACCGGTGGTGCCGGTACCGGCGCCACCGGAGATCACCAGGCGGTCACTGGCCGAGCTGTCATCGCCCAGCACGGTGTTGAGGTACAGGCCACCGCCGTTGCCGGTGTAGTTGCCGTTGATGGTGAACACATCGCCGGCCACATCATTGCTGCTCATGTCGATGCGCCCGGCATTGAGCACGCTGGCCAACGACCCGGCAGCGAAGGCGGATACGCCGTTCGCCCCGCTGGAAAACAACGCACTGGTGGCATCGATATCCAGCGCCCCGGTGGTGGTGCCCGCATCGCCCAGCACCAGCGTGCCATCGAACGTCATCTGGCTGTCGTTGGCCAGCGCGATGCGTTCCCAGCCGGTGTAGCGCGCTACCGCGGCGGTCTTGACGTTGTCCATCGCCAGCGCGTCGGTGCCGCTGCCGCCATCCAGCCGCGGTACCGCGCCCAGGTGCGATTCGTTGAGGTCGGACAGCCGCGCGGTGTCATCGCCCTCGCCCATGTCGATGAGGTCGTGCACGACCCCGCCACCACTCCAATCGAGGACGTCGTTGCCCACGCTCATGCGGATTTCGCCGCGCACCGTGCCGCCGGTGAGGGTCACCCTGTCATCGCCGCCACTGACACTGATGTTGCCGCCGATGTAGCCATCGGACAGGATGATCGTGTCGCGGCCGAAGCCGGTGACCAGGTTGCCATCGATGGTGCCGCCGGACATGTCGAACACGTTGTTGTCCAGCTTCATGTTGACCCGGCCGATGCGACCGCCGGTCATTTCGGCGTAGTCGCCATCTTCGAACGCCCCGACGATGCGGCCACCGGTCATGCGGAACGAATCGAAATTGTCCCCCTGCAGCAGCGCCCCGAGGCTGCCATCGGTCATCAGGAAGCTGTCGGTGCCGCTGCCCTGCTGCACGGTGCCGGTGATGCTGCCACCGCTGACCTGCAGGCTGTCGGCACCGTCGCCCTGGTCCAGCGAGGCGAGGCTGCCCGCACGTATCACCGCCACATCGTCACCGCCGCCCTGCGTGGCCGCGCCTGTCAACGTACCGCCCTGCAGTTCCAGCCGGTCATTGCCGGCACCCTGCGCCAACGTGCCGCTGATGCTGCCCCCCGCGCGCAGGATGGCGGTGTCGTTGCCACCGCCCTGGGCGACATTGCCGATGATGGCCCCGGAGAGGTCGACCAGGTCGTCCCCTTCGCCCATCACCACGGCATCGGCGTTGCCCACATCGACCACCGCACCGGCCAGCAGTCGTACCGAGCCGCTTGCGGTGGCGTTGCTGCCGGTACCCAGCGTGCTGGTCCACGGCGTGGGCGGGGCCGCGTCGCAGAGCGTGCTGGTGCCGCTGGTGATGCAGTCGGCACTCGCGTTGAGCGTGACCAGCAGCAGCGCGGTGCCTGCCATGGCCCGCGAGTGGAGGAGATCTGAGATGCTGAATGCAAGCCGGGAGGGTGCGGGAGGGTGCAAGGACCGTTCTCCATCATCATGATCGGAAGATACGAAATGCCGCTGGATGTGTCGGCACCGACACCCATCTCGTGTCCGCCTGGATGCGGCGGTTGTCCCGGAATGTCCCCTGCGTCAGGTGCCGCCTTGAATGCGCTGCAACCGCAGTCTGCCACCGGGTTCTACGTAAATTCCACATTTAAATGTGAGGCCGTTCACACATTGGATGTGGACGGGCCTTGGGCTCACGCGCCGCGAACAGGACTAAACAGGTTCAGATCTTCAGGTAGATGCGGCGTGCGTCCAGCCACCACGCCACCGCCCACCACGCAGCGACAAAGGAAACCGCGATCAGCAGCGAGGCCGTCGCCAGCTGCGTCGGCATTGCGCCAGCGGCAGCGTTCCAGGCCGCCTGCCAGAGCCCGCTGGCGCCCAGCAGCACCGACATCACCGATGCGCCGAGATAAACGGTTATGGCGTTCACGCCGAAGCGGCGCCCCAATGCCGGCCAGCCGCGCTGGTCGATCAGCCAATGCGCGGCGAGCAGGGCGATGATCGCCAGGCCCCCCGTCCAGAGCACATACGGCGGCGTCCACAGATTCTTGTTGAGTGGCAGCCACACTGCTGCCGCCAGGCCGATGGCCAGCAGCAGCGCGCCGCCGATGGCCAGCCGCAGGGCTGCGGCGGCACGCAGCATCTGCCCCGCCAGCAGCCCCAGCAGCGTGGTCGCCAGCGCACCCAGCGTGCTCATCAGCCCTTCTGGATCATGGCCCAGTCCGCTCGCCGCCTCGTACTGGTAGATCCATGGGGCGAACAACGCGGTGTCCAGCCGGCTCACCGGGTTGAGCAGCGGCAGCAGCGTATCGGCGCCCAGCAACAGACTGGAATAGCCTGCAAGCAGCAGCACCAGCGCCGCCCACTGCAACCGCTGGCGCGCGTACACCGCCAGCAATCCCACCAGCGCCGAGCACACCGCGATGCGCTGCAGGACGCCCCAGAGGCGGTAGTGCGGCAGCTCCAGCAGCCACCACGCAAGCGCGTGCAGCAGCAGGCCGGCCAGCAGGATCCGCAGTGCGCGGGTCAGCACGCCGCGCGCCAGCGCAGGCCGTGCCGCTGCGTTCGCTGCGCGTGGCACCACGCTGAACGCCATCGACACGCCGACCAGGAACAGGAAAAACGGAAACACCAGGTCGGTCGGCGTGCAGCCATGCCATGCCGCATGCAGCAACGGCGCATGCACATGGCCCCAGTCACCCGGGTTGTTGACCAGCAACATCGCCGCCACCGTGATCCCGCGCAGTGCATCGATCGATGCCAGGCGCGTGCCGGCGGCCGTGCTCATGCCGCTTCGTACTGCCCGGCAATCCAGGTGCCGCGCACCTGCAGGGCATCGTCCAGCAGCACCAGGTCGGCCTGGAAGCCCTCGGCGATATGTCCCATCCGGTCATCCACGTTGAGGAAGCGCGCCGGGTAGGTCGAGGCCATGCGTGCGGCTTCGGCCAGTGGCTGGCCGAGCAGCTGCACGGTGTTGCGCACCGCCGTGGCCATGTCCAGCGCGGAACCGGCCAGCGACCCGGCCGCGTTGCGCACCACGCCGTCCACAGCGGTGATGATCTCCCCGTACAGCTCGTAACTGGGGTCATCCGCACCGACCGGCGGCATCGCATCGGTCACCAGCAACAGGCGGCCGCGCGGCTTGGCGGCCAGCGCAACGCGCAGGCTGCCCGGATGCACGTGCACGCCATCGACGATGATCCCGACCCAGCTGTCCCGGTCTTCCAGCGCAGCACCCACCGCACCTGGCTCACGGCCCTGCAACGGTGACATCGCGTTGTACAGGTGGGTGAAGCCGCGGATACCGGCATCCAGCCCGGCGCGTGCTTCTTCGTAGGTGGCCGCGGTGTGCCCGGCCGCCACGATCACGCCACGCTCCACCAGCGCGCGGATGGTCTCCAGCGGCACCCGTTCCGGCGCCAGCGTCAGCAGGGTCACGCCATTGTCCAGTGATGCCGCCAGCGCGACCTCATCGGCGTCCGGCACGCGGAACTTGCTGACGTCGTGCGTGCCTTTGCGGGCCGGCGCGATATAGGGACCTTCCAGGTGGATGCCGATCACGCCGGGCACCCCCTGCGCGATGGCATCGTGGGTGGCAGTGATCGCCGCGCGCATCACCTGCAGGTCATCGCTGATCAGCGTCGGCAGCAGCGCGGTGGTGCCGAAGCGGCGATGCGCCGCGGCGATCGTGCGCAGGGTCGGCACGTCCGGCGTGTTGTTGAACAAGGCGCCGCCGCCGCCATTGACCTGCACGTCGATGAAGCCCGGCAGCAGCCAACCACCGCCCAGATCGACCTGCTCGTCGGCCTGCCCCAGCGACGGCGCCGCGTCGGGCAGCACCGCGCTGATGCGGCCATCTTCGATCACCAGCGCGAGGTCATCGCGGAACTCGTCGCCCACCAGCATCCGGGCATTGCGCAGCACCTGCTTCATCAGACGGTCTCCGTGACCTTGTTCAGATGCGGCGGCAGGTCCGGGTTGTGCCCGCGACGCAGCGCCAGCGCATTGATCGCGCGGTAGAAGCTCTGCACCGTCAGCAGCGGTGCGCACAATGGATGCGGCGCGGCGGCCAAGGGCAGGTCTCCGCCGGCGCCCGCCAGCCAGACCTGCGCACCGCGCGCGGCGAATTCATCGGCCACCGCGCGCGTACCGGCGCCTGTTTCGTCCGGCTGGGCGAAGGCCAGCACCGGGAAGCCCGGCCCGACCAGCGCCATCGGTCCGTGCTTGACCTCCGCCGAGCTGTACGCCTCGGCATGCAGGCCACAGGTTTCCTTGAACTTCAGCGCCGCTTCCTGGGCCGCGCCGAGACCGAGGCCACGCCCCAGCACGAACAGATTGGAGGCCTCCACCAGGCCCTCGGTGACCGCGCTCCAGTCCGCCTGCCAGGCCTCGCGCAGGGCCGCCGGCAGCGCGTCCAGCGCCGCGCGCAGCGCGCTGTCCTGTTTCCAGTACGCGGCCAGCTGCAGCACGGCGGCCAGCGAGGCGAGATAACTCTTTGTCGCCGCGACGCTGCGCTCGGCCCCGGCGTGCAGCGGGATCACCGTATCGGCCAGCTGCGCCAACGGCGAATCCTCCACGTTGACCAGCGCCACCACGCGCGCGCCGGCGGCCTTGGCCGCCTCCGCATTGCGCAGCAGGTCCGGGCTCTTGCCGGACTGCGAGATCACGATGAACAACGCCCCGCGCAGCTGCAGCGGCGCGGCGTATACCGATCCCACCGATGGCGAAGCCGACGCCACCACCAGCCCCAGCTGGGTCTCCAGCAGGTACTTGGCATAGGTCGCCGCATGGTCCGAACTGCCGCGCGCGCAGGTCACCACGAACGGTGGCGGCGCAGCGCGCAGGCTGGCGGCCAGCGTTTCCATCACGCCATGGTTGCGCGCGAACTGGGCGGCGATGACATCGGCCGCTTCGGCGGCTTCGCGGAACATCAACGTGTCGGCAGGGGCTGGCAGGGTCATGGCGGTACTCAAGGAGGATCGGAAGAAAGGGCGCGCGCGGCGGCCGGACGCATCGGCGCGGTCGAACCACGCACCACCAGCTGTGGCACGAAGCCCTGGTTGTGCAGCGGCGACGGCGCATCGTCGTACGCATCGCTGCGCAGCTGTGCGATCAGCAGGCGCGCGGCATGCCGGGCGATGTCTTCGGTGGCCTGTTTGGCGGTGGTCAGCGGCGGCCAGGACTGGCGCGAAAACGGACTGTCCTCGAAGCCGGCGATGGACAGGTCGTAGGGCACGTTCATGCCGGCCGACTTCGCTGCCGCCAGTACGCCGGCGGCGATTTCATCGTTGGACCCGAAGATGGCGGTCGGCGGCTCGCGCAGCGCGAGCAGGCGCCGTGCACCGCGGAATCCATCGTCGAAGGTGTAATCGCCCTGCACCACCAGGTGCTTGTCCACGGTCATGCCGTAGTCCTTCAACGCGGCCTCGTAACCGGCATGGCGCTCCACCGACGAACGGTGTGAACTACCGCCCCACAGGAAGCCGATCCGCTGGTGGCCAAGCTGGATCAGGTGCTCGGTGACTTCGTAGGCGGCCTCGCGGTCGTCGACGAACACGCAGGCCCCGTCGGCGGGATCTTCGGTAGCGGCGATGATGCGCACCAGCTTGATGCCGCGCGCGGTCAAGGCCTGCACCAGGTCGCGGCGCTCGGACATCGGCGCGGTCAGCACCAGCCCGGCCAGTCGCGAACGCTGTACCCAGTCGGCCAGCTCTTCAGCCAGCAGCGGCGAGCTGGAATCGCAGGGGTGGATCTGCAGGCCGAAGCCGGTCTCGCGGCAGGCCGCCAGCACGCCGTTCTGCACGCCGATGATGTGGTACGGGTTGGGGTTGTCATACACCAGCCCGACCACGAAGGTGGTGCCGCTGCGCAGGTTGCGCGCCGAGGGATCCGGCTCGTAATCCAGCTCGGCCACCGCACGCAGCACCCGCGCGCGGGTGGCCTGCATCACCGACGGTTCGTTGTTGATGACGCGCGACACGGTCTTCAGCGAGACCTTGGCCTTCTCGGCGACGTCCTTGATTGTGGCTCTGCGCATTGCCGTTCCCCGCGGTTGATCCGTGGCGTCCATGATCGCCGATCAGGCAGCGTCGCGCGGCAGGCCCGCGCGGTGCCCGATGGTCGAATAGAACAGGATGTACAGGTAGCACGGGACCATCAGCAGCAGGAACACCAGCTGGAAGTCGACATGCTGCTTGAGCACGGCAAAGGCCTGCGGAATGATCGCACCGCCGGCGATGCCCATCACCAGCAGCGCCGAACCGGTCTCGGTGAAGCGGCCCAGGCCGCGGATCGCGAGCGGGAAGATCGCGGGCCACATCATCGCGTTGGCGAACCCGAGCAGTGCCACGAAGGCGACCGACGCATAACCATGGGTGAAGTAGGCCCCCAGGCAGAACAGCACGCCAAGCGAGGCGGAAATGCTCAGGTAGCGCGACTGGGAAACAAAACGGGGGATCAGCAGCAGGCCCACCACGTAGCCCACCAGCATCGCCCCCAAGGTAAGGGAGGTGAACATCTTGGTCTGGTCCAGCGGCAGGTCGAATCCGTGGCCGTAGGTGCCGATGGCATCACCGGCCATCACTTCCACGCCCACATAGACGAACAGGCACAGCACGCCCAGCCACAGGTGCGGGAACTGGAAAATGCTGCTGCGTTCGATCCCGCCCTTGCCGGCCGGTGCGGCATTGGCCTCGGAGGATTTCAGTTCGGGCAGCGGCGAGAACAGCACCGCCACCGACAGCACCACCAGCAGCGCGGCCATGCCCAGGTAAGGCGCATGGATCTTGGCGGCGAAGTCGTTGAGCAGTGCCGCGCGGGTTGCCACGTCGGCCTGCTCCACCGCGGTGGAGAGATCGCCCACGCCATGCAGTACCAGCGTGCCGATCAGCACCGGCGCGAGCATGCCGGCGATCTTGTTGCAGATGCCCATCAGCGCGATGCGCCGCGCTGCGGTTTCAATCGGCCCCAGGATGCTGATGTACGGATTGATCGCGGTCTGCAGCAGTGCCAGGCCGCTGCCGATGATGAAAAGACCGCCCAGCGCGCCCGGATACCAGCGTTGGGTGGCGAACTCACCGAAAGTGGCTGCACCGGCGGCCATCACCAGCAGGCTCAGGCTCAGCCCTTTCTTCATGCCGGTACGGCGCAGAATCCACGAGGACGGCAGCGCCAGGAAAAAGTAGGACAGGTAGAACACCATCAGCACCAGGAACGCGCCCACCTCGTCGAGCTCGAAGGCCAGTTTGACGAAGGTGATCAGCGGTCCATTGAGCCAGGTGAAGAAGCCGATCAGGAAGAACAACACGCCGACGATGGCGATGGACGTGGTGACGCTGGTACGCGCACCTGCAGCGTGGACGGCGGACATCGGCAAGGCTCCTGCTGCGACTCCGCGCAGGGCGTCGTCGACGAGTGGCTGGGAACAACGTTGTCACATTCTTTCGACGGGCATAGGGACTTTGTCAACTCACAAAATCCTCCCCACTGTATTTGCTGCAATGCCGCATCCTCGTGGCTGTCGGACACACTGAACGCGCTGGACCGCTCAAGCGCATGCGCGGCGGATGTTTGCCCCAAGGAAGCGGGACCGGCATGTAATCGTTTTCTGCGGAAACCATCTCTTGCGATGCAGCAACGAAAAATTCACGAAGCCGTTGACATCGTTGTCAACACGGCTTCATATTCCGCTCAACGGCGGGTCACCCATGGCCCGCACTCCGCAGGAGCCCGCGTGACCGCTGCCAGCCATCCCGCACCCACCCACGTCCTCTCCACTGCAGCGCCGGGCTTCCTGGCCGCGGACGTCGGTGGCACCCATGTCCGGGTGGCCCGCGTAGAGGCGAGCGGCGACGCCGCGCATCCGGTACGCGTGCTGGACTACCGCAAGTACCGCAATGCCGATCATCCCGGCCTGGGCGCGATCCTTTCCGACTTCCTCGGCGACGGCATGCGTCCGGCGCATTGCGTGGTGGCCACCGCCGGCTACGCCCGCGAAGACGGCACGGTGATCACCGCGAACGTGCCCTGGCCGCTGTCGGCGCGCCAGCTGGAAACCGAGGTCGGGGTGCAGCACGTGCACATCGTCAACGATTTCGAAGCCGTGGCCCACGCGGCGGCCCAGGTCGATGCGAGCGGCGTGCTGCAGCTGTGCGGGCCGGACAGCGCGCCGATCGGCCCCACGCTGGTGGTGGGACCGGGCACCGGACTGGGTGCGGCATTGTGGATTCCGACCGCGCATGGTCCGGTGGTGCTGGCAACCGAGGCCGGCCAGGCCAGCCTTGCCGCCAGCGATGAACTGGAAATGGCGATCCTGCGCCACATGCTGCGCGCACGCTCCCACGTGTCGGTGGAACATGCGCTGTCAGGCCCCGGCCTGATCAACCTGTACACCGCGCTGTGCGCACTGGAAGACCACCCCGCCGTGCTGGGCACCCCCGATGCGGTGACCGCTGCCGCCATCGCGGGCACCGACGCATTGGCACGCAGGGCACTGGACGTGTTCTGCGGCCTGCTCGGCAGCACCGTCGGCGACATGGCCCTGCTGTACGGCGCCCATGGTGGCGTCTACCTGGCCGGCGGCATCCTGCCGAAGATCCGCGATTACCTGCGCGCCAGCACCTTCGTGGCGCGCTATCTCAACAAGGGACCGATGAGCGAAGCGCTGCAGCGGATCCCGGTGAAGGTGGTCGAACATGGGCAGTTGGGCGTCATCGGCGCGGCCAGCTGGTATCTCGGCCAGCAACCCCGCTGACCTCGCGGCGCGCTGGAGCGCGTGGCGGCCTGAACGAACGAGGCGGTACCCGGAACACGCAGCACGCTGTACCCGGAACACCCGACCCGCCGGCCGCGGCGAGGTCGTACGAAAGCAACAACCACGCGCCGACGCGGCGAAACTTCGTGTGATGAGGAGAGACATCATGAACACCCGCAAGTCCGTACTTTCGGCCGCCATCGTCGGCTGCCTGGCTTTCAGTGCCCACGCCCAGCAGACCCAGACAGCGCAGGACCTGGACACGATCACCGTGGTCGGCATCCGCGCCAGCCTGGAAAAGTCGCTGGATACCAAGCGCAACAACGTTGGTGTGTCCGAAGCGATCACCGCCGAGGACATCGGCAAGTTCCCCAGCACCAATGTCGCCGAAGCGCTGTCGCAGATTCCCGGCGTCACCCTGGATCGCCGCTTCGGCCAAGGCGAGCGGGTCAGCATCGACGGCACCGATCCCAGCCTCAACCTGTCCTTCCTGGATGGCCACCCGGTCGCTCAGGCCATCTGGCTGTATGGCGAGCAGCCCAACCGCGGCTTCGACTACACCCTGCTGTCGCCGCAGATCCTCGGCCGCGCGGAGATCATCAAGTCTTCCGAAGCACGCCTGACCGAAGGCAGCCTCGGCGGTACCGTGCTGATGCACACCCGCCAGCCGCTGGACCTGAAGAAGAACGAAGTGGCCGCCTCTGTAGGCTACAGCTACAGCCAGCAGGCCAGCGAAGGCAAGCCGAACGCTTCGGCGCTGTACAGCTGGAAGAACGACGACGAAACGTTCGGCATCGCCGTTTCCGCACAGCACTATGAAGAGGCGATCGACCGCCAGGGCATCGAAGTGTTCGGCTACGCCAAGGCCAGCAGCTTCACCAACGCAACGGGCGTGGCCGGCGATGTCGACGTGCCGAACTCGATCAATGCGGCCTGGTTCCAGCAGGAGCGCAAGCGCGACAGCGCCGTGGTCAACCTGCAGTTCAAGCCGAACGAAGACCTCGAGTTCAACCTCAGTGGCCTGTACATCAAGGAAAACTTCGACAACTACAACCAGTCGATGTACTCCTTCCTGACCTGGAACGACGGCACCCGCAACGCCATCGACCAGCTCGGCGGCGTGCGCAACGGCGTGGCCACCAGCGGCCACTCCAATGCCAATGCCGATGCCACCAGCGGCACCGTCATCTATGACAACAATGTGCGCGAATCCGAAGTCACCACCAAGGGCCTGGACCTGCGTGGCGCCTGGAAGGGCGAGGGCTGGGGCGTCAACGGCCAGGTCGGCCAGAGCAAGTCCGAAAACAAGAACCTTGCGCAGTACTTCATCGAACCGGTCTACAACGGCGCCTACAGCTGGAGCGTGGATGACGGCCTGACCTTCGAAGACCCGGCCGGCGCGCGTGACCCGGCCAACTGGGGCGCTCCGGGCGGCTGGCTCGGCAACAACGGCATCTTCGCCACCGACAGCAAGGACACCTACGCGCAGCTGGACTTCAACGTGCAGTTCGACAGCGTGTTCAACCAGCTGCAGTTCGGCGTGCGCCACGGCAAGCACGAAGAAAACTTCGAGCTCAACGTGTACGGCGGCGTGCGTACCGGCACCCTGGCCGACGTCGGCACCATCGGCCTGACCGACGGCATCCAGGGCTTCGGTGACGACCAGTCGCACCACATCCAGGTGGGCCGGGACAACGTGCTGGCCTGGGTCAAGGGCAGCCCGCTGGACTTCGCCAACCCGGATCCGTCCAGCTACCTCAACAACAGCTGGGCGCTGGAGCAGACCAACAACGCCGCCTATGCGCAGTTGAACTTCTCCAACGGCCCGCTGCGCGGCAACGTCGGCGTGCGCTACGTCGACTCCAAGACCGACGGCAGCGGCTTCGTCTACGGCGGCACGCCGACCCTGACCGACCTGGACAGCAAGTGGCAGACCCGGAGCAAGAAGGAAGACTTCGTGCTGCCCTCGGTGAGCCTAGCCTGGGACACCGACAGCGACTGGGTGTTCCGTTTCTCCGGTGCGAAGGTGATCGCCTGGGCGCCGTACAACCAGATGGTCAACAACACCTTCCTCAACGATACCCAGCTGACCGGTTCGGGCGGCAACGCCGACCTGTCGCCGTATGAGTCGTGGAACTTCAACGCGTCAGCCGAGTACTACTTCGCGCCGCAGGCAGTCGTGGCGTGGTCGATCTTCTACAAGAAGATCGAGAACTACATCGACACCTCGGCCACCATCGAGCGCCAGTACAACTCGATCCGCGATACCTCGCCGCTGACCTGGGACAGCATCGTGGGCACCAACGGCTGCACCGCCGATGGTTACTGCGACTACAGCATCCAGCGTCCGCGCAATGCCGGCAGTGGCCACGTCAAGGGCTTCAACCTGAGCTTCCAGCAGCCCTTCGGCGAGAGCGGCTTCGGCCTGACCGGCAACTACACCTACGCCAACGGCGAGAACAACACCGGTGATCCGCTGCCCTACCAGTCGCGCAATGCCGTGGCCTTCAGCCCGTACTACGAAAAGGGCCCGCTAAATGCCCGCCTGACCTACAACTGGCGTGACAGCTACCTGGCCGGCGGCTACGTGGCCGGCGCAGCGCCGGCAAGCGTGGACGACTACGCCGAACTGGGCGCCAGCATCGGTTACACCTTCAACGAGAACTGGTCGCTCAACATCGACGCGCAGAACCTGCTGGACGAGACCTACTTCCAGTACCTGGGCGACAAGGAGCACCTGGCCGGCAAGTACAAGAGTGGCCGCCGCTACATGGCCACGGTGCACTTCAAGTTCTAAGCTGCAGCTGGCAATGTCCCATCGCAACGGGCCCGGTCATCCGGGCCCGTTGCATGATGGGGACGGTAAAACGGGAGGCACCGGCCAAACGTCGGCGCCCCGCCACCACAGGAGTCACCTGATGCGCTTCACCTCCCTGGCCCCGCTGCTGCTGTGCCTGGCCATCGCGCCGCTGGCGCGCGCCGCCGATGCACCGGCCATCGACAACGCCCCCGGCCCATTGCTGCGCGACGGCAGCCTGCCGCTCATTCCCGCACCGGCCCACGTGGAACGCCTCGATGGCGCGCCCTTCAAGGTGGAAGCCAGCACCCCGGTCTGGGCGCGCGGCGACGCGGCCACGCGCGTGGCACGCCAGTTCAGCACGCTGTTGCGCGACAGCGGCGGCCCCACCCTGCCGGTCAAGAACGGGTACGGCAAGAACGGCGTCAACTTCGTGCTCGACACCGCGCTGAAGACCGGCGCCGAAGGCTACCAGCTGCGCTCCAACGGCGACGGTGTGACCGTTGCCGCGGCTACCGAAGCCGGCCTGTTCTACGGGGCGGCGACGTTGTCGCAACTGTTCACCAGCAACACCGACGGTGCCCTGCAGGCACTACGCATCGACGATGCCCCGCGCTTCAGCTGGCGCGGCCTGATGTTGGATTCGGCGCGGCACTTCCAGAGCCTGGACGAGATCAAGCAGGTGCTCGATGCGATGGCCGCGCACAAGCTCAATACTTTCCACTGGCATCTCACCGATGACCAGGGCTGGCGCATGGAGATCAAGCGCTACCCGAAACTGACCGAGGTCGGCAGCTGCCGCATCCCGGCCGGTGACGGTGGCCGCGATCCGGCCACCGGTGCACCGCGCCCTTACTGCGGCTTCTATACCCAGCAGCAGATCCGCGAGGTCATCGCCTACGCCGCCGCGCTGCATATCCAGGTGATCCCGGAGATCGACGTGCCCGGCCACGCGACCGCCGCCATTGCCGCCTACCCCGAGCTGGGCGTACTGGATACGCCGTTGCAACCGCTGAGCGAATGGGGCGTGTTCCCCAACCTGTTCAACACCGAGGAAAGCACGTTCACCTTCCTTGAAAACGTGCTGGAAGAAGTCATCGCCCTGTTCCCGTCGAGCTACGTGCATGTGGGCGGCGATGAAGCGGTGAAGGACCACTGGATCGCCTCGGCGCGTGTGCAGCAGCGCATGCGCGAACTGGGCGCCAGCGATGAAATGCAGATGCAGAGCCACCTGATCAAGCGTCTGGAAACCTTCCTGGAACAGCACGACCGGCGCCTGATCGGCTGGGATGAAATTCTCGAAGGCGGCCTGCCGCCGCAGGCCACGGTGATGTCCTGGCGTGGTACCGAGGGTGGCCTGAAGGCGGCCAGCGAAGGCCACGACGTGGTGATGTCGCCGGTCACCGACATGTACATGGATTACCTGCAGACCTCATCGCCGAACGAGCCGCCGGGCCGTCCGTTGCTCACCACGCTGGCGCGTACCTACGCCTTCGAGCCGGTGCCGGCCACGCTGGCGGCGGACAAGAAGCACCACATCCTCGGCCTGCAGGCCAACATGTTCACCGAACACACGCGCAGCTACCACCGCCTGCAGCACAACCTGTTCCCGCGCCTGGCCGCCGTGGCCGAAACCGGCTGGAGTCCGGTGCAGCAGCGTGATTTCCGCGACTTCCTGGCCCGCCTGCCTGCGCAGCTGCAGCGCTATCGTGCATGGGGGCTTGCGTATGCGCAGACCCCGTTCGAGGTAGCCGTCGAGCATCAGGACGACCGGCGCGTCGGCAGCGTGCGGGTCAGCCTGGCCAATCCACTCGGCTACGAAGTGCGTTATCGCACCGATGGCCAGCCGGTGACCGCAGACTCGACGCTGTACAAGACGCCGCTGCAGGCCACGGTGCCGGTGACCGTGCACGCTGCCGCGTTCTTCAACGGCAAGCCGCTGGCTGCCGCACCCAGCGTGGCCGCGTTCACTGCGCAGTCGCTGCTGACCCGCCGCGACGACGAACTGCTGACCTGCCCCGGCCCGGGCCAGCTGCTGCTGCGACTGGAAGATGACGGCCCGGCTGACGGTGCGCGCGCGGTATTCAACGTCAACATCTTCAACCCGTGCTGGCGCTGGGCCGATGCCGATCTCACCGGAATCCGCACGCTGAAGGTCCGTGCTGGCCGCATTCCCTATTACTTCCAGCTGGCCCACGATGAACCGCAGCGCAAGTTCGAAGCGGCCAGGCGGGCACACGGTGAAATGAAGGTCCGCCGCGGCGACTGCACCGGCCCGGCATTGGCCGAAGTGCCGTTGCCCGCCCAGGTGGGTGCCGATGGATTCGTCACCCTGCAAGCGGCATTGCCCAAGCAGGTGGCCGGCAAGGGCGACCTGTGCATCAGCTTCACCGGTGACACCCGTCCGGCGATGTGGGTGCTGGATGAAGTGACCCTGGCCCGGTAGCGCCGCGGCGCCGGTCGACGGTCAGCCGCGCAGGCGCAACAACAGGTCCCGCCACGGCGTCAGCGCCGTGGCGAGGCCGGCCACGACGCCGATGGTATTGGCCAGCGCATCGGCCGGATCGGCCATGCGGGTTTCGGTCAGCGCGCCCTGCGCGATCTCGATACCGACTCCCATCAGCACCAGGCCCGCGGCCACCCACAGCAGCGCGCGCCCGCGCTGGAACACCTGCACGGCACTGCCCCCCAGCAGGAAGTACGCAAGGAAATGCTCCAGCTTGTCACTGCCCTGCGGCAGCGCCAGCGGCGGCGGCGGGATCAGGCAGACCACGATCACCGTCACCACCGCGGCCAGCCACACGCACAGCCAGAACCGCCGATGGCGCAGTGGCTTGAGCCACTTGCCGCTCACAGCCGCCAGCTCAGGTCACCGAGTTCGAAGGACGGCTCGAAATCCACGTCGCGCTGCAGGCCGATCACCTGGAAGCGCTCGCCCATGCCGCTGGGCAGGGTGAGCTTTTTCACCTCCTCACGCAGCTGCACGCGACCTACGTCGTCGGTGCGCTCATCGGCCAGCGCAAGCACCTGGTCCAGCCCGTTACCGAGCAGGAAACTGGCCTGGCTGCAGTAACCGGCCAGGTCGAAGCCGGCATGCAGGCCCGCTTCGGCCATGGCAGTGAAGTCCACCGAGGCGGTGATGTCCTGCAGGCCCGGCCACAGGTACACCTCGTTGTGTACGTGGTGGCGATAGAACGCACGCACGGTACCGTCATCGCGCTCCGGCAGGTAGTACTCGCCGCGGCTGTAACCGTAGTCCACGAACAGCATCGCGCCGCGTTTCAGTCCGCCGGCCACCGCCTGCAGCCAATAGGGAAGCTGCGGCAGCAGTTCGGACCGGTAGCCATCGGCGAACGGCTTGTCCAGGTAACGTTCCAGGTGCCGTACCGCGCCGTTGAGCAGCATGTCCGCTGGTGCCGTGGCGCGCACGAACTGATCGTTGGCGTCCAGCGCCACGGTTTCCTCGTACACCTCACCGGCGTTGATCACGAAGCGTGGCGTAGGCAGTGCATCGATCACCTCGTTGGCGAACACCACGCCTTCCCAGTCGTCGTCGAACGGCCGGTCCAGCCATTCCACGCGCCCGCCGATCTCCGCCGGCAGGTTCTGCTGCAACCGCTCGCGCTGGCGCTGGCGCAGGTCGGCGCTGGGCTCGAGGATCGCATAACGCGCCGGCAGCGCCTGCAGTTCCGCCAGCCGCAGCAGCAGCGCTTCGGCGAAGGCACCGGTACCCCCTCCGAGTTCAAGCAGGCGGGCCTGCGGTCCCAGCTGGCCGAACACCGGGGCCAGCGCATTTGCGACCGTGGCGGCGAACAGTCCGCCCATTTCAGGCGCAGTGGTGAAATCGCCGCTGGCGCCGAACTTGCTGGCGCCTGCGCTGTAATACCCCCAACCGGGTGTGTACAGGCACAGCTCCATGAAGCGCGAGAACGGGATCGCACCGCCCTGCGTACGGATTTCATCGCGCAGGGCGGCCGCCAGCTGTTCGCTATGGGCCAGGGCGTCGGTATCGGGCAGCGGAAGGGTGGACTGCATGGCGTCTTCAAATGCGGTGACAATGATGCACAGGATAGCCGAGCCATGGAGTACCCGATGACCCCTCCCGCCCCCGTGGCCCTGATCACCGGCAGCGCGCGCCGCATCGGTGCGGCCATTGCCGGTCATCTGCACCAGGCTGGCTACAACATCGTGCTGCACGCCAACCGCTCCAGCGACGAGCTGCAGCAGGCCGCTTTCGCGTTTGAACTGGCCCGGCCAGGCAGCGTGCTGGCACTGCAGGCCGACCTGCGCCAGGCTGATGCCCTGGCCGACCTGGTCGAACAGGCAGCGGCCCATTTCGGCAGGCTGGATGCGCTGGTCAACAATGCCTCCAACTTCTTCGCTACCCCGCTGGGGCAGATCACCGCCGAAGCCATCGATGACCTGTACGCGGTGAACGCCCGGGCGCCGCTGCTGCTGGGGCAGGCCGCCGCGCCCCACCTGCGTCGCAGCCACGGCAGCATCGTCAACCTCACCGACCTGCACGGCAGCCAGCCCATGCGCGACCATCCCGCCTACTGCATGGCCAAGGCCGCGCTGGAAATGGTCACCCGCTCACTGGCGCTGGAGCTGGCGCCCAAGGTCCGGGTGAACGCGGTGGCCCCCGGCGCCATCCTGTGGCCGGAAAGCGGCAAGGATGATTTCGCCCGCGAGGCGCTGCTGGCGCGCACCCCGCTGGCGCGCATCGGCACGGTGGAAGAGATCGCCGAGGCGGTGCGCTGGCTGATCGCCGATGCCGGCTTCGTCACCGGCCATACGCTGCGGCTGGATGGCGGGCGCACGCTGTCCTGAGCCGCCGGCTTCGGTCGTGCTGACCGCGGTGGGTGACCACTGGGAGGGGATGACGACTGGGGTGGGTGACGACCGTTGGTCGTCACTACCTTTGCCGCTGCGCTCGCCGAGCATGGCTCGGCGCTACCGTTGCCTTCGGCGCGACCGCGCGCTCGCCGCTGCATCAGCCCTCTCTGTCCGGACCCAGTTCCACCACCTCGAAGGCGTCGCCGAACTGGCGGTGGGCCCGCCACAGCGCCGCCAGGGGCAGCCCGCTGACCGGATCGACGAAGTCCGGTGCGATGTCGGCCAGCGGCTTGATCACGAACGCATGCTTCAATTCCGGACGGGGAATGCGCAGGTGCCCCGGCCCTTCCACGATCAGATCGCCGTAGAACACCACGTCGATGTCCAGGGTCCGGTCGGAAAAGCGCGGCCCGCTGCGATCACGCCCGTGCCGGTGTTCCAGCGCATGCGCCCACGCGTCCAGCGTGTCCAGGTCCAGATCGGTTTCGATGGCCACCGCATTGTTGAGGAACGCCGGGCCGTCAAAGCCCACCGCCGCGGTGCGGTAGGCCGGAGAGACGGTGATGGCGCCAAAACGTTCCGCCAAGGCGGCCACGGCGGCATGCAGGTGACGGCGGGGCTGGACATTGCTGCCCAGGCTGAGGAGCACGGTGGTCATGCGGATCATCGGGTGGCAGGGGGGAGGTAATGTCTTCATCACGGCATCACCCGTACCATTGGACCGCACTTGATGGGACGATGCCAATGACTTATTGCGTCGGAATCGACGTGGACGAGGGGTTGGTCTTTGCCGCCGACACCCGCACCAATGCATCGGTGGACGATGTACGCGTCCATCGCAAGCTGCATGTCTTCGAATACCCCGGCCAAGCGGTGTTCGTGCTGATGGCCAGCGGCAACCTGGCCACCACCCAGCTGCTCGTTTCACGCTTGCAGCGCGACGTGGAAGAGCAGCGCACGCCGAATCTGCGCGGCCTGCGCCACCTGTTCGAGGTCGCCGAATATGTCGGCGCGCTGCTGGTCGACAGCCAGGTCAAATGCCGCGACGTGGAACACGGCCACGACGGGGTGAACACCCAGGCGACCTTGATCCTCGGCGGGCAGATCGCGGGCGAACGACCCGGGCTGTACATGATCTATCCCCTTGGCAATGCCATCTCCGCCTCGCCCGAAACGCCGTACCTGCAGATCGGTGAATCCAAGTACGGCAAGCCGATCCTGGACCGCATCATCCGGCCGCGCACGCGACTGGACGATGCGGCGCGCACCGCGGTGGTGTCGCTGGATTCCACCATCCGCTCGAACCTGTCGGTGGGCCTGCCGCTGGACCTGGCGCTGGTGCGCCGCGATGAACTGCGGATCGGCGGACAGCTGCGCCTGAGCGGAGATTCGCCGTTGTATGCCGATATCCACCGCAACTGGGCGCATCGGCTGGAACAGGCGGTCGCCGCGCTGCCGCGCTTCCCGTGGGAGCAGCAGGCGTGATGCCTGTACAGCGCGCGCCATGCTCGGCGAGCGCCAAGGCGTGACGACCAACGGTCGCCACCCACCCGTGGCAGAAAGCCGTCGTCACCCACCCGTGGCAGGAAACGGTCGTCACCCACCTGCAGATGGGGCATGACGGCCAGCGGCCGTCATTACCGGTGCGAGCGCAGCGCCTTGGCCACGGAACGGAACACCTGCTGCATCTCCAGCGGCTTGCGTAGCGCGTGCAGCGTAATCCCCGGTGGCGCGACAATCGGCGACACACAGGCCTCATCGCGCAGCAGCAGTGCCGCGCCGCGGTACCCGCGTGCCGAGAGCTCTGACAACAGCGCGCTGGCGCTCAGCAACTGGGCGCCACCATCGAGAATGACCAGCGCCGGCATGGCATCGGGCCTCAACGCGCGCAACGCCGCTGCGCCGTCGGATGCCAGTTGCAGTTCATACCCTTGGCTGCACAAGGCGTTACCCAGCAGCGACAGGCGGGTTGCCTCGGCATCCACGACCAGGATGGACTGCCCCGTGCCGGCGGCCTGTGGTGTGCTGGGCGGCACCGGCAGCCCGGCCTGCTCGCTGACCGGCAGGTGCAGATCGAAACGCGTCCCCTTGCCCACGGCGCTGGTCACCACGATGCGCCCGCCACAGCTTTCCACGATCCGTTTGCAGGACACCAGGCCCAGGCCGGTGCCGTCCGGCTTGGTGGTGAAGAAGGGGCTGAACAGCCGTTCCAGCGTTTGGGCATCCATGCCGATGCCTTCGTCGATCACCGAAATGACCAGCCACTGCCGCCCCTCGCGGCTGCCGTCCGGGCCCACCCGCAGGGTGAGCCTGCCACCATCGGGCATCGCCTGGAGGGCATTGAGTGCAAGGTTGAGCAGCACCTGTTGCAGCTCTGTGTAATTGCCGTCCACCGCCGGCGCGCCATCGGCCGCCTCCACCTGCAGCTCGATGTCGCTGGGCAGGGTGCCGCGCAGCAGCAACTGCACCGCCTCGAACAGATGGTGCACCGGTACCCGCTCGCTTGGCTTGCGCGAGCCGCGCACGAAGGACAGCATCGACTCTGCCATCTCATGCCCGCGCCGCCCGCATTCGGCGATGACCTCGGCCATGTGCAGCAGTTGCGGATCCTGCGTCCGGGCTTTCAGCAACTCCGGCACGATCAGCAGAGGCTGCAGGATATTGCGCAGGTCGTGGCTGAGTCCGGCCGCGAGCAGCGACAGGCTTTCCAGCCGCTGCGCGCGCATCAGCTCCCCTTCCACCCGCTGCCGTTCGCCCGTCGCACGCGCATCGCGCACGGCACGGGCGACCGCCGAAGGCAGCCGCGCGGGCTGGTGCTTGAGGATGTAATCGCTGGCGCCGCGTTGCAGGGCGGCCACCGCCGCCTCTTCGCCAAGCGTGCTGGACAGGAACAGGAACGGCAGGTCCGGTTGCGCCAGGCGCACGATGTCCAGGGCCTGGAAGCCCGAAAAAGCGGCCATGTTCAACTCGGCCAGCACCACGTCCGGCTGGAAGGACTGCAGCGCAGCCAGCAGCTCGCCTTCTTGGTCCACCCGCTGGAAACTGGCGCGCATGCCTGCAGCGAGGATCTGCGCGATGACGCGCTCGGCATCGTCGGGCATGTCCTCGACCAGCAGGATACGCAGATCGCCCACCTCAGTTTTCACTGGCATGGTCTCACCCTGGCCACCCACATTGCCGATCCCCCAGCAAACTCCAGAACGCCGCCCCCCGCGCCGCGCGACCATGGGGGCCGCGAAGGGCGCGTGAAGCCACTATAGTCCAGCGGGGAGGCATCCGGCCATGGGGGTGGCTGCGTCGAACCAAGGCCCCCGGCGCCGGAT
Organism: Stenotrophomonas lacuserhaii; assembly: GCF_014836545.1. Lineage (GTDB taxonomy): Bacteria > Pseudomonadota > Gammaproteobacteria > Xanthomonadales > Xanthomonadaceae > Stenotrophomonas > Stenotrophomonas lacuserhaii. The sequence continues at coordinate 40,522 of NZ_JACSQS010000003.1, forward strand.
CCTGTCCACCGCCGTGCAGGCGACCAATACGCGCGGGAAGCACGGCGTTCCGGATCTGGGCAGGACAGGCCGTGGGCAGTCTGGATACCGCCCAGGCCACAGCCAGATACGGCAAAGGCGCCCACCTGGGGCGCCTCCGCCACTATCTCCAACTGCCTGTCGGCTTACTTCATCGACGCGGTGCCAGCGACCTTCAGCTGGCTGGAATCAACGCGGGTAACGCCCTTGATCCCCTTGGCCGTGTTGACCGCCTTGTCATGCTCGGCCTTGTTGGCCACGTTGCCCTGCAGGGTCACCACGCCGTTGACGGTGGTCACGCTGATATCGGTGGCCGGCACATTGCTGCTGACGGCCAAGTCGCCCTTGACCTTGGTAGTGATCCACGTATCGGTCACCGGCTCGTTGGAGTCATGGGTAGCCGCATGGGTCCGATCCTGGGCCATCGTGCCGCCCTTCTTCGCCGGATCGTTGGCCATCGCCAGCGGTGCAGCCAGCAGCATGCCCAGGCCAATGGTCGCGGTAAGCAGCTTGGAATTCGTCTTCATCGTACGGTCCTCCTCGTTGGTGGATGGAGTGTCCCGTAACCGGCGTCCAGCCCGCGTGCCGGTACTGTCATGCTGGGGTGAACCGAGATGCGGGATGCGACATCCGTTCATGTTTTGCACCGCGTGGACGAGCCGCTAGGCTGGTCATCCCCACCCAACGCGGAGCGCGCCATGCCTGTCGACCTGCAGCTTGCACTGATCGGCTACGGCCTCGCCGGGCGGGTTTTCCACGCGCCGTTGATCCAGCACACGCCGGGGCTTTTCCTGCACAGCGTGGTCAGCTCGCGTCGTGATGAACTGCGCCGCCACTTCACCGACGTGCACGTGCGCGCCGCACCCGCTGAGGTGTTGGAAGACCCCGCGGTGGACGCGGTGATCATTGCAACGCCCAACGAACAGCACGCGCCATTGGCCATCGCCGCGCTGCGCGCTGGCAAACACGTGCTGGTGGACAAGCCCTTCGCACTGGACACCGCGCAGGCTGAAACCGTGCTGCGCACCGCAGAAGACAACGCACGGGTGGTGACTGTTTTCCAGAACCGGCGTTTCGATGCCGACTTCCTCACTCTGCGCCACCTGCTGGCTACCGACGTGCTGGGCGATGTTGCCGAATGCCACTCCCATTTCGACCGTTTCCGCCCGCAGGTTCGCGATCGCTGGCGCGAGCGCGAGCAACCCGGTGGCGGGCTGTGGTACGACCTGGGACCGCACCTGCTTGACCAGATGCTGCAGCTGTTCGGTTGGCCGCAGGCGATCACCGCAGACCTGGATCGCCAGCGCAGCGAAGGCAGCACCGATTACCTGCATGCGGTGCTGCACTACCCCCGCATGCGCGCCATCGTGCATGCGGGTTCGCTGGTCAGCGCAGCAGCGCCGCGCTTCACCGTGCACGGCAGCAAAGGCAGCTGGATCAAGCAGGGACTGGATGTTCAGGAGGCACAGCTGGCGGCAGGCAAGGCACCCGGCGCGCCCGGCTGGGGACTGGATCCGCTGCATGGCGTCCACTCGGCCTTCGACGAGGCGGGCACGCTGCAGCACACCACCGTGGACAACGTGCCCGGTGACTATCGGCGGCTGTACAGCGCCTTCGCTGCAGCGATCCGTGGCGAAGGGCCGGCCGAGGTCACCCCGGGGCAGGCGTTGCAGCTGATGCAACTGCTGGATGCCGGCCGCCGCAGCGCGCGCGACGGCCGCACCATCGCGCTGTGACGTGTCTGGTGTAGCGCCGCGATCAGGTCTTCTTGATCGCGTGGCCGCCGAATTCATTGCGCATCGCCGCCAGCAGGCGATCGCTGAAACTGTTCGACTGGCGCGAACGCAGCCGCTCCAGCAGTGCGAGCGTGATGACCGGCGCAGGCACGTCCAGCGCGATGGCTTCGGCCACGGTCCAGCGGCCCTCGCCGGAATCCTCCACGTAGGGCGCGATGCCGTCCAGCGCCGGATTGCGCTGCAGCGCCTGCGCGCTCAGGTCCAGCAACCACGAACGCACCACGCTGCCATGGCGCCATACCTCGGCGACCTGGCCCAGGTCGAGTTCCATTTCTTCTTTCCGCTCCATCAACGCGAAGCCTTCGGCATAGGCCTGCATCATTCCGTATTCGATGCCGTTGTGGATCATCTTGGTGTAGTGCCCTGCCCCGCTCGGACCCACCCGTGCCCAGCCGCGGTCGGCAGCCGGAGCGAGTACCTGGAACACCGGCGCCAGCTGTTCCACGGTGGCCGCATCGCCACCGATCATCAGGCTGTAGCCCTCCTGCAACCCCCACACGCCGCCGCTGGTGCCGCAGTCCAGGTAAAAGATGTCATCGTCGGCGAGCGAACGCGCGCGGCGGATGGAATCCTGGTAATTCGAGTTGCCGCCATCGATCACCACATCGCCTTCAGCGAGATGCGGTACCAGCTGCGCCAATGTCTGGTCGACGGTATCGCCGGCCGGCACCATCAGCCACACCACGCGCGGCACCGGCAGCGCGGCGACGGCCTCGGCCAGCGTGGCGAACACCTCCATCCCCGATTCCGCCGCCCGCGCGCGTGCCGCTTCCATCGGGTCATGGCCCACTACGCGGTGGCCGCCACGCTGCAGCCGCTGGGCCATGTTGGCGCCCATCCGGCCGAGGCCGATCATTGCGATATCCATCTGTTTCACCTTTGCGTTGAGGGACGGCGACCGGCATCGCCGTCGGGTCCGGAATCAGAAGTCAGGCTGCCCGGCAGTCCGGTTGCCGCGCAGTGGCGCAACTGCGCCTGCTGCCAGCGCCGGTACAGCGTGGTAGGCAGATTGTGCACCGTCAGCTCCACCGTGAACGGCGTGCGCGGGTTGCGGTCCAGCAGGCGTGCGACGTGCAAGCCGATCGGCTTTATACCGCGCGGGTGGACGAAGATCAGGAACTGCCGGTAGAACGGATCGTCCAGCACGGCGTCCATGCGCTCCAACAGCACCGCTTCATCATCGGTGAGCGATGCGCGCAGGGCAGGATCGCGCTCGGCCAACAGCCGCTCGAAGAAGCGGACGCCACGGCGTGGCAGCTGCCGGGACAGTTCCCAGAGTTCCCGGTTGCGCTGGTCGTACCAGCCGAATCCGCCGTGCCGCCGCAGCGCCTCGGCCGCCTCGGCGCCCACGTCCACCACGATGAAATTTTCGGCCTGGTTGTTCAGGTCGTCCAGCGTTTCCCGGCCGAGCGCGTGGGTGAGGTAACCCGGCGCACCCATGAAGGCCTGGCGGCCCATCGCCGAGGTGCGTACCGCCTTGCCGTCGGCGAACAGGTCGCCAGCGTGCGCGCCGAGCAGGATGCTGTTGGTGTCGTGCAGGCCGACGAACGTGCCGATGCCGAGCTCATCGTTGTCGAACGCGGTGTCGAACGAGGCGTCCCCGTGCAGCTCGCGCTGCGTGGCCAGTTGGGCGACCTGGCGGCCGACGCCGCATTCGCTGCGCACCTTGCCGGTGTAGAACGCCGCCAGTGCCTGGCTGTTGCTGGCCGCCGGCCGGTAACCCCGCCCCAGGCTGCGCGTACGCTGCCAGCCCTGTGCGTGCGCCCCGCGCGCGCCGAAGCCGATCCATCCCAGCTGCAGGCCTGAAAACCGATAGCCCGGATTGTTCTCCAGCGCGTGGGCCGCCCGCCGCGCCGCTTCGCCCACCCGCATCGCATAGGCACAGACACTGGCCGGATCGTCCAGCAGCTGCTGCATGAATTCCGCGCGCACGGCAGGCTGCCATTGGCGCGGAAGCGTGGCGCGCAGATCGCCCTGCGCGTGCGCCTGGCGTAGATCCTCGCGGGTGCAGACAGGGCCGCCGTGCACGTCGGGTGTCGTCACCGCCGCCGACTCGAATCGCCATCCCAGGCGTTCCAGCAGCCCCTGCGTGCACTCCGGCGCGGCCGACAGCGCCGTCCCCGGAAGAAGGACCAGCAGCGCCCCCAGCAGCGCGGCGCCTGCGCGCATGTTCAGCGCAGCCCGTCGTCCGTGCTGTCCGTCGGCGGCGGATCCGCCGCAGGTGCCGGAGCCGGGGCCGCCACCACCGGCAGGTACTGCTGCAGCCGCTGGAAGAACCGGCCATAGAACTCGCCGTCCTGCACCGTGCTGCTGGCGACTTTCACCAGCGAATCGTCATTGCTGCCGAACGGCAGCGACACCGAGCCCAGCGCACCCACGCCGACACTGGCGGAGGTCGGACTCTTCTTCAACGCGTAACGGTCCTGCACCGCGCTGATGAACACCAGCGCCTGCTGGCCGCGTGGCGCACAGGAAATACGCAGCACCAGCTGTTCGTGGTCGTCATCGCGCGGCTGGAAATTCTTGCTGCCTTCCACGCCGGTCCCGTCGGCACGGGCGATCGCATAGCCCTGGCTGAGCAGGGTGCGCCGGGCGGCCTCGCAGGCCTCGGCCGGCGAACCGTCCACGGTGCGCGAGTACATGTCGCCGGAATCAAACGATTCCCGCAGCAAGGTACTGTCGGCCGCACGGCCACCACAACCGGACAGGCCGGCCATCAGCACTACGGGAGTAAGGAAGACGGCAGTCCGCATGGACGTTCCTGCAACGATTGACTCGTCGCAGCATAACGCGCGGTGCGTAAGCGGCAGGTTTACGCCCATGGCGCGCCGGCTGGCGGCGCGCCATGGGTTGGCGATGGTTCAGCGGCTGCTTCAGTCGGCCCAGCGGCCTGCGCCGGTGGACTGCGGCAGCACCTGGGCGGACAGCGGGCGGTCCTCTTCCAGCAGGTTCACCGCGTCGGCCAGGATCGCCGCCGATTCGCGCAGCAGCGGGTCCGGACGCTTTTCGGCGGCCTTCTCGCGGGCGGCATCCTTGACGATGTCGCGCTCGTTGCCGGTCAGGCCATCGTCGTTGCTGTCATCGGCAAGCGGATCCAGGTCCAGGCCCAACTGCTTGCGCACGGCCTGGCGGTCGGCGCGCTGCTTGTCCTGGCGCTCACGTTCGGTGCGGCGCTCGGCCTCGTTGAGCGAGATGTACTTCTTGGCCTTCTCTTCGCGGAACTGCTGCACGTCCTCGTTCCACCACTGGAACTCCTTGTCAGCGGCAATGCGCGTGTCGTGGCGGCTTTCCAGCTTGGGCAGCAACGGGCCGAAGTTACCGTACTGAGTATGTGGCACGGCGGCGATACGGGTCCACGGCAACGCGTTGTCGTAGGTGCTTTCGCCGAACTCACTGGCGTCCACGCTGGCCGGGAAGGCCAGGTCGGGCACCACGCCCTTGTGCTGGGTGCTGCTGCCACTGACGCGGAAGAACTGCGCGATGGTCAGCTTGACCTGGCCGAAACGCTGGGCTTCGCCGCTCGGCCAGCGGTCCAGGTCGACGATGTTCTGCACGGTGCCCTTGCCGAAGGTGGTCTCACCGATCACCAGGCCACGACCGTAGTCCTGGATGGCACCGGCGAAAATCTCCGAGGCCGAGGCCGAACCGCGGTTGATCAGCACTGCCAGCGGACCATCCCACGCCACCGCTTCGCTGCGATCGCTGTTGACGGTGACGCGGCCACCGGATTCGCGCACCTGCACCACCGGGCCCTGCTCGATGAACAGCCCAGTCAGCTCGATGGCTTCATCCAGCGAACCGCCGCCGTTGTTGCGCAGGTCAAGCACCACGCCGTCCAGCTTGTCGGTCTTGAAACCGGCCAGCAGCTTGGCCACGTCGCGGGTCGCCGATGCATAGTCGGTCGCGTTGCGGCGACGGCCTTCGAAATCCTGGTAGAACGTCGGCAACTTGATCACGCCGACCTTGCGCTCCGGCGCTCCGTCCTTGGCCGGGATGGTCAAGGTCTCGCCCTTGGCCGCCTGTTCGGCCAGGCGCACTTTCTGGCGGGTCAGGACCAGGGTGTGGTGCTTGCCGTCCACGCCCTCTTCGGCCGGGATGAACTCCAGCCGGACCTGGGTGTCCTTGCTGCCGCGGATCTTGGCGACCACGTCATCGATGCGCCAGCCGATCACATCTTCGATCGGACCGGAGGTGCCCTGTCCGACGCCGACGATGCGGTCACCGGGCTTGAGTTTGCCGTTCACCGCCGCCGGGCCACCGGCGATGATCTCGCGGATCACCACCATGTCGTCCTGGCGCTGCAGCTGGGCGCCGATGCCTTCCAGCGACAGCGACATCGCCTGGTTGAAGTTCTCGGCGGTGCGCGGGGTGAAATAATCGGTGTGCGGGTCAACGGCACTGGTATAGGCGTTGAGGAAGAACTGGAAAACGTCTTCGCCCTTCAGCTCGTTGACCGACTTTTCCAGCGTGGCGTAGCGCTTGTCCAGCGTGGTGCGGATCTCGTCCGGCTTCTTGCCGGCGAGCTTCAGGCGCAGCCAATCGTTCTTCACCGACTTGCGCCACAGTTCATCCAGTTCGGCATCGCTGGCCGCCCACGGCACATCCTTGCGGTCGTACTCGAACTTCTCGTCGGTGCTGAAATCCGGCTCGCGCTTCAGCAGATTGCGTGCATAGCCCACCCGCTGGCCGACGCGCTGCTTGTAGACGGAAAACACCTGGAAGGCCGGCTCCAGTTCGCCGCCGCGGATGGCCGTGGCGATGCCGGCCTCGAACGGGGCGAACTTCGCCACGTCGGCCTGGGTGAAGAACTGCTTGCCGCCATCGAGGGTCTCCAGGTAGCGCTTGAAGACGTCCTTGGAGGTAGCCTCATCCAGCGCGCGTGGCCGGTAGGCGTAGCGGCTGTCGGACAGCAGCCCATAGACCAGCTTGGAGGTGGTCGCCTGGTCTGCGGTGGCGGCGGCCGGCAGCGCCGGCCCGTCTGCCTGCGCCGACAGCGCCAGCGGTGCGGTGAGTGCCAGGGCAATCAGGAATGCGGGGGCTTTGAATTTCATGGAATTGCTCAGGGCACCTTGCCGAAAGGAAGACTGCGTGCATTACAGACACCACGACAGTGCCGAAAGTTGCGCGCTTTGTCACCCGCGTTCATGGAACGCGTGTTTCCAGCGTAGACGGGGTCCTGTAGCAGCATGTGAACGAGGATCGGGACCTCGGCAGCGCTGAAGGCAGCGGCAGGAGCCGCTGCCAACGTCGCTTGCGACGGCCCGGAGGGTGCCGGTCAGAAAGCGTGACGACCAACAGTCGTCACCCACCGAAGCAGTAGCGGACGGCCCGCGGCCGTCACCCCCCCGGTAGCGCCGAAGGCAGCGGCAGGAGCCGCTGCCAACGTCGCTTGCGACGGCCCGGAGGGTGCCGGTCAGGAGGGCCGGCATCGCCATGCTCAGCGAGCGCAGCGGGAACCGCTCAGGCGACGCCGGCGCCCTTGGCCTGCACGTCGGCGTGGTACGACGAGCGCACCATGGGGCCGGACGCCACATGGCTGAAGCCCAGCTCGTAGCCGTAGTCTTCCAGCGCCTTGTAATCTTCCGGCGTCCAGTACTTCAGCACCGGATGGTGGTGCGCGGTCGGCTGCAGGTACTGGCCGATGGTGATCATGTCCACGTCGTGCGCGCGCAGGTCGCGCATGGTGGCCTTGATCTGCTCGAACGCTTCGCCCAGCCCCAGCATGATGCCGCTCTTGGTCGGCACGCCCGGGTGCTGCGCCTTGAAGTTCTTCAGCAGGGTCAGCGACCACTGGTAATCCGCGCCCGGACGCACGTTGCGGTACAGGTCCGGCACGGTTTCGATGTTGTGGTTGAACACATCCGGCGGGTTCTGCGCCAGGATCTCCAGCGCACGTTCCATGCGGCCCTTGCCACGGAAGTCCGGGGTCAGCACTTCGATGCGGGTGCCGGGCGACTTCGCACGGATGGCGGTGATGCAGTCGACGAAGTGCTGCGCACCGCCGTCACGCAGGTCATCGCGGTCGACACTGGTCACCACCACGTATTTCAGGCCCATGTCGGCCACGGTCTGGCCAAGGGTGGCCGGCTCGTTGGCATCCGGCGGCTTGGGCCGGCCGTGGGCCACGTCGCAGAACGAGCAGCGGCGGGTGCAGACCTCGCCGAGGATCATGAAGGTCGCAGTGCCGTGGCTGAAGCACTCGTGGATGTTGGGGCAGCTGGCCTCTTCGCAGACCGTCACCAGACGGTTCTCGCGCAGCTTGGCCTTCAGGTTCTGCACCGCATTGCCGGAGGGAATGCGCACGCGGATCCAGGACGGCTTGCGCAGCACCGGCGCGTCGGCGAACTGCACCGGCGAGCGGTTGATCTTGTCACCGCCCAGCTGTTTGACGCCGGCCTGCAACGGCGCGGCGGCGGGAGCGGAATCGCCCTGCAGCATCTGCAGGGGAATGGTGCGGGCAGTCTGTTCGGTCATGGTGTTCCCGGCGGCAATGGGGCCGCGTGGTATGGGTTCGGTCAGGCAGACAGGTCCGGCTGCGTGGAGGACGGCTGCAGGTGCAGGCCGAACTGGCGCGCCAGGTTGTCCAGCAGGACGGGCTTGACGGCTGCCATGCCGGAGGGCCCGCCCAAGTCTACCATCGTGGTCACCTGCAGCCCCTGGTAACCGCAGGGGTTGATGCGGCGGAAGGGTTCCAGGTCCATCGCGACGTTGAACGCCAGGCCATGGAAGGTGCAGCCGCGGCGGACCCGGATGCCGAGCGCGGCCACCTTGGCTCCCCCCACGTACACGCCCGGGGCGCCGTCCTGGCGTTCCGCGCCGATATTCCACTCGGCAAGGGTATCGATGATGGCCTGTTCGATCCGGCATACGTAATCACGCACGCCGATACCCAGCCGCGGCAGGCGCAGCAAGGGGTAGACCACGATCTGGCCGGGGCCGTGATAGGTCACCTGGCCGCCGCGGTCCACTTTCACCACCGGGATGTCCCCGGGGGCGAGCACGTGTTCGGGCTTGCCGGCCTGGCCCAGGGTGAACACCGGGTCGTGCTCGACCACCCATAGTTCGTCGGCGGTATCCTCGTCGCGCTGGTCGGTGAAGCGCTGCATCGCGCGCCAGACCGGTTCGTAGGGCTGGCGACCGAGGTCGCGGACTACGGCGGGCTGGGATTGACGGCCCTGGGACGATTGACAGCCAGCGGCCGTCACTACCGCCGGTGCTACAGCGTCCACTTTACTTCCGGATGCTCGCGCAGCACCTCGTGGGCGAGGTCGTACTGGGCGCGGTCGCGGGCGGTGAATGCCATGCGCACCGAGACGTACTTGCCGTTGGAGGAGTGCTTCCAGCTGATCTGCTCGTTGAGCACGTCAATGCCAGCGGCCATCAGCAGCTTGGGGAGTTCCACTTCCAGCCCGGAGTTGGCCGCGCCCATGGCGCTGAGCTCGAACTGCCCGGGGAACTGGAAGCCGTGTTCGGGATTGTCGGACTTGATTTCCATCCGCCCATTATCGGGCCGCCGCAGATCAAACCCAAGGGGGTCGGATCGGTGGTGACGGCCGCTGGCCCTCTGGTGGGTGACGACCGTTGGTCGTCACGCCTTTGCCCTTGCCGCTACGCTCGCCGAGCATGGCTCGGCGCTACCGCTCCGGCTTCGGTGAATGACGGCCGGTGGCCGTCACTCCCCGCCTTACTTGGCCAGCTGCATGGACGTGGAATTGACCCAGCCCTTGTTGCCCATCTCGTCTTCCACTTCCCACATCGTGCCGTCCTTCTGGCCGGTGGGGTACAGCAGCATGCCCGGTTCCAGGTCACGCACGGCCGCGCCGGTGCCCTTGGAATTGGCCAGCAGGCGGCCGGCCTTCAGCATGGTCACGGCCTGGCTGCTGTTGGCGGCGGAGGCGTCGGCCGGCAGGCCGCCCAGCTCGTTCACCATGTTGGTGTAGGCCTGCAGGTAGGCCAGGGTGATCACCTGGCCCAGTTCGGTGTTGGCATAGCCGCCCACGCCCATCGCGCCGATGCCGCCACCGCCGAACAGGCCGCCGCCAGCACCCCAGCCCAGGTCGGTCTTCTTCGAATTGCCTTCCACGATCGCGACCTGCTCGGACGAACGCACGTCGGTCAGGGTCAGGGTGACGTCCGCAGTCTTGCTGCGGAAGTTCAGCCCACCCACCACGGCACCGGCCTTGCCGCCGATCAGCCCACCCAGCAGCCCTCCGATCGCATTCCCGCTGGCATTGCTGTTCTGCGAGATCAGGTCGGGCACGAGCACGTAATCGGCCGCGCGGATCTGGCCCTTGCCGATGTTCGAACGGCCACGCAGCTCACCTTCCGAAGCCAGCGCGCGCTCGGCCTGGGCGGCGGCCATGCCGACGCCACGGTCGACCAGGGTGAAGCACTTGGACTTGTTGACGAACACCTTGATCAGCTTGGAAGGCGCCGGCAGCTGCTGCCCGGTCCACCAGTTCACCACGTCTTCCGGTTCGATCACCGAAATCGAGCCCAGCGGCTTGGTGCAGACCGGGATCTGCGCCTGGCCCTGCTTGCTCTGCTCCTGCGCGGAGGTACGGCTGGAGCTGAAGCTGTCACGCAGGCCGGCCGAGGCAGGAGCACTGACGGCCATCAGGCCAACGCCCAGCACGGCGGTGACCACGAGGGTGGCGAACGAATTCTGTTGGGTCATGTCTGTTGTCCAGCGCGCCTGCCCGTTGCAGGCGGCGCGCAATCCATTGGGTTGAGAGAGGCCGGTGGTGGCAGGCCGGAATCCTTGAACAGCGCCCTCTGGCGCCGGCGCAGAGGATAAAACACCGCTGTTCCAACGGCAACCGCGGCTGAACAACGGTCCAATTGGACGCGCGGAAGGCAAATTAACGTGACGCTCATCACTTTTTTCAACCCGCCGACGGGACGGTACGAACGCGCGGCGTAGAAGTCCACGTGCGGAACGGACCAGACCGGCCACGGCCGTCGATCCGAATTCACATCGGCGCTACCGTATTTAGGAGAAAAACGTCAAAACAGCCCTCTGGAATTCCATGCACCCCACGCGTATCGCGGCAGCCCTCGGGCTGACCAGCCTGATGGCCCTCGCCCTCCCTGCCCACGCCGCCGATCAATGCAGCCAGAGTGCGCTGGCCGATCATCCCCCGCAGATCAATTTCCGCGTGGACAACGACCTGTTCGGTGGTGCCGACCAGGACCAGGGCTATACCAACGGCGCGCAGATCACCTTCGTATCCCCGAACCTGGTGGACTTCACCGACGACCCCTGCCTGCCGCGCTTGGCGCGCTGGGTCAACAGCCACCTGGAAGCGCTGCATCCGGGCGAGTTCGAGCAGCAGAACATGATCTTCAGCATCGCCCAGGGCATCTTCACGCCGAGCGATTTCACCCGCAAGGACGTCATCGAAGATGACCGTCCCTACGCAGGCGTTCTGGTCGGCAGCTTCGGCTACAACGCGCGGCGCGGCAATTACCTGCAGACCACCCAGCTGACGCTGGGCGTGGTCGGTCCCTGGGCACTGGGCAAGGAAGTCCAGGACGGTGTGCATGACCTGCTGGGCGATGACAAATTCCAGGGCTGGGACAACCAGCTGCACAACGAGCCGGTGGTGATGCTGACCCACGAACGGATGAACCGTTGGCCGCGCGATGCCACCGACAACGCCAGCGGCTGGGGGTGGGATGCGATAAGCCACTACGGCGGCGCGGTCGGCAACCTGGCCACCCACCTCAATGCCGGTGGCGAAGTGCGCTTCGGCTGGAAACTGCCGGATGATTTCGGCAGCACACCGCTGCGGCCCGCAGGCGAGAACACCGCGCCCTCGCGTGGTGGCCGGCCCAGTGGCTGGTCGTGGCACCTGTTCGCCACCACCGATGCGGCCTGGGTGATCCGCGATATCACCCTGGACGGCAACACCTTCCGCAACAGCCACAGCGTGGACAAGAAGCCTGTGGTGGCACAGGGGGGCTACGGCGTGGCGGTGATGCGCGGACGCTGGAAGTTCGCCCTGGCGCGCTATCACAGCACCAAGGAGTTCGACGGACAGCGGCAATCGCCGATCTTCGGCAGCTTCACCATCAGCCGTTCGCTGTAAGCCGGCGGGAAGGCCACCGGCGGATCTCCCCTGCCGCCGCCCAGGCACGCGATCCTACGCAGTCGGCGCCGCATCTCCATCGGACGCGACTGCCGGTGGGTGACGACCGCTGCTGGTGGGTGACGACCGTTGGTCGTCACGCTTCTGCCGTTTGCCGCTGCGCTCGCCGACCAGGGGTCGGCGCTACCGCCGCCGGTTATTCCGATTCCCACCACATCCAGAAGCTGTGCCACAGACGCTTGAAGAAGCCGGCTTCTTCGACCGCAGCGATCGCCACCAGCGGTGCCTGTGCGACCACCTTGCCATCCAGCGTCACCTTCAGCGTGCCGATCTGCTGGCCTGCGGTGAACGGCGCCACCAGCGACTTGGGCACATCGATGCTCGGCTTCAGGTCGTTATAGCGGCCACGCGGCAGGCTGACCAGCATCGGCTGCGCTACGCCCAGCTGCACGGTGTCGGCGGTGCCCTTCCACACCTTGTGCTCGGCGACCACCTTGCCGGGCTCGTACAGGCGATGGGTTTCAAAGAAGCGGAAGCCCCAGTTCAACAGCGCCAGGCTGTCATCGGCACGCTGCTTCTCCGATGCGCCGCCCAACACCACCGCGATCAGGCGCTGGTCACCGCGCTGCGCGGAGCTCATCAGGCAGTAGCCTGCGGCGGAGGTGTGGCCGGTCTTGATGCCGTCAACGCTGCCATCGCGCCACAACAACAGGTTGCGGTTGGGCTGCTTGATGTTGCCCACGGTGAATTCCTTCACCTTGTTGTAGGCATAGGTTTCCGGGTAATCGCGCACGAACGCGCGGCCCAGCAGTGCCAGGTCACGCGCCGTGCTGTGGTGGCCTTCGGCGGTCAGGCCGTGGGCGTTGACGAAGTGCGAGTTGGTCATGCCGATCTTCGCGGCGTAGCTGTTCATCAGCGAGGCGAACGCTTCTTCGCTGCCGGCCACGTGTTCGGCCAGCGCGATGGCAGCATCGTTGCCGGACTGGATCGCCATGCCCTTTTCCATGTCTTCCAGACGCGCGGTCTGGTTGACCGGGAAGCCGCTGTAGCTGCCGTCGGTACCGGCGCCGCCTTCGCGCCATGCGCGTTCGCTCATCATCACCTGGTCGTCGGGCTTGACCTTGCCGTTCTTCACTTCGGCGGCAACGACGTAGCTGGTCATCACCTTGGTGATGCTGGCCGGGGCGAGCTGGGCGTCGACGTTCTCACCGGCGAGGACCTGGCCGGACGCGTAATCCATCAGGATCCAGGCTTTGGACACGCTGGGGACCGGCGCCGGCGGCGTCGCCACGGCGGTCGGTGCAGTGGTCGCAGCCGGAGCGGCCGGGGTCGGCAGCGGGGTCTGGGCATGGGCCAGGCCCACCAGCAGGGTGGCGGCCAGCGCAGTGGCGGCAAAACGGAATTTCATGGGCGGGCAGGCTCCTGGAGCGGCCAAGGTCGGAAGGGGAAAACGACCGCCATTGTAGGCGGTCGGCAAGCGCGGCGCGGCAGGGCGTCAGGCCACGCCGGGGAATGTCATTCCTTGACGATCTGCGGGGCGCCGAAACCAAGACCGGCAATGCGGCCGGCAAGTTCCGTCGCATTGGCGTGGTCGTTGGCCGGCACCCGCAGGCGCCACAGGGTGCGACCGCCAGCGGCGATATCGCTGATGGTCGCACCGACGATGCCCGCAGCGGTCAACTGACCCTGCGCACGGGTGGCGTTGTCGCGGCTGGCAAAGCTGGCCACCTGCAGGAGCACGTTGCCGAGGACCTTTTCGGACAGCGTGGGCGGCTGCGCCGCGACGGCTGCGGTTGCCATGGCGGCGGGCCGGGCGGTTGCGGAGGGTTTATCGGGTCGACGGCCAGCGGCCGTCACTACCGGGGCAGCGGGTTTGCCGGTGGCAACGCGCACGTTGTTATCGCGCATCCAGCGGTCGAAGTTGTCGGCCGAACCGGGCTTGGCGCTGTCGGCAACGCGGTAACGGTAGGCCTCCGCGCCAGTGGGGGGCTTTGCGGCGGCGGCCACCGCTCGCGGTGCCGGTTCCCGGGTGGCCGCAGCCGGTGCTTCGGCCGGCAGGCGGTTCACCAGGGCATCGATGGCCGAGGGCGCCGCCGCCGTGGCCGCCACCATGGTAGTGGCGCGGCGCTCGGCACGGGTCGGTTTGGCGTCGGCCAGCAGGTTGCCCTCGCCCGGCTGCAGCGCGCGCACTTCCACGTTGCCGGTGCCGCGCTGGGTGATGCCCAGGCGCACCGCGGCCGCGTAGCTGAGATCAATCACGCGGCCGTCGTGGAACGGGCCCCGGTCGTTGACCCGCACGATCACCGATTCGCCGTTGTCCAGGTTGGTCACCCGGGCGAAGCTCGGCAGTGGCAGGGTCTTGTGCGCGGCGGTGAACTGGTACATGTCATAGACCTCGCGGTTGGAGGTCAGCCGCCCGTGGAACTTGGCACCGTAGTAGGAGGCCGTGCCCTTTTCGGCATAACCCCGGGTGCTGTCCATCACCTTGTACTTCTTGCCCAGCACCTCATAGGGCGACCGGTTGCCGATGGCCGAGCGGGCCAGCTCCTGCACTTCCGGCTCCGGGATGCAGGCCACGTTGGGGATATAGGTTGGCGTGGTGTCCTTCACCCCCGGCTTGTACAGGCCGCCAGCGGTGTAGTTGCCGCGGGTGGCGAGGTCTTCCGACGCGGCCGCGTACGGCGACCCTTCCGGGCAGTGCGCGGGACGGCCGCCGCCTTTGCCCTGCACCACCGTGGTGGCCGGCTTGCCGCCCGTGCTGGCGGTTCCACCGGGTTTCTTGGGCGCGCTGCTGCATGCGGCCAGCGCAAGGATCAACGCTCCGGGGACCCACCATCTGATGTTCATGCCGGTGGCAGCTCCTGTCCTGCGATGGCCTGCGACAGCTGGAACACGGCCATCGCGTACATCTTGGAGATGTTGTATCGGGTGATGGCGTAATAGTTCTGGAAGCCCAGCCAGTACTGCTTGCCGGTGCTGCCTTCCAGGGTGATCGGGGTGGCGGTGGCGCCGGGCTGCACGGCCGCGTTGGGCGTGTAGCCGCGTGCAGCCAGATCCTGCAGCGACCAGCTTGGGGTCCATTCGGTCGGATTGAATTCTTCGCGTCCGGCCGCCAGCGTGGCGGGCACGGCAACCTGTCCGCCGCGCACCCAGCCGCCCTTCTTGACGAAGTAATTGGCGATGGACGAGAACACGTCGTCGTAGCTGTTGAAGAGGTCACGGCGACCGTCACCGTTGCCGTCCACGGCGAAATCCAGGTAACTGGACGGCATGAACTGGCCCATGCCCATCGCCCCGGCATAGCTGCCCTTGAGCGTGGTGATGTCCAGCTTTTCGTCGCGCGCCAGCACGAAGGCCTTGGCCAGTTCGTCGCGGAAGAACAGTTCGCGGCGGACTTCGCGTTCCAGCTTGGCCGGATCGCCGCTGCGCGGGTAATAGAAGGCCAGGGTATACAGCGCATCCAGCACGCGGTGGTTGCCGGTGTTGCCGCCGTAGCTGGTTTCCACGCCGATGATGGCCACGATGACTTCGGCCGGCACGCCGGTGCGCTGTTGCACACGCATCAGCTCATCGCGGTGTTCGGCGAGGAACTTCCTGCCGCCGTCGATGCGCGCCTGGCTGATGAAGATCGGGCGGTACTCGTTCCACGGCTTCACCCGCTCCGCTGGGCGCGACATGGCGGCGATGATCGGCTGGCGTACCTGCGCCTGGTCGAGCACGCTGGCGATATAGGCGGGATCGAGCCCGTGCGCGGCGGCGGTGTCGCGAATGAAGTTTGCGCGTGCTGTTTCAAAGGGGACCGGAGTGAGGTCCACCGGCGGTGCGCTGGACGCAGCCGATTCGGGCGCGGCTTCAGCCGGTCCCTTGTTCTGTCCGGATGCCGGCTTGTGCGGCGCCACGGTTGCCTGCGAAGGCGGTGGAGGACTCGACGGCTGGGTCGCGCAGGCGACCAGGCCGAGGGTGAGCATGCAGGCCAGAGTACGTCGGATCATCGCCGCAGGTTAGCAGGTCATGGATGAAATAAAACCCCTAACACCATGAATAGCAAAGGATTGGTTAATCCGCTGCCTCTTTGTAAAACCAGCGTGAAGACCGGCAACGAACAAGCCGGTTGCGCCCCCATCCCCCGACGGGCGCAACCGGCCTGACGGACCATCCAATACTGCCCCTGCATCTCCCCAGAGCAGGCGGCAAAACGTGAGGTCGTGCTGCGGTTCGCCAGGTGGTCGGCGTAGAAGATGAACGCGCCCTGCCTGACGGGCGCCATTGTGCAGGCCGTTTGCGTCAAAACCATTGATCCGAATCAACAGTGTTCGGAAATGTGACGCACTGCGCACTTGAAGTGTGAAATCTTCATCGCAGGGAAACGAATCGCGGAGGGGTCAACACGGGGTCAGCGTCCTTTTCCGCAGGAAACGGACTCTGACCCCTGTGGCTACCGGTAACCGCCGTGAACGGGGTTGTGGCTGCGCACGGCCATCACCAACCCGAAGCCGGCCAGCAACGACACTGCCGAGGTGCCGCCGTAGCTGATCAGCGGCATCGGCACGCCCACCACCGGCAGCAGGCCGGAGATCATGCCGCCGTTGACCAGCACATAGACGAAGAACGCCAGGCCGGTGGCGCCGGCGAGCAGGCGCGAGTAGGAATCGCGTGACTGGCTGGCGATCCACAGGCAGCGGCCGATCACCACCAGATACAGGGCCAGCACCAGCGCCACGCCGATCCAGCCGAACTCTTCGCTCAGCACCGAAAATGCGAAGTCCGTCGTCTGCTCGGGGATGAAGTTCAGGTGCGACTGTGAGCCCTGCCCCCAGCCCTTGCCGTCCAGCCCACCGGATCCGATCGCGATCTTGGACTGGATGATGTTCCAGCCGGCCCCCAGCGCATCCATTTCCGGGTCCAGGAACATCATGATGCGATCCTTCTGGTACGGCATCAGCAACCAGAACCAGGCCACCGGCGCGACCGCGGCCACGCCCCCCACGCCCAGCCCCACCCACCACCATGGCAGGCCGGCCAGCAGCAGTACGAACACCCCGCTGGCGGCGATCAGCACGCCGGTACCGAAGTCCGGCTGCAGCATCACCGCGGCAGTGGGCGCGCCGATGATCAGCATGCTTACCAGCACGGTCGTGAAGCGCGGCGGCAGCGGCATGCGGTGCAGGTACCAGGCCACCATCATCGGCAGGCTGACCTTCAACAACTCGGCCGGCTGCAGGTAGAACAGCTTGAGGTCCAGCCACTGCCGCCCGTACTTGCCGGTACCGATGGCGAACACCGCCAGCAGCGGGATCATCGAGATGGCGTAGATCATCGGCGTGGCCGAGCGGATGCGCAGGATCGGCACCCGCGAAATACCCCACATCGCGGCCAGACCGACGGCGAACCGCGCACCCTGGGCAAATACCAGACCATCGCCCCCGGCGCTCTTCAGCGTGGCCAGGCCGATCAGCATCAATGCGCCGAGCGCCGCGCACAGCATCCAGTCCAGGGTGCTGAAGAAGCGCACCAGCATGTCGCCGGCCCAGCGCAGGAAGTCCTTCATCGGGCGGGCTCCGGGGAGAGCGTCCGCCGATCATGGATCGGCGCTACCGGGGCGGCGGGCTCCGGGGCGGGCGCCCGCCGATCATGGATCGGCGCTACCGGGGTGGCGGGCTCCGCGACCGGCGGCCCGACCTGCACCGGCAGCTCGCCGGCTTCCATCGCCGCAGCATCGCCATTGGCGCGGGCGCTGCTGTCTTCGTTGTCGAAGGCGGTGGGACCGAAGGCCACGCTGCCGCGCTCCACGTCCAGCGGCAGCACGCCCTCGGGCATCTTGCCCAGCAGCCACGCATCGAACACCTTGCGCGCGATCGGAGCGGCCGCCGAGCCGCCGTAGCCGCCACCCTCCACCGCCACCGCGATGGCGATGACCGGGTTGTCGGCCGGCGCGAAACCGACGAACAGCGAACGATGGCGCAGGTGCAGCGGCAGGCTGCGCGGATCGACGGCTGCAGTGCCCTTGCGACTGATCACCTGTGCGGTGCCGGTCTTGCCGGCCATGACATACGGCGCCCCGGCGGCCATGCGCGCGCCGCTGCCGCCCGGCTGCATGGTCGCCATCATGCCTTCGCGCACCGCCTGCACGTTGTTCGGGTTGGGGCTGAGGGGCTTGGTTTCACTTGCCGGCGTCATGGTCCAGTCGCTGTCGAAGCCGGCGCGCTGCTGCATCACCAGGTGCGGCGTGCGCAGCTGTCCGCTGGCGATGCCACTGACGCCGCGCACCAGTTGCAGCGGCGTCACTTTCCAGTCGCCCTGGCCGATGCTCACGTTCACCGTGTCGCCGGGGTACCAGCGCTCCTTGCGGGTCTTGGCCTTGTACGCCGGCGAAGGCAGGATGCCGCCGATCTCGCCGGTCAGGTCGATGCCGGTCGGCTTGCCGAAGCCGTAGTACTCCATGTAGTGGTCGAAGCGCTCGATCCCCAGGTCCAGCGCCAACCGGTAGTAATACGTATTGACCGACTGGGCGATGGATTTGCGCAGGTCGGTCCAACCATGGCCACCACGGTGCGCATCACCCCACCCACGACGGGTACCGGGCAGGTAGAACATGCCAGTGGAAAGTACCTTGTCCTCCGGCTTGCGTACCCCGGCATCCAGCCCGGCCAGGCCGATCAGCGGCTTCAGCGTCGAACCCGGCGCCACCCCGCCCAGCACCAGCCGGTTGAACTGCGGACGCGAGGGGTTGTCGTTGAGCGCGCGGAAATCCGCGTGCGAGATGCCGTTGACGAACAGATTGGCGTCATACGAAGGCAGGCTGACCATCGCCAGCACCTCACCGGTGCGCGGGTCCATCGCCACCGCCGCGCCTTCCTGCACGCCGAAGGCGGCCACCATCGCGCGCTGCAGGTCGGCGTCGATGGACAGCCGCAGGTCGGTGCCGGACTGCGCCGCCACCCGGCCGACGGTGCGGATCGCGCGGCCCTGCACGTTGGTTTCCACCTGTTCGTAGCCGACACGGCCGCGCAGTTGTTGTTCGTAGTAGCGCTCCAGCCCGGATTTTCCGATGTGGGTCAGGGCCGCGTTGCGCTCGCCCAGCATCTCCAGGTCCTTGTCATCCACCCGGCCGACATAGCCGATGACATGCGCGAACAGATCGCCGAAGGGATAGCGCCGGGTCAGGTAGGGCTCCAGCTCGACACCGGGGAAGCGCCAGCGATCCACCGCGAAGCGTGCCATCTCCTCTTCGCTGACGCGCAGTTTCAAGGTGACCGGCAGGAAGCTGCGACGCGCCTTGCGCGATCGGTTGAACGCTTCGATCTCTTCCTCGCTGAGCGGGAAGATCTTCGCCAGCCCGGCCAGGGTGGCGTCCATGTCCTTGACCTTGTCCGGGGTGACGTCCAGGCGGAACGCCGGCACGTTCTCGGCCAGCAGGCGGCCATTGCGGTCGTAGATCATGCCGCGCCCGGGCACCACCGGACGCGGCTTGATGCGGTTGGCCTCCGAGCGTGTGGCGTAGATCTCGTGGTCCATCACCTGCAGCTTGAAATACCAGCCGCCCAGCCCACCCAGGCACAGCAGCACGCCGAGGAACCCCAGTGCCGCGCGACGGCGGAACTGTTCGGCCTCGGCATGTGGATTCTTGACCGCGCGGCGCGAACTCATGTCAGCGTCCGCGCCGTCCGAAGCGCACTGCATCCAGCAGCACGAACACCAGCGGCCATAGCGCCATGCCCAGCAGCGGTGCCCACCAGTAGGCCCACGGCAGGGTGGGCTCGCCCACCACCACGTGCACCACGGCACTCACGATGCGGTCGTTGAACAGCAGGCCGCCGATGGCGAGGATCTGCTGGGACATCGGGAAGAAGCGGATGCGGGCGCGGAAACGCTGCAGGATGAAGGCCATGATCACCAGCCGCAGCGCCTGTTCGCCGAGCACGCCGCCGTACAGGAAATCGGCGATCACGCCGGTGGCGAACGCTACGCCCAGGCCTACCCGGTCGGGGGCTTCGATCACCCAGTAGGCCAGCACCAACGCCAGCCAGTACGGACGCAGCGGCTGCAGCAGCGCCGGCAGCGGCAACAGCCCCAGCAGCAGCGCCACCACCAGGCTGAGCGGCAGCACCCAGCGGTTGTCGCGCAGGCGGCTCACGGTCGCACCCCGGTGGGTTCACGCCGAGCAGGGCTCGGCGCTACCGGAGCCGCGGCCGCTTCGGTAGGTGACGACCGTTGGTCGTCAGGCGTGGTGGGTAGTGACGGCCGCTGGCCGTCAGCATCCGTGGATTGACGGCGAGCGGCCGTCGCTACCGGGGTCGGCGGCGGGATCCGGATCGGCGAGCCCGGCCGCAGCAATAACACGTCGCGACCGCGATCCAACGCCGCGGCGGGCTTCAGCTCACCTACCAGGAAGGCATGCGTGTCATCGGGGCGCAGCGCAGCGATGCTGCCCACCGGGAAACCAACCGGGAACCGCCCGCCCAGCCCGGAGGTGACGATCTCATCGCCCACTTCCACGCCCGCACCCAGCGGAATATCGCGCAGTTCAAGCGTATCGCCGCGCCCATAGACGATCAGGCGCACGCCGTTGCGCGCCACCGTCACCGGCACCGCATGGTCCGGGTCAGTCAGCAGCAGCACGGTGGAGGTACTGGCGGTCACGCTGATCACCTGCCCCATCAGCCCGCCGGCATCGATCACCGCCTGGCCCACGTGCACGCCTTCGCGGCTGCCGGCAGCCAGCACCAGGCGCTGCTTCACCGGATCCAGGTCGATATCCAGGATCGGCGCCAACTGCACGTCCAGCCCGCTGCGCTCGGCCACGTTCAACAGTTCGCGCAGCTGCGCGTTGTCCAGCGCGGCGGTCTGTAGGCGGGTCAACCGCGCATTGGCGATCAGCAGGTTGTTGCGCAACTGGCGGTTCTCGGCCACCAGCTGGCCATGGCTGGCTGCGTTGTCACGCACCTGGTTGCCCAGGCGCCCGGGCAGGCCGGCCAGGTTCCAGGCCGGCTGTACCAGCACGTTGGCCTGGTCACGCAGGCGCGCAAGCCAGCCGGCCTGGTCGTCCAGCACGATCAGGGTGATCGCCAGCACCAGGTAAGCCAGCAGCCGCAGCGGGCTGGCGGCATCGCCGGAGCGGGAAGCAATGGGGGGTCCGGCGTAGGGCGGCACGATGCAGCTTCAGCTAGGAATCAGATGGGAAACACGACGGCGCCCTGCCGGTGCCGGCCCGCCGCGAAGGCGGGCCGCACCCCGGAAGGGCGCGGCGCTCACGTAATGCCGGGGAGACTTACTCCGGCGCAAAGAACTCGTTGCCGTGCATGTCCACCAGCTCCAGCGCACGACCGCCACCGCGGGCCACGCAGGTCAGCGGATCGTCGGCCACCTGCACGTGCAGGCCGGTTTCTTCGGAGATCAGGCGATCCATGTCACGCAGCAGGGCGCCACCACCGGTGAGCACGATACCGCGCTCGGCGACGTCGGCGCACAGTTCCGGCGGGGTCTGTTCCAGCGCCAGCTTGACCGCGCTGACGATGCCGGACAGCGGCTCGTGCAGGGCTTCGAGCACCTCGTTGGAGGTGATCTTGATCATCTTCGGCACGCCCTCGGCGAGGTTGCGGCCGGAGATCTCCATCTCGATCACCTGCGCCTGCGGGTAAGCGCAGCCCAGCTCCACCTTGATCCGCTCGGCGGTGGCTTCACCGATCAGCATGCCGTGGTTGCGGCGCACGTAGTTGGTGATGGATTCATCGAAGCGGTCACCGCCGATGCGCACCGAAGCGGAATAGACGATGCCGTTGAGCGAGATCACCGCCACTTCGGTGGTGCCGCCGCCGATATCGATGACCATCGAACCGCGGGCCTCGGTCACCGGCATGCCGGCACCGATTGCCGCGGCCATCGGCTCTTCGATCAGGAACACGTCGCGCGCACCGGCCTCTTCGGCCGATTCCTTGATCGCGCGGCGCTCCACCTGGGTCGAACCGGCCGGCACGCAGACCAGCACGCGCGGGCTCGGGCGCAGGAAGCGCGACTTGTGCACCTTCTTGATGAAGTGCTTCAGCATCGCCTCGGTGTAGGTGAAATCGGCGATGACGCCGTCCTTCATCGGGCGGATGGTGGTGATGTGGCCGGGGGTACGGCCGAGCATCTGCTTGGCTTCGGCGCCGACGGCAGCCACCGAGCGGGTGCCACCGATGGCACGGTCCTGGCGCACGGCGACCACGGACGGCTCGTTCAGCACGATTCCCTGTCCGCGCACATAGATGAGGGTGTTGGCCGTGCCCAGGTCGATGGACAGGTCATTGGAGAACATGCCGCGGAGTTTCTTCAACATCGAGGTGGTGATCCTGAGGGGTGCGCAATTCCGGCCTGGAATGGGGAATCGTGGGCAAAATTTAGACAGACAAGCCTAACAACCCGCCCCCCTGCGGGCAAGGATATTTCCAGCCGGACCCGCGTATTCACTGGCTTTCGGCACGATTGGTACAGGTTGGGCGGCGATCCCGCCCTCGGCCCGTACCGCGCACCCGCCGGCGTGCCCGATAGACGCCCCGGCACCGGCCCATGCCAGTCCCGGCACAGCCCGGCGCTACCCTTCGGCGGCGCCAGCCGGTAACCTTTGCGCCGTCGGGCGCCCATGGGCGCCGTTTGCTTGCCCACCGCCGCGGCCAGCACTCCACTCATTCCCGCATAGGCTTACATCGATGTCCGCTTTGATCTGTGGTTCTCTTGCCTTTGACACCATCATGGTGTTCCCGGACCAGTTCAAGAACCACATCCTGCCGGACAAAGTGCACATCCTGAACGTCTCGTTCCTGGTGCCGCGCATGCGTCGCGAGTTCGGCGGCTGCGCCGGCAACATCGCCTACAACCTGCACCTGCTGGGCGGCCACCCGATCCCGATGGGCACGGTGGGCACCGATTTCGGCCCGTACCGCGAGCATTTCGATGCACTGGGCATCGACCTTTCGCGCGTGCGCGTGATCGAAGAACTGTTCACCCCGCAGGCCTTCATCACCACCGACCACGACAACAACCAGATCACCGCCTTCCACCCGGGCGCGATGATGCGTTCGTATGAAAACCACGTGCGCGACGTGCCGGGCGTGAGCCTTGGCCTGGTCGGTCCGGATGGCCGCGAAGGCATGATCCAGAACGCGCTGGAGTTCCACGAAGACGGCGTGCCCTTCATCTTCGATCCCGGCCAGGCCATGCCGCTGTTCAACGGCCCGGAGCTGCGCACGTTCATCGAACAGGCCGACTACGTGGTGGTCAACGATTACGAGTCCAACCTGCTGCAGGAGCGCACCGGCTGGGACGAGCAGGAAATCGTCAGCCGGGTGCAGGCGTACATCACCACCCGCGGTCCGAAGGGTGCGGTCATCCACACCCCGGAGAAGAGCTACGACATTCCGCCGGCGCACGAGCGCCGCGTGGTCGACCCCACCGGCTGTGGCGATGCGTTCCGCGCCGGCCTGATCTACGGCATCCAGAAGGGCTTCGACTGGCTGACCATCGGCCGCATGGGCAACCTGATGGGCGCGCTGAAGGTCGAGCACCCGGGCACCCAGAACCAGCGCTTCACCTTCGATGAGTTCAACGAACAGTTCAAGCAGCAGTTCGGTTACGCACTGAACGTCTGACCGCGCAGGGTGGTAGCACCGAGCCATGCTCGGCGGAATGCCCGGAGCGCCGCTGCGCTCGCCGAGCATGGCTCGGCGCTACCGCGTCACCTTTCCAGCGCGGCCTGCAACGCGCGGCAATCGGCGAAGCGCCAGTCGGCCATGCCGGGCCACGGATCACCGGGCGTATTGACCAGCACGGTATGCGTGCCGGCGGCACGCCCTGCGGCCAGGTCCATCATATGGTCACCCACCATCACCGCCTGCGTGGCGGCGATGCCCCACCGCTCCAGGAAATAATGCAGGCCATCCGGTGCCGGCTTCGGGGCGACCTCGTCGCGACCGATGATGTCCGCATCCTGGAAAAGATCGCCCACGCCGATCGCATCCAGGGTCAGCTTGGCCACCGCGTGGTCGTTGCGGGTCAGGATGCCCAGCCTGCTTCCCTGCCCGGCCAGCGCGCGCAGCAGATCCACGGCACCCTCCGCCGCGACGGCGGCCTCGGCCAGCGCGCGCTCGTGCTCGAACAACCACGCACGTTTGGCACGCGCTTCATCGGCCGGCAGCGCCACCAGGTGGGCGATGATGTCTTCGTCCATGGCGATGTCCAGCGCGCGCTTGATGGCCGGGAAGTCGTGCACCGCAACGGTCAGCGTGCCATCCATGTCGAATACCCAGTGCCGCAGTCCGTCCAGTGCCGGCTGTACAGCCGGCACCGCGCGCGCACTCATTTCCATGGCATCTGGCTGGCATCCACGCCGCCGGTTTCGAACACCACGGTGCGCGTGCCACCGGCCTTCACCGGAAACTCGATGCTGATCGCCTGTGCCTGCCGCGCCAGCTTCCACAGCGCCGCGTGGTCGGTGATGAACATGGCGATCGCTTCGTCCGTATCCGGGCGCCACGCGGCCATCGCGCGCGGCTTGCCGCCGTCCACGCTCACCTGCACCCGGCAGCCGCCGGGACAGCGGAAATCGCCGGCCTGCAGCACCAGATAGGCGTGCTGTTTCCACTGCGGATGGTCGCGGAACACCAGCTGCACCGGCTTTGGACCGCTGCCGTCGACATCCACGCGCTGCTTGCCGTAAATCGACGCAGAGCGCTGGGTTCCCTTGGTGCCGACCGGGATCTGGTTGTACTGCCACAGGCCCTGCATGCGGCGCAGGTTGCGCGCCTGGTCCGACTGCGCCTTGACGTCGGCAAAGCCCGGTTCGATCCGCGCCGCCGCTGCGGTGCCCTTGTAGATGTCCAGCAGCGAGCCGCCATGCATGCGGGCACGCTCCCAGTCCTTGGCCGCCACGGCGGTGTCGTACTGCCGGGCTACCTCGTCGGCCTTGGCTTCCTTCTGCGCCTGCACGGCCGCTTCGGCCGCCTGCTGCGCCTGGCGTTCGGCTTCGGGATCGCTGCAGGCGGCCAGGGACAATGCGCAGGCAGCGGCGAGGATCAGGTGTTTCATCGCGGATTCCGGGGTGATGGCGTGGCTATACAGTACCTGCCAAGAGCGTGACGACCAACGGTCGTCACCCACCACGACCAAAGGTCACCCACCACGACCAAAGATCAACCACCACGACCAAGCATCGTCACCCACCACGAGCAACGGTCGTTACCGGGAAGGGGCCGCGCCTTCGCCAACCTGGCGCCACCAGTGCGTGGAGGGCGCGGGGGCGCCGATATCCAGCCGTTCGCCCATCTGCGGGGCGGTCAGGGTGACGCCGCGTTCGGCCGCCAGCGCAGTGATGCGCTCAAAGGGCTCCGTCCACGGATGCAGGGCCAGGTCGAAGGTGCCGTTATGGATGGGCATCATCACCGCTCCACGCACGTCCAGGTGGGCCTGCAGGCTCTGCTCGGGCTGCATGTGCACATCGGCCCAGTCGGCATCGTAGGCACCGGTTTCGATCAGGGTCAGGTCGAACGGCCCGTAGCGTTCGCCGATGCGCGCGAAGCCGTCGAAGTAACCGCTGTCGCCGCTGAAGAAGATGCGCCTGCTGCCGCTGTCGATCACCCACGATGCCCACAGCGTGCGATTGCCATCTGACAGCCCGCGGCCGGAGAAATGCTGCGCCGGCGTGGCGGTGACCTTCAGTCCCTGCACGCCGGTTTCCTGCCACCAGTCCAGCTGCTGGATCTTTTCCGCCGGCACGCCCCAGGCCACCAGGCGATCACCCACACCCAGCGCGGTGAGGAAATGGTCGACCTTCGGCGCCAGCGCGCGGATCGCCTCGTGGTCCAGGTGATCGTAATGGTCATGGGAGATGATCACGCCGGTCAGCGGCGGCAGCGCGGCGATGTCCAGCGGCGGGGCGTGGAAGCGTTTGGGCCCCATGAATGACATCGGCGAGGCACGCTCGGAGAACACCGGATCGGTCAGCCAGAAGTGGCCGTCCAGCTTCATCAGCAGGGTCGAATGGCCCATCCGCCACAGGCTGTCATCCGGCGCATCCAGCAGCGCCTGGCGGGTCAGCGGCTGCACCGGAATCGGGGCAGGCGGGGTGGCGTCCTTCGGCTTTTCCACCATCAAGCGCCACAGCACGCCCAGCGTGCCGATGAAGCCCAGCGACGACGTGCCGGCCGGATTGTGGAAGCGTCCGTCGTGGAACTGCGGCGACTGTTCGTAGGAAGCGGCAGGACGTGCACCGCAGGTCAGCAGGCCAAGGGTCATGGCGATCAACACCGTAGAAAGAAGGAGAAGGCGCGGCAGGCGGCGGGTCATTCGGGCTTGCCCTGAAAAGTACACTGGCGAGTCTACTTCCATTTCAGGAAAAGTAAACTGGACGGTGTAAAATAGCCGGATGAGTGCCGATATCCGCCCTACCCGCCTCACCGACCGCAAGCGCGCCGCGATCCTGTCCGCCGCCGTTGCCGAGTTCCGCAGCTTCGGTTTCGCGGCCACCAGCATGGACCGCATCGCCGCTGTCGCGGGGGTTTCAAAGCGTACGGTGTACAACCATTTCGCCAGCAAGGACGAGCTGTTCACCGCCATCCTGTGGCAACTGTGGGAAGCCAGCCAAGCGGTGGAGGCCGTGGCCTACAGCGCGGTGCAGCCGCTGCGGGAGCAGTTGTTGCGGTTCACCCGGCAGAAGATGCGTTTGATGTCCGATGCGAGCTTCATCGACCTGTCGCGGGTGGCGATTGCCGAGCTGGTGCACGCGCCGGAACGGGCCCGGGCGATGATGGACAAGCTGGCGGAGAAGGAAGAAGGGTTGGCGACCTGGATACGCGCGGCGCAGGCCGATGACCGGCTGGGAGCGGACGTCGCGCCGGGCGAAGCGGCGCATCAACTGCAGGGCATGTTGAAGGCGTTCGCGTTCTGGCCGCAGGTGACGATGGGCCAGGCACCGCTGGCGCCGGAAGCGCAGCAGCGGTTGATGGAAGACTGTGTGGACATGTTCCTGGCCCTGCACGCAAAGGCGTGACGAGGCGGGCACGTCGGTAGCGCCGAGCCGTGCCCGGCGAGCGCAGCGGCAGATGCACCGCGTGACGGCCAACGGTCGTCCCCCACCAGACGCTACGGCATGACGACCAACGGTCGTCACCCACCAGACGCTACGGCGTGACGGCCAGCGGCCGTCACTACCGGCGCCTGCGGCTTACTTGGCTTCGGCCTTGGACAGCATGTCCTGCACCGAACCGGTGGTGATCGGGTGGTAGCCCGGCTTGGCCTTTTCAAACGCCGCCTTGGCCACTTCCAGGCCTTCCGGGGTCTTCACCAGTTCAGCGTAGATCGGCATGATCAGCTTG
The DNA here is from genome assembly GCF_014836545.1 of Stenotrophomonas lacuserhaii. Taxonomy (GTDB): domain Bacteria; phylum Pseudomonadota; class Gammaproteobacteria; order Xanthomonadales; family Xanthomonadaceae; genus Stenotrophomonas; species Stenotrophomonas lacuserhaii. The sequence continues at coordinate 67,771 of NZ_JACSQS010000003.1, forward strand.
CGACGGCCGACCCGCTCGATGAACTCGGCGGCCGCCGGCGTGGCCTCCGCATAGCCACTGCGGATGGCCAGCGGGTACCAGCGCATGGCGATTTCACCATTGGGCGTACCGGTGAACTTGAACACCCGATCCAGCGCGGCCAGCTTGTCCAGCGGCTGCGTGGCGCCCAGGCCGTCGATGAAGCGCACCCACTCCTGCGTGCTCCACTCGGCGGTCAACTGGTTGGTCGGCATCTTGCCGGTGCCTTCCCAGGCGATGCGCGCGGTGTCCACGTTGCTGAAGTTGCGCGACTGCGCCTTGGCGGCGAACGCCGGAATACCCGGCTGCTCCAGCCACGCGGTCAGTTCGGCCTCGGTCACTGCGTTGGGATTCTTCGGCAGCAGGTTCTTCTTGAGGTACTCGACGAACTGGTCGGTATTGGCGCTCTGGAACGCATGGTCGTTGAACCAGCCACGCAGGAAGGGATCGAACACTTCACGACCGAAGCGCTGTTCCAGGAACTCCAGGAACCAGGAACCCTTCACGTAGGCGACCTGGCTCAGCGCTTCGTCCGGGTCACGTTCGTTCAGCGGCGGCAGCGCCAGCGCCTGGTCGGCCGGGCTCATGTCCTTCACTTCGGCCAGCAGGTCGGTCTGGTCGATCTGGCGCTCCATCTCGGCCATTTCCTTGCCGTACAGCGCTTCGGTGATGCGGCCCTGCACGTAGGTGGTGAAGCCTTCGTTGAGCCAGATGTCCTTCCAGCTGGCGTTGGTCACCAGGTTGCCCGACCAGCTGTGCGCCAGTTCGTGGGCGACCAGCGAGACCAGCGACTTGTCGCCGACGATCACGGTCGGAGTTGCGAAGGTCAGGCGCGGGTTTTCCATGCCACCGAACGGGAACGACGGCGGCAGCACCAGCATGTCGTAGCGGCCCCAACGGTACTCGCCGTACAGCTTTTCGGCCGCACCGATCATCTTCTCGGTGTCTTCGAATTCCTTGGCGGCCTTGCCGACCATGGTCGGTTCGGCCCACACGCCGGAGCGGCCGGAGATCGGCTCGAACACCAGGTCACCCGCCGCGATGGCCAGCAGATAGGACGGGATCGGCTGCGGCATCTTGAAGGTGTAGTCGCCATCACGCGCGGCCTTGGGATCGTTGTCGGCGCTCATCAGCACCATCACGTCCGGGCGGCTGGTGACATGCGCGCTGTAGGTGAAGCGCACGCTCGGCGTGTCCTGCAGCGGCACCCAGGAACGGGCGTGGATCGCCTGCGACTGGCTGAACATGAAGGGCAGTTTCTTGCCTTCGGTCATCGAGGGCTCCAGCCACTGCAGGCCCGAGGCGGTCGGTGCGGTGTGGTAGCTGATCTCGACCTTGGTCGGCTGGGCCGGCGCTTCGATGGTCAGCTTGCTGCCGAATACTTTGTCCACTGGCGCCAGCACGAAGGGCAGCGCGCTGCGCGCACCATCGGCGGCAATGGCTTCCACCTTGGCCACGTCGAGCGCGCGGGTGTCCAGCACCAGCTGCTTGGCGTCCTTGTTCTTCCACTCCAGGGTGTAGGTCGCGGTGCCGCCGATCTGCCTGGCGTCGAAGTCCAGCTTCAGGTCCAGCGCGATGTCCTTGATGACGACCTTGTCCGGCTCGGCATAGGAACTTTCGTCGTGGCTGCGATTTTCGGCCTTCACCGGAGCAGCGGGCGCCTTCTGGGCGGTCGGGGCCGTGGCAGCGGGGGCTGCAGGCTCCTGGGAGCAGCCAGCGGCAATGGCCACGGCCAGCGGAATGAGCAGGAACGGGGTACGCATGAATCGAGACCGTTTCAGGGGTAAACCGTGATTTTACCCCTGAACCGCCCCTGGTAGCGCCGAAGGCAGCGGCAGGAGCCGCTGCCAACGTTGCTTGCGACGGCCCGGAGGGTGCCGGTCAGGACGACCGGCATAGCCATGCTCGGCGGATCCCTGACGCCGAGCATGGCTCGGCGCTACCCGCTTACAGCTTGTAGCCTGAATGGATGGAGACGATGCCAGCCGACAGGTTCTTGTAGTGGCAGCGCTCGAAACCAGCCTCGCCCATCATCGCCTTCAGTTCATCCTGCGGCGGATGCTTGCGGATGCTCTCGGCCAGGTACTGGTAGCTGTCCGAATCGCGCGCGAACAAGCGGCCCAGCTTCGGCAGCACCTTGAACGAGTGGAAGTCGTAGATCGGCTTGAACCAGTCCAGCGTGACTTCGGAGAACTCCAGCACGCGGGCCTGACCGCCCACCTTCAGCACGCGATGCATTTCGCGCAGCGCAGCATCCTTGTCGGTCACGTTGCGCAGGCCGAAGGCAATGGTCACCAGGTCGAAGCTGGCATCCGGGAACGGCAGCGCCTCGGCGTTGCACTGCACGTAATCCAACCCGGCCACCAGGCCGCGGTTGGTCAGGCGATCGCGGCCGACCGACAGCATCCCAGCATTGATGTCGCCCACCACGACGGCGCCCTCGGCCCCCACCCGCTCTTTCAACAGGGCGGCGATGTCACCGGTACCACCGGCAAGATCGAGCACGCGGTCACCCGGCTTCACCTGCGCGGTCGCCACGTAGTAGCGCTTCCACACCCGGTGCACGCCCAGGCTCATCAGGTCGTTCATCAGGTCGTAGTTGCGCGCGACCGAGGTGAAGACCTGGCCGACCAGCTTCTGCTTGTCCTTTGCATCGACATCGCGGAAGCCGAAATGGGTAGTTCCGGACTTGTAGGGGGATTCGCTCATGGACTGATTATCGCACCGCGCGGGGTCGGCGGCACCCCCTGCCCGTATCATGGCCGCCTGACTGACGGAGACCCGCATGATCACCACCCCCGATTACCAGGCCCTGCTGCAGACCGCCATCGCCGAAGCCCGCCAAGGGCTGGCAGAAGGGGGCGTGCCGATCGGCGCAGCGCTCTACCACAACGATGGACGCCTGCTCGGCTGTGGCCACAATCGCCGCGTGCAGGAAGGCGACCCATCCGTGCACGGCGAGACCGATGCGTTCCGCAAGGCCGGTCGCCAGCGCGGTTACAAGAACACCATCATGGTCACCACGCTGGCCCCCTGCTGGTACTGCAGTGGGCTGGTGCGGCAGTTCAACATCGGCACCGTGGTGGTGGGTGAATCACGCACCTTCCAGGGCGGTATCGACTGGCTGCGCGAGAGTGGCGTGAACGTCATCGACCTGGACAACCAGGAGTGCGTTGACCTGCTGGGCAACTTCATCGAGCGCCACCCGGAGATCTGGGACGAAGACATCGGCGAGTGAGCTTTTCCTGAATAATTCAGCGCGCAGGCAGGCATAACCGACTGAACACGCGCGCGTGGGCGGGGAAATACGACTGGGCCACGCTGATTGCACGCAGCAATGACGCTGCGTGCACTGACTGATAGCGATGATCGGAGCTCCCCCGCCACCCTCCATGAGAAGTCAGAACCCATGCGCGCAGATGCACCCAATGTCCCTCCGGTCATCGACGTGGAAGCAGAGCTGAACTACTGGCGCCAGCGACATGCCGACGGCGCGATGGGTCCGGGATCCTTCGGTCACTTCGTGCCGTGGATCAAGTTCGCCTGTGATTCACTGATCACCCATCCCCGCGCCAGCAACGAACAGCGCGAGGAAGCGTTCCAGACCCAATACGCACTCCAGATCATGCCGCGGCTGACCGAAGCGCAGGCGCGCGCGTTCATCGAGCAGGTGTGGGACCACGTCTACGTGTCCAGCATGATCCAAAGCGCCGACCGCCCCCGGCTGATCGCCTGACCGAATGTGGGGCAGCGCCGAGCAACGCTCGGCGAGCGCGGAGTACGGCGCGCATCGACACGACGTACACGTTGGCCGGCGTATTCATCCGGCATGAGCCTCAAGTCCGTTTTCAACACCGTTGCCAAGCGCACCGCCTACGCCACGGGCACGCCGTGGACGTTCATCACCGCTGTGTCGGTCGTGGTGATCTGGGGTGTGACCGGGCCCTTGTTCGATTTCAATGACACGTGGCAGCTGGTGATCAATACCGGCACCACCATCATCACGTTCCTGATGGTGTTCCTGATCCAGCACACGCAGAACGCCGATACGGCCGCGATGCAGATCAAGCTGGACGAACTCATCCGCGTGACCGCGCACGCCAACAAACAGCTGCTGGACCTGGAAGAGCTGGACGAGGAGCGGCTGGAAGAGATCCGCAAGGAGTATGAGCGTATGGCCCGCGAAGCCGGCGATGCGCTGGAACGCGTGCGCGCGTGCCGAGGGGATGGCGAGGTCTAGAGCGTGACGACCAACGGTCGTCACTACCAGTATCCGGGGTAGCGCCGAGCCATGCTCGGCGAGCGCAGCGGCAACCGCCTGACGACCAACGGTCCTCACCCACCACGGCAAGGAGCTGACGGCCAGCGGCCGTCATTACCGGATGCGCGGTCGTCACTATTCGAAGCTCAGCTGCGCTCGCGCCAGCCGCCGCCCAGCACCTTGTACAGTGTGATGCGGTTGGCCTGCTGCGCCAGCGCCGTCTGCAGCTGACTCTGCTGCGCGTTGTAGGCGGTGCGCCGCGCATCCAGCAGGGTGACGAAACTGTCCAGCCCGGCGTCATAGCGCGCCTGCGACAACTGCTCGGCCTGCGTGGCGGCCGCCAGCAGCGCCTGCTGCGAAGCCGCCTGCGCGTCCAGGCTGGTGCTCAACGCCAGTGCATCGGCGGTCTCGCGGAAGCCCACCTGGATCGACTTTTCGTACTCGGCCAGTGCGATGTCACGGTCCGCGTTCGCCACTGCCAGTCCCGCCCGCAGCTTGCCGCCCTGGAAGATCGGCAGGCTGATCGTCGGCAGGAAACTCCAGACCCGTGTGCCGCTGTCGAACAGGCCGGACAACTCGCCCGAACTGCTGCCCAGCGTGCCGGTCAGCCGTATGCTGGGGAAAAACGCAGCGCGTGCCGCACCGATGTTGGCATTGCCTGCCAGCAGGGTATGCTCGGCGGCCATGATGTCCGGGCGGCGCAGCAGCACGTCACTGGGCAGGTCGGCCGGTGGGGGCGCCAGTGCCACCAACTGCAGGTCGTTGTTGCCGGCCGGCAACAGCGCCTCGTCCACCGGGCCACCGATCAGCAGCGCCAGTGCATTGCGGTCCTGCTGCACCTGGCCCCGCAGGCGCGCGGCATCGGTACGTGCGGTTTCCACCAGCGTACGCGTCTGCGCCAGTTCCAGCGCCGAACTTCCGCCGCGTTCGAAACGCGCCTGCGCCAGCCGCAGCGAGTCTTCGTGGCTGGCCAGGGTCGCCTCGGAAATCCGCAGCAGTTCACTGTCCGCACCGAAGGTGAGCCACGCCGTGGCGGTCTCGGCGACCAGGCTCAGCTGCGCATTGCGCCGATTGGCGGCGATGGCGAAGTATTGCTGCAGGGCCGCTTCGCTGAGGTTGCGCACGCGCCCGAACAGATCCAGCTCGAACTCGGTCACGCCCAGGCCCGCGGTGAACTGTTCGCTCACCGGCATGTCGCCGCCGCTGCGCTCCATCTGGCCCTGTACGTTCAGCGCAGGCACGCGGTCGGCGCGCTGGATGCGGTACTGGCCGCGTGCGCGCTCGACGTTGAGAACGGCCACGCGCAGGTCGCGGTTGTTGGCCAGGGCCTGTTCGATCACCTGTTGCAGGCGCGGGTCGGTGAAGAAATCACGCCAGCCCAGGTCGGCGGCGTCGGTCGGCCGGCCCTGCCCCGCCGCGGCCGGCCACTGCGCGGGAATGGACGGCGCGACGTCAGTCCGGTCCGGGACCAGGGAGGCACAGCCCCCCAGGCTCAGGCTGGCGATCAGCGCCAGCAGCAACGGCGTCTTGTTCATGGGGTATCACTCGACTTTGCTGCGTTGCGCAGCGTGCGGTTGAACAGCTTCTGCACCACCACGAAGAACAGCGGGATGAAGAACACGCCCAGCAGGGTGCCGGCCAGCATGCCGCCCAGTACGCCGGTGCCGATGGCACGCTGCGCACCGGAGCCGGCGCCGGAGGCGATCGCCAGCGGCAGCACGCCCAGGCCGAAGGCCAGCGAGGTCATGATGATCGGACGCAAACGATCGCGTACCGCATGCATCGTCGCTTCGATCAGCCCGGCGCCCTTCTCCAGGTTCTCCTTGGCGAACTCCACGATCAGGATCGCGTTCTTCGATGTCAGGCCCACCGTGGTCAGCATCGCCACCTGGAAGTAGATATCGCGCTCCAGGCCCATCAGCGTGTTGGCCAACACCGCACCGAGGATGCCCAGCGGGGCCACCAGCAGCACCGAAGTCGGCACGCTCCAGCTTTCATACAGCGCGGCCAGGCACAGGAACACGATCAGCAGCGACAGCGAGTACAGCAGCGGCGTCTGCGAGCCGGCCTGGCGCTCCTGGTAGGACAACGCGGTCCACTCGATTTCATAGCCCGGCGGCAGGTCGCGGGCGATGCGTTCGATCTCGTTCATGGCATCACCCGATGCCACGCCGCTCGCCGGCTCGCCCTGGATCTCCATCGCCGACACGCCGTTGTAGCGTTCCAGGCGGGGCGAGCCAAAGTCCCAGCGCTTGGAAGCGAAGGCACTGAACGGCACCATCTCACCGGCGCTGTTCTTCACCGACCACACGTTGAAGTCATCCGGATTCATGCGGAAGTCCGCATCGGACTGCACGTACACGCGCTTGACCCGGCCGCGGTCGATGAAGTCATCGATGTAGCTGCTGCCCCACGCGGTGGCCAGCGTGTTGTTGATCGAGGCCATGTTCAGGCCCAGCGCATTGGCCTTTTCCACATCGACGTCGATGCGCAGCTGCGGCGTATCTTCCTGGCCGTTGGGGCGCACGTTGGCCAGCAGCTTGCTCTGCCCGGCCGCACCCAGCAGCTGGTTGCGCGCGTTGAGCAGGGCTTCGTGCCCCTGCCCGGTATTGTCCTTCAGGAAGAAGGTGTAACCCGAGCCGATGCCCAGTTCCGGCATCGCCGGCGGCGGGAAGGCGAAGATGAAGGCATCCTTGATCTGGCCCAGCGCGCCCATCGCGCGGCCGGTGATGGCGCCCACGCTCTGTTCGTCGTCGCGGTCCTTCCAGTCCTTCAGCTTGACGAAGGCCATGCCCGCGTTCTGGCCCATGCCGGCGAAGCTGAAGCCCTGCACGGCGAAGATCGATTCGATGGCCTCGCTTTCGTTTTCCAGGAAGTGGTTTTCCAGCTTGGCCATCGCCTCCAGCGTGCGTTCCTGGGTGGCACCGACCGGCGTCTGCACCAGCGCCATCAGGATGCCCTGGTCTTCATTGGGCAGGAACGAACTGGGCAGGCGCACGAACAGGATGCCCATCACCAGCGCCAGCCCGGCGAAGATGCCCATGAAGCGCCACGGCCGGGCGATGATGCCCTTCACCCCGCGCTGGTACTTCTCGCTGGACCTGTCGAAGCCGCGGTTGAAGCCACCGAAGAAACGACCGGACCAGCCCTTGTGGGCGACGTAGTGTTCGCCCTTCTTCAGCGGCTTGAGCATGGTGGCGCACAGAGCGGGGGTCAGCACGATCGCCACCAGCACCGACAGCCCCATCGCCGAGACGATCGTCGCCGAGAACTGCCGGTAGATCACGCCGGTGGCACCACTCATGAAGGCCATCGGCACGAACACCGCCGACAGCACCAGGCCGATGCCCACCAGCGCACCGGTGATCTGGTCCATCGACTTGCGCGTGGCTTCCAGCGGCGACAGCCCTTCTTCGGCCATGATCCGCTCGACGTTCTCCACCACCACGATGGCGTCGTCGACCAGCAGGCCGATCGCCAGCACCATCGCGAACATGGTCAGCATGTTGATGGAGAAGCCCAGCGCGGCCAGGATGCCGAACGTACCCAGCAGCACCACCGGTACCGCGATGGTGGGGATCAGCGTGGCGCGGAAGTTCTGCAGGAACAGGTACATCACCACAAACACCAGCACGATCGCTTCGATCAGGGTCTTGATCACGCCCTTGATCGACACCTGCACGAACGGGGTGGTGTCATACGGCACCACCGATTCCAGCCCGGCCGGGAAGGTCGCCTTCATGTCTTCCAGCGCGGTACGCACGCCATTGGCGGTGTCCAGCGCGTTGGCGCCGGTGGCCAGGGTGATGGCGATGCCGGTGGACGGCTTGCCGTTGTAACGGGTGACGAAGTCGTAGCTTTCCGCACCCAGTTCCACGCGGGCTACGTCACCCAGGCGCAGCTCGCTGCCATCGGTGCCGCCGCGCACCAGGATGTTGCGGAACTGCTCCGGAGTCTGCAGGCGGTCCTGCGCATTGATGGTGGCATTGAGCTGCTGACCTTTAACCGACGGCGCACCGCCGAGCTGGCCGATCGCCACCTGGGCGTTCTGCGCGGTGATCGCCGCGGTGACTTCATCCACCGACAGCTTGTAGGTGTGCAGCTTGTTCGGGTCCAGCCAGATGCGCATGGCGTACTTGCCGCCGAACACCTGGATGTTGCCCACGCCGGGCACCCGGCTCAACGGATCGACGACATTGGAGCCGACGAAGTCGGAGATGTCGTTGGCATCCATGCTGCCATCGTTGGACACAAAGCCGATCACCTGCAGGAAGCCGCTGCTGGACTTGGCCACGTTGATGCCCTGCCGCTGCACTTCCTGCGGCAGCAGCGGCATGGCCAGCTGCAGCTTGTTCTGTACCTGCACCTGGGCGATGTCCGGGTTGGTACCTGATTCGAAGGTCAGGGTGATGGTGGCCTGGCCGTTGGCCGAGCTGTTGGAGGAGAAGTAGATCAGCCCGTCGAGGCCTTTCATGTTCTGCTCGATGATCTGGGTCACCGAGTCTTCGACCACCTTGGCCGAAGCACCTGGATAGGTCGCGGAGATCTCGACCGCCGGCGGTGCCACTTCCGGGTACATGGACACCGGAAGGTTGATCACCGCCAGTGCACCGGCGAGCATGATGATGATCGCGATCACCCACGCGAAGATGGGTCGATCAATGAAGAAACGTGCCATGGAGTTCTCCGCTTACTGCGCGTCGGTGCCGGCCGGAGCCTGGGCGGGTGCGGCGGCGCCGGCTGACGCTGCGGCCGGGGCGGCGGCCTGCGGGGCGGCCGGCCTGGCCGGCTCGCTGCCCTTCTCGGCAGCCTGCACCGGCATGTCCGGCGCGATCTTCTGCAGCCCTTCGACGATCACCTTGTCGCCGGCCTGCAGGCCGTCTTCCACCAGCCACTTGTCACCCAGTGCGCGGCTCACTTTGACGGGGCGCACTTCCACCTTGCCGTCCTTGTTGACCACCATCGCACTGGTATCGCCCTTTGCATCGCGGGCGATGCCCTGCATCGGCACCAGCACGGCGCCATTGCGCACGCCGCCGCCGATCACCGCGCGCACGTACATGCCCGGCATCAGCACGCCTTCGGGGTTGGCCACCTTGACCCGCAGGCCGTAGCTGCCGGTGGTCGGATCCACGCTCACTTCGGAGAACTCCAGCGTGCCCTGCTGGTCGAAGGTGCTGCCATCGTCCAGCAGGATGGTGACCGGCAGGGTCTGGTTGTCCTGCAGGCGGCCGGCAGCCAGTTCGCGGCGCAGCTGCAGCAGCTCGGCGGCGGACTGGGTCAGGTCCACGTAGATCGGGTCCAGCTGCTGCACGGTGGCCAGCGCTTCGGTCTGGGCGGCACTGACCAGCGCGCCCTGGGTAACTGATGACTTGCCGATGCGGCCGCTGATCGGCGCGGTTATGCGCGCGTAACCCAGCGTCACATTGGCGGCATCCAGCGAGGCCTTGGCAGCTCCTACATCGGCTTCGGCCTGCTTCTGCGCGGCGATCGCGTTTTCCAGGTCCTGCTTGCTGACCGCATCCACTTTGGCCAGTTCGGTGATGCGCGCCGCGCTCAGCTTGGAGGCATTGGCGGTGGCTTCGGCACGGGCCAGCTGGGCACGCGCATTGTTGGATTGCGCGCGGTAGCTGGCATCGTCGATCTGGTACAGCGGCTGGCCTTCGGTCACCAGGCTGCCTTCGGTGAACAGGCGCTTGCCGACGATGCCGTTGACCTGCGGCCGCACTTCGGCGACCAGGAAGGCGGTGGTGCGGCCGGGCAGTTCGCGGGTCAGCGACACCGATTCGGCCTTCAGGGTGACCACGGTGACCTGGCCGGGGCCCTGCTGTTGGGGCTGGTCATCGCCACCGCCACAGGCGGCCACGATCGCGGCGATGGCCAACGACAAGGCAAGGGGACGAATACGGGACAGGAGCATGGGGGAGGGTCTCGATGGCAGGAATCCGGTAGCGCCGAGCCATGCTCGGCGGCCGTGGGCCCGCTGCGCTTCCAGGCGCGCCGGGACCCTCGGCAATCATGGGCAGGAAATATACATACATGACTGTTTGTTTGTAAAGCGGTATGATTCGTTGATATTTCGCGCAACTTCTGAGCAATGGCCCGAAAGACCAAAGAGGAAACCCAGGCGACCCGCGAAGGGATCCTCGACGCCGCCGAATCCTGTTTCCATGAGCACGGGGTAGCCCGCACCACGCTGGAGATGATCGGTGCGCGCGCCGGCTACACGCGCGGCGCGGTGTACTGGCACTTCAAGAACAAGATCGACGTGCTGGCTGCGGTGATCGAGCGCGTGCGCCTGCCCTTCATGCAGGAACTCGACCGCGCCGCCACCGAGTCACGCGACACCCCGGTGCTGGATCTGCGCTCGGTGATCCTGGGTTCGCTGATCGACCTGGCGCAGGACGAACGGCTGCGCAACACCATGGAGATCATGCTGCGCAGTGATTCATCGGCCGACAGCAAAGTGTTGGCCGACCTGCAGCAGGAAGGGTTCCGCGATGGGCTGGAGCGCATGGCGCGCGCCCTGCGCCGGGCCGCGCAACTGGGCCAGCTCAAGCCCGGGGCGAACCCCGAAGTGGCCGCGCGGATGCTGCACGCCACGGTACTGGGCGTGCTGCACGGGGCGATGGTGGAACCGGAACTGATGGACATCCGCCGCGATGGGATGCTGGCGCTGGACATGACGCTGGCGGCGTATGTCAAAGAAGGCGTATTCGAGGCGGGCAGCGCGCCGGCGCCGCTGTAGTGCTGACCGCGGCCGCGCGCCCCTTGGCGGGATGCGGCCTGCGAAGCCGCGTCACCGTCCCCTGCCCCGTTACCGTGAGGGCACCGCACAGTTGGCGCTGATCAGCTCACCGCTGTTGCCCGCAGGCACTGCGTAGTCGATCACGCACTGCTGGCTCTCATCGGTTCCCAGGCGCACCGTCAAGCGGCCCGCTTCTTCGATGCCGCGCACCCACAGGCGGCTGGCCTGGCCGACCACGCCCACCACCTCACCTGCTTCGTTGTAGACATCGAACCCGAACGGCAATGCCCGTCCATCGGCCTGGAAGGCTTCGATCAACGCGCTGCGCCCGTTGCTGGTCGGGACCACCAGCTTGACCACCGCGCCGGCCGTGGGTACGCCGATGACGGACGTGGTCTTCAGCTCCACATCCAACGGCAATCCCTTCGGATCCACCGTCACCTCGTTGCGGCGGAACGGGGTCATGTACGGGACGACAGCGTACCCCTTCGCATTGGTCTTGACGCCTACGGTGCTGTCCAGCGCCGCACCTGCTGCGTCGGGTACCTGCACCAGCGCGATGGTGTCACCGAGCTGCTGGGCGAACACCAAGCCATCGCCATGCAGCACGATGCCACCGGTCGCGCCCAGGCTGAGCCCACGGCTGCCGGAGCCATGGTTGTAGCCTGCGTTGAGCGTGGCCACCGATGCCTGGTAGCTGACGCCTGCGTCGTAATTCGCGCCCGTACCGCTGTAGCGGCTGATCGATGCGTTGTAGCCGCCCTGGCGACGCTCGCCGAACGTGCCGGTGACACCGGCACGCTCATCGTCACGGCCATCGCTGCTGCGGTTCACCGCAGTGACCAGGCGCGGCGCGCTGCTGCGCGAGCCCAGCGGCACGGTCACGTTCAGATGGAAACTGTTGCCTACGCGGCCCGCCCCGCCACCCAGACTGCGCTCCAGGCTGCGCTGCGCCGACAGACTGTAGCTGGCAGGGCCAAGCCGGTCGGCGTAGCCCACCGAAAAATTCGTCCGGCGCTGGCCCAGGCCCCAGTAATCCACGCTGCTGGCGCTGGCATACAGCGACGCTGCACCTTCGCCCAGGCGCTGGTTCAGGTTGATATCCAGCCGCGAGCGCTGGCGGGCGAACAGGCGCCCGCCTTCCCCATCGGCCATCTGTTGGCGCAGGCGCGCCGCATCGCCCAGCGACAGATATCCCTGGGTCGAGAAGCGGTACGCGGCCATCGACAGATTGGTCCCGGTCGCCGGAATATCCTTGCTGAAAGCCAGCCGGTAGGACTGGCCCTGCATGCGCGAACCCGACGCCGGCAGCGCGCCGCGCAACTGCGTGCGGGCCACCGTGACATCACCGGAGAACGCACCGAAGTGGGTGTTCAGCGCGCCGCCGAGCAAGCCCGCGGCATAACCATCGCTGGCGGTGACCCCAGCAAAACCGGTGAAACGGTTGCTCATCCCCTTGCGCAGGGTGGCTTCCAGCAATGCCGGGGTACCGCGCAGCCACGCGTCGTCCAGCGTGCCCACGGTGACGTTGAAGCGATGCTGGCCGGCACGCAGCAGCTGCGGCACGGAAGCGAACGGAACCACGAAATGCTGCACGCGGCCATCGTTCTCGATCACTTCCACGTCCAGGTCGCCGGCATAGGCGGTGCCGTACAGGTCATTGATCTCGAACGGACCGGCGGCGACGTTGGCCTGGTACAGCACCGCGTCGCGCTGGCGGATCACCACCCGTGCGTTGGTCTGTGCCACGCCACGCACCGTGGGGGCATAGTCACGCTGCGACTGCGGCAGCATGCGCGGATCGGTCGCCACGCTGACGCCGCGGAAGCTGACCCCGTCGAACAGGTCACCGTTGGTGCTGGCTTCACCGACGGTCAGCTCGGTGCCCCAGGAGGCGATGGAACGCTGGGCGTAGCTGCGCCCAGCGCGGTACGACGTACCTTGGCCGCTGGACTGCGACAGATAACCATCGTGGCGCACCCGCCAGGCTCCCAGGTTGACCCCGGCGTTGAGCATCGCGCTGGTCGACTGACTTTGGTAACCACGGCTCTGGATGCGCTGGTGGATGATGGAGTAGCCCAGCGTCGCCGCGTTGATGCCGTCATCCCACAGTTCCGGACTGACCCAGCCACGTGGATCACGGGACAGGTACGCCTGCGGGATGCTGACCTCCAGCGTCAGTTCGCCGGTCTCCAAGCGCATGCTGGCCTGTGGGATGAACGTGGAAAGGGGCTCGCAGCTGACGGTGTCGGGCAACGGCTGGAGCTGGATCGGTTGGCCATCGCCATCGGTGGCGCTGCCCGGCTGCGGCAGCCGCGCCGGATCCACCCCGAGTACCTCCACCAGTTCCGGTGACAGGCATATGGCAGTCGAGCCGTTGTCCAGCGCGCGCAGCTCCACATCACGGCGCGCGACAACCACGCCATTGACCTTGATGTCGGCACTGTAGATGCCCGGCGCATCCTCGCCGCTCTCGAACCGGCTGAGGTCCAGCGCACTGGCCTGCGAACCCTGCAGGAACTGCGCGTTGAACTCCACGTTGGGCGCCGCCCACGCCATGGCAGGAAACAAGGCACCCACCACGGCAAAGGCCAGGCGGCACGGTTTCGGCGCTGACGATGTCGGGCTGCGGAACAGCATGGGTGGTCTCCAGGAAGGCATGCAGCGGCGACACCTGCCAGGGGCAGGCATCGGCGGGTGTGACGTCGATCAGGGGGCGGAGCGGGCGATCAGCGCTACGGATCAGTTGCCCGACAGCGGCACGGACTGGCCGATGCTGGCGCCGAAGTCGTTGATGTACTCGAACTGCACGTTGCCGCCACCTGGACGTGCCTTCAGGCTGCCCAGCGCATAGCGTTGGGTGGACTGCGGGGCGATCATCGGCGGGTCGACCGCGGGGTGGTCGACGCCCTGCACGCGCAGGCCCAGGGTGCCGACATGCACGTAATAGGGTGTGGGATTGGTGGCCTGCAGCGCCCAGCCCTTGCCATCCGGCACCAGGCTCCACTGCAGCTTCTGCGGCGCCGTGCCGGCATCGTCCAGTCCGCTGGGGCGGTAGATCAGCTTGATGCGCGTGCGCAGGCTGAACTGCAGGTAGTTGCCGGTGGCGATCTCGCCGTCCTGCGGTACCGGCGGGATATCCAGCACGTTGAGGTAATAGATGCTCTCGCGGTCCTGCGGCAGGTCACCGCCGGTAAACAGGATACGCAGCGACTGCGACTTGCCGCCGTCCAAACGGAACACGGGCGGACGCAGCACGAACGGGGTGACGCTCTCTTCCGGCGCGGCCAGCTTGTCACCGGCGTCGGTCCACGCCTGCACCAGCGCTGCCTTCTGTCCGACGTTTTCCACGCGCACGGTGATCTCGCGCTGGTTGCCGGGGAATATCTGACGGGTGCCGTGCACGATGACGCCCGCGTCGGCAGAAACACTGGCCAGCAGCGAGGCAACAGCTACACAGCAGAGGAGTCCGGTACGGATCAGGTTCATGACAGGTCACTCGTTGCGGGCATGGGCCCAGGGTGGCCGGGGCCCGAAGGCCCCGACCGGTACTACGACGGCCGCTCGATTACTTGTAATCGATGGTGTAGCCGACGCTTGCGTTGACGTTGCCGGCGGTGGCGGCGCCGGTGGCGCGGTATTCGGCGGCGAAGTCGATCTGCTTGGTGGTCGCCAGGTCGATTTCAGCCGAACGCCACGGCGTGGAGATGTCGATCGGCGCGTCGGTGGCATCGCGCAGGGCGATCTGCACTTCAGTCGCCGCATCAACGGTGGCTGCATTGTTCAGGTAGCCGTTGCTCTGGTTGGCGTCGCGGTTCGGGTTCAGTTCGATGGCTGCATTGCCGCTGGTGCACTGGGCGGCGGAACCGCCGATCAACAGCGAAACGGTCTGCTTGCCGGCGGTGCTACCGGCGCTCGCCAGCGCGGTGGTCGGCATGGTCGGCAGGGTCACGATCGGATCCTTGGCGGTGCCGCCGCTGCCCGGCCAGGTGATGTCGCAGGTGGTGGCCGTGATCTGGCCATTGAAGGTGATCGTGCCGCTCTGCGCCGAAGCAGAGAACGAGGCACCGATGGCCAGGGCGGCGGAGAGCGCGATAGCAAGCTTGTTCATGGAATCAGATCCTTGGTTGATCGGGGGGGAAAGTCTGGTTGGCGGAATCCGGCGTGGGGTGGACGGGGGGCCGGCAGGACTGGCTTGTCCTTGCCAGCTAATCTAGTAACCGGGCCGCCGGGATTTAATAGGACGGGGATGAAAGCTGGGCCACGGCGACACGGGCAGGCCTGCAATGGCACCGCGTTACGCGGGAGCCCGCCATCAGACGGGTCTGAACAGCACCGCGTTCGCGGCATCTGATTGGCGAGCCGCGTACCGACCGGCCCGGCCCGGCGGCTCAGGGATAGTTGAGGGTGTAGCGCAGCGGGGCCTGGAAAGCGCCCGGCACGGCATCCTGGCTGTCGGCGTAGTACTCGGCAGAGAAGGTGAACTCGGCGCCGCCAGCGGCTGCGGCGACCGGTCTCAGCACGACGCCACCGGTCAGGTCGATCCGCGCATCCTGCGCATCGCGCAGGGCCACCACGGCGTTGGTACCGCCGCCCACGCCGATCCCCGTACTGCGCAGTCGCCCGTTGAGCAGGTTCGCCGAACGGTCGGTGTTCAGCGCAATCGCCAGGCGATTGCTCGAACAGACCGGGTCAGCACCCCTGATCCGTACGACGACCGGGGTGCGCCCCCCGCTCTGTCCTGACAGCAGCGAGTTCGACGCGATCGTTGGCAGGGTTACGGTCGCGTCATTGCCGACCACACCGTTGAAGGAGACTTCGCAGGTTACGGTCGAGACCGCTCCGTTGAAGGTGATGTCGCCACGCTGGGCCTGCGCCGTGGCGGAAGCGCCGAGCAGGATGAGCGCCAGCGTGGCAGGCAAGCGCACTGTTGCAGTTTGCATGGAAGGGGCTCCTTGTATTGTGCAATGACCATTCGCACCCGGAACGGGCTGTTGCCGGGAAGGCCATCGTCGAGGAGCGCAGCCGCAAACAGACTAGGACGCGACGGAAGGCGCAGCGTCTGCGGCAGTTGTTCTGGATGCGATCACAGCAACAGTGTGATCAGGCGCACGTGCACCCGCGAATCGACCGCAATGTCGGGCACCAAAGCTTCCGGCCGCGTCAGGGCGTGCACCGGTAGCGCCGATCCAATGGTCGGCGAGCGCAGCGGGCGGTGGCGCATGGCCGCCACGCCGGCAAAAGCAAAGGCCGCCTTTCGGCGGCCTTGCGGTATCAGAGAATGTAGCGGCTGAGATCAGGATCCTTGACCAGCTCACCCAGATGTTTGTCCACGTACGCGGTGTCGATGGCCATCGTCTCACCATCACGATCCGGCGCTTCATAGCTCAATGAATCCAGCAGACGCTCCAACACGGTATGCAGTCGACGGGCGCCGATGTTCTCCTGCCGTTCGTTCACCAGGAACGCAATCTCGGCCAGCCGGTCGATGGCATCTTCGTTGAAGCTGATCTTGACACCTTCCGTCAGCAGCAGCGCTTCGTACTGCTTGGTCAACGCTGCCTTCGGTTCAGTCAGGATGCGTACGAAATCAGCCTTTGTCAGGGCCCCCAGTTCCACGCGGATCGGGAAGCGGCCCTGCAGCTCGGGGATCAGGTCACTGGGCTTGGCAAGATGGAAGGCACCGGAAGCGATGAAAAGGATGTGGTCGGTCTTGACCGTGCCGTACTTGGTGGACACGTTGGATCCTTCCACCAGCGGCAGCAGGTCGCGCTGTACGCCCTCGCGGGAGACATCCCCGCCACCCACGTTGTCACCGCGTTTGGCGACTTTGTCGATCTCGTCGATGAACACGATGCCATGCTGTTCGCAGGCTTCGATCGCCGCGGTGCGCACCTCATCTTCGTTGACCAGCTTGCCGGCTTCTTCTTCCTGCAACAGCGGACGCGCCGCCTTGATGGTGAGCGTGCGCTTGTTCGATTTGGCGCCGCCCAGGTTGGCGAACATCGACTTCAGCTGCTGGCCCATCTCCTCCATGCCCGGAGGGGTCATGATGTCCATGCTGACGTTGGCGGCGATCTCCAGTTCGATCTCGCGGTCGTCCAGCTCGCCGTTGCGCAGCATGCGGCGGAACTTGATGCGGGTCTCGTTGTCCTGCGAGGACGGTTCGTTGCGCGCCGCTTCCGGATCAAAGCCGATGCCACCGCTGCGACGTGGCAGCAACGCATCCAGGATACGGTCTTCGGCGCGCTCTTCGGCCTGCGTGCGCACGCGCACCTTGGCCTGTTCGCGGTACAGCTTGACCGCAGTGTCGGCCAGGTCGCGGATGATCTGCTCCACGTCCTTGCCCACGTAGCCCACCTCGGTGAAGCGCGTGGCTTCCACCTTGACGAATGGCGCGTTGGCCAACGTCGCCAGGCGGCGGGCGATCTCGGTCTTGCCGACGCCGGTCGGACCGATCATCAGGATGTTCTTCGGCATCACTTCATCGCGCAGCTCGGCCGGCAACTGCATGCGGCGCCAGCGGTTTCGCAGCGCGATGGCCACCGCGCGCTTGGCATCGTGCTGGCCGACGATATGGCGGTCCAGTTCCTGCACGATCTCGCGCGGGGTCATGGAAGCGGAGGTGTTCTCGAATTTGTTGGACATGGGGTGCTCACGAATGAGGATTGCCGACTGACGTCGGCACTAGCATGACGATGGCCGACCAGGGTCAGCACTAGCGGTGCGGTCAGAGCTCTTCGACCACCACGTTGCGGTTGGTGTAGATGCAGATGTCGCCTGCGATGCCGATGGCTTCGCTGGCGATGGTGCGTGCGTCCAGTTCGGTATGCGCCATCAACGCGCGCGCAGCGGACAACGCATACGATCCGCCGGAACCGATGGCGATGATGCCGTCTTCCGGCTCGATGACATCGCCGGTGCCGCTGATGATCAGCGAAGTTTCTTTATCGGCCACCGCCAACAGCGCTTCAAGCTTGCCCAGCCTGCGCTCGGTACGCCAGTCCTTGGCCAGCTCGACGGCGGCCCGCTGCAGCTGGCCATGCTTTTCAAGCTTGGCCTCGAACAGTTCAAACAGGGTGAAGGCATCAGCCGCTGCACCGGCGAAGCCGGCCAGCACCTGGCTGTCACGGCCCAGCCGGCGCACCTTGCGTGCATTGCCCTTCATCACCGTGTGGCCGAGGGTGACCTGGCCGTCGCCGGCGATGGCCACATGCTCGCCGCGGCGGACGCAGACGATGGTGGTGGCGTGGAAAACTGTGGGGTTCTGGCTGGGGTCCATGTGGCCTCCGGTAAGCTGTGCGAAGGACATGGGGCCAGCGCCGGCCGCCATCAAGCGGCTACGGTAGGAAGCCGTTCAGCGGACTGGCGCGTCGTCCTCGGACGATCCGGCGGCAGGCGTGCTGCCACGCTGTCGCTTTGCCCGTGGATGCGCCGCGTCGTACACCTTGGCCAGGTGCTGGAAGTCCAGGTGGGTGTAGATCTGCGTGGTTGCGATGTCGGCGTGCCCCAGCAGTTCCTGCACGCCGCGCAGATCGCCGGAAGATTCCAGGATGTGGCTGGCGAAACTGTGCCGCAGCATGTGCGGGTGCACGTGCTTGAACAGGCCCTGGCGCTGCGCCAGCTGCTTGATGCGTACCTGCACGGCACGCTGGCTGATGGCACCGTTGCGCCCAGGGAAAACAGGCGCTGCGGGGGCAGCGTTGGTTTCTGCACGCCACGCTTCCAGCGCCTCGCGCGCGGGGCCCCCGAACGGGACCCGGCGCTGCCGGTTGCCCTTGCCCAGCACGTTGACCAGGCCGCTGGCGAAATCCAGGTCGCGCCAGGTCAGTGCGCACAGTTCGCTCAGGCGCAGGCCGGAGGAATAGAACAGTTCCAGCAGCGCGCGGTCGCGCCTTCCAAGTTCACCATCAGGAGGCAGTTCGACCAGACGCACGGCCTCGTCTGCGTCGAGCACCTGCGGCAGGCGCCGCGGTGCACGTGGGGCCTTCAATCCAAGCGTCGGATCGACCTGCAGCCGGCCATGCTTGAGCTGCCACGCGTAATACCCCCGGCAGGCGGACAGCCGCCGCTGCAGGCTCTTGGCCGACAACCCCCGACGATGTTCGTCGGCGACGAAGCCGCGCAACTGCTCGCCGTCCAGCGCATCCACGCTGCAGTCGCGCGCCTCGGCCCAGCGCTGCAGCGCGTCCAGGTCACGCCGGTAGGCATCCAGCGTGTGCGCCGACATGCGGCGCTCGACCGTCATGTACTGCAGGAATGCCGGCACCGCATCGTTCACGGCGATCAGCCGAACCGCTTCAAGGCCACGACCAGCGATTCGCCCATCATGCGCAGGAACAGCGTGCCCATGCCCGGGTAGAACCGGTTGGGATCGTGGCTGCCGACGGCGATCAGGCCGACGCCGGGAAGCGGCAACAGCGCCGTGGTCTGGATCTCCTCGGCACGTGCGCCATACAGCACCGCATTCTTCTCCGGCTGCAGGCGGCCGCAGATCGGCTCGCCGTCCTTCAGGCAATCGCGGAACGGGCCCATCAGCGGATTGTCGGCAGCCAGTACCTGCAGCCACGGCGCCTGCTCCAGGCCGGGCACCGGCACGTGCACGACCAGCCGTACCAGATCGCCATCGAAATCTTCTTCCAGCGTCGCGGCCATCGCGCGCAGCGTATCGGCTGCGCTGTCCTGCTTCATCAACGCCAGCGTCAGCTGGTGGGTACGCACGGCCAGCCGCTCGTTCACCTGCGCGGTGTGGCCCAGGTCCGCCAGTCGACGCGACAGCTCGCGGTTCTTGTCACGCAGCACGTCCAGCTGATAGCTGGCCAGCGACGCGGTGGGGCCGTCATCGCGCGGCACCACCAGGGTCAGGGCAAGGTCCGGGAACTGTTTCAGGAAGCCCGGATGCCGCCGCAACCAGGCGGCAACCTCGTGGCCGGCGAGCTTTTCCGTACTGTCACTCATGCATTCCACTCCCCTTCGAAGACGAATGCGCTGGGTCCGGACATCAGCACTGGCTGGCCTTCACCGGCCCACTGGATGCGCAGCTCACCTCCTGGCAGGCTGATCCGTGCATCGGGGCCCAGGCGACCACGCCGCATCAGCGAAACCGCCGCAGCGCAGGCGCCGCTGCCACAGGCCAAGGTCTCGCCGACACCACGTTCGTACACCCGCAGGCGCGCATGGTCGGGCTCCAGCACCTGGGCAAAGCCCACGTTGACCGATTCCGGGAACGAGGCATGCTGCTGCAGCGAGGCGCCCAGGCGTTCCACCGGTGCGGCATCGACCAGGCCGACTTCGATCACTGCATGCGGATTGCCCATCGACACCGCACCGAAGCGGACGGTCTCGCCCTGGAGGGGCAGCAGGTATTCATCGCGCGGGCGCGCGAAGCCGATCAGCGGAATCTGCGCCGGTTCAAACACCGGCACGCCCATTTCCACCGAAAAACGATCCTCGCCCAGCGTACGCACCGAATGCGTGGCCAGCGGGCTGTCGATGGCGAACTCACGATCTCCGGTATCGCCATTGCGGACCAGCCAGGCGGCCACGCAGCGTGCGCCGTTGCCGCACTGCTGAGAGCTGCTGCCGTCCGAATTCCATATCCGGTAGGACGCCACCGACATGGGCGCCCGCGGTGGCTCGATGGTGATGATCTGATCGCAGCCTACGCCGGTGTGCCGGTCGGCCAGCCGCGCGGCCAGCTGCGGCGAAGGCGGCGCGGTGCCGTCGCGCAGGTCGATCATGACGAAATCATTGCCTGCGCCGTGCATCTTGCTGAAACGCAGCGGGGTGCCGCGCGGTGTCTGACGGCCAGCGGCCGCCGCTACCGCATCCTGTGCTGCCTCACTCATTGTTGTCGCCGGCGCCATCGTCGATCTGCGGCGTCACCGGGTCCGGAACGGTGCTGGGATTGCCCGCACCGGTGTCCTGGGTAGCAGGCGGGGTGGCTTGCTCCTGCGTGGCATCATCGGCGGCGGGGACGTCGACCGGCTCGGCGACTTCTTCCACCGGCACCGGCTTCTGCGGCATGACCAGCGGACCCTTGTTGCCACAGGCGCTGAGGAACAGCAGCGCGGACGCTGCCAGCGGAATCAGGATGAGGGTTCGGCGGGGATTGTTCATGCCCCGAGTGTAGCGCCGAGCCCTGCCCTTCGTCGCCCACCGCGCCTGCTCCGCCGCGGATGGATTCACGCTCCAGCAGGGGGTAGCGGACGCATCCACAGCCACCCGCACACCACCATCATGCTGCCGATGGAGAACCCCTTGACCCAGGCCACCGGCACGCACCAGAGCATGATGCCGGCACAGACCGCCATGGTCAGCGTGGCCATCCATTTGCCACGGCGGCTGACCGCCCCGTGCGCCTGCCAGTTGCCGATCGCCGGGCCGAATCGCGGGTGGCCGAGCAGCCAGCCGTGCAGCCGTTCGGAACCGCGCGACGCCGCCCAGGCCGAAATCAGGATGAACACGGTAGTGGGCAGGCCCGGCACGAAGATACCGACGATGCCGGTGCCCAGGCTGGCATAGGCCAGCAACCACCACGCCCATTTGAAGCGCGCCCGGCGCGCAGGCGCCGGGGCGTCAGGATCAGCAGGACGGTCAGGCGTGTTCATGCCACCAAGGATACGGTAGTGATGGCCGCTGGCCGTCAAACCGGGTTGGCCGCTGGCCCTCGCCTTGGGTGGGTGAGGGCCGTTGGTCGTCACCCACCAGCGGCCGTCACTACCGGGCAATCAGGGGCCCGGAACGCCCAGCTGGTCCAGCACGAACGCATACGATTCGGCCAGTTCCTGGTAACGCTGGAAGCGCCCGGACTTGCCACCGTGGCCGGCTTCCATGTTGGTGCGGAACACGATCGGATGGGTACCGGTATTGTCATCGCGCAGCTTGGCCACCCACTTGGCGGGCTCCCAGTACTGCACCTGCGAATCCCACAGGCCGGTGCCCACGAACAGCGCCGGGTAGGCCTGCCTGG
The DNA here is from genome assembly GCF_014836545.1 of Stenotrophomonas lacuserhaii. Lineage (GTDB taxonomy): Bacteria > Pseudomonadota > Gammaproteobacteria > Xanthomonadales > Xanthomonadaceae > Stenotrophomonas > Stenotrophomonas lacuserhaii. The sequence continues at coordinate 89,770 of NZ_JACSQS010000003.1, forward strand.
CCACGTTGTCGTACGGTGAGTACTTCAGCATGTAGTCGTAGAACGGCTTCTGCTCCGGGTTGCCCCACTCGTCGTACTCGTTGGTGGTCAGCGGGATGGTCGGGTCGAGCATGGTGGTCACCACGTCGACGAACGGCACCTGCGCCACCATCACCCGATAGTCCTGCGGCGCCTGGTTGGCCACCGCGCCCATCAGCAGGCCACCGGCACTGCCACCGGACGCCGCGACGCGATCCTTGGCGGCCCAGCCCTGCTGCACCAGCCCACGGGTGACGTCGATGAAGTCGTTGAAGGTGTTCTGTTTGTTCAGCAGCTTGCCGTCTTCATACCAGTCGCGCCCCATCTCCTGGCCGCCACGGATGTGCGCGATGGCATACACCACGCCACGGTCGAGCAGGCTCACCGCGGTCTGGTTGAAATAGGGGTCCATCGACATACCGTAGCTGCCGTAGGCGTACTGGAACAACGCGGCGGTCCCGTCCTTCTTGAAGCCCTTGCGGTACACCAGGGAGACCGGCACCTTCACGCCATCGCGCGCGGTGATCCACACACGGTCGGTTTCATACTTCGACGCGTCATAGCCGATCACCGGCTGCTGCTTCAGTTGTCGGCGCTCGCCGCTCTGCGTGTTGATCTCGAACACCGTGGTCGGGGTGGTCATCGAGGTGTACGCGTAGCGCAGCCACGGCGTATCGGCTTCGGTGTTGTCATCCAGGCCCATCGAGTACGCCGGCTCATCGGCCTTCACGTAATCGGTGCGACCGTCCTTGAACAGCAGGCGGATGCGCTCCAGGCCTTCGGAACGTTCGGCAATGGCGGTGAACGCATCGAACAGTTCGAAGCCTTCGATGTACACCGCCGGATCGTGCGCGATCCAGTCCTTCCACTGCGCGCGCGAAGTCGCCTCGGTCGGCGCGGTGACCAGCTTGAAGTTCTTGGCCCCGTCGTTGGTACGGATCACCCAGCGACCATCGAAGTGGTCCGCATCGTATTCCACTTCGCGGTGGCGCGGCGCCAGCACGGTGAAGGTGGTCGGATCGCTGGCCGGCGCATAGCGCTCTTCGGAGGTCACCGTGCTGTGCAGGCCGATGGTGATGAAGCGGTCGTCGCGGGTGCGGCCGATGCCCATGTAGAAGCTGTCGTCCTGCTCTTCGTACACCACCACGTCGCTGCTGGCCGGGGTGCCCAGCACGTGCTTCTTCACCCGCACCGTCAACAGGGTTTCCGGATCGTTCTCCACGTACAGCACGGTGCGGTTGTCATCGGCCCACACCAGGTTGCCGGACGAACCGGTGATGGTGTCCGGCAGCACCTCACCGGTGCGCAGGTCCTTGAAGCGGATGACGTACTGGCGACGGCCCACGTCATCGTCGGCCCAGGCCAGCAGCTGGTTGTCCTGGCTGACTTCCATCGTGCCGACGCTGAAGTAGCCCTTGCCGGCCGCCATCTGGTTGACGTCCAGCAGGATCTCTTCGGCCGCCTGCATGTCGCCCTTGCGGCGCGCATGGATGGGATAGTCCTGGCCGGTCTCGAAACGGCTGTAGTACCAGTAGCCACGCTCCCGCGCCGGCACACTGGAATCGTCCTGCTTGATGCGCGCGACGATCTCCTTGTACAGGGTCTCCTGCAGCGGCTTCAGTGGTGCCACCACCTGGTCGGTGTAGGCGTTCTCGGCCTGCAGGTAGGCCAGCATCGCCTTGTCTTCGCGCTTGTCGTCGCGCATCCAGTAGTAGTCGTCGTTGCGGCTGGCACCGAACGGGGCCTTGACCACGTGCGGGCGCTTTTCGGCGTCCGGCGCGACGGGCGGGGGGGCGGCGTGGGTGGTGGTGGTCATCAGGCTCGCAAGCAACAGGCAGAGGGTGGACTTCACGAAGTAAGGCTCCTGGGACGGGATTGCAACGGCTTCCTTGAACCGCCAGTCTGGGCGTACGCGTGGCAGTGGACAAGCCTGCCGTTGGTCACCGGCGTACCATGGGCGGCATGAGCCCCCTGCATGACGACAAGCGACCGGCCTACAGCCGGCGCAGCCACGATATCGCCCCCTTCCACGTGATGTCCCTGCTGGCGCGTGCGCAGGCGCTGGAACAGGCCGGCCACGATGTGATCCATCTGGAAATCGGCGAGCCGGACTTCACCACCGCCGCACCGGTGGTGCGTGCCGGGCAGGCCGCGCTGGCCGCCGGCCACACCCGCTATACCGCCGCGCGCGGCCTGCCTGCGCTGCGCGAAGCGATCGCCGGTTTCTACCGCCGCCAATACCAGCTGGATATCGATCCGCAGCGTATCCTGATCACCCCGGGCGGTTCCGGCGCGCTGCTGCTGGCCAGCAGCCTGCTGGTGGACCCGGGCAGGCAGTGGCTGCTGGCGGACCCGGGTTATCCGTGCAACCGGCATTTCCTGCGTCTGGTGGAAGGCGGCGCGCAGCTGGTGCCGGTCAACGCCGGCACGGCTTACCAGCTCACTCCAGACCTGGTGGCCACGCACTGGAACGAACACAGTGTCGGGGCGCTGCTGGCCTCGCCCGCCAACCCCACCGGCACGGTGTTGTCGGCACCGGAGCTGGCGGCGCTGTCGCAGGCGCTGCACGCACGGGGTGGGCACATGGTGGTCGATGAGATCTACCACGGCCTGACCTACGGCATGGACGCGGCCAGCGTGCTGCAGGTCGACGACTCGGCCTTCGTGCTGAACAGCTTCTCCAAATACTTCGGCATGACCGGCTGGCGACTGGGCTGGCTGGTGGCACCGCCGGCCGCAGTGCCGGAACTGGAGAAGCTGGCCCAGAATCTGTACATCAGCGCCTCCAGCATCGCCCAGCACGCCGCGCTGGCGTGCTTCGAGGACGAAGCGATGGCGATCTTCGAACAGCGCCGCGAAGCATTCCGGCAGCGGCGTGATTTCCTGCTGCCGGCGCTGCGCGAACTCGGTTTCCGTATCGAGCTGGAACCGCAGGGCGCGTTCTACCTGTACGCGGATGTCAGTGCATTCACCGACGACGCACAGGCGTTCTGCGCGCACTTCCTGGAAACCGAGCACGTGGCCTTCACCCCCGGCCTGGATTTCGGCTTCCACCGGGCCAACCAGCACGTGCGGCTGGCCTATACGCAGGAAATCACACGCCTGCAGGAAGCGGTGGAACGGATCGCACGCGGGCTGCGCACGCTGCCCCGGTAGTGAAGGCCGCTGGCCGTCGACCAGAGGCTTCATGACGGCCAGCGGCCGTCACTACCGAAAGAAAAACGCCGCCCGGAGGCGGCGTCTTTCATACCGTCATTTACCGCCCAGGCGCTCCCACAGGAAGCTGTAGGCCAATGCGGACATGTGCGCGGCCTGCGCATTGTTCGCCGCACCGCCATGACCGCCTTCGATGTTCTCGTAGTAGGTCACGTCCTTGCCGGCGTCGATCATCTTCGCCGCCATCTTGCGCGCGTGGCCCGGATGCACGCGGTCATCGCGGGTGGAGGTGGTGAACAGCACCGGCGGGTACGCTTTCTTCGCATCGAACAGGTGGTACGGCGAGAAGGTCTTGATGTACTCCCAATCGGCCGTATCCGGGTTGCCGTATTCGGCCATCCACGAGGCACCGGCCAACAGATGGCTGTAGCGCTTCATGTCCAGCAGCGGCACCTGCACCACCACCGCACCGAACAGCTCCGGGTACTGGGTCAGCATGTTGCCGGTCAGCAGGCCGCCATTGCTGCCGCCCTGCACGCCCAGGTGCTTGGCCGAGGTGATCTTCCGCGCGACGAGATCGCGCGCGACTGCGGCCATGTCCTCATACGCCTTGTGGCGGTTCTGCTTCAGCGCGGCCTGGTGCCAGCGCGGCCCATACTCGCCGCCGCCACGGATGTTGGCGACCACGTACACCCCGCCCTTTTCCAGCCAGGCACGGCCCATGCCGCCTGAATAATTCGGGGTCAGCGAGATCTCGAAACCACCATAGCCGTACAGCAGGGTCGGGTTCGAACCATCGCGCGGCATGTCCTTGGCGTGCACCACGAAGTACGGCACGCGGGTGCCGTCCTTGCTGGTGGCGAAGTGCTGTTCGATGACCTTGCCTTCGGCATCGAAGAACGCCGGCATGGTCTTCAGCACTTCCGGCTTGCTGCCGATCTCGGCCAGCGCCAAGGTGGTCGGGGTCAGGTAATCGGTGGCGGTCACCCACACCGCGTTGCTGTCGTTGCTGTCCACCGCGCCGACACCCAGCGTGCCGAATGCCGGCGCACCGACGAACTCACTGCGGGTCCAGCCGTTGGCGCCGGGGGTCAGCACGCTGAGTCGGTTCTTGACGTCGTCCAGCACGTTCAGCACCACGTGGTCCTTCGTCCACACCGCACCGGCCAGCGAGGTGGTGTCGGTCGGGGCGAACAGCACGTCGAAATCGCGCTTGCCGGCGAGGAAGTCCTCCAGCCTGGCCGCCAGCAGCGAGCCGGCCGCGTAGGTCTTGCCACCCACCGTCCACGGCTCGCGCAGCTCCAGGCTCAGCCACTGCTTGTGCAGGCCCTTTTCAGCCGAGTTCGGCGCGTCGATCTTGCTCAGCTTGCCATCGTCGGCGCGCAGGTACAGCTCGTTGTTGTAGAAGGCCAGCGTGCGGCTGACCAGGTTGCGCTCGAAGCCCGGGGTGTCATCGTGCAGCGCCGCGATGTACATGTCATCCGGCTTGCCTTCATACACCACCTGCGCCGAAGCCAGCGGCGTGCCGCGCTTCCACAGCTTGGCTACCCGTGGGTAACCGGAGGTGGTCATCGAGCCATCGCCGAAATCGGTATAGACGAACACGCTGTCACGGTCGACCCAGCCCAGCCCGCCCTTGGATTCGGGCCGGAAGAAGCCATCGGTGACCCAGCTGCGGCTTGCCAGGTCGAACTCACGGGTGACATCGGCATCGGCGCCGCCACGCGACAGCGCGATCAGGCAACGGTCGTACTCCGGCCGCAGGCATTCCACGCCGTGCCACACCCAGTTCTCGCCTTCGGCCTTGTTCATCGCATCCAGGTCGATCACCGTTTCCCACTGCGGCGACGCCTTGCGGTACTCGGCCAGGGTGGTGCGGCGCCACAGCCCGCGTTCGTGCTGCTTGTCTTTCCAGAAGTTGTAGTAGTACTCGCCGATCTTCTCCACGCCGGGAATCTTGGCGTCCGAATCGAGCACTTCACGGATGCTTGCTTCCATCCGGGCAAAGGCCGGCGACTGCGCAAGACGGGCTTCGGCCTTGGCATTCTGCTCTTTCACCCATGCCAGCGGCTTGTCACCGGCAACCTCTTCCAGCCAGGCGTACTGATCGTTCTGTTCAGTTTCAGCGGCCACGGCGGTCCCCACCGAGGCAGCGGTCATCATGCCGGCCAGCAGGCAGGCGGAAGCGAGTCGTGACATTGCGGTTCCAGGCGGTCATAAGCTGCAGAACGCTATCACAGGGCCTGCGCCCTGCCCCCGTGTCGAAGGTCAGGCCGTACGGACCGCGCGCGTTCCCCGCCGCCGCGCCTGCACACGCCGGCGTTGCCAACGCGGCAGGGGGAAGCGCAGCAGCGACCACCAGGCCACCAGCGGCATGCCCAGCAGCCACAGCGGCATCCAGCCAAGCCAGCCGGTGCTGCCGCGCGCGGCCGGCCATACCAGCACCATCGCCAGCCCGGCCAGCGCGGCGTGCCTGACGCATCGCAGCAGGCGCGGGTCCGGAGCGGTGTCCGGCGAAGGAGAGCGGGCAGGATGACGTGGGCGCATGGAGGTCTCCGAAGGCGAAAAAGGGTTTCGAGTCGCCACCTTGCCCCTGTCGTTTCTCACCAGCTGCGACATCTCACGGTCAGACACCATTGACGAATCCCTCGCGCGCATTCGACCATGCTTGCGCAAGCCCTCCTGGAGCCCGCTTTCCCATGCCGTCGATCCGCCCGTTGTGTGCTGTCCTGCTGACCACCCTGATCGTCGGGCCGGGTTGTGCGATGTTCCGTTCCAGCGCGTCCAGCGCGCCGGAGCCGGTGGCCGTGGCCGATCAGGACGATCGGGGGGCGCCGATCAACCTGCAGCGCTTCATGGGCACCTGGTATGTGATCGGCCGCGTGCCGAATTTCATCGAACGCGGCCACGTAGCCAGCGTCAATGAGTACACCCTGCGCGAGCCGCAGAAGATTGGCATCACGTATCGCTATCGCGATGGCTTCAGTGAACCGCTGCAGGAAATCCAGGCGCGCGCCTCGGTCGACGAAGACAGCGGCAACCACGACTGGCGCACCTGGTTCTACCGCGTGGTCCCGACCCATTCGCGCGTGCTGGAAGTGGCACCGGATTATTCGTGGGCGCTGGTCGGCTATCCCGGCCGTGAGATGGCGTGGATCTTCGCGCGCAAGCCCGAAATGGAAAACGGTCTGTACAAGAAGCTGGCCGAACGCCTGCGCGACGAGTACGGGGTAAACACCGACAAGCTCAAGCGGGTGCCGCAGCAGCGCAGCCAGGTCGACAAACTCGGCTACGAAGTGCCCAACCAGCGCTGAGCGTGGGCCACCGCGCCGGGCACGACCCGGCGCTGGGGTCATTTCCGGCTGTAGTGCGCGACCAACCTGTCGCCCAGCATCTGCAGCAGCTGCACCAGCACCAGCAGCAGCACCACGGTGACCAGCGCCACGTCGGTATGCGAGCGCTGGTAACCATCGCGGAATGCGAGATCACCCAAGCCACCGGACCCGATCGCACCGCCCATCGCAGTGAAACCGATCAGTGCCACGGTGGTCACCGTCGCGCCGGCGATCAGGCCGGGGCGGGCTTCGGGCAACAACACGCGGCTCACCAGCTGCCAGGTGGTGGCCCCCATCGCCTGAGTGGCCTCGATCACCCCGCGGTCCACTTCGCGCAGCGCCGTCTCCACCAGCCGCGCGTAGAACGGCGCTGCCCCGATGACCAGCGGTACGATGGCACCACGCACACCCAGCGAGGTGCCCATGAGCCCCAACGTGACCGGAATCAGCACGATCATCAGGATGATGAAAGGCACCGAACGCAGCAGGTTCACCACCAGCGCCAGCGCGCCGTAGGCAACCGGCCTGCGCCGCAGTTGTGGTGAGCCGAACAGGTACAGCAGCACCCCGAGCGGCAGGCCGATGGCCAGGGTCAGCGGCAGCGACCCGGCCAGCATCAGCAGCGTGTCGACGGTGGCCTGGCCGATATCGGCCCATTTGCCGGCGTCCAGGTGGCGGAAGAAGCCGCCATTGCTTGCGAAGATCATCGGCGCAATTCCTCTACGTGCACGCCGGCAGCGGCGAATGCCTGTTGCGCGGCAGCCTGGTCGCCGCCGACCAGCGACACGATCAGCTGCCCGTACGGGGTGTCCTTGATGCGGTCGATGCGGCCTGACAGGATGTTGTAATCCACGCCGGTCTGGCGGGCGACGCTGCCCAGCAGCGGTTGGTAGGTGTCAGCACCCAGGAACGTCAGCCGCACGATGGTGCCGCCAACGGTATCGAAATCACCGTGCAGCGTGCCCTCGTCGATGTGCTCGGATTCGCTGACGAAACGGCGCGTGGTCGGATGCTGCGGATGCAGGAACACATCGGTGACCGGCCCCATCTCCACCAGTTCACCGGCATCAAGCACTGCCACGCGGTCGCAGACCCGACGGATCACATCCATTTCGTGGGTGATCAGCACGATGGTCAGGCCCAGTTCCCGGTTGATCTTCGACAGCAGCCCAAGCACCGAGGCGGTAGTCTGCGGATCCAGTGCACTGGTGGCCTCATCGCACAGCAGGATCCGTGGGCCGGTGGCCAGCGCGCGGGCGATGCCGACCCGCTGCTTCTGCCCACCGGACAGCTGTGCCGGGTACTTGTCCGCATGCGCCTGCAGGCCGACGGTCTGCAGCAGTTCGGCCACCCGGGCGTCGATCTGCGCGCGTGGCGTGCCGGCCAGCTCCAGCGGGAAGCCGACGTTGGACGCCACCGTGCGCGAGGACAGCAGGTTGAAGTGCTGGAAGATCATCCCGATGCGCCGACGCAGCGCACGCAGGCCGGCTGCATCCAGGGCGGTGACGTCTTCCCCTTCGATGAGCAGGCGGCCGCCGCTGGGCTCCTCCAGCCGGTTGATCATGCGGATCAGGGTCGATTTGCCCGCGCCGGAGTGGCCGATGATGCCGAACACTTCGCCGGACTCGACGGTCAGGTCCAGGGGCTGCAGCGCGCTGACGGCGCGGCCGGCCACGGCATAGGATTTGTGCAGGCGCTGGAACTCGATCACGGCAGCAGCTCACCGGATGGGCGTTGGAGGGGGGGCGTGCAGCCTACCAGCGCGGACGGTCTTGCGCCTATGCCGGTGAGACGAATGATATTCCGGATGGTTCTAAGCCACGTGACAGGCCTCGCGCGCGGCGGACTGTCGCCTTCGCCATGGCCAGTCCCAACCCGGCCCCGCCCGCCGCCCGAGGAACCAGTGGAGGCGCAGGCTGCGCAATGGGACGTGACGCAATTCCGACAAGCGCTGGCTATTGGCGTGGGTTGCGAACCGCGCAAACGGGCCCAGCTGGCCGACATGATCGGCGACGGTGACGCCGTGGGGCATGGCCATGACGAACCAGGCGGGCCCAATGCCCACCGGCCTCAAGGGTGATCCAGCGGCTTCGGTGGCTGCTGGCGGTTCACCCGCTCACGGTGCAGCAGGTACAGGCCCGATGCCACGATGATGGCTGCGCCACTCCAGGTCCACGCATCAGGCAACTGCTGCCAGAACAGCAGATCCCAGCCGATCACCCAGACCAGCCCGGTGTACTCCAGTGGCGCGATCATTGACGCTTCGCCCAGCTGGAAGGCCCGGGTCAGCGCGATCTGTCCCAGTGCGCCGGCCAGCCCCATGCCCGCCACCAGCGGCGCATCGGCCAACTGCATCGGCACCCACTCCGGCCAGGCCAGTGCACCGGCCCCGATCCCCATGATCACCAGGAACCACACCACCATCGACTGCGAGGTATCGGTGCGGGTCAACAGGCTGACGGTGATGGCGGCCACCGCATACGCCGTGGCGGCCACCAGCACCATCAGCCCGGGGATGGAAATGAACCCGTCCACGCCGGGCCGCAGCACCACGATGACCCCGAGCAGGCCGATGCCGATGGCCACCCAGCGCCGCGGCCCGACACGCTCGCCCAGCAGCGGCACCGACAGCGCGGCGATGATCAGCGGGGCGACGAAATAGATGCTGTAGGCGGTTGAAAGCGGCAGGTCGCGCAGCGCGAAGACGAAGCAGCCGATCATCACCATGCCCAGCACGCCGCGCAGCAGGTGCAGGCCCCAGCGCTTTGGAATCAAGGAACGCGGCCCGGCACTGGCCAGCACCCAGACCAGCACGAACGGCAGCGAGGCGGCGCCGCGCAGGAAGGTCACCTGCAGCGAAGGATATCCAGCCGCCAGCTGCTTCATGCCTGCGTCCATCAGCGAGAAACAGGCGACAGCGGCAACCATCCAGATGACGGCGCGCGAAGGGGAGGCGGGGGCGTTCATGGCCCATTATCGCCCCTGCCACGCCGACCTTCCAAGGCGGGTTGGGTAGAATGGGGGGCACTGAATCCAGGAGTTTCCCCATGCCCTCTTTCGACGTCGTCTCCGAAGTGGACAAGCACGAGCTGGTCAATGCGGTCGACCAGGCCAACCGTGAACTGACCACGCGCTTTGATTTCAAGGGCGTGGCCGCGAAGTTCGAGCTGGAAGACAGCGTGATCTCGCAGAGCGCTCCCAGCGAGTTCCAGCTGCAGCAGATGACCGACATCCTGCGCGCCCGGATGGCCGCCCGCCAGATCGATACCAAGAGCCTGGAATTCGGCGAGGTGGAAACCAACGTCGCCGGCGCGCGGCAGAAGATCACCGTCAAGCAGGGGATCGAGCAGAAGATCGCCAAGAAGATTGCCGCCACGCTGAAGGAAGCCAAGCTGAAGGTGGAAAGCCAGATCAACGGCGACAAGCTGCGGGTGAGCGGCAAAAAGCGCGATGACCTGCAGGACGCGATGGCCCTGCTGCGCAAGAACGACTTCGAACTACCGCTGCAGTTCGACAACTTCCGCGACTGATCGCCGACTTCCCCGCCAGCCTGCCGAGCCCGCCATGACCGATTCCGTTGTTACCTCCGAAGGGCCGCCCGCCGAAGACCCTGTTGCCGCCACCCGCCTGTGGCTGGAGCGCATCGTCATCGGCTTGAACCTGTGCCCCTTCGCCAAGGCGGTCTATGTCAAGGAACAGGTGCGCTATGTGCTCAGCGATGCCACCACGCCCGAAGCGCTGGTGGAGCAGTTGGCGGAAGAACTGGTGCTGCTGCGCGATGCGTCGCCCGAGCAGATCGACACGACCCTGATCATCCATCCGGACGTGCTGACCGACTTCCTGGACTACAACGATTTCCTCGACAACGCCGACGCGGCGATCGAAGCATTGGATCTGCAGGGGATCCTGCAGGTGGCCAGCTTCCACCCGCAGTACCAGTTCGAAGGCGTTGCGCCGGACGACGCCAGCAACTACACCAACCGCGCGCCCTACCCGATCCTGCACCTGCTGCGCGAAGACAGCGTGGCACGTGCGGTGGACGCCTTCCCGGACCCGGATGTGATCGTGGAACGCAACATCCAGACCCTGGACCGCATCGGCGTGGAGGGCTGGTGGCGGCGCCTGCGCGGACAGGACCTGTCATGAGCATCGTGCCGGCCGTATCCGCGTGGCCCAGCGCGCCGCTGGCGGGCAAGGTGGTGCTGGTGACCGGGGGGGCCAACGGCATCGGCCGCGGCATCGCGCAGGCGGTGCTGGGTGCGGGCGGCCAAGTGATGATCGGCGACCTCGACGTGGGCGCAGGCAAGGCCTGCCTGGCCGAATGGGATCGCCCTGCCGACGCCGCCTTCCGCAAGCTGGACATCACCGCCGAAGCCAGCGCGCGCGGCTTCGTCGCGGCCGCGCTGAAGCGCTTCGGCCGCATCGACGGGCTGGTCAACAATGCGGGGATTGCCGGTGCGCACGGCACCGCGCTGGCCGACATGGAGTGGAGCGAATGGCAACGTCGCCTGTCCTCGCTGCACGGCGCCTTCCTGTGCAGCAAGCACGCACTGCCTGCATTGGCGGCACACGGTGGTGGCGCGATCCTCAACATCGCCTCGACGCGCGCGCAGCAGTCCGAACCGAACAGCGAAGCCTATGCCGCCGCGAAGGGCGGGCTGGTCGCCTTCACCCACGCGTTGGCACTCAGCGCCGGGCCCGCGGTGCGGGTGAACAGCATCAGCCCTGGATGGGTCGCGACCGGTGCCTGGCAGGCGCCGGCGCGGCGGCGTACACCGTCGCTGTCCAAGGCCGATCACGCGCAGCACCCGGTGGGCCGTGTCGGCCAGCCCGACGACATCGGCGCGCTGGCGGTGTTCCTGCTGTCGGACATGGCGGGTTTCATCACCGGCCAGGACCACATCGTCGACGGCGGCATGACCCGCAAGATGATCTACGTCGACTGAAAAAGGGAGGGGAGGGGCTCAAGTCGCCACTGCCGCGTATCGCGACCTGACTCGCACACGCTCCTTTTCTGGAAGCGACGGACGGCGGTCGGCGCCATCGTGAAAGGTGCAAGGGAAGGCCGCGCGGTGATGTCCACCAGCGCGCACCGTAAAGGGATGTCCGATGCAGAGCTGATGAATAGTCCGTGCTGACCACCAACCCCAACGTCTCCACCATTCCGCCCGCCCCCGGCGCTGCCGTCGCAGGCGGACTTACGCCGCTCTCGACCCGGGCTCTTGCGGGATCGCGCCCGATTGCCGTGGTGCCTGCAGTCGTCCGCAATATGGATCTGCCACCACCTGCGGCGCGCGGCAGCGCATCCTCCGCGGTAAACATCGAACGGGCAACCCAGTCCACGCCCGTGGCACTGGTCGACCCTCGAGCCCACTCCCCGAGCCTGGCCACGCCCTTCTTGAGCGTCCTGCGGCCTGCGGGTGGGAATACCCAGTGTCTGCAAGACGGCCGTGAATCCTCGGCGCCGGTCGAGCCTCTGTTCGTGGGTACCGCACCTACATGCGCCCGCCCCCGCCCGGTGGCAGTGGTGTCTCCAACCGTCCGCAGTCCGGAGCCCTCCCCACCGGCGCGGCACAGTGACGCGGCGGCCCGCGGAGCAGATACTACGCAGAGCACGCGAAGCATGGCCGCCGCAGAGGTCGCCCGCCAGGCTGCCAGCTCCGGCGACCGCGACCTGCTTGAATCAAGCCTGGTGCAGGGCGCAGGTGTAGACGAGAGGGGACCGGCAGGCACTACCCTGCTTATGGTGGCAGCGTCTGCGGGCCACGAAAACATCGTGGAACTATTGCTTGAACGCGGTGCGGATCCACATGCGACGTGCACGCACGGCAGTACCGCCTTGAGTTATGCCTGGAATTATCAGCAGGAGGGCGTAAAGGCTGCGCTGGAAACAGCACTACGCAGCGGCCCCGCTTCCTCTTCATAGGAAATAGTGGGCTATCGAGGGCTCGCAAACGCCAGCAGGCATTTGCAGGCCTGCCGGCGTCCTTGCTTCTTCTACGGCATTGCACTTTGCAGTGCGCCGTCCACGCACGTTGCTTGGCCTTGTGCAGCCGCCAGCCACGCATCGGCGGAGAAGTGCGCCACGGAGGTCAGCCTGACACCGCCATCCCTGAGTGCCGCAGCAGCGCGTCGATACTCGGCGCGCGGCCGCGGAAAGCCTGGAAGTTTTCCGCGGCACTGCGGCTGCCACCGCGCCCGATGATCTCATCGCGGAACCGCGCGCCGGTCGCCGCAGTGGCATCCGGCGCCTCCTCGAAGGCCGCATAGGCGTCCGCACTCAGCACTTCAGCCCACTTGTAGCTGTAATACCCGGCCGCATAGCCACCGGCGAAGATATGGCTGAACTGGTGCGGGAAGCGATTCCATTCCGGCGGATGGTTCACCGCCACCTCCTCGCGCACACGCTCCAGCAAGGCCAGCACGCTGTCCTGCTGCGGTTCGAACTGGCTGTGCAGCAGCATGTCGAACAAGCCGAATTCCAGCTGTCGTACCGTGGCCATGCCACTGTGGAAATTGCGCGCCGCCAGCATTTTCTCGTACAGCGCACGCGGCAACGGTTCGCCGGTTTCCACGTGCGCGGTCATGCCCTGCAGGTGGCTCCACTCCCAGCAGAAGTTTTCCATGAACTGGCTGGGCAGCTCCACCGCATCCCACTCCACGCCGTTGATGCCTGCCACGCCCAGTTCGCCGATACGCGTCAGCAGCTGGTGCAGGCCGTGGCCCATTTCGTGGAACAGCGTGGTGACCTCGTTGTGGCTGAAGGTCGCCGGCATGCCATCGGCACCGCGGCCGAAGTTGCAGACCAGGTAGACCAGCGGCGTCTGCACGCTGCCGTCTGCGCGCACGCGACGGTTGCGGCAGTCGTCCATCCACGCGCCGCCGCGCTTGCCTTCGCGTGCATACAGGTCCAGGTAGAACTGCCCCACCAGCGCTCCCTGCGCATCTTCCAGGCGGAAGAAGCGGACGTCGTCATGCCACACCGGCGCGCTGTCCGGCTGCACCCGCAAGCCGTACAACTGCTCGATAACGGCAAACAATCCGCCCAGCACCTTGGGTTCGGTGAAGTACTGTTTTACATCCTGCTCGGAGTAGCTGTAGCGCGCCTGTTTCAAGCGGTCCGCAGCGAATGCCAGATCCCAGGCGTGCAGGTGGTCCAGGCCCAGCGTGTCACGCGCGAACTGCTCCAGTTCCACGCGATCCTGGCGGGCGAAGGGCTTGGCACGCGCCGCCAGGTCGCGCAGGAACGCCAGCACCTCGGCCGGGTCCTGCGCCATCTTGGTGGCGATGGAATAGTCCGCATAAGAGGCCAAGCCAAGCAGTCCAGCCAGCTCCGCGCGCAATGCAAGGATGCGGTCGATGTTGCCGCTGTTGTCCAGTGAGCCCTCCCCAAATTCCGAGGCGCGCTGCGCACTGGCGCGATACAGGGTCTCGCGCAGGTCGCGGTCTTCGGCATAGGTCTGCACTGGCAGGTAGCACGGCATCTGCAGGGTCAGTTTCCAACCGTGCTTGCCGTCCTTTTCGGCGGCTGCGCGCGCAGCGGCCCGGACATCCTGCGGCAGGCCCGCCAGGCGCGCTTCGTCCTGGACGAACAACGACCAGGCGTCGGTCGCGTCGAGCACATTCTGCGAGAACCTGGCCGCCAGCGCGGACAGTTCTTCCTTGATGGCGGTGAAGCGCGCTTTGTCGGCGCCATCGAGTCCCGCGCCCCCCAGGCGGAAATCCCTCAGGGTGTTGTCCAGCACCTTGCGCCGCGGCGCATCTAAGCCGGTGGCGCCGGCGCTGGACGCCAGCGTCTGGTACTGACGGAACAGTGCCACGTTCTGGCCCAGTGCGGTGCCGAAGTTGGTGATCCGCGGCAGGTTCTGGTTGTAGGCTTCACGCAGCGCCGGCGTGTTCATCACCGCCTGCAGGTGACCGACCTGGCCCCAGGCCCGCCAGAGTCGCTCGGTGGCATCGTCGAGCGGGACCACGAAGGATTCCCATGACACCGGCTGCACCCGCTCGGCGGCGGCGACGGCGGCTTCCGCCTCGGCCAGCAGCACGTCCAGCGCCGGTCCAATGTGCTCAGGCCGGATCTCGGCGAAACGCGGCAGGCCGGAGAAATCAAGCAACGGGTTGGTGGCGGTCATAGGGGCTCCAGTAGCGGGTGCCACGCGCGGTGGCATGCTGCTGGATATGGCGCCGCGCCGCCGGGATGGCAAGGGGGGTCAGATCGTTTCCAGGCTGCTCACCGGCAGCGCCGGCAAGGTGCCCCCTGCCAGTACCGCTGCAAGCACTTCATCGGCGCCCACCACGTCGATCCCCATCCGTTCATACCAGGAAGGATCGTAATAGCTGTGCGCGTAGCGCTCGCCGCTGTCACACAGGATGGTGACGATGCTGCCACCGCGACCTGCCTCACGCATCCACTGCGCGGCCTGCAGTACGCCGATGAAATTGGTGCCGGTGGAACCGCCGACACGGCGCCCCAGGCGGCGGCTGACCTGGCGCATTGCCGCCAGCGCAAGCGCATCGGGCACCTTCACCATGGCGTCCACGCTGGTCGGGATGAAGCTGGGCTCCACCCGCGGACGGCCGATGCCTTCCACCCGTGAACCGCCTTCGCAGGTCAGTTGCCGCCATGGCTCACCGGCCAGCGCGGCGCGGTAGCCGTCATAGAACACCGACACTTCAGGATCCGCGCAGAGGATGCGGGTGTCATGCCGACGGTAGCTGACGTAGCGCCCCAGCGTGGCCGCGGTACCGCCGGTGCCTGGGCTGCAGACGATCCATTCCGGAATGGGATGCGGCTCTTCGGCCATCTGTTTGAAGATGGATTCGGCGATGTTGTTGTTGGCCCGCCAGTCAGTGGCCCGCTCGGCGAAGGTGAACTGGTCCATGAAGTGGCCGCCGGTCTCGCGCGCCAGCTGCTCGGAGGCGGCATTCAGGCCGCACGCGCTCTGCACCAGATGACAGCGGCCGCCGTGGAACTCGATCGCGGCGATTTTCTCCGGCGAGGTGCTGGCCGGCATCACCGCGATGAAGGGCAGGCCGAGCAGGCGCGCGAAATACGCTTCGGATACCGCCGTCGAACCACTGGAGGCTTCGATCACCGGCCGTCCCGCGCGCAGCCAGCCGTTGGCCAGCGCGTACAGGAACAGCGAACGCGCGAGGCGGTGCTTGAGGCTGCCGGTGGGATGGCTGGACTCGTCCTTGAAGTACACCTCGATGCCGTCGAACCCGGGCAGGTCCATCGGAATCAGGTGGGTATCGGCCGAACGGTTGAAATCGGCCTCGATCTTGCGGATGGCGGCAGCCACCCATTCACGCTGCGACATGGCGGAATCGTTGTCCGTGGTGGAACGGTGCGGTGGACGCATTCTACGCCGGACCGTCATCCGCCGGCCGGTAGAATGGGACATCGCGCCATTCCGGGCGCCGCCATTGAAGGATCCACATGACCCTTGCCGAACTGCAGACCGTTCCGGGCGTCGCTGCCCAGCCGCCGGCGGAAACCGCCGGCTTCGTTTTCAACCACACCATGCTGCGGGTGAAGGACGCCACCGCCTCGCTGGATTTCTACACCCGTGTGCTGGGCTACCAGCTGATCGACAAGCGCGACTTTGCCGAGGCCCGGTTCAGTCTGTACTTCCTGGCGCTGCTGCCGGCAGGCACACCGGTGCCTGAGTCGGACGCCGAGCGCCGCCTGTGGATGGCAGGCATGCCGGGGGTGCTGGAACTGACCCACAACCATGGCACCGAAGCGCAGGACGGCCCGGTGTACCACGATGGCAACAGCGATCCGCGCGGCTTCGGCCACATCTGCGTGTCCGTGCCGGACATCCAGTCGGCCTGCAAGCGCTTCGACGACCTGCAGGTGCCCTACCAGAAGCGCCTGGAAGACGGCCGCATGAAGCACCTGGCCTTCATCAAGGACCCGGACGGCTACTGGGTAGAGATCATCTCCAACGGCTGACGGAAAAAAGGGGACGGAGGGGATTAAGTCATTTCTGGCACAATCGGGCCGCAAGCGACTTAATCCCCTCCGTCCCCTTTTTCATGGAGCGTGAGCATGGAAACCAACGAGCTGCATCGCGGGCGATTGATCGACCACATCCAGCTGATCGTGCGCGATCTTGCCGCCAGCCGACGCTTTTACCAAGCAGTATTCGACACCATCGGCATCCCCATCGCCGGCGAAGGCGAGGACTACTTCTGGGCCGATGAGCTGTTCATTTCCAGCGCGGACAGTGACGCCGCCGCCGGCCAACTGACCGGCCGCCACCATCTGGCCTTCCAGTCACGCGACCGTGCCACCGTGGAGGCGTTCCACAAGGCAGCCCTTGCCGCCGGCGGCAAGGACAATGGCGCGCCGGGCGAACGGCCCTATCATCCCGGCTATTACGCCGCGTTCGTGCTGGACCCGGATGGCAACAACATTGAAGTGGTCCATCACGGTGAAGCGCGGTACAGCGCCGATTCGGTGAAGGTCACCTTCTGACGGTCTCGACGGCCTGAAACGAAGAAGCCGGGCGCTGCCCGGCTTCCCATGTCGCGATGTGCCGAGGGGTCAGTGCGCGGCCAGGTAGATGTCCTGCAGCACGGCCTTTTCCAGCTCCAGCTCGCCCAGCAGGTTCTTGACGATATCGCCGAGGCTGAGGATGCCGACCAGCGTCGCGCCTTCGGTCACCATCAGGTGGCGGCGTCGCGAATACGTCATCAGGGACATTGCCTGCTTGAGCGTGGCCTCCGGCGCGATGCCTTCCAGGCCCGTCGACGGTACGCTGGAAATCACCCGGCGGCCGGCCTGCGGACCGTCATCGGCCAGGCTGCGCACGATGTCCTTCTCGGAAATGATGCCGACCGGGGCACCGTCTTTGGTCACCACCAGGGCAGCGATCTTGTTCGCGCTCATCTTGTGCGCGGCAGCACCGATCGTATCCTCGGAATCGATGGTGATGACAGCTTCTTTCTTGGATTGCAGCAGCTCGCGGACGTTCATTCTTGTTTCCTGTTGCAGGTCACTGATTCGAAAAATGTGCTCTGCCGATGCGCCCCCTCCCCGGGGACCGACCTTCCAGCGCACGTCTGGTGCAGCGCGAACGGGGCAGGTTCAATCGCTCAATCCCACCCCGGCGGGTTCGATTCTACGACTGCGACCATCGGTCACTACCGGCATCGATGACACAGTGCATCGTGGAACCAACCAACAGTCCAGAGAATGGCACTGCCGTAGAAACCGCTGCTGAACACAGCCTACGAAGTGCGCTCAAGATGCGTCGCCCTCTGCCGAGATGCGGACAGAACACCGGAGTTGTGTCCCAGTTGCAATCCGGCGTCTGTCATGACACACGCCGCGCACCCTGTTTGGACGCTGCACCCATGGCATGCAGCGTCCTGCCGCAGCGTGGTGGTTTCAGCCTGCGCCGCCCCCCATGGTTAGGGCAGTCCACGACGCCACGCGTCGCGCTCCCCTCCTCCACGGATGTCCCCATGTCCCACCTGTTCTCCCCGTTCCAGCTGAAAGGCGTGACCCTGCGCAACCGCATCGCGGTACCGCCGATGTGCCAGTACAGCGCCACCGATGGCGTGCCCAACGCCTGGCACCTGGCGCACTACACCGGACTGGCCCGCGGCGGTGCTGGCCTGGTCATCGTGGAAGCCACCGGCGTATCGCCGGAAGGCCGCATCACTCCCGGCTGCCTGGGCCTGTGGAACCAGGCGCAGGCTGACGCACTTGCCCCGATTGCCGCCGCCATCGCCAAGACCGGTGCGGTACCGGGCATCCAGATCGGCCATGCTGGCCGCAAGGCCAGTGCCAACCTGCCGTGGGAAGGTGACGACCATATCGCCGATGACGAGGCGCGCGGCTGGCCGACTCTGGCGCCATCGCCGATTGCCTTCGGCGGCGGTCTGTCCAAGCTGCCGCAGGAAATGACGGTCGAGGACATCAAGCGCGTGCAGGCTGACTTCGTCTCCGCCGCCGAACGCGCGCGCGATGCCGGGTTCAAATGGCTGGAACTGCACTTCGCACACGGTTACCTGGCGCAGAGTTTCTTCTCCGCCCATAGCAACCAGCGCGATGACACCTATGGCCGGAGCTTCGACAATCGCGCCCGGTTCCTGCTGGAAACGGTCGCCGCGGTACGCGCGGTATGGCCGGCCGAGCTGCCGTTGACCGCGCGCATGGGCGTCATTGAATACGATGGGCGCGATGAAGAAACCCTGGCCGAATCCATCGAACTGGTCCGCCAGATGCGCGACCGTGGGCTGGACCTGCTCAACGTCAGCATCAACTTCGTCATCCCGACCGGCGTCGTGCCGTGGGGTACTCCGTCGTTCCTGGCGCCGATTGCCCAGCGCGTGCGCGATGAAGCCGGCATCGCGGTGGCGGTTGGCTGGTGCGTGGATGGCGCTGAAGCAGCCGAAACCATCGTGCAGGAGCAGCAGAGCGACCTGGTGATGATCGGCCGCGCGCACTTGGCCAACCCGCATTACCCGTACCAGCTGGCGCAGGAACTGGGGGTTGAAAGCCCGGCCTGGACCACCCTGCCGGCGCCGTACGCGCACTGGCTGGCGCGCTACCGCGGGCCGGGCCGCGCTTCGGCGCAGTAAGCAGGAGGTTTGAGGTCAACGTCAACGTCAAAAGCTGCAGGGCTGTTGCGTTGGCGGGGCGGGGTGGGTTCGTGGGAATCGCCGCAAGTACGTCCATGTAGGCTCGCCATCCGCATCCATGCGGGTGAGCGTTCCCACGAAC